>NZ_MSSV01000001.1 GCF_002150505.1 Algoriphagus ratkowskyi
ACACTTCGGTCTCCCGTCTTCGGTCTTCCAGCATTTAGAAAATCACTTTATGCCGTTTACTCTTTCTTCTTCTTCTTCAGCTCCGCTTTAGCCTCAGCTTCCGCGGCTCGGAATTTAGAGATATCGGTAATCAATTGAATCGGTAGAGGCTTATCTAGTGGGAATTGAATAGCGCCAGTTGAGGTCACATATTTCTTGAGCTCTTTTTTGAATTCAGTCACACCACTGCTTGTAGGGTAGAAGCCTATGTGCTTTTTGGCAGCAGAGAAATATACCAGTACCTCTGTAGTTTTATATGCTGGCATGTGATAACTGATAACTTCTTTAGCTTTTGGAATAGCTTTCAGAATAGTTGTGCGCATTTGTTCAAGCTTTTCTCTTACCTCCGGAGAGCACCAACTGAGGTATTCTTCAACTGAAGATGGTTTTGCGTTCATCATTTTCCAAAGATGTTAGATTTTAGACTTAAGACTCAAGACTTTTTCATTAAAAATCAGTCAAGCTTATTCGCCGCTGGAACAAATTTAGCTTTCAAATCTGGATCTGCCATCGCAGCATCTAACGGGAACATCGGACGGTTAATTCGCTTGTATCCTAATCTCTCCAAATCCTGATCAACTCCGCCCGGAGTCAATGCCATAATCCAATCTCCTCGCATATCATATAATTCCGGCACTAAATAGCCAATTTTCACTACCACAATATTTGCCTCTCTTGGCTTCAATCCAAGGTTTGTGAAGTCACTTTCTCTATGATAAGGCTTGCGCTTTTTGGTCACGATTACATGCACCGAGCCAACCTTCACTACTACTTCAACTTCAGCTGCGTTGTCGCCTTCTTTGATTGCTTCTACAGTTCCTTTCAGCATCACAGGAGGTGCAAACCTGTCGTCAATAGCTGCTCCAGCAGTTCCTTCCACTTTTCCTCCAACTCCAGCAGCAATTGCCTTCTCCACAAACTCAGGACCTGGGATAGACGCATAAATCAATATTGGACCGTCTTCAGATTTGAATTCAGGTCTTTTTAAAATTTCTGTCAATGTCCAAGTTACATCGCCAGCACCACCAGCAGTTGGGTTGTCACCCATGTCGCTAATCATGAAAGGCTTTTTGTCACTAGCTAATGCCATTTTCAAGCTTTCATCCAAGGTGGCTACAGGAGCAACAAATTCGAATTCATTCCGCACATCCCAGAAGCTCTTCGCAAGTTCCTCAGCCGATTCTGTCACCTGTTTCTCATCATCTCCAGTCACCATCACCACGGCATGATTTCTAGGCTCATCTGCCCAAGCATATCCAATCCATATCGCAGCATCGATCACTCCTTCTTTCTTGGTCATTGGGTCTACTTTTGCATAAAGACTCATGCCAGGGTCGATTCTAGTACTTGTCTTTTCGCCAGGTAGCAAAATAGGAACCGGAATCCAAGCTTTGTAAGCAGGTTTTCCTTTGCCACTTTCCAGCCTATCCAACATATTTTCTACTGCTCTTTGCTTCGATTCTAGCGCATCCTCATGGGGAGCCATTCTGTAGCAAGTGATCAAATCTGTGTTTTCTGCCAGCCTCCATGAAACATTTCCATGTAGATCCATAGAGGTGGAAATCAAAGTCTCTGTCCCTACAACTTCTCGAACTCTGATGATGAAATCCCCTTCTGGATCATCTAATCCTATCACGCTCATGGCACCATGGATATCGAAGAAAAGTCCGTCATAGGGTAGATTCTCTTCTAGCATTTTCAGCGTTTTACCCACCAACTCTTCATAAGCTTCCCGGGTCACTATTCCACCTGGAATGGCATGACCTCTAAGGGTTGGAAACCATTCGGCTCTCCCTCTATCCGCAGAAGCTGAATCAAGGAACGGGTAATAAGAGAATATATCGGCGCCTTCTCTAGTTCGGAAGGACTCTACATCACTTGTCGCTGGTGAAAAAGTGCTCGACTCAATCGCTATTCCTGCTATTGCAATGCGTGGAAGCTGTTTTGGTTCTTCCTTAGTAGAACAGGAAACAGAAATAAGTGAGGTAAAAAGAAGAATAATGAAATATTTCATGGCTTAACTTGTAGAGTTTGTGAATATCCAATGTGAGGAAATCCTCAGTCTATATACACGCCTCAATTTAAGCCAACATCTCGAAACATTATGTAAATTTTTCTAGAATTGTTTTTTGTAACCTGAAAATTTTTTAAAAGACTACTTACTTTTCTTTCTCCTTTTGTGCTAAAACCTGCGTAGTATGAGCAAATCTATCCAGCCAACCGCGTCGATCTTTTCTGATAAAAGTCACCATAACGGTTCCAAAAAACCAAATGGCTAAAAATAACATATATAGAAATAAGTAAAAATTGTCATCGAATCTGGTGTCAATCAAAAATTTAGATACTTCACCAACCAAAAAAGGGAGTATCAAAAATATGCCATAACGAGCAATTAAATCTTTGTAACTGAGTTTAAGCCCATCCATTCTGACGATTCGAATGCCCAATAGCTTCTTGCCAAAGGTCTGTCCATTGGTCAGTTTGCTTGTAAGAATAAAATAGAAATATAGCAGTCCGACTTTCATCAGAGAGAGTAGCCACACTTTCTCTGTAATCCCCTCAATAATATAGGCGGTAAACAAAATCACCAAAAGTGAATCAACAAATATTGCCAAAAATCGCTGTGTCAACGTGACCGAGCTTTGATTTAAAAGTGGCTTACTGGATACATTTGGAAGAAAAGTAGTATAGGATGCAATGGTAAATCCGACGAAACATCCAAACGTGTTGGTGATCAAATCATCCACCTCAAAATATCTGTATCGGCATGGATATAGTCCGTAAAGGGCTGTAAGTTGCGTGATTTCGAAGAATAGAGATGCTAAAAAACCTAGCAAAGTTGCTATTCCAATACTTTTAATTTGGAATAGATACTTTAGGAAAAAGCCCAATGGCATTAATAACAATACATTAAAAGCGGTAACCATAAAGGTGGTGCTTTGTACAATACTGAAAAGTGATATATTTCCTTGTACCTCTCTGAAGGTATTTATCACAAAACGAAATGGAAAAAATGTTGGAGGAACACTTCCTCTGAATTCACAGAATTTAGCTGAAATCGGTGGAAGAGGGAGAACAGTTAGGAAAAATGCTGTCATCAGATAAAATGCGAAGACATAAAAAACAAAGCCTCTGTTAACTTGAACATATCCTATCCTACGATATTGGAAATATGCATAGGGCACAAAGCTTAGAAAGGCAATAAGCGGAAAATAAAGAATGGAGGTTCTGATCGCTTCGAAATATGAATTCATAAAACCCTGATTTTGCTTTTAGCAAGTTTTAAAGACTTGCCTTGGGCATACCTAAAATTGAAACTGCTTTCTGCAAGAACCGAACCGATTAAACTTGATTTTTGCGGTGGAAACTAATAGATTGTTAATTTTGGTAAAACTCAAAAGTAATATGAAATCCGAAATTACCATCTCTGAAGCCCAACAGCAAGTAGATCATTGGATCAAAACTGTCGGTGTCCGCTACTTCAACGAATTGACTAATATGTCAATATTGATGGAAGAAGTCGGAGAGTTAGCCAGAATCATGTCCCGAACCTACGGAGAGCAATCCTTCAAGGAATCTGATAAGGGAAATGATCTAGGCGATGAGATGGCAGATGTGCTTTGGGTGTTGATCTGCTTGGCTAATCAGACTGGTGTTGATCTCACTGATGCGATGAAGAAGAATTTCGAAAAGAAGAATATTCGAGACATCGATAGGCACAAGAATAACGAGAAGCTGAAATAGTGAATGGGTTAATTCTATTCTGAAATTACTTCAGTAAAGGATTTCGATTGACTGAAAAAATTTATCCCAAATAACCTCCATGATAAAATGCCATTTACTTCGAGCTTTCCGTCACTTTCGTATACTCCTGATTGTTCCCAATCTAAACCTGACATAAAACCTGTAAGATTTGAATCTGTGTATTGCGTTAGGATTTCACCCGATTCTTTGTCACGGATAGAGACAATGGAAATATGGTTGGTCAAGGTTTTACCTGTTTCTACAATAGTTACCGTTGTGGGTTTATTGTAACTCATTTTAGGAGCGACAGAATCCTTTGATTTAGCTGAAAGTAAGACGAGTAAACCGACAACAAAAAAAATAGAATAAGGTCTTGAATTTCCTACCGCAATGTTTTTTCGTCTAAAAAAAAGGCTGAATCCAATCCACAGCCAACTTAGAATCAATAAAATATTTAGAACTCCCCAAATCAGATAAATCATAAACTTAAATTTTTGCTATGTTAGAAAATATAATTATTACTTAGTTTTAAGTAATTCCTTATTAATCAAACAATCCAGTATTTCCTTTTTCCAACAAGGGCATTAATTCAGTTACTATTTTCGGGTTTTGTTCGGCAATATTGATCGTTTCTAGCGGATCTGTCTGATGATCATATAGCTCAATAGTTGGCTCGACACTTCTAAAATACTTCGTTAATCTATAGCGATCGGTTCTGACCGAAATCCCTTTGTTGTAGTAGGAATAGGCGACATTTCCAGATTGAGATTCTTTGGTTTTTAATAGACTTGCGAAGCTGTCTCCATCCATATTTCCAGGCGTTTTCACGTCGAGTAGTTCCAAAAGTGTAGGATAGATGTCAACTGATTCCACAATTGACGAATCAATTTTACTAATAGTAGATCCGGGGATTTTGAAAATTAGCGCAGAATTTAATGCATTTTCAAAAAGCGTATGCTTTCCCCAAATCTGCTGCTCACCCAAATGCCAGCCATGATCTCCCCACACAATTACTATGGTGTTTTGATCCAGTTCAAGCGCCGTCAATTCGTCTAGAATTAAACCAATCTGGGCATCCGAATAAGACGCGGCAGCATAATAGGCATGCTTGATTTTTCTGGCATAATCATCGGATAGGATCTTATCCAATCCAGCTTTTTCTTCACCCAATTCATAGCCATTGAACTCACCACTTTCTTGGAGACTAGAATTTGCCACGTTTTTAGGCTTCCTAGGATTCTTTGCCACAGGAATTTGATCTTCGTCGTAAAGATCCCAGTATTTTTGTGGAGAGGTAAAAGGCAAATGTGGTTTGAATAGACCTACACCTAAGAAAAATGGCTGTGATTGATTTTTTAATTCCCGTAGTTTTTTGATTGCTAACTGTGTTGTCAATCCGTCCGGGTATCCCAAGTCATCTACGTCCGCTGCCTCGTAGGGCTTAACTTGCTTTTTCATGCTTTGGCGATTTTCCCCATTTGCGTAAGCAAAAAATGCATTCCAGCCAGTTTCCCATTGCCCATAGTCAAATGGCATTTCATCCCAGCTGTATGGCAATTCTCTTTGATTAGAAACTGCCTCCTCGTATCCATAAACATATCCATCTGCTGAATGGGAGATTTTGCCTATGCCTACAGTATGATATCCATTCCTTCGAAGATGATGGATAAATGTTTCTGGATTTTCTGATTCAGGTTTAATGGACCATTCATCGCCCATTATATTATTACCTAGTTCAACAATTCTGCTCGGTCTTTTCCCAGTGAGAAAAGCCGCACGAGAAGCTCCGCAGGTGGGAACTTGCACAAAATGGTGGCTAAAACTTACGCCTTCGGAAGCTAACTTATCGAGATTTGGCGTAATGATAGTGCTGTTTTCAAAGTGGCCTAATTCAGATCGAAGATCATCGACGGCGATGAAAAGTACATTTGGTTTGCTTGTCTGTGCATAACTTTTAAAAAATACTGAGGCCAGTAAAATGATAAGAAGTGTATGATTTAAAAATTTGTATCTCATAATCCGCTGTAGTTTCAGCCTGTCAATCTAGGCCATTTGTTGCGGAGATAAAAGTGTTGTCAGCTCATCTTTTAACTAAGGTCGCTGAATAATAAAAAGAGCTGGCAGTATTTGCCAGCTCTTGAAAAGTCTAAATGATTTCAGTCCAAACAGAAACTGATCCCGGAGCACAATGGAATTCTGCCCATCCGGACTCATTTACCCATACTTCATCTTGGATTTTACCTAGGATATCACGGAAACTTCTCCCTGAATATCTAGTCCCAATCTCCATTGAGATAGTGGCGCCATCGGCATTGGACATCACTACTGCACATCCAGAATGCTCCTCGTCTCCCTCTCTTGTCCAACCGATTGTATTCATGCTTTCAAAATAATCACGCTGAGTTCCAAAAGCGAAATCTTTTCTAACATAAAGCATTGCTTCCAATCCGTCCACTTTATTGATAAAAATCTCATAATCTTGACCATCGTCCCCTTTATCCCAATAGCTCGCACCAAAGAGATCAGGATAAAATACACATGGATAACCATCGTTGCGCAGCAAGATAAGTGCGTAAGCAAGCGGCTTGAACCATGGTTCAACTGGCGCTTCCAGTGACTGAAGTGGCTGCGTATCGTGATTGTCCACTAGTGTTACAGCCAATGCTTGGTTGTGCGCAACTAATGATTCATCGAAGATTGTTCGTAGATCAAACTCACTACCTGCGTTTGATGCTTTATGAAGATTGTGTTGAAGTGCAGAATCAAACACACTCATTGTGCTGTCAGTAGCATCAATATAGCGCTGGAGTAATTCTAAATAACCTGGGGCCCAATACTCACCAACTGCAAAGATTTCCTTTCCTGTCCGCTCTCTAAGTAGGTGAAGAAATTCTTTAAAATATTGAGGTGGTATGTGTTTTACGGCATCTAAACGCACTCCATCGAAATAGGTGAGTTCGTGTAGCCAAAGAGAATAATTTAATAACTCTTCACGTACTGCTGGATTTCTAAATTCTATATCGCAGAACATCAAGTAATCATAATTACCCTTTTCATCGTCGATCACGTTTTCCCAATCGTCACCATATTCGCTCAAAAAATTAAATATGCCGTTATCTTGATTTCTATGATCGTAATCTACTCCACTAAAGCATTGTTTATCCCATATAAATTTAGAATACATTCCATTTCTTCCAGGAAAAGTAAATTTAGTGAAAGCTTCAATATCATAAGGATCTGAGATGTTCTCCAAACGATTTTCTTCACTAACCTTTATGGCTTTGATGACTTCAGTTTCATCTCCTCCAGCTTTGTGATTAAATACTAAATCAACAATGACCTGAATTCCTTTATCATGAAGGGCTTGAGTCGCTTCAATAAATTCATCTTTAGTACCATACTTAGTCCTTACAGAACCTTTCTGGTCAAATTCCCCGAGGTCAAATAAATCGTAACTATCATACCCTACACTTCTTCCTCCTTGTTCAGCTTTCGAAGCTGGAGGAAGCCAGACACTTGTAATTCCTAGATTTCCCAGGTATTCTGCTTTCTCTTTTACTTCCTTCCAAATGGTATCCTCTGGGGAATACCAATGGAAAAATTGGATCATAGTTCCGTTTTTCATTGTTAAAAGTTGGTTGATGGTAGTTTAACTTATCGGTAAACGCCAAAAATCAAGGATGGTTCAAAAAAAAAAAATCTTTATAAAACCACCTATTTAGTCATGCCTAGAGCATAATAAGGTCAGATAATTATCAATACTTTAATCTGTTTTGAAGGGACTTTCGTACTTTTCAACGTGAGATTTATATTCCTGTTCCTATTTGTATCATTCAATTGCCTAGCTCAAAAAGCTGACTCCGATGGAATTGGAAAAAATGATAAACTTACAATTTCTGTATTGCCTCTGGTTTATTATACTCCTGAGACTAAATGGGTGTTCGGGGCGGGCGCAGTAGGTTCGTTCAAGCTCGCAAACATTGACACCTATGAGAGTCTAATAACAGCTGGGCTTGCCTATTCTCTGAGAAAGCAAATTTTAACCTATGCAAGTTGGAGGATTTTCACACCAGCGAACAAAGATCTTTTTATTGGAGAAGTGGGATGGTACAGCTATGTATATTATTTCTATGGAGTTGGAAATGATATAGCAGAAAGTGATCAAGAAAGCTATTCCGCCAAATATCCGAGGATTAGGTTTGATTATGCACGTAAAATTTCACCCAATTTGTATTTAGGTATTCGATATGGATTTGACAGTTATGATATATACGATCTAGATCCTACTGGTCAGTTAATCAATGGGGAATTTACAGGACCCCAAGGAGGTGTTGTAAGTGGGATTGGTCCCTTACTAGTTTATGATTCTAGAGACAATCAGCTATATCCCACAAATGGGAATTATGCGGAGGTTAGTTTTCAGCAATACGCTAAGTACTTAGGAAGTGATTTTAAATACAACCGTGTAGTAGTTGATCTGAGAAACCTATTTCCGATAAAAGATAATCAGGTATTTGCGACTAATTTTTACTCTGAACTTACTTCAGGAGGAGCTCCTTTTTTTTCGCTGGCAAATATGGGAGGGAACAAGCGGATGCGGGGTCTTTTCGAAGGGAAATATAGAGATCAAAATTCGGTGATACTGCAAGGAGAATATCGATATAAATTTCTTCCACGTTGGGGTGCAGCGTTTTTCTCGGGAGTTGGAAATGTATTCTCTGCTGAAAATAAATTTCAATTTCAAAACACAAAACTTACCTACGGAACCGGGGGGAGATTTCAACTCACTAAAAAGAAAAAGCTAAATCTGCGACTAGATTTAGCTCATTCTCCTGGAGAGGATCTTCAGTTTTATTTTACTTTTGGAGAAGCATTTTAAAGCTTTATACCAGTTAGAATCCCGTTTTCAACTTTGCCTACCAAGCTGAATAAATCCAGCGTAAGACAAAAGTCTATATCGGAATCGATGTTGTGATTTTGTAGACGTTTTGCATGGGAAGCCTGTGAAAGAAAATTCTTCAGGTCATGCCCTTCTTTTTCATACAAAGACTTCATAGCAATCGCTGCATCATCTTCAGAATAGTGAGTTGCCTCCAATGCTTTTACCAGTGCTCCGGCATAGAGAGAGTCTTCTAGGTTAAACTTTCCTTTCCATCCAGCACAATGAATTAGGACATCCATTTCTCGTGATTGAATGTAGCTAACAGTTGCCTGTAGATTTGGAAAAGCACCAATCAAAATCTCTTCGGCTCCAATAGATTTAGAAATTGCCAGCGTACCATTAGTAGTAGTCATCGCAAGTTTCTGGCCTTGATATTCACCGGTAAGATAGGCTAGAGGTGAATTTCCCAACTGGAAACCTTCCGCCATGATTCCATTTCTTTCCCCTGCAATTAAATAGTCCGAAGAAGCCATAGTTCGGCATTCTTCCAGGTCAGCGCAGGTTTTTATTTCTGAGATTCCATTTCCCAATGCCGCAACCATCGTGGAAGTGGCTCGAAAAATATCAACCACTACCACGATTTTGCCCTGTAATTCATGCAGGTGAATTAATTCTGGACTGAAGCAGATTTCTACGTGTTGCATTAGGCTTTCAAAAGTGGAAGTTTCTCCACCACTGCTTTTAAATTCTTGTTTCTTACTTGGATGAAAATCTCAGTTCCCACCTTACTGAATTCTGTTTTTACATAACCTAAGCCGATACCAACTCCCATGCTTGGAGATTGTGTGCCTGAGGTTACTTCACCAATTACCTCTCCAGCTGCATCCACGATAGGATAATGTCCTCTTGGAATACCTCTTTCTTGCATGATGAAGCCAACCAATTTCTTTGATACTCCAGCTTCTTTCTGTGTTGCAAGCGCATCAGAATTGGTGAAGTCTTTATTGAATTTGGTGATCCAACCCAACCCAGCTTCCAAAGGGGAAGTGGTATCGGTGATGTCATTTCCGTATAGACAATAACCCATTTCCATTCTGAGTGTATCTCTAGCACCTAGGCCGATTGGCTTGATGTCAAAGTCTTTTCCAGCTTCGAACACAGCGTTCCAAACTTTTTCAGCATCCTCATTTTTCACGTAGATCTCAAATCCACCGGAGCCTGTATATCCCGTTCCAGAGATGATCACATCCTGAACTCCTGCAAATTCTCCTACAGTGAAATGATAGAATTTAACCTCAGAAAGATTAACTGGCGTCAGGGATTGTACTGCTTCGATAGCTTTCGGGCCTTGAATAGCGAAAAGTGACATCCCATCAGAGATATTGGTGAGGGTAGCGCCCATGGTATTGTGCTGGTTTACCCAAGTCCAATCTTTGTCAATATTACCAGCATTTACGACAAGCATAAACTTCTCGTCTTCAAACTTGTATACGATAAGATCATCTACGATACCACCAGTTTCGTTTGGAAAGCAAGAATACTGCGCTTGTCCATCGACGATTTTAGAAGCATCGTTTGAAGTAACTTTTTGGATCAGGTTGAGAGCCTCTGGGCCTTCCACCATGAATTCGCCCATATGGGACACATCAAAAACGCCCACGCCATTTCTCACGCAAAGGTGCTCTTCATTATCAGAACTGTAACGCACAGGCATATTATATCCTGCAAAAGGCACCATTTTACCGCCAAGGGCAACGTGCAAGTCATTGAGTTGAATTTTTTTGATTTGCTCTTCCATAATCTGGGTTAATTTTCTAGTGGGCAAAGGTAAGGATTGAGGCGAAAAATGCACTAAAAAAGGCAACCCGATCAGGTTGCCTTCTTATGATTTGCAAGAATGCTAGCTTATACGGAGAAGCTTTCGCCACATCCGCAGGTTCTGCTAGCATTTGGATTGACGAATTGGAAACCTTTTCCATTCAGTCCGTCGGTGAATTCCAGTGTAGTTCCGGCTAAGTATAGTAAGCTTTTTCTGTCCACTAGGATTTTCACTCCTTTATCTTCAAATACATGGTCAGTTTCTATTTGAGCGCCATCGAAGCCTAAGTCGTACATTAGACCTGAGCAGCCGCCACCTTTCACCGAAACACGTATATTTTCATTTTCTGCGCGTCCTTCCTCTTTTTTGAGCTCTAGGATACGCTCTTTGGCTTTGTCAGAAACGATTATCATATTTTTATATATTACTTTGTCTTAAGTTGAATATTGGGAAAACAGGCTTGCTCCCAAAATGATTCACTGCAAATATAGCAAATTTAAAAATGAGGAAAATCGAGCATATAGGAATCGCTGTAAGCGATCTAGAAAAGTCTAATTCACTTTTTGCGAAGCTACTTGGAAAAGAACACTTCAAAACGGAGAAAGTAGATGGAGAGAAAGTAGCGACATCTTTTTTCCAAGTAGGAGAAACCAAAATTGAACTACTCCAAGCGACAGATGAAAGTAGTCCGATTGCTAAATATCTGGAGCGAAAATCAGAAGGTGTTCATCATATCGCATTTGATGTGGAGGATATCACGGCTGAAGTTGAAAGACTCAAAGGTGAAGGCTTCGAAATCTTGAATGAAAATCCGAAACTGGGAGCAGATAATAAATTAGTGGTATTTTTACATCCTCGAAGCACGAATGGTGTTTTGATTGAGTTGTGTCAGGAGATATCTTAACTTCAATATTCATTAGTGAACATTTATCATTAGATATTTTTGATGGAAAAAACTTGTCCGCCGGGGCGGATTGAAAGATCTGAAAATTGAAAAAGTTGGTTTAGAAGATGCTGAATTGTAGGAAGGTCTCAAAGTGGCGAGAGTTGTAGAAGAACCTCAACTTCACTTTAAATCTCGTAAATCTGAAATTCAAAAAGTGCCAATAGAATAAGTACATAAAACGCTGCGTTTCCCGATAGCTATCGGGAGCGCCGCCGCGAGAAATAATACTATGTCAGAAAAAAGAACAGAAATAAACGATTTGGGTGAATTCGGCTTGATCGATCATCTAAATAAAAAAGTAATTATTAAAAACTCCAGCACCTTAAAAGGTATTGGAGACGATGCTGCAGTGATTGAAGCTGGAAATATGGTCAAAGTCGTGACCACTGATCTTTTGGTGGAAGGAGTTCATTTTGATCTATCCTATGCACCATTGCCTCACTTGGGTTTCAAAGCTGTGGCTGTGAATGTATCTGACGTGGCAGCTATGAATGCTGTTCCAAAGCAGATCACGGTAAGCATCGCGCTATCTAACAGATTCTCCGTGGAGGCAATTGACGCTTTGTATGAAGGTATTCATGCAGCATGTGAGCATTATGGTGTGGATTTAATTGGTGGTGATACTACTGCTTCGAGAAGTGGCTTGGTGATCTCTGTGACTGCGATCGGCGAAGCAAAACCTGAGCAAATCTCTTATAGATCTGGAGCTAAAGAAAATGATATTCTTTGTGTGACTGGAGATCTTGGGGCAGCCTTGGTTGGATTGCAGATCTTAGAGCGTGAGAAGGAAGTATTTCTTGCCAATCCTGATATGAAGCCTGATTTGGGTAAATATACCATTATCACTGCTCGTCAATTGAAGCCAGATGCCCGAGTGGATATTATCCATGAACTACGGGAAATGGATGTAATCCCTACCAGTATGATAGATATTTCGGACGGACTAGCTTCGGAGATTTTCCATATCTGCAAAGCCTCAGGAGTAGGAGCTACGATCTATGAAGATAAGTTGCCAATTGATAAGCAGACTTTTGATACTGCTGTGGAATTGAATCTCGATCCGATTACCTGCGTCATGAATGGGGGAGAAGATTACGAATTGCTATTTACGATTGATCAGAATGACTTTGAGAAACTAGAAAAGCATCCTGATATTCACTTCATAGGTCATATCACAAAGTCGGAGGAAGGGAAATTCCTAGTCACTAAAAGTGGAACGGCTGTGCAGATTAAGGCTCAGGGCTGGAAGCATTTTTAAAAATCTGATTATCCCAAATGATGCCATTTATATTCTTTTCTTTGCTTACCGAGCTGGAAGACCGATGACCGGTGACCGAAGTTACTTTAGTGCGAGTGTTTACCATACATTAAGAAGCTTTTGTCTTTTACTGGTTCAGTTTCGGATTAAAAGATTTAAAAATAGCAAATACTTGGAAACCAAAAAACCTCTTCAAATTCAATTGAAGAGGTTTTTTTATGGTTAAGGATCTTTTCGGATTAACCGATAGATACTCTTTTAAATGCAGATACAGTCATACCTTTGCTTACGCTATCAAGATATTGAGCGATCGTCATGCTGTTGTCTTTTACAAAAGACTGGCTAAGAAGTGTGTTCTCTTTGTAGAACTTATTCAGTTTACCCAAAGCGATTTTCTCAAGCATTTCTTCAGGTTTGCCTTCAGCTCTTGCTTGCTCTTTTCCAACTTCGATTTCACGCTCTACAGTAGAAGAATCAACTCCGTCTTTGTCTAAAGCAACTGGGTTCATCGCTGCAATTTGCATTGCTACATCTTTTCCAGCTTCTTCTACATCAGTTCCGTTTGTATTAGTCAAGCCTACCAATACACCTAATTTACCATTAGAGTGGATGTAAGGAACTACAGTCTCAGCTTCTATTACCTCAAAGTGTGAGATCTCAAGTTTCTCTCCGATTTTGCCAGTCATCTCAACGATCTTAGCTGCTACGAGCTGATCTTCGAAAGGAAGTGCAAGAATAGCTTCGATCGTAGT
This sequence comes from Algoriphagus ratkowskyi, assembly GCF_002150505.1. Classification (GTDB taxonomy): domain Bacteria; phylum Bacteroidota; class Bacteroidia; order Cytophagales; family Cyclobacteriaceae; genus Algoriphagus; species Algoriphagus ratkowskyi. Next base: position 13,441 of record NZ_MSSV01000001.1, read on the forward strand.
AGCTGAGTTTTCGACTGCGATGTCCATCAAAGAATTAGCAAACGTCACGAAACCTTCGTTTTTGGCCACGAAATCTGTTTCACAAGTCAATGTAAGTAAATATCCTTTTGAGCCATCAGTAGTGATTCTAGTTAATGCTACACCTTCTTTAGTCTCACGATCAGCTCTGGAAGCAGATACTTTCTGACCTTTTTTTCTAAGGATATCAACCGCTTTTTCGAAATCGCCTTCAGCTTCAGTTAAAGCTTTTTTGCAATCCATCATACCGGCGCCGGTCATTTGTCTCAATTTGTTTACTTCTTGTGCAGTAATTGCCATGGTATTATCAGTTTGTATGATTAAACGATATAATTCAATTTCAAAAACTTCTAGCTCTCAGTGAAGAACGTAGACGTTTTGTGCTCGGTAATGGGGTGCATTGGTCTGAGTGAGAATTCTCAAAAGGCAAATGCAGGTAAAACAAAAAAATTGAACATAGGCCGAAACCTGATGTTCAATTTTTAATATATTTCAATCAAGTAGTGGATTAATCTTTTGTTTCAGCAGCGTCCACAGCTTTTTTCGCTTCTTCCTCTTCAGTAAGTTTAGCGTCTTCTTTGTCTCTCTTACGCTCTGAAAGACCTTCTTCGATAGCTGCGCCGAATGCTTTAACCAGTAAAGATACGGACTTGAAAGCATCGTCATTAGCAGGGATTGGGAAATCTACCTCGTTCGGGTTAGAGTTCGTATCTACTAATGCGAAAACAGGGATACCAAGCTTTTTTGCTTCAGCAATAGCAATGTGTTCTCTTTTGATGTCCACGATGAAAAGTGCAGCAGGTAATCTGCTCAAGTCAGCGATACCGCCAAGAACATCTTCCATCTTGTCTTTCTGACGAGAAACCATCAAACGCTCTTTTTTCGCAAGGTTCTTATAAGCTTCCTCTTTCATCAATTTGTCCAAGCCAGACATTTTCTTCAATGATTTACGGATAGTCGCGAAGTTGGTCATCATACCACCTAACCATCTTTCGGTTACGAAAGGCATGTTTAGTCTCTTCGCTTCTGCAGCTACAAGATCTTTCGCTTGCTTCTTAGTAGCAACGAACATCACTTTTTTGCCTGAGCGTACGATTTGCTTGATTGCGTTAGATGCTTCGTCGAGGCATACAAGCGTTTTGTTAAGATCGATAATGTGGATACCATTTTTCTCCATGAAAATGTATGGAGACATTCTTGGATCCCACTTTCTCGTCAAGTGTCCGAAGTGAACACCAGCATCTAGTAAGTCTTTATATTCTAATTTTGCCATAATATATTTTGTATATCCAGAAGTATATCCAGATTAACGTTTTGAGAACTGGAATTTTCTTCTTGCTTTTCTACGTCCTGGCTTCTTACGTTCCACCATTCTAGGGTCACGAGTAAGGAAACCTTCTTTTTTCAATGCTGGTCTATGCTCTATGTCGAACTCACATAGCGCACGAGAGATAGCCATACGAGCTGCCTCTGCTTGACCTGTACTTCCACCACCATCTACATTAATCTTGATGTCGTAGTTACCATCTACACCTACTAGTGTCAATGGCTGTTTTACTACAATCCGGTGAAGTTCAAAAGGGAAGTGAACTTCTAGAGATCTGTTGTTAACGGTGATTTCACCTTTTCCTGGGGACATATAAATTCTGGCCACAGAGGTTTTTCTTCTACCGATTTTGTTGATCATTTCCATAATAGACGATTAAAGAGTGATTGGTTTAGGCTGCTGTGCAATATGCGGATGCTCAGATCCTTCATATACGTACAAGTTGCCGTATAATTTTCTTCCCAATCTGTTTTTAGGCAACATGCCTCGTACAGCTTTCTCGATCAAGATAGTTGAAGATTTCTCTTTCAATAATCTTGGCGTAGAAATACGCTGTCCACCTGGATAACCTGTGTGTCTCACATAAACTTTGGAGTCCCACTTGTCACCAGTTAATCTGATTTTGTCTGTGTTAATTACGATGACGTTGTCACCACAATCAACATGAGGCGTGAAGCTTGGCTTCGTCTTACCTCTTAAGATTTTTGCTACCTCACTAGCCAATCTACCTAAAACTGCAGCTTGGGCATCCACTACCACCCATTGCTTTTCTACAGTTGCGGCATTGGCTGATACGGTCTTATAGCTCAAAGTATCCACTGTGTAACTGTTTAATATTTAGCTTGTTAAATTTATTTCACCCTCAAAAAGGGACACAAAGATAGGAGTATTTTGTTTTGGATGCAAAATATTTCCAATACTAAGTCCTAATTTTCACAGGCTTAGCTTTTTACTACCAATCATTTTCGGGTTTTTCTTCACTTTTTTCGATGGGGATCTCTTAGCTGGTTTTCTCTAGCTGAGTAACCAAAACCTTGAAATCCTTAGGATAGGGGGCATTTATGAACAAATCTGCTCCGTCCAAACCCTGAAATCCAATCGAATAAGCATGAAGCGAAACCCGCTGCATAATTGGTAATTCTTCTGTCTCTTTTTTTAAATTAAATCGACGCTTGATAGAAGAAAGGTATAAAGGGTTACCTCCATATAAAGTGTCTCCGCAAATCGGGGACTTGAGGTAAGCCAAATGAACCCTAATCTGGTGCAGTCTCCCAGTGATGGGTTTGCACTCGACTAATGTATGTGCGTAGTAGGTTTTCAACGTATTGAAAATCGTCTGCGCTGGCTTGCCATCTTTACTTACTTTGGCTATTCCTTTATTGTTGGCTGCGAGATTTCTGTCCACCAGCTCATCGCTGAATTCCTTGATCCCTTCCACCACTGCATGATAGACTTTGTTTACTTTTCTGCTTTCAAACTGCATGGCCAAATGCCTGTAGGCCGCTGGATTCTTAGCAATCACTAGACATCCTGAAGTTTCCTTATCCAATCGATGGCACAGTTGGGAATCGGGTGTGTGAGCCTTGGCTAAGTCTAGGATGTTCTGCGCTTCGTGCCTATCGTCTAAGCTTGATAGATACGGCGGTTTATTGATTACTAAATAATCCTCGTTTTCAAACAGAATAAGATTGTCAAAATCTACTTTCTTCATGGATTCTCCTGCCTCTTCAATTGAGGCTGCAAAAGTAGGGAAAAAAGGATGGGTAAAAAACTTCTCTGGATTTTATTCTTTATGGGTTACCACTTATGGTTATTCTTCGGTAGGATCGACTTTCACTAGAGGTAGCGAAAAGCTGAAAATAGATCCTTTACCCACGGTAGAACTTACAGAAATCTTGCTTTTGTGGCCTTCTAGAATATGCTTAACTATCGCTAATCCTAAGCCTGTGCCCCCTTCTTTTTTATTTCTGCTTTTCTCCACCCGATAGAAGCGTTCAAAAATTCGCTTTAAGTCTTCTGGAGGAATTCCCTGTCCATCATCTTTGATATCCACTTTGATGGTGTTTTTAAGAGTTTTAAGGGAGATGTTTACTTCTCCGCCAGTATGATTGTACTTCATGGCATTGAAGATCAAGTTTTGGCAAACTCGGTAAATCTTCTGTCTGTCTCCATTTGTCAAGTAGTGCTTAGTTGACTCTACTTCAAATTCTATGTGTATGTCCCGCTTAGAAGCCTTGTGTTCTAGCTCCTCCATTACTTCTTCGAGAAGTACTTTCATATCAAAATCCGTAAAATTGAATTTGATTACACCACTTTCCATTTGATTCAGCGTGAGAAGATCTTGAACAAGTATATCTAGTGAATCTAGACTTTTGGCAGCTCTTTTCAGAAAGCGCATTCTAACTTGTTTGTCGTCAATCGCTCCGTCTAAAAGGGTGTGAATATACCCTTGGGTAGCAAAAATCGGGGTTTTTAACTCATGTGAAATGTCGGCAATAAATTCCCTTCTAAATTCAGCGTTCTTCTGCAGGGTATCAATTTCTTTTTGGCGTGCTATCGCATAGGAATTTATGACTTTATTGATTTTCCTCAACGGAGAAATAGAACTTATTCTTCCTTTTTCACTGATTTCAGATAAATCTTTTCGTTGGATTTTCTCCAAAAGAGAATAGATATCTCCGATTTCCTTGAATATAAAAAACTCCAGTGTGAATGAAATTAGCAAGTAAGCCGATGAAAAAGCAACGCCCCAAGCTACCAGGAGCAATAGGTAAGTCGACTCATTCATCAAGGACAAAAATGCGACAACCAGGGCCGAGATGGCTAAAGCCAGGATCAAAGAGATTCCTCTGGAAGTGGTAAACATTTATTGTCCTAATTCGAATTTATAACCTACACCTTTTACGGTAGTAATGTAATCATCTCCAATTTTCTCACGTACTTTTCTGATGTGCACATCGACAGTTCGCGCCAACACATATACATCGGTTCCCCAGATATTTTGAAGAAGTTCATCTCTACTGAAAACGATATTAGGGCTTTTGGCTAGGAAATACAACAACTCAAATTCTTTCTTAGGAAGGATAATTGTCTTTCCTGCTTTGTCAATCGTATAGCTGCCACGGTCAATAATCAAATCTCTGATTTTGATCTGGATCTGATCTTGTTCCTTCTTGGACTCACGTCTGAAAAGCGCTGAAATCCTGCTCATCAATGCGCGTGGCTTGATAGGTTTGGTGATGTAATCATCTGCCCCAACGTCAAATGCCGCTACTTCTGAATATTCTTCCATGCGAGCTGTAAGGAAAATGATGAAGGTATTTTTGAGCTCGGGGATCTGTCTGATTTGAAGGCAAGTTTCTACGCCATCCTGATTAGGCATCATGATATCCAAAAGAATCACGTCAGGTAGGAACTTTGCTGCTGTTTTTACTGCTTTCAATCCATCTTCCGCAGTGGCTACATCATAACCTTCTTTGAGGAGATTATATTTTAGGATTTCAACAATATCAGGTTCGTCGTCAACTACCAGAACTTTGATTTTTTGCTTTTCGCTCATCAGGGATTTCTTAATGTTTGATTTAAAATTAAGAAATATTTAAGGATTGGGACCTAATAAATGAGCGCAGGGGGTGTTAAAAATGGATGCAAATGCCTAGAATGTTTGATAATAGCGACACTATGTTACCCCAGTGTTATGTACTTTTGGATTAATTGTTTTTCAAACCCTTGGCAGAGATGATGTCTAGATTGAGAGAGCCAATGAATAGATTGGCCTTGATTTTAACTGGGATTTTATACTGATCCTTTGTGACCCATACCTTCACAGGGAATTCTCCTCGAAAAAGTTTATTCTTAGGGAGCTGTGGAGAGAATATGTACGTTTCCTTTTTTCCAAGATTGGTATCTAGGGTTTCTGTGCCCTCGTAGATTAACTTAATGTTATATATTTCCTTATCAAAGAATCCGCGGATTAGAATAGATTCTCCGGGCTTCAAATCCCTTAAATCTTGAGATCTTAAGTGATAAAATCCGCTGACCAGATCCTGAACTTGACCAGGTAAATCAAAGTCTTTTGTGTCCTTTAGATTTCTGTTTTCCTTATCAAAAAGCTTCATAGTTGCTTTTTTGTTTTTTTGATCGAAGTGGACGTACTCGTGCTTTCGGTATTTGCCCTCTTCAATATGTCTATAGGATAAGGAAGGGAGGTTAGTTTCAATATCGAGGTAGGTTCCCCAGTTATCATTCACTTTCCCAAAAATCGTTGCTGCGCCTTTAGTTTTGCCGTACACATCAATTTTATAATGTGGTTTGTCATTCTGACTTTGCGGTTTTTTGGAAACTTGCATTTTGGCATCAGCAAGATTGAGCCATCCGTAGGAAACTTCAAAAGATAATTCCTCACCAAAAGTATAAGGATAGGAGCTTACTTGATCTTGTGCGGAGAGATCGAATAGGGTAAAGAATACAATGAGAGTAAGTGATCCGAGGATTCTTTTCATAAATTATAATGACAATACCTGACGAAAAGGATGGTATTCTATAGGTATTACGAAAAAACGTGCCGAAAGGCGATTAAAATTACGAATTTGCCTTTCCAAAACAATAGTTGTGGCTGTCTTGCTTATAAACTACTGTTTATTTACTTTCATATAACTATAGGATCTAACAAAATAATAGCATGAGTAATAACGCTGAAAAATTAAAAGCCCTGCAACTGACCATCGACAAGTTGGAGAAGACTTACGGTAAAGGCACGGTAATGAAACTGAGCGATAATAAGGTTGTGGATATTCCTGCCATATCCACAGGTTCGATAGGTTTGGATATCGCCTTAGGTGTAGGTGGGATTCCACGTGGACGTGTGATTGAGATTTATGGACCTGAATCTTCCGGTAAAACTACCTTGTCGCTGCATTGTATAGCAGAGGCGCAAAAAGCTGGTGGTATGGCGGCCTTTATAGATGCTGAGCATGCATTTGATAAGGCCTATGCAGAAAAATTGGGTATAGACACAGAGAATCTTCTGATCTCTCAGCCAGACAATGGGGAGCAAGCTCTTGAGGTTGCAGAGCATTTGATTCGTTCCGGTGCGATAGATATTATCGTGATTGACTCTGTTGCCGCTTTGGTGCCAAAGGCAGAGCTGGAAGGCGATATGGGTGATTCCAAAATGGGTTTGCAAGCTAGATTGATGTCTCAGGCTTTGCGAAAGCTAACTGGAGCAATCAATAAGACTGGCTGTTCCTGTATTTTCATCAACCAGCTTCGTGAGAAAATTGGTGTGATGTTCGGTAATCCTGAGACTACTACTGGTGGTAATGCATTGAAATTTTATGCCTCGGTACGTTTGGATATTCGAAGAATCGGTCAGATCAAAGAAAGTGCTGATAATATCCTAGGTAATAGAACCAAGGTGAAAGTGGTGAAGAATAAAGTTGCGCCACCATTTAAAGTGGTAGAATTTGATATTATGTACGGGCAAGGAATCTCCAAAGTAGGAGAAATAGTTGATCTTGGTGTGGAGCTGGATATAGTAAAAAAGGCTGGCTCTTGGTTCTCATACAATGGGGAAAAACTAGGTCAGGGACGTGAGTCTGTGAAAACCCTTCTGCTGGACAATCCTGAACTGATGGAAGAGCTGGAATTAAAGATCAAAGCTGCATCTGGCTTATCCTCCAAAGGAACAAGTGAAGTAGTGGAGAAAGAATAGGTTTGAATTATAAAGCATTTATATACAGAAAGAGGTTGATCATTCATTTGATCAACCTCTTTTTTGTATAGTGAATTAGCGTGTATTAATTCGTTCTAATAGCTTCTACTGGATCCATTCGCGCTGCGAGCGTGGCAGGAACGATTCCCGAAACTACTCCAATGATAGTGGATACTCCGAGACCTAAGATGACATTGCTTAAGGAAAGTGTGATTTCCAAAGTGCCTAATTGGATAAATGTCATGAAATAGACAATTATAATTCCAGTAATTCCACCGATCAAACTCAGAAGAACAGATTCAAATAGGAATTGAAAAAGGATAAAGTAATTTTTAGCTCCTAGCGACTTTTGAATACCAATAATATTGGTTCGCTCACGAACGGACACGAACATGATATTAGCGATACCAAATCCACCTACTAAAATTGAGAAGCCGCCAATAACCCATCCTGCCACGGAGATTACGTCGAAAATCGACCCGATGGCATTCTGAATAAACTCTGTTTTGTTTAATGCAAAATTATCCTCGTCTCGTGGTTTTAAGCCTCTTTTGGCTCGTAGCAAACCCGTCATTTCGTTTTCTAGTGCTACCAATCCTATGTCTTCTTCCATGCCTTGTACGGCAATGGTAGGTTCCATACCGTTTCTTCCGGTATAATACATCTTATTAAAAGCTCCATAAGGAATAAGGCATGCTTGATCCTTAGATGGTGCGTCAAATAATCCTTCCCCTTCTTCTTCAAATACACCGATAACGGTGAATTTCATTCCTTTAATTTTAATTGATTTACCGATTACTTCCTGTTGAGGATAAAGTGTATTGGCAATTTCTCTACCGATGATTGCCATGTTTCTTGAGGCGTTTATTTCGGACTGAGTGAAGAACCTACCTTCTTCAATTGTTAGCTCGTACACATCCTGATAAGAATAGACCGCTCCAGTTAGTTGCATGCCTTGATACGCGTTACTTCCTGCTTTTACAGTAGTGCTAGAGGATGCAGAGATGGTAACTGCTTTCGCAGAGGTCAGGTTTTGTTCGAGAAATTCGTACTCAGCTACTGTCCCTGGTGGTCTTCTGAAATATTTCCACCAAGGATAATCTTGGGGGCCATTTGCATAGGGAAATCTATCCACTCGCATAACATTAGTACCCAAAAATGAGAAGGATGATTTAATGTTTGCTTCTAATGAATCAACGAGTGTAAATACTGCTATAATAGCAAAGATGCCTACCGTAACTCCCAATAGAGATAATATGGTACGTGTCAGACTAGTTTTTAATGCAGATATTGCGAAGCGAAAACTTTCCCATGAGAGTTTAAGAAATAACATTTCTATAAAGTTGGTTTAAAACAATTTGTTAAGTTAGCAGTAATTGCCTGATATTGTTAGTATCTTTGCATTTTTTAGAGTTATTCTAAATCACTCAAGACATCTAAAATTTATCTATGAAATCGAGCATGTCGAAAACGACATTAATTGGTACGAATATCAGCCATGCGAGATTCCATATGGACTTTAAAAGACAAATAATAAACATATGAAATTATCGGATTTCAAATTTGACGTTCCAAAGAAACTAGTAGCTCTTTATCCTGCACCAAATAGGGATGAATCCAGATTGATGGTCCTCCATCGGGATTCTGGTAAAATTGAACACAGAGTTTTTAAAGATATCACCGAATATTTCGGTGAAGGTGATGTCTTTGTTACCAATGATACGAAAGTATTTCCAGCTAGACTTTACGGAAACAAGGAGAAAACCGGTGCTGAAATCGAAGTTTTTCTCTTAAGAGAATTGAACTCTGAATTGAAGCTTTGGGATGTCCTAGTAGATCCAGCTCGAAAAATTAGAGTAGGTAACAAACTTTATTTTGGAGATTCTGACCTAGTTGCGGAGGTTATTGACAACACCACTTCTAGAGGACGTACTATTCGTTTCCTATTTGACGGAACTGATGAAGAATTCCATAAGACCATAGATACCCTCGGTGAAACCCCTCTTTTGAAAGAATTTATCGAAAGAAAAGTTGAAGCTGAAGATAAAGAAAGATATCAAACAGTATTCGCTAAGAACGTAGGTGCTGTTGCAGCGCCAACTGCTGGCTTGCACTTTACGCCACATTTGCTTAAAAGATTAGAGCTTCAAGGCGTAGACGTAACTCCAATTACACTTCATGTAGGCCTTGGTACTTTCCGTCAAGTGGACGTAGAGGATCTGACTAAGCATAAAATGGATTCGGAGAATTACAGCATCCCTGAAGAGACTGTGGAGCTTGTAAATAGATCCTTGGATGCTAAAAAGAGAGTAGTGGCTGTAGGTACCACTTCCTTGAAAACTATTGAGTCATCTGTAACTGCCAACGGTAGATTAAAAGCAAGCAGCGGATGGACAGATAAGTTTATCATCCCTCCTTACGAATTTAAAATCGCTAATTCATTGATCACTAACTTTCACCTTCCAGAATCCACTTTGCTGATGACCGCATCTGCTTTTGGAGGATATGATTTGGTGATGAAAGCATACAAAGAAGCCATCAAAGAGAAATATCGATTCTTCTCCTATGGAGATGCGATGTTAATCCTCTAATACTGAAAGCTCCGAAAGGAGCTTTTTTTATGTTTTAACCATAGAATTAGCAGCAGTTCGGCAGGCTCACTAGTCAAGATTTACTTAGAGCGTACCACAGTAAGGAATGTTCTAATTCCTGAATATCTAGACATTGGGAGCTTTTATTTCCGTTTTTGAATTCGCTGTTTTTGGCTTTTAACAAAGACTTAATTTTGCAGTAAAACATTGAGGTGTTTGATTTCATACTTTTACATTAAAAACAGAATGAAAAATAAAGCAGCGATAATCGTAGCAGGGGGGAAAGGTTTGAGAATGTGTGGGCCAATCGCCAAACAATATTTACCTGTTGCTGGTCTTCCCGTGTTGATGCATACACTTGCTGTATTTAACCGGGTAGTTCCTGCTATAGATTTGATTTTAGTATTGCCAGCAAGTGATTTTCCATACTGGGAGGAGTTATGTGCAGAATACAAATTCACTCTACCGCATAGAGTTGTTTCTGGTGGCAACTCAAGATTTCAATCCGTGCGTAATGGCTTGGAAGCCTTGACGACAGAGGCCATATTGGTTGCAATCCATGATGGAGTAAGGCCATTTGTGTCAGATCAAGTAATACTGGAGAGTTTTGTAGAAGCAGAGCGAACTGGAAGCGCGGTAGCTGTGGTGGCGTTGAAGGATTCCATTAGGAAGCTTAGAGATGATGGGAAATCTTTTTTTGAAGAGCGACAATACTTCCGATTGGTACAGACTCCCCAGACTTTTCAAGTGGAGAAAATTAAAAAAGCATTTAAAGTGACAGAGCTCCAGCAATTTACCGACGATGCTACAGTCTATGAAAATCAAGGTTGGCAGGTGACCCTGATCCCTGGGAATGTAGAAAATATCAAAATCACTACACCGGAAGACATGGCCTATGCAGAGTTTATAGCATTGAGGAAATTAGCAGATAGGTAAGTTCTCCCCTTGTAATTTCACCGACTTTTTTGCTGGCTTCACCGACTTTTGGGAGTAGCTGACCTATTTCTTATTCCAGAGTTAGAGTCCTTGAGCTACTTTCGATCATCATTTAAAAAAAAAACTGATGAAACGAAATCGCATAAATAACAATGACGGAGGAATGATCTTCGGATTTATCATCCTCGGAGTAGGAGTCCTGATTTTACTTAGAAAGTTGAATGTTTTTTATCCTGTATGGTTGCTTTCATGGCCAATGATACTAATTGCCATAGGAGTGATCACACTTGTCAAGCATGAATTCAAGAGCTTATTTGGCGTGTTGATGCTTGGGCTAGGGATGTTCTTTCTTTTAGAACGGGAATTTAATTTCAATTTTGGCTTGCAAAACTATGTTTTCCCTATTGCATTGATTGTCGTGGGCATTTACCTAATTACGAAGAAGCAACAAGAAAAGCAGGCATTAAGTGATTTTCAGGAGAAGATAAACGCAAGAGCGTCTTCAGTCAAAAACTCGACAGAAACAACATCTTCTGATGCAGAATACGACAAAGAAGGAAAGACAGCTTTCTACAGCCAATCTACGGATAAAAAATCCTTCTCAGGAATGTCGGGAACATCTGGGACGAGCTATTCTGATAGTGTCTCCATAGATTCTATCATGAGCGGGATCAATAAGCGAATGCTAACTAAGAATTTCCAAGGTGGAAAACTGACAGCTGCCTTTGGAGGAATTGATCTGGATTTGACGCAATCAGATTTCACAGGAATGGTTACACTGCAGGTTGATGTGATATTTGGCGGGATCAAATTAGTAGTGCCGCCACATTGGGATGTTCGAGTAGAAGTGACCAATATTGCTGCGGGAGTAGAAGATAAGCGTTCCTATCGGCATGCTGATGTAGATTCAGAGAAAATCTTGCTTATCAGAGGTACAGTCTTCTTTGGCGGTTTGGAAATCAAATCATATTAACGTTATTCCTTCTTAACACTATTCGCTTGTTCTCAAAAGTATTTACTAACCCTTCCAAAAGTTATTTGATCATCCAAGGATCTGGACTCATCTGGTTCCTTGGTACGTTTGGTTTACTTATGTTTTATGGGGTTGATCAATCCACTGCGATTGTAGATGCCCTAGTTTTCGCCCTCTTTTTCTCTTTGGGCGTAAATATGTTAGATAGAGTTTTCGGATTCTATATCCCGAAAGGCAGTAATAATTGGTTGCTATTGGGATTACCTCTGATATTCAGTTTAGTGGCAGTTTTAGTACATCAATACTTATTGAAATGGATTTATTCTGATCAGGAAGGCTATCTTATTTTTCTAAAATCTCATTTCTATCTACGTTGGGCTATCTTGGGTGTCGCTGAGGTGTTAGTTGGCTTGATTGCCATCGTAGTTTCCAAGCTAGAGCAGCAAGATGAAGCGCAGAAAAGAGAAACCTTGATGAATGAGCTTTCTAGGGAAGCTGAGCTATCCCGGTTACGACAGCAGCTTCAGCCACATTTCCTGTTCAATAGCCTCAATTCTATCTCTGCACTTACGATCTCTCAACCAAAAAAAGCACGTGAGATGGTACTGCAGTTGTCGGATTTTCTGCGCGGAACGATTCAAAAAGATCATCAGCAATGGGTGAGTCTTGAAGATGATTTGGGCTATCTGAAAATGTACCTCGATATCGAACGGGTTCGATTTGGACATAGACTCGAAGTGGAATTTGATATATCGGATGATACAATGTCTATGCATCTTCCTCAATTATTGATTCAGCCACTTCTAGAAAATGCCATCAAACATGGCTTGTACGGCATTACAGAGGATGTCAAAATAATTCTTCACGTTTTCAAAGAACAAAACTATTTGATATTGAAAATCGAGAATCCTTTTGATCCAGAAGTAGCTGCGCCCAAAGGAACAGGATTCGGTTTGAGTTCTGTAGCTCGCCGCTTGTTTTTGCTTTTTGGGAGGAAAGACTTGCTAGAATCAAAAGCTTTAAACTCGCTTTTTACTGTAATTTTAAAAATCCCCCAACAGAAATGATCAAGACATTAATCATCGATGATGAGCCGTTGGCGGCATGTATTGTCCAAGAATTTTTAACAGACTTCCCACAATTTGAAGTTTTGTCTATTTGTAGAGATGGGTTTCAGGGTCTCAAAGCTATCCAAGAGCATGGGCCTGATTTGATTTTCCTGGACGTGCAGATGCCCAAAATAACTGGTTTTGAGATGTTGGAGCTACTTGATAAACCTCCAGCAGTGATCTTTACCACTGCCTTTGATCAATACGCATTAAAAGCTTTTGATGCCATGGCGATAGATTACCTGCTCAAGCCATTTTCTCAGCAACGTTTTACACAAGCAATAGAGAAATTTCTTTCCCTTCAGGGAGGATCTGAAGAGTCTGTTCATAAGCTGAATGAATTGGCTGAGAAAAGCAATCGTTTGGTTGTCCGTGTAAAAAATGAAATCAAAATCATTCCAACTCATTCAGTGAGTTACTTCGAGGCAGAGGATGATTACATTGCCATTCATACAGGTGATGGTAAATACCTGAAGAAAATGACCATGAAATCACTGGAGGATGCGCTCGACCCCACTAAGTTTGTGAGAGTACATAGGTCCTACCTGATCAACCTCAATGAGATCACGAAAATAGAGCCATATGAGCGAGATAATTACTTGGTCATGCTTCGGGCTGGCGCAAAAGTTCCCGTGAGTAAGGCGGGCTATACCAGACTGAGGCAGGTGCTAGGATTGTAAGGCGAAAAAAGGGATCAGTCGCAGTGTCAGTCTCAGGCTTGCACAAGCCTACAGACTGCTATTTCACCAATGTTAAAATTTAACACCGTCCGTAGGAACATTGCTTGAAAATCAATTCACGATGCGTAGCGGTGGTAGGCTTTCCCACTAATTGATCTCATTTCCTACAAATCAGATTTTCCTATGGAACATACAGCTAACACCTTCGAAAGGTTTTATGCTATGCTGAGAAATGCTTGCCTTAAGCAGCTTAATAAGAATAAACAAGTAGCTGTGCTTACTGCGATCCCGATAGCTGTAGAGACTCCTAAACTCAGAGACGCAAAATTTAAAATGAAAAAAGCCCTGATCACTCAGGGCTTTTTTCATTTAATATTCGTCTTCGTTGAAAAAGAAGTCGTCTTTGGTCGGATAATCTGGCCAAATTTCTTCGATGGTCTCATAAGGTTCGCCATCATCTTCTAATTCTTGTAGGTTTTCAACTACTTCCATTGGTGCGCCGGATCGGATGGCATAATCAATTAATTCATCCTTGGTGGCTGGCCATGGTGCGTCCTCTAGATAGGATGCTAATTCGAGTGTCCAGTACATAGTGTTTATTTTAAAGGAGTTCCGGAGATTAAGGGTTGCAAAATTATTCTTTTTTTATAATAATCAGCGGTGTATGACTAATTAAAAGAGAGTTGTTTCAAAATATAATTTTTCACATCTACTTTTCTCTTCACCGCAAATAGTTTTTTCTTCATCATTATGTCAAAATCAGCAGACTGAACGCGGAAATTCTCCGTATTGTTTTGCGCCGCTTCCAGCTCTGTTTGATCTCTACGCAATAAATCTTTTAGTAAAGCCGATTTTATTTGAATTTGTTCAGATTCAGGCTTTTCATCAAAATCATCATATTTACCGTGAACAAGTTTCTCAAGAAAAGCTTTCTCAAAAACGATATCGGAGAAGAATTGGAAGGATCTGACAATGAGATTTGCCTCTTTTGGCTTTCTCGGAGGAAGTTTTCTCCATTCTTCTTGTATCGCTTTTGCTTTTCCTACGAGTTCAAATGACGTAGGTTTTCCTGCCAGAATTTTTATTTCCTCGGTCAGTGTCTCTATTTTCTGCATAAGTTCCCTAGGATTCATTTGAGGGCCAGTTTGCAGCGTTCTTTTATACCTGGAGAAAATGCGATTGTTCAATTTTGAGAACTCATCCCAAAGCGGCTGCCGTTTTTCCGCAGGTACCTTTCCTGCTTCTTTCCATTGACGTTGGATTTTCTTAGAAATATCAAAAGCTGTTTTTGCGTCAGGGAAATCATGAGCCTCTCTTGCTTGTAACACAAGTGCTTCATAGACTTTGATGTTTTCTTCTGCTTGAAGAGCTAAACCTTCAAAGAAATGCCTTCTGTTTTCAAAGAAATGCTGAACAATCTCATTGAATGTTTCCTCTATTTCCTCTTGATTGTCTTTGTCAACAGGGCCAGTTTTGATCCAACGAAGTTTAAGTTCTTTATAAAATTCGGTAGTTTCTTTCCAGTCTGTATCATCCCTTTTCTCTTCAGCTTCTTGAATTAGAGCTTTCTTAACTTCAAGATTTTTACTGCGATTTACCTGAATGATTTCGTTTAAAAACTCCTCCTGTTCTTTCAGTTCATCAATTAAAGGCTCAAAATCACCCAATGCATCAGATTGCATTAGAGATTCTCTTAGGTGAATAAGCTTCATCAGAAACGATCCTTTGTTCTGATTTTCTTGAATATCATTTTTGAGTTTGCCTACTTTTTCTTTGAGTAATTCAAATCGATCCTCAAAATATTTAAGTGTAGAGGCCTCATCTTCTTTAACTTCGCCGATAATTCTATCATCCTGCCCTAAAAATCCCCTCAAATAAACTTTGTCGTTTTTGATATATCCATACGGATGCTCCATTGTTATAAGGTAGGTTAAGTGGCAGTTTTCAAATTTCCGCAAATTAATTAATTCAAAAGCACTTATCCTAAGAAAGCGGTTTTTTTGCCATCTTTGATATTTAAGTGCAATTCTAAAGTAAATAAATAAAGCATGAGTTCAGAAAAAATCATCTTTTCAATGGCAGGGGTTTCCAAAATCTACCCGCCACAGAAAAAAGTCCTCAAAGATATTTATCTCTCTTTTTTTTATGGAGCCAAAATCGGGGTTCTAGGTTTGAACGGATCAGGCAAATCCTCTCTTTTGAAAATCATAGCCGGTATGGATAAGGAATTCCAAGGCGAAGTTGTTTGGTCTGCGGGCTACACAGTTGGAATGCTGGAGCAGGAGCCAAAACTTGATCCCACTAAGACGGTGAAGGAAGTGGTAGAAGAAGCGGTTTCAGAGACGGTTGCTTTACTAAAGGAGTTTGAAGCAATCAATGAGAAATTCATGGATCCTGCTTTGATGGAAGATCCTGACGCTATGAATGACTTGATCGAGAAGCAAGGTGTGGTGCAGGAGAAGCTAGATGCAGCCAATGCGTGGGAACTCGATGTTATGCTTGATAAAGCAATGGATGCGCTTAGACTTCCTCCTAGTGACGCCAACGTGGCGAACCTTTCGGGTGGTGAGAAGAGAAGAGTAGCACTTTGTCGCTTGCTTCTGCAGGAACCAGACGTTCTTCTACTTGATGAGCCTACCAATCACCTTGATGCTGAGTCTGTGCATTGGTTGGAGCAACATTTGAAAAATTACAAGGGTACCGTAATCGCGGTAACTCACGATAGATACTTCTTGGATAACGTAGCCGGTTGGATTCTTGAACTGGATCGTGGTGAAGGTATTCCATGGAAAGGAAATTATTCTTCTTGGCTGGATCAGAAGCAAAACCGCTTGAAGCAGGAAGAAAAGACCGAGTCTAAGCGTCAGAAGACCCTAGAGAGGGAACTGGAATGGATCAGAATGACTCCGAAAGCGCGCCAGGCCAAAGGTAAAGCAAGATTGAGTGCATACGACAGATTAGTAGGAGAGGATTCTAAGGAAAGAGAAGCGAAACTGGAATTATTTATTCCTCCAGGGCCACGTCTCGGCGCGAAAGTGATAGAAGTAAATGGTGTGTCCAAAGCTTACGGAGATAAATTGCTTTTCGAAAACCTGACTTTTGCTTTGCCACAAGGTGGGATTGTAGGTGTGATCGGGCCAAACGGTGCGGGTAAATCCACACTTTTCAAACTAATCACTGGACAAGAAAAACCAGATGCTGGTAATTTCGAAGTAGGAGAGACAGTGCAGTTGGCTTATGTTGATCAAGGACATGATATCTTGGATCCAAACAAAACTGTTTATCAGACAATTTCTGAAGGAAACGAGTTGATGAAACTTGGAAATAGAGAGGTTAATTCCAGAGCCTACGTTTCCAAATTCAACTTCGGTGGAGGAGATCAGGAGAAAAAGGTAGGAATACTTTCCGGAGGAGAGCGTAACCGAGTTCATTTGGCACTTACGCTGAAAGAAGGCGGAAACCTTTTACTTCTCGATGAGCCAACCAATGATTTGGACGTGAACACACTTCGAGCGCTGGAAGAAGCCTTGGAGAACTTTGGTGGATGTGCGGTGGTGATTTCCCACGATAGATGGTTCCTGGATAGAATCTGTACTCACATTTTGGCATTCGAAGGAGATTCTCAGGTGGTGTGGTTTGAAGGGAACTTCTCCGACTACGAAGAGAACAAGAAAAAGCGTCTAGGTGACGTGGAGCCTAAGCGGATTCGATATAAGAATTTGAAATAAAGTCTGAATGCTGAAGTGAAAAAGCTGAAAAGCTATTTCCTAGGTTAATAACCTATGAGGTGTCACCCTGAGCGAAGTCGAAGGGACTTTTCGAAGGTTCATGCTTTTGGTGTTTTTCGATTAAATCTTAGAACCTCTTTCAATCTTGATAATCAGGCTTGGAGGAGGTTTTTATTTTTTATAGGTTTAGTTCAATGAACAGTTTTTTATCTAATTGCTCTTTATGTAAAAAATGGTAATCTAAATTGAATTTAATGAAGAAATCAATCAATCTGGATTTTGACAGGGTCAATAAGTACTATCAGCAATCAGATAGGACTGGCTTTTTTCAGGATATTTCTTCCAAGCTTTGGAATGATCTGGGGATGGAAGAAGTGTTTTTTAAAATAGATTATACCCTTACCAAATACGGGGAGCAATTCTTGTATTATTCCCTTCGATTGGTGAAAAAGGGGCCATTGGTAGACGAAAGTTTAGAATCAACAATTCAGTTACTCGATAAAAACCCAGGTTTTAAATCCTTTTTGAAGAACAAACTTGAAATCTTAGCAAAGAATGATTCCTATTTTTTGTGTAATGTTTTTCAAAGAGACACAGCTAAAAATCCTTGGTATATCCTCTTGTTTTATATTCTATCGGGACTTTCTGTCATTAGTGTAGTCTCGGCATTTTTCATACAATGGATGATTTTTCCAGCTATACTAGTGATCACCTGCAATTTCATAATTCACTATTGGAGCAAACTGACTGTGTCTCTAGAGTCAAGGACATTTGGCCAGCTTGGAGAAATGCTAGCCATTTCGCAGACCATTCTTAAAGAATCAAAAAATCAAAGAATTTTCCTGCCCAAACAGCCAGAAATCGAAAAGGTAGGGGGACTCATTTTTAAGGCATCTATGCTTAAACCGAGAATAAAAGGGTTTAGTGAATTAGCGGAATTGGCTGGGTACATTTTGGAGTTGATTAAGGCTGCGTTCCTGATAGAAACCCTGCTCTATTATTCACTACTTAAAGATATACGAGAGAAGCGAAGCGTTATAGAAGATAATTTTGAGTACGTTGCATACCTGGATTTTGCGCTATGCATTCTACAACTTAGGAGGTCAGACCCTTCGATTACCTTGCCTCAAGAGCATGATTTGCTGCAAATTGACGGCAAGGGTATGCTTCACCCTTTGCTTTCAGAATCTATTCGAAATTCTATTCTGATTGATCACAATGGCGTTTTGATCACTGGCGCTAATATGTCAGGGAAAAGCACCTTCCTAAGAATTATCGGTTTGAATTGCCTGTTGGTCCAAACCATTAATTGTGCTTTCGCCTCGGAACTGACGCTGCCCAAACTGAAAATTTATTCGTCTATCCAGACTTTTGATGAGTTGGAAAGTGACAAAAGTTATTTTTACAGTGAGGCCGAGACGATTAAAGGAATGCTTTCAGTTCAAAATGAGCAAGATTTTAACTTGGTTTTGATCGACGAGATTTTCAAAGGAACTAACAGTCGTGAGCGACTGGTGATTTCTTCAGAAGTTCTGAAACAACTAGCCAAAGAGAATTCTATTGTGATTGCCACGACTCATGACTTGGAGCTGGTTCATGGACTCTCTGGTTTTATGTTTTTCTACTTTACCGGACAGAATGTGGCTGGTAAATATCAATACGATTTCCAGCTCAGATCTGGAGTTTTGGATAGTACCAATGCTGTTTTTGTGCTGAGAGATATGGGATATCCTGCAGGCGTTTTAGATAAAATCAGGGGAAGGTTAGATAACTAAATTGAGAAAAAGGTTGAGTTTTTGATTCTAATTATTCTTTAAATCCTTTATACAGTATTTGCTTTGAATTTTAAATGATGAGAAAAATTAAAAATCATGTTATATCTGCGGAATTACTCGAGAAATTTAAACTATTTAACACTCAGTTTATTCAGGCACTAATAAAGTTAAATGAGAAATCTCCGGAGGTAGCCTTAAAAATAGCTAAACAGGGATGGTATTTAGGGTTAATTTCCCACATGGGGGCTCCATTAGAACTTAATGTTTTTCTTGAAAATAATCAGCTTAAGGAGCTTGATGAATGGATGATGGATGAAGTAAAAGGAAGAATGGAATGGATTGAGCAATCGCTTTTAAAACGAAACCCAGAGAGGAGGCTATTATTTCAAGAAGCTTTCGATAATCATAGAAAAGGTCGGTATTTCTCTTCAATAATTCTATTACTTTCTCAAGTAGATGGAATGTGTAATGAAAGATTTGGGAAATCATTTTTCAGTATAGACCGCGGTACGCAAAAGCCAGTTTTAAAAGAGCCTATTGAAAAAATACACCTTCATGACTTAAACTGGATGCGAATTGCTTTTAAGAGTTTGACAGCTATAAATGACAAAACCTCAAATTCACATAAATATCCCGATTTTTTAAACAGACATAATATTCTGCACGGCTTTGACACTAAATATGGCACGGAAATCAATTCATTAAAAATCATATCATTTTTGAATTGCGTAAATGATATGATCTACTTCGATTTAGAACTATAATAGCGCTAATAACTAAGACTTTTTAATTGATCAATCTAAAATATTTACCAGCAATCTTGAATTTTTAAATAAAAAAACATCAAAGGTCAGCTCACTTATTTCACTTCTGTCTGCGTCACCTAATACTTTTGATCATAAAATTTCCAACTGATGATTTTTCCAAGCAGCTCCTTCCAAAAATACAGAATGAGGAAGGCTCAAATCCCAAGTCCCAAGTCCCAAGCTTTTTTAAAAAGAAAGCATTCGCATGAATTTTCTTCAGGGCTACAGCATTTTGCTAAGCAGGGTCTACAGCCAAATTGTAAAGCATTGGCAGTCTGTCTGGAATGGTTACAAGTTTCCAAACTTTATGAAACTAAGTGCTCTCAAGATTTATCTAAGAGCTTAGCAGTGGAACCAGATAGATATGCCAAAATACTAGGAGCAGTTTTAGCTATAAATAAAAAAGTTGTTATGATTTAATATCGGACTAATAATGTCTGTTAGCTGAAACCATCGATACTGTCACTCTGTCTCAATCAACAGAATAAACTAGACGGTGTTCAAGGTTGATTCTTCTAGACCAGAAGCCAGAATAGTTATTTTTCAATCGATCTGGTTTACCTGTACCAGTTTCAGAATGCTGGATGAAATGAGAGATGAAGGAATTGAAATCAGGTTTTCCAAGCGGTCGAATTCCTTTGTTTTCGAGAATTGTAAAGGCTTAAATGTGTTTTTCTCACTTGAGGTTTTGGAGTCAAGTGAAAATAGGAATATCTCTGCCGGAAAAAGTTTGAATTATGTTCCAGCATCTAAAATTTTAGACGGAACTATGTTTTCTTTAACCTATGATCAGTCGGCAAAGAGAAAGGCTAGCTAACTTATTTGCTCGTGCTGAGATTGGGAATTCCGATGCCCGGAAAAGATTGGTGTAAAGCATAAATTGTTTAACTTATGGATAATTTTAAAGAGTTGACTTCATCTGAAATTAAATTTATTGATGGGGGTGGTTGGATTGCAGATGCTGTAGAATGGTTTGTTAGTGGGCTGATTTGCGGCTGCACAAATGATGCAAGAGAAGGTGCAAGAGGGTACGGAGGTGTTCTAGGGATGAATGATTATGTCCCAAATTCTGCCAAATAAATTATATAATTATGAAAAAAATTAAAATCGATATTATGGAAAATTTACTTGAAACCGAATTGTTATCAATTTCTGGAGGACAAAATTTACTTGGCCCAACTTTCTGGTGGTTGTATGTGTTTACGGAGGTTATGGAAGGAGTACAAAAGGGAGTGGTAACTGATTGTAGTGAAACTTGTACTAACTAACAAAAATAAATGGGTAGAAAATCATTTCTACCCATTCTAGATATTATGAATGAAAAGTTGAAGTTTGTGATAGTTTTTTTTGGACTTATTATCTACAATTTTGTTTTTGTTGATAAGATCTCATTCCATTTTGGTCTTGAAGGTAATACCAAAGCATTTTCAAGTTTAACTTTAATTTCCATTATATCGGCGATAGTGATTGCTCCAATATTGGAAGAAAGTATATTTAGGTGGGTGCTTTTAAAGAATGAAATGATTAAATATTATTTATATATTTTGTATAGTTTATGTATTATATTATTTATTGATGTCAATACTGGAGTGATTTTATTATTATTTTTTTCTGGAGGACTTCTTCTTTTACACAAAGTAAAAGAAGAAAGCAGTTTAATTTTTTATGTTTTTATTTTTTTCGGGGCAATAACTTTCAGTTTGATTCATATTCCTGTTATAAGTGGGTCGTCATTAAGAATTAATTTGATTATAGCAATATCGGCATTCCTTCCAATAGGCTTCTTTCTTTCTTTAATTAGAACTAAATTTGGATTAATTTACTCTATATTGTTGCATTGTGTTTATAATGTCATTATTTTATCTGTAAATGAAGTTGTATATTAAGTTTATTATTTATTCCATATTAACATTTTTTGCAATAAGTTCCATTGATTTAATAATTGAAGTTTTTTTACGGGGATTTTCATTTAAGGACTGGTTGAATAACTTTATAGTTATAAGAGTTAGAATAAACTTACTAGTTTCAATACTTTTTTCTTTTTACATAATAATAATGCGTAGATCTAAATAAATTTTTCAAACACGAATTTAATGGGTACTTATCTCTAAGCAAAAAGATGTTTATAGAGTTTAATTTCCACAACCCTGCTTAAGTTAGAGGAAGACTGGGAAGTCCAATTGATTGAAACAGCTCCCTCTCTCTTCCTAGCAAAGCAGCTAATATGCAGCGTCTGTACGAAATCCAAAAAGAGCTGGGTTTAACCCTCTCACTAAATGAATCTGTGAAACTAAGTGGAATAACATCTGATTACTGTGTGGATCCCACTCAGTCCAAAGGAGCATAGGACTACGAAGTATTGGTATTTGCCTATCAATACTCTATGCAGTATTCCTACAAAAGGAATGGATGATAGTATTAATACAGTTTGACTTACAAATTTTCTACGATCAGCTAAAATATCTCCCTCACGGGTTCCGGTAAGGGATTGAAATGTTCCGTTTAGAAAACGCACAATATCTTCGCCAAATAGAAAAACCAGTATGATCAACTTCGGAATCAACGACAATACCAGAAGATAGATAATCCTTCCAAAGTTGGGACTAGGACTATTTCGGCTGAAGCTCAGAAAACCGTAGGCAAACAAAAGGAATACGAAAATTAAAAAGACCAAATCACAATCTTGACCCAGCATTGCTCAGAAATTAGGGTTGTGAAAGCTTGATAGGAATACCAGTCAATTAGGAATAATAAGACTATGACAATTACAATGCGAACCAATAGGGAAAGATTTTTTAAACGAAAAAATATATTGCGATTTAAAGAAGACTCTAAAAAGTTAAGCCTAATAAAATTAGATCCTGTATGCAAAAAAAACAATTCATTGGTTGAAATAGATGCTAATATATTATGCATCAATGGTGAAAACATTAGTCGCCATTCTTGATTCTCCGTTCTAATTTGTTCTCGGCTGCGTCACCTGATATTTATAATCATACAATCCCAACTGGCGCTTTTTCCATTCATCCCCTTACAAGAATATAGGATGGGGAAGATTTACATCCCAAGTCCCAAGTTTTTTTAATAAGTAAGTAGTCTTATCAATGTTTTTCCAGAGCTAAATTATTTTCCTCAGAAGGATCTTCAGCCAAATTGTAAAGCATTGGCAGTCTGTCTGGAATGGTTACAAGTTTCCAGATTTTATGAAACTAAGTGCTCTCAAGATTTATCTAAGAGCTTAGCAGTGGAACCAGATAGATATGCCAAAATACTAGGAGCAGTTTTAGCTATAAATAAAAAAGTTGTTATGATTTAATATCGGACTAATAATTTCCGTTAGCTGAAACCATCGATACTGTCACTCTGTCTTAATCAATTGAATAAACTAGGCGGTGTTCATGGTTGATTCTTCTAGACCAGAAGCCAGAATAGTTGTTTTTCAATCGCTCTGGTTTATCTGTGCCAGCTTCATGATGTTGGACGAGTTGAGGGATGAGGAAATTGAAATCAGGTTTTCCAAGCGTTCAAATTCCTTTATTTTCGATAATTGTAAAGGCCTAAATGTGTTTTTCTCACTTGAGGTTTTGGAATTAAGTGAAAATAGAAATATCTCTACCGGAAAAAGTTTGAATTATGTTCCAGCATCTAAAATTTTAGACTGAACTATCTTTTCTTTAAGGTATGGTCAGTAGGGGTCAGGTTAAATTAAATTTTTAAAAAAATAGATAAATTTAAAGAGTTGAGTTTGGAGGAGATGCAAGAATTTAATGGAGGATTAACCTGGCTAGCTTTGGCTGGGGCTGTCGCATTAACCGTTGCATTGGAAGCATTAATGAATCCTAAAGCAACAATTGATGCAATGAGTAGTGGATGGGGTAAAGCAGAAGAACTTGAAAAGTATTCGGATAATTAATCTTAAAAAAAATGAAAGAATTACATGAATTAAAGGAACGTGACCTCCTTGAAATACAAGGTGGGGGCTTAAGTGAAATTACAGAAGCTTTCTGGGATGGAGTAGGTTATGTAGCTAGAGTTTACGTAATATGCTGTGAAATAGCAGTAAAAACTGACACATATCAAGACCCTATGTATTATAGTAAGTAGTTAATTAAGATTAATAATCACTGAGAATCATAATTCTCCAGTGATTTCTTTTTTTGCATGATATGATTAAGAAAAATTATAAGCGGGTTGTTCTTATTTTATTGCTATTCATCTTAGCCTTTCTTTTAGTTAACTATTATAGACCTTTCAAAGCCAAGCATGGTTTTTTTGATTTCGGATTGGCAGATAGTGGTTCAGGAATGATCTCAATTGTCATAGTTTATTTTTTTTTATCAAAAAAAAGTATGTCTTTTCTAGAGTCGCTAAAATTAGCATGCTTGATTTTCTCCTTGTATCTCACTCAAGAGATTTTGTCTTATTTTTCTCCGTTTATTGGAACATTTGATGTGAAGGACTTACTATATTATTTCTTTGGTTTGGTAATCGTTTTCTATTTTGATATTAGGAAAAGAGAAGTCTTTCCTGAAGAGAAAATGCACTAAATTATATAGGCTTGCTGATACTTAATTGGTCAAGCGTCAAGTCATCAAAGTGAAATAAAACTCGTTTTTCGAGTCCCGATTAATCTCGCGGATGTAAACTCGAAGTTTGATCGGAAGATTTGTAATCTTAAAAACTAAGTCTATTTTCCTAGTATTTCGGATTTGAAATCCTATTATATAGGTTCAGGATTGCAAATCCTGACCAGTATACCCTACTTCCTCTTCAACTTAATCACCGTTATTTCCGGCCAAATACCTACCCTCCCAGCAAAGGCTAAAAAACCAAAGCCACGGTTTATATATAAGTAGCGGCCTAGTTCTTCATACAGTCCGGCCCATTTAGGATAGCGAAGGGATACCGGGCTCCATTTGATAAAACCGGGAATTTCGATCCCAAATTGCATTCCATGGGTATGACCACTCAAGGTTAGATGGATAAATTGGGAGAAATTTTTTACTTCTTCATCAAAGTGAGAAGGGTCGTGGCTCATGAGTATTTTAAAACTTTGATCGCTGAGATTTGCAGTAGCTTTCTTGAGATCTCCATACTGCCCAAATCCCTTTCCC
Organism: Algoriphagus ratkowskyi; assembly: GCF_002150505.1. GTDB lineage: Bacteria > Bacteroidota > Bacteroidia > Cytophagales > Cyclobacteriaceae > Algoriphagus > Algoriphagus ratkowskyi. The sequence continues at coordinate 38,211 of NZ_MSSV01000001.1, forward strand.
CAATTCTCTATCCCAATCAGGTCTATACTTGCGCCTTTTCTTTCAAGCTTGACATTTTCATTACGTAAGAGTGTAAAACCTAATTCTTTTTGGATTTTGTACAGGCGCTGCATATTGGCTGCTTTGGCCTCCTTGCTAGGCCATGATACATAGTCCCCGTAGTCATGATTGCCTAGGATGGAGTAGATACCCATGGGAGCTTCCAGCTTTTTAAACGTTTCTATCCATGGTTCCATTTCTATTGCTTGGTTGTTCACCAGATCTCCAGTAAATAGGATGACATCTGACCCTTGCTCATTTATTAACTCAATGCCATATTCCAGCTTCTTTTTATTATCAAAACTTCCGGAGTGTATATCTGAAATCTGCGTAATCGTAAAGCAATCAAACTCCTCAGGTAGGTCGTCAAATTCCAAGGTATGGTGTATTACCCGGTATCTATATTTGCCTATTAATACGCCATGCAATATTCCTAAAAAAGGAATTGCAGAAATTACCAATGCAGTTTGACTGATGAATTTTCTGCGCTCAGCTAGGAAATCACCTTCATGGTTTCCGGTAAGGTATTGATAGGTTCCGGTTAAAAAGCGGACGAGATCTTCTCCAAATAGAAATGCCAGAATGATCAACTTTGGGATCAAAGACAGCACAAGCAAGGAAATAAGCCTGCCAAAGTTTGGAGTAGGGCTGCTACGGCTGAAGGTCAGAAAACCGTAGGCGGCAAAAAGGTATACTGAAATCGAGAAGATCCAAAAGCCGATCTTAATCCAGTTTTGCTCCGGAAATAGGGTTGCGAAAGCTTGATAGGAATACCAGTCGATGAGGAAAACAAAGACTAGGAGGATTATAATGCGAAGCAATAGAAAGAGATTATATTGAACGAGGAATTATAAGATGATTTGCCAGAGAATTTAAAACCTAAGGCAAACTAGGATAAACCCTGTACGCAAAAGAATAGATTATTGGTTGACTTAGATGCAATTATTTATACTTCAAAGGTGAAAGGCCTAGTCTCCATTTTTGATTCTGAGTCTATTTTGTTTTCGGCTGCGTCACTTCGTATTCATGCTCATACAGGCTCAACTGCCGTTTTTTCCAAACTGCTCCTTCTAAGAATACAGGATGAGGAAGATTCACATCCCAGTTACCTAGCTTTTTCAATAGATAGGTAGTTTTGTCGAGGTTCTTCAAAGCCAAATCGTTTTGTTCGGATGGGTCATCAGCCAGATTGTAAAGCATAGGCATTCTATCTGGAATACTTACCAGTTTCCAATCACCCTCTCGAATTGCTCTGCTAATGGTGAATTTCCAAGTCATCTCCCGATTGGCAAGAGGAGCAGTTTTTCCAGTAAGGTGAGGGAGTAAATCCAATCCAGTAAACATATTCATGTCGGTTTCTTTGTCTCCAGCTAGTGCAAGAAAGGTAGGGACGATATCAAGTGAAGTCACTTGTTCATCATAGTTTAGGCCTTTTGGAAGTAAACTCGGTAAATTCATCACGAAAGGAACATGGATTCCGCCTTCAAGCAAAATTCCTTTCTGTCCCCGATAAGGCGCATTGTTAGAAGCATTGCTATCCGTTGGTCCACCATTATCGCTGATGAATACCACCAGTGTGTTTTCTTTGAGACCTTGGTCTTCCAGTGATTGCATGATTTTTCCCACATTCAAATCAAGTCGGTGCACCATCGCCGCATAGGTGCGTCGCTTTTTGTCAGCAATGTTTTGGTATAAAGCCAAATCCTCTTCTAGTGCTTGCATAGGAGTGTGAGGAGCATTGAATGCTGCAAAGAGAAAAAACGGCTCGTCCTTATGTCGAGTGATAAAATCCACGCTTTCATTTCCTACATCATCAGTGATATAAGTGATCGGAGCGGGAGTTTTGAAATTGCTCTCCAAAGGTTCTTTGTAACCTGTTCCATTAGGCAAGGCCTCAAAGTAATCGTGACCACCGCCAGTATATCCCCAGAATTCATCAAATCCTCTCTTCAGGGGATGGAATTGAGGTTCTTTTCCCAAATGCCATTTTCCGATCAAACCATTGACATAACCTAGCTTATTCAAATGATCAGCGATTGTTTGTTGGGTGAGTGGAAGTCCGTTGTATTCAGGGTCAAACCCAGGTTCAACTCCTCCCAGGTTATTGTCGTGGCCGAATTCCACTTGATTGATTCCTGTGATAAACCCAGCTCTAGAGGGGCTACAAACAGCAGAGGAAACGTAGCCTTGAGTAAAGGTGACGCCACTCGCAGCGAGTTTGTCTATTTTTGGTGTTTTGATCTGTGTGCTACCTGTAAAACCCAAATCTCCATATCCTAAATCATCAGCGACGATCAAGACCAAATTATAATGAGTGGGAGCAGGATTTTTTGTCAAAGTGTCGATCGTAGCTTGGCTAAAAAATGGATAAAGCACAAGTGCTAGCGTGATAATGTGGGTTAGTAGGGTTTTCATTTCAATGACTTTTGATACCATAGGAAACGTTAAGGATAAGACAAATTCCAGTGAAAAAGAATCTCAAATACAATTAGTGTTAAGGTGGGTATAAGTCATGATGTAAATCTTCCTTCTGAACTTTTGTTATTTTATTCCATTTTCTAGGCTTTTTCGTTTCTTTACACCCGAATTATTTTGCATTCAGCCTAACAAACCTATGAGACAGCTACTCCTCAGACCCGGAGCCGAAGAATTGACGTATGAAATTCGTGGAATTGTAAAAAAAGCCCGTCAAGTGGAAGCCTTGGGCTATACGATGACTTGGGAAAATATCGGAGATCCTATCCAAAAGAGCAATCGAGTGCCAGAGTGGATGAAGGAAATCATAGCCGATTTGCTGAAGGAGGATAAGACGTATGGCTATGCGGATTCCAAAGGAGTGTTGGAAACGCGTAGATTTCTCGCTGATCTCAACAATGCAAGAGGAGGGAGTCAAATCACTGCAGAAGATATTTTATTCTTTAATGGGCTAGGGGATGCTATCGCAAAACTGTATCAGTTTTTGATCCCGACAGCAAGAATTATTGGTCCTTCACCAGCATATAGTACGCATAGTTCTGCTGAAGCCGCTCATGCCAACGCTGCTCCGATTACCTACAAACTTGATCCGGATAATCAGTGGCTACCAGATATGGAGGACTTGTATTTGAAGGTTCGTTATAATCCTTCGATAGTCGGAATCTTGATTATCAATCCGGATAATCCAACGGGGATGGTTTATCCACGGGAGGTGTTGGAGGCTTTTGTGAAAATTGCCGAGGAGTTTAATCTGCTACTTATCTCGGATGAGATCTACCAAAATATCACCTACAACGGAATTACGGCTGTTCCACTTGCCGAAGTAATTGGAGATAGACCTGCAATTTCACTGAAAGGGATTTCCAAGGAATTTCCTTGGCCAGGATCACGCTGTGGCTGGATGGAATTTTATAACCGAGAGTCCTCCATAGAGTTTTCGAAGCTTTGCCAGACGTTGGAGAATGCCAAGATGATCGAGGTTTGCTCTACTATTTTGCCTCAGCTAGCAATTCCAAAAATCATGAAGCATCCAGCTTATTTCAAGTACAGAGAAGAAGCAAATGCTCAAATAGGTAAGCGTAGCGATTGGATGCGAGAGATTTTAGGAGATATTCCAGGGATTAAATTTAACCCTACTCAGGGAGCATTTTATAATACCATCGTATTTGACGAGGGCGTATTGAAGGAAGATCAATTTCTCCCAATTCAGGATGAGAAATTACAAGCATTGCTAGATACTTGGCTTTTGGAAAAAAACATGCCGATGGACAAGCAATTCGTCTATAATTTATTAGCAGCAGAACAGATTTGCGTAGTGCCGATTTCATCCTTTTGCTCGGATTTGAGAGGTTTCCGAGTGACGCTTTTGGAGGAAAATGAAGAGGTTTTCAAAAGTACGTTTAGGAGAATAGGGAAAGCGATTGAGAGTTATTTGAAGTAGTGAAATGAACTCTCCGAGGGTTCTAAAACCCTCGGAGAGTTTCGCGGTTAGAATTTCAATTTATTCTTCAGAAAGATCAAAATCTAGTTCAGCTGGAGATTTGTGAGCAGAAATCATCTCTTCTTTCCCTCCAAACCATTCTAAGACTTTTTCTCTTTCTAGATGAGTTTGCTTCTCAGAAAAGAAAGCCTTCCAAGAGCTATGTTTCCACTTAGAAAAGTCTTTTGCAAATCCGTGATGAGTAGGGTTTTGATGGATATATGTGATACACCTTGTGAAATATGAGTCATTACTTATCTTTTCTCTTTTTAAATTAGACATGAATAAACTCCCTTTTCTATGGTATTTCTTATTGTAGAATTGGCAATAAGAATTAAGAAGATTAGAAAAGGCTTTGCTTGTGGATAGTGCTGGATCTTCATTTACCTGAATCAAAAAGTGGAAATGATTTGGCATAAGGCAATAAGTGAAAGTCTTAACTGCAGGGGACAAATAGAAGGAATACTTCGATAGGAAAAAAAAGTAATTTTCGTCCTCTCTAAAAATATTTTCTTTTCCATTTGCATGAGTCCATACATGGTAATATGCGCCAGGTTCAAAAGGTGTTGTAGGTCTAGACATAGTAAAAGTTATTTGACTGAATAATTATTGTAATCCTCGGAGGGTTTTTGAACCCTCCGAGGGTTCTTTACATTTTCAATGGTCCCTCACTTTAATCCCTGCATCAGGCACTATCACTTCTTCAATACCTGATTCCTTTGAAAAAGTCGACAAATCCGGTTGCCCGGCATTAACCCAGGCAGTAAACCAAAAGTCAGCGATCATCTTGATAGACTTTTTCATTTGCCGCTCGATTTGGTTGTCTAGTGCTAGGGCATACGCTTCTGTGAATTCTCTAGAATAAACGCGCACAGTCAAAGTATTTCGCTCTTCGTAGCTATACTTCTGGTCTGGAGAGAAGCTTTTGGTCAACTCTTTTTCTATCCACAATACGCTGTCAACTTGATTGTGAGCTGCTGCCACGGCATCCCAGATGGCGAGTTGAGGCTTTTCTACATATTCGGCCTGCCCGATCCAAAGCGCATAATCTTTAGCCTGAAGCTCAGGAATTCTGCTTTCCCAGAAGCCATGAATTCCTATCTGATCAGTTAGCTGCCCATTATAATTTACCGTAGTGTGTAGAGGTACATATAGGTCTGCGAGATAATGTCCTAAGTCTGCTGAAAGCCGAAGTATGGCGTTAGAATTTTTAGTTTCGAACGCTTTTGTGAGGTTGAGAAAATTAAAATATGCCGACCAGGGACCAATTCCATACAATCGTAAACTGTCTTCAGAATATTTTTCTACTGCTTCATTCCAATATTTTGGGAGTATTTGCAAGGCTGAATCACCATAATAATCCAAATCTATGTAGTGCTTCTCTGCTTCACCTTCCACAGCATATCTCCTGCGATCAGGATTCACTGCATTCTCAGTAATGTACTGGATTTGAGGTTTGTAAAAGCCAATCATTTCCTCTGGAAGTGAGAAAACTGCGAGTCTATTAATAAGCGAATGCCCATAAAAACCCCAAACAATAGGTGTCGCTGAAATTAAAAAGAGAAGGACAATCCAGGTTAGAAAAAATCTCATACCTAAAAATAATCAAAATCTTTATCAGGTTAATGCCTAGATAAAAGGTATATTTGCACCCATAATAGGGGGCTAACCAACTTATTGTATTTGAAAAAGTACTGCAACTCGAGGAATGTTTGAAATTCGTTTGGCAGATTTAATAAATTACAATAACTTTGCACTCCGATTCGGAATAGGGACACGTAAAAGAAATTCAATTATAATTAAGATATGGCAAATCACAAATCAGCTCTGAAGAGAATTCGTGCAAACGAGGCTAAGCGTTTGAGAAACAGATATCAGGCTAAAACGACTAGAACTTTCATCAAAAGATTGAAAGCAACTACTGATAAAGTAGAAGCTTCTGAGCTTTACAAGAAAGTATCATCTATGTTGGACAAGTTGGCTAAGAAGAATGTGATTCACAAGAACAACGCAAGCAACAAAAAATCAAGATTATCCAAGATCGTTACTGCTCTAGGTTAATTTTCCAAGATTTTATTTCTCTAAAACCCTGCTGGTCGGGGTTTTTTTTGTGCCTCGAAGTAATTAAATTCATAGCTCACTTTTTAATGAAATGCTATGGATGTTTATTCCTCAATCAAGATTTCACAGCTAGCAGAAGAAGATCGACCTCGTGAGAAAATGCTTCTCAAAGGAAAATCTGCTCTAAGTGATGCTGAGCTCATCGCTATACTCATTGGATCTGGTACAGCATCGGTAAGCGCAGTTGATCTTTCAAAACACATACTATCAGCGGTAAATTATGATTTACGAGAGCTGGCAAAGATGTCAATCCAAGATCTGAAAAAATTCAAAGGAATAGGAGAGGCAAAGGCAATTTCAATTATTGCTGCAATGGAATTGGGGAGGAGGCGAAAAGATACGGAGCCTGTAGCCAAGCCTATAATTACCTGTTCCCATGATATTTATGATTTGATGAAACCGGAATTATTTGGTGAACAAGTGGAGTATTTTTACTTAATTCTACTTAATCGCGGTAATAGAGTAATGAAAAAGCAGTTAGTTTCACAAGGAGGCACTGCAGGGACAATTGTTGATGCTAAAGTCGTATTCAAAATTGCTCTAGAGCATTTGGCTCAGTCGATTATCTTGGTGCATAATCATCCTAGTGGCAATACCTCGCCTTCTGATCAAGATAGAAGACTAACCCAAAGGTTGATTAGTGTAGGCCGCGATTTGGATTTGCCAGTGCTAGACCATGTGATTTTTGCAGATAGTGGGTACTTTAGCTTTGCCGATGACGGTTCACTGTAAATTATATGAAATCAAACTTGACCGAAGAACCCAAAGTTTTATGCTCCCATAGTTAGAGAGACTATAAAAGCGAGGCTCTTCCGGGATCTGTTTGCCAAGAGGAGACCAGTCCCGGGATTGCCAACTGACTATAAAATTCCAAGACTATATAAATGAAAAATAATACTATTATAATTCTGATTATTTCCGTGGTGGTTTTGACCGCGGTTGTTTACACGCTGACAGAGACTGAAACTCCTGAAGATTATATTGAAAAGATAGAAGCTGAGCGTGAACGACAGTTTAAATTTATCCGTTTCAACTACGAATCACCATTGACAGATGAGCAAAAGCTGAAATTTAAAAAACTTGAGTTCTATCCAATTGATCCAGCTTACAAAGTCAAAGCTCGAATGATTTTAATAGAGGAAAGAAAAGTAAGAGAAGTTCCACTTACAGATGGGACAAAAGAAAAATATCTGGAGCATTCTTGGGCAGAGTTTGAATTAAATGGTAAGCCTGAAAAGCTGTTGCTACTTCAAGCGATCAGCGAACCTGACAAACGCAATTTCTTTTTGGCGTTTGCCGATAGTACCAGTGCAGTGGAAACCTACGGCGGCGGCCGATATATCAATGCCCGTCAAGACGGAAAAAACAGTATAACCATTGATTTTAATATGGCCTATAATCCGTATTGTGCTTATAATCCTGATTATGGCTGTCCACTTCCTCCAAGGGAAAATTTGCTAGAAATCGCTATTCCAGTAGGGGAGAAAAATTACGAGAAATAGCCTTTTGCCTAGCTCAAATCTTTTAAATTTGTGAGCATATTTGAATAAAGAGGGGTTTTCGAACCCCTTTTGTTTACTACGCAGGTCAATTTTGATTTGCTTTATTACCCAATTACTGATGAAATCGAGCCTGAAGGAACAAAACAACTAGGAGTTTTTAAAATTCCTACGAGTTTCCTTCCGATAGCTACTGATACTTATGGGGTCGGAAAGGTCGATGAAAATCAAATTATAAACACATGAAAATCTCAATCAATAGATTAAAAAAATATATACCTCATACAGAATCAGCGGAGGAAATAGGCGCATTGCTAACCCAATCTGGCTTGGAAGTGGAAGGAATCGAAGAATTTGTATCTATCAAAGGTGGACTTGAAGGGATAGTGATCGGAGAGGTGTTGACTTGCGAAAAGCATCCCGATGCTGATAAACTGAGTTTGACCACCGTAGATATAGGAGGCGATGAACCTTCTCAAATTGTTTGCGGAGCGCCAAATGTAGCTAAAGGCCAAAAAGTATTATTAGCAACCGTAGGTGCTACACTATATCCATCTACAGGCGATTCTTTTCAGATCAAAAAAGCTAAAATCAGAGGCGAAGTTTCTGAGGGGATGATCTGCGCTGAAGACGAACTTGGAATTGGCGCAAGTCACGCTGGCATTATGGTGTTGGATACAGATTTGCCTAATGGCACTCCAGCTTCCAAATTTATTGAAATTGGTCAAGATCAGGTTCTGGAAATCGGCTTGACACCTAATCGTGCTGATGCAGCTTCTCATTTGGGCGTAGCAAGAGATCTGAAAGCACTTCTTGGAAGAGATTTGGTAATTGATTCTGCACCAGAATTGAAGGTAGTTGCTTCTACTACTACTATTAAAGTGGAGGTTGAAAATTCTGACGATTGTCCACGCTACGCAGGCGTGGTAATTTCAGACTTGAAAGTTGGGCCATCTCCGACTTGGCTTCAAAATTTCCTAAACGCTTTGGATTTGGAGCCAATTAACAATGTGGTGGATATTACCAATTTTATCCTTCATGACTTGGGGCAGCCCTTGCATGCATTTGACACAGAGAAAATTTCCGAGGGAAAAATCATCGTAGGTAAGCGTCCAAAGGATTCGAAGTTTGTGACTTTGGACGAAAAAGAGCGCAAGCTTTCCGGAGAGGAATTAATGATCAAAGACTCAACAGGAGGACTTTGCATCGCAGGAGTTTTTGGTGGTGTTGATTCGGGTGTTTCGGATAGTACCACTTCTATTTTCTTGGAATCAGCTTATTTTTCTCCAGATATAGTGAGAAAAGGAAGTCAGTTTCATGGCTTGAAGACAGATGCTTCTTTCCGCTTTGAAAGAGGAACTGACCCAAATATGCCAGTTTATGCGCTGAAAATGGCTGTGAAACTGCTACAGGAAATTGCTGGCGGTAAGGTAAGTTCAGAGCTAATTGATATTTATCCAGAACCTGTAAAGGATTTTGTAATCGAAGTGAGTTACGGAAATATAAACAGGTTGATAGGTAAGAAAATTGAAGCATCTCAGGTGAAGTCAATTTTGGAGAGCTTGGAGATTAAAGTTACAAATGAAACTGCTGAAGGATTTACAGCTACAGCTAAGCCTTATAGAGTAGATGTGACGCGTGAAGCTGATATTATTGAAGAGATTTTAAGGATCTATGGCTTTCATAATGTAGAGCTTTCTGATAATTTGAGGACGGATTTTTTAGCGGAGCATCCATTAAAGGATCTGAATAAACTTCAGTACAGATTGACTGAGATTTTGACCGGTCAAGGATATTATGAGATGATTACAAATAGTTTGACCAAGTCAACCTATGCTGAGAAATCTGGCTTTTTGAATCCGGAGAAAAACGTAGTCATTTACAACAAACTTAGCGAGGATCTTGATGTGATGCGTCAGAGTCTCCTTTATTCTGGATTGGAAGTTCTGGCCAGAAATATAAACAGACGTCAGACCGATTTGAAATACTTCGAGTTTGGCACCGTTTATCATAAGGCTGAAGAAGGATATGCAGAAAGCAGAAGGTTGTCACTTTTCCTTACAGGTAAAAAGACCGGTGAAAGCTGGTTAGAGCCAACTAAGGGATTTGCCTTTGCAGATTTGTATTCAACAGTGGAAGCAATTCTAGAGAAGCTGAATATACAGGCTGGTGATCTTTCGATGATGGAGACTGCGCCTTACAACTACGGCTTGAAGATCATGCTTGGCCAGAAAGTACTGGCGACAATTGGATTGCTTGAGGATAGAATTTTGAAGCAAGCAGAAGTACGTCAAGAAGTTTGGTTTGCGGATTTGGATTGGGATTTGCTTTGCAAAAAAGCCTCTGGACTGAAAAAGTTTGAGGAGCTCTCGAAATTCCCTGAAGTTCGCAGAGATCTATCTTTGGTAATCGATAAAACTGTGAATTACGATCAGGTGAAAGCTGTTGCGATGAAGTTTGGAGGAAAATTATTAAAAAGAATTGGAGTTTTTGATGTATACCAAGGAGACAAAATTGATGCAAGCAAGAAGGCTTACGCATTAAGTTTTCACTTACAAGATCAGGAAAATACACTGACCGATAAGGTAATTGACAAAACTATGAGTAAATTGATTCAAGCCTTTGAGAAAGAGGTAGGTGCTTTGATAAGAACATAGAAATGATTCAAGAGGAACTGCAAAAATTAGAGAAACTAGCGCTACAGGCTAGTAGTAAATTGCTTGAAATACGTGAGGAGAATGAGCAATTGAAGCAAAAATTATCTGAAGTCAGTAGTACTTTGGGTAAAAGGGAGCAGGAAATCGAACATTTTAAAAATAAAATTAAAATTAGTAACATTGTAGACAACCAACGGGTGAATCCGGAACAGTCAACTGAAATGAGTGAACAAATCAATAATTATATACAAGAAATCGATCATTTAATTACCTACTTATCCGAGTGATATGGAGACTACACTTGCCATTAGATTGAAAATAGGGGATAGAGAATATCCTATGCGCGTTAAGATTGAGGATGAATCCAAAATCCGTCATGCTGGCAAGCAGATTAATGAAAAATTAAGAAAGTATAAAGAGGAATACGGCCTGGACGATAACCAGGATTTACTGGCGATGGTAGCCTTCGATTGCATGGTGGAATCGTTAGAGACCAATCAAGTAAATACGGATGATTCCGAGCATATTAAATCCAGTATTTCTCACATTAACGCCTTATTAGCTAAGGCGTTATAATTATTTACAACACAAAATTTAGATGATTTTTCAGATTCCCGAGGTTTAATTTATATCCAAAATACCTATGGGAGAAATACTATATATTGTCCTTGCAGCCCTAATCGGGACTGGAGCAGGAGCGGCAATTGCTGGCGCATTAATAAAAAATAAAAATTCTAAACTAGAGGAGGAAACTCGTGAGCGTGTGAAAACAATGCTTCGAGAAGCTGAGGTCAACGCGGAAACTATTAAGAAAGAAAGAATACTGGAGGCCAAAGAAAAGTACCTTAAGTTGAAGTCTGAGTTTGATGAGGAAATGGGTAATAAGAAAAATATTATCCTGACTAATGAGAATAAAGTAAAGCAAAGAGAGCAACAAGTTTCCAAGGAATTGGAGCAAGTAAAGCGCAAAGAAGCGGAACTTGATAGTAAGACTGAGAACCTAACTGCACAGCTACACTCCGTAAAAGTCAAAAAAGAAGAGCTCGATCGAGTAACAAATCAGCGTATCACCGACTTGGAAAAAGTAGCAAATCTGACTAGAGAAGAAGCCCGTGATCAGTTGGTAACTATGCTTACTGAAGAAGCTAATTCCAGAGCATCTTCCCAGATCAAAGACATTCTTGACGAAGCGAAACTTACTGCTACCAAGCAGGCGAAGAAGATCGTTTTGGATACCATTCAGCGTACTGCAACGGAACATGCTGTGGAGAACTGTGTATCAGTATTTAGCATCGAAAGTGACGATATCAAAGGTAAAATCATAGGTAGAGAAGGTAGAAATATTCGTGCGCTGGAAGCAGCAACCGGAGTTGAAATCGTAGTAGATGATACACCTGAGGCAATTATTATTTCTGGTTTTGATCCAGTTAGGAGAGAGATTGCTAGACTTTCGCTTCATAGATTGGTGCAGGATGGTCGTATTCACCCAGCTAGAATCGAAGAAGTCGTAGCCAAAACAGAAAAGAATATAGAGGAAGAAATCGTAGAAATCGGCGAGAGAACCTGTATTGATCTAGGAATTCATGGGCTACACCCTGAGTTGATCAGAATGGTGGGACGTATGAGATACAGATCTTCTTACGGTCAAAACCTTCTTCAGCACTCCAGAGAAGTTGCCAAGCTTTGTGCTACCATGGCAGCAGAAATGGGTCTTAATGCTAAGATGGCTAAGCGTGCCGGCTTGCTTCACGATATCGGAAAAGTATGGCATGAAGAGCAGGAACTTCCACACGCAATTTTGGGTATGGAGCTGGCTAAGCGATACAAGGAGCATCCAGAGATTTGTAATGCGATCGGAGCTCACCACGATGAGATTGAGATGACTACGATGATCTCACCTATCGTTCAGGCTTCGGATGCGATATCAGGTGCAAGACCAGGGGCAAGACGAGAAGTGATGGATAGTTACATCAAGCGCTTGAAAGACTTGGAGGAGCTAGCCCTAGCCTTTGATGGAGTGAACAAATGCTTTGCTATGCAGGCAGGTCGTGAACTTCGTGTGTTGGTAGATGCAGATAATGTAGATGACGTAACTGCAGGTAAGCTTTCATTTGATATCTCTCAAAAAATAGAGAAGGAAATGCAGTATCCTGGACAGATCAAGATCACGGTTATTCGTGAGATGCGGTCTGTTAATTACGCTAGATAAAGGAGCTGGAAGACCGAAGACCGAAGACCGAAGTAGCGAATATCAACTAGGCGATTGGTCTTTGTTTTGACTTATAAATCAAATGGCAGTTACTGAAAAGTGGCTGCCATTTTTTGTCACCTCGGCCTGTGTCTCACAGGCCGAAAACTTTCAGGCCATATGATATGTGCTGGCATTGCAGATAGACAGGCTTAATTGACCAATTATATATTAGGTCTGTGAGACACAGACCACGGCGGCAAGGGGAACATTGGTCTGTGTCTGCCTTGCAAGTAGGCATATCTCACAGACCGATTTAAATTAGGTACAAACCACCGATAGATTACCCTAGATAACCTTGCTATTAATTCTTATTTTGAGGGCAGTTACTGAAAAATAGCTGCCCATTTTATTCGCCTATGTTCTTACTTCATTCACTTTTATTTGAGATTTTCGAGTGGCTATCAGACGGAGTTGGCTATCTAAAAAGGAGAAAAATGACGAGTTCGGAGAAAGCAATTCTGGAAAATACTTTCCCATACTACCAGAGACTCAATCAAAAACATAAAGATGAGTTTGTGAGAAAACTGGAAATGGTATTAATTGGCAAATCTTTTATAGCTAGGGGAGATATCCGCGAAGTAACTCCAGAGATGAAAATACTCATTGGCGCAACGATTATAATGGTTACTTTTGGCTGGAAAGATCTTCGTCTGCTGCATTTCAAAAAGATCTTGGTCTATCCAAGTACTTACTATAGCACTATTTCAAAGCAGTATCATCGAGGTGAAGTTAATCCAAGGCATGGTATTATTGCGCTCTCGTGGAGTTGCTTCTTGGAAGGAATGGAGAATCAAAAGGATGGCGTAAATCTCGGAATCCATGAAGTTGCCCATGCATTGAAGCTGGAAAACCAAATTTACTACAATTCTGAAAGTGACTTTTTCAACCCAGAGGTTTATGACTCCTTCCAGCTATTAGCGAATAAGGAGATAGAAAAAGTAAAAGCCGGATACCTGACCGTGTTTAGGTCAAGTGCCGGCTTAAATGAAGATGAGTTTTTTGCGGTCGCGTTGGAAACTTTCTTTGAGAAATCGCATGAATTCTTTCAATACAACCCTGAATTGTACGGAACTTTAATTCGGTTGATGCGCCAAGATCCGCGGGTTTGGATTAAGTGAAAAGCAACCCATCCACCGCCTCCGTCACTGCGTCCACCAATCCATCATAAGCTCTCAAATCCTCCCCCCAATACGTTCTTTCGCTAAGCAGTTTGGCCACAGTCTCTTGAGTAGATCCAAGTGCCCAAGCTGAATTAAACTCAGTCATCAGCGTTGGATTGTCATTGACTGGAGTTTCTACTCCCTTATAATTTCCCTTGTAGAATACCAAGATCGCTGCAAATGAAAGAATCAGTTTCTCTGGCCATTCCTTTTTCAGTTCGTAATAGGCTAGGAGAGATGGTAGCACGCGAACTTTGAATTTGGAGATGCTATTCAGCGCAATAGACTTGAGTTCGTGTACGATAAATGGATTGGCAAATCGCTCCAAGACATCAGCTGCAAACTGCTCCAATTCTTCCTTGGGCATGTCTAGCGTAGGGATGATCTCGTTGTAAATAGCCTCTTTCAGAATCGCTCCGATTTCAGAATCTTCCACTGCCTCTCTTACAGTTCTAAGGCCTTTGAGATATCCATAAGGTACCATGGCCGTATGTCCTCCATTTAGGATTCTTACTTTTTGAGTTCGGAAAGGAGCAAGGTTATCCACAAATTTCACATTCAGCCCTGCTTTGTCCATCGGAAATTCTTCTTTCACAGTATCAGCTCCCTCAATTGCCCAAAAGTGATAAGGCTCCACTATCACAGCCATGTCATCTTTATATCCGATCTTCTCCTGAATCTCTTCAATAAAATCTTTTGGAAATCCCGGCACAATTCTATCCACTAGCGTATTGCAAAACGTATTGTGCCAATCAATCCAGTCTGAAAATCCCGCCGGCAATTTCCAGTATGAAATGTATTTCTGAATACAATCCTTCAGCGCTTCCCCATTTCCCTCGATCAATTCACAGGGAAGAAAAATTAATCCTTTGGAAGCATCTCCATTGAAAGTTTTGAAGCGGTGATAAAGCAAAGCTGTGAGCTTGCCAGGGAAAGTATTGGAAATACTGTCTGCTGAAGAATCGGTGGGTTCAAAGACAATTCCAGCTTCTGTAGTATTAGAAACTACAAATCTTAAATCTGGATTTTCACCGAGCTTCAGATATTCTTCATAGTCTTCAAAGACATTTGTAATCCCTGCCACACATGTAATTAGTGTTGTTTCCTGCACCAGTTTCCCATTTTTCAAGCCTTTCTCTATCACATGAAATAGGCAGTCCTGATCCTTCATAGGATTATTTGCGGACTTGCTATACACCTGGACGATGTGAATATCACCATTAAACACCTCAGCACGATTTGCCTTTTCAATCATCCAATCAGTAAATCCGCGTAGAAAATTCCCATTTCCAAATTGAAGGATTTTTATTGGGCGTGTTGAGGTGGTTAGCTTGGATTTGGAAAGAAGTTGCATGGAGAATTGGGTCTAAGTCGAGGTATTAATTTTCTTTGTTGATCGATGAATTCCGTATGATCAACTCAGGTTTAAGAATAGTTTTTTTCGGGATGATGCTTCCTTGATCCTTTTGGTTAAGGATTTCAAAAAAGGTTTCTGCAGTTATTTGCCCCATCGGAATACTTTTTTGATCCACGGTAGTTAATGTTGGCTCTGTGAAAGATGTAAATGGCTCGTTTCCAAAACCTACCAACTTTACATCTTGAGGAATATTTAAGCCATTCTCTTTTAACACCTGCATCGCTCCCATGACGGAATAATCTGAGGAAGAAAATACAGCATCAAACTCAATTTTCCTATCTAAAGTCTCCTGCATGATTCTTCTTCCATCTTCAAGCTGCATGTCACTAAAAAGTATCAATTCAGGATCTACGCCGATTCCATGTTTAAGTAAAGCATCCTCATAGCCTCTTTTGCGATCTTTATAGATGTTGATGTTTTGAGCACTTGTGAAATGTAAGATTCGTCTGCAGCCTTCAGTTATCAAGTGTTCAGTTGCTTGAAATGCGCCGTAATAATCATCAATGACTACCTGGCTGACATCCAAATCATTAGTCACTCGATCAAAAAGCACTAATGGAATTCCTTTTGAAATTATTTTCTTGAAATGATCGACGTTTTTTGTCGTCTTTCCCAGAGATGCAATTATGCCGTCCACCTGCACATTTAGCAAGGCTTCTATGGTTTGCTTCTCCTTTTCGAAGTCATCGTAAGATTGCGAAATCACCACTTTGTAGTTTAGCGAATTGGCAAATTCTTCAATTCCTCTGATAACTGAGGAAAAGAAATTTCTATTTGCTGTAGGAACTACTACTCCGATTAGCTTGCTTCTGCCGCTTCTAAGCGCTGCGGCAATATTGTTAGGCTGGTAGTTTAGGTCTTTTGCAGCTTTCAGTACTCTTTTCTTCGTAGCATCAGAGATTCTTGGATTGTCGTTCAATGCTCTCGATACGGTGGAAGCAGTTACCTTGAGTTTTTCAGCGATGTCATGAATGGTGGCTTTCCCGTTTCTCATTGCCTTGTTTAGTGTAGGAGAAAAATGATTGTTTAAAATCGAAGATAACTATTCACCCGCGGGTTTACCTAGTGTGGCGAGGATTCCCCCGTCAACATAGATTATTTGTCCGTTGACGAAATCGCTAGCGGAACTGGCTAAAAAGACTACTGCCCCTCCAAGATCGTCGGGGTTTCCCCAGCGACCAGCAGGAGTTCTATTTAGTATAAAGTCATTGAAAGGATGACCGTCCACACGGATCGGAGCGGTCTGCTCGGTGGCAAAATACCCAGGTCCTATGCCATTTACCTGAATGTTATACTTCGCCCATTCGGTCGCGAGATTTCTTGTCAGCATTTTCAAACCACCTTTAGCTGCTGCATAGGCACTTACTGTATCGCGGCCAAGTTCGCTCATCATGGAGCATATGTTGATAATTTTTCCTTGTCCATTTTTTACCATGGTTTTGGCTACTCGCTGAGATACTATGAATGGTGACACAAGGTCAATGTCTATCACTTTTCTGAAATCTTCCGGATCCATTTCTAAAGCTGGCACCCGCTGGATCATTCCAGCGTTATTAACCAGAATGGTTATGTCCCCTATTTCTGCTTCGATTTTAGAGATTGCCTTATCTACAGCTATGGCATCGCTGACGTCGAATAAATAAGAATGCACTGAGATTCCCTCGGAAGCATAATCTTTGATTGCGGCCTCCATTTTGGATGGCGTGTGTCCATTGATGACTAAGGTTGCGCCTTGATGTGCAAGTGCTTTGGTCATAGCCATACCTAAGCCATGTGTTGCTCCTGTGACTAGCGCGATTTTTCCTTTAAGGTCAAAATTAGGTTTCATGGATTTAACAAGTTTTTATAACAACAAAAGAAGCAGCTTTAAGGTGTGACTATGTCTTGATAGTTGTAAATGTAGAAGCATTATTTTTTTATTAAACTTCTAATTAATGTCGCTTAGGTCTTCAGTCTTCTAACCTTTTACTCAAAGAAAACAATGCAATTTGCATCCTTGAGGATAATCGGATTTAGTTATTTCAATTCAGAAGGCTTCACCATGTCCATGTCTCCATAATCCATGTTTTCACCAGCCATTCCCCAGATAAAAGTGTAATTGGAAGTGCCTGCTCCACTATGGATTGACCAGACGGGGGAAATTACAGCTTGATGATTTTTCAGCCAAATATGTCGAGTCTCGTCAGGAGCGCCCATAAAATGGGAAACCACATTTTCTTCTTTCAGATCAAAATAGAAATAAGCTTCCATTCTTCTATCGTGCACATGTGCTGGCATTGTATTCCAAACGGAGCCAGGTTTTAGCTCGGTCATTCCCATCTGTAATTGGCAGGTTTTTACAACGGAGTTAACAAGGAGCTTGTAGATCGTTCTATGATTTGAGTTTTCCAATGAACCAAGCGTGACCGTTTCTGCATCGGCTTGTGTGATTTTGCGTGTTGGGTAGGAGCAATGAGCAGGGGCAGAATTGAAATAGAGTAAAGTCCGACCATCAGAAGCAGGATGAAATACTACATTTTGAACACCCTTACCGATATAAAGCGCCTCTTTTCGACCCAAGCTTATTGATTCTCCATCCACTTCTATAATGCAGCTTTCGCCAACATTGATAATTCCTATTTCGCGTCGTTCTAAGAAGTAAGGTGATTTCAATTGATCGATAGTCTCCAGTTGCACAGGTTTATCAACTGGGTGTATTCCGCCTACGATCAGGCGATCTTCCATTGTATAGACACCAGTGATTTGATTTGGAACAAAAATATCTTCCAGAAGGTACTTTTCTCGAATTTCATCGGTGTTATAAATGCTGAAATCTTCTGGATGTGAAGAATACCGTGTTTGTATAGAAATGCTCATAATAGTTTGTGTAATCGGTTGCGCAATATATGGGATAATATATAGATAAAGAAAGAATTACGGATTTCATTGAAGGTTAACAATCAGCTTCGTTTTTGACTTTCAGGTAATTTAGAATCACTCAAATCAATGCTTTATTATGAATATTTTTTCGTTTCAATTTCTAATTTGTTATTAATCTGATTATCTATGCAATCGATTGTTTCATAAATTCTTTTAAACTTCTAACATAAACCACAAAATCTATGGATAATAAGTTTTCACGCCGCTCTTTTCTCTATGCCATTAGTATGCTGGGAGCAGGCGCGGCCATGCCGATTCCTGCTAATGCCTTTGGTAATAAGGAAAAACTTAGAGTTGTACTGGTCGGCACTGGTGTACGTGGTATTTCCTTTTGGGGCAAACGCCTTGTAGAACAATACCCTGACTTACTCGAATTTGTAGGGCTGAGCGATATCAACCCTGGCAGACTGGATTTTGCCAAAACATATATGGGAGTTTCTTGTCCTGTATTCATAGATTTTGATCAGATGATTTCTGAGACTAAACCTGACCTGATTATCGTCACCACGAAGGATTCCAATCACCACGAATTTATCATCAAAGGTCTGAATGCAAATATTGATGTTCTCACAGAAAAACCTTTAACGATTGATGAAACTAAAGCGCAGGCGATAATTGACGCAGAGAAAAAATCTGATAAAAATCTTATTGTTGGCTTTAACTACCGTTGGAGTCCATATATAACCAAAATTAAAGAGCTATTGAACAATGGTGAGATCGGAGAGATTACATCCGTAGATTTTAATTGGTATCTCAACAATCATCACGGTGCTTCATATTTCAGGAGATGGCATGGATTGATGGACAGCGGCGGATCTTTATGGGTGCACAAAGCAACGCATCACTTTGATTTGTTGAACTGGTTGCTGGATTCAGATCCTGTGGAGGTTTTTGCCTATGGGGATCTAGAGCATTACGGAAGTAATGGGCCTTTTAGAGATACAAATTGTCGTCCATGCGCACACAAAGCAGATTGCGCTTACTATTGGGACATCACCAAAAGTAAGCATGACATGGACCTATATGTGGCGAATGAACAGCATGATGGATATCTTAGGGATGGATGTGTGTATCGCCCGGAAATTGATATTTATGATAAAATGTCGGCCCAAATCAAATATGCCAACAACGCAGTGGTAAATTATTCTCTGACTACTTATTCGCCGTATGAGGGCTGGAAAATTGCTTTTAATGGTATGAAAGGTCGTATCGAAGCCTGGCTTGACATTCCTTTCATGAATAATGAAAGTATGAGTCAGGAGGAACTTCATGCAGCAGAAATGAACCAGAATTCTAATGAAGATATGATGTTTGAGCCTTTGGTACTTCATAAAAATTGGGAAGACTACAAGATCATTCAAGTGTCCAGCGAAAGAAGCGGCCACGGCGGGGGAGATAAGCGATTACATGATAAAATCTTTATAAATCCTGATGCAGCAGATCCGCTAAAGCATTCTGCAGGACTTCGAGATGGAGTTATGTCGGTACTTATTGGAGTCGCAGCGAGGAAAAGCATTACCTCCAATCAGCCTGTCAAAATCGCTGATCTCACTAGCATTAAGCCCACCGCGAACAGGACTTAATCTTCTTTTTTAGGTAAATCAAACAGCGGAGCTACAAACATGTCTCCGCTGTTTGCGTTTATTTGCCACTACATTTCCATATATCATTGCAATTTTGGATTGACATGAAGTTGTGCTCCGCTCTAATAAAATTAATTTAGCCAAATAGGATCTGAATAGAAAATAGAAAAACTATACAATGAAATTTGAACATTTTGCGCTTAATGTAAACGATGCTTCAGCAGCCTCACTCTGGTACGAGGAGAATCTTGGTTTGAAAGTAGTCAAGAAAATGACTGAGTCGCCATTCATGACTTTCTTGGCTGATGATAGCGGTACAGTGATGCTGGAGATTTACACCAATCCAAAAGGCGAAACCTTAGATTTTGATGCGCTACATCCACTTGCGGTTCATTTAGCTTTAGTGTCTGAAGATCCTACTGCGGATCGAGATCGATTAGTTGAGGCTGGAGCTCGAGTGATTACTGATGATGTTTTGCCTGATGGTTCTCAACTGGTAATGCTAAAAGATCCTTGGGGAGTAGCCTTACAACTTTGCAGAAGAGCAACACCAATGATTTAATTATCTCAATTTTAGTAGCAGAGCTTTTATAGTAGGCTTGAAACAAGTTATTATTGGAAACCCATGAACGATATTCTTATCCCATTTGAGGAGTTAGCAAAGGCACTTGAAAATATTCTATTAAAAAGAGGCTTCACAGCAAAACGGGCACAGCGCTGTGCTCATCTTTTCGCAAAAGCTGACCTTGATGGCGTGCGATCGCATGGGGCAAATCGCTTTTTACTTTTTCTGGATTTCATCAAAAAAGGCTTGGTTGACCCTGCTAAGGAACCAATCGCATTAAGCCAGCTTGCCATGTTTGAGCGCTGGGATGGTCAGTCTGGAGTTGGAAATCTAAATGCTGACTTTGCTATGAACCGAGCGATTAATCTTTCTAGGGAGTATGGAATTAGCTGCGTCACTTTACAGAACACAAATCACTGGATGCGCGGTGGAAATTTTGGATGGCAAGCTGTAGAAGAAGGTTGCATCGGAATTTGTTTCACGAATACGATTCCTAATATGCCGGCTTGGGGAGGAAGTGAACCTAAAATTGGAAATAACCCGCTCGTCATAGCGATACCAAGAGCAAATGGACCAGTAGTTTTGGATATGGCTTTTACCCAGTTTGCCTATGGAAAACTGAGTATCGCCAAAGCTAAAGGTGAGCAGATGCCGTATGAAGCAGGATTTGATACTGATGGCAACCTGACTAAAGATCCGGGAGCTGTAATCGATAATCTCTTAGGCCTACCGATTGGATTGTGGAAAGGCTCAGGTTTGAGCATGGTTTTGGACTTACTCGCAGCGGTACTTTCGGGAGGAAATGCTTCATTTGAAGTTGGAAAATCTGGTCACGAAAGTGCTGTTTCACAGGTATTCCTCTGCTTTGACCCGAAGAAGCTTGAACTCACAGATTGGATAGAAACCAAATCAGATGCCTTGATAGAAGACTTAAAAAGCTCAGCGACATTTATGGACAAATCAGTTAGATATCCGGGCGAAAATACCTTAGCAACACGAAATGTAAATCTTAAAACTGGGGTGCCGATCTCAGAGAAACTTTGGGCGGAATTACAAAATGAATTGGACTCATGACAAAACTTAAAATAGGAATAGTAGGGACTGGCGCTATCACTGGCAAACATGCCGATGCAATAGCTGAAATAGAAAATGCCGAATTGGTCGCACTTTGTAGCAGTTCATCGGAAAGAGCGCAAGCAGCAAAGGAGAAATTTGGAATTGATACTTACTCGGATATCTCTGCTTTTTTGACCCATCCCGAACTCGATATAGTGTGCATTTGCACTGCAAGTGGGCATCATATGGAAGCTGGATTATTGGCTGCCAAAGCAGGTAAGCATTTGTTGATCGAAAAACCTATTGAGATCAACCTTGGTAGAGCTGATCAGCTGATAGAAGCGTGTGAAAAATATGGTGTAAGGTTAGGGGTAATATTTCAAAATAGGTTTTCAGCTGACTACTTGAAGCTTAAAGCGGCGGTTCAAGAAGGAAGGTTTGGTAAGCTTCTCATGGGGAACGCACATGTGAATTGGTATAGAGCTCCGGAATATTACAGCGGCAGTCCATGGAAAGGCACCTTGGAAGGCGACGGTGGAGGAGCATTTATGAATCAAGGCATTCACACAGTTGACCTTTTACTGGACATTATGGGCGATGTGAAATCGGTTTTTGCAAAGGTAAAAACAGCACTTCATCCTATTGAAGGTGAGGATCTGGGCACTGCCTTGGTGACTTTTGAGAATAAGGCCTTGGGAAATATTACTGCTTCTACAGCGCTATATCCGGGCTTACCTGAGCGCTTAGAGATTTTTGGGAAATGTGGATCTGCCGTTTTGGAAGCTGGGAAAATAGTGCAATGGAGTATTCTAGGAGAGGAGCCAGAGCCGATCATTGCTGATTCCAATACTGGTTCAGGTGCCGCTGACCCGATGGCAATTGGTCATGGATTACATCGAGCACAGTGGGAGCATTATTTGAAGGCGGTAGAGAATAATGAGCCCTTGTTGGTAGAAGGAAATATGGCTCGAAAATCAGTTGAGCTGATCCGAGCCATCTATAAATCTTCAGAACTTGAGAAGGAAGTTGAGTTGCCTTTTGTAGATTATACTTAAAGCGAAACTCCTCTTTTCCATGGAATAAAGTCATCCTGGCCTAGTATCATAGCTTTGGATTTCTCTTCACCGCTTGCCACCTTAATTACTTTCTCTAGAATCTCTTCACCCATCTGCTGGATATTCTTCTCTCCTGAGATCACAAAGCCTGTGTTGATATCAATGATATCAGGCATGCGCTCAGCTAATTTGTGATTAGAGGAAATTTTAATCACAGGAGTAATCGGATTTCCGGTAGGCGTACCAAGACCCGTGGTGAAGAGAATCATATTTGCTCCAGCTCCGGCCATGGCCGTGGTGCTTTCCACGTCATTTCCGGGAGTACAAAGCAAAGTCAATCCTGGAGTGTTGACATATTCGCCATAGTCGAGCACATCAGTCACGGGAGAAGTCCCCCCTTTTTTTGCAGCGCCAGAGGACTTCATTGCATCTGTGATTAGCCCATCTTTTATGTTTCCTGGACTTGGGTTCATATCAAAACCAGACCCTGCAGCTTCAGCAGCGGCGGCATATAGACGCATCAATGTTGAAAAGCGCTCAGCTTTTTCATCAGAAACGCAGCGGTTTATAAGTTCTTGCTCTACACCACATAACTCAGGGAATTCAGACAAAATTGCTGTTCCGCCCAAGGCTACGACCAAATCGGCCGCGTAACCCACAGCTGGATTTGCAGAGATTCCAGAGAAGCCATCTGAACCGCCACATTCTAAGCCGACTACCAGTTTGCTCAGAGGGGCAGACTCTCTTGATTGCGTATTGGCTTCAGCCATACCGATAAAAGTTTCTTTGATAGCTCTGCTGAGTAATTTTTGCTCAGTTCCTTCTACTTGCTGCTCCAGTATGATCAATGGCTTATTGAAATTCGGGTTGATTAAGCGCAATTTTTCTTCCATATAAGAAGATTGTGCGTTTTGGCAGCCCAAGCTCAATATAGTAGCACCAGCCACATTCGGATTATTAATGTAACCTGCGATGAGAGCGCAAAGTGCCTGAGAATCTGTTCTAGTGCCTCCACATCCTAAATGATGATTTAAGAATTTGATTCCATCTATATTCTCAAAAAGTTTTTCTTCCGTTGTTTCTACCATAGTTTCTACAGAAACAGAGTCGAAAGCACGGGTCTGACCAGACTTATACAGATTTGCCATTTCCCGTACCATTTTCTTGAATGGATTTGGCTTACCAAAACCTAGTTCTTCGAGAAATGCATCCTTGATGATGTCCACATTTCTATTTTCGCAGAAAACCATAGGGATTACCAACCAATAATTTCCCGTTCCCACCTGACCATCAGGACGGTGAAAGCCCATGAACGTCCTGTCTTTGAATTTGCTGATGTCCGGTGCATCCCATTGATAATCACCCGTCTTTTCGCCAAAATCTTCAGCCTCATGAATTACATTTTGAGTGCTGAGCACAGCTCCCGAAGGAATAATAGAAAGTGCTTTACCTACGATCCCTCCATACATAAATACCTGATCGCCTTTTTTCAGTTCATTGATAGCAAATTTATGTTTTGCGGGGATACTTTCTTTGAGCGTGATAATTATTCCTTTGTGGTCAAAAGTCTCACCTGCTGAAAGGTCTTGTAAAGCAACTAGTACATTGTCTGTCGAGTGAATCTGTAGGGTTTTATGGTTCATTGGAAAAGGTTTATAGTCGGTGCAATCAGTTAGATGAAGGTTTGAGATTGAATGCAATAACGAAAATCGTTGGTTGATTTGAAACTATTGCAGAGTGGAACAAAGCCGAATTTGAGATTTTTGGAAAGTTTAGGATTTAAAATTAGGCTTTTTGTCCTAATTCTTTTCATTATCTAATTAGCTTTCTTGTCATATAACTAAATCGATTCCGTAAATCGACACGAACTATGAGTTCAGAAACAGCTATACTTGTGTAGTATGTTTTATTTTCAATAAACCCATGAGATTGAGTATGAAGAAAAACCTAAGCAATTGGAATGTCCCGATGACTATCGGAATAACCTACGAGATCCCATCTGAAAATTGAAAAAGAATAAACAGATGAAAATCCATAAACTTCAAATTCTTTCTTTTTGTGTTGTACTGACGCTATTTTTTTCTTGTCAGGGCACATCAGATAAGCGAATAATCAAACTCGGTCATGGCCTTGGGATCACACATCCAGTGCATGAAGCCATGCTTTTTTTAGCCGAAAAAGTAGCGGAAAAATCTGGCGGAAAAATGGTTGTGAAGATATATCCTAATCAACAATTGGGATCTGAGAGAGAGCTTGTAGAGCTTTTACAAATAGGAAGTCTAGGGATGACCAAAGTTTCCTCTGCAGCATTGGAAGGCTTTGCTCCCACGATGCAAGTTTTTGGAATGCCTTATTTATTTAGAGATGACGCCCATCAGCTTGCTGTTTTAGAAGGAGAGATCGGTAAAAAGCTTTTGCTTGATCCGCAGAAATTTTTGTTACGTGGTCTTTGCTATTATGATTCTGGGAAAAGAAGCTTTTATACTAAAACCAAACCCGTGGAAACTCCAGCAGACTTAGCTGGTCTAAAGATCCGTGTAATGGAGAGTAATACTGCTTCGAACATGGTGAAAGCCCTGGGAGGATCGCCTACACCGGTTTCTTATGGTGAACTGTACACAGCTTTGCAACAAGGGATCGTGGATGGAGCTGAGAATAATGCTCCAAGTCTATATACTTCCAAACATTACGAAGTATGCAAATATTATAGCATAGACGAGCACACTGCATTGCCGGATGTGATGATCGTGAGCACTAAAGTGTGGGAAAGTTTAAATGAGCAGGAGCAACAATGGCTTCAAGATGCTGCGGATGAATCTGCTATCTACGAATATAAAATCTGGGCTGAGGCTACTGAACATGCTTTAAGTGAAATGCAAAAAGCAGGAGTGATTATTTCTTATCCTGACAAGGAGCCATTTCGTCAAGCGGTAGAGTCTATGTACTCAGATCTAAAAGTGCAACAGCCAGAAATCTATAAAATTGTGGAGCAAATCCGCGCAGTAAAATAACAATCAACCCAACGATATAAACCTATGTTTTCACCCCATACCAAGTTAAGCCTTGATAAATGGATTGCCCATATCTTGGTCATCTTGATGGCTCTCATGGTGCTCAATGTGACCTGGCAGGTCACTTCTCGCTATGTTTTTCAAAGCCCGAGTTCGTTCACGGATGAATTGTCCCGTTATATGCTGATCTGGGTAGGGATGCTGGGAGCAGCTTATGTCGCAGGGAAAAATGAGCATTTGGCCATTGATATTCTCCTGACTAAACTGGAAGAAAAAGGACAGGATAAATTAATGATCTTGATAAATAGCTGTGTTTTAGTCTTCGCACTTGTAGTAATGGTTATTGGCGGGACTAACCTAGTTTATCTTACATTTATTTTGGAACAGAGATCTGCTGTGCTGCAGATTCCACTGGCATATATCTACGGAATAATCCCATTTAGCGGGCTATTGGTGATTTACTATCAGGTCGTGGCAATTAAATTTTTGACAAGTATTAAAGCTACGGTGTAATGGAGATTTTAAGCGTATTAATATTAGTGATTTCCTTTCTTTTCTTTTTAGGAATAGGAGTGCCAGTGGCTTGGAGTCTTGGGCTTTCCAGCATGCTGACCTTACTGGTGACAGTTCAAACTATGCCGGCAATCACCACCATCGCTCAGCGAATGGGTACTGGATTGGATAGTTTTTCCTTACTGGCGATTCCTTTTTTCATTCTCGCAGGAGAATTGATGAATCGTGGAGGAATAGCCAATCGACTGATTGAATTTGCAAAGGCCTTAACAGGAAGAATGCGAGGCGGATTGCTACATGTGAATATCATTGCAGCGATGCTTATGGGGGCGATTGCGGGTTCTGCAGTAGCAGCAGCATCCTCTATGGGAGGAATTTTGGGCAAGAGAATGGAGAAGGAAGGCTATCCAAAAGAACTTGGCGCGGCAGTGAATATTACTTCTTCTACTACCGGATTGATTATCCCTCCATCCAATGTATTGATCGTTTATTCATTGGCTTCGGGAGGTGTTTCAGTTGCAGCCTTATTCGTTGCAGGTTATTTGCCGGGATTATTGGTTGGCGGATTGTTAATGGTGACAGCTGCAATTATGGTAAGAGTTCATAAGCTACCAGCAGGAGAAGGTTCTTCTTTTGGTGTAATTCTGAAAACATTTTGGGCGGCCGTTCCTAGCTTATTCCTGCTGTTTGTAGTGATCGGCGGTATAATAGGCGGTGTATTTACTGCCACAGAAGCTTCGGCTATTGCGGTAGTGTACTCATTAGTCCTGTCGCTTATTTATCGCGAACTTAAAGTGAAAGATTTGCCATCAGTTTTGCTGAAATCAGCAGAGACTACTGCAGTAGTAATGCTACTCATCGCAACTTCCATGGCAATGTCCTGGGTGATGTCAAGTGAGGAAATCCCTCAAAATATTTCGAATTCTCTATTGGGATTGAGTGATAATATTTTTGTGATTCTTATTATGATCAATTTGTTACTACTAGTCGTCGGGATATTTATGGATATGACTCCAGCAGTACTGATTTTCACTCCGATATTCCTTCCAGTTGTGACGGCGCTTGGTGTGGATCCAGTTCACTTTGGTATTATGATGGTGCTTAATCTTTGCATTGGTCTTTGTACTCCTCCAGTAGGTTCAATCCTCTTTATTGGAGTGGGTGTGGCGAATACCACTATACAGAAAATCATCAAACCTATGTTGCCATTCTATGCAGCCATGGTCATAGCCTTGATTCTGATTATGCTTTTCCCTGAGATTACACTTTGGTTGCCTAGAGTATTTGGAGTGTAGGTAATCGTGGAATGATGCATGTCGGATGACTGATGAAAAATGAAAAAGGCGGTGGTTGTAAAACCTCCGTCTTTTTGCGTTAGGCTATTTACCATTACTTAAACCTTTTCATATTTTCTCAAATTACTTTTCAGTAAAAAAATTTTTGGACTCTAGTATTTTAAAGAAGTTAAGCCTATTTTTTTTATGCTTATCCACATTTGCGCCAGCAAAAGGCAAAAAGTGAATTAATATATGGTTAACATTTGCATATCCGGCTCTTCGGTCTTCCGTCTCCCAATAGCGATTGGGAGGTCTTTCAACCGGAGAAGCCATGAAAGAGAGTTTACTGCCCTCAATGCGGATAATCATTTTTCCTTTAATCTGTAGCGTTTTTAAGCCGCTTTCCGTCAGGATATAAAAGCACTATGAATTCACTTCTGAGAATCTATCTGGTTTTGATATTTACGAGTAGCGCTTTTAACGCTGGCTCGGAGAATGACTCAATCAACACGGGTTTTCCGGTAGAAGGACTTAATTTTGCGAAGGTTAATCATCCTCAGAATTTACAAGGAATGGCAGATTGCCTCACTACTGGAGATGTAAAAGAGTATAGAAAAATTTCTGAAGCTACTGCTGAAATCAGCTCCTCGAGCTTGAATTAAAAAAGCGCAGCTACAAAATGAAAAATTCCGACTCCAAGATGGAGATCGAAACCATAGATTAAAAGGGTTGAATTGAATTGGACTGATCAGGAGTTGATCGAAGGTTGCAAACGACGATCAGCGAAGTACGAAGAGGTATTCTACAAAAAATACTATGGCTATGTCATGGGGATCAGTCTGTCCTATTCCAAAGATAAGATGCTTGCAGATGAGATTACCAACGACTCATTTATCAAGTTTTTCGGATCGATTAAGAAATTCGAGGACTTCCAATCTGTCAAGGCTTGGCTTCGCAGAATCACCGTAAATACTGCGATAGACTATTTTCGAAAGCAGAAGAAATTCCAAAATCAATCCGATGTATCTGAAGAAACCGGAGTTTTTCACGAAGTGAATGCCTTGCAGGATTTGGCATTTCAGGATATCATAAATTTAATAAATCTGTTACCAGTAGATCATAGAATGGTATTTAATCTCTATGAGATCGAAGGCTATAGTCATAAGGAGATTGGCGAAAAGCTTGGCTTAACGGAAAGTTCATCCAGAGTCTATCTGGCTAGGGCAAAAGCTCAGCTCCGCAACTTAGTATCATTACACTTGAAAGAATATGAAGGAAGATAAGCTGGATAAAGAAATTGCTGCTTCCCTTAAAGAGAAGTTAGCAGAAGCTTCAGTGCCCTACGAATTGGGCGCTTGGGAGGCTTTTCAGAAAAAGCGTGGGCAGCGTAAGCGTAGACAAATTACTTATTGGGTATCGGGGATCGCTGCGTCTCTACTATTACTAGCAGTAGGATTAAATTCTTTTGATTTAACTGAGAATGGAATTACGAATTCACCAGAAATACAACTTGCAGATGGAACAACAAGAGCACGCGAAAATAAGGCAGAGCACCTTCCTTTAGTGGATAGAGAGGTAGTTGAGCCTAGTGCTGAACCTATGATTGATCAACAAACAGTTTCACCTAACTCTGGCACAAAACTATTGTTAGAAGGAGAGGAAGAGCAAAAATCTTCTAAAACTACGATCGATCCGAAAGTATTAAATAAATCTGTTCGAGCTGAAAAGGCTGAGATTAAGGAAGACGCTACCATTCTTCCTGTAAAGCCACTTACTCCAATCGAGAAAGGACGAGAACTGGATAAAGAACGAATAAGTATTCAAAAACCTCCGCTGATAGCCGAAACAAAAGTAATTGAAAAGGCTGAAAATCAAATGGTAGAGAGATCGGTAGAAGAGTCATTGGCTCTGACAATTGAAGAGTCTGCAACCAAGGTAGAAGAACCTCTCACTACGATTGCGCCTTCCGATAAGCAACAGTTTGTGGCTGAAAGTGATTTTCCAGAAATAGAAAAAGAAAAATCTAACGTGGGACTAGGTATGGGTCTTTCACCGGGTTTTGGAGCTATACAAAATGACAATCAAGTAGCAACGGCTCAGACAATCGGACTTGGGATGTTGGTGGATATTAAGTTGCCAGGCAAGTTTACGCTAGGTTCTGGTCTTGGTCTGAATTACCTCAGTCAGAATACCGAGCAACAGAGCACTGTGATGGCATTTGGAAATTCTTATCCGCAAACTGAAAAGTTGGAAATACGTCAAATGCAATTAGAAGTGCCAGTATTCATCAAATATCCGCTGACTAAAAACAACTCCATTTCGGTACAGGCTGGTTTTTCTAACTATTATGCGCTTAATGAGAGTGGGAGACAAGAAAATAGTTATGATCGGCAAGTGGCTAGTTACAGTGTAAATGCGGATGGATTTTCTTCTGTTTCTCTGAGTAGTAAATCAATGAATAGTGCCGCTTCTCTGGAAGCCACGGAAAGCAAATTCTATCCTTTTGCTACGATAAACTTTGGACTGAACCTACTTTTACTGGAATCCAAAAGTGCTAGCTACGTGATTATGCCTTTCTATAATTACCAGCTGAAGCAAGTTTCTGGCTATGGTGATACGTATGGTTTGTTCGGTGCAAGCTTTAAGATGAACTTCGGAGGGAATAAATAGAGACGAAAGATTTTTCATCCGAAGGTTCATGATTTTAATGAACAAATCTTAAATCGAAAAATGCCTTCTGTGTATCAGAAAGGCTATTTTTTTGCTATTTTTCGTAGAAACTATTTAAAGCGATTGGCTCACCACGGTAATTACACAAAGCTCACATAGATGACCTGCATTTTCATAAGCTGGACCGACTTGGAGTTTATAACATACCATAAATAGCTAAGCTATCATTTCCCTATTCGAACAAGATTTCCATCTCAAGTAGCCACCTGTATACCCAAACATTTCAATTGCTCATCAAAAGCAGAAAAGTGATCTTAACTGAAGGATACCTGTGACTTCATTCTATAAGTTGAGTCCATTGAATATTCTGAATTGCAAATTCCAATGATAGGAAGATGTAATAGGAAATCCCAACTCAGCGTTACTGCTTTGTTTTAAGAACAGTCTGTACGTGGAGGTGAGAACTACCTACTCATGATGTGAAATAATTGATGATAGTCTTTACAGGCAAAGTCATTCAGAATAGGAAATCATAAAAGCTGGCGATCTCTGTATCATCCTCTGTGCCCTACTGCGTTAAAAATAAAAAAATCCCGACCTAATTCAGATCGGGATTTTGCATTGTGGTAGTATGATTACTTAGTAATCTATATAGTTGGTAATTAATTGCAAATCAAGCTTTTTGGAGTTAACAGTAGAAAGTTCATATCCTCTTACCACCAGCGTATAAACTCTGCTACCTTTCAATTCAATGTTCGTAGCTGTCGCAAGGATTTCTCCTTTGCTAGAAACGACTGAAAGGTTATAGATAGAAGTGGCTATACTTTCAAATTCCGAGTTGGATTTGAAAGCAACATCGCTGAAGATAGGAGTCTCTAGTTTGTCGAGTTTTAACGATACAGAACCTGCATCAGGGGAAAGATTTACCATTCGAAGTTGAGCTTCAGTTGTAGTAGGCTCCGACCAATCGTCATCAACTAGGATTGCATCTAAAGCTCCAGCGACCTCTATTATAAACATAGAGTAAACAGAATCCACCTTGATTTCAAATTCTTTTTCCAAAAGGGAAGTAAGGGAATTCGGTTCAGAAAATTTAAAGAGTCTTTTACCCGGGTAGAAATTTTTGTAGGGTAAAACTTTTGAATAATTTAATGGAAAATCGTTTACCTTATTTTGATTGGCATATACAATCGTCCCCTCGTTACTGGGTGCTCCATTGTAAATAGAAATGTAGCCCGCATCTGGGTACTCGATTGGATCATTGTCATCCATGCAGCTAGTCAACCCAATCGTTCCAGCTAATAATGCTACTGTAGCCAAAGATTTAAGATTCTTTGTTGCAAATGATTTTACACTCATCATAATGTATTTATTGGTTTTAGTTTTAAATCAATACCAAGACGTCTTCGCTATTCTTTTCGCTACAGCACGCCAGAAAGTTTGTTTATTTGGCTTGATTCAAATGAAATAGAATGCTGTCGATTCCGCTGTTTTTCCATAGCAGATCTAAAATCTACCAAAGATTGTATAAGGTGAATCAAATGTAGAATTACTGTCATTTAGGATATTTCGTCTCATAGAGTTAGACTCGTTTGCATTAGTTTAGCTCAAAATTGAAATGTCGGGTGAAAGTCGGGTCAAAACCGAGCATACTACGTCTAAAGTCAAAATCTAATCAGAGAAATTGCCATGGTAAATCAAACTATACACAACATGAAGCAACCAGAATTAGGCAAGCGTATCTCTGAAATGAGAAAGGCAAAAGGACTGACACAGGAAGAGCTGGTCGAACTTTGTAATTTGAATGTGCGGACAATACAGCGCATAGAAGCGGGAGAAGTGACTCCAAGGAGTTATACCATCAAGACACTGTTTGAGGCTTTGGGAGCACAGTGGGAGAATATAGAGAAGGGTACGGCTACTTCTTATCCGAAGTCGATAGTGACTTGGCTATACGTAGGTTTTGGAGCTGGCTTGGTTTATTTCTGCTTAAGTTACTTTGAAATCAGTATGGAGATTGAGTGGATGGAAGGGAGTTATGTAAATACCCTGAATTTTGGGTTAGTGAAAGCGGGCGTTTTGATCACTTTTTCTCTATTTATTTTTGGCTTGATCAAAATGACCTCAGCTTTCCCAAATAAAATTTTACAGATCGCACTTTGGGTGATGCTTCTTGCAAATGCGCTGTGGGCGGGAGTAGATTTCCTTGCCTTAAATATGAGTAGCTTGGATCTTAAGGACTATTACGAAGTCAAGATCAGCACATTTGGTTTAGCCTATGCTTTTATGGGAGTTGGGTTTCTTAGCTATAAAAAGCTTTGGTCCAATATCCCTCAGGTTATTGGTGCTTTGGGATTAGTGTCTGGAGTATTGATGTTTACCGTTGTAGGAGCGCTTTTCGCGTTAATTCCGCTGACCTTATTCGAATTGGGAGAGCTTGGACTTTTGGTATGGAGCATAAATACAATCGGGAGAACTTCTTCTCCCGATTCTACTATTGGCGCTGAATTGCAGTCTTGATTTTTTCTTTTACGGATTTCAATATTTCTGCGTTTAGAGGGCTGGAAGTTTCGATTTCCAGAATTTTTGAATGAAGCGAATCTTCATAAAAGTCCTCCAATGAAGCTTCCAATTCTTCCTGATTCACGACTTTGGAATAAAAGAAACCAAACTCCGTAGCCAGATGCTGAGCTGTCAGATTTTGTCTCGTTTCGAAATACTCTTCCAGCTCAGGCTGATTTTTTGGCCCATCGATCAATCTAAATATGCCACCTGCGTGATTGTTGAGTAAAATAATACGAAGATTAGCAAAGGTGTAATTATGCCAAAACGCATTGCGATCGTAGAAGAATGCCATGTCACCGGTAATTAATGTGACGATCTCTTTTGTAGTAAAAGTACATCCTACTGCTGTGGAGTTGGATCCATCGATGCCACTTGTACCACGATTGCAGATTACTTCCTGATTTCTTTTACCCAGCAAATTCAAATAGCGAACAGCCATGCTATTGGCGACGTGGATTTTAGAATGAGAAGGAGTTTGACTTAGACAGAAAGCAAGTGCTGAATATTCCCCAAAAGTTTCCTTGTTTAAAATTTGAGGTAGATTCTCTGCAACTGATTTTTCCAACGTATGCCATGCTTGGTAGTAATCAGCGTTTTGAACACCAAGATTTTGATTTAACCAATGCAGGAAAAATGCTGGTGATGTACCAATATTCCTTGTCAGTCGCAGAAAAGTGTCTTTTGCCATACCGTCAGGTTGGACATGCCAATGCGAGGCTTGAGTCTTTCTGAGGAAAAGCTTGAGTGATTTTGAGATGACAGACTTTCCAAAACTAATAATCAAATCAGGCTTCAATTCTTCTGAAATGGCCTCGTTTCCAAGCCAGTGATCGTGAAGATTAATAGTTTGATCAGATTGAAGGTTGCTAATGGTATCTGTGACGATTACCACATTTAAGTCTTTAGAAAGATTATCCACTAAGATTTGAAGCTGCGCGTTTGGCCGCTGCTGTCCGGAAATAATCACGATTTTTTGAACAATTTCCAGTCTGTTTTTGAACTGGACCAGTGATTCATCAGTGGGAATAGTTTTGCTTTTTAAAACACTGAAAACCCGTGGCTTTTCTGGGAAAACCAATTGTTCATTAACCTCTGGATAGAAGGGCTCTCGTAGAGGAATATTGATATGAACTGGTCCTGCGGGAAATTGATTAGCTAAGTTGATTGCTTCATTGACAATGCGTGATGAGTGCCAAAGTTGATCCGGATTGCTAGATGAGTCCGGGAATTGGAAGCTCCCTTTCACGTGCTTTCCGTACACATCGGGCTGGAAAATAGTCTGTCCATCGTACTGATCAATCCATTCTGAAGGACGATCAGCAGTGAGGATCAGCAGTGGGATTTGTTGGAAAAATGCCTCTGCAATTGCTGGAAAATAATTCAAAGCCGCGGAACCACTAGTACATACCAGTGCTACAGGTTGCTCTAGTTGCTGTGCAATTCCCATTGCTATAAATGCAGCCGATCGTTCATCAGAAATTGATCTTGCATGAATGTCAGGATGTCTAGCAAATGCTAATGTCAATGGTGCGCATCTCGATCCTGGAGAAAGAATGACGTTAGATATGCCTTTTTTGGCACAAATAGCTACTAATTCGGTGATTTGAGTAAGAATCAAGCGCTTGGATTTTGAATGAATCTACCTATGATTTGGCATTTAAGCTCTGTTTCTTCCCATTCTTTTTCTGGGTCAGAATCTTCAGTAACACCCGCTCCCGCATACAGCGTGGCTTGATCGTCATGAAGACTGGCAGTCCTCAAATTAACATAGATCGAGGTGCTTCCCTGAATATTTACTGATCCCAAGAATCCTGAATAAAATGAACGATCGAACCCTTCAAATTCCTGAAGGAAATCATGCGCTTCTCGTCTAGGCATTCCGCAGACTGCCGATGTAGGATGGAGTAGTTCAAGCATGATGGATCCAAGTTCGGGGAATCCGGTTTCTTGCATGTTGATTCTGAAGTCTGATCGAAGATGCAGAAGATTGCCAGCCATAACTGTTTTTGGCCCATGCTCTTCGTATTCGCGTAAGCGTATTTTTTTGAAACAGGCAACTATATATCTACTGACTAGTGCTTGTTCCTCAATTTCCTTTTGTGTCCATGCAACAGACTTGAGTGGATTATCTCCACTTGCTTTTTGCGTTCCGGCTAGAGACATAGTATAAAATGTATCTCCTTTTGTCTCAATCAAGGTCTCGGGAGAAGCGCCGATCCAAGTGCCAACATGAGGCAAATGGAAGAAATTAATAAAGGCATTAGGATAAGAATCCATTAAGTTCAGCAGTGTACTGCCCAAGTTGAAATCCAAAGGAATAGAAATAGTCTTGGTTCGAGCAGGCACAACTTTTTCGAGCTGTTTTTGCTGAATCGCTTCGATACCTTTTTTCACCAGCTGTATGAAATGTGCTTTTTCCTCACTCGATTTAGAAGTTTTAGTCTTGTGAGTAAGGGTTTGCTTGGACAATAAATCCCGGATAGCATTAGGAGAAAGTCTCTTCTGATTTGTTAATTGGATTTTGGCCCACTCAGGTAAATCAGCAGTGGCTAATGGGTTGTCAAGCTCAAAGGAAAAGTACTTATTGGCCTTGATGAAATAGGCTTTTTTGTCCATCTGATCTGCAAATGGATGAACAATAAATCCTGGGTCAAGCTTTTCAATCGATAAATCAACTTTAACAGGAATGGTAGTCTCATCCAAGACAATTTCAATATTGTTGGTTTTGGGCTTTCGCCAAATGGCGAAAGAACCACCAGAAGTCATACCCAGCTGAAGCAGGAGTTGAAGGATTTCTGTATTTGTATGATTTGTGGCTACGTTGGTATGCATTACTTTTTATCTAAAATCGCCATGGTAATTCTGCTAATACAGCAAAGCTGCCCTTGCTCATTTGTGATTTTTATCTCCCAGACCTGAGTACTTCTTCCTAAGTGAATAGGTTTGGTAGTTCCAGTAACCACTCCTGACTTAACGCCTTTTAGGTGATTAGCATTTATTTCTAGCCCTACGCACACTTGTTTCGTCAAATCAATAGTTAGCGAGCTGGCTACACTCCCGAGCGTCTCAGCAAGCACGACATTGGCTCCACCGTGCAACAAGCCCATAGGTTGCTTAGTTCGTTCATCTACAGGCATAGTAGCGCTTAGGTGATCATCTCCAATATCTGTGAAAACAATTCCCAAGAATTCTGTCATTGTATTTTTACCAGTTAAATTAATCTGATCCAATGAAGGCTTTTGAACGAATACCATGAAAATTAGAGTAAATGAGTTTTCTTTGGGGCGAAGACAAAAATAGAGAATCTTGAATCGAAAAAAAATTTACCTAGTTAGGCACGGACAAACTGATTTTAATCTAAAAGGCGTAGTGCAGGGAAGTGGAATTGACGCGCCCATCAACGAGAACGGCAGAAGTCAGGCTGCAGCTTTTTTTGCAGCGTATAAAAACATTCCGTTTGATCAGGCTTATTACACTGGACTACAGCGTACGAAGCAATCAATTCAGTCATTTTTGGATTTGGGAATTCCAGCGATTTCCACCACCGATCTCAACGAGATTTCTTGGGGAGATTATGAGGGGCTACCGATGACACATGAAGAGAATCAATATTATTTGCACATGCTTGATCAGTGGCGCCAGGGAAACCTAGATTATTGTATCGCAGGCGGAGAAAGTCCAAATCTTGTAGCCAAGCGAATGCAGAAAGGAATCGATGCAATTATTGCAGGGCCAGGTAATACGATATTGGTCTGCATGCACGGGCGTGCGATGCGCATCTTTTTAAGTTTGATTATGAAGCGGGATTTGTGCCATATGGATGAGTTTGAGCACAAGAATCTTTGTTTGTATTTACTCCAAGAAAAAGAAGATGGGACTTTCGAGTTACTAAAAAGAAACGACACCCTGCACCTTAAGGAGCTGGGGTAGTACTTCGCTTATCGTTTTTCTTCTTTTGCTGATTTGCTTCAATAGCTATCAGGTAATTATCCAAAGATTTTTTATTAGCCGTCATGTCAATCAGTCGGAAAGCAATTTCCTGAAGCTTGATGTTTTCGCCTTTGTCCAGCGATACTAAAAACTGTCCGAGAAAACATGCATCAAAATCGCATTCCGGAATGTCTATGATCATCGCAAGCTCAGAATTTCCAGCATATGTCCTGATTTTAAAGTCAGAAGAAAATTGTGACTGAATTTCTTTCAACGAGGTATTCAGCGATTTTAATTCCTTTGATTTGAACAATACCAAAAAAGTTTTGGAGTCAGTCTCTGTAGCAAATACAGAGAGAGAGATAAATAGGGTGATAGCTAGAATTCCAAGACTTTTCATAGCTGTCAATATAGATAAATTATTGCGTTCTATACAAAAATCAGGACAAAAAGAAACCCCGAGCTTCAAGCTCGGGGTTTCTTTTATATGGATAATGCTGTATAAGCAGCTTACGCCTTAGTTGCCTTAGTAGCTTTAGTCGCTCTTTTTTTCTTTGGAGCTACTTCTTCTACTACTTCATCTTCTACGCCGGCAAGGATTCTACCGCAATGCTCACAAACGATTAGTTTTTTCTTCTCACGAATATCAGCTTGTCTTTGAGGGGGAACTGTGTTAAAGCATCCACCGCAAGCACCTCTTTTAACCAAGACTACTGCTAAGCCATTTTTGGCATTTGCTCTAATTTTGGTGTATGATTTAAGAAGTCTTTCGTCAACTTTTTTAAGCGATTTATCACGATCATTTTTAAGTTTCGCTTCATCAGATTCGCTTTCAGATACAATCGAAGATAATTCGTTGTTTTTCTGATCTAAATCTTTCTGGCGATCCTTTCTCACTGCACTTAATTCTTCTAAATCGACTTTTTTAGTGTCAATTCGGTAACCAGCTTCAGTGATTTTTTTCTTCGCAACCTGAATCTCTAGATCCTGAAGCTCAAGCTCCTTGGTGATCGCATCGTATTCGCGGTTATTGCGAACATTCATCTGCTGCTCCTGGTACTTTTTGATCAGTTTTTCAGAGTCCTTGATGCTTTCTTTAAGCGCCTTTATTTCGTTATCAAAAGAATCTATTTCACTTTGAAATTTCTCCAATCTAGTTTCATAACCAGCAATTTCATCTTCTAAGTCTTGAACCTCTTCAGGAAGAGCTCCGCGGACTTTAATGATGGCATCTAGTTTTGAATCTAAAAGTTGAAGGTTGTGAATAGCTTCGAGTTTCTGTGCTACTGTACTTTCCATGTACTATCGGTAGGATGAGGGATTTGTAACTACTTTTGTCAAATAGAGTGCAATATTAGGGAAATTTTGTGACAATAACTCGTGGAGCAATTCTTTTGTGAAAATTTCGCTCTCGTAATGTCCGATGTCACAGAGAATTAATGCTCCGTCTGCGTCGAAAAACTCATGGTATTTCACGTCAGCCGTGACAAACACGTCAGCTCTCGCTCTTTTTGCATCTCCAAGAAGAAAGATTCCTGCACCGCCACAAACGGCCACTTTCTTGATTTTCCTCGGTAATACTGCTGTATGCTTGAGTACATCTAAGT
This sequence comes from Algoriphagus ratkowskyi, assembly GCF_002150505.1. GTDB lineage: Bacteria > Bacteroidota > Bacteroidia > Cytophagales > Cyclobacteriaceae > Algoriphagus > Algoriphagus ratkowskyi. The sequence goes on from NZ_MSSV01000001.1 coordinate 76,061, forward strand.
TCATTTTGTCTTTCAAGTAATCCAAAAACTCTTCACTGTCCATCTCCTCCGATAGTGTACCGATCATACCTGCACCGACTTCCTGATTTTCATTTTCAAGACCTTGCACATAATAAGCTACTTCCTCATAGGAATGAGCTTCACGCATTTTTTGCAATACACCAGATAGAAGATAATTAGAGACTAAGACTTCCACACGTACTTCTTCCAGCTCCTTCGCTTTCCCACGTTCCCCGATCGATGGATTTGCTTTTGCCGAAGGCGTAAAAGTTCCTGTCCCATTTACCTGAAAAGAGCAATCTGCGTATTCGCCAATTTTTCCAGCTCCAGCTTTATAGACTGCCTGAAGAACCTTGTCTTTTTCTGCCTCAGGTACATAAAAGACAAGTTTGCTGAGCAAATGCTTTTTTGGCACTAAGATTTTGGTATCCAAAAGTCCCAGTCGATCTGAAATCCGCTTGTTTACGCCCTGCGCTACGTGATCGAGATTAGTGTGAATAGCATAGATTGCGATGTCATTTTTTATCGCTTTGATGATCGTGCGCTCTACATAATTCTTTCCAGTGAGACTTTTTAGTCCTTTGAAAACGATCGGGTGATGAGCCACAATCATATTGGCTCCCAAAGCTATAGCTTCTTCGATAGTAGATTCTATGCAGTCTAGCGAACAAACAATTCCTGTGACGTCGGAATCTCTGTCGCCTGTAATCAAAGTTGCGTTATCGTAAGACTCCTGATAGGATGGAGGGGCGATTTGTTCCAAGTAGGAAATCACATCGCTAATCTTGTATCCCATAATTTTTCTGTTTATTTGATCAAAAATAGTAATTCTCTAATGAGCAGGTACGCTTTTTTGCTTTATCCTTTTGCTTTATTGTACCATTTGGTCACTTGGATACGTAATTGGTTTTTCGAGTTGGACTGGCTGAAAAGTGTACCTTCTCCAATTCCAAGCATCGTAGTTGGCAATCTGAGCGTGGGAGGCACGGGTAAAACACCAATGGTAGAATTTCTCATTCGAATGCTTTGCAAAGAGAAAAGAATTGCTGTTCTGAGTAGAGGTTATGGAAGGAAAACCAAGGGTTTTTTAGAGGCAAACCCGCAGATTTCTCCAGATGAAATAGGCGATGAACCCTTTCAGATATATCAAAAATTCGGGCAAGACATTTCAGTTTATGTAGGTGAAAATCGAGTAGCCGCACTACAGGAAATTGCTGCCAAGACAGATTTTGCTGAACTGGTAATTTTAGATGATGCTTTTCAGCATCGCTATGTAAAAGGTGACTTGAATATTCTTTTGACGACTTACCAAAAGCCTTTTTTCTCCGATTATTTATTGCCTATGGGCAGACTCAGGGAAGGTAGAGCTGGCGCAAAAAGAGCTGATGTTATCATTGTGACCAAATGCCCGGATGTGTTAGATCGTGTAGAAAAGGATAGTGTTACAAATGAAGTACGTGCCTATAGTCATGCCAATACGCCTGTTTTATTTTCTTCAATTTCCTATGGTATCCCTATTCCATTAGAAGAGATCAATACTTTTTCCCGAAAAATAATCTTATTAACTGGCTTGGCAAATGATCAGTCTCTGGTAAACTATGTGGCGGAGAATTATGAATTGTTGGAAGTGCTTAGATATGCAGACCATCATGACTATGTGGAGGCTGATTTCGAAAGGATTCGCGCAAAAGTGAAGCAACATGGTGCACAAAATCCCGTTGTGCTAACGACCGAAAAAGATGCAGTGAAAGTTAAATCCTACGCTCCCAAAGGTTTTCTGAAAGAAATTCCGATTTTTGCACTACCGATAGAAGTGAATTTTTCTACTGATGATGAGTTAACTTTGGCACAACTAATCCAACATAAAGCCTTCAAAAAGGCCGATATCTAAGTGAATATACGATTACTCTGTTTTATATTTTCCCTCAGCATTTCGAGTTTTTACGCCGCTTTTGCGCAGCGTACGGTACCTGTTACTGGCCAAAATCCTAATCAGCAACGAAATGGAGAAGGCCTTGACCCTGAAGAAGAGGAAGGTGGGCAGAGAAAATCATTACTGGATGATAGTACACGTATGGTCTATGGACCTAAAACAAGTTTGTACTTTTATGAAAAAGATATCAAGCGAAACAATCTGATTCTTTATCCTCAAGATACTGCTTTAAATAATTTTCATAATTACGATCCTGTTGCCAAAAGCAATTGGAAGTATCAGAATCTGGGTAATGTTGGTAGTGCGACTAAGCCAATGTTCTATGAGATCCCCGATGTAATTGGTACTAGATCAGGTTTCTCAGCGTATGATTTGTACTATCATGCTCCAGAAAACAATAAATATTTTGATACCAAATCTCCCTTCACAGAGATGTCGGCATTATTTGGTGGAGGCCAACGAAACATGTTGGATATCGCCTTTGCCCGGAATATTAATTCTAGATGGAATGTAGGCTTCGACTTTCATACCATTCGAGCTCGGAAAACCCTCAATCCTGTAGCGAGAGATGATAATATGGTGGTTCAAAATTCCTATTCTGTGCACACCAATTATCGTTCTGAAAATGGAAAATATTGGCTTTTGGCTAATTTTTCCAGAATGCTTCATAAGGTAAATGAAATCGGAGGTATTATTCCGCCTGATGTGGATAGTACCTCAGTTTATTTCACCTATGAAGATGCCAAAGTATGGCTCAGCAACACGCAAACGCGAGATTTGAGGCAGGAGCAAAGAGCTTATCATGAGTACAGCATCAGAGATGAGCTGCAGATTTATCATATATTTGACTATAAGAATAAGGATTTAGCATTTGATGCAGCCTTAAACACCTCGGATTCCCTATTTTATCCTAAAACTCGCTACAATGCCTTATTAGATAGCAGTCAGTTTGACACGACGATGAATAGGCATAATTTCAGAGAATGGGGAAATGAAGTTGGGTTCAAAGGAAGTTTCAAAGGTTTCTATTATAATGCTCACGCGAAATTTCGTGGAGGACGTATGAAAAGCCCCTTTTATCCTGAAGGTGAGAGTAACAACTTCAATGAGGTTTATCTAGGCGGTGAGCTAATCGGTAAAATTTCCGAGAAATGGTCGATTAGTGCAGACGGAGAGTATCTGATTCCAGGAGCTTTCAGATTGCACGGTTTGTTTATTTCTCCCTGGCTAGAGGTAGATTATACCAAGGCTGTTTACAAACCAGCTGCTATGGAGCAGATGTACTTTGGGAATCATTACCAATGGGATAATGCGTTTGATAATGTAGGTGTAGATCAGATTCGAGGGGTGGTGAAGATAGATTTCCAAAAGATCAAACTCAGGCCTTCCTTGACGATAAATCGTATCAATAACTACGTGTATTTTAACGAAGAGCGCATAGCCGAACAAGCGAGCGGAGAGGCATTTATGTTGATTCCAGGATTGAAAGCTAGCATGCGCATCGGCCAAAAGTTTCAGTGGGATACTGAGGTAATTTTCACCCAAATCACAGGAGAATCTGGTGATAACTTTAGAATCCCCAAATTATACGGGAACACCAAATTTTATTTCGATAGTCCAATGTTCAATGAGAACGTTTATGTCCAAATCGGTTTGGATATTCGCTATCATTCAGATTATTTGGCAACCGCCTATTCACCCGCCACTCAGCAATTTTACCTTCAGAATGATTTCAATGTCTATGCCTATCCTGTGGCGGATGTTTTTCTGAATTTTCGGATTAATCGAACCCGAGTTTTATTGAAATACAATCACCTGAATAGTGGGCTAATGAAAGACGAAGGATATTTTGTTACGCCAGATTACACGGGTTATAAATCGTTTATTGATCTGGGGATTACCTGGTATTTATTTGACTAACTATGAGTTGGGAAGAAAGCACACGCGAGAAAATGTTGCATTTGAAATTGCCCACAGACCCAAGATGGGCTGGTGTCGCAGCTTTGAAACTAGAGGACATCCTCACCGATCATGCATATTGTGAACAAAAGGCTGCTTCCTCAGGCATTAGTTTGATCGTGCGCTTTAATGATTATGTTGATGTGGTAGATACAATGATGCCAATTGTCGCAGAGGAATGGGGGCATTTTGAACGAGTACTTGAGCAGATTAGGAAGCGAGGGTTGACTTTTGGGCCGAATCGAAGGGACGAGTATGTTACTCAGCTTACTAGCTTTATGATAAAGGGCGGAAGTAGGAAACAGCAACTTACTGAGCACTTGTTGCTCAATGCATTAATAGAAGCGAGGAGTTGTGAAAGGTTTAAACTTTTGTCTACTCAATTGGAAGATCAGGAACTCCGTAAATTCTACTATGAACTGATGATTTCTGAGGCTGGACATTACGTCACCTATTTAGAATTAGCTCGCAAATATCAGGATGCTGATGAGGTAAATCAACGATGGAAAGAATGGTTGGACTTCGAAGGTGAGGTTATAAAGAATTTGAAAGTTCGTGGTGATAGAATTCACTGATCAGTTCTTTAATTATATAACTGGATAGTCATTTCCCAAGGAATTATTTATACTTGATATATCTAGTCGAAATTGGCTTATAATTTCGTTCTATTATGAACATACTATGAATTTGATCGAAAACGTACGTGAAGCAGTACGCTCTATAAAAGTTAATCTATTAAGGACTGTTCTGACGGGTGCTATCATTGCTATAGGTATATCCTCACTTGTCGGGATGCTTACCGCTATTGATGGAATCAAAGCTCAGATTGCCGATAGTTTTTCTGGCTTAGGCGCAAATTCATTTGACCTCAGAAATAAGGGATATAGTGGGGGTAGAGCTATTCAAGATGGTAAAACCGAGAAAACATATCCCAAGCTTACCTTTAGAGAGGTGATGAATTTCAAGGAAAAATACAACGATGTTGGTATTTCTACTGTGTACGTATCTGTCACAGGAAATGCAGAAATTAAGAGAGGTTCTAAAACTACTAATCCGAATGTTCGTGTTCGAGGTGGTGATGATAACTACCTAACTATTAAAGCGTTGAAGCTGGATTTTGGCAGGAATTTTAGCAGCATGGAAATTCAAAATGGCACTAATGTATGTATTATTGGTAAGGAGCTTAAGACCACACTTTTTGAATCAAATGAAGATCCAATAAACCAAAAAATCACTGTGTTAGGTAAACCCTACACCATAGTTGGGATCCTTGAGGAACAAGGGGGAATGGGGCCAGACCAAGGTGCTGACAGACAGATTCTTATTCCTATAGAGAACGCTAGCCGATTAGATAAAAGAGGGAATTTCACTTATAACATAACTGGCGTGGCATCTGGTCCTGAGCGGATAGATTATGAGATGGGTCAGGCGATTGGTATGATGAGAGAAATCCGTCAAGATCGCGTTGCGCAAGAAGATTCATTTGATTTGACTAAAAGTGAGTCAGTAGCTGAAAGTCTGGAAGAAGTTGCTGGATACCTAAGATTGGGAGGTTTCGGTATTGGTTTTATCACACTTTTAGGGGCTTCCATAGGATTGATGAATATCATGCTGGTATCCGTAACTGAACGAACAAGAGAAATCGGGATTAGAAAAGCGCTAGGCGCTACACCACTGAGAATCAGACAGCAATTTTTGCTCGAAGCCATTATGATTTGCATAATTGGCGGAGCAATGGGAGTTCTTTTGGGAATCTCCATTGGGAATGTGATAGCCTTAGTGATTGGGGTTGGAGGTTTCTTGATTCCTTGGATGTGGATGTTAATAGCCTTTGGGATCTGTATCTTAGTTGGATTGATGTCTGGTTATTTCCCAGCTTACAAAGCTTCCAAACTGGATCCTATCGAATCCTTAAGATACGAGTAAAAAAAATCAGTCCATAAAAAAGGCTTTCAATTAATTGAAAGCCTTTTTTATGTCAAAACCATAGTTTTCCAAATCAACTATTTCCCCATTTCCCCATTATTTTTTTGCTCTAATAGGGCTACCTGCTTTTCCATTAATTCCGTCATTCTGCTTAATAGCTCAATATTTTTTGGAGTTGTAACGGTTGCGTTTTTAGGATCTTCTGCTTTGTTACGAAGAGAATTCATCAGTTTGACTATAAGAAATACGGTGAAGCCTATGATTAAAAAGTCCACAGAAGCTTCGAGCAGTTTCCCATATCCTATAGCTATTTCCTCCGGATGACTAACTCCTTCTATTGTTATTGCCTCTCTTAAAATTATCTTTTTATTTTCCCAGTTAATTCCATTAGTCAAGAAAGATAGTGGCGGTAAGAAAATCTCTTTGACTAAGACATCTACCACTTTATTAAAGGCTGCGCCAATGATCACACCGATAGCGATGTCGATCATATTGCCTTTAACTGCAAATTCTTTGAACTCTTCTAGTAATTTTATTTTCATGTTAGCTTTAATTTTTCAAATGGCACTTAGTTCAAAGGTTAGCATCATTTTGAAAGTGTGTTGCCTTAATTTCTCCATTCTCAATTGTTCGATTCCAGATCAGGTTGGTTGCCAATGGGAATAAATGTGCGCTTGATTCGAAAAAGTGCATCATGTAGCCAGCTGTATTCACAAAAACCACCAAATCGCCGACCTGAGGAAGCTTTGGCAGATCGAGTTTTCTTTTTAGAAGGACATCTCGCTCCAGACAATAAGCTCCAGTGAAATATGCTTTGACTGCTAGTTCATTTTCATTAGACTCTTGATATATTACGAATGGGTCAAGCAAAAAGTCCGCGCTCCCGCTGAGCATTTGAGTCATGTTCATTTCTAGCCCCACCAGCCAATCATCAGAGGAATCCTTTTTGCGAAAAGCTACCTTTGCAACAGTAATACCTACTTGATCAAGCATTGATCTTCCAGGTTCTATCCTAATTTCAATTTCAAGTTTCTTCGCTATTTCCGCTAGATTTTCACCCGTATGAGTTTTGTGAGATAAGATTTTTCGGATAGAATCTCCTTTAGAAATGGTATTCCAGAAAGGATAAGTTTTCAATTCTCCACGCATGATTCCGTCCCAAGATTCAATGCCAAGCCCTTGATTTTCATATGTTATTGGATCAATTGCCCTCCCAACTGCTTTAAATAGTTGTTGGTTGAAGTGATCCCATTCCTTCTGATCTTTTAAGTAATTCATTAAAATCCCCCCACCAATGTCAATAAATTCTGTAATCATTCCCTTCTTTTGAAGTAACTCTGAAAATGACAGACACTGTGTCAATGCAAAGCTTCGCTCTTCTAGAGAATAGCCATTTAGGTGAAAATGTAATCCTTTGTATACAAGTCTATCGAATCGGTCTGAGGCGATTAGTTTCTCCGAAATGAAAGGCTCAATGTCTAGTAAATCAAATCCAAATCTGCTTTTAAGCTTTCTTTTGTTAACAAAAAAACCGCTTACTCTAAACCCTATGTTTGCTTTCTTATCAAGTGTTTCAGCCACAGATTGTAAAAGGATGCATTCATCTTCATTATCCAGAATTATAGTCGAACCATTATCTATTGCCTTTTCTATCAATTTGCGGTTTTTTACCGCAGCAGTCACAATTAAATTCGATCCATCAATACCCATCTCCAAACATTGCGCATATTCTTGATAACTAGCCGTGTCTATACCCATGCCTAACTGATGTGCTTTCTGAACAGCTCCTTTAGTCTTGTTTGCTTTTCTTGCGAAAAAGACTTTATGCTTTAATCCGAATTCTTCAAATACACTTTTGTAAGAATTGAAATTTTCTTCCATGGCATCTGTTTGATGAATATTGATCGGAGATTCATGCTTTTCTAGAAGTTCATTCAAGACATTTTTTTCTTCCATAAGATCGTGCATCCATGGAGAAGTAATAGGTGTTAATTTAGGTAAAGCAGACATTAGTGAGAAGATATAATAATTGGTGAGTTTGAGATTTTAGCAATTTATTTTGTTAAGTTTTTCGCCCATTCACTGACGAAATCATTCCTTTTGCGTGAAAGTGTGTCGTTGTCGTATGTCAGCCCTTCCGTCGGGGTGCCTGAAAACGTAATTGATTGATTTGCCAAACCTGTTTCATCAATAGGATGTCCTTTTTCATTGATTGAAACACAGCCTGGTTTAAAATCCAACCTTCCTTCCAACCGATTAACATAGGGATGAATAAGCTTTTCTTCCAGCATCTTACCATATAATTCTCCCGCATATCGGTGCAACTGAACCTTAGGAATCCGAGCTTCAATCAAGAATTCTGCTTCTGCCGAAGTCTCATTGGCCGTGAGAGTATAGTGTGATGTTTTTGTAATAGTTGGGTTTTGAGAAAATGAGAAATCGATCAATCCAGCTTTTGCTATCGCGTCTATCTTTTTCAAGTTTTCGATAGGAGGGCCGTAAGAAATTCTGTTAAAGTGACCTGCATATTTCTCTAAGAACACTTTTTGTGATTGCGGTTTCAATCCGCCGAATTTGTAAAGCTCATTGAAATCCTCACTTAGATGTCTCCATACGCTAGCCACTGCTGCATAGGGACTTATTTCTTCGCCTATTTCTGCCTCACGAATGCATTCTTGCAAATATTCAAGCATGTTCATATGTAAATCATGACTTGGAAGAGGCCCCGAAAGGAATTGATGAAAATCAAACTTTTTCAACTCAGGATACGCTTCATGGAATTGATCTATTTGAAAATCAACTTCTGAAAAATCTCTAGATAGTAAAAGTTTTTTTCCTCTCTCTGCAAATAATTTACTGTAATACACTGCTTTAAATTCCTGTTCAATTAGGGGTAGAAGTTGCCTCTCAAAATCATATTTCCCACTCATCGTCTCCAAATATTGAAAAGAATTTTTGCAGAAATAAATTGGCTCGTAAGAAGGTTTTCCATAGGTATTACCCCTTGGAATCATCATTAGGCCAGACTTGGAAAATGGATAAATCATCTTTGGCTCGTAACCCGATCTTAAATAGGTGAGATTTCCATTTTCATCTTCACTGAATTGACCTTGTCTTCCCTGGGTTAGCGCCAAAACTGCATCTATGAAAGTTAATCCCATCCCCTTAATAGCAACCGTGCTTCCTGAAGCAATACTAGCTAAACGCTTATCGGTGGGATATATAAAATCGACATATCTTTCTTCAGAAGTAGAATCTGGATCATTTACACATGGATGGCCTGTGCAAATAAGTATATCGTGAATACCTTCTACTTTGGTCGGTATAGCAGGTATTGAGTTTATAAAATGAAGGTTGTACTCATCTCCTTCTCGAACAATAGCAATTACTTCACCTACATGTTTGATAATGTCTACGTTTTCTGGACAATTGTCTACCAGGCCTTGAAATCCTTCTGAGAGATATTTGCCAACGGTTGCCCGTGATGAAAAAGTATATGCGTTAGAATTGGGAAATTGCTCCTGATGTTCAGCTACCCATTCAGTGAATGATTTTGGATGTGGCACTACAGGTTTTGGTGCGTTCTCTGACCACATATTAATATGTCCATTGACATAATTCATCATGAGATAGGTTGGTTGACATGTGTTGTATATGTCTCCCGTTCCAAAAGAATCTGTTTTATTGAAGAGATGTATTTCTACAAGGAATTTAAGCTCGGCTTCAGCCAAATTTGCAAGCACACGTTCTAATCCATAAAGCCCTTTTGGCCCTAACCCTACGATTGCAATTCTTTTAATACTGGACTCATCACTCATTTAAGATGTATTTAAGTTGAAAAAAATTCGTATTTAAACTAAAACCTCCATTTTCTGGCTAATATTTTTAGTAATCCATTCAGGATTATAAATGGTATCTAGGTATCGCTCGCCCCTATCACACAGGATCATTGCCACCGTAGCGCCGTATGGAAGGGAGTGCGCCATTTTCTGCACTGCAAAAGTCACTGCCCCAGAAGATCCACCGCAGAGAATTGCTTCCTTATTTAGAAGTCTATGGCAACCGTCCACACATTCTTCATCATTGACATGTACCACATCAGAAATTAATTTTCTATCCAAAAATTGGGATTTTCTTCCAGCTCCGTGCCCAGGGATTTTTCGAGCTCCTATAGGAGTTCCGAAAATGATGCTGCCCACAGCATCCACCGCAATAATTTTAGTTTTTAGCTTGTTCAAACGAACGTAGTCTGTACATCCCATTAAAGTACCACAAGTGCTAGTGGCAGCAAAAAGGTAATCTGGAGCATAACCAAGATCCTTTACTATTTCATGCATTGTCTGTTGATGAGCGGCTGGGTTTTGCAAATTGCCATACTGGTTAGTCCAAAAACTCCTAGGATTTTCAGCTAAAATCTCTTGAACTCGGTCTAGTCTCGCTTGCAAATAACCTCCCTCTAAAGCTGGATCAGTGACATAATTTACCTTGCCACCATACGCTTTGATAATCTTTACATTCTGACTATTAACCATGGGATCGACAACTACTTCTAGGTTCAATCCGAAGTATTTACAAGTTTGAGCCAGACCAATGGCCATATTACCCGAACTTGATTCTACCACTGTATCCCCTTTTTTCAGTTCTCCATTTTCCATGGCATGCGTAATAAGTTGTAGGGCTGTTCTATCCTTGATACTTCCGCCTGGATTAAAGGCTTCCATTTTACCGAATATCTTAAGTTGATTGTCAGGGTATAGTCTATTCAATCTTATCAAAGGAGTTCTTCCGACAGTATCTAGAATCCTAGCGTATTGAGGTGATTGTGATATTATCATTAGTGAAGGGTTAAGTATAGGATGGGATAAGTCCCTGGTTTTGTAATATTCCAAGGATTTTTTAATGCAAACATCTTGGGATGTGAGAAAGCCACATTTCCACATGATTTTAGGGAAGTGTCTACCGAGAAAGACCAAATATTCCGCCATTTAGAGCTTTCTATAAAATGTAGCTCAGACCTTGCTACAGTAGCTTTTTTGGGTCATAATTAGCTTGGGGGATAGATTTTCACAGGAAAAAAAATTCTCACTCTGTGCAAGAGACTCCTTTTATGAAATCTCAAGGAATTTTTTGATTGAAGGTTTGCAGCTTAAGTTGACAAAAGCATAGAAGTTCCTATGTGTTACCATAGGAGCTTTGTAAAAAATAAGTCGTTTACAAGAGATGAGAGCTTAAAAAGTTTTGGAGCTGACCTCCGGGAAATATAAATTAATTACTGTTCCTTCTCCTGGATTGCTAACTGCTGTAATATATCCTTTATGGTTTTTCATTATTTTCTTACACAAGGCTAAACCAACCCCAGAACCGCTGTACTCGGTAGCTAAATGAAGTCTGGTGAATACATTGAATATAGTTTCCGCATATTTCTGATCAAATCCTATTCCGTTGTCACTTACTGAAACCACCCAGAATTTCCCGTTATTCCCCGTTGAGTAGGGAATGGAATTGGCCCTTGAAGTGATTTCTATTGTTGGGGGTACGCCATCTTTAGCGTATTTAATAGAATTTGAGATCAGGTTCGAGAAGAGCTGTTTTAAGAAAAATGGGATACCCATTATGTGTGGTAATTGCTGAACCTCTATTTTAGCGGACAAGCTTAAATCATCATTGGTATCGGTAACAATTTCTTCAATAAGTTTCTTCAAATCAACGTGTTCAAAAGATTCCTCCGAATATTTTAAGCGTGTGTACTTTAAGATATCCTGAAGGAGCGTTCTCATTCTTTTGGCAGAAATGTTCAATCGTTGAAGTGAATTCATAATGCTAGGAGACAATTCCTCTTCACTAAGCAAATGTGAGGAAATGAGCTGCATTTTCCTTAAGGGTTCTTGGAGGTCATGAGAGCTGATCCAGTTCATGTTTTCCAACTCTGCATTTGCTTCCTTTAGCATTTCACTCAGCCTCCGGTACTTTTGCTCTTCTCTGGTTATTTTTATAAGATTTATTTGTCTTTGCAGGCCGTTAGCATAGAATGCTGCCATATCTATCTCCGGTTGGAGCCAAGGCTTACTTGTACAATTCACGATCTCTTTCCATAATTCAAAAGAATTGCGGGGATGAAGACCTTTTTCATTCTTAATAATAGATTTTTTAGGATCACCTGCCCACGTGACCTCTGACTTGGTTTCTGGCCTATACCATATGATGCAGTTATTTTCTTCCAGATCCAGCGAATGGTAAATAATACCTGCCGTGTTTTCACAAAGGCTCTTAAGATCTGGTAAAAAATTCACCAGTTTATTGGTGTGGAAGCTTGTTTTAATATTGGAATCGTTAAAGTGGTTAGCAAGAAATATAATTTCCTTTTCTGATGGCGTATGACCATGTTTGTATACTTTTCCCTCAATAACTATTGAGACTCCAGTGGAATTGCACAAGGACAATAGTTCTGGCTGTTTGATTAGCTCCTTAAATGATTCAGGTTCTCCTGTTAGATTAAATGAGTCAATTTTATCGATGGCACTATTTACCTTTCGAGATACTTCATATTCTTCTTTAGATTGCCTTACATCTATCTGCGAAGTGATGAAATGGCCTTGCAATTGTGCTGCAAGTCGTAATTCAGGGGTGAGGTTTTTTGGCGTATAATGATGGCAAGCAATAAGACCCCAGAGTCTTTGTTTATATATTAAAGATATCGTCATGGTAGCCCCTACACCCATATTACGTAGATATTCCATGTGAATTGGTGAAGCACTTCTCAGAATAGAAAGGCTCAAATCAAGATTTTTAATTTTACTATCATCGACGGTAAATATTGGAACTGGTGTATAATTAATATCTGTGATGATTCTCAACAGATTTTTCATGTACAGTTCTCTTGCTTGCGGTGGAATGTCGGTATGCGGATAATGAAGGCCTAGAAATGGTTCTAAATCCTCCCTAACACTTTCTGCATAAACCTCTCCATTTTAATTGTCATCAAAGCGATAGATCATTACTCGATCGTAACCGGTAATACCTCGCGTGCCCTCGGCCACTAAATTACAAAGCTCTTTAAGACTATTAGTGGAGTGCATGTAAGAAAGAAACTGTGAAGTACTATCATACACCTCATTCGCTAACTTAACCTGAAAATTTTCAGGCTGAAATTCAAGTATATAGATGTTTTCACTTTGGTGTACTGTGCATAGAAAATCATATTGTAAAAGTTTGATTTTCAACATCGATGATGAAAGCATCCGATTTTTAGAGATGTACTCAAAAAGTGATTCTTGTGCCTTTATACCAAAAATTGCATTAAATACACTACCCAATAAGTCTACATAAGGAATTCCTAAATATTCTTCAGTATTTGCACTGCAATAATCAATAATAAAGGAATCTTGTAATAGTCCGATAAGGAAACCATGCGGCTGAATACTTCCAGGAATATGAATTGGTTCTTGTTCACAATTAGAAAGATTGACTAAATCTCTATTTACAATGTCTTTTAATCTCATAGAAATTAACGTACAGAATTATTTATAAAATGGTCTTTGATAGCTGTAAAAGTATAATTGGCACCAGCGATAATGTCCTTTCCACTTTGACTTTGAACTTCAAAATTAGTAATAGCGGTCATAAACTGCTTCCATAATATTCCAGTCTGATCGCTATATCCAGCAAAGTATGACGCGCCTGTTTGCAAATCATATCCTAAAGTTTTATGAATATGTTTATAAATATATCTGCCTCCTAATGACGAACCTTCTATCACATACATCATTCCCATAGCAAACCCAATGGATATTTCATTTTCCAAAGCCTTAAATACCGGGCATACGTTATCCTTAGTGTATCCTAAATTTTTAAAATCTTTTTCTAGTAATGGGAGCTTACGGCGCTGATCCAAGTCACTAATTTCATTCTTTAGTACAGGAAACAGTGTTTTTTCTACTTCTCTAATGGCATCATACATCAAATCCAGATAAAGTATGTAGTTCTCTCTACTCACATCGTCCGACAGGAGAGCAGCAGAAATAGGTAAATTTTCTAATTCTTGATGAGGTTTTGAAGTGCTTGCTTTTAGTTGTAAAAGAAAGGAAGGAGAAAGGTGTGGTTCACTCATTGCTAGGGTTAGCTAGTTATTTTTTGTATAAAAAGCCATTAAAATCAGGATTAAAGCTGTCCCAATTAATTTCAAGGGCATATTGAATTGATGCTTTCAGCTTTAAAAAGCTATCTGCTTTTGGGATAAAGAAATTCGCACCTAATTCATGAGCTTTTCTAATGACTAACTGATCTTGAGTTGTTGAAAACATGATTATAGGAAGAAGTCCATAATTTTTAGATTTCCTTATATTTTCCAAAACTTGCATACCGGTCATTCCAGGCATATTGATGTCCAAAAACAATAAATACGGATTTGGGGGTGGATTTTCTAAAGCCTGAATTAATTGAAAACCATCTGTATAGGTGATTAATTCATACTTTTCACTAATTACTTCAATTATTTTTCTAAAAAAATCTAAATCGTCTTCGTCGTCATCAGTATAAAATATGGTTAGCTTATCTTTCATGGTAGGGATTCAAGACGAGGGAACGAGCTTAGGTCAGCACAAATATACTGAAAAGAAAAATAGGTGAAATATATGAGTACTAGATATGCAAATTCTTCTGGTATAATTGCTGATCCAAGATATCAACTTTAACGATACCCTCTCAAATAAGCTACTTCGCCCAAAATCAAGCAACTTAATGTAAAATTTTTTTTGCAGGTCATTGCTTTTCTGCCTATGTAGTTTTCAGTAAAATTATGCAGGAATATAGATGTCAAATGTAGCTCCCTTATCTAATTCACCTGATGCTTTAATAAAACCTTCATGATTGTCTACTATTTTCTTGACAATAGCTAGTCCAATACCAGTTCCTATATAATCTGCTTTGCCATGAAGTCTTTGAAACACTTCAAATATTTTTTCGCTGTAAATAGAATCAAACCCAATACCGTTATCTGAAACTGAAATGTGATGGTACATAATGTTTTTTTCAAGCTTGGGAACACTTGAGTCCTTACTAGAAACCAGTTTGCTATCGATCATTATTCGTGGCGATCTGGAGGGGTCTGAAAATTTAAGCGCATTACTAATTAGATTCATCAAAAGCTGCTTGAATTGAAACGGTATTACTCTAAGCTTATCCTCAGACTCTAAAATCAACTCAGCATCTTTTTGAAGAAGCTCTTCTTTCAAATCATCCTTAAGATCGTTGATTATCGAATTAAAACTCATTATTTCAAATTGCCTATCCTGACTAGTGGTACGGGAATAGGCTAATAAGTCCTGAATAAGTGTTTGCATTCTCTGTGCAGCACTTAGCATCCGCCCAAACATTTCTCTTCCTCTTTCGGTCATATTTGGGTATTCATCCTCCATTAGCATACTAGAGAACGTCTGGATCTTCCGAAGCGGCTCTTGCAAATCATGGCTTGATATGTATGCGAATGATTGCAACTCCTTATTCATTTTTTCAAGATCGTTATTTTTTAAATTCAGCTCTTTGGTTCTATCCTCTACCTGCTTTTCTAATTCTACTGTAAAGAGTTTTTGATCCTGAATATCTGTACTAGAACCCACCCACATTCTTATATTTCCCTGTTCGTCTCGTTGTGGAATGGCGCGACTTAGCTGCCAGCGGTAACTCCCGTCAGTTTTTTTAAATCTATGTTCAAAATGAAAATCTTTGCCAGTGGATATAGCCTGTTTCCACTTCTCAATATTATCTTTTCTCTCATCTGGGTGAACTATTTGAAGCCACCCTTCACCACTTATATCCTCGTATTTAAAACCAGTGAAATCATATAGAGCTTGATTGTAATAGTTCAAATTGCCTTCGCTGTCAGATGTCCAAATCATCTGAGGCATGGAGTCAGCCAAAAGTCTGAACTTTTCCTCCCGCTCCAATAGCAGCTTATGGAAACCCTTTGCATCGGTGATGTCTCTTATAGTACCAACCATTCGATCAGGCTGACCTTGATCATCAAGGAAAACTTTTCCTCGAACTTCAATCCAATT
Source organism: Algoriphagus ratkowskyi (assembly GCF_002150505.1). GTDB lineage: Bacteria > Bacteroidota > Bacteroidia > Cytophagales > Cyclobacteriaceae > Algoriphagus > Algoriphagus ratkowskyi. Next base: position 91,931 of record NZ_MSSV01000001.1, read on the forward strand.
ACGCAAACTGTTATTTTTTACGATTCTACATTCAAAAAGTAATGTACCAGATTTATAAGATTGCTCATAAGCTTCTTTGATCTTCTCAAGGTCATCTGGATGAAATCTCTCTGTCAATTGAGAGGTGGTAATAATCTCATAGCTTAAAAAGCCAAAAATTTCATTACACCTACTGGAAATTATACTTGTTTCATTTTTTATATCATACTCCCAGACACCTAGTTCACTGGCATTAACTACTATATTTAATCGCTCTTCGTTTTTCTCAACCTTTACTCTTGCTTCCACTTTGTCGGTTACGTCATTGACGGTGATCATCATACCCGATGTAAAACCTTCAGCGTCTAATAATGGGGCATATTCAAAATCCAAAAAGAATTTTCTGATCCCATCAGCTCCTCGCACTAATGCCGGAGACTCTTTCTCGCTGTGAGTTACACCGGTAGCATAAACTTTCCTGAGTAGTTCAGGATACTTCTGATCTTTAAGTTCAGGGAAAGCATCCAAGATTGAAACCCCTATCAACTCAGAAGGCTCTCTGCGCCATACCGATTCAAACATCGCTTTGTTTGCAGACTCTATAATGTACTGATCGCCTCTTAAGATAGTCATGGGTATAGGAGATTGCATGATTAAATTACGAAAGTGATTCTCGCTTTCTAGAAGCAAATGTTTTGCTTTCACAGTATCTGTGACCTCAGTAGCAACCGCCATTATTCCACTGATTTCTCCGTTTTCTTCCTTCAAAGGATGGTAGACAAAATTGAAATAGGAAACCTCTTGTTTTCGATACCTATTTAAGGTGACAGGAAATTCATTTCCGAAGAATGGCATTCCTGTTAATTTGATGTCTCTAAAAATATTTTCAATTACATCTTTTACTTCAGGGAGAGTGTCAAAAATTGGCTTTCCGATAAACTCTTCAGAAGTCTTATCTACCAAGCTTAGATAATTTTCATTGGCCATTTCCACGATATAATTATCTCCTCTAAGAATGGTAATGCCTAAAGGGGCCTGTTCAACGGAGTTTCTAAATCTTTTCTCGCTTTCTTCTACTTGTTGTTTTGCAAGATGAATATCGGTAACGTCTGCGGCGGTGTTCATCACTGCGTATACTTCGCCTGAAGTATTGTAGAGTGGGGTAAAGCTATAGTTATAATAAAATGGCTTCAATACTCCGTTTATTTCAAGGAAAACATGCATGTTTTTAGCATGAAAAGGAACTCCTGTAGAGAATACGCCCATAATCTGACTGAATACTTCAGTGTCCTTTAATTCAGGAAGGACTGATCTATAAGACTTGCCTATAATGTCATTCCCTTTACCCCAAACATCCTTGATGGTCTGGTTGGCTAGTGTGATAATGAGATCTTCACCTTCAAAAACCCCGATAGGAAAAGGAGAATTATCAATTATGGATCTAATACTTTGTTCCCTTTCTTCTATTTTATTTCTAGCAAGTACTTGCTCGGTGACATCTTCCAGCGTTCCATTTAGCCTATAGCAAACATTATCTTCTGTAAACCAAGATTTGCCCTTTGCGTGAACAATCCTTTTTTGACCTGTATCAGAATTTGTAATAGCATATTCTATATCATAGACCCCACCGGATTCTATTAAAAGAGAACGTTCTATTGAATTTATCACCCTGATTTTATCCTCGGGGTCAATTGCGTTTAATGCTACATCCAAATCTAACTCCTCATCAGTAGCAAGATTAAACCAGGATTTAAGTTTTTCATTCCCAGAAAAGGTTTTGCTGATAGGATTATAATCCCAAGTGCCCAGACCTGCAGATTCAATTGCAAAGAATAATTGATTCTTACTATCCTCTAGTTTCCCTTCAATTAGTTTCTTTTCCGTGATTTCCACAGCTGTACATAATATTCCTACTGTGTTTCCATCTAGATCTTTAATGGGACTATACGTAAAGTCGTAATTTTTTTCGCTTAAATGCCCTTGACTAATTGTCAAAATGGAATCTGGAATAAATACAGGTTCACCATTCAGTACCCTATGGAAAATAGCTTGAATACCTGCCCACTTTGTATGGTATGTTACTTCTGCACTTTTACTGAAAACATTGTTATGCTCTGGTTCACCGAGAAGATTCGCAAATCCGTCATTGTATAATTGGATAAAATCATTGCCCCAAAAAATGCACATCGGCATTGGATTCTCCATGATCAGTGAAACCGTGGAAAGTAAGCTCACTGGCCAGTTTTGAGGGTTTCCAAGGGAAGTATCAGCCCAATTAGTTTTTCTTAAAAGGTCTCTAAGTCTACTTTTTCCCGATAGGAACTGCCAGTTGAAATTTATTCTGTCCACAAAAATGTGTTTATGTATAAAAATGTGATTATGTATTTAAAGAAATTGTATCCAAAACTTATTATTCTAGTAGTGTTATGCTTTGCTCTGGATATAATCTACATGATATACGCTACTAAAACAGTGCGAGGGAATGTCGGATAAAATATAAAAAACAGATAGTTTATAAAAAATCAATGCAAGCCCTAACTATCGAGCACTTATTGGCGATTGGATGAAAAGATGGAGATTGATTTCTGCAACCAGTAAAAATATGACAGACAAAAATCTTAATATCTACTAAATTTTAATGTAGAAAATACTACGGATTACTGGGAGAATTTGCCCCAGTGTATTTGATTGAACTGCGAGATGAATTACAGTATTTATCTACTTTGACTATGAATTCACAGTTTTAGGTTAGCCTATTAATGCGATTTATACAAGATTAGGTTTAGTCATGACTTTTAAAGTAATGTTTTCAGCTGTAAGTAATTTGATACTTTAAGCACGAAAAGGATTGCCCAAAAATTGCAATAAAAAACTAACTGGAATTTTAAATGAAAACGCTTAATACTATCATCACCAAACTAATAGTTTATGAAATCAATCTGGAATGGCACCTTGGGATTCGGTTTAGTTAATATTCCCATCAAAATGTATTCTGCTTCCGAAAACCGAACTATCGATCTTGATATGCTTGATTCGGAAGATCATGCTCGAATTAGGTATCAGCGGGTGAACGAGAAAACAGGTAAAGAAGTAGAGTGGAAAAATATAGTCAAAGGATTCAAAATGGATGATAAATACATCATTCTTGAAGATGAGGATTTTGAAGAGGCCAATGCGAAAAAAAGTAAAGTAATAGAGATTGAGGCTTTTGTAGAGGAAGTCGATGTTGCTGATATGCTTTTCAAAAAGCCCTATTTTTTAGAGCCACAGAAGGAGGGAGGCAAAGCGTATAACCTACTTCGTGATGCGTTGAAGAAAACTAAAAAGCTTGGGCTCGCCACTTTTGTTATGCGTCAGAAAGAGAATCTCTGTTTAATTGGAATCTATAATGATGTACTTGTACTGCATGTAATCCGTTTTTCAGATGAAATACGAAACCCTTCAGATCTTAAAATCTCTACTTCGAAAACTACCAAAAAAGAAGTAGAAATGGCTGAATCTCTGATTAAGCAATACAGCGAAAAGTTTGACTTGAGCCAGTATAAAGATCAATACAACGAGCAGTTGATGAAAGTAATCAAAGCAAAATCTAAAGGTAAGAAGGCGGTGGTGAAAAAATTTGTGCCAGAAAACACTCCTTCAAAAGATCTCATGGCACAGCTCAAAGCAAGTTTGGAAAAACGTAAAAAAGCTTCCTGATGTCTCTGGAGGAATATAATAAGAAGAGGGATTTTAAGAAAACAAATGAGCCAAGAGGTGATATAGCCCCACAAAATGGAGAGCTTAGATTTGTAATACAACGACACGATGCAAGCCATTTACATTTTGATCTAAGGCTGGAGATAGATGGTGTATTAAAGAGTTGGGCTATTCCAAAAGGGCCTTCGATGAATCCGAATGATAAGCGATTAGCAGTCCAAACGGAAGATCATCCTTTGAAGTACCTGGATTTCCAAGGAATAATTCCCAAAGGAAATTACGGTGCTGGTGAGATGACTATATGGGATTCGGGCACATTTACATCGATGTCGGATGACATGGACATCTTGAAAATGATTGAAGATGGAGATTTGAAAATCACCTTTATCGGAACAAAGCTAAAGGGGGATTTTGCCTTAGTGAGAACAAATTTTGATGGCAAAAAACCGCAATGGCTCTTGATCAAAAAAAAGGATAAATATGCAACGGAGCTTGATTACGATGCAAACCTACACTTAAGCGAAACCTCTATTGATGGCTCCGCGCCACCATCCAAATCCTTTAAGCTTTCGCAACAAGTTGCTCCCATGCTAGCTACTACGAGTAAAGAGCTCAAATTTAGCACTTCAAAAAACTGGCTTTACGAGATCAAATGGGATGGGTATCGCATGATCTGCAATCATTCCTCAGCTACCACAACACTTTATTCTCGAAACGGAATTGATTATTCGAACGCATTTCCAAGTCTCGTCAAACATCTGAAAGAACTTTCCAAAAGTGCTATTCTTGATGGAGAAGTAGTGACTTTGGATAAAAATGGAGCTTCCAAGTTTCAATGGCTTCAGCATTACAGTGAGGAGCCAAAAGGGGATTTGATATACGTAGTGTTCGACTTGCTTTATTTGGATGGGCACAGCATTGCTCATTTAAAGCTAGAGGACCGCAAGGAATTATTGGAGGCTTTGGTAGAGGATATACCTCAAATTCGCTACAGTGATCATATAGTAGGAGGAGGAAAAGCATTTTTTGAAAAGGTGAAAGAACAAGGATTGGAAGGGATTATTGGGAAAAAAGCTGATTCCTTTTATTATCCAGGCGTACGGTCTGAGTCTTGGGTAAAGTTTAAAACGCAGGAAAGTATAGAGACAATTATCTGTGGCTATACCAAATCGGAAAATCGACCATTCGGCTCTTTGATTTTAGGTCTTTATAAAAACAATGAATTGAGTTATGTAGGTAACTGTGGCACTGGTTTTTCTATTTCCCAGCAGAGAGAAATGAAAAAAGAGTTTGACAAGATCACTCAATTAAAATCACCTTTTCCTGATAAAATAAATCTTGCCGGGAGACAAGCAGTCTGGCTTCAACCACATCAAGTAGCCGAAGTCACTTTTGCAGAGTGGACTGAAAAAGGGAGACTAAGACAGCCGGTTTTCAAGGGATTTAGAAGTGATAAAATCCCCCAAAAGTTAGAATTAGAAAGTCCTAAGTTATCTACTCATGCAAATAACACATCCGATAACTCCTTAGAAATAGATGGGATTAATGTGCCTGTGAGCAATTTGGAAAAGCCTCTTTGGCCAAAAGATGGGATTACTAAATATGATCTAATAGACTATTACATAGCTGTATCGGAGTACATTCTGCCCTTTTTGAAAGATCGTCCTCAGAATCTACACCGCCATCCCAACGGTATTGAAAAAGAAAGTTTTTATCAAAAAGATACGCCGGAAGGCTATCCTGATTGGATAGAAACGGTGAAATTATATTCGGAGTCTTCGGACAAGAATATTGATTACATGCTATGTCAAAAGGAAGCTACACTGATTTATATGGCGAATCTTGGCTGTATCGAGATTAATCCTTGGAACTCGAGAGTCGGTTCCTTAGAAAAACCAGATTACATCGTGATTGATTTAGATCCTTCTGAGAAAAATGACTTTCAGGAAGTTGTGGAAGTTGCTCAGTCTTTTCATCATTTACTCAATGAATTGGGGATAGAAGGATATTGTAAAACTTCAGGATCAAGTGGCCTTCATATTTACATACCAATGGGAGCAGTCTACACGTTTGAAGAAGCAAGAAATTTCTGCAAGTTGCTCTGTACCATAATACAGGAGCAACTTCCAAAACTTACCACCATGGAAAGGCCTCTGAAAGCGCGAAAAGGAAGGATCTATTTGGACTATCTTCAAAATCGATCCGCTCAGACGCTGGCATCTGTCTATTGTGTACGTCCCAAGCATGGCGCAACAGTTTCTACACCTTTGCTATGGAAGGAAGTGAATATGAAATTGGATAAAGGAGATTTTACCATTTTCACAGTTATGGAAAGGATTGAAAAATTTCCAGATCTTTTCAAAGAAGTTCTAGGGAAGGGCGTGAGCATAGAAAAAACACTGGAGAGGCTAGAGGGAGGATAAAAGTCATAGTTAAGCCCGAATTGGGAATATTTTTTCACAGTCATTTCGATTTACTTGTTGATTTCTGGCAGAAACTCACCTAATAGATTGATAATCGCATTTATCTGCCTATTTATTTTTTGGCTGTATGATTGGTTCTAAATACAGTTGAATTGCTAATCTTTATAAACTATGCACATAAAATCTTTGATGCCATTCTTAGCTCTGGCCTCTATATCCTTTGTTTCATGTCAGGAAAAAGTATCAAAAAGAGAGAAAAAGGAAATCTCACAATCCAAGCCTGATAGAGTTCAGACTGCAAATGGAGAAGTTATTTTACCACCGCCTTATTCATCTGAATCTGTTAGAAATGAGAGTAAATTAGTCGACTGGCCAGATGGAGAAACCCCCACTGCGCCCGCAGGCTTCTTAGTGACTAAATTTGCCGATAAATTGGATAATCCACGGAATACCTATGTGGGTCCAAACGGAGATATTTTTGTAGTCGAAAGTAATACTAAAAAGGGTGCCGATCGGATCACTGTTTTTAAGGACAAGGATAAAAATGGTGACTACGAGACTCGTGAGATTTTTAAGGAAGATCTATATCAGCCTTACGGGATGTTGGTTCTTAATAATCATTTCTATATCGCAAATACAGATGGACTATACCGATATCCTTACCAATCAGGACAATTGAAATTAAATGGTGAAGGAGAAAAAATAGTTGATTTACCCGCAGGTGGCTACAATAACCATTGGACTAGGAATTTGATAGCAAACGAAGATGGGAGCAAAATCTATATTTCCGTGGGATCAGCTAGTAATGCAGGTGAGCATGGCATGGAGGAAGAACATCGAAGAGCGGGAATTTTGGAAGTAAATCCTGATGGTACAGGAGAAATTATGTTTGGCAGTGGTTTAAGAAACCCTGTAGGCATGTCTTGGAATCCTATCACAAAGGAACTATGGACTGCAGTAAATGAGCGAGATGAATTAGGTGATGATTTAGTGCCGGATTATATCACTAGCGTGAAAAAAGGTGGTTTTTATGGCTGGCCTTATTCCTATTTTGGACAAATAGAAGATCCTAGACTATATGGTAAAGCTCCAGAAATGGTAGAAAAAGCACTAGTTCCAGATGTATCTGTTGGTAGTCATACTGCGTCCCTGGGTTTAACTTTTTATAATGGATCTACTTTTCCTGAAGCGTATAGAAATGGCGCTTTTGTAGGACAACATGGATCTTGGAATCGTGAAAAACTGGCAGGTTATAAAGTTTTGTTTATCCCATTCACCGAAGGAAAGCCTTCAGGTCAGCCGCAGGATTTCTTAAGTGGATTTGTCTCTGATATCAATAAATCAAAAGTTTATGGACGTCCAGTAGATGTGACGATATTACCTGATGGATCTCTTCTTGTCAATGATGATTCAGGTAACGTTTTATGGAAAATAGCATATACAGGCAATTAGTAGGGTCAGTTTCAAAATTTTCGCAACAATTATCATTACGAAATCCAAACTCATGTCAATAAGCAACACACGGAATGAAAGCTAAACAAATTCTATTTATCCTAACATTACTGATAGTAGGAACTTACTTTATGCTTCTAGGTACAATAGAGGCAGCAGGATTTCTGAAGCCCTTCGCAGTAGCGATACTTTTGACATTAATATGCATACCTCTTTGCAGAAAATTAGAGCGTTGGAAATTCTCAAGAGCGCTTGCTGCATTAACTAGTGTAGTTATAAGTTTACTTTTATTTCTTTCGTTTTTTGTAGTCTTATCCGCGCAAGTAGTAAATATCTCAGAGCGTTGGCCAGAAATAAAAACAAGTATTCAGCCCAAGTTGGAAGAGTTTAATAAATCTTTAGCTGAGAAAACAGGGTTGGATTTTGGGGAAGAACTTGGAGAATTTTTTCCTTCTCAAGATTCTAACTCAGTAAATCAATCAGCTAAGACTGAAACAGCTGCTGTGGCAAATAGTCCCAATCAAGATGCCTCTACCCAAGGATCTTCTACAGAAAAGATTGCTGCGAAAGCTGCATCTGAAGTTGGTTCATTACTTAAAAATTTTTTCAACTTTATCTCTAGCGCTGTTCTCACACTTGTTTATTTGTTCTTCCTATTGCTATACAGGAATAAAGTAAAGCTTTCCATCTTGAAGTTTTTTAATAGTCAAAATAGAAAAGAGGCAGAGGACGTGATGAATAATTCTATAGAACTTTCTTTAAATTTTATAGTGGGGAGATTAATCTTAATCGCTTTTTTAGCGGTCATCTATAGCATAGGATTATCTGTGTCGGGAATCGAAAATGCAATTCTTATAAGCGTGATAGCTGCAATCTTATCGCTTGTGCCATTTATTGGAAATATCATTGGATATGGATTGGCTATGGTCATGGCGCTATTTGCGGGTGCGGAAGTTGGCGGTATAATAGGCGTATCAGTCACTTTTGGGATTGCACAATTTGTAGAAAGTTACATTCTAGAGCCATATGTAGTAGGAAGTAAGGTGGAGGTCAATCCATTAGTTACGATAGTTGTAGTTATTTTAGGAGGATCTATTTGGGGAATTGTTGGAATGATACTAAGTATCCCAATTACCGGTATTGCCAAGATTATTTTTGATGCAACTCCTTCTTTAGAGCCATTGGGATATGCACTTGGTGAAGAAGACCTAGAAGGAGCAGATGAGCAAAATTTTCTAAGTAAGTGGGGACAGAAATTGTGGAGTAAAGTCAGTAAATAATGTATTGTGTATATCCACTATGATATCAGACAATCCACATCCCTTGCTTTGAATGATGTAGGACTTTCTGAAAGCTATCGGTAGAAGGGAGCGAAGGGGCAAAAAATATAGAATTTATTGCACATAGTGGGGAAATTCGCTTCAATGAGTACTAGCATAATTTTCATTTGACATCACTAAAAGCACTCTAAACTCTATACAAATAAGGTATTAGCGTGATTGGGTAAGATTTTGATTAGATATACAATTAATCTTTGCAATTAAATTTAAATAATATCATAATGAAAAAGCACTTAGCTATAATAGGATTGGCGTTATCTAGCATGACCTTCGCCTGCAACGAAAAGAAAGAAGATGGTAGTATTACAGAAGATGGAGTGATGCAGGTGGAAGAAGTTACTTCCGAAAATGGTCAAATATTGGCTGGTAAAGATTCCAGTATGAGATTGAGTGACGGGACTAGAATACCAGTTGAGATCACATCAGCAGATTCCATCAATCTCCCTCAGGAATTGCTTACGATGATAGAAAAAACGGACGATTTAGATCCAGGCAATATCGTAGCAAAGAGAAGATTCATTGAAAACAATATCACTTACTATGAACTTGAATTTAAAATGAGGGAGGGGTCCAACCAAACTTTCATTTTTGATGAGGATGGAAAGAGAAAATCGAAAGACGAATAATATTTGAATTCAATATCCCCTGGATTCCGAAGTTTGAATTCAGGGGATTTTTTTGGAAAACCTTCCATAGATTTTTATCCACGTTCTGAGGAATTTTTAAGACAAATCCCACATGGTTATATGGTAATTCAACTTTGAATTTTGAACAATATGTTTTTTTTTGGTACACTCCAATTCTCTTCGTTTCTCAGTTGATTCCACACAAAATATGTTTTTCGTGTTATTTACTATATCTGATTCTTTTAGGAAATTAAAATATCCAATGTGTTATTTTTAACTGGAATGTTTTTGGAGAACTATATTCTGATAACCACTAAATTATTTTATAATGATTGAAAAAGATAAGGCGCAAAATAATGCCACAAACCCAAAAATTGATGATCTCAAAATGAATTTGGAAGATGGGGCAGGTCAGCCTCTGACGACAAACCAAGGTTTGAAAATCAATGATGATCAAAATTCTTTGTTAGCAGGAGAGAGAGGTCCGACACTATTGGAGGATTTTCACTTTCGAGAGAAAATGACTCATTTTGATCACGAGCGTATACCTGAACGAATAGTTCATGCTAGAGGATCTGGTGCGCATGGATACTTCGAGTCATACGGTGATTTATCAGAATTTACTAAAGCAGGTTTTTTGAATAGTAAAGGCAAAAGAACTCCGGTATTTACTCGCTTTAGTACGGTAGCTGGATCTAAAGGATCTACCGATTTGCCTAGAGATGTGCGTGGATTTTCTGTCAAATTTTACACAGAGGAAGGCATTTATGATTTTGTAGGCAACAATATGCCGGTATTCTTCATACAGGATGCTATGAAATTTCCTGATTTGGTTCACGCCATAAAGCCAGAACCAAACAATGAAATTCCCCAAGCAGCTTCGGCTCACGATACGTTCTGGGATTTTATCTCACTAATGCCGGAAAGCATGCACATGATTATGTGGGCAATGAGTGATCGCGCGTTACCGCGGAGTTTGACAATGATGGAAGGGTTTGGCGTTCACACCTACAGATTTGTGAGCGAATCAGGAAAATCATCTTTCGTTAAATTCCATTGGAAACCAGTTGCGGGTACACACTCGGTCACATGGGATGAGGCACAGAAAATCTCTGGCCAAGATCCTGATTTCCATAGAAGAGATCTTTGGAATGCTATCGAAAATGGCAATTTTCCAGAATGGGAATTTGGCGTTCAGATTGTACCAGAAGAGGACGAATTTAAGTTCGACTTTGACTTGTTGGATCCTACTAAGCTTATTCCTGAAGAATTGGTACCAGTGAGACTGATTGGAAAAATGGTGCTAAACAGAAATCCTGAAAATTTCTTTGCCGAAACAGAACAAGTTGCATTCCACCCAGGACATGTAGTGCCTGGCATTGACTTTACAAATGATCCATTGCTTCAGGGTAGATTATTTTCTTACACAGATACACAGCTTTCCAGATTGGGTGGACCTAATTTTCATGAGATTCCGATCAACCGATCTGTCGCGCCTGTGCACAACAATCAACGAGGAGGTATTGCACGTCAGGCTATAAATAAGGGACAAACTAGCTACAGCCCAAATAGCCTAGGCGGTGGATGTCCATTCCAGTCCAAGATGGCCGAAGGCGGATTCACGCATCATCAAGAACGTGTGGAAGGTCATAAAATCCGTACAAGAAGTAAAAGTTTTATGGATCATTTCTCCCAAGCAAAACTTTTCTTTGAGAGTCAGACTAAGGTAGAGCAGGATCATATGGTGGAAGCACTAAGGTTTGAACTTGGAAAGGTGACCATAGAAGAAATTCGTGAGAGAATCGTCGGTATGCTAACCTACATTAATGAGGAGCTAGCTCAAAAAGTTGCTAAGGGTCTCGGTATAGAAAATATTAAAAAACCTGAGAAACCATTGAATCATAGCTTTGGGGCAGATGCAAATCCGGAAGATTATCAGCCTACAGAAGTTAAGAAATCAATCGAGAAATCTCCTAAGTTAAGTTTGATGGCTTCCCCCGGTAAAGGTATTAAGGGAAGGGTTGTAGCCATTTTGGCAAATGATGGAGTAGATGTAGCAAGTGTAAATTCTTACATGGCAGCTTTCAAAAAAGAAGGTGCGGAAGGTAAAGTAATCAGTTTGCACGCCGGAATGATTAGTGGATCAAATGGAGAGAAGATTAAAGTGGATCATAGCATTTTGACTACAGCTTCAGTGCTATTTGACGGTGTTGTGATTCCTGGCGGTGAAAAAAGTATCGATGCGCTAAGTGCAGATGCTGATATTATCCGCTTCGTAGATGAAAGTTATAAGCATTTCAAATTTATCGCCTATCAGGGTGATGCGAAGAAGCTTTGGGATAAAACATACGCCTCTAGAAATCAGAATGCAAAAGGTGTTCTTGTGGACAAGAGCCCACAAGATTACGTTTCCGCTCTGGAAAAGCATAGAATTTGGGAGCGTGAGGATGCCCAGCAAATTCCAGTTTAATACAGATGCAGGCGATCAAAATGAATCGCCTGCATTTTTTAATACGATTAACGCATGGATATTCAACACTTTATTATAACTATTCTATCGGGTATGGCTGGCACGATTGCTATGACCCTGATAATTTATATTTATGCCTATATAAGTCAGAACTTCACTAAGGTCGTCCATATTCTAGGCAATATGTTAGTGGGGGAACGTAACTTCTACACACCAACTAATAATGCATTTGTAGTAGGAACTATTGCACATTTTTCCGTCGGTATACTCTTTTCTTTCGCATACTTTCTACTTTGGAATTGGGGCGTATTCCAAATTGACCTGAAGGATTCTATTTTGATAGGAGTGACAAGTGGTATTTTGGCTATACTAGTGTGGAAAGGTTATCTAAGTCTTCATTCGAATCCACCTACTTTCTCCCACCTACATTACTTTATAGCACTATTTATAGCCCACATCGTATTTGCTGTCGTAAGTGTTAGTGTTTTCCAATTGATTACAGATAGTCCTGAGTTATGGTATCAGCTCCAGGATAAAGCCAAGCTCTCCATATGAATAGCATCAAACATATACTCACTCTTTTTATTATTGTTTGCATTTTTTTCACTTCATGTAACAATCAGACTTTACGGATTTTTAAATCCAGTTCTGCCCGAACCCAATATACAAATACCCTGAATAGCTCTGGGATTGGCGCTACAAAAATCGGTTTAGAATGGAAGAACTCAGCAAATGAGTCGATCTTAAAGGCTCCCGATCTTGCTGTTCCCGTCTCAATTCAAGGAAGTTTTAAGTCCAAAAGTATTGAAGCAAAAGCTTGGAAGATCAAGTTAGAGCAAGGTTCGTCAGTAAATATTTTTGTAAACTGGCAAGCGAGTGATAGTAGCAAATTGATTGTGGATTTATTGGAAGGGTCCGAGTGGAAAGAATTAGAATCTTTCACTATACAAAGTGACTCATTGAAATTTGAGGCGGAAAAATCGGGAAGCTACTTGCTTCGACTTCAGCCTGAATTACTTGGAGAAGGGAACTTTCAGATCAAAATAAGTGGTACTGCTACTTACGCTGTGTTTCCAGTTCAGGGAAAAAATAGCGCTGCTATCCAAAGTGTGTGGGGTGATGTACGAGATGGAGGTCAAAGATCACATGAGGGAGTTGATATATTTGCAACTCGTGGCACGCCTGTATTGGCACCTGTCGCGGGAGTAGTTACAGCCGTTCGGGATAGAGGTTTGGGAGGAAAACAGGTTTGGGTTCGAGATCCTGAGAGAGATTGGAATCTTTATTTTGCGCACTTGGATACTCAGCTTGTAAGCAATTTACAACGCGTAAATCCTGGAGACACTTTAGGTTTGGTGGGGAATACCGGTAACGCTCGCACGACGGCTCCACATCTTCATTTTGGTATATATCAAAATGGTGCTATTAACCCTTTTCCAGCTATTGAAGATAGGTTTAAAGCAGCACCTGAACTCAAAGCCGAGGAGCTACCACATCTAATGAAAGTTGGGACAAACCAAGCTAAAATGAGGCGTGAGCCATCTACCAATTCAGATGTGATATCTACACTTAAATTAGATATGATTATAATTACAGTAGCAGCTACAGCAGATTGGTATCAAGTAGAAACTATGACTGGCGAAATTGGATTCTTACACAGGAATTTAGTTGCGGCTAGCGAGTTTACTTCACTAGAATCCAAATTAAGCTATGCTTTCAGTAGCCCGATTTCTAATGCTGACAGCTTATATGTGAATTTGGAAGAATTTAATGTGATAGGAGAGGCACTGCCAGGTTACAATTTAATTGTAGATATGGATGGAAACTTACTTTACCTACGTTCTTCCACATCAAAATAACTTTGATTTATACCCGCTTCGGGGATTTTTTTACATATGCCTCCACAGTTTCAATGGCGTAAATTCTTTTGTTAATTTTTTAAATATGCTCAAAACCTAGCTTATAAATCTGCTATCCTTCATTTACGCTTTTTCAATTGAATTCCCTTCTATGAGGCATCCATGTTGCTTTTAACTAAGGAAATCAGAAAAGCTATGAAAACTAATAAGCCAGAAAACGAAAAAAGTCTTAAGGATAAAACCACTGAGGAACTTATCCAAGAAGCAAAAGTAACCAAAGAAGATCTTCAAGCTTTAGGGCCAAAAGATGCTAATTTAAGTCAGGACGGTGGAGATGATGAGCAACTTCTAGAAAGAAAGAGAAAAGTTGATTTCACTGGTGATGACCTAGATGTGCCAGGCAGTGAATTAGATGATGATCAGGAAAGAATTGGTTCAGAAGATGAGGAAAATAACTCTTATAGTAACGCAGACGAAGAGCAAAAATAATGATCGATAAAGAGACGAAGGAAGCACTTACTCATGCCCTGAAAACAGGGAAAGTTCTTAATCTTTCCCTAGGGGGAATCAACCGATTAAGGATAGAACGACGTCTACCTTTTCTTTTGATCTATCGTGAAGAAAAACAACACCATTTTAAGATTCCTGATTTGGTGAAAATGGAATCTTCCTATCTTATCACGGAAGCCAGCACAGATTTCAATTCTGACATTGCAATTCTTGCCAAGGATTTGGCAAAGGAAATTGCAGAGGAATATGGTTCTGTGATGGTATTAGAAGTTTGGATTGGAAAACCAGAAAGTAAAACTTTTGTGCTCAAAACAGCAAAAGAAAAAGCTCCTAATACGGTCAAAGCATTGCAAGATGGATTAGTACAGTTTTGTCAAACTCATCCAGAATTGAATGTAGTCGTGGAGGAAACTGGAATTCGTCATCCTGATCACTTGGCAGATTTCCTTACAATAAAACAATGTCAAGAATCGGGTATTTACCTGATGGGGTTGGAGATCCCTCCATTCTTTCAGAATCATGACAGTAAAGAATTTTATTACTTGGTTTTTAAAGCATTCAAACTTGCTTTTTCAGGTATTCTTAGAAAATCTGTTTATGAGTTCATACGTGTTCAGACCTCATTTGATATTCAGAATTATCAACGATTGGGTAGCACTATGGTCGATGATAAAGTATGGGAAGTAGATCGACGCCTCTCAGAAATTGAGGCTAAATATCAGTTCCTCCTTCTTATTTCTCCTGTGAATACTATGCAGGCTAAGGAGGAGTTCACTGCCAATAATTTTACTAAAAATCCGAAATTTCTTTACCGTAATTTACCTATAGATCCTGATCGATTGAAGGAAGAATTGTTTCGGATTGACATCCAAGGAATTGAAGACCCTACACTCTCTTTTCTCTATACAGAAAAGCGTGAAGAGTTGGAAAAGCAGATCACTATGCTTAAAGAGCGGGGTACGAAGAACTTTATGTACAGCAGCATTCGCTTGTACAGTTCTCCCGGAGTTGAGCTTTATGAAACTGCAAAGCATATTCTGAAAACCCTTCCTCCTGATCATTTTGAAGAAATAGAATGGATTGATGCATACGATATGGCGAAATATTGTGCGTCAGAAATTGAGCAATACAGAGAAAGCTTTCCAGATTTAGATGCTAAAGTGGAGGTGAAAAATGACATTGTAGGAATGCTCGTCTCTAGAGGCCAACTCTACATTGGTTCAAGTTTCAAAATTCCAAAGCAAAGAATCAAAGCCTTGGTTCATCATGAAATTGGTACGCACGTACTTACTTTTTATAATGGGAAGATGCAGTCTTTTGGACAGATGAGCAGTGGATTTGCAGATTATGATGAACTGCAGGAAGGGCTTGCTGTCTTAGCTGAATACCTCGTCGGAGGACTTACCAATAACAGACTACGAACCCTAGCTGCGCGAGTGATCGCCGGTAGAGCAGTGACAGAAGGTATGACTTTCGAAGAGACTTATCATGCCCTTACTGAAGAATACAATGCATCACCAGAGCAGGCGTTTCAGATTACAGCTCGAACTTATCAAGGAGGAGGCTGCACCAAAGACATTATTTATCTCAGGGGCTTGATCAAGCTCATCGAATATTTGCAGAATGAAGGCGATTTGGAATCGCTTTATGTAGGGAAAATTGGCTTCAAGCATATTCCCCTAATTCAAGAATTACGCATACGAGATATTATTAAACCATCTCCACTCATTCCTAGCTTTCTCAAAACAGATTTTGCACAGGAGCGATTGAAAAAATTAAAGGATGGACTGACATTATCAGAACTAGTTAATTAAACCACTAATCACAAAAAAAATGAAGATTGGATTTGTAGTAAACCAAATAGAAACCGAGACTGGAGGATATAGTACCACACAACTTTCCTCAGCAGCTGTACATCGCGGGCATGAAGTTTACCTTATCAGCGTAGGTCAGCTATGCTACCTCGAAGATGGTAAGATGGGAGCTATAGCAATAAAAGCCCCAACTACTAAGTTCCGAAGTTTGGATAAATACATGGAGGCGATCCACAGCCCAGAAGCAGAACGCATGCATATCTCCACAGACGATTTAGATGTGCTTTTCCTTCGAAATAATCCTTGTGAAGAATTTGGGGAAAGAGCCTGGGCTCAAACCGCAGGTATGGTTTTCGGTCAGGTCGCTAGCGTAAATGGAGTGTTAGTGGTAAACGATCCTTATGCGTTAATGTCTTCATTCAACAAGATGTATTTCCAGCATTTTCCTGAGGCTGTAAGGCCTAGAACAATCATCAGTCGGGATGCTGATGAGATCAAAACATTCTACAAGAAAGAGAAGAAGAAGATTATTTTGAAACCACTGCAAGGTTCTGGCGGAAAGGATGTTTTCTTAGTGGATAACGATAAAAATCTTAATCAGATTGTGGAAACGATCAATCGCTATGGGTTTGTGATTGCTCAGGAATATTTGCCTGCTGCCAAAAACGGTGATATACGAGTAATCATGATGAATGGAAAAATCCTCGAAATAAACGGAAAAGTAGCAGCTGTGAATAGAGTTAACAACAACGATATTCGAAGTAATCTACACTCTGGAGGCCAAGCCATTCGTGCAGAAATTACCGACGATGTGCGAAGATTGTGTGAGATCGTTGGCCCTAAATTGGTGCAAGACGGAATGTTCCTAGCAGGAATTGACATTGTTGGCGACAAAATCATGGAGCTAAATCTAGATAGCCCTGGTACAATCAATGCCATGCACAGACTTGAAGGTGAAGATTTCTCATCTGCCATTATTGATTCACTAGAGAAGAAAGTGGAATACCAAAAGCACTACGATGGTACTTTACCAAATGCTTTCTTGGCAACTATGAATCTTTAGTTTGGAGTGTCCTCGAGATATGTATTGATTATATTAAACTGCCTCCGTTCGTGAATAATGAATGGAGGCAGTTGTTTTATTTCACTTAAATTGACGCACTGAACTAACTGTTTTTCACACCCTACACAGTTGGTCGCTATACAGTTGAAAATAAAAAGGAAAAGCCATAATTAGCTTTTCCTTTTTATTTTACCGGCAGAGCCAATAAGATTTTTGTAGAGGGCAGATTTTTTATTATAGATGATTTTAGATTTTAGACATATCAATCACGCTTAGTGACTAGTCAAGTTTTCATGCATAGTGAAGTCAATGAGGCGAAAAGAATATTAAAGAGGTCAGATCTTTTCTGATCACGCTGGTTTTACGATAAAATAGCCGTCTGATCCTTGTGTCTGATATAGCGGAAGGAAGACTCGGCCATCGGTATCTGAAACAAGCTCTTCTCCATCCAAAGAAGCCAAGCGCTGCCCTTTTGTAATTTCGGTGAAATTAGCGAAGCCTGGATCCATTTTAAATTTCTGCTTCTCACCAATCTCTTGTCTATAAGTCACCTCAAAATTATCATTGGTAGGAGAGGCTTTCTCTAGAAGTTCGAAAAAGTGGTCATAAGCAATTGCTGATTTTTCCAGCATTCCAGTTTCTACTAAAATTACCCAGATCGCTGCCTCATGATAATCCACTGATTTTGGGTCATCGTGCTGACCCGCTTCCATGGTGAAACCTGCATGTCCTTTCAACGTCTGATAATGGTCGAAATGACCTGGTATATATTTTTCAATTCCTTTCACAACAGGCAGTGGCATCTGCTTCGCAAAAGCAAAACTGTCCTCACGGCGATTTACGCTGATGTAGGGTGCCGTACTGGATGACGTAGTGTGCAAATCCATAAAATGAAATTCGGTGTTACATCTTTCGTTTTCTAGTTTCTCGACGATAGCAAGCAACTCATTAAACTCTGAAGCCTCATGAAAGTCAAGTGTCTTTCCTTCTTTTAAATGCTTTTCATTCTCCAGCGTGCAAACCCTGTTTAGATCCTTGTCAATCAGGCGCACTCCTTTCTTCAAAGCAGCAATATTTCCAGCCACTCCTACCAATTTTCCTTTCAACTCTGGTTTACTCTCTTGAAGTTTCTTGAAGACCCGTTGCAAAGCTAGAACGCCGCTCGGCTCATTTCCATGGACTCCACCGCTTATAAGTAAGTAGGGGCCGGAAGTTTGATTTGTTGGTTCGTTAGGATAATCACCGAGTACTCGGGTAAGATTTTCTGAGTCTATTATTTCAGTGTTAGAATTCATGGTAAGCTAGTTTGCTGATGCTAGAAGTAGCCAAACATTATACCATACGATAGTGCTTATTATGAACTTGTGTCAATGTCCGTTTAAAGGGAAGATTAGGTGGTAAAGTTAAAAGTTGTACTAGTGAGTTTTTTTGATAAAAATGCTATTTAGGGTTTATTGAGAGCTATATTCCTCAACATGAGGAGTGTTTCTAAGGAAGGATTAGGCTAATCTGAATCCCTGGAATTAATATTTATGCTTTTTAAAGCTGACTTTTTAGCTCGTCTATTTTTCACATGTACCTTAATTGTTCTCAATAAACTAGTTTTAAAAGATTGAATATTCGTTCTATTTACTTCACTCTATTTTAGTATATGGTGAGGAATAAGATTCATATTTCTCTGGTTCAATTCTGACCTTACGAATTTAGTTTTGCAACTGTTAATGGAAAATTCTGTAAAAATCTATATTGAATTCTTTAGCTTCCAGTCATGAAATCTAATCAATTTGACGCAATCGTAGTAGGATCGGGAATTAGTGGAGGTTGGGCGGCAAAAGAACTTTGTGAGAAAGGCTTGAAAACTTTAGTGTTGGAGAGAGGAAGAGATGTGCAGCATTTAAAGGATTACCCTACCATGACAGCTGCACCCTGGGAGATGCCACACCGCAATCATATTCCTAGTGCAGATAAGCTTGAGAATCCTGTAGTCAACAAGTGCTATGCATACAAAGAGGACACTCAGCATTTTTTTGTCAAAGATTCAGAACATCCTTATGTACAAAAGAAGCCTTTTGATTGGGTACGAGGCTATCAAGTAGGTGGGAAATCACTGATCTGGGCACGACAAACTCAGCGATGGAGTAAATTTGATTTTGAAGGTCCAGGTCGTGACGGTTTTGCAGTAGATTGGCCGATTCGATATGATGACGTAGCCCCATGGTATAGTTATGTGGAGCGTTTTGTTGGGATAAGTGGGAGCTATGAAGGTCTAGAAACACTTCCAGACGGCGAATTTTTGAAAGCTTGGGAAATGAATTGCGTAGAGAAAGAGATTCAGCAGCGAATTAAATCGGCCTACGAAGATCGAAATGTAATTATTGGTCGCTGTGCTCATCTCACCGAACCTAAAGAGATTCACTTGGAGCAAGGTCGAGGTCAGTGCATGGCAAGAAATCAATGCTACAGAGGATGTCCTTTTGGTGGATATTTCAGTTCCAACTCATCCACTTTGCCTACTGCGGCTAAAACTGGTAACCTGACTATTAGACCTGATTCAGTGGTTCATTCCCTTATTTATGATGAGCAAAAAGGTAAAGTTACGGGAGTGAGGGTGGTAGACAGAATCACCAAAGAATCTTCAGAATATTTCGCTACCGTAATTTTTTTAAACGCCGCAGCCTTGAATACCAATTTGATATTAATGAATAGTACTTCTAAGCGCTTTCCAAATGGATTGGGAAATGACTCCGGAGTTTTAGGAAAATACATAGCCTTTCATAACTATCGCGGATCTATTAATGCGAATTATGAAGGTTTTGATGACAAATATTATTTTGGAAGAAGACCTACAGCGGTAATGATGCCTAATTTCAGAAATGTCCATCAACAAGAAATGGACTTCATGCGAGGATACATGACTTTTTATTCCGCTGGAAGAGCAGGAGCTGGGCACGCTGATGTTCCTCTTGGCGCTGAGCTCAAAGAAGCTAATTCAAAGCCTGGTCCTTGGTCGGTTTATATGATGATGCAGGGAGAAACTATACCCAAGGAAACCAATCGTGTCAGCCTAAGTTCTGATCAGCAAGACGAATGGGGAGTGCCTTTACTTCAGATTAATGTAGGTTACGATGAAAATGATGAGAAAATTATACGGGATTTCCATCAACAAGGAGAGGAGATGCTTACTAAGGCTGGTTGTGTGAATATCCGAATTTGGGATAGTCAGCAGTCGCCTGGCTTAGACATTCATGAAATGGGAGGAGTGAGAATGGGAAGAGATCCAAATACTTCCATGCTCAATGGATTCAATCAGATGCATTTGGCTCCCAATGTCTTTGTGACAGATGGAGCATGTATGACTTCGACAGGTACACAAAACCCATCAATTACTTACATGGCATTGACTGCTAGAGCTGTTGATTATGCCGTGAAAGAAATGAAGAAGGGGAACATAGGTTGATTAGGGAAGCTGGAGATCAGGATCATGAGTCTAGTGCCATCAGAAAGAAGATCGAGTCTTACTACATGTGGAAGATTTCACCGTTCATTTAGGCCTAATCCTTCAAGGATTTTTGGAGTGCACTTTTCAATTCTAGCTTCCCTTGTCTTAGCCTGTTTGGGAGATGAAAAATACAGAATATATCCTCGTTGCTTTCCGGGAGTCAATCTTGCAAAAGCGTCTTTCAATGTAGGAGATTCGGTAAGTTTATTGTGAAATTCTTCTGGAATAGGTTCAGGATTTTGTGTGAAAACCACCTTCAGTCCTTCCTTTTCTACCTCAATTGCTTCAAAAATATAGGCTTTTATAACAGATTTCAGCTCAGCAATTTCTTGCACTTTGGTAAACTTAATTAGTCGAGCCGCCTGTGTATTTTCTCCAGGTTTGGAAAGAATTTCATGCTCATCATTTAGCAAAGCGCCTTTGAAAAAGTTAATTGAGCAATATTCATTAAAGGCTGCCAGAATCAGAATAATACTTTTCTGAAAAGTGTAACAAGGAACACCCCATTTTGACTCCTCTGTCAGGCCACAGTCAAGAATGAGCATTCGTAAAAGCTTTAACTCTTCTGTCCAATTGTGAACCTTGCATTGTGGCGTTCCGCCAAATGGGCAGCGGCCACATCCGGCAGTGAAATAGGTGTCAACTGAGGTATTCATCTTCATGCGCTCTAGTTGTTAGTCAGTTTTCAACCAAGGAACAGAACCTATAATTTCATCTTTTCCTGAATAGGTTGGGGCTAAGGAATCAGTTGTGATCCACCAAGATCTACTTTTTATCAAATTCATTCCATCAATATCGATCAAATCGTCAGTACGAATTTCTTCAGCTTTGGACTCGAAATTCTTATTGAAAGCAAAGCCAACTAATTGAAAATCTGCCTTGTCGAAGTAGAAATGCCACTTTTCCTTCTCAAAATCTATTCTAACACGATAGGAGGGCTTTTGATAAAAACTTGTATCTGCGACGAATTCATGAACTATTCCGTCTTCGTTTTGAAGAGTCATGGGAAGGCCTAAGATAAAATGATAGAAGTTCTTTGTCCAGGCTGATTGCTCACAGCTTTTACTTCCACTTATTACCAAGCAGGTGGAATCAGAAAAAAGTATTTCTTGTCCTAAAGTCAGGTTATGGTAGGAAATTAATTGCTTTGCGTTGTCCAATCCGATTATGAGGCTATCAAGCGAAATACTTGGGTAGACAAAATCACTTTTCACATGGATACTTTCCAGCAAACTATTCCATTTATTATTAGGGTCATGAAAGTCTATGCTTTTTTTCAAAACCTGTTTTCCAGTTGGAGCTGAGCTACAAGCTGAAATAATGAAAAATAGGAAGAAATAACGTGTCATGAAATTTTGTAGTGATGTACTAAATAAGGTTGATAATCAATTGTCATCAACCTTATTTAGTTAATTGTTGTCTCCATAGTATAAGTATGGGATTTACAGCTACTCTTAAACTTTCTTCAATACCATTACTGTTCGATTGGGAACATACAATTGTAAACACTGATGCTTATCAGTCGGGTAGCTAATCGTTTGATCCAATCGCTCAAATCCGCTAAATTCCTTCTCATCGGAATTGAGTAAAATCTTATATTTCCCCGCTGTAGGTACCTGAATAGCAAGTCCGAAAAATGACTCTGTAGGGTGGAAGGAGAAGACGAATATCAATCCACTTCTCTCATATGCCAAAATCTTTTTATCTGGATCCAAATGCAGTTGTACTGCAGGTGCAGCAGCGAGAAGTAGGTAGTCTGTTGCAAGTTTGATGATAGCCTTGTCCCATGCATCAAGCTGTCCATACCGTAGTAATGGATCGTCAACAAGTGACCATAATCGTTGTGCATACTGATGGCTCCAGTTATTTCCTTCACGTGGAAAATCGACCCAGTCAGGATGCCCAAATTCGTTTCCAATAAAATTCAAATATCCTTCACCACCTAGGGTAAGAGTGACCAGTCTGATGAGTTTATGGAGGGCAATTCCACGATCTACTGTCAAATTTTGCTGCAGGACAGACATAGAAAAATACATCTGTTCCTTCATAAGCCTGAAAGCGAGTGTTTGATCTCCTACTAGTGCTTGGTCGTGACTCTCGGCATAGCCAATAGATCTTTCTGCCTGAGGTCTATTGGTGAGTTGATGCCAAAGTTCGAACATGTCCCACTCTTCATCTTGTTTATGTTTTAATGTTTTGATCCAAAAGTCAGGAACTCCCATTGCCATCCGGAAATCAAACCCAATTCCTCCGTCTGCGATCGTTCTTGCAAGACCTGGCATGCCGCTCATATCTTCAGCGATAGAGATATTTTCCTCCTTTAATGTATGGATAAGGGTGTTTGCAAGCTGCAGATATAATACTGCGTCTTCATCTACATTATCGTCAAAATATAAATCGACCGAATCAAAATCCATAAATAATCCGTGATGCGAATACATGATGGAAGTCACACCATCAAATCGAAACCCATCAAAATGGAACTCCTCTAACCAATAGCGAATATTTGAAAGCAAAAACTGCTGTACTTCCCGCTTAGCGTAGTCAAAGACTTTGGAGTCCCAGGCTTCATGATATCCTTTCTCGCCAGGATGAAAATATTGATGTTGGCTACCATCAAATTCATTAAGACCTTCATTTACATTTTTGATTGCATGGGAATGTACTATATCCATTACCACGGCAATTCCCATTTCGTGTGCTTTGTTCACCAAAGATTTCAGCTCCTCTGGAGTACCAAACCTGGAAGTCGGTGCAAAGAAATTGGAAACATGATATCCAAATGATCCATAATAAGGATGCTCCATTATTGCCATCATTTGAATGGTATTATATCCAGCAGCTTTGATTCTCGGAAGGGTAAATTCTTCAAACTCTTGATAGGTTCCCACCCCCATTTTCTCCTGAGCCATTCCCACATGACACTCATAGATCAGAGGTTGTTTAAGACTATTCTTGGTGGAAAAAGAATTGTCTGTCCATTTGAAATCGGCTGCAAACCAAAGTTGACCTGCCACGTCATGCGTATGCTCATCCTGAATCACTCTTCTGATATAAGCTGGTATTCTATCTAATTCCCCATTATCAGCAATCACGTGGACTTTTACTTTGCTGCCATGCAGGAAGCTGTCTTTGTATTGGTCAAAGGGTAGGAAAATTTCCCAATCGCCACGCCCGCTCTTTTTCATTGGATGTGAGCGTCGATCCCAATCGTTGAAGTCCCCAAAAAAATAGAGTTGCTTGGCTGCAGGTGCCCATTCCCTATAAACCCATCCTTTTCTCCAAACTTCGAAGTGAATCCCATAGAAATTATGGTTCGATGCATATTCGAGAATATTGCCACTGAATTCATCTATCCCTATTATAGCTTCTTGGTATCGGTCAAATCTTTGCTGGATTTGAGGTTCATATTCTGCTAGCCATTGTTCTTCTCTGATTAAAGCGAGTTTCTGCGAATCTTCCACGTATTATTTAATTAGCTGATCTGAATTTATAAAAATGTAGGAGGAAATTACCAATTAAGCACTTTAGAATTTTCTTTCTTTAAGTATAAAAAAAAATCAGCCTGAAGAAATTCGTCTTCAGGCTGTTTTGACACATTATATAGAGTGAACTTTAATGCTTTTCAAAAACCATTTCTGGCTCTAGCACTTCGACATTTCCTTTTTCATTGATTAGATCCAGTGTTACCACCTTAAGTTCATTGATTAGCATAGGGTCATATTTGGCTGCTACTCGAATGTAATTTTCGGTGAAGCCGTGGATTTTACCATCCTCTACATCTTCTTCGAAAAGCACGGTGAAAGTTTTTCCCAGGTTTTCAGTATAGAATTTCCTTCTTTTTTTCTCAGAAAGAATCCTAAGCATTTTAGATCGCTCATTTCTCTTCTTCATAGGAACTACCTCATCCATCTCAGCAGCTCTCGTATTAGCTCGCTCGGAATAGGTGAATACGTGCAGGTATGAAATGTCTAGCTCATTCAGGAAGATATATGTTTCGAGGAAAAGCTCATCTGTCTCACCTGGAAATCCTACAATCACATCTACACCTATGCAAGCGTGTGGCATTAAGGTTTTGATCTTCGTCACACGATCTACATAGAGCTCACGAAGGTATCTTCTGCCCATTTTTCTCAAAATTGTATTAGAGCCAGATTGTAGCGGGACGTGAAAGTGAGGAACAAAGCGCTTTGATTGTGCAGCAAAGCTTATGATCTCATTGGTAAGTAAGTTGGGTTCGATGGAAGAGATTCTCAAGCGATTGATGCCTTCGACCTTGTCAAGCGCATAGACTAGGTCTGCAAATCGCTCATTTCGTTTTCCGTCTACTATTCCAAAATCACCGATATTCACACCCGTCAACACGATCTCATTGACACCGGTAGCAGCGATTTCGTGTGCAGATTGCACTACGCTCTCAATTGTATTACTCCTGCTTTTGCCTCGGGCTAGAGGAATGGTACAGAATGCACAACCGTAATTACAGCCATCTTGTACTTTCAGGAAAGTCCTCGTGCGGTCATTTATTGAATAAGCATTATTAAAGACTGTAGCTTCTTGAATCTCTGAAGCCAAGACCTTAGTCTCTTGCACTGCTGCAAAATCATCCAAAAGTTCAATCAAGCGAAACTTCTCAGCTGCTCCAAGTACAGCATCGACTCCAGCGATCTCAGATATTTCCTTTGGTTTCAGTTGTGCATAGCATCCAATGATAGTCACATAAGAGTTAGGTGATATCTTTTTAGCCTCCCTTACAATTTTCTTACATTTTTTGTCGGCATTCTCCGTAACCGAACAGGTGTTGATGATAAAAATATCGGGATTATCCTGAAAATCAACTTTCAAATAGCCCTTTTCTTCAAATTGGCGACTGATAGTTGAGGTTTCGGAGAAATTTAGCTTACATCCTAGTGTATAAAAGGCTACTTTTTTCACAATTACGCTTCTGACAATGAGATTACAAAGGTAATTAATCTTAGCTTGTTTTCAATTTGCCAATTTTTCACCAGAATTAACCCTGTTTCGAGCTAAATGGTGTCTTTTTAAGATGATTTATTGAATTATGTGTAATTTTTATCAAAAATGAGGTCAAAAATTGACCAAATTCGTTTTGGAAAGCAGAATTTTCTATTATTGTGTATAATTTCAAACCACATATTGTAGAAATGGCAACACTAAGACAACAAGCATTATTAATGGTGCAGAATAGACAGCGAGTAGCTGTAAAGGCACCATCGACCAAAATCTCAGATTATTTCGGTGTGAATACCTTTGGTATCGCACAGATGAGGGTATCATTAGCTCCTTCAGTCTTCAAAAAGGTGATGGAAGCTATTGATAAAGGAATCAAGATCGACGGAACTACTGCAGAAGAAGTAGCTTCTGCAGTAAAGACTTGGGCATTGTCCAGAGGAATTACGCATTATACCCACTGGTTTCAGCCTCTTACTGGTTCTACTGCAGAGAAGCATGATTCATTTTTTGACGCTTTAAGTGGTATGGAAAAATTTAAAGCATCATCTCTTGTTCAGCAGGAGCCAGATGCGTCTTCTTTTCCTAATGGTGGGATTCGTTCTACTTTTGAAGCAAGAGGATATACGGCTTGGGACCCTACTTCTCCAATTTTTATCTTTGAAAATACACTTTGTATTCCAACTATTTTCGTGTCTTACACGGGTGAAGCTTTGGATTATAAAACTCCATTATTGAAATCTGTTGAGGCAATCAATGATGCAGCTGTAGCCATCTGTCAGTTGTTTGACAGAAACGTTAAAAAAATTACTCCCTCTCTAGGTATAGAGCAAGAATATTTTGTGATCGACAAAGCACTTTTCACAGCTAGACCAGATTTGGTAATGGGTGGAAGAACAGTTTTTGGTCATAGTCCTGCTAGAGGTCAGCAGTTGGATGATCACTATTTTGGTTCTATTCCTACCCGAGTGAAAGACTTTATGGTCGACTTTGAAACTGAAGCACTTAAGCTGGGCATTCCAGTGATGACCAGACATAACGAGGTTGCTCCAGGTCAATTTGAAGTTGCTCCTTTATTTGAAGAAATCAATAAAGCCACGGATCATAATCAATTATTGATGGATGTGATGGAGAAGGCAGCTGAAAGGCATGACTTGAAAGTGCTTCTTCATGAGAAGCCTTTTGCAGGAGTGAATGGTAGTGGGAAACATAATAATTGGTCTTTGATCACTGATACTGGAATCAATCTTTTTCAGCCAAGCAACTCTGCAAGAGAAAATCTCCAATTCCTTACATTCTTAGTAGCAACCATAAAAGCTGTATATGACCATTCAGATTTATTGAGAGCTAGTATTGCATCAGCAGGCAATGATCATAGACTTGGTGCTAATGAAGCTCCTCCAGCAATTATTTCAGTTTTCTTAGGCGCAACGCTTACTGAAGTGTTAAATGAGCTTGAGAAAAATGGCAATATCAAAATTGAGAAGGGAGATAATATGTATATGAAATTGGGTATCTCTAAGATTCCTGAAATCATCCTTGACAATACTGATAGAAACAGAACTTCTCCATTCGCTTTCACTGGAAATAAATTTGAATTCCGTGCAGTTGGATCGCAGGCCAATTCTGCAGGACCAATGACTGTCTTAAATGTGATCGTAGCTGAGGTATTGACGGAAATGGCTAAGGACATTGACAAGGAAATGAATGCCGGCAAGGAAAAGAAGATTGCTATCGTAAACGTATTGAGAAAATATATTAAGGATAGCAAGAAAGTTCGATTTGAAGGCGATGGTTATTCAGATGAATGGGCGGCTGAAGCACAGAAAAGAGGCTTGTCTAACTTAAAGTCTACCCCTGTGGCATTGGATGTTTATGCTACAAAAGCTACTAGAGAGCTTTTTGATAGACATAAAGTTATGAACAGTATCGAAGTTCATGCTCGTCACGAAATTATGCTTGAGAGCTTCATGAAGAAAATTCAGATTGAAGGTCGAGTGATGGGCGACTTGGCGTTGAACCATATTATTCCAACTGCAATCCTTTATCAAAATAAGATTATTCAAAATGCGAATGGTCTGATGGGACTAGGTTTAGATAATACTGCTGCTGTAGAGACGATCAAAGAAGTGTCTAAGCACATAGAGTCTTTGAAGTCTAATATCACAGCTATGGTGGAGGCTCGTAAGAAACTTAATAAGGAGACTGATATAGTGAAAATGGCGAAGGGCTACCAGACAGATGTCAAAGAAGCTTACTTTGACAAAATTCGATATGCAGTAGATAAGCTTGAGCTATTGGTTGACGATGAGTCATGGCCATTAGTGAAGTACAGAGAGATGCTTTTTCTTAGATAGTACTTCTTAATATGATATTGAAAGCCGTTCCGAAAGGGACGGTTTTTTTTTCAATATTAACTTATCTGTAAATTAACCTAATTCTTTAGTCTATATGAATAACTGTTATTTTTTACTACTCTGAGTAAGTACAATAACCTATTGTAAAGTGTTGATATTATGAAAATATAATAGGATAAATGCTTTACATAATAGAAAAAATGCATCAAAAGGGCTTCTTTTATAAAGAAAATGCAAACATCACCTTTGAATGATAGTTGTTTTCTCTAGCTTTATATCCCCAATTATATTGTGCTGAATCTTTATGTATATTGTCATAAATGGTTGGATTCAAGAAATTTAGTATAAAACCTAATTACAAATGTGATGGAAAACTTTTCACCAAAAATTCGACTAAAGAATCCATTTGTGATTCTTTAAATTGAAATCAGTTTATTGTAAACTTAAATTTATCAGCTATGAAAAAAATTTTATCAATTGCTTTTGCTCTGGGGTTTATGCTATGTGCAGTGCATGTAGTACAAGGCCAGAGTAGGGTTTTGAAAGGAGTAGTGACTGGGGCCCCTGATGGATTGCCTATGCCAGGGGTTACTATCTTTGAGAAGACTAGTAAAACAGGTACTACTACAAATGCGGACGGTGAGTATTCATTGTCAATTAGTCCAAATTCAGTTTTGGTTTTTTCTTTTATTGGTTACTCTTCTCAGCAGATCGAAGTAGGTAATCGTACCGAATTAAATGTATTATTAGAGGAAGATGCTAGTGAGCTTTCCGAAGTTGTAGTTACTGCTCTAGGCATTAGCAAGGACAAAGAAACCTTGGGTTATTCGGTGACTCAAGTAGGTAGTGAATCCCTTACTACTGCTCGTGAGACCAACGTTGCTAACTCTCTAGCTGGCCGAGTTGCCGGTTTGGTGGTAAAAGGCACAAACAGCGGTCCAGGTGGAACATCTAAGATCACATTGAGAGGTTTACCAAGTATCAGTGGTACTGGATCTCCACTATATGTAATCAATGGTATTCCTATGGATAACACGCAAAGAGGTTCCGCCGGTCAGTGGGGTGGAGCAGATGCCGGTGATGGTATAGGTAACCTTAGCCCAGATGATATCGAAACAATGACTGTTTTGAAAGGTCAGGCTGCTTCGGCACTTTATGGATCCAGAGCTTCCAATGGTGTTATTTTGATTACTACCAAAAAAGGAGCTAAAGGTGGCGATTGGTCTTTGACTTATACTATGAACGTAATGGCAGAAAATCCAGTGGATTTCACAGATTTTCAAAATGTATATGGTCAAGGTGTTGGAGGGATAAAGCCAACTACAGCGACTGATGCGCAAACATCTGGTCGTTTAGCTTGGGGTTCCAAGATGGATGGTAGCTCAGTTATTGGTTTTGATGGAAATCAGTATCCTTATTCTCCTTCTAATGATCGTTACATTGACTTCTACAGAACTGGAACGAATTTCACCAACACAGTATCTATCTCTAAAGGATTGGGTAGTGATGGATCTTTCAGAATGTCTGTTTCTAATCTTGATGCGAAATCAATCGTTCCAAATAGTGGAGTAGATAGATTGTCGATAAATTTGAATGTAGAGCAGAACATTACAGATAAGTTTACTGTAACTGCGATGGTAAACTACACGGATCAGCAATCTACCAATGTTCCGAACTTAAGTGATGGCCCTAAAAATCCAAACAACTTCTTGTTGCTAGCTCCAAATATTAGCCAAAGCATTTTTGCTCCTGGTTTTAACCCAGACAATGGAGCTGAGACGGTGTTTAGTGATGATATCTATGTTACTAATCCTTACTTCATATCAAATCAAGGTGTCAATGACATCGGAAGAAAGCGTACTATTTCTGCTGTATCAACTAAATATAGCTTTACGAAAGATATCTACGCGATGATCCGAATGGGGAATGACGCTTCCAATGATGACTTTTTCGGGGTAGATCCTTCAGGGCTTGCTTATTCTGCAAACTTACAAGGGGGTCTTAATGGAAGAGGTCAATCTACCAGATCTGAAACCAACATTGACGGTATTTTAGGTGCTAACTTTGATTTAACAAGTAAGCTGAATCTGGATCTATTGGCTGGTGCGAATAGAAGAAACAATAAGTATGAGGCAGTAGGAGTTGGCGGAAGTCGTTTCGTGATTCCTTACTTGTATTCTCCATTCAACGTAGAGAATTTCTCAAGATCTTATAATTACAATGAAAGAGAAGTTCAATCTGCATTCTATTCAGTTGGTATCGGTTATAACAACATCTTAACTTTGACCACAACGGGTAGATATGATGTCTACAGCACTTTACCTACGGACAACAATAGTATTTTCTCTCCCTCAGTGGCAGCAGCATTTGTTTTTGATCAGTTGATCGATATGCCGGCACTTGATTTTGGTAAGTTTAGAGCCTCTTATGCTGTGACAAGTGGAGAGCCATTTGATGCCTACCAAAGTACATTTTATTATAATTCTGCAAACTCTTTCAATGGAGTGCCAGCAGGATCTTCTCCTACATCTCTTCCTAATCTGAACTTAAAGCCGTTCACTACAAGTGAGCTTGAGTTAGGTTTGGATCTTAGTTTCTTCAATAACCGTTTAGGTTTTGATATAGCTTACTATGAGAAGGAGACGCATAATGAGATCATGAATGCTAATTTGAGTATTACTTCAGGTTTCAATAGCTCAGTAGTTGCTACTGGTTCTACTAGTAACAAAGGATTGGAAGTGTTGGTAACTGGTACTCCAGTGCAAACCACAAACTTCTTCTGGAAAACTTCATTCAACATGTCAAAAGTGAAAAATGAAATTCTAAGCACAGATCCTAATAATAATCCGATCAATTTGGGACAAAATAGAGGAACGCTTGGTAATGCTATCACTGCTTACGTGGTAGGAGAATCTGGACCTCAGATCAGAGCATATGATTATGCTTATAATACAGATGGAAGCATCCAGGTGAATGAGGCTGGACTTCCTGTTCGTGGTGAATTGATCAACATGGGTACAGTATTACCTACACTATATGGTGGATGGAATAACGAATTCAACTACAAAGGTATTTCTTTCTCTTTCTTGATAGATTACAACTATGGTAATAAGGTCCTTTCTGCGTCTGAGTTCTACTCCATTTTCAGAGGACTAAATCAAGTTACTCTTGAAGGAAGAGAATCCGGTGTGACAACTGGTGGTGTAACTGCACCTGCACAAGCCTATTACCAAGCTTTGGCACAAAATGTAACAAGCACAAGTGTTGTTGATGGTGATTTTATTAAGTTAAGACAGTTGACTTTGGGCTATACTTTCCCTGCAAAATGGTTTGGCAACACACCGATCTTGAAAGGTTTGAGTGCATCTCTAGTCGGTAGAAATCTTGGTTTTATAATGCGTAAAGCTAAGAACATAGACCCTGAAGCTAATTTTGGTTCTAACATTAGTTATACAGGTATTGAAGGTGGTAACCTTCCAAGCACTAGATCTTTTGGTTTCAACCTTAATTTCAAATTGAATTAATATGAAAAAATATATAAGCATATTTCTTACGGGTATTTTATTAGCCGTATCCAGCTGTGACGGGGATTTCGCCGATATCAATACGGACCCAAATCGTGCGTCTGCGGATGTCTTTGATCCTAATTTGATTTTGCCTACAGTTTCCCATAACTACGGAAACTTGATGACAGGCTACACGGGAGCTATTCTATTCCAAAGTATGTGGGTACAAGTAATGGCTTCTACTTCAACAGGAGGAGCAAATTACTATTCCAATGCAGATAAGTATGTAGCGTCTGGAAGTACAAACAGTTATATCCAAAGTGTTTGGAATGACGGATATTCTACTGCATCTAGAGTTTATCAAATGCAAGCTCTTGCTGAGAAAAAAGGCTTCACTAACTTAATTGCTGTAGGTGAAATCTGGAAAGTTCTCACTCTATCCTTCGTCTCGGATGTCTATGGAGATCTTCCTTATAGCGAAGCATTGATGGCAGAAGCTGGAATTACTCAACCAAAATACGATTCTCAGTCTGAAGCCTACATGGCTATGCTTTCTGATCTTGAAGGAGCTCTTTCTTCAATTTCTGATTCTGGAGATCCAATCAAGAATGATGTGCTCTACGGTGGTGATTTAGCCAAATGGAAAAAGTTAGGCTATTCTATTATGTTGCGTATGGCAATGAGATTGGTGGATGTTGATGCAAGTACTTCGAAATCATATGTACAAAAAGCTATCGCAGGTGGTGTGTTTGCTTCACCAGCAGATGAGGCAGTTTTGGTTTCAGATCAAAGTAATGGTTACGCTAATTCAAGTGCGAATGCGCTGAATGTAACGGATGATGTGTACGAAGTTCGTTGGTCAAAGAAACTGATTGATTTCTTGAAATCTAACAATGATCCACGTCTATCTATTATAGCTGAAGTTCCTCCTGCAGGCCTTGCTGCTAATAAAAGTGGTAGTGTTGTAGGCGACAATGATCCAATGGTTCAAATTGGTTTGCCAAATGGTTATGATTTGAAAGGCGGAGCTACTGATGTAACTAAAGAGCCAAATTATCCAGGACCAACTGGCTCTGGTGCAGATGTTGCTCCGATCGGAGCATATTCTAGACCCACAGCTGTATATAGAGACAGAAATGCTCCTGTGTTTATCCTTACTTATGCAGAGATTCAGTTTTTGCTAGCTGATGCAGCAGCTAGAGGTTATTCTGTACCTAAATCTGCTTCAGCATATTATGCTGCAGGTTTGGAAGGCGCTTTGACTACTATCGGTAAATTTGGTGGAGCGAGTGTTTCTCCAGTTGTAGCTGCTGATTTTGCAGTTGCTAATCCGTTGGATATTAGTAGTCCTGCTGCATCATTGAAAATGATCAATGAGCAAATCTGGGCTACTACAGGTACACTTGCAAACTTTGTAGAGTCTTGGAACAACTGGAAGAGATCAGGTTATCCACAATTAACTCCAGTTAATTATTCAGGTAACTTTTCTTCAGGTCAGATTCCTAGAAGACAACTTTATCCATCTGGTGAAAGCACTACCAACCCGCAGGGATTGGCTAATGCAATATCTAATATGGGAGGTGATACTTGGGTCAAGAATGTATGGTGGGATAAATAGAGTAGATTCCCCACCCTTTGATTTATAAAATAGTGATAGAGGCTTTGATTAATTTCAAAGCCTCTTTCTTTTTACACTATGTCCAGAAGATTTGAAGAGGTTGTTTATAGTGTTTAGTGGTCAGTTTCGCAAAGAGCGGATTTTTTGTTTTTCTCGTTTGGAAAGCGGTTTAATGAGCCCATAAAGAATAAATAAATATTTTCGGTATTATTTAGAAAGTTAAATTATTAGGCCTATAGGTCTAATAAGATAGTTAAAAAAACCTGACGCTTTACCCATGTTTTGGAAAATTTCTATAGATAAAATGATACATCTGTAAAATCTAATCACTCATTGCTGATGTTAAGGAAAAATGATCAATACCATCATATACTTAATTAAAAAATTACAATATTTTCTTCTCTTTTATAAAAAAAATGCTTTTGTGAGCTTTGATAGAAATTCTTTTTTTCTAGCTTTATGAGAAATTAACATCTTGGTCGCTGACTTATAGTAAGTTGACTGGATATTTTAATTCAAATAATTATTTTAAACCCTCATTACTGAACTATGGAACAACCTCTACTAGCAATTCATCATGAAAATCGGAAGATGGTTCATGGCTCCAAAATTTTATTATTGTTAACCTCAAATTACCAGCTATGAGAAAAATTTTATCAATTGCTTTTGCTCTGGTCTTAATGTTGGGCTATACAGCCACAGCACAGACACAAAAGCGAGTTTTGAAGGGAGTTGTGACCTCTAAGGAGGATGGACTTCCAATGCCCGGCGTTACGGTTTTAGACAAGACAAACCAGACAGGTACCACTACTGATTTAGATGGTAATTATTCTATTTCGGTAGGATCCACTTCCGTATTGGTGTTTTCATTTATTGGATATGAAGTCCAAGAGTACTTAGTAGGTAACCGATCTGAAATCAACATTAGCCTAGGTGAAGACACCAGCGAACTTGAAGAGGTGGTGGTCACGGCTTTTGGTATGGACAAGGCACAAAAGTCTTTAGGCTATGCCACAAGTACAATTAGGGCAGACGAACTGGTAAAAACAGGTACACCGAACGTAGCTTCTGCTTTGTACGGTAAGGCTGCTGGTGTGAAAATTAACACTGGTGCTGGGGGAGCAACATCCGCTGTCAACATCCAGATTCGTGGCATTAATTCTATCACGGGTAAAAGTCAGCCATTGATTGTGTTAGATGGTGTTCCTATCCGAAATGAGGAAGTAAAAAATAACGACTATTGGGGTGATCAGCGATTGAGAGGTAATGGATTATTGGATATCAATCCTGCTGATATTGACAATATCTCTATCTTGAAAGGAGCTTCTGCTGCTGCACTGTATGGCTCTGAAGCTGTGAATGGTGTTGTTTTGATTACCACTAAGAAAGGTAAGGCAGGCAAAAAAGGTATGCAGGTAGATTTTAATACCAATTACTCAGTAGATGAGATTGCGTATTTACCAAGATATCAAAATGTAAGAGGTCCAGGTTTACCCTCTCATGTGCAGAATTTGGAGCAAGCTGCGGATGGATTCAATTATACTGCGGATGGTATACGTACTGTACCAAACACCTCTGTGAACTATGGACCTAAATTCGACGGCCAACCTATGTTGGCATGGGATGGAGTTTCGAGACCTTACAATGCACAGATAGATAATTATTCAGCATTGTTCAATACGCCTGTTAGTTCTCAAGTCAATGTTTCGATTTCTAATGCAACTGATAAATCAGACTTCCGTCTTTCTTTGACTCGTCAGGACAATGAAGCGTTGAGTTTGAATTCTAAGAACAGTAAAAATATAATTAACCTCAATTCTGGTTATCAGGTAAGTAAAAGATTAAAGACTGACTTGATGATTAATTACATTAATCAAAACACTAAAAACCGTCCATATTCAGTCGATCGTTTGATCAATAACTTTGGTGGTATGATGACCCGTTTTGATAATGGAGCTTGGTATTTAGATAAATATCAGACCAGTAGAGGGTATCGTTATGTGACAGGAAATGGACAGAGTTTGACTCCTGATGAGAATATTACAGGCAATGGCTTTAGAGGGGATATTGCAGATTATGTTTGGAGAGTTAATAATAATCGCTCATCAGAGCTTAGTAATCGGGTGATTGGTAGTTTGACTAACACATTCCAAATTACTGAAGAGTTGAATTTGAGAGCACGTGTATCTACTGACTTTACAAGTAGATATTCTGAAAACGAAAACTCTACAGAAAGACCACTTGCATTTGGCCCATCAGGATCTTTTGGTATGCAATCTGAATTGTTCAATATCCTTTACGGAGATTTGATGCTTAATTACAAAACAGCAATTACTGACGAGATTACTGTAGGTGGCATGATTGGTTATACAGCTAGAACTGAAAGTTTCAGCAGCATAGGTAGAAGTACGAGTGGTGGTTTGAGTACGGAAAACCTTTTTGATGTCGTTGCTTCGACAAACCTTCCTAATAATAACTCCGAACGTTCCTACAGAACTATTGATGCATTTATTGGTACTGCAAACTTTGACTTCAAAAATATTTGGTTTGTAGAAGGTACAATTCGTAGAGATAGAATCTCTACTATGAATCCTGATAACAATGCGTTTATATATCCTTCTGTCAATACAGCGCTTGCTATTTCAGATGCATTCAAATTACCTGAATTTATTACTTTCTCCAAGTTAAGAGGCTCTTGGGGTATTGTAGGTAATTATCCTGACATCTATAGAGCGAACATTGCTTATTCTCAGAATACTCTGGGTGTGCAGCAGACTGGTGGAGCAAATGTGCTTTACACTACTTTGTCATCATCTTATGGGAATGACGTCATCAAACCAGAGCAAAAGCATGAGTTTGAATTTGGTTTAGATACAAGGTTCTTTAACAACAGATTTGGTATAGACATCTCGTATTATAATGCGCAGATCCGTGATCAGATCCTGCCATTGACCCTGCCTTCTTCTTCAGGAGCTACCTCAGTATTAACTAACATTGGTACACTAAGAAACACGGGAGTTGAAATTCAGTTGACTGGTGATATCATTGCAACACCTAATTTCCAGTGGAATGCTGTTATTAACTTAGCTAGAAATATAAACAAAGTAGAGCAATTAGCTAACGGTGCTACTGAACTATTGCATGCTGATTATGACGGAAACGCCGCTCAACTTAGATCTGTAGTAGGTAGACCAATGGGTGATTTCTACGCTCGCCCTATTGCACTTGATGCAAACGGTGATAAAATCGTGCAGCCAAATGGTCTTTACAAAATTGATGACCAAAGTTGGATTCAAGTAGGAAATGCTATGCCTGATGCCGTTGGAGGTATTATCAATAATGTTTCGTACAAGAACTTCAGTTTATCTGCAGTGATGGACTTTCAGATCGGAGGTTCTGTAATGCCAACAGGTATCAATTGGATGATCAGCCGTGGTCTAACAGAGGAAAGTTTGAACTACATGGATGAAGCTAGTGGAGGATTGGGTTATTATCAGCAAATCACTAAAGATGCTGAAGGTAAAGTAATTGAAACCAGAGGAATTCAGGTTGAGCATTCAACAGCTCAGGGTCCTAATGGCGAGACTGTTTTTCATGATGGTATGGTGATGGATGGTGTAGTAGCTGATGGGTCTAATAATAACAACGTAATCTCTCAAGCTTACTACTATTGGAATACTTACAATTGGGGTGGACCTCAGTATGGCCAGTCTAGATATGAATTGTATATCCAGGATAATGATTACATCAAAATGAGAGAATTGTCTCTGGCTTATACTATACCTAATCACATCACTTCTAAAATTGGAGCATCTAATGTGAATATTTCTGTATACGGCAGAAACTTGTTTTTCCTTTATAGAAATATCAAGGACCTAGATCCAGAAGTATTGACTGGTGGATCTAGATGGACTCAGACACTGACTAGTGCGGGTACAAACCCAGCTACCAGAACCTATGGTGTGATGTTAAGAGCTAGATTCTAATTGTTGGTTAAGTTAAAAACATATGAACATGAATTTTAAGAAAATATTTATATACACCCTATTGATCAGCGGCTTAGCCAGTTGTACAATAGATGACTTTGCAGATGATTATTCTGATCCATCCAAACTTGCTAATACTACGGTAGGAAAGCAGTTTACTGGTATGATCATGTCTAACCGCCAATCTGTATTACCGTCTTATTGGGATTACTTTGTAATCAAAAGAATTACGTCTAACAGATTTACTCAATCTGTAGGATGGGTGAACATTGAAAACCAATATGTTCCAGGTTCTGCTGCAGTAAATGATAGATGGAATAGTTACTACAATTTCATGGCTCAATACAGAGAGCTACAGAAAGTGTATGATGGATTGACTGATGTCAAAAAGCAAGAAAATCGTGTGTTTATGATTGCTGCTGCTACTTATTTCTACGATCATACGCAGCAAGTAGTGGATTTACATGGCGATATTCCGTGGACTGAAGCTGGTATGCTTAGTACAAATGGTGGTGATTATTCTAAATCTTACGCAGGCTATGATAAAGCAAGTGATATCTACACTAAGATGTTGGATGATTTGGCTGGCTTCGCTACAGAAATAGGTTCTTTGCAAATCAATGCTGCTACTGTTGTTGAATTCAAAACACAGGATCTGATCAATAATGGAAATATTGATATGTGGAAGAAATATATCAATTCCTTGAGATTGAAAATGCTTACTAGAGTAAGTGGCACGAGTGAATTCAGTGCTAGAGCTAAATCAGAAATTGCCTCTATTTTGTCAAACCCTTCTCAATTCCCTATTGTAGCAGATAATGCTAGTAATATCATGTGGGATATTTACTCTTTAGGTACTGTAATCGGCACAAATGATTTCCGTAGCGGTTTAGAAGACTGGAACGGTAATATTGCAGGCAAAGCAATTTTGGATCACATGGTTGTTAATGAAGATCCTAGATTGACTTATGTGTTTCAAACAGGTATCAAAGCAAACGGAGCTTATATAGGGCTTGACCCCTTGATGAATCCTACTGTTCAAAATGAATTGGTATTGACTCAGACGTTGAGTGTTTACAATTTCTCAACTATCAGCAGAAACCAATATTTTCCAGGTATTCTTATTACTGCCCCGGAGGTTCATTTGATGGCAGCAGAGTTTTACTTAAAAGAAGGACAGGATGCTACGGCAAAAATGCACTTTGAGGAAGCTGTAAAGAAATCAATTGGTTTTTATCAGTACTTGAGAAGTATCAGTAATAATGCTGAAGCAGGCGCGCCTGTTGTTCCAACTGAACAGTCAATCAGCAGCTATTTGTCAATGGATGAAATTTCTTGGAGTGCCGCTTCAAGTAAGGACGAAAAACTTTCGTTAATAGCAGATCAAAAATGGCTTCACTTCAATGTAATTCAGTCAAACGAAAACTGGCATGAATTGAGAAGACTTGGAAAAGTAGATTTGGACTTCTGGACAGATAACTCAAATCAGCAAAAAACTCCTCCTTCTCGCTGGATGTATCCAGGATCAGAGCAGACTTATAATATGGAGAATTATGTAAAAGTTCAGCCGCAGGATAAGCTGACAAACTCAATTTTCTGGGATATAAATTAATTATAGATTGGGTTACAATGACTAATAAAGGCCTCTCAAAAAATTGAGAGGCTTTTTTTGTATTACCTTTATTTGTAATAATGTGTTTTGTAAGGATAGTGAGAATTAGGTGCCATCGTACGCTGGTATGAAGAAAATTTATTTCTTATTATTGATATGGTGGATCAATTAAATCCTGCTGATAATGGACTTTTTCAGTCAGGGAAAATCAATAGAGGTTTGCCTTTTTTAGAGATCCAAGAATTGATGAAGGATTCTACCTATGTGCGATATTGGGATGATAAAGCTGCTGCTCCCTATCTTTACTCAGAAAGAAATTCGGCCTGGGTTACCTTCGAAGACGAAGAATCTATAGCAAGTAAAATGGATTTTAGTATTGATAAGGGTTTGGGAGGAGCAATGTTTTCGGAGCTTTCAGAAGACCCAAGTCGGTCACTTTTAAATACGATGTACCGTCAGTTGAATTCTGATCTAGAAAATTAAGTTGTAAGTTTGAAGACAAGTAAAAAATAGGAATCTTGAAGAAACTGATTGGAGTAGATATTGGAGGCTCGCATATTTCAGCAGCACAAGTTCAGTTGCAAAATAGAACTGCGGAAATATGTGATTTTCATGAGGATGATGTCGATACGTTCGATTCTGCCGAAAGTATAGTGTCTGCTTGGACTGCTGTGATCAAAAAAGCAGTTGGAGAGTCGCGTGATTTTGAAGTTGGAATTGCCATGCCAGGCCCGTATAATTATGAAAAGGGGATTTCTTTGATTAAAGATCAGGGGAAAATGGCATCACTATATCAGCTTTCTGTGAAGGCTCTTTTGTCAGAAAGTTTAAGGATTTCTCCCACCCAAATTGCCTTCACAAATGATGCAGAGGCATTTCTTGCAGGGGAAAGCATGGCAGGTGCTGGCCGGGATTTTCAGAGCTCCATTGGAATTACCCTAGGCACAGGACTTGGTTCGGCTATCAAAGTCCATGACGTGATCAAAGATGGAAAACTCTGGACAGCGCCTTTTCGGGATGGAATAGCTGAGGATTACCTAGGAACAGCCTGGTTTCGAAGCTATGCTCTCGAGCAATTTGGAATTAAGATTTCTGGGGTGAAAAACCTTTTTGATGAGGTTGTTGATTCAACTATTTCTAAGCAAATCTTTGAGACTTTCGGCCGAGCATTGGGTGAGTTCTTATTTCCATATTTGATCAGATTGCATTCTGAAGGAGTTGTGCTTGGTGGAAAAATCAGTTTAGCCGCTGATCATTACCTCCCAGCAACTCAGTACTTTTTAGAAAGCATGGGTTATTTTGTGCCTATTAAAGTTTCCGAACTCGGCGAGAAATCTGCTTTGATCGGATCTTGCTTGCCATTTAGCTCAAAATAATTAGCTCTAATAAAAGAAAGATTTAAGTGCAAATCTATCCGAAATCGCCAAAGCTTGGAATAAAGGAGGGCTTGCAGGTGAATTCACTACAGAACTGAAACTTACCCGGGAGCAAGTTTCAGTAGTATTGGATTAGCTATTGGATCCATTTGCAATTGAAGTGGATTGGCAAGGAAGAGTTTTCAATTAAGACAATTGAATTATTCTATTCTGCCATGTTTTCTCAGACCAGTTCCTTCAGAATTAGTTAAGGCATCTCCCATATCAGCTCTACCTTCATCTGCTAGTTGATGCATTTTGGTTAAAATCTCTGGATTGTTCTCGGAAACATCTGTAGTTTCATTTGGGTCTTTTGACAAGTCAAATAATTGCGGTGTTTCTAGCTCTACCATTTGATATATAACAGGAATACCATCATTGGTTAATTTGGCATCTATAGGGATTGTTCGATACTTGTGTGGGAAAACCAGCTTCCACTGACCATATATCACAGCTTGAAGCTCGTTTCTATTGTAATAAGCGAAATATGCTTTATCATCCATTTCTTTACCCTCAAGAAGAGGTAAAATACTTCTTCCATCAACTTTCAACCCAGGTAAGGAGGCGCCTGTAATCTCTGCCAATGTTGGCAATATATCAATTGTCATAGCTGCTTCGTCTATCACTTTCCCTGCAGGAAAATGTCCTGGCCATACGAATATCCCTGGTTCCCTAATACCTCCCTCCCAAGATGTTCCCTTTCCTTCTTTCAATCCGCCAGTCAATCCAGCCTGACCGCCATAAGAAAGCCAAGGTCCATTATCTGAAGTGAAAATAATAATGGTATTCTCGTCCAGTTCCAGCTCTTTTAGCTTTTTTCGCACTTCACCCACAGACCAGTCAATTTCCATCATGACGTCACCATAAAGTCCTTGCGTTGATTTTCCTTTAAACTTATCAGAAACGAAAAGTGGCACGTGAGGCATACTATGAGCGAAATATAGAAAGAAGGGTTTGTCCTTGCTGTTTTCTATGAATTTCAGCGCCTCCTCGGTATAATTAGTAGTTAGTTGACTTTGATCATCTAGCGTGTCAATCACAGCAATATTTCTATACAAAGGAAGTGGAGGGTAATAGTTTTTAGACTCTGGATGATGAGGCCACATATCATTGGAATAGGGAAGTCCATAATATGAATCAAAGCCTTGTTCTGTAGGCAAGAACTCGGGCATGTGTCCCAAATGCCACTTGCCTACCATGCCTGTTGCATATCCATCAGATTTGAGCATTTCAGCAATGGTTGTTTCTTCCGGATTTAGTCCATGCTTCGCAGTATGATCCAACGCTCCAAAAATCTCCAGTCTATTCGCATAAGTACCTGTAAGAAGTGCAGCTCTTGATGCTGAACAAACCGCATGAGGCACATAAAATTGTGTGAAACGCACACCATCTGCGGCTAGTTGATCTAAGTTTGGAGTTTTCCATTCTGTGGCTCCGTACACTCCCAGATCGCCATAGCCCATGTCATCAGCAAAAATCACAACTATATTTGGCTTGGATGTTTTCTTAACTTCCTCAGCTTTTTGGCAGGAAACTAAACAGCTTAGAAGTACGAAAGTGTTAAAAAGGTAAATGCCACTTTGAGTAATTTTCATATAGTTCTTTAGATTTATTTTTTAACTTTTCCCCAGATCATATCTCCAATTTTTTGACCTTGCTTGACTCCTTCTTCTATAGAATCTCGGAAATGAATTCCTCCATAAAGTCTCGAAATAGCTGCTTCTTCTGATGCTGATAGAAACGATGTAAAATTTCTTTCGGGAAGCCCAAAATAGATTTCTGAACTGTCGATAAAGTCAAAATTGTCGCCGAAATATCCTGTCAAAACAACAGCGGAGGTTCTGCTAATCACAGAGTGACCTGAGGTATATTCCGGAAAAGGAGGAGTTTGAAGTAATGGTTTCCATCGCTGATCTATTTTCTGATTGATCACTGTTTCCGGGCGGATTCGATCGGTGTCATATTTAGTTTTCCAGCAGGAAATAAAAGAATCGTGGAGTGCCATTCCCACTAGCGTATGTACATAGGTGGTCTCAGCAAATGAAAGCTTCGCCTTCTCCGCAGCAATTCCTGTGATCCCGATCCAATGCCCTCCAGGTGATATTTTCTTCACTCCAATAGCCATATGTCCGGAAAACTCAACTTTGAATGGATTGCAATCCCAGAAGTTGGCGATTAACTTTCGTTCTTCATTCAGTTCGTTGGTGGTGGTATATACTTCCATCATCTGCGTGTGAAATAAACTTCCTTCCGTCATATCAAATGAAGCCATGGGGGCAGCTTCATAGTCTCCCAAATTTTCAATGAAAAATGGTGTGATCGTTTTCCACTCTGGCTCTACTGCGGAGATATATGCCGGTGGCGTTGGGTACCAAAAGCCCTCTCCTTGCTGAGGAGTGTAGCGTGTAAGAGTGGAAAGTTGTAAGTATCCGTCTGTTTTTGCTACGTCCATTATTTTAGAAGCCACATCCGAAGCGAAATCAAGATGAATCTGTAGCGTCTTTTTGTTAATAATTTTAGCTTTCAATGCAGATTCAATCCACTGCGTCTGCCTTTCTTTCAACAGATAGCCAGAGGGCATAATTGCTTCTCCCACTTTTAGCATCGCATATATTGCAGCAAATTCAGGTGAATTTATTTCAGGACTCTTAAGTGTCCAATTTTGATTAGCTAAATAGGTTTGACTCAGGATATCCTGGTGATCAAAATTGCCACCAAATTCTTTTGCTATCAGGTAGGGCGCTAAGTTAGCGTAGGCATAGATTCTTGCAGCAACGGGTGGGCTTGCTACATCGGTTACCATTACTTCGGTAATATGAAAGAGCTCTTCAGCATATAACTTTGGCCAGTTTATTTCTTTTGGCTTCGCAAAAGAATTCGGAATCATTACGCAAATGAATATTAAAAAAGTGAAGGTTGATTTTGCGAATTGCCTCATCTGATGGTGTAACTTTGCACTGCCTGCTGATTGATTCCAAAAAGGAGTTGAATTCCTTGTTCTGTTTTGATAGGCAAGATAGATTTTATATCTCCTTTGATAGCCAATCCTGCTTCAGCGGGACTAAGCGGAGTGAAATTTCCACTCCCGTCACCGATTAGCACTAATCCCAGACCAGCGTCCATTAATCCAATTCGGATTCGGGCGTAACTTTGATTGCCTCCCATAATTAAGTCCATGTTCCCATCTTTATTTAGGTCAATTGGCAAGATGCTAAATATAGGAAATGACTGCGCTAATCTAGGTAGTGGCTTGACAGTGAAATTATTCCCATTGTAAATTAAAGCGATTGATTCCAAGGTGTTTGCTTCCAGCACCTGTGCATTTTCTAATTCCTTGGTGGTGAAAAGATCGCTCATTTTTGCCTTCGAATATGAAGCATAATCCGTGAATTTACTTCGCATACTTGCCATTTGATCAAGCAGTTCATCACGGCTTGCGTATGGATACATGCTGTCTCCCACGAAGCATTCGAGGATTGGATCAATTGATCCATTTTGGTCAAAATCAGCAGAATACAGGCGTAGTGTCTTATTCTCGTTTGCTTCAAATTGAGAGTTTAAACCAAAATTACC
The DNA here is from genome assembly GCF_002150505.1 of Algoriphagus ratkowskyi. Taxonomy (GTDB): domain Bacteria; phylum Bacteroidota; class Bacteroidia; order Cytophagales; family Cyclobacteriaceae; genus Algoriphagus; species Algoriphagus ratkowskyi. The sequence goes on from NZ_MSSV01000001.1 coordinate 135,703, forward strand.
TGCAATCAAGTCCATATCTCCATCGCCATCCAGGTCAGCTTTTGAAAGTGTATTCCACCATCCAGAAAGTGTCGAACCGAAATATGAGTCTGATTGATCTATCAATGCATCGCCTGTGTTGATCAAGGCAGTTATTGACATGTATTCTCCTGCGAGGATAAGGTCCAGCTTGCCATCTGAATTCAAATCCATTAATTCTGAGGAAGTAATTAGACCGAGTTTCCCTTCATTAGGTAGATAGGTTTTACTCTGATCACTGAAGTTACCTTTACCATCGTTGATCAGCACTTTGCTCTCTGGGATCATAGGATATCGTCCCGGGATCATTCTTGCTCCAACAAATAAATCCAGCTTCCCATCTCCATCTACATCAAAAGCCTGGGCAGTTCCCGTGCTAAATTTGTATGCAGGAAAATTGGCTTGTAAAGTCATTTTGCCTGCACCATCATTCAAATAAAGTCTATCCTGAAGAGATTCATCAGAACCTAAATAATCATGATATCCGCCACTTCCTACAAATAAATCTTGGAGCCCATCTCCATTGAAATCCTCGAAAATAGCGACAGCATCGGTGAATTCATTTGAAGATCTATAGCCATAATAATCCTTCCAACCTCCGTTTTCGAATGACATGATTTTGCCAGCTTGACCTTTAGATCCGCCAATAAAAACTTCTGAATTTCCATCACCATTTAGATCTCCTTGGGACAGCACAGGACTTATGTAACTAGGCATGGTCAGCATCAAAGGCTGACGTTTGAAGTCGTTATATTGATTTGATTGAGCGTTGTATCCCGGAGCGAAATTAGTTTTTTTCAATAGCGGAGACAGTAGTGGTAATTCCTGAGCGCGATCTATGCTTTCCTTTTCAATGGTGAGGTGCTGATTAGCAGGGATGTTTTCAAGGAATTGCTGAGAATCATCTGACCATGTAATTTGAATAGAAGACACAGTATATGAATCAGCTAGCCCAAAATGAAGTCTGGGGCTCACGGAAGATTGAAAACCTCTGACGGGCTGTATTTCAAGCGTCTGTAATTCCCCGCCAGCTGTTACTTGAACTTTAGCGCCGATTGCAAAAGTATTTGCATTATTGTCTTTTAGTGACACTTGAATCCAGTTCTTAGTAGGACTTACATTGCGATAAATTGAAGCTTGCTCATTTAGGTTGTTTACCACCAAGTCTAATTTCCCGTCATTATCTAAGTCTGCATATGCCACACCGCTGGAAAATCCTTTTTCCTCAAAACCCCAGTCCAATGATCGGTCTTTGAAGTCTAAGTCTCCCAAGTTTTCAAAAATGTAATTATGAATAGGGGTGGAGGTCATGGTGGTGACCAGATGAAGCGTATCTGCCTTTTCTTTGGCTATTGCTTGTTTGAAATAGTAATCTCCCTTGTATCTCAGGAAATCTCTATTGGTATAGTCTCGATAGTAACCATTGGAAATAAAAAGATCCTTTTTACCATTATTAGTTGCGTCAAAAAATAAAGCTGACCAGCTCCAATCGCTATTAGAAATATTTGCCATTTGACCTACTTCTGAAAACAATCCTTCACCTTGATTAATCTGAAGCATATTTCTCATGCTCTGATGGTGAAAACCCTCCTTTATCATCAAGGCATACTGTTCGTAATTTTCGGGTCCGTAGAGTAACTTTTGACGTTGATTGTCAGCAGGAAGCATGTCCAAAGTGAATACATCAGGTTTACCATCGTTATTGATGTCCGAAATATCAGCACCCATAGAAAAGTGGGAAATATGCTGAAAATATTCTGTCAATCGATCAGTAAAAGTACCATCTCCATTGTTGATATAGAGGTAATCAGGTTCTATGTAGTCATTGGTGACGAGGATGTCTGGCCAGCCATCTTGGTTAAGATCTGAAGAAACTATTCCTAAACCAAAGCCCAATGCCGAGCCTTTAATACCTGCCTGCTCACTGATGTCGACGAATTTTACATTGTCGTTTCTAAAAAGTTTATCACCCGCGTATGGATGTCTGGTTTTTTTTGAATCACTAAATTCCAATTCATTTATTACCTGAATATTATGATTGAGTAGATATAGATCAAGGTCTCCATCCTTATCAAAATCAAAAAATAAACCTTGCGTGCTATTTGAAGGATCAGCTAGTCCATAAGTTTTCGCTTCTTCCTTGAATAAAAAATTACCTTGATTGATCCAAAGTTCATTCTCTCTGGATTCTGGATTTCCTTTACCAGAATAACAAATATAAATATCTAAAAGGCCATCCCCATTTACGTCGGCCATACTAACGCCTGTAGTCCAAGTGTCTTTTCCTGCTACTCCAGCCGATTTGGTTTTATCCTCAAATTTCCAATTACCAAGGTTTCGATATAATTTGTTGGAAGTCATGTTTCCAGTGAAAAAAACATCCTCCAAACCGTCATTGTCCAAATCTCCTACAGCTACTCCACCTCCGTTATAGAAATACTCGTAGCGTAGGATATTGTTTTTTTCATCTTCCTTAAGTTGGTTCTTGAATGAAATCCCAGACTTTTTGGTTGAGACCTTTTCAAACTTTGTCGAAGATTGAGCTAGAAGGAGAATTCCTGCATGAGGTGATAAGAAAGATCCTAGAATTAGTGCAATTACTGTTATGGATTTGTTGAGTAAACGCATGAGTTTATCGTGCTTTAGCCCAATCGGCTGATTATATCTTCAAAGAGCATTTCATTTACCACAGCAACTCCACCCAAAAGACCAACATCCTCACCTAATTGATAAAGTACTAGTTTGGATTTCTCTCGCGATTTGGCCATGCTGTAGATGTTCAATGCTTGTTGGATAGGGGTGATCAAATATTGATTGGCCTCAGCCACAGATCCACCAATGATTATTAACTCTGGATTTAGCACCTGAATAAGCATAGAGATACCTCTTCCGAGATCTAAGCCAGCTTCCGAAAGAATAGTAATAGCTCGCTGATCACCAGCCAAAGCCGCTTCTACCACAAGATTTGGCGCTATACCTCCTTCAAGGTTTCGAGCCATTCTTGCCAGTATACTGTCTTTGTCTAGTTTAATGGCAGCTTCAGCCATTTTCACAATCGCGGTACCTGATGCCACAGCTTCTAAGCAACCTTTTTTCCCGCAGATACAGGTAACATCTCTGGATTCGAAAATCGGTGAGTGACTAAATTCGCCCGCAAAACCTGAGGCTCCTTGGTACAGTTTCCCGTCAATGATGATTCCTAGTCCAATTCCCCATCCGATAAAAAGGCCTAGTACATTTTTATAATTATGATCAGTAGCGAATTTAAATTCTGCTAAGGTCATAGCTCGCGCATCATTCTCCAAGAATATTTTTTTGGAAAATCTGGCTTCTAAATTTTCAAGAAGCGTGTTTTTGCCAAACCTTAGGTAGGTGTAATTAACTCCACCAATAGAGTCTGTCAATCCAGGCATGGAAAAGCCAATAGCGATAACTTTATTCGGAGGGATCCCTGTTTTAAGCAGATATGTTTCTATCAGCTCACAGATCTGATCGAAGGTTTCCTTTTCGTTGTCTAAATTAATTCTATGACTTTCCTTTTCAGAAACAACGCTGTGAGTACATGAGTATAGCGCAAGATTTATGTTGAACTTAGACAGATCTACTGACAATACATAGAATGCATCTGGTGCCAATCTATATAGGTCTGGTTTACGTCCTCCTTGTGACTCTGCACGTCCTTGCTTGATTACTTCTCCACTTGTGATTAGGTCATTCAGCAAAGCATTTACGGTGGGTAAGGATATTCCGACTTCCGCACAAATCTCGCTTGCAGTATTTGCTCCTTTAGTATAAAGGTTCTTAATAATCTTAATTTTGTTGAGGTAGCTTTTTATTTCTACTACTCCATCCATTTTAGCGATTACTTCCTGAGGGTTTATTAAATGCATAGGTTTAAGTTATTCCTGAATTACGGTAATTTTTGATTTTCAAAAAAATACTTTTTTAAAAAAATAAGATAACATCGATTTTATTTGTTGCAATTTTATAGAATTCTTATCATGAGTGGTGTTATTTTCTAGAAAAGATTCCAAATGTAAGTAAAGTGTAGAGGATTATTTTTTTAGAATGATTTAATTATTTTTGAGAATTATATTTTAATTAAAATTATGGATGTGATAGATATCAATAGTGGTCTAGGTAAAGAGGACGTTTTTACAAGAGCAGAAGACTTTTTGACAGAAAAAGGATTTAGAATCTCAAAAGTTGATCAAACAAGACCATGGGGTGGTTTTTTTGTCTTAGATGAAAGTCAGATTCGTGAATTCAGCGCTATGTTTTTTTCTGACATTGTACTTTCAGAAGAGCAGCTAAAGCAGAAATTGAGTCCCAAATTCTTGTTGGTAGCTCCTGGAGCCCGCCTTTCTTGGCAGTATCACTTTCGTAGAGCCGAACTTTGGAAACTCATCAATGGTGAGGCTGGAATTGTTCGAAGCGAAACTGATGAGCAAGGTCAATTAAAGAAGATGGAACTTAGTGAGACTGTTTCTCTGAAGCAAGGTGAACGCCACAGATTAGTTGGCTTGGATAAGTGGGGGATAGTAGCAGAAATATGGATGCACGTAGATCCTGACCACCCATCTAATGAAGATGATATTGTGAGGCTAGAGGATGATTATTCTAGAAAATAAAAATAAGCTCGGGATAATCCCGAGCTTATTTTTTATAATAATTCTATCTTTTTTGCTATTTCTTCCGCTTCGGTAGCTAGTCGATCTGATTCTTTTCTGTTCACTTGCGATGCTTTGTGAGCCTCAGCTAGTTTTTTAGTATAGGCTTCCTGCAGCTTTTCTTTTTCTGATTTCTTGTTGAATAATCCAAACATAGGGTCTTTTCTAAGTAAACAGGGTGATGGTCTAAAATGTTATTGATCGATTAATTTGACTAAGGAAGAAAGTGATTCTTCCTGAATTTCATCGCCTTTATAATTAATTAAATCTTCTAGACGACCTGCAGGATTATAGTATCTCCACGCACCTTCTTTCCTTCCATCTTTCATCAAGCCTTCCGAAGCTTTTCTGCCATTTTCATGATAAAAAATCCAAGTCCCATCGGCTTTTCCTGAGACATAATTACCTTCAGACTCTTTCTTTCCATTTACATAATAAGTGATTCTCGTTCCGTCGCCATCCTTTAGCGTACCCTTGTCCAGGCTTTCACTTCCATCAAATGTTTTGTACTCACTTGTGTTCATCAGGCGACCATTATCCCAAAATTCTTCTTGAGTGAGTTGCTTATTATCATAAAAAAGACCCCAGATACCTGTTTCAAATCCAATATTATAGCTGCCCACAGATTTCAATTGACCACCATCGTAATAATAAACCCACTGGCCATTTTCTAAGCCAAGTGTATATTCTCCTTCAGCTACCAAGATTCCGATTTTATTAAAATATTTCCAAAGACCCGTTTTGAGATCATTTCTATACTCTCCGATGGAGTAGATTTCCCCATCAGGGAAAAAGTTTTTCCAAATGCCCGTTTTCATACCATTTTGATATTGACCGGACACGGATACATTGCCTGAGCTATGGTATTCTACATAATTACCTACAGGAACTCCTAGTTCATAGGTTTTACGCTTCGCTATTTCCTTATTTGGAAAATATTCTTCCCAAGTGCCCACCGCAATGCCATTTTCATATCTCTCAATTCTGGCTAGCCTTCCATTATCATAATAATATTTCCAAGTACCTATCCGATTGCTATTCTTGTCATAGAACTCCTCTGATTCTTTGGATTTTGTCCCTACAAAATATCTTGTCCATTCTCCTACCTTTTTTCCATCGGCATAATTCCCAATCTCTACTAAGAGATTTGGATAAGTCAATCGTTTAAACGTGCCTTCCAATTCCCCTGCTTTATACAACCCTTCTGTGATTAAGAGTCCATTTTGGTCGTATTCTAAAAATGGCCCTTCTCTACGCCCTTTTACATAAAATTCACGAACTGCAACTTCACCGTTGTCATAATATTGAACCCACTGGCCAGTCTTTTTACTGTCTTCATATTGACCTTCTATGGAAACCTGGGAGGCATCTATGTAAGTTGGGACACCAGTCCTTCCGAAATATTCCACGTATTTCCCTACGATAACAGAGTCTTGAAAAATCATTTCTTTTTTCAATGCGCCATCAGCATCGTATAATTTTGATGGGCCGAAGAGTATACCATTTCTATAATCTGCTACTACTTTTCTTCTACCATCTGGGTAAAAACTAGTCCAATTTCCATCCCGCAATCCATTTTTGAAGTTGCCTTCAGTTAAAAGTGTATTTACCTTGGGATTGAAATATTTCCAAAGCCCTTCTCGCAAGCCACCTGTAGAGATGATTCCGGTAGCCATGAGCGTTGAATCAGAATTATACTGGCGAACTACCGTGCTTTCTTGGGCAAAAAGTGGTGTGCTTAAGAGAATAAGTACGAAAAGGATATATTTCATGTGTTTGTAATTTCTTTTTTAAGGCCACTCGGAATCTTGCATAGGTGATGATCCGCTTAACTTATAAATCTTGCCTGCCTGTCACAAGCATAATCGATTTGATGTTTTTTTTGTTTTGAGTGTATTACCTGAATCAATCAAAAGGATAATCTGAATAGTTTACGAATGAATGAGATTCCTGTTTAAAAATAAGTTAATTCCGCGTTTATCCCATTTTTAGGATAATAAGAAAAACAATTTATTCAGTTCATCCAATATCTCCGCCTTTATTAATTCAATTTTTCCAGTAAGGTGAATCGGCTTATGCCATTGGTAGAAGCTTGATTTCTCTAGGCAAGCATGTACAGGAGAATTTGTTGACGCACCATTGAGAAGTATTTCAGGATAATCCCATGGTGTAGTAGATTGATCAAAGGACCAATTGTGTTCGAATAGATTGCGAAAAGGGGCTTTGGCGTGATTTTTCCCGATTAAAACAAATACGAAAACTCCATGCCCAAACCAGTTTAATATCCGAATATTTAGACCTTCGTTAAGATCAAAATCTCGAATTAAATCCAGGACTTGATAGGGAAAACCAGAGAGATCATTTCCTTTAGAAAGTTTTACGCCACGACTTGCAGGGTGAATTTGTAAGAGAGTTTTAGACTCTATGGAATTACCAACTGCGGCTAGAATCTCCCAAAATTCAGTTTTAAGTTTGTTCTGCCGTAAAATTATATCTTTATCGAGCCAGAGTTCTAAATCTAAATTTTCGGAGTTATCTGCCATTTACCATTGAAGTAAGGCAGATGCCCACGTGAATCCGGAGCCAAATGCAGCTAAGCAAATCATGTCGCCGTCCTTGATTCTGCCTTGTTCCCAAGCTTCGCTAAGCGCGATCGGAATAGTAGCAGCAGTGGTGTTACCCATGGTCATGATATTGTTGAATACTTTTTCATCAGGAAGTCCAAGTTGCTTCTGGATGTACTGACTGATCCGCAGATTTGCTTGATGGGGAACGAGTAAATCTATTGCAGATTGATCCAGTTGATTTGCTTCGAGTGCTTCTTTGATCACTTCCATAAATCTCACTACAGCGTGCTTGAAAACAGCATTTCCGTTCATCTTCAAAAAGAAGCTACCTGATTCAATCAGTTCTGGTGAAAGTCGCACTTCCCGACTACTTCCAGGGTCTTTACAATACAATTCTTCAGCATGTTCTCCCTGAGAATGTAAATGGGTAGAAAGTATTCCTGGTTGATTGGGTTCTACAGCTCCTACTACAGCCGCTCCAGCACCATCTGCAAAAATCACAGAACTAGAGCGCCCTTCATCGCTTTTGTCTAAGGCAGAAGATTGAATCTCAGCACCTACTACCAATATTTTTTTATACATACCAGTTTTGATAAACTGATCTGCGATGGAAAGTGCGTATATAAATCCTGAACATGCATTTCGGATATCGAGCGCACCTATTGTTCCTATTCCCAATTCACGTTGAAGTAAAACACCGTTTCCCGGAATAAAATAATCAGGAGTAATGGTGGCGAAAATAATGAAATCGATTTCAGATGCCTGTACTCCAGCTCTGTCCATCGCCATTTCTGAGGCTTTCTTGGATAAACTTGTGACCGTGTCTACGCCTGGTGTAAACCAATGTCTTGACTCAATCCCAGTTCTTTCTACGATCCATTCATTATTTGTATTCATCATCTCGGCGAGCTCATGGTTAGTCACACTTCGCTCTGGCACATAGTGGCCAACTCCTAGAATTCGGGATTTTTTCATGTGTTTATAGGTTGATTTTTATAGCCACATGGAATCTCGCATGGATAATTACTATCCTTGAGTCAAATGCTTGAATCCTGCTCGATTTCATGTCAATTTGGGTTTGCTTTCAATATGCTGCTAATATCGCTAGATCAATTTTCTCTTGCAAAAGGGTAATGATCAGCGGTAGCTCTAGCCGAAGAGTGTGTAATTCCCATGTTGATCCATAGCAGATGTCTTGCGTATGACAGCTGGGCTATCATTTTTGACTGAATTCACTAGAGGTGAAACAGTGAATCCTAGCATTGAATCTGCCGGATAAGGATTGAGTAAACCTAATAGCTCCTCTTCTTCAGTATAGGTATCCAGCCATTTTTTTTCAGTATTACTATCTAAAATCACAGGCATTCTGTCGTAGATTTCCGACACTACCGAATTGGGACTTGTAGTAAGTATTAGAAAAGTGTGTTGAGTTTCACCGTTAAGCGTTTCATATTCTTCCCAAATTCCTGCAAACGAAAATAGCTCATCCTCACGTAAAGTAAATCTATAAGGAACTGAAGTTTTCTTGCCCAAACGCTTCCATTCGTAAAAACCATCCGCCGGAATTATACAACGCCTTTGTCTAAAAGCTGTTTTAAAAGAAATTTTTTCATTGACAGTTTCCGCTTTAGCGTTGATGAGTTTTTGAGCTACAGGTCTGTTTTTTCCGAATTCAGGTGTAATGCCCCAGTAGAAATAAGAAAAGCCTTTTGGACTTTGTGAAGTGATCACCGGTACCAATTGTGTTGGAGCAATATTGTATCTGGGTTTCAGATCCGAAAGCATTTCTGCCTGAAACCGCTCCTCCAATTCTTCTTTACTCTTGCTAAGGGAATATCGTCCACACATAATTATATATCGCTGTAGTTGGCAGGAAGTTAGAGAACAGTGCTTATAAATTCAACTGCTCTTTGCTCTGAGTAGAATTGTTTTGATGAGTTTTCTGGAGAAAACCCTACATGACCTCCATGCTTTGGGAATTCAAAATAGACATGATCAAGTGATTTTGCCAAATTTTTTGGAAAGCACTGTTCACTTAGAAATGGGTCATTTATGGCGTTTAGAACCAATGTAGGGACTTTGATTTGATCTAGAAAGTAGAGCGAAGAATTTACTTCGTAGTACTCTTGCGCATCTGCAAAACCATGAAGTGGACCTGTAAAGAAATCATCGAAATCAGTCAAAGTTTTAATATTACTAAGCGTTTTCACGGGGATTTGACCTGGATGTGCCTCAGATTTTTCAAAAACTTTCTTTTTTAAGCTTCGCAAAAAGCGTTTGGAATACAGGGAGTTTTTAGTTTCAGAGATCTTTTTGGAGGAACTTCCAAGGTGTAAAGGGACTGATATGGCTACTCCTTTATTGATTTTCGAAATACGATCACCTATTTCACCCAAATACTTTAAAGTCAGGTTACCACCCAAACTGAAGCCTATCAAATTAATCTCTTCATATCGGTCAATTGCATGATTTACCACGAGATCCAAGTCATAAGTAGCGCCTGAATGATAGAAGATCACTTGCTTATTCATCTCATGACCACAACTACGAAAGTTCCAAGTAAGCACATCGTAGCCCTTTTGAAGGAAAGTTTTCACCATTCCGAGCATATAGGAGCGGGTACTATTACCTTCTAGTCCATGACTGATAAGGACCAATTTTGACTTGTTTTGTAGATACCATTCCAAATCTAGAAAGTCTCCATCAGAAGTTGATATTCTTTCTTGGGTGGGCTTGGGGACAGTTACTTTACGGAAAAGTGAGGGGTAAATTGTCTCTAAGTGTCCGTTAAAAAGCCACTTAGGTCTTACGTAAATGCTGTTTTCTAATAAGGGCATATTAGAAGAATATGTTTTGGAGGCTGAACTGCTTGGGGAAATTACTAGTTTTAAATTTGATTAAAGACATTATAAAAACTATTTTTGAACACTTTAAAAATGAATTAGCGCGGAATTACCTATGGCCGAAATAATAAGAATGCCTAAAATGAGCGACACCATGGAAGAAGGTGTGATTGCTGCTTGGTTGAAAAAAGTTGGAGACTCAGTGAAACCAGGGGATATTCTGGCGGAAGTAGAAACCGACAAAGCAACCATGGAGCTTGAATCCTACGATGAAGGTGTGCTTTTATATATTGGAGTGAAAGAAAAAGATGCTGTACCTGTTAACGGTGTGATAGCTATAATCGGAGAGAAAGGTGAGGATTATCAGCATCTGCTTGACGGTGGGGACTCTCCGAAAGCTGAAAAGCAAGAAGAGGCTCCGAAAGCTGACAATAAAGAAGATGCTCCGAAAGTTGAAGAGGAAAAAGCAGAAGCGACCAAATCTGAAGTTCCAGTTGAGAAAATTGATGTATCCAACATCAATGCTACTGTGATCACTATGCCTAAGATGTCCGATACCATGCAAGAGGGAACGATTGCGACCTGGTTGAAGAAAGTAGGTGATGATGTGAAATCCGGAGAAATCATCGCAGAAGTAGAGACAGATAAAGCGACGATGGAATTGGAGTCTTATGACGACGGAGTCTTGCTGTATATTGGAGTAGAAGCTGGTGACAGCGTAGCAGTAGATGGTGTGATCGCTGTGATCGGAGAAAAGGGAGCTGATTTCGAGACGCTTTTGAAAGCTCAGAAATCAGATTCTTCTGCTGCTCCTGCCGAAGCTAATCCTGCACCAGTAGCTGAAACAAAAAAAGAAGAAGCTCCAAAAGCTGCTGCTCCAGTAGCAAATAGTGCCCCAGCAACTACTGCTGAAGGCGATAGAATGAAAATATCTCCTCTAGCTAAGAAAATGGCTGAGGATAAAGGAATAGACATTAGAGCTGTAAGTGGTTCTGGTGACGGTGGAAGAGTGATCAAGAGAGACGTAGAGAACTTTATTCCTACTGCTGCTCCTCAAGCAGCTGCAGCTGTGGCAGCTTCCTCTGGACTTGGAGTAGAAAGCTTCAAAGAAGAGAAGGTTTCTCAAATGAGAAAAGTGATTGCGAAGAGGCTTGCTGAAAGTAAGTTCGGAGCGCCACACTTCTATGTGACCATGGAAATCAACATGGACAAAGCGATCGAAGCTAGAAAAAGTATGAATGAAATCTCTCCTGTGAAGATTTCCTTTAACGACATGGTGATCAAGGCAACAGCATCAGCTTTGCGTCAGCATCCTAAAGTGAACTCTAGCTGGCTGGGCGACAAAATCAGATATAATGACCATATCCATATCGGTATGGCAGTAGCTGTGGATGAGGGATTGTTGGTTCCGGTGATCAGATTTGCTGATAGCCTTTCACTATCTCAGATCTCTACGCAGGCAAAAAGCCTAGGTGGAAAAGCAAAAACTAAGGAATTGCAGCCAAAGGATTGGGAAGGAAACACCTTCACAATTTCCAACTTGGGCATGTTTGGAGTGGATGAATTCACTGCAATTATCAACCCACCTGATGCGTGTATCCTAGCAATAGGAGGTATCAAGGAGACGGTAATCGTGAAAGATGGCCAGATGAAAATCGGCAACTTGATGAAGGTTACTTTATCCTGCGATCACAGAGTGGTAGATGGCTCTATAGGTGCTGCATTCTTGATTACTTTGAAAAGCTTACTTGAAGATCCAGTGAGAATACTGGTTTAAGAATATTAAAAACTGCCAAAAAGTCCTGATTTCAGGACTTTTTGTTTTTTGTACACTTTTGGATAGTAAAGAAGTATTGCGTTTTTGAAGAAACTATTTCTTAAGCAAAAACTAATTAACCACACGAGAATAAAATTCACATGACAAGAATAAAATCAACAACCGTAGTTGCTATCAGACATAATGGAGAAGTAGTCATTGGAGCGGATGGTCAAGCGACTTTAGGGAATACGATAGCAAAAAGTAGTGTAAAGAAATTGCGAGTGCTTCAAGGCGGTAAAATTGTTACTGGTTTTGCTGGTTCTACAGCAGATGCGTTTACCCTTTTAGATAAATTCGAAGAAAAACTTGGTGCCTTTGGCAATAATATGAAGCGCTCAGCGGTTGAATTGGCCAAAGAATGGAGGACAGATCGCATGCTTTCTAAACTTGAAGCCATGATGATCGTGGCCGATCATGATGATATCTTGATTATTTCTGGAAATGGCGATGTAATCGAACCTGATATGGAGATTGCAAGCATTGGATCTGGTAGTATGTATGCACAGTCTGCAGCAAGAGCTATGAAGCAGTTTGCACCGCATATGACAGCAGAAGAAATGGTGAGAGAAAGCCTGAACATTGCTGCCGATATTTGTATTTACACCAATCATAATTTGGTAATAGAGAAAGTGAAAGGATAAACCTTTTCCTAACTACATTTCTAAACCGAAGCTAATCACTTCGGTTTTTTTTATGGAGTTTTTAAACTGCGAAGGGCACAAAAGTTTCGCAGAGGACGCAATTTTAGGGGTGGGTTGCCATAAATCAATGGAATAATTTTGTCTCTCCTTCATTACGCTGGTAAGTATCGCACAGGAAACTATTTATACTTTTTGCTAAATGGCCTGAAACCACTAAATATCAAAGCCCTGCCTGAAGGGCTGGGGTCAGACAAATTGCTTGGTTGTTTGAGCTCTGAAAGAGCAGAATAAGGATTATAATTTTTCATAATGATCTGTGTCGCTCAGACTACAAATAGACTTTGCCCTCTCAAATGTTTTTCGCTCTTTTCTAAACCTCTTGGCAAGCTTGGCTGTTAACCAATTGTATAAAAGCAATTCTATGGACACTACCACTGATAAGAAACTCACGAAGAAGAATTACAGAAAGCTGATTTTGGAAGGATTTAAAAAGCATGTGCTTGAGCATGGTGAAATGCCTAAGTCAGTGTTCAAGTTTGCAAAGGATTTGAAGATGAAAGAAGAGGATTTCTATATATACTTCACCTCTTTTGAATCTATTAAGTCAGCAGTTCTGGCAGATATTTTTGATGAGACATTAATACAAATTGCGGAGCAAGGTGTATTTGAAGAGTATTCAGCAAGAGAGAAGTTTTTAAGCTTTTTATTTACTTGGATAGAAGAATTGAAGAAAAATAGATCCTATCTGCTGAGCCTTTATGAAAGTAAGTCAAAAAGCCTTGTGACTTTATCTAAAGAGTCTGCGCAATTCAAGGAGAAATTCAAGGCTTTTGCGAATGAGATAATTCTCGAGGGTAAAGAGACTGAAGAAATTGCGACGCGTCCGGTGATCTCGGATCGATACGATGAAGCACTTTGGATTCAAGTTGGCTTTGTATTCAGGTATTGGTTAGATGATAGTTCTCCGAGTTTTGAGAAAACTGATGCTGCCATTGAGAAATCAGTTAATCTGGGCTTTGACCTGATGGGAAAAAGTGCGCTAGATTCTTTTATTGATTTCGCAAAATTCATGTATCAGTCCAAATAACTTATGACAGATCACTTAAATGAGCAGCAGGCTATTCCTGTTTCCAAGGTTCAGCGTGCCGCCAAATTTATCTCTACTGGAGCAAAAGTAGGAGGTAATTACGTGAAGCACTACGCCAAAAAAATGGTGAACCCATCGATGGATAAGGAAGAGCTTCACAAGAACAATGCGTCAGATATCTATTCCTCATTAAGCCAGCTTAAAGGTTCTGCATTGAAAGTAGCACAGATGATGTCCATGGATAAGAATCTTTTGCCAAGAGCTTATCAGGACAAATTCACGATGGCTCAGTATTCTGCGCCTCCGCTTTCATTCCCTCTGGTAGTCAAAACTTTTCAGAAATATTTTAGTAAATCTCCAGATCAAGTTTTTGATACATTCACCAGATCTGCAGTCAACGCTGCTTCGATTGGACAGGTTCACAAGGCTACTTTAGGCGAAAAAACTCTTGCAGTAAAAATACAGTATCCAGGAATTGCTGATTCTGTTAGCTCGGACTTGAAACTCGTTCGTCCTTTTGCACTTCGCTTGTTGAATATGAATGAGCGAGAATTGGATCACTACATGGAAGAAGTGGAAGAAAAGCTTCTTGAGGAAACAGATTACATTCTGGAAGTTAGACGTTCTAGAGAGATCTCTGGAGAATGTAGCCATATTCCCAACCTGAAGTTCCCCATTTATTATGATGAGCTCAGTGCAGAGCGAATCATTACAATGGATTGGATTGATGGAGTGCACATGAAAGAATGGTTAGTAACTAATCCTAGCCAGGAGTCCAGAAATCAGATTGGACAAGCACTATGGGATTTTTACGATCATCAGGTTCATAATCTTAAGACAGTTCATGCCGATCCGCATCCAGGGAATTTCATCATTCAGGAAAATGATCAGTTGGGTATTATTGATTTTGGTTGTGTGAAAGTTATTCCGGAGGATTTTTATCAAGGATATTTTGCCTTGATCAAAAAGGATCTGTTGATCAATAGTGATGAGTTAGATCAAGTGTTCTTTGACTTGGAATTCATATCAGATAAGGATTCTCCAGAAGAACAGGAGTATTTTAAATCCGTCTTTAGGGAAATGATATCTCTTTTAGGTAAACCTTTTCATTCGGATAAATTTGACTTTTCAGATGATAGCTTCTTCCAAAGGATCTTTGAATTAGGAGATCGGATTTCTAATGATAAGAAATTTAAGAAGTCCAATCAGGCTCGTGGCTCTAAGCATGGTTTATATGTGAATAGAACCTATTTTGGTTTGTACAATCTACTTAATCAGCTGCAAGCTGAAGTAGTGACGACCAAGCCGGATTGGTTGAAATAATTATTTAGGCAGTAAGACAGGTGACTGATTTTAGTAGTCAGCTGTTTTCAGCAAAAATATCCTATTCCTTTATCAGTGCGAGCACAAAATTTTTCTGAGATTGAGAATGGATTGAGAACACTTAGTTTAAAGTAGATGAGTAAAATATTTAATATTCCAGTTGAATTAATATTAGCCTAAAAAAGGGAAGCAGATAGCTTCCCTTTTTTACTAGTTATTTCGCAGAATAAGTAACCCTATAAATCACCCCGGCCATATCGTCGGATATCAATAAACTACCATCTTGCATTTCCTGTACATCCACTGGGCGACCCCATGCTTTCTGAGATGCCTCATCCAGCCATCCAGAAGCAAATTCTTTCTCTCCTGAAGCATTAGATCCTTCAACTTTAATAGATGTGAGAACATAGCCTGACTTTTTGCTTCTGTTCCAAGAGCCGTGCTTAGCTATGAATACCTGGTTTTGGTATGCTCCTGGGAACATATTTCCTTTGTAGAATCTCATTCCTAAGGGAGCTGTGTGTGCGCCTAGTTTTGCAGCTGGAGCAACATAATCACTTGCAGGCCCACCTTTATCTCCAAATTCCGGATCTTTTACCGATCCCTCATGCCAGTAAGGATATCCGAAATGCTGGCCAGCTTTTGTGACATGATTCAATTCACAATTGGGGACATCATCTCCCATCATATCTCGGCCATTGTCAGTAAACCACATATCCCCAGTTTTAGGATCCCAATCGAAGCCTACTGTATTTCTAACCCCGTGAGCTACTATTTCAGGAGTTGGATTTGGTGAATCCACATCAATTCTCGTGATCGATGCAAAAACCTCATTTTCTGACTCACAAATATTGCACGGAGCGCCTACTGGGATATATAATTTTCCATCTGGTCCAAAACTTATGAATTTCCAGCCATGATGTGATTCCGTCGGATAGCCATCGTAGACAACTTCATAGCTAGGATTATCAAGATTGTTTTTGATGTCTTTGAATCGAATGATTCTATTTACCTCTGCAACGTATAGATCACCGTCTTTATACGCCACGCCATTAGGCATATTGAGACCATCTGCGAGTGTGTATTTGGTATTAGCTTTTCCATCCCCATCTTCGTCAATTACCGCGAAAACTTTGTTTTCCTGACGATTTCCTACAAAAACGACCCCGTCTTCAGAAATTGCCAAGGAACGGGCGTTTGGAATATCAGCTGCCCAAACTTCTATTTTGAAATTTTCAGGTAACTTGATTTTATCAAGCTTTACCTCAGCATTAGCATTAGTAATATCATCTTTGCTTGCTCCATTCGCGCTGATAATTCCTTGTGCTTCAGCATTTTGATTTTGTTGACAACCTAATAGAAACAGGGAAATGCCTATTCCTAGAACTAGTGATACCTTAGATAAATATTTCATAATTGGTTGGTTAATATAGGTAGTAAGTTAAGAAATATTCAGAATGTTTGGGATTGAAAAGGTTATGATGTGGTTAATGGTTAATTTTGCGCAATGTTATCGATTTCCAATCTCTCTTACTTCATTGGTGGGCGTCCACTTTATGAAAACGCCAATTTACACATCAAACCTAAAGACAAGATCGGCCTAGTAGGTCAAAATGGTACGGGTAAATCCACTTTATTGAAAATTATCAATGGTGATTTCCAACCTAGTTCTGGAGAAGTTCAGAAAGCCAAAGACTGCACTATCGGGTTTTTGAATCAAGATCTACTTTCTTATCAGTCAGATGATAGTATTTTGAATGTTGCTTTGGCGGCCTTCAAGGAGACTTTGGAACTTCAGGAGGAGATAGATGTAATCTTGAAAAAGATGGAAACTGACTATTCTGATGAGATAATCAATAGACTTGCCTTTCTTCAGGAAAGATTTGAAGCTAATGAAGGCTATACGATCAAAGCTAAAGCTGAGGAAGTATTAGAAGGAATAGGTTTTAAATCTGCAGATCTGAATAAACCACTTCGTACTTTTTCCGGAGGATGGAGAATGCGAGTGATGCTTGCTAAGCTATTGCTTGAGAAGCCTTCACTTTTGATGCTCGATGAGCCTACCAACCACTTGGATCTTCCTTCTATCGAATGGGTAGAGAACTACATGAAGAACTATGAGGGTGCAGTGATTGTAGTTTCCCACGACCAGACTTTTTTAGATAATTGCATTAGCAGCACTGTGGAGGTGGCGAGTAATTCTCTAACGCTCTATTCTGGTAATTACTCTTATTATAAGGAAGAGAAAGTGGAGCGGATGGAGATCCAGCAGAATGCCTTTGAGAATCAACAGCAGATGATCAAGCAGACCGAGAAGTTCATCGAGCGATTTCGTGCAAAAGCTACCAAGTCCAATCAGGTTCAGTCAAGAATCAAAGCATTGGATAGGTTAGATCGTGTGCACGAGGTAGTGAGTGATGAGGTGTCTGTAAACTTCAAGTTCAAATTCTCCAAGCAGTCTGGCCGTGATGTGATCACGCTGGATAATATCTCCAAGGCATATGGAGATAATGTGATCTTAAAAAACGCAACTGCCCGAATCGAGCGAGGAGATAAAATTGCGTTGATCGGTGCAAATGGAAAAGGTAAATCTACACTACTCCGGATAATCGACGGTTCTGAAAAGAATGTACCTGGAAGATCTGAAGGATATAATGTCGTAAAATCCTTCTTTGCGCAGCATCAATTGGAAGCGCTCACGCTGGACAATGAGATCATTCAAGAAATGGCTCAAGCAGGAAGTGCAAAATCGGAAATGGAACTTCGAGGTGTACTAGGATGCTTTCTTTTCACAAATGAGGAGGTTTTCAAAAAGATCAAAGTTCTTTCTGGAGGGGAAAAATCCAGAGTTGCTTTAGCGAAAACCTTGATTTCAGAATCGAATTTTTTGCTTTTGGATGAACCTACCAATCACTTGGATTTTCAATCGGTAAATATTCTGATTCAGGCACTTCAACAATACGAAGGTACATTTGTCACAGTCTCTCACGATAGACACTTCATCAGAGGCGTGGCCAATAAAATTTGGTACATCGAGAATCATGAGATTAAAGAATACTTAGGGACATACGCTGAATACGAGGCTTGGAGAGAGAGACAAGTAGAAGTACCAGTAGTAGCTGCTCCGAAAGCAGTAAAGAAGGAGCAACAGAAGCCTAAAGTTCAGGTGAATAATCCTGAAGTTCAGCAGGCTAAGAAAGAGTTGCGAAAACTTGAAGAAGAACTTGATCGTGTAGAAAAGGAAGTAGAAAAGCTTGAAGAGAAAAAGCTGGGTCTAGAGCGAAAAATGGCTGATCCAGAATTGTATTCCCGTGAGGAAGAAGCACAGGAAATTCAAGAAAATTATCAAGGTCTTCAGGCAGCGCTCGTGGGTTCTAATGAGCAGTGGGAGCTTTTAGTAGACAAAATATCCAATTTACAAGAAGTCATTTCCTAGAATATTTTAGATTTGGTCTTCATTTTGCCTACTTTTCGGGATGAAGACCAAATTCTTTTTTTTATGTTTTTTGCTGAACATTGCTGCTATATTTCAGCTTTTTGCGCAGCAGCTAGAAGACAAAGTATATAAAGATCATATCCAGTCAGTTCGATTGTTTCCTGCTGGTGAGACATTCGATGCGTCCTTAGATGCTCCTGTAATTTCGATACGAGCTCTCACGCCCTTGGTTTTGCTGTTTGATGATTTGGCTTTTGACCCAGAGCTATATAGAGCTAGGTTGATCCATTGTGATGCTAATTGGCAGAGATCACAATTGAAGGACAACGATTTCTTGACAACGTTTAATGAGTTTAATATTCAGGATTACGAATATTCGGTCAATACGCGTATACCGTATATTCATTACCGTTTTGAACTTCCTCGTGTCACTAAATCAGGAAATTATCTAATTCAAGTGTATAGACAGAGTGATGAATCTGATGTTATTTTGTCTAGGCGTTTCATGATTTATGAGGAGATCTTCACAGTGGGAGCTTCGATAGTTCCACCTTCTCAAACAGCTAATCGCCAGAAATCACAACAAATAAATGTAATAGTCAATTACTCTGCGGGTGAAGTGACCAATCCGGCAGGGCAAATAAAGGTGCAGATGAGACAAAACCAACGCTGGGATAATGCGAAGTTTTTGTCAAAGCCAACGTTTATGAACGAGAGTTCGAAAGTTCTGCGATATGAGTCTTTTGATGGTTCTAATACCTTTGATGCTGGAAACGAGTTTCGTTTTGTTGACTTAAGATTTATCAGAGCCAATGGTGTCAATGTAGCAAATATGCGTGTTGAAACTGATGTGATTTTTGCAGATGGAGACATCAATAAGCTTAGGCCAGAGACGGTCTATTCTCAATACTTGGATCTGAATGGCCAATACCTTATTGAAACAATGGATCGTCCGGGGGGTAACCCAGAAACAGAAAGTGAGTACATGCTAATGACCTTTAGGTTAGGGGTGGAGCAAACTTCAAATCCGATTTATTTGCTTGGCTCTCTGACTAACTGGGGGAAGAATCCAGAAGCAAAGATGGAGTGGGACCCGAAGATGAACGTGTACACTACATCCGTTTTGGTGAAGCAGGGATGGTATGATTACCAATACGCTTATTCAGTAGATGGGAAATTTGAGCCTCAACACTTTGAAGGGAGTTATTTCGAAACTGAAAATGAATACGAGGTGCTCGTGTACTTCAGGAATTTAGGCGCTAGATATGATCAACTGGTAGGGTATATATATATGCAGCCAAACCGACGGAGATTGTGAGAAGAGTTATGTAAAGCTCGTAACTGGTGGGATGAATGTTTCCGCCACAGTTTGTTTAAGTAAGAAGGGAAATGCAGTAAGTAAAATGTTATTAGCAGAGAGATGTTGTATTTAGCTATGCCCTCTTCAAAAAGCATATATGAACTTCGCGGTTAATCATATAAAAGCAAAAATCCCTTTCGAATTAACGAAAGGGATTTTTTTATGATTCTTCTGTAGATGGAATGTCTGTAGAAGGGGAGTCTTCATTGTTCTCATCACCTGCTGGGGCAACGTTCTCTCTAACCCGCTCACTAGGCTTATAAGGTACAAATCCTTCTCTCTTAAACTTATAAGTTGTAGTTCTAGGGCCAGTTGGATGATTGGCCAAATCTAGCATTCCAAAACCCTTGTGAGTAAATGCTCCTAAACCGCATTTGAATACAAAGTCTTGAACTTCAGGCGCTGCATACAAAGTGATAGGAAGTGTATATCCTCTTACTTCGTATTTTACATCCATGTCGTAAACGGCATAGATTCTTGCGAATTTCTTCTGAGCTTCTTTAAGCTTATTTACATAAACCATGTCGGGAACTACTTGAAACTTGTAGAAAGTCTCCATTTGCTCCGGAGTGTACCAACCAGAACGCTCCATTCTAGTAAGCGTAGATTCATAAAGCAAATCGGAAAACTCATCACTATCTGGACTTATGAATCGCTTACCAGCTTCCTCATTGAAAGCAGGTGTGATCAATACTAGTGGAGAAATACAAACAAACTTGTTTGAAGTTTCCAAAATAGGCTCTACTTCTATTTCAGTGTATTCAGGGACCATGATTAGGTTGCCAAGTTCGATTTTTGGGGTGGCAAAAACCTGCTCAAGCAAATAGTCCATGAAGTCTTCACTTTGGGAAGACACTACTAGGGTGACTAAACTGGAATAGTAATGCAGACCACTTCTACTCACTTTAGTCTGACCTTTCAAGCCAGAGAAGTTGAAATAGTTGTAGTTGTAAAACTCTTCTCTTCCACCTTTCACAATTAATCCTTTAAGGAATTGCGCCAGTATATACTGATGATGAAATGGTAAATAGGAGCCCTTGTTTTTTAGGGAAAATATTAGTCTAACTCTCACGGTAAATTAAAAATAAAATGAGACAATAAATAAGATAAAATTGTAACTCTTGGGGTGAATTAACAATTACAAAATTATCATTTTTTTTTAGAAACTATTATACATTAAATCTAAAATGCATAATGTCACCATCTTGAACAACATATTCTTTCCCTTCGATGGCGATTTTTCCGTTTTCTCGGCAAGCAGCTTCAGTCTTGAATTTCTGATATTCAACTAGTTTAATTACTTCAGCTTTGATGAATCCTCTCTCAAAATCTGTGTGAATCACTCCAGCGGCTGCAGGTGCTTTCCATCCTTTTTTAATTGTCCAAGCTCTAACTTCTTGTACACCAGCGGTAAAATAAGTAATCAAGTGTAAAAGAGAATACGCGCCATAAATCAATTTGTTCAATCCACTTTCTTCAAGACCATATTCTCCGAGGAACATTTCCTTTTCTTCAGGATCTTCGAATTCTGCGATTTGAGCTTCTATAGCTGCGCAAAGGATGATTACTTCAGCGTTTTCATCTTTTACTTCTTCTTTCAATTGATCTACATATTTATTTCCAGTAAGTAAACTTTCTTCGTCTACGTTGGCTACATAAATCACTGGTTTGATAGTCAATAGGTGTAGGTCATAAACAGCTAGCAATTCTTCCTTGTCAACTTCTACAGATCTTGCATTTCTACCAGAAGTCAAGGCTTCTTTGAATAACAAAAGTGTTTCCAGTTCTTTTCTGGCTTTTGCATCTCCGGCTTTTGCAACTTTTTCAGTCTTCTGAATTTTTTTCTCGACAGATTCTAGATCCTTCAATTGAAGTTCCGTGTCGATTACTTCCTTATCGAAAATTGGATCGACACCACCTGCTACGTGAACGATGTTCTCATCGTCGAAACACCTGATTACGTGTATAACTGCATCCACCTCGCGAATGTTTGCAAGAAACTTATTTCCAAGACCTTCCCCTTTGCTTGCTCCTTTCACCAAACCAGCGATATCTACAAATTCTATCACAGTAGGAAGTACTCGTTGAGGATTGACCAGTTCTTCGAGGATCTGAAGTCTTTTGTCCGGAACTGTAACTACACCCACATTAGGCTCGATAGTGCAAAAAGGGAAATTAGCTGCTTCAGCTTTCGCACTTGATAGGGCGTTAAACAGAGTGGATTTTCCAACGTTGGGAAGTCCTACAATGCCACATTGTAATGCCATTAATTCTTTATTTTATTTGAAATATTCTATAAGATTTATACCCTTTGTAGAATTCCAAAATGAAAACTCTAAAAATGGTATAAACCGGTATGGCGAAAATCATCCCGACTACTCCAGCGATTTTTGCCCCGGCAAAGATAACAACAAATATTTCAAGCGGATGCGCTTTCACAGATTTAGAAAAGATCATCGGCTGAAGAAATATGTTGTCAGTAATCTGGACTAATCCAAATACTGAAAGTATTTTAAATATTAGGTAATTCAATTCGGCATTCGTATCAAAAGTTCCCGAAGAAATCCCGACGATTATACCAAATGTAGCGCCAAGTAATGGGCCTGCATAAGGAATAAGATTTGCCACTGCAGCAAATAGAGCTATTGTTAAGGCATATTCTACGCCCATGATCGTTAATCCGAAGCTTGCTAAAGAGAAAATAGCAAGCATTTGGAGCAAAAGTCCTGATAGATAATTTGATAGTAGCTTTTCTGCTTTTGTGAAAGTTGCAACTGAAAGCTCGAAATAAGGGTTTGGAATCAAATTGAGTAGATTCCTTCGCAATAGTCCATTCTCCAAAAGCAGAAAAAAGCTTATAAATGCGATAGCCATGGTTCCAATAAAAAGGCTACTTGTGGTATTGATGACTCCACCTATAAAAGAGGTGAAATCAAATCCTTTGATCATTTCGATCATACTGTATTTGAATCGACCGAAAAGATAGCCAGGCTCGTTTTCCAATAATTCATGCCTGAAAAGAAAACCTTCTACTCTAGTGACTGGAACTTGTATTTGCTCGTAGATTCCGTTCAGATCCAATTCACTTAAGATAATGATTTGGTTATTGATCAGTGGAAAGAAAAGAAAGCTTAATAAGACCATCAGCAGAACGATGGCTGAGTAGGATAGGAGTATAGCAGCCCATCTAGGTATATGTTGGCCTAATAAGTGAAAGTCATTCAGTTGATTGGTCAGCGGTCGCAAAAGCGCAGCTAGAATTAATGAAATGACTAAGTAGATAGTAATATTAGAAAAATACCAGCCAAATAGCAGGAAACCTACTATGAACAAAATAAGATAAATGAAAAATCTTTGCATATTCTGAAATAAGAAAAGGAGACATTACTGCCTCCTCTAATATACTATTTCTCTATTTTGAAACTAGAAATCCTGTCATTCTAAATGGATTATTCCCACTTTAATTCGTCGTTATAATCTGATTCAGAATCTTCTTTTTCGTATTGCTCAAAATCAACATCTGGAAGAAGTTCGTTTTTTACGTGATCAACAGATTCATTTAGAGCCTCTACAAATTTGAAGAAATCCTCTTTGTAAAGGAAGATTTTATGCTTTTCGTAAGTGAAGTTCTCTCCATTTACTTTTCTCTTACTTTCCGTGATCGTCAGGTAGTAATCGTTTGAACGAGTTGATTTGACATCAAAAAAATATGTTCTCTTACCTGCTTTTACTTTTTTAGAGAAAATCTCCTCTCTATCATAGCCTCTCTGATCTTCCACAATTCTTGTTATTATAAGTATACGGTTGGTTAAAATACGACCGAATATAAAACAATTCAATTCTAGAAATCAAATCCCAAGGCTAAAAATTTAACCAATAGGTGTTTTTCGTAGAAAATTATGTGTTAAAAAGAGGGAAGTGCAAGATCTTAGCAGAAACGAAAATTTACTCTCCGTGCATCATGGCTTTCTTCGCCAGGAGTACTTCTTCTGATTCTCTATGGTCAGGATCATCCACGCAGCAATCCACGGGACAGACAGCCGCACATTGAGGCTCTTCATGAAAGCCATTGCATTCTGTGCATTTATCAGTCACGATATAATAGAACTCATCCGACACTGGCTCTTGCTTTTCGTTTGCGTCTTGTACAGTACCGTCTTCTAAAGTAACTTCTTTCAAACTAGTACCGCCACCCCAAGTCCACTCTACTCCACCTTCATAGATAGCAGTGTTTGGGCATTCTGGTTCGCATGCACCACAATTGATACATTCGTCGGTAATCATTATAGCCATAACTTCAATTATTTTAAACCCAAAAGTACTAACCATATAACTGAGAGGCAATAAAAAAGTTGTCATACTAACTAATTTAATTCAATTCTAACTTTCCTTCTTTTCAAAAGAGCTAAATTTGGCCCATAAACTCTACTCAATGAAGCCAGCTGAACGAATTTCTGCATTTGTCAACCTAGGAAAAGCCATCGAAACCCTCAAACTTGAAGAGAAGGAGGAATTGTTATGGAGAGCCGAAAACAACAACAACTGGTTTACTAAGGAATCTGTGGAATCAGCGTTGAAAGGTATTAGCTTAATGCTTTCTGAAGAGAAATTGAACAGTTGGCTTTCCGCTTATGAATTGAAAGAAGTGGAATCTCCGATGTCTGTGGGTTTAATGATGGCAGGAAATATACCTGCCGTAGGTTTTCATGATTTGATGTGTGTGATTTTGTCGGGTAATGAAGCAGTGATCAAATTGAGTTCTTCCGACGAGATCATGATGAAATGGATCATCAAAAAGCTGATAGAGATTGAGCCAAGACTGGAAGCACAGATTCGAACTCAAGAAATGCTGAAAGGAATGGATGCTTACATAGCTACAGGAAGTGATAATTCTTCGCGGTATTTCAATTATTATTTTGGGAAATATGCACATGTAATCCGTCAGAATAGAACTTCTGTGGCAGTGCTTTCTGGAGATGAGACTACGGAAGATTACGTAGGTTTAGGGCGAGATATTTTCCAGTACTATGGCTTGGGATGCAGAAACGTATCAAAGATATATGTGAAGTCAAAAGCACAACTTCAAGATTTGCTAGGCGCTTTGGAGGTCTATTCGCCTATAGCCTCACACCACAAGTATCATAATAACTACGATTACAATAAGTCTATCTACCTAGTGAACCTAGAGGATCATTTGGATAATGGATTTTTACTAGTAAAGGAAAGTGAGGATTTAGTTTCTCCAATCTCAGTTCTTTACTACGAAGTATATGAAAACGAAAGCCTATTAGCAGAAAAGCTGGCGGGATTGAAGTCTAAAATTCAATGTGTTGTGGGTGGGGGAGTTGATCAGATTCCATTTGGCGCGGCTCAGAGTCCTGAACCTTGGGAATATGCAGATGAAGTGGATACGATGGAATTCCTGCTGGGATTAAGCCAAAATTAAAATAAGTTAGCTTACTGCTATAGGTAGTTTTATGCAGAATTTGGTGCCTTTTTCACCATCTGAGGAAACTGCTAAATGGCCGTTATTCTTCATGATATATTCTTTCACTAGTATTAGTCCAAGACCAGTTCCAGTCTCCTTATTTTGGCCTGTAGTGGTAAACGAAATTCCATTTTGAATTTTCAATAGGTTTTCAGGAGAAATTCCTATGCCATTATCTTGAATACAAATTTTCACAAAATCAATTGTGTCTAGTGTTCTAATGGTGATTTTGCTTCCATTTTCCGAGAATTTAATAGCGTTATTTAAAAGGTTTCTTACAACCAATTCGATCATGTTTTTGTCCGCTTTTACCTGAGATTCAGCTTGACCATCGATCAGTATTTCTACTTTCTTTTCATGAGCAATTCTCTCCAAAATACTCTTTTGTTGAATTAATATTTGTTGAATATCAAACTCTTGAGGAAATACTATCTCGCCCCCTTTGAGCTGAGAGCTTGACCATGCAAGAAGGTTTTCAAGCAACATAGCCACCTGCTCCATATTTTTAGAAACCTCTGGAAGCATGTCCATAAATTCTTCCTGAGAGACTAAGCCTGTATTAGTCATATGAATCAACTCTTTAATTCCAAACACAGGGCCTTTCAGATCATGGGAAATTATAGTGAAGTATTTGTCTTTTAGATTATTTAAACTTTGAAGTTCATCTGCTTGAAATTTTAACTTTTCGTTTATCTCAATTTGCACAGTAATATCTTCGAAGAGAAGAATAGTTCCTATTGATTTGTCCTCCTCAGATAGGTCAATTTTTTCCACATGAATATTTCTCTTTTCACCCTCTTGTTCTAGTTCATACCTAATGCATTTTTCTTCCGAATTTGTCATTAACATAAGCACTTCGCTATGATTTGGGAAGTGATCCTGCCCTGAATCGCCAGGTTTAATTGTAGTAGAGCCGGTCAGAAAAGATTTCATCATTGAATTGAAATCAACGATTTCAGATTTGGCATTCAATACTAAAACACCTCTAGTAAGCGCCTCTATAATCTTATTTTGTGCTATGGGCTTGATGTTGAATAAATTGTGTCTCGCAATTGAAGCCCCAATCACACCAAAGGAGATTAGAAATGAAAAAGGTGTGAGATCTATGGTGTCAAAAGGACGAAGTACACCTGATTGGTAGAATATGTTAAAAGCAATTGGAATAGAGCCTGCTAAGATGATTTGTTTGGTTTGCGTCTTGAAAAGCTGGTTGGAATGTCGAAACCGTCGCCATAAAATCACTAATCCAAGTAAAAATGTTGAATAGGAATAGGCTACTTGGACGTAATACCAGGGAGCTTTAACCAATACCATGTTGGTGAAATTGTCTTCCTGAATGAGTGTTATGCTTTTGTAAAAAAATGTTTGATTAGGACTTGTGATTACTAGTCCCACCGTAATAGTTGGGATTGCAAAAAGCATTACTAATATAAGATAGAATTTTTCGGATTTATAACTCGTGTATTGAAGGGCAAACAATACCCAAAATCCGGCGATAAAGGCAATACCAAAATACTGAAGATCTAAGAACAGTAACTTGAGAACAAGAGTGGAAGAAATCAATTCAAGGCCATAGAAAAACCCCCAAATTGAAGCACACCACATCGTAAAAACTACTGAGGTAGTCAGCTCTTTAATGCTTGTCATTATATAGATAGCAAGCATGCTGACTAATAAAGCCGAAAGGATTAGTGTGAACGAAAACAGATAGGTGGGAAATTCCATTGAATCAATAAATCAACTTTTGATTGGGTGAAAGACTAGCAAAAGTTGATTGATAAAACTACTACGAATAGTCTACCTAAAAAAGTAAAATGAACAATCAGCAGCAATTACTTATGTGATTGATTTTAGGGGCTTTGAGGTCCAAATTTCTGTATTCAAATATTTTGAAATATGCAGGTTTAAAAGTGAAAAATCTCCCAAGGGAAGCTAAAATGGTTTTAAATAAGGAGAAAGGGTGTGTCACGGCAGGTGAATGGTTACATATTATTGGGGTAACTTCCTATATTTGCAGTCGTTAAAATCGAAACTTTTACCAAACAAAAATCCCTATACAATGGCTTTTGATATTGAAATGATCAAGAAAGTGTATGCCAGATACCCTGAGCGTATCGAAGCGGCTCGTAAGGCTGTGGGGCGTCCACTTACTTTGACTGAAAAGATACTTTATGCACACTTGAGTGAAGGTGCTGCTTCACAGGCATATGGAAGAGGTGTTTCATATGTTGATTTTCAACCAGATAGGGTTGCAATGCAAGATGCGACCGCGCAGATGGCTTTGCTTCAGTTCATGCAAGCTGGAAAGACTCAGGTGGCAGTTCCTTCAACGGTACACTGCGATCACTTAATTCAGGCTGAAGTAGGTGCTGTACAGGATTTGACCAAAGCAAAAGATAAAAACAAGGAAGTCTATGATTTTTTAGCTTCTGTTTCTAATAAATATGGCCTGGGTTTCTGGAAACCAGGGGCTGGAATTATTCACCAAGTAGTTTTGGAAAACTATGCTTTTCCAGGTGGAATGATGATTGGCACTGATTCGCATACACCAAATGCTGGTGGATTGGGAATGATAGCAATTGGAGTAGGCGGAGCTGATGCATGTGACGTGATGGCTGGTCTTCCGTGGGAGTTGAAATTCCCAAAATTAATTGGTATAAAACTAACTGGTAAACTTTCTGGATGGACTTCTGCCAAAGATGTAATCTTGAAAGTGGCAGGCATTCTTACTGTAAAAGGTGGTACAGGTGCTATTGTAGAGTATTTCGGAGACGGCGCTAGATCTCTTTCCGCTACAGGCAAAGGGACTATCTGTAACATGGGAGCTGAAATCGGAGCTACAACATCTATCTTCGGATATGACGAGAAATCAGCTGCATATTTGAGCTCAACTGAAAGAGCTGATATTGCCGATTTAGCAAATGGGATCGCTGAGCACCTTACTGGTGACGATGAAGTTTACGCTAATCCTGCCACTTACTTCGACGAAGTAATCGAGATCAATCTTTCTGAGTTGGAGCCACATGTGAATGGTCCATTCACTCCAGATTTGGCTTGGCCTATCTCTAAGTTTGCTGCAGCTGTAAAAGAAAATGGCTGGCCAGTAAAATTGGAAGTTGGTTTGATAGGTTCTTGTACTAACTCTTCTTACGAAGACATCTCTAGAGCTGCTTCTTTGGCACAACAAGCTGTAGATAAAAAGCTTGTAGCAAAATCTGAATTTACTATTACGCCAGGATCTGAACAGGTAAGATTTACAGTTGATAGAGATGGATTTTTAGATACTTTTGGACAAATGGGCGGGGTAGTGCTAGCTAACGCCTGTGGACCTTGTATCGGTCAGTGGGCCCGTCATGGTGCTGAAAAGCAAGAGAAGAACTCAATCATCACTTCGTTCAACAGAAACTTTGCTAAGCGTGCCGACGGTAATCCAAACACGCACTCTTTTGTAGCTTCTCCAGAAATAGTCACTGCCATGGCAATTGCTGGTGATTTGACCTTCAATCCGATGACAGATAGCCTAATCAACGAAGAAGGTGTTGCGGTACGACTCGATGAGCCAAGTGGTCTTGAGTTGCCTACCAAAGGTTTCGCAGTTGAAGACGCTGGATATCAGCAACCAGCAGAAGATGGATCTTCAGTTTCTATTGTGGTAAGCCCTTCTTCTGATCGTCTCCAATTATTGGATTCATTTAAGCCGTGGGAAGGAGTAGATTTGAAAGGTCTAAAACTTCTGATCAAAGCAAAAGGAAAATGTACTACCGACCATATCTCTATGGCTGGTCCATGGTTGAGATATAGAGGTCATTTGGATAATATTTCTAATAACATGCTGATCGGAGCTATCAATGCTTACACAGATGCTACTAATTCAGTGAAGAATCAATTGACAGGTGCATACGATGAAGTGCCAGCTACTCAACGTGATTACAAAGCAAATGGAATCGGTTCTATTGTAGTAGGAGATGAAAATTACGGAGAAGGATCCTCTAGGGAGCATGCGGCTATGGAGCCTCGTTTTCTTGGTGTTCGTGCTATTTTGGTGAAATCTTTTGCTAGAATTCACGAGACGAACTTGAAAAAACAAGGAATGCTAGGATTGACTTTTGCTAATCCTGCTGATTATGATTTGGTACAGGAAGATGATTCAATTGATATTGTTGGACTTACCACATTTGCACCAGGAAAGCAGTTGCAAGTAGTTTTCAATCACGCGGATGGATCTACCGATACTATCCAAGTGAATCACACCTACAATGAAGGCCAAATAGAATGGTTTAAAGCTGGATCTGCTCTTAACTTGATCAAAGCTAAAGCCTAATAATAGTATTTAATTATAAGCCGTAGCGAATTTCGTTACGGCTTTTTTCTTGTCTAAAATTCATGAAAAAACAGTTTCAATACCCAATTATTTTCAGCTTAAGTTTTATGCTGATTACTTTCTGTTTTCAAGATTCTTTTGCCCAAAATGAATCAGATGAAAGAGCACTGATCAAGGTTAAAAATGGGATAAGTATATCTAAGGATTCTCTGTTTCTTTTAAACCTGAGGTTTAGAATGCAAAACCGTTTTGGTTTCACTACTGCTAGTGGGGAAGATCTTGAGATTGATCAAGTGGATTTCCGAGTTCGAAGACTGCGTCTTCGTCTTGATGGCTATGTGTTGAACCCACGAATTCAATATTACATCCAATTGGGATTTTCTAAGTCAGATTTGGATTTGGAGTCAGGTGGCTATGCTCAGCCTATTCGAGATGCAATTGTGTATTACTATTTTAATCCCAATTTTTATGTGGGTTTTGGGCAGTCAAAATTACCAGGAAATAGAGAACGGGTGGTAAGCTCAGGAAATCTACAATTTGCTGATAGATCCATTGCCAATGGCTTTTTTACATTGGATCGTGATTTTGGCTTTTTCGGATATTACACATACCAGACCAACGGACAATCACAATTTCAGCTGAAAGGATCTATCAGCACGGGCGAAGGTAGAAATCCATCTGTTGGTGATAAGGGGTTAAGTTATACAGGAAGGATAGAGTATTTGCCTTTTGGGAAATTCAAGAACAATGGAGATTATTCTGAGGGTGATTTGGAGTTTGAAGAGCTTCCAAAATTATCAGTTGGTATGACATACAACTGGAATGAGAATTCGCACCGCACAAGAGGGCAGTTGGGATCACTGCTTTACGAGGGTAGAGATATGAACGTGTTTATTGCTGATGCAATGTTCAAATATTCTGGATGGGGGGTTATGGCAGAGTTTTTTAAACGTGGATCAAACGACCCGATCACAATGAATGACAAGGGAGATATTAAGGTAGTATTTATTGGAATTGGTACAAATCTGCAGCTTAGTAAAATGATATCTAGAAAAGATGAATTTGCATTGAGGTATGCTTCAGTTCGGCCAGATAAAATAATTACTCAGCATGAAAATAGATTGGAGGAAACAGCGTTTGGATATACACGATATCTTAATGGGCATAGGATAAAACTTCAAGGAAATCTTGGATACGCTTGGAATAATGGACAAATCCAAGTTAATAATTTGCAGAATTATTGGTTTGGAACCTTCCAAGTTGAATTTGGTATTTAAATTTATTTTTCAAAATAATGTATTTATAAATCAAAAAGTTTGGCATGAAATGCAAATTGCTGTATGTTTACTTAAAATGTAAATGGTTTTGTAATTTATGATTTTATCAAGATCAAAACTAAACTTAAGCAAGTACTATTTCAATGCAAGAGAGAGGAATCAACAGCACATTTAGGAAACTAATTTACGAGGCATCAGAGATGGTGTTTCTTGCTGATGCTACCTTTCCATATCCTATTTTTTATTCCAATAAGTCATTTGAGGAGAATATAGGAGCGCATCTTACAGATAAAAGTCTTGTAGGACTAGGACTAGATATCGATAGTTTCTTATTAAAGGATAAGCTCATATTTGTTCATGATCGGAATGATTATGAGTTTTTTATCGAACATCCACAAGATGTCTCCTCAAATCATTTCCTTTTTTATAATGGAAAAAGAATTAAAACACAAGAGCTCCTCACTAACAAGGATTCCCAACAGTTTCTCTTAGAATCTCCAAATGCACAAATTATTGTGAATTTAGGTGGTGAAATTTTTCACGCGAATACTGAAGCATTAAGTCTTTTTGGAAAAACTTTATATAATTCAAATATTCATCTTCGCGAATTAGTAAATATGTTCGCTGGTTCTCAGGATTGGGAAACTTGGATCAGCTCCGCTATTTCTCTATCTGAAACACATCAATTTTCCTCTACACTGATTAGAGCTACTAGTGATCCTTTAATTCTCGAAATCGCTTCCAAGCACCTCTTAATCGAAGGGATTCAGTATGTAATTTTTTCATTCCAGAATAGTTTTGAAAGGGTTCTGCCTGAGAAAAACTTGAAGGATAGCAGTAATTTCTTGTGGAATCTTACTGAGCAAGTGCCTGGAGGCTTGTTCCAAGTTGTGATTAAAAGTGAAGGAGAAATGAAATTTTCATTTCTCTCCAAAGGCATTGAAAATGTGTTGGGTTTGAAGACTGAAGAAATTGAGAGTTTTACTCATATTTCAATGGCAATTTCCCGCGTTCACCCATTGGATTTGCAGCAAGTAATTATGAGCTCTATAGCTTCAGCTAATAATATGGAGCCTTGGCAGTTTCAGTTTCGGGTGAAATCGGATCTCAATTCAGAGGAGTATAAGTGGATAATGGGAGCTGCCAGACAGCAAGAGCTCGAGAATGAAGATGTGGTGTGGTATGGATTCCTTACAGATATAAGCCTCCAAAAAGAGTTTGAAGCTACGTTAGATGAGTCTAGGAGAACTGCAGAGAAGGCTAATCAAATCAAGTCTGATTTCCTTTCTATGATAAGTCATGAGCTACGAACTCCACTAAATGCAATTGCAGGCTCTATCTATTCTTTACTTCAAGATGAATCAATATTTCATCAAAGGTCAGAGTTAGAGACCATTAATTTCGCAGTAGATAATTTGATCATTATGATTAATGATTTGCTAGATTTTCAAAAAATTGAAGCTGGTAAATTGACCATCGAAAAGGCTCCTTTCCATCTTGGATCATCAATCAAACAAATTGTAAATGGCATGACCTTTCATGCTAGAGATAGTAATAATAAATTGACACTTATAGTTTCTGAGAGGTTGAACTTTGTGGTAGCCGGCGACAAAACGCGAATATCGCAAGTTCTGAATAACCTCATCACTAACGCTCTGAAATTCACAGATGAAGGCGAAGTGAAGGTAATAGTAGAATTAGTAGAAAGTCATAATGGTAAAGCGAGGGTTTATTTCGAAGTGAAAGACGACGGAATTGGAATAGCTCTAGAGCATCAAAAAATGATCTTCAATAATTTCGATCAGGTAAGACCTACTTTTAGCACTAAATATGGCGGGACTGGTTTAGGACTTTCTATCACGAAAAAGCTTTTAAATTTGATGGGAGCAGAAATTGGAGTTCAATCTAAGTTGAATGAAGGAAGTAGTTTCTTTTTCGAATTGGAATTTGAAATTGCAGAAATACAAGTAGAAAAGACTAGTATTACAACTGAATATTCAAGCCCGAGTTCCTCACTTCATCTGCTAGTGGCGGAGGATAACGATGTGAATGCCTTGGTTTTGGGTAAAATTCTCGATAAGTGGGGATTCACTTACGAGCATGTTTACAATGGACTTGAAGCTGTAAGGGCAGTGAAGCATACTAATTTTGATTGTATTTTGATGGATATTCAAATGCCAGAAATGGATGGTTTTGATGCAACTTTGGCAATTAAAAAAATATCAGAAACTCCCGTGATTGCACTTACAGCAGCAGCAAGACTTCAGATTTTAGATCGCATTGAAGAGTGTGATTTTGATGGTTTTGTAGCAAAGCCTATTGACGCCTCTAAACTACGGAAGATTATTCAAGAAGTGCTTCTCGAAAGAAATCAGAGTGTCTGAGCCTTTTCAAGGTACTCTTTTACTAAATCCATATCAGGGTAATTTTGATCCAATTCCACCAAGTATTGCAGAGCAGAAATATTATCTCCTTGCATTACATAGTAAATCCCCTTGTTTCTTAATGCAAAAGGATTCTTTGAGTCCATCTGTAAACTTTGATTGATCAAAGCAAGTCCTTCCTCTTGCTGATCCAAAAAGAGTAAATACAAACCTTTGTTATTGTAAAAATAAGCTTGGCTATTATTTAAAGAAATTGCTTTTTCTACAGCATCCAAAGCTTCTGCATAATTTTGCTCATCAAAATAAATCATTGATCTTAAGTTGTGCAGGTTAGGCTCTAATGGATTAACGTCCATCGCTTTAATTAAAATCTTTTTTGCACCTGCAAGATCCTTTTGATAATATAAGATGGTTGCTTGATTGACTAGTAGATCTGAATTCTCAGGATTGAGTTCTGCTGCATTGCTAAATGCTAATAAAGCAGCAGGGAAATTCATTAATTTTTCTTCCACCAATCCAGAAAGAAAGTGGCTTTTCCAGTTCTGATCGTCAAGAGCTACTAGCTTTTGCGCGTCTTCACGGGCGTTGTAGAATTCTCCAATATCGAGATAACTTAAGCCTCTTTGAAAGATTGCCTCATAATAATCGGGCTGATAATTAATAGCTAAACTAAGATCTTGAATACTTTCGAAAAGCTGGTTTAATTGTATATGAGCCAATGCTTTATTATAGTAGGCATCAGCAAATGTGGAATCCATTTCAATAGCTTCGGAATAGAATTCCATGGCACCTTTAGGATCATTTGCCTCCAACTTCTCATTACCTTTTAGAAGGAACCTGCCTTTTTTACTTTCGTCCGTATCACAAGAAAACACGAACAAGGACAATGCTACTAAAGTTAATTTTTTAATGTTTTTTTTCATTTTCAATCTCTTCAACCTCATCTTCATGCGCTTCTATTTTCTCTTCTTCTTTCTCCTCACCAAGCAATAATGCATATGGTCTAGTTGATTCACTCAGGTCGAATATTTCTCGCAAAATTGCCATCATGGGAATAATTAATATCATTCCTGCCACTCCCCAAATCGTGCCTCCTACAATCAATCCTAGAAAAGTGATGAAAGCATTGAGGTTCACATTTCCACCCACAATCTTTGGAGTCAGAAAATTTCCCTCAATCATCTGGATTATTTGGTAACTCACAAGCACACCAGCTGGATAAAACAAACTATCCTTGGTCAGGAATGAATATATCATTGGTAGCATAGCGCCGAAAAATGGGCCTACGTAAGGTATGATGTTCAACATGGCTCCTAGCGTTCCGAAAAACAC
Source organism: Algoriphagus ratkowskyi (assembly GCF_002150505.1). GTDB lineage: Bacteria > Bacteroidota > Bacteroidia > Cytophagales > Cyclobacteriaceae > Algoriphagus > Algoriphagus ratkowskyi. The sequence goes on from NZ_MSSV01000001.1 coordinate 170,269, forward strand.
TGCGTGCTTAATACCTAGCAGTGAGAAGGCAGTGATATTAAGGATAGCTAGAATACCCATCACTTTAACTACACCCACGATATAGTTCAGGATGACTTTTCGGAGGCTTACTATTCTCATTTTCACCAATTCAGGATCTTTATCCTTATAAATCTGGATAATTACATGTGTCAGGTGATTTCTATATAAGAGGAAGAAAAACATAAAAACCGGAATTAAAACGAGCCCAGTAAGTGACCCAACGGCATTCAAAGCAAAGTCTCCAATACTAGAACTGTTTCTGGTTAGTACATTTTTCAGGTAATCAGTATTAGCCTTCTCGCTCAGTTCTGGATCAACAGAAAATGTATTTATTGACCACTGATCGATATCTTCAGCATAATCAGTGAGTCGCCCCGATACATCGTCAAAATCCTGGGTGAAACTCGCCACATTTCCGATGACAAATGTAAGAATTCCGCCAACCAGAGCTATCATTACTAAAAGAGAAATGATACTAGAGAGTGTTCTTGGGACTTTCTTCGACTCCAACCACATGGAAAGTGGTGTTAGCAGAATAGCAAAAAAACCACCCATAAATAACGGGACTAGAAGACTTTTTCCTACAATAAGAAAAAACACGAGCACGATTATAAATATCATGACAGTGAGAGCTCTTATATAGGCAGGAAGTTCCAAGGTTTGAATTTTCATTAAGTTTTGGATTTAGAAATCAAGAAGTCTTAGATGGGATAATTGAGTAAAGAAAGTGAATTATTCCTATATCAATCCAGCTCTTTTCAGTAAAGCATTTTGTTTCGGTTCTCTCCCTCTAAATCGCTTATAGAGAATGGCCGGATGCTCGCTTCCGCCTGCAGCTAGAATGTTTTTCACGAAGGAATCAGCAGTAGATTTATCGAAAACGCCTTTTTCTTGGAACAATTCAAATGCATCAGCATCCAGAACCTCAGCCCATTTGTAGCTGTAATATCCTGAGGAGTATCCGCCTTGGAAAATATGTGAAAATGAAGTGCTCATAAGCGTTCCTGGTACTTTAGGAAGTAAATCGGTAGCCTTCATCACCCCTTCTTCAAAGTCGAAAATGCTACTGATTCCACTTGGATCGTTGCTATGATAGGACATGTCCAAGAGGCTAAAACTGATTTGTCTTACCGTCTGATAGCCCTGTTGAAAATTAGAAGCGTTCTTGATCTTCTCTATTAGGTCTTCAGGGATTTTCTCTCCTGTTTCATAGTGTTTTGCAAATAGATCCAAGCACTCTTTTTCATAACACCAGTTTTCGAAAATCTGAGAAGGCAACTCGACAAAATCCCAGAATACGCTCGTTCCGGAAAGTGACTCATATGTTCCTTTCGCCATCATCCCATGAAGTGCATGTCCAAATTCGTGGAAAAGTGTAGTCACCTCATTGAAAGTCAGTAAGCTTGGCTTAGACTTGGTAGGCTTAGTGAAGTTGCATACGATGGAAACATGTGGGCGGATATCTTCCGAACCCTTGATGCTTTGGCCTTTATAGCTCGTCATCCATGCACCATTTCTTTTGCCAGGACGAGGGAAATAATCCGCATAAAATACAGATAGATGTTTGCCATCTTTATCTTTCACTTCATATGCAGTGACATCTTTATGGTAAAGAGGAATTTCTGGATTTATGGTGAATGTTATTCCGAAAAGCTTCTCAGCTGTTTGGAAAACTCCATCTATTACCTTTTCTAACTGAAAATAGGGACGAAGCAACTCATCGTCGAGTGAATATTTTTCCTTTTTCAGTAATTCTGAATAGTAGGCAAAATCCCATTTTTTCAAGTCTTCGAGTCCATCTAATTCCTTTGCAAAAGCCTCCAATTCTTTCATCTCAGCAATAGCCTTAGGTTTGGCTTTTTCAAGTAAGGAATTCAAAAATGAGATGACTTGATCTGGGCTTTTGGCCATACGCTCTTCGAGCACAAAATCTGCGTGGCTTTTATAGCCCAGCAACACGGCACGTGTATGACGCAGCTTTAGGAGTTCTTTGATAATATCCTGATTATCCAGTTCATCACCTTTGGCGCATTTTGAACTACTAGCCATGAATAGTGTCTCTCGTAGCGCTCTATTTTTCGCATAGGTCATAGCTGGAATGTAACTCGGGTAATCTAGCGTAAAAGCCCATTTTCCTGACTCACCTTTTTCCTCGGCGATTTGAGCAGCAGCTTCTTTGATTCCTTCTGGCAGTCCATCCAAGTCAGATTCCTGAGCTACGATATGCACAAATTTGTTGGTCTCAGCGAGAACATTTTCTCCAAATTTCAGAGAAACTTGAGCTAATTCTTGGTCTATTCTTCTAAGCTGATCTATTTTTTCCCCCGTGAGTTTTGCTCCGTTTCTCACGAAAGATTTATAAGTCTTTTCGAGCAAAGTGGTTTGCTCTGTAGTTAGAGTTAGCTGTTCTTTTTGTTCAAAAACCTTTGCTACATGCTGGAATAAAACCTGATCAAGTAATATGTCATTGGCATGCGCTGTCAAGAGTGGTGATATTTCCCTAGCTAGCGATTGAATTTCTTCATTGGTTTCAGCAGAGTTAAGGTTAAAAAAAATACCTGTCAATATGCCAAGACGTTTTCCAGAACTGTCTAGTGCTTCAATCGTATTTTTAAAGGTCGGATGAGTTTCCCCTTTAATTTTAGAAATATCCTCTTTAGCTTCAACAATAGCAGCTTTTATAGCTGGAAGATAATGTGAAGGGCTGATTTGGTCAAAAGGAGCAGTTTTAAATGGAGTGGAGAAATCCACCAATAAAGGGTTGGTCATAGCACTTAAATAGTTTGCCTTATTTAAACTGGAGCTTTCCAAGAAGGTTCCATCAGATGGCCTACTTTATTCAATTCCGCCGCTAATTTACCCATTTGTGCTGTAAAGCTTTCCCACATCCAGATTGGATGCGAATTTATTTTGGCCAGCTCCATGTTTTTTTTATACTCAGCAAAATTTCCCAATCCAAAATTTGCTTCTGCTCTATTAGCAGAAATCCAAAATTTTTGGGCATTATAATATTCTTGTAATTCTTGACCGGCTTTTGTACCATCGCTTACTCTAGCGGCATCATTTTTTTCTTTTTCTAAGAAAATAGGCCAGTCTCTATCACATAAATACAGCACACGCCTCCAAGTTCTTTTTGCCATCACCAAATCAGCCATTCTTTCTATATCACTAGTTGCAAGTCCTGAATTTGCCCGATATACATTTACCAAGGCCAGGTTGATTCCATTATAGCGATTATTCAGTGTGTAATAGCTGCGCAAAAAATAGAGTAGGGATTCTTCCAAATGTATATCTCCTTCACCAGATTCATACAACTTTTTCTTGACTGTACCAGCTAAGGATACCGTTTCAGGGTCATTGGTATGTGCCAAATTGATTGATTCAAGCAGCTTCATTGATTCTTCAAGTGAGCTAATCAAGTTAGGCTTAGCTGTTTTGTAGGTTGCAAAGGCTAAGCGATGAACTAAATAGATATCTGGTTGCGTAGAATTTAAATTGGCCAAGACGACGGCAGTCTGAAATAACAGTTTAGCCTTTTCAAATTCTTTCTCTTCAATTAGGTCCTCTGCATCTTGAATAATTTTTGAAAGGGCATTTCCTGTTTCTATTGGAATAGCCTCTGTCTCAGTGATTTTCTCTACGGCTGCTTCTATTGCCTCTTGAATTTGTGGCGGAATCAGTGCATTCAGATAAGTATATACTGGACTGTCAGCTTCATCTTTGTTGATTACCGCATCGATCTGCTTGCTTAATCCCTCTTTAAAGCGCTCAGCTTCTTCAATATCTATAGCATCACCGAGATGGTTGTACTTATTGATCACCACATGATTTAGGTCAAATGGATATACAAGTTTGTCTTCAGATATCACTATCGTGGTAAAAGGGCGCAATGCATGTCGGATTCCGAGTTCATAAATTGCATTACTGTTGGAAGTGGAGAGATCAGCTATCACCAAGTCAGCCATCAAAAGCTCTTTGTACATTTGCACATCAATAGAGCCAGAGTGGAGTATTTCGTCAGCGCGTACGCATTCGATTCCTTTGGATTCCACCACAGGTTTGATCAGATATTTATAAGATTTATTTAGGTCAAGCTTTCTGCCACTTACGTAATCTGTTTTAGTGCCAAAACCCATCACAACAAAACACCTCTTTCTCGCATCAGTCATAAAAATATAAGATTATTGAATTCAATATAAACTTTATCTTTCTCGCGTTCAATTGATAAAAAAAATAAAAGCTGACAATTACGCCAGCTTTTATACTATTTCACTCAAACTCTACTAGAATTCAAAATCACAACTAATTTCAGACATACCTATCGGTGAGCCATCTGGGGCTTTTAAGGTTTCCTGTACAATTAGCTCCTCAGGTAGATTCAAAAAAGCATAGGCTTTTGCACCCAAATAATTTCGGTGCTGAGTAGAAGCTTTACCAGCCATGCCTACTACTTCTTTGGAGACTGCAAAATAACCTAATCTCCCTCTCGCAATCGCTCTGATGGTATTTGAGACATCTGCATTCTTGGCTAAAGCAATTAAATGATCTATATATTTTGATTGTGTCATGAGAATTAACTCTTGATTGATGTCCTCTGTGTTGTAAGCTTTGAAGAGTTGTTTTTCAACAGTGGTAAGCATCTCATTTAAACCAAATAAATTGTTTTGCTGCAAATGCTGAAGGTAAATTCTACTTACTCTAGCCCCATCTAGCATAAACTCAAATGTAAGATCTACTATGCTTTCAGCTGGTGCTATTGGATCAAAAATTGGATTAACTCTTGAAACAAATGTCTCTCTACTTCTACCATAGCCAAAAGGTCTAGGAGGAATTAATTTTAAGATATGATCAGGAACTCGGAGTTGATCTGGGGAAACAGTTAAGAGGAGAGCTTTAAGAGCTGCTTCCTGATCCGCCGAATTTACCCATCCGTGGTTTGGTTGATTGTCGCCTTTTATTTTATACCGATAATCCACGCCCCCCAACAATTTGCTAGCTGCTTCGATTTGAAATCTATGCATCAAATAAAGTGGCACAAAAACCTCCTCTAATAGTGCTGTGGGTTGTCCTTCTGGGATAGCATTCAAGCCAAAAGTTTTCATTCTATTTTCTCTAAGGCTCAGCATCCGTACCAATTCCTCAGAAGCAGAACCGCCGTTATCCCAAAGATGGGATGTAGGATGCGCTCCACTTTTACTTCTTGAGTCAGAATCGGTGATGAATTGATGACCAGCATCATAGGTGTCTTCCAGCATTTTGGTGAGGAAAGTAGCTTCTTCTTCTCCCTGAGGAATCGATGCATAACCGTATTTGACTGCCCATTTATCCCAATCTCCGATTTTGTCATCATAAGAACTGCCTAGATCAAGACTTCCATCTGCTGCTTCTGTGATCATAGGATAAGGGTAATCCATTACCGAAGAGCGATTATTAGCTGAGGTAGCATAGCTATGAGCTATACCAATCGTATGACCAATTTCGTGAGCGGATAGTTGTTTCAATCGAGCTACAGCAAGTTCGAGCATTTTAGGATTTGCCGGTGCGCCATCTTCGAAGGGCTGCAACAATCCCTGAGCGATTAAAAAGTCCTGTCTCACACGAAGCGATCCTAAGGATACATGACCTTTCATTATCTCTCCCGTTCGTGGATCTCTTATACTTGCGCCGTAAGACCAGCCGCGTGTAGATCGATGCACCCATTGGATCACATTGTATCTTACATCCATCAGGTCCATTCCTTCAGGGGCAAGTTCCACACGGAAAGCATTGATATACCCAGCGGCTTCAAAAGCCTGATTCCACCAGTTTCCTCCATCGATCAAAGCCGAAGCTACAGGTTCTGGAGTTCCTCTATCAAGATAATAAACAATTGGCTCGACGGCTTCTGACATCGCAGCGCTAGGGTCTTTCTTTTCCAATCGATGTCGGGAAATGAATCGCTTCATGATAGGTTCAGAGATTGGCGTAGTGAAATCCATGTAGGAAATACTTCCAAATCCTGCTCTAGGATCAAATACTCTAGGCTCATACTTGTCATCTGGGAGTTCGATGAATGAGTGACGCTGACGTACCGTAACTGCATCTGCCGAAGGTGTTACCGACCTTAGATTCGCACCCGTAGCTTGACCCGTCAAGGTAATTGTCATTTCCACTTCAGTATTCTGAGGGAAATTTTTGGTCATAGGGAAATACAAACCTGAGCGACTGGCATCAGGCCTAAACGTTCCTTGGCGACTTCTAGTCAAAGTTTCTCCTACTCCATGGACATCCTGAAGATAGAAATTGGTGGCATCTACGATTAATTTATCTCCATCTTTCTGTGCAATCTCAAATCCCCAAAGAATAGATTCTGCGAAAGCATCCTGGATAGATTGAACTTCTGCTGGATTATCAGAATAAGCTCTGAAATCGTAGTTTTTATGGACAAGGAAAAGCTTGTTCCCTGATTTCCTGAATTCCACAATTCTTGTGTCTCCCAATTGCCCGCGATCCAAGCCGATATCATTGGATCCTATACCAGCGGTAAGGGAGCTGACATAAAGAAATTCCCATTCCAGCTTGTCGATTTCTAAGTAGATTTTACCTTTTTCCTCATCTAGGTAAAAGGGGATGAATCCATCTTTCTTGCTCAATTTACTGATGTCAAGGTTTTGAGCATAAGCAAAATTCAGCGAAAAAAGGAGCAGGAAAGTAAGTCCAAGTGATCTTTTCATAATTCGATGTGGTTTGGGTACAAATTATTAAAAAAGAAGGCTCTGGCTGGTACCATTGATGGAAATTTATCGATGAAGCATGTAGCGAAGCAGCACAGTCGTTTCACTTTGTATGGAACCAGAGATCTCTTGTAGCCCTGAGCTGATGACTTCTCGGTCTGTGTAGGCTGTTCTTGAAAAACGAAAATAGGTCGTGAATTGCGAATTGATTTTGTATTGTGCTAGCAAATAGTAACGCATTCCCTGGCCCGAGAATGCTGGAATGGAGAATGTCCACAACACGTTGTTTTCGAAAGCATAGAGCCTTGTATCGTAATCATCGGTATCAAATAGTGCTACTCTGCCCGTGACTCTGAATTTACTGAAACTGTATTGCGCATCTTGGAGAATCATGAATCCACTGGATTTTTGATCATTGAAGTTTACTCTACTGAATAGGATTCTAGATCGAAAAAAGAATGTTTTGCTGACTTGATATTCCAGACTGAGCAATCCATTTATTTTATTCAATGGTCGGATTTGATAGGGCAGGGCAGGTTCTCCAGAATCTGATAGGTTTCGGTCTTTTTGTTCTTCTCGGATTTGAAGAAATGCAGTTAGATTTCTCTTGGGTTGGAAAGTCAACCTACCTAGCCATTCATAGCCTTTAGAAGGTGCATAAACTCGATATCGAAGCCAAGGGAATTTGAAATAGTCATAATAGAAATTAATTTTCCATTTGGGAATTGGTTTGATCGAAATTCCTAGATACACTGCTTGTTCATTGACTGGTCTCGTGCTTTCGGAAAATGAATTTGCATAGAAACTATGGAAGTCTTTGTCGTATTTTCTCCATAGTAGGGAGAAGTCTACCTCTTTGCTCAGACTGGATATAAAACCCAGCACGTTGCCTCTACCTGCTGATTGCGAGATAGCAGATTCTCCGAATAGAAAGAAGTTTTTCCAATTGTAATTCAAGTATATACTCCCCACCTGATTGCTTTTTCCCGCAAAATCAAACTGGTTATATAGCGTGGGTTCCTTGATCCATGAGCGATCAAATTTTGTAAATAGATAGTTGGAGCCAGCTTGAAGCTTGCCTGATGTAAATTGGATATTTCCCCCTAGGTTTATCTCTCTGAATTGGTTTTTGGTTTCCAGCTCACTGCTTGTACGATGCAATCCACTTTGATTGAATGAACTAATTGTCAAATCTTCCTTACTAAGTGTGTCTAGGGAGCTTGAAGTTCGACCGTCTCTTGGGGCATAAGATGCTATCAAACTGCTTTGCCACTTCCCACTTTGATAAGTAATTCCAGCTCCACGGAAAAAGCCAAATTCTAATGCAGCAGTATAAGGTAATATCCCAATACTACTTCTGCGAACGGTAGGTACTGTTTCAGCACCCTTGCCTAGTGAGTATCCTGCTCCAAATACCAGCCCTTGTCCAAATTGAGCTTGAAAATCTCCCAGGGCTATAGTTTTCCATTTACCTACATAATACTTGGTAAAGTGAAATGATAAAAAGTTGAAACCGTATCTCGCTGTTTTCCCATCCCAAGTAAATGGTTCGCCAGGATCTTTGTCCAAGGTAAAGCCAAGGCTGAAATCCCGGGAATGCTGGATTCGGAATCTAAGATAGAACTCGTTTGGATCTCCTAAATACCTGCTGGAGATCTTCCCTGTAGAACTTGTGTCTGGAGGAGTGAAACCTTTGCGTGTTTCCCATGTTCGACGATGGCGAAGTATGAAATATGCCTGCTCTTCTGTTGTAATACGCTTCCAAAAAGTTTGAGTTTGATTTGAAGATCCTGCGCCCAAAGTTAAAAATGGAAGAATCTGTTCGATAGTTTTTAGATCAAATCCTGGGACTGCTTGAAGTTCGTAGAGTGAAATCAACATTCCAAACTTGGCCCTATAGGAGATTAAGTTGCTGATCTGTAGCGGATCAAGTAAGTAGCTTCCTGCCAGTATTTCAGCACTTGCTCGATTGACATCAATGGGATTCAGATAAAGTTGAAGCAACACTTCATAAATGGATTCGTAATCCAAATCCTCATCTTGAACTGGAAATAGTCGCTCCATGAATGACTCTAAATTTATTTCCTGTTTTGGAGGTACTTGTGCAAAAGCATACGAAGTCAGAGAACAATATAGAATCGCTATGAGTATAAGCGACTTCATTTCTCAGCTAGTGAAAAGTTAAGGCTCAGGTGATTGGTACTGCCTATCGCTTGGTTTTGTCCGTATGCATAATCCAAAGTAAAGCGAGATGAATTCAACCCGATCCCAAAAAACATTCTACTCGGATTACTATTGATTCCTGTACGGAGGAATATCCAGTTTTTGATTCCGTACTCTAATCCAACTTTTACTACCGGTTTAATTTGTATGTCTTTTTCTATTTCGAGGTGTAGTTCAAGTTGAGGGATAGGTGAGTAGAATACGCCCAAACTCACACCTGTGGGTAGTCTTGTTTCAGAATCTTTGGAGATCTTGGAGCGGTTTAGATTTGAAATACTAGCTCCAATGGAGAACTGAGAACTTAGCTCTGCCATTCCTCCAAGACTAAAAATAATGCTATTGCCATTTCCAAACCCTTCTATTTGAGTCTGAAACCATTCCAGCTTGCCTCCGACACAGACTATGCCCAACTGATTTGCGAAAGCTAAGCCTAAGGATTGCTGGTTAAATAATTTCCCTCCAAACCTGGAAATTCCAAGCCCCAGTGTCCCATCTTTTATTTTCCAGGCACCCACTAAATCTACTGTGCTTAATTCATTTAGTCCAAATCGATTGTCATAGCCCACCGAAATCGCTGAAGCTTCCAGATGTGCAAGCCCGCCGGGATTATTGAAATAGCTCCAGGTATCCATTCCGTGCACGCGAAGATTGCCCATGGCCTGGCTCCTAGCTCCATGCACTTGAGTTAGTGGATCTGTCTGTGCTATTGTATAGAAATGCAGAAACAGCAGGAAGCAGGAAAAAGTCAATTGCTTCATAATGAATCGAAAAAAAAGTCTTAACTAATTTAGTTAAAATCTTAATATTCAATTCAAAAGAATAGGATAAATTTTATTTATATCAGCTACTGTTGCACTAGCCAAAATTATTGTAAATCTAAATTCATGAATGGTTCGAAAACTGCTACGCTTTTTAAAACTGAGATATCATGATTCTGAATTTGAAGCAATAGGATGTATTACCTAATTTAAAAAGCTTTCATTTCTTCATATACATCACTCTGAATAAACACATTAGATTTTACGATTAATTTTTAGTCAAACAGGTCGCAAATCTCAAAGGCAAATTATATTGAAAGTTATACGTCTTGTATTGCTAGACTTAGCGGAGTTGAAGTGATGATATGACCGTTGTAGGATACTTATTTTCAATTTGAATTTTCCAGAATAAATCTATTTAGAATGGCGCAGAAAAGTTGAAAAATAAGTTGCCTTCTTTGCTGTTATTCATAGAATATTCAAAACGGAAAACCATATCGTAAAAACCAATCAAATCTATTCCAGTGCCATATCCCATTAAGTATTTATTGGCAAGTCGTGAATTCTCAGGAATGTTATTTCGGTCTTTCACATAGCCATGGTCAAAATTTGCACTTAGGTAAAGACGAATTGGAATCGTACTGAATTGCTCAAGTTTCATCATGTTGGAAATATCTATTTCCCAATCGACAAATTTCCATCTAAAACTATTTTTGTGGACGTAGAGTTGTTGACCTTCTACCACGTTTAGCTCATAACCCCGAATGAAATTAGGACTATATCCTATACCTCTCACCAATGGGTATGGCTGACTTTCACTCAAAAACCAGTTTGCTGTAAGTCCTGTATTAAAGTGGAATTTATCAGAGATCTTTATATACTTGTTTGCTGTAATATTCACTTCTACTTCATCTAATTCGTCTGTGAATATGATTCCATACTTGGTAAGTGAAAACTGAAGTAGTTCCCCATCAGTGGCATAGGAGACATTGTCTCTTCTATCATGCCTGAAAGTATATGTTGCAAATGCGTATCTCAGATTATTGCCTCCGTGCTGGAAATATTCAGGGTTTTCTGTCAATATTTCATCAGCGACCCACGTTGAGCTATAACCTAAGCTCAAAAAGTGATAATTATAATAGCTTCGTCTATAAGTATATCTAAGAGCTGCAACAAAGCTTTTCTTAATTATATCCTCATTTTCATCCGTGTAAAATACCTGCTTATTGTATAGGGATTTTATCGCAACGGTTTTGTTTTCTTTATAAGAAAGCTGAACACCTAATCCATGTTTCTGTTTTTTGTCTATATATGGTTTGCTGTACTGAAGATCCAAAGCTTTGGTAAAGCCTAATTGACCTGCAAACTTTAGCTTCTCATTGCGACCTCCCACATTACTATGGCTTAATCGTAGGCCATAGTTTACTCTTGAAAAACTGTGATTCTGATTAGTCCACCATTCCGAGAAATTTCTGTCTGCAAGCTCAAAAATGATCTGTGGCAATATATACCAGCGCTCTTTTACTGTTAGAAGGATTTCCACTTCATTGTTCCCTGTTATCAATGGTGTAATTTCTACAGAGGTAAAAAGCCTAAGGTTGTAAATCTTCTTCTGATCAGCTGTTAAAATTTCTAATAAGGTATTCCAGTCGTAATAATAGTCAGTAGTAAAATCCAATTCTCTAAGAATTACAGACTTTTTTGTCTTTACATTTCCTATGATGAAAATATTATTGACTTTTACGCTATCAGGGGAATTGGTAATTGCGGGCGCTAAAGAGGTGTCGCCTTGAGCAAAGGAAATACTGTCTCCTGTCTCCAGAATGAGAGCTAAGAATAGTATGCAGAAATAAAGGATATTTGAGTTCTTGATTATCAAGAGGGAATTCAGAAAGGTTATTATTGGTTACTTACGCAGTTACCACAATTTTAGGACTAATTCATGGCAAAATCCATACTTCGAAAGATAGCTATATTTCCAGTACTGGTATATCAATACACCATTTCTCCCTTGCTTCCTTCCAGCTGTAGATTTACGCCGACTTGTAGTCAGTACATGAAGGAGGCTATATTGAAGCATGGAGTTTTCAGTGGAGGTTGGATGGGGTTAAAGCGAATAGTCCGTTGCCACCCTTGGGGAGGCCACGGGCATGATCCTATACCTTAGTTTTTGATAGGTTTAAGGCCTTTTTGAAGTGCTAGAACTACGAGCACTACTCCAGCGATCACAAGTGGAACACTAAGTATTTGCCCCATGTTGAAGGCCATACCTTCTTCGAAATCCACTTGACTTTCTTTGAAAAACTCCCAAATAAAGCGCATTCCGAATACTGATATAAGGAAAATCCCAAGTAAAATACCTTCCGGCAATCTTTCTTTGTATTTGTTCCAAAGGGCGTAAAGTACCAAGAAAATCACAAAATAGGAGAGTGACTCGTAGATTTGAGTTGGATGCTTAGATCTGCCAAATGTTTTGACTGTCACCAAATAGTGATCGCCTTTGTCAGCTATAGTCATATCCAGAGGACTTTCTATAGGCTCCGCCAAATATTCCTGACTGGAGCTGAACTGAGTCAAAGCATACTTAATATCTCTTCTCAGTGTACTTTCTAATTCTTCCAATGAATAAGATCCTTTGTTGATAGCTAGATCAATATTCAACGGTACTATGCCATTGCCTACCAACTCATTCTGCCGGTCATCAGGCTTATATGGGTCGATTGACTCAATTGGCACTTTCAATGTAGAGAGTAATTCTTCTGTGTCCCAAGCGTAAACTATCCCGTAATCAGAGCCAGTGTCTTTTCCGCCGATTTCCGAATTCATTAAGTTTCCAAATCGAATCAAAGCACCCGTCAGTGCGGTAACAATCACAATACGGTCAACTACCCATAGGTAACTCTGACCGGGAGTTTTTTTGGCATATAGCCATAATGCGATCAGAATAGCTATGGCTGCTCCATGACTTGCAAGACCACCTTCCCAAACTTTTAGGATATCGATCGGATTGCTTAGGTATTTTGCAGGCTCATAGAAAAGTACGTGACCAAGTCTAGCACCTACGATGGTGGCTACCACCATGTAAATAGTTAATTTGTCTACCAATTCGGGATTTTGACCCTCCTTCTTAAAGAAGTAAACCATGAACTGCTGTGAAATGACAAAGCCAGCAGCGAACAGCAGACTATACCAAGGTGGTCTTTCCCAGCCGTGAATGACAGCAGGATTAGCATCCCAGACCATATAATTCATGATTAAATCAAGCATAGTTGAATGTTTTAAAGTTGATCTAGTTGTGCAAGTTCTTCTGCAAATCCCCCAGACAAAATAGGGAATCTGTACCAGGTTTTTGGATCCACATTGAACTCATCCAAATGGAAGGAAGGAGCAAGACGTTCTCTTTTCCACTGATTGCGGGACCAAAGTTGGAAGAATTTTTTGATATAGCCTTTTAAAGTGGCCGAATCCAATTCGAGATCATCCGAAAGAATATGATAAACATCCATTGGGGAACGCCGATCTCGGATGGCAAGTTTTTCAATTTCTACGATTATAGCGTAGGGCATCAAATCTTTTTCATCCGTTTGGGTTCTCTCTAGTGGACGCAGTTCGGCTGAGGGTTGCAATGAATTTACTTTCGCGAGTCCAGGACGATCAAGGTTTTTCTCAGCCCAGCTTAGCCAGTTTAGGATGAATTGTTTATCTACGGCAGCTATCGGAGAAATACTTCCTGACGTGTCACCATCCATCGTAGCATATCCCACATCTCCTTCACTTCTGTTCGAAGTAGTGAGGAGTAAAGCATTGTTAATGTTTGCCAGCATCCAGATGATAGGTGAGCGGGTTCTGGCTTGAATATTCTGGAGCGTGATATCATCCAGCTCCCAAGTTAATTTCCTACCTATTGCATTTTCAATTTTCGAGGTGTAGGAATTCACTTCCTCATCGATTTCCCAATGATAGAAAGTTGCGCCAATACTTTCCGCCAAGAATTTAGCAGACGAAAATGTGTCGTTGGAGGAGTTTTTGGTTCCTTGATAAGCAGTTGTTAAAAGCTGTTTCATCAATTCTTGCTCTGGATTCTGTGAGATTGGAAAGTTTTTTATTCCAGCTTTTTTGCAAAAATCTTCCAGTCCCAATTCGCCTATTCCACGCTTCACCATTTCGGCTACCAAGATGGCTATCGAAGAAGAATCAGCACCTCCAGAAAGAGAAAGAACAAAACCATTGCTTCGACTTTTTCTCATATAATCGAAAAGTGCTAAAGCTGAAGCTTGTACAAATTCCTCATTTTTTGAAATAATAGGTGCTATTTTCTGCGTTTTGGGAGCTAGAAAAAAGCTACATACCTGAAAATCTTCAAATGAGAGTAGCCTGTTTCGTGAGAGTAATTCTCCTGATTTGGCAAGTAGGATCTCCCCGTCAAAAATCATCCGACCAGATTCATTCCCAAGCAAATTTGCATAGCAATAATAGCAGTCGAATGCAGCAGAACTTTCTTCAATCAACTCTTTGCGAAGCGCTGTCTTGCCCATTGCAAAATGACTTGCACTTGGATTGAAAATCAGATCAACTTTGCGATCACAAAGTTGATAGCCGGGTCTCAATTTACCTCTCCAGGCATCTTCACAGATCTCGAATCCATAGTGAATATTTTTGTGATGGAAAGTTAAATCTCCAAGCGGGATAAGCTGCTCTTGAAATTCGATCTCGATTATTTCATTTGCTTTCCAAGGAGTAAACCAGCGAAATTCATAATGAACTCCGTCGATAGCCATGAATTGCTTGGCTACAAAACCTTTAACTTCACCATCTTCGATGACAGCTACACAGTTGAAAACTTTATCCTGAATTCTTACCGGCAATCCTACTGCTATCGTTATTCCTTTGCAATATGGGAGCAATAGAGCGAGCTGAGACGTTGCTTTCTTTGGATACCAATAGCTTAAAAATAAATCTTCAGATCCATATCCTGTGATTGCCAGTTCTGGCAGGCAGAGGATTTCTACCGCTTGTTTTTTCGCTTCTTCGATAGCCAGAATAATTCTATTAAGATTTCCTGACCAGTCTAATGGCGTTTGATTGACGGTTGCTCCAGCGATTTTTATTGAAGACATGAATTGGATTAGTTGAACCTGAAATTACTCAGCTAGGTGGCAATTTTAAGTGTTTCGCAGGCATTTTTGGATGCTTCCTGTTCTGCTTTCTTTTTGGTACTCCCTTTTCCTTGAGCTATTTCAACACCTGCCACCTGCAAAGAGACATTAAATTCTTTGAATCGTTGGTTACCAATTACGCTAAGTACCACGTATTCCACATCCTTATTTTCCTTTTGTGACCACTCGATGATTTTGCTTTTGTAATTAGTGGTGGTAGCGATCATATTCTCCACATCAAAGTGAAGAAGGATTCTTTGGATGATAAATTTTTTGGTGAAATGGTACCCTTTGTCTAGATAAATGGCCCCAAGAAAAGCCTCAAGCATATCACCATACAGCGATTTATTTCCTGTAAAGTGGCGCTCTCCAATCTCCATGTCTAAGGCTTTTCGTAATCCAATTTTGATCCCAGTATCATTGAGTGTCTCTCTGTTTACCAGTTTAGATCGTGTTTCGGTGAGAAAGCCTTCGTCTCGGAAAGGATATTTCTGAAAAAGGAATTCGGCGATGACAGCCCCCAAAATTGCATCTCCTAAGAATTCCAAGCGCTCATTTGAAAGTCGAAAACCTTGGGACGTTTCCTCGCCAAGTCCAGATGGCGTAAGAGCAAGCCTGTAAAGCGATAAATTAAAAGGCCTGCTTCCGATCATCAATTTGATCGAAGTAGCAAGCCTTTTGTCTTTTTCACTTAAGAATAAATTATTAAACCCGATTCTTTGAAATAATTTCAAAATTCAGATTATTTATATTTTTTGAAAATTACTGAACAATTATGTCCACCAAATCCAAAAGTATTGCTCAACGCATAATTAATTTCTCTCTCTTGCGCTTTGTTGAAAGTCATATTTAATCTTGGATCAAAAGCTTCATCGTCCTCGAAGTGGTTGATCGTAGGAGGTACTATGCCTTTATTCATGGCAAAAATACATGCGATGGCTTCAATAGCACCAGCTGCCCCTAGCAAGTGGCCAGTCATTGACTTGGTACTGCTTATGTTAAGCTTGTAAGCATGATCGCCAAAGACTTGTTGAATTGCCTTTACTTCACCCAAATCACCAAGAGGAGTAGAGGTGCCATGTACATTGATGTAATCAATATCTTCTGGCTTAAGTCCAGCGTCTTCCAAAGCAATTTTCATTACACTACTTGCTCCCAAACCGTCTGGATGTGGAGCTGTAATATGGTGGGCATCAGCAGTCATTCCGCCACCCACAAGTTCTGCGTAGATTTTGGCACCACGTGCTTTAGCGTGCTCGTATTCTTCAAGGATTAAAGCTCCAGCTCCTTCTCCTAACACGAATCCGTCCCTGTCTTTGTCAAACGGCCTCGAGGCAGTTTGGGGGGATTCGTTACGTTGGGATAATGCCTTCATAGCATTAAATCCACCAACACCCGCTTCGGTAACTGCTGCTTCTGAACCACCGCTGATAAAAATATCAACTTTGCCCATTCTGATGTATGTGAATGCATCGATTAGGGCATTGGTACCGGAAGCACATGCAGAAACTGTCACAAAGTTTGGACCGCGAAAACCATATTTAATTGATAGAAAGCCAGCGCTGATATCAGCAATCATCTTTGGGATAAAGAACGGATTAAAACGAGGCGTCCCGTCTCCAGTGGAGAAGGCCGTTACTTCATCTTGGAAAGTTCTTAAGCCCCCAATTCCAGATCCCCAGATTACTCCAGCTCTTGATTTATCGATTTTTTCTAGATCCAATCCTGAGTCTTTCATGGCTTCCTCAACAGAAATCATGGCGTACTGAGTGAAAGGATCCATTTTCCGCGCTTCTTTTCTATCCATAAATTGCTCTACATCGAGGTTTTTAACCTCACAAGCAAATTGTGTTTTGAAGAGGGAAGCGTCGAATTTGGTGATCGGTGCAGCACCGCTCACACCAGTAGACAGACCGTGCCAGAATTCCTCTGCGGTATTGCCTATTGGTGTGAGAGCACCTATACCTGTTACAACAACTCTTTTTAAATTCATGGAATGAATTTAGGAATTATTATTTTACGTTAGCTTCCAAGTAGGTTACTGCTTGTCCAACAGTACCGATTTGTTCTGCCTGATCATCTGGAATAGAGATGTTAAATTCCTTTTCGAATTCCATAATCAATTCTACGGTATCAAGAGAATCAGCACCAAGGTCATTGGTGAAACTAGCCTCCAAAGTAACTTCAGACTCTTCTACGCCTAGTTTGTCAACTATGATGGCTTTTACTTTCTGTGCAATTTCAGACATTTTGTGATCAGTTTAGTTATTAACACTTCGCAAAGAAATATATTTAATGCCTAATTGACAAAGAAAAGATTCAAGTAAATTTTTATGCAATTGGTTGTCCGTAGAAGTTGAATTATATTTTCTAACTTTGTTTGGATAGATTTTTTCCCTGAATGAAGAAGGCCAAATTACTGATTGAACATACGTATGATTTCGAGCTTTTGGGGCTTGTATCGCCTGTTAAGGACCATAAAATGGCTTGGCTAATCAACAGGGATTTAGACCTTAATCTTATAAGATCCGAAGATCTTTTGCTTGAATTTATGACCCTTCCAAGCCTTAAAATCTCACAATATTTACTTTCTTTACCTCATGGATTTGTTCAACTTTTAAGAAATAAAGCCTTAAACTCAACAAATCAAGTGTCCTACCTGATACCAGAATTGAAATCAATGGATTATTTCCTTTTGGTTCAAGACGAGACCTTTCAAATAAGTATTAATACATTTGCCAATCAGCTGGCTAAAAATCGCTACATACAAAATGTAATGAAGCTGGATGTAAGCAAACTTAAATCAAAAGAAAACCTATTAACTTATTAATACCCTAATGAGCCATTTCAATAAGACAAAAATCCTAGCAACTATAGGCCCTGCTTCAAACAATTACGAAACTATCAAAAGCCTGGCTGCTGCTGGAGCTAATGTGTTTCGTTTGAATTTTTCGCACGGTACACATGAAATCCACGCTGAGGTAGCAAAAATCATCAGACAGATCAACAAGGATGAAGGTCTAAACCTCGGTATACTTCAAGATCTTCAGGGACCTAAAATCCGTGTAGGTGAAGTAGAAAATAACGGCGTTGAGATCAAATCAGGAGAATTGATCACAATTACCAATGACCCTGTGGTTGGAACCAGTAGTTTGGTGAGTACAGTATATCAAAACCTTCCAAACGATGTGCAGACGGGTGATCGTATTTTGATTGACGATGGTAACCTTGAAGTCAGAGTAAATGATACCGATGGCAAAAATGTAAATTGTACAGTGATCCACGGTGGAATTCTTAAGTCTAGAAAAGGCATTAACCTTCCTAATACTAAAGTAAGTGCACCTTCTCTTACGGAGAAGGATATAGAGGATCTAGCGTTTGGCTTGGAGCAGGAAGTGGATTGGATCGCACTTTCTTTTGTAAGATCAGCGGAAGATATCATTGATCTGAGACAAAGAATTGAAGCTAAAGGCAAGGTTTGTAAGATCGTTGCGAAAATTGAGAAACCTGAAGCGCTAGATAATATCGATGCGATTATCGAAGCAACTGACGCAATCATGGTGGCTCGAGGTGACTTGGGAGTGGAAGTTCCAATGGAAATTGTCCCTCTTTGGCAAAAAAGAATTGTAGAGAAATGTAAGGTTGCTTGTAAGCCTGTGATCATTGCGACTCAGATGATGGAAAGCATGATCGTAAATCCTCGCCCTACTCGTGCTGAGACTAATGACGTAGCTACTGCAGTGCTTGATGGCGCTGATGCGGTAATGCTTTCTGCTGAAACTGCCTCAGGAAAATATCCTGTAAATTCTGTAAAAGCAATGAGTAGCATCATTAGCTATTTGGAAGAAAATGCTGATATCTATCATAACCTCTATAAAATCCCTGAGGATGATGAAACATTTCTAAGCAACAACCTAGTTTTGATGGCTTCTAGACTTTCTAGAAATGTGAAAGCTAAGGCAATCGTAGGAATTACTTCTTCAGGCTTCACGGGCTTCAGAATAGCATCTCACAGACCTTCTGCAAGTGTTTTTGTATTTACCAGAAATAAGGCTTTGATTACTCAAATGAGTTTAGTTTGGGGAGTTCGAGCGTATTTTTATGAAGATCAAGTTTCTACAGACGCTACCTTCTTGGATATTGAAAATACTTTGAAGGAAGATGGACATGTGAACTCAGGTGATATCATTATCAATACTGGTAGTATGCCGCTAAAATCTAATGGCAGAACTAACATGCTGAAAGTTCATATTGTTGAATAAGCGGTAGAAATACATTAGCAAAAAAAAAGAGACTTCAGAAATGAGGTCTCTTTTTTTGCATTCGTATGAGTGAACGGCGGTAAGCATTCTGAAGACTTTCCACTATAGCAACTTATTACTTACTACTTACCTCCAACAACCAACAACCAATAACCAACAACCAAAGACTAATCACCTTTTCCAAAAATCTCTTCTGGCCCTTTGGGGATCACCATCAGCACCTTTTCCTTTTCTACTAACACAGAACCTGGCGGAGAACCTTTTACCTTTCTTACATATTTGGCTTCCGTGTGGATCACTGGAGCTAGGGATTCATTTTTATTTTTGGAGTAAAAAGCAGCGAGTGAAGCAGCAGTCTCTAGGACGGCCATAGGGATGCTTTTAAGCCCCGAGGTTTTGATAAGTACATGTGAACCTGGAACCATGCGTGCGTGTAGCCATATGTCGTCTTTCTTGGTGTAGCCGCGTAGCATGTCGTCATTTGCAGAGGCGGACTTGCTCACCCAGATTGGAAAGCCCTCAAATTCAAATGTCTTGAATGGCAAAACCACAGCATCCTTTTGCAATACTTTATCCTCCCCGTGAGATTTCTTATAGCTTTTCAATGCTCTGAAATCTTCAATAGCATTCAACTCTGCTATTTTTGATTCGAACCCGCTAGCCTGATTGATTTTTGCTGCAATGGTCTTATCCAGTTGTTCCCATTCCAGTTTCCTGTTCTTAGATTTTCTGTACAAAGAAGCTGCATGATCTTGAGGTTTCTGATTGGGTTTGAGTTTGACTTGGATAGATTCTCCGCTATAAAAATCCATCAATTCAGCCTCCATTCTTCCATTTTGAAATTCATGCAAATTAGCCATGATCACATCCGCAAGCTGCGAAGGTGGTGGGGAGTTACGAAGCTCTTCTAGCTTCTGTGACGATTTCTCTATGTATGAGTTGGTTCGCTTGAGCTGATCTTGATACTTTTTAAGTAGGCTGTTCTTATCTTTTTCGAAATTTCCTCGAACAAGCGCCAGATAAAACAATTCGTTGACGGCGTGGATAGGGTTGGAGAAGCTTTTGACTGGATTTTCCTCTGGTAAAAGGGTCAAGTGTATTTCCCCGGTTTTCTCTACCAATGAAAAAAGTGGTGTGTCTAGCATGTCCAAAAGCTCTTGCATTAGCGTCCATTTAGATTGAAGATCAGCTTCGGGGTAGCCTTTATCTTTCAACCAGTTCCTTGGAATAGCGCCTAAGGTAGGAAGGAACTTAGATGCATTTCCTTCTAGTTCCTGAAAGCTTTCCCAAGTTAATTCATTGGTTTTATTCAATGCAGCCCAATCCAATTCCCGGTCTTCGGCGATGCCATTTCGGAATAACTTTAATGGGGCTGTGCGATTCTTTTCGTACAGCAATACATTACTTCTATTAGCATGTAGTTTGAATAGAAGTATTTTGCCTGAGCTGAGCTTAAAATAAAAAGCTCGCTCAAAACTTAGTACAACGCATTCATTGATCTTATCCCCAATCAACTCTTTGAAAAGATCTATGCTATTACGTTTAGCACGTTGAAAAGTCTCTGGAAAAGATAAGTATATCTGAGGTGGGAGTAAATGAGCACGAATAAATCGAGTTTCATTTGCATCCTCAGTTTCTAAAATCAGCTCATCTTTGTTTTGGGAAAAACAAGCGATTATTTTTTTACCCAAGAATGCTTTTTCAAGCTCCGGGCAGAGGTATTTCAGGAAATGATAATTGAGATGCATTAGTCCAAAGTTAGCTGAAGCCCGTCATAGGCCAAGGCTATTCCTTCAGGTAATTCCAGATCTACGGAATTATGAAGCCCAAGTTTATGGGAGATATGAGTAAAATAGGTTTCTTTGGCTCCGATTTTTTTAGCTATCTCTACTGCCTCATTCAGCGTGAAATGGGAAATATGTGACTCTCGTTGGAGCGCATTTAGAACCAGGATCTCAGAGCCCTCTATCAACTTAAGCGAATCCTCAGGAATATGATTGGCATCTGTGATGTAGGTGAAATCACCTATTCGAAAACCCAGTATTGGAAGCTTATAATGCATGACAGGAATTGGTGTAATCGTAATTCCTTCAATAGTGAATGCATTTTCATCAATCTCAATGGTCTCTACTTGTGGGATTCCTGGATAACTTTTTCGGGCAAAAATATATTCAAATTCCTGTTTGACTTGATCCAGCACTTGACGCTTACCAAAAATTGGCATGTCTCGTTGTTGCTTGAAATTGAATGGGCGAATATCATCTAGACCAGCTGTGTGATCTTTGTGTTCATGAGTGAAAATAACCGCATCAAGTTCGGTAATTCCGGCTCTTAGGATTTGGCTGCGAAAGTCTGGGCCGGTATCAATCACGAGACTTAATTTCCCAACCTGAATGTAAACAGAAGCTCGGAATCTCTTATCTCGAAAATCTAATGAATTGCATACTTGACAGTCGCATCCTATTACGGGTACGCCTTGAGATGTGCCGGTTCCTAAAAAAGTTACTTTCAAAATTTTAATTGGGTTTGTCTCAGTTCAGTAAGGAAGTCATGATTTGCTTTGTCAGTGAAATCCTCAGGATCAAGATTTAGTTCGATGAGAATGTCAATAAGTGCATTGATTTTCCCTTCAAGAGGAAAATATTTATTTACAATTACGATTTTCGAGTCATTCAAGACACAGTAGCCGGATTTAAAATTCCCCTTTTCATATCTCAAAATGTATTCTGATGAAGCGAATAGGTTTTCGAGTTTATCCAAAAAATGCTTTGTGTGCTTTATGACCATCTCAGCCTAGGATTTTCTTTACAGTAGCAAGTAATTTATCGTAGTTGAGCGGTTTTTGAATGAAGTCGTCAAATCCCATTTTTCTAAATTCATCCATCGTATAGTTATTCATATTTCCGGAAATCGCAATTATAGGCAGCTTTGATTTGATAGGATCATCCATGTTTCGAATCATTTTTGTGCAGGAGGCTCCATCCAATACTGGCATATTGAGGTCCATCAGAATAAGATCAAATTCTTCTGTTTCTAATAACTCTAAAACTTGCTTTCCATTTTTGGCAGCCTTCATTATATAGTTTTCAAATGATAATATGCTTTTAGTCAAGTTTATTATCACTGAACTGTCTTCTCCTACCAGTATTTTTTTTGGGTTATTCATTGCTTAAAAGTAGTTTCTTCTTTGAGATATGTTTCAAATTTAATACGCTCATTTTTTAATTTTTTTAGTGTTGTTTCCAAAGAATCCCAGTCCTGAGATCGTGTGTTTTTATCTGCTTCATGAGACAATATATAAATAGCAGTTGCTCCTAAAGTACCTGAATTGCCTTTCAAGGTATGCAAGCTTTCCAGCAAAATTTGTAGATTTTTCTCCTGAAAAGCAACGTCAATAGGATAAATTAGCTGATCAAACTCATCTAAGAAATCGATATATATTGACCTTATTGTGTCTAAATTATTATATTTCAACAGTTGGTCAAAAACCAATCTATCTAACACATCATTGGCTTCACTTACCGCTGCAAATGTCGAACTCTCTTCGCTTTCTATGTCTATTTTACTGGTGATAAAAGTTAGAAATTCTTTAGGACGAATAGGTTTGATGATCATATCATCAAACCCCATTTCCATAAATAATTTTCTCGAGGTTTCTGCAGAATACGAAGTGATCGCTAGTATTGGACATTGATGCATAGCCTGTCGTCTAATTGTTTTCATGGCAGTAATTCCATCCATTTCTGGCATTTGGATATCCATAAGTATCAAATCATACTTTTCGCTGGAAGCCTTTTTTACCGCCTCAATGCCATTCTTAACTGCTTCAGTGCTATAAATCTGACCTATCAAGGTTTCAAATAACTTTCGATTTAAGTCATTATTCTCTACAATCAATACCTTTTTGCTTTTCATTCCTTTACTTTGGATTTTTGCTTAAAGCTAATCATACTCATTTTGTCTACTCAATCTTATTTGATCATGGTGGTAGGGCCTACCGCTGTAGGTAAGACCGATCTTTGTCTAAAACTAGCCAAAAATTTCAAGACTGAAATTGTATCCTGCGACAGTAGACAATTTTATCGCGAAATGAATCTTGGGACAGCTAAACCTAGTTTAGAGGAGATGAGTCAGATTCCTCATCACTTTGTTAATAGTTTGTCGATAGATGAAGAATATGATGTCCGTAAATTTGAACGTGATAGTTTGCTTTTGCTTGAGAAATTATTTGCTAAGCATCAAATGGTAATTATGACTGGGGGGTCAGGTTTATTTGCGGATGCGGTGGTGAATGGTTTGGACGAAATGCCAGAAGTAGCAGCAGAAGTTAGGCAGCAGATAATTGAGGAGTATGGGCGGAAAGGCTTGGAGTTTTTACAAGCTGAAGTAGCTGCAAATGATCCTGAATACTACGAAAAGGTGGATCAAAAGAATCCTCAACGATTGATGAGGGCATTAGAAATATGGAGAGGAACAGGAAAGAAATTCAGCTCTTTTCGCGTGAAATCTAAAAAAGAGCGGCCTTTCAAAGTGATTAAAATTGGCTTAGAAAGGGTCCGAGAAGAGTTGTATTCACGGATCGACTTACGTATGGATCAGATGATAAAAAATGGCTTGTTTGATGAAGCCGATGCGCTCTTTGACAAAAGACATCTAAACGCATTGCAAACGGTAGGCTACTCTGAGATCTTCGGATTTATGGAAGGAAAATATGATGTGGAAGAGGCAATTCGTCTTCTCAAAAGAAATTCTAGACGGTACGCTAAGCGCCAAATGACCTGGTTTAAAAAAGACGAGTCAGTCAATTGGTTTTCTCCTGAAGATCAGGAAGGTATTCTGGCTTTCCTTCCTGATCAAATTTTTTGAAAACGTGCAATAGTACCCACCCAGTTATAAGGAGGATTTTTTAATAGTGCATTATATTGAATTCGGTTGACTTTTAGTTCTCTGATGATGCTTAGCGCATTTTCAGTAGTCTGTTTGTCCAGCTGCTTATTTTTTAAGCGCTGCGTTAGCAGATCAGGATCTGTAGCATCACCTACCAAAAAGCCTAATTCAGGATTGAGCGAATTTAATTTACTAAGTAATTCTTTCTGCAGGTTCAATTTGCGAAGCAGGGCATTTTTCACAGTAAGGAAAAATAGGAGCCCTCCGGCTCCTAGCATGATGAATATCGGTATGAATCCCATCTTAAATACTCAAGATTTTCATTAATTTAAGGTGATCTTCGATCAGAGCTTTTGTCTTTCCTATGCAGTCTTCAAATGTGGTATAGACGACTTGTTGATTGATGACCCCTGTCATGTGAAACTGATGCCCAGCGATAAGTCCTTCTACTGCTGCCATTCCGCATCTGCTAGCTAAGACACGATCTCGTGCCGTAGGATTGCCACCGCGCTGAATATGACCCAAAGTGGTCACTTTAAAATCTTTGGTAGGATCGTTCAGCTTGGTTTTTACTTTTTCCATGATGGTTTGCGCATTACCTGCATCATCACCCTCAGCTACCACGATAATACTGGAGGATTTTGTTTTTCTAAGGTTTTTCAAGGATTTCACGACTACATCTAAATCCGTATGTGTCTCTGGAACCATAACGAATTCGGCGCCTCCACCGATTCCTGACTCTACAGCGATAAATCCCGCATCTCTTCCCATCACTTCGATGAAGAAAATCCTGTCGTGAGCCGCTGCTGTATCACGGATTTTGTCGATAGCTTCCAACGCCGTATTCACAGCTGTGTCAAAACCAATCGTATAATCTGTGCCAAACAAATCATTGTCGATGGTTCCCGGGCAGCCTATGGTAGGAACGCCATATTCTTCATAGAATAACTTCGCTCCTGTAAATGTACCATCTCCACCTATTGCCACCAATCCTTCAATACCGTGAGCCATCAGGTTGTCGTAAGCCTTCTTTCGGCCTTCAGGGGTTTTGAAGTCCATAGATCGGGCAGACTTTAAAATTGTGCCACCGCGCTGGACGATATTACTTACCGAATGTGAATGAAGTCGCTTGATCTCTCCATCAATCATTCCTTCGTATCCCCGATATATTCCATATACCTCTAATTCTCGGTAAATAGCTGTACGAACAACTGCTCTTACACAGGCGTTCATGCCAGGACTATCTCCTCCAGAGGTAAAAACTGCTATTTTTTTCATGTTAATAATTCTTTTTCAACGGTCATATGATATCTCGCATAGTTATTCCGATAGTTACCGGGACATCCTACTTAGTGAAGATTTAGTCATGCCTGTCTGCCGCAGGCAGGCTCGATTTCATGTACATAGGTTTTAAGAATTCAAAAATAGGGATTAAAGAAAGAATGCTTTCAGTTTCTTGCATTATTAAACCTTTAAAAATATTTGAGTTGGAGAAGAATTTGAATTCCTCCACCAATATCGTGAATTTGGGAAAATGGAGAAGATAAAATTACCTGCATTAGATTTTGAAATCAGCCCGATTGCACTAGGATGTATGTCGCTGAAAGGCAATATCAAATCAGATCAACAAATTATTGACGCAGCTATCTCGGGTGGAATCAATTTTTTGGATACGGCGGATCTATACCAAAAGGGGTTGAATGAGGAGATTGTTGGTGCTGCGGTAAAGGGCAGGCGAAAACATATTATCCTAGCTTCAAAAGTTGGAAATCAATGGAGAGAAGATGGCTCTGGCTGGGATTGGAATCCTAAAAAAGCCTACATTCTAAAGTGCGCGGAAGAAAGCCTTCAAAGATTGCAAACGGATTACATAGACCTTTACCAATTGCATGGCGGCACGCTCGAAGATCCCTGGGATGAAACGCTCGAAGCTTTTGAAATTCTTAAAAGTCAAGGGAAAATCCGTGCTTTCGGTATCTCCTCTATACGCCCTAATGTGATTCGGAAAGTGTTGGAATTGTATCCTCCTGCGACTATCATGATGCAATACAATCCCTTGGATCGAAGACCTGAGGAAACAGCTTTTCCTCTGATTGCCACATCTAAGGCCAGAGTTTTAGTTCGTGGAACTTTCGCAAAAGGCTTATTGATCGATAAATCTGCAGAATCCTACATGGACCATTCAGATGAAGAAGTAGGAAAAGTGCGTAAGTTGATTGCTGTTTCAGGGATGCTTCCTGAGGCTTTTTTAATTCGATTTGGGTTGAATCAGGCTGCCGTGGGCTCGCTTGTGATTGGAGCTAGTTCGGTGGAGCAAGTGGAGAAAATGCTTTTAGGTTATGAGCAAAACGAGATGATTTCTGAAGAACTACTGCAAGAAATCACTAAGCAGTTACCGCTAAACCTATATACACAACATCGGTAAAATTCCAATTGCCTATACTCTTCAAATAGCCTATTTTGGTACGATTGAATTTGCCCCGCCTTTATAAACACCCAACTATGAAATTTAGATTGCTATTTTTTGCATTACCGGTTTTAATCTGGTCTTGCGAACCTAAGGAGCTCAGCGAATCCGAGCGATGGGAAGACACTGCAAGTAGAGTGGAAATTCTCCGAGATGATTACGGGATTCCACATATTTATGGCAAAAGCGATGCAGATGCGGTTTTTGGATTACTCTATGCGCAGTGTGAGGATGATTTCAGGCGCGTGGAGCGAAACTACATTTGGGCAACAGGCCGCTTGGCTGAGTTAGAAGGGCCAGACGCGATCTTCAGCGATCTTCGCGCAAACCTATACATGACCGAAGCAGAAGCTAAAGCAGCCTATGAAACAGCTCCAGATTGGTTAAAGAAATTGTGTGTGGCTTTTGCTGACGGCGTTAATTACTATTTGGCAACTCATCCTGAAGTGATCCCTCAGGTGATTACTCGATATGAACCATGGATGCCGATGTTTTTCAGTGAAGGCTCCATAGGTGGAGATATTGAGCAGATTCCCACTCCAGGAATTAAAGCGTTTTATTCAGCCAAGGAAACAGATGTGATGGCATTAAATGAGCCTGCAGTGGATAGAGAATCTCTTTTAGATGAGCCAAAAGGGTCTAATGGAATTGCCATAAATGGAAAGATGACTGCTTCTGGCAATGCCATGCTGCTGATCAATCCCCATACCTCATTTTATTTTAGACCGGAAGTTCATGTAGTAAGTGAAGAAGGTTTGAATGCTTATGGTGCAGTGACTTGGGGGCAGTTTTTTATTTATCAAGGATTCAATGAAAAAACCGGTTGGATGCATACATCAACTCAGGTGGATTTCATCGATGAATTTGTGGAGGAAGTAACCGAAAATGACGGGAAATATGAATATCAATATGGCGACGAAAGTAGAGCTGTAGAAGAATTTCAGATTTCTCTAAAATACAAGTCAGGAGCAGAATTGAAGGAGCGGCCATTTACTTTCTATAGAACTCATCACGGCCCTATTACTCATCAAATCAATGATAAGTGGGTAGCGACCAAGATCAATTGGGATCCGGTGAATGCACTGATTCAAAGTTTTACACGAACAAAGCTGAGCAATCATGACGAATTCAAGAAGATGATGGACATCCGTACCAACTCTTCCAACAATACTGTCTTTGCAGATGCCGATGGAAACATTGCTTATTTCCATGGAAATTTTATCCCGAAACGAAACGATGGATATGACTTCTCCAAGCCGGTAGATGGCTCAGATCCGAAGTCCGACTGGCAGGGATTGCATCCAGTGGATGAAACAATAATGATCCTGAATCCGGGCACAGGTTGGATTCAAAACTGTAATTCTACGCCTTTTACAGCTGCTGGAAAGTTTAGTCCAAAAAAAGAGAATTATCCATTTTATATGGCGCCAGATCAGGAGAATTACCGGGGTATTCATGCGATGAAAGTTCTAAATGAAGCTTCAAAATTGACACTGGACGGTTTAATCAATTTAGCTCATGACCCATATTTGCCGGCATTTGCAGAATTGATTCCTATGCTAATAAAAGCGTATGAAGCAAAAGGAGTTGGAGACCCAAAATTCACTGAAGCGATTAAAGTTCTAGAAACTTGGGATTATCGCACTTCAAAAGAATCGGTAGCGATGTCACTTGCGCACTTCTTTGGGATGAATTTTATGAGGGATCATGGCAATATCAATAACCTGCTCACTTTCAATCAAGATGAAAACACCAAAATCCCTAATCCTACAGCTACCGAACTTCTCGCAACTTTTGGAAAAACGCTGGAGGAGATGAATGCAGATTTTGGTTCTTGGAATACACCTTGGTCTGAGATTAATAGGTTCCAACGTCTTACCGGAGAGATCGATGCGCCTTTCGATGATTCGAAGGAATATACTCCGGTGGGATTAGCTTCAGGTACTTGGGGGGCTCTGGCTGCTTTTGGTGCGAAAACCTATCCAGGAACAAAGAGACTGTATGGCTATAGAGGAAATAGCTTCGTGACTGCGGTGGAGTTTGGGGAGAAAGTGAAAGCTAAATCTATCCTTGCCGGAGGACAAAGTTCAGATCCGAATTCCCCGCACTTCTATGACCAGACGCAGGATTACGTGGATGGCAAGTTTAAGGATGTAGCATTTTACCGAGAAGATGTGGAGGCTAGGATGGAGGAGAGATATATCCCGGGGAAGAGATAGTAGTTTTTGTGAAAAGTAAAAAGTAAAAAGATTCAAAAAATAGTCAGCATATCAATTCTACTCTTAGTTCACACTTATTCTGTGAGCGTGGAAATGGATTTTTAGCTTAGTTTTTCATCGTGAATAAAACCCAACAAATAGGTATGAGAAAAATACTCTTTTGCATGCTCTTTAGCAGTTCAATAGCTTTTGCGCAGCAAGAAAATGCTAATCCGCTACGCAGGTCCATAGAAACGGATACACGTGTAATACGCCAAGATGTACCAATGACGAATTCTATTCGTAAAGCTTTTGATGAAGGCTCAAGAAACTTCTCAGGTACCCCGGGAGCTAATTATTGGCAGCTGGAAACTGATTTTACCATCAAGGCTAGCTTGGATCCAAGCACGCAGACGATCACCGGATCTGAGAAAATCTTGGTGCATAACAACAGCAAAGAGGACATGACTTCCATAGTCCTTCGATTGGATCATAATGTTTTCCGAGGAGATGTTCCTCGTGGAAGCTCAGTTCCAGCGGAAAATACCGAAGGAATGATCGTAACGTCTATAAAAGTAGCTGGTGAATCTGTGGATTTAAATGCTCCTCCCATTCAGCGAAGAAGAAATGAACCGGCGGCAGCTCCGAAATTAACCGTTAGAGGTTTGCAAAGCACTGTGGCAACAATCACACTGGTAAATCCAATTAAAGCAGGAACAACAGCTGAAGTAGAAATCGACTGGCATACCAAATTGCCTGGTGGTGACAATGGTAGAGGTCATAGAATGACTCAGCGTTTTGACAGCACTTTATTTCAGCCTACGCAGTGGTTTCCAAGATTGGCTAAGTTTGATGATCTAAGAGGATGGGAAACCAGCCTTTATTTAGGTCCCGCAGAGTTTCATAATAATTTCGGGAAATTTGATGTGTCTATTACTGTACCTGCAGGCTGGATTGTAAGTGGTACCGGTGTATTGCAAAACCCAACTGAGGTATTGACTCCGACTGTTGCGGAAAGATTTGCTAATGTATTAAAGTCAGATGGTGAAGTGACGCTAGTAGGAGCAGATGAAAAAGGCCCTGGCAAAGCAACAAAAGCTGGAGATCAACTGACTTGGCGCTTTGTGGCTGATAAAGTGAATGATTTTGCTTGGGCAACTTCGGATAGATTTATCTGGAAAGCTACCAAAGCTGATATTCCTGGTAAAGGCCCAGTTCCTATATACATGGTTTTCACCCCTGAGCGAGCTCAGTTATTTGAGAAAGCTGGAGAAAACACCAAACATGCGTTGGAATTCTATTCCAAACTTTGGGCACCATATCCTTTTCCACAACTAACCCTACAAGACGGCCCAAGTGCTGGTATGGAATATCCAATGGTGATCAATTCTAATCAAGGCGCAGCAGATCATGAAGCAGCTCATCAGTGGTGGCCAATGATGGTGGGTACCAATGAAACTCGCTACGGCTGGATGGATGAAGGTTTCAACCAATACATGAATATCCTTTCTAGTGCAGATAGCAAAGGTGTAGATTATAATCTCGATGGTTTGGGTCAAAGCTATGGCAGAATCTCTGGTATGGAAGATGAAGCGCCTCTGATGTGGAGTGCTAATGACGCAGGTAGCATGTATGGATTCCAGACCTATTCTAAAACTCCGTTGATGTTATCCATGCTGGGTGGAATCGTAGGAGATGAGGCTGTAATCAATGCGATGAAAAAATATACGGCAGCTTGGACTTTCAAACATCCTTCGCCCTGGGATTACATGTTTTTTATGAATAACGAGCTGGGTCAAAATCTGGAGTGGTTCTGGTATTACTGGTTGTTCACTACGGACGCTGTGGAAGGTTCTATACAAAATGTGAGTAATGCTAATGGCAAAACAACTGTGGCAGTACATCAGCCTGGAGAAATGCCTTCGCCAGTTGTGTTGAAAGTAGAGTTTGAAGCTGAAGGTCCAGCGATTAAGAAGTTGGCGAACGCTGAAATGATAGATGCTACTACTGCTGTAGTTACATGGCCAGTGACAGTTTGGTTTGACGGAAAAAGAACGTTCGATGCAGTAATGGACTTCGGAGATCGAAAAATCAAAACAATCACTCTTGATCCTTATGGACGTTTCCCTGACAAAGACAAGGCTGACAATGTTTACACAAGATAAATAGAATGAAAATGAGGCTCGAAAGAGCCTTTTTTTTTTGTTTTATTTAATGCTGAGGTCAAAGAGGATAGCGCAGTGTCCGCAATTTAGATTTGTAATGCTTCTCCAGAAGTTGGGCTTGGTATCAATTTTTTATTTCCGTTCGTCTTACACGAACTGTGGCGTGAAACGCTAACTTTTTCATGGAGGAAACGCGTGTCAGCCTGAGCGAAGTCGAAGGCTCTTTTAAATTTAGGTAAAATTTTGTCCTCGAACCTCTAGACTCCCGTCTCTCGGGTGCTCGGACTGACCAGCATTTCGTGCCCTCAAATCAATCCGCCATTGGTAGCGAAGTCGAAGTCTTTTTTTATTTCTGAGTTGTCCTACTTCTCAAGAATTTTGGCCTGGTAAAAGGGCTGAAAGTCCAAAATAGCCTAGCCCAGCTTAAGGGCTGGATAAAATTACGATCCAATTTTTATAGCTCTGAAGAAGCGAAATACTAGGTTATCTCCATTCGCGAACTCATACTATTCACGGATGATTTTTACAGAGAAGAATAACTTAGATTTAACATGAAAGAATCTTCATCCAATTCCATAGCAGGTAAGTTTGTTTTTTTGAATTGGGAATTTTCGAGCAAGATTTATTTCTTGAAGGTTCCTGCATAACTCAACCACTAATCACATGAACTCATACTTTCAGCTTACTCTTTGTTTTTGCCTTTTAGCCGGCAATGTTTTTTCTCAAAATTCCAATCCAATTCTTCCTACAAGTGGACTTTGTGCGCATAGAGGAGCGATGGAAACTCATCCCGAAAACACAATTCCTGCTTTCCAGGTGGCAATTTCCTCTGGGGCTCAGATGATAGAATTTGACGTATGGCTAAGTAAGGATTTGGAAATGATAGTCATGCACGATGAGACTGTAGATAGAACTACTGATGGGAGGGGAGAGATCTCAGGAATGACTCTGGCTGAGATCAAAAAATTGGACGCGGGGAGCTGGAAATCTGCTGATTTTGAAGGTGTCCTAGTTCCAACTTTGGAAGAAGTACTGGAAATCATGCCTTACAATATCTGGTTGAATATCCACATCAAAGGAGAAGGTGAACTTCCTGCAATGGTGGCAGAATTGGTGAAAAAGCAGAACAGACTCCATCAGGCTTTCCTGGCGTCTAGTTTAAAAGGAGCCAGAAAAGCGCAGAAGTCAGTACCTGAAATGATGATTTGTAATATGGATCGTCAGAACTCAACGGAGGCTTATGTCAAAGGAACTCTGCGTGCTGGGACAGAATTTATCCAGCTAAGAGATTGGGGAGATACTTATACTATCGAGCAACTTAAAAGCCTGAAAAATGCCGGTGTCAAAATGAATTACTTCAAAGCCAATGCACTTGCTGAAATAAAGAAAATGCTGGCTGATGGTATTGATTTCCCATTGGTCAATGACATTGTCTTATTTATGAAATCAGCTGAAGAATTGGGGATAAAGCCAGTTGTACCTCAGTTTGATTTGAATTTGAAGGATTAGTATGGGTTAATGAAACAGGAAGTCAAAATCTCTCTTGACTTCCTGTTTTAATAATAAATTTACTTCACTCCTGTATCGCTCATCTCCAATTTCAATTCTCCTCCTCCAGTAATCTGGCTATGCGAAAGCTCAAGGTGATCTAGAACTTGATTCTTCCAGTTAGCAGATTTTACATACACATTGGAAGGGTTATTCGCTTCTGCTTTGATGATGAATTCCTTGCCTGAGTAGTATTTTGGATTCAGCTCAATCGTGATTTTATCAAAAATAGGACTACCAATCTGATATGCTGGGTCAGCTTCAGTGCCCCCATTCATTTGGAACAAACCAATCTTCATCAACACAGCCAAGCTTCCCATCAGACCTTGATCTTCATCTCCATTGTAGCCATTTTCTGGGCTCAGATCCGAATAAACACTTTTCACTACCGCTCTAGACCAATATTGAGTAAGGTCTGGTCTTCCTAGTTTATGGAAGACAAAAGCTGTCTGAATAGAAGGCTGATTTCCGTAATTGACTGGAATTCTACGATACTCAGGATGAGTTTCCTGGGAATGGGAAGTGCCAGAGGTAAAACCAAGTTTCTCAGCTTCTTGGAAGGAGATGTTCAAACGCTCGATTGCTTTTTCTTTTCCTCCCATCAAATCTGCTAGTCCATCTAAATCATGAGGGACAAACCAAGTGTTTTGACTTCCATTTGCCTCGTTGAAGCCAGCATCGTATTCATAAGCATCGAATGGTGTCTTCCAATTTCCTTCTACATCTCTTGGACGCATCCAGCCAGACTCTGTATCGAAGGTGTTAGCATAATTGGTGGAACGTTTCATGAATTCCATCTCTCCAGCTTCATCTCCCAGCGCTTTTGCCATCTGTGCAAGAGTCCAGTCTTGATAAGCATAGTCCATTGTCAAACTTGGGCCGCCCTGGTGAAATCCAAACCTTCTTCCTTCTGGATTTGGCCATGGGACATAGCCGTTTTTCAAGTAATAGGATAATCCTCCGCCTTGAGAGGTTTTGTGCTCATAGCCTGCTTTGTCCATGATTCCACCAGGTCGGTGATTCTTTTTCAAACCCTCGTAGGCCAGTTCAACATCAAATCCACGAATGCCTTTCTGATATGCACTGACAATAAATGGTGTGCTCGAAGCTCCAGTCATCACGTAAGTGTAATTTCCTCCAGAAGGTCCTCTAGGGATCAAACCACCATCCACGTAGTAACGCAACATTGAATTCACAAACTCCTCCGTGATCTCAGGATAAACCAAGTGCCAAAGTGTATTGATCGTCCACTGAGCGCCCCAAAACGAATCCGAATTGAAGTGTCTGAATTTAGGTTTTCCAGCTTCGTTCAGCGGAATTTGCTTTGGTATAAGCGTTCCACTAGTCATGTCTGCGTATTTGCCATTCACATCTGAGATAGTTCTACGACCCTGAAGTGCATGAAACAAATCTGTGTAGAATCTTCTTCTATCTTTTTCAGTTGATCCCTCTACTTTTATTCTCCCCAGATAGCTATTCCATTCATCGAAGGATTCCTTTTTTGTTTTCTCAAAATCCCAATGCGCCAGTTCCGTATTCAGATTGAGCATTGCTTGCTCAGCACTTACATAAGAAATCCCAACTTTCATCAGTAGTTCTTCTTTTGAGTTCTCAAAAGATAGTAGTGCGCCAGAGTTTTCTCCCTTGATTTCAGATAAGGCGGAGGTTACTCCATTTTCTGACCAGCCTTTGATTTCTGCAATTGGCCGGTTTAGTTGGATTGCATAAAAAATAGCAGTATCAAAGGGGCGTCTGATAGTTTTCCCGTTGATAAGGTGCCCTTGAAGTGTGGTTTTGTTCACTTGGGTAATTTCCCCATCGATGATATTCGATGGACCAAGCATACCGCCAAGACGGATCATGACTTGTTGCTTAGCATTTTTTGGAAAAGTATAGCGATGAAATCCTGCACGAAGTGTGGAGGTGAGTTCCACTTTGATGTCGTATCTGTCCAGTATTAACTTGTGATAGCCTGGCTGTACGATTTCAGTATCATGGGAAAAAGGCGATGCAAAATCTGTGTTGTTCTTTAATTCAATGTCCGAAACTGGAAGGACCGAAAGCGCAGAAAGTTGCCAAGCATGAACGTGGCTTAATCCTTTGATTGAGTCACTTTCATATCGGTATCCAGAGCCCCAAGCTCCCCCAGTATCAGTGTCAGGGCTGAGATTCACCATTCCAAAAGGTCGAGTAGCTGTGTTGAAAAAGAACCAACGCGAGTTTTTACTATCCACGTAAGGGTTCACCAGATCGGCAGGGGTATCTTTCGTCTGGGCGAAAGCGACGAGAGAAATCTGTAAAATGAATAATGTGAGGCAGAGTTGGCGTATCATTATGTGGGTTCTTTGAATTGAAACTTTAAGTACGTTTCAAAAAATCATAAAACAAACTTAGGGTGTTGGGTATTTGTGCAAAGGATTTCGGTTAATAGGTTTATCATAGGGGACTATGTGCCTTTTTTAGTATGGTAATGCAAAACCTTAATACCTTCAGGTTTAAACTTTTTTGAGTTTTATTTGCATTTATCTAAACGATCGGTTAGTTTTGTCGTATAGTATTTAAGCATGGCGAGACAGAAGGCATATAACGAAGAGGTAGTGGTGGAGAAAGCCATGAATCTATTTTGGAGGAATGGGTTTGAGACCACTTCCATGCAAATGCTAGAAAAAGAAATGGGTATAAATAAATTTTCCATTTATGCCAGTTTCGGAAGCAAAAATGGCTTGTTTCTAGAAAGTTTGAAATGCTATATGGGTAAAATCAAATTCCTCCTGAATACGCTTGAGAACTCAGATTTGGGAATAGCTGGAATCAAAAAGTATTTCTATGATTTTATAGAATTTACTAGAGAAACAGATTTCGGAAAGGGTTGTTTGGTAACCAATACCGCCAATGAGATCAACGATGAAGCTGACGAGAAAATCAAGCAAGTCATCGGGCAATTTACAGGTCAGGTTCGTGAAGCTTTTGCTTCCATTCTCAAGCGGGATGATACAAAAGATCAAGTGTTAGTTGATCAGCAAGCAGATTACCTGATTATCGCCATGGTAGGGCTCTCTTCTGCTACGCGATTTTTCGCCCAATCGCAGCTGGATAATTACATAGAAAATGTTTTCAATTCCATCTAAAATAGAAATTGAAAAAAGGGAAACTAGCATCTCCTTTTTTTGACATAAAACTAACCAATCGGTTAGATAAGTAATCATTTATAAATTAATTTAAAAACCAAAATCATGAGTAACACAGAAACAAACCAACTAGTACAGATTCACAGTGTAGAAACAGCACCAGAAGGCAGCAAGGCTCTTCTTGAAAAGTCTCAAAAAGCGTATGGTTATGTGCCTAATTTACATGGCGTCTTGGCAGGAGCTCCAGGCTTGTTGGAAGCATATCAGACCCTCCATCAATTGTTTATCGATTCATCATTTAATAATGACGAATTAACAGTGGTGTGGCAGACCATCAACGTAGAGCACGCGTGCCATTATTGTGTACCTGCACATACGGGAATTGCCAAAATGATGAAAGTAGATGATGCGATCACGGAAGCTTTGCGTAATCAAACTGAAATGCCAACAGCAAAACTTCAGGTGTTGCATGAGACTACGCTCACTATAGTTCGCAACCGTGGAAATATCTCAACTGAAGAGGTAAACAATTTCTTTGAAGCAGGTTACACTGAAAGAAACCTTTTGGAAATCATCCTTGGTCTTTCCCAGAAGGTAATCAGTAATTACACAAATCACATTGCTAAAACTCCTGTAGATAAGGCATTCGAAAAGTTTGAGTGGAAGAAATAAACTTCTAGTAAAGCAAGTATGTTGAATATGATTGGCCCCTAAGTAGTGAGATACTTGGGGGCATTTTTTTGCTATGGAAAATTGGTTGTGGCTAATTGACTTACTGGCTGATCTGTGACCCAGTATAGTATATAAAGCCATCGTGACTTTCGTGTTCTGGGTTTCTTCCATATGGACTAGAATTTTGCTTATCTAGATTCGAGGCTGATAGTGGTTGTGTCGTTGGCACAATCGGAGCAAAAGATTTGGATGATGAGCCAAATATTTTGTTTGATATAATTGGGGCCTATCATTCCTTCCCTATCGAAATATTACACCGCTTGCCAAGGGTAAGATCAGTAAAAGCCCAGAAGGCAATTCTGAGTTTTGAGATGAAATAATAATTCCACGAGTACCAACGGCACGATCGGTATAACCTACCTCTGTGGCGCAGTAGAGATTTAAACTAAAAAAGGGTTGGATGCTAACCTGCTTCCAACCCTTTATCATTTACTCGTCTCCTTTCTAAAAAGGCAGATCAGCTTCCTCCTTCATCTTCGCAGTTTTCTCGCCCATCAACAAGATTTCATTGACCACGATCTCGGTGATGAAGCGCTTCACGCCATCCTTGTCAGTATAGTCCCGATTGCTGATTTTCCCTTCTACTGCGATCTCCGAACCTTTATCTGTGTACTTGTCTAGCACCTCTGCATTCTTGCCCCAGATGACGAGTCTGTGCCAGGTGGTTTCGGTGACTTTCTCACCCTTTTGATTTTTGTAGGACTCGTTGGTAGCGATGTTTACGTGGCCCACGATTTTGCCACTTTCTAAGGTTTTCAATTCTACTTTGGCTCCTAGGTGACCGATTAGCTGTACTTTGTTTCATCTGTTTATAATTGTTTTTCAGCTGTCATATAGCCTGTCCCGATTTTTCTTCGGGAGAATCTCGCTTGACTTACAATCATCAAGTGTGGGACATTTTTTTCACGCTCGATTTCTTAGCGCATTCATGATGTTTGTTGTTTTGGTTAGAAGATGTGTTTGTCGTTTTCGCTAGCCAAAAAACTTATGATCCAAAGTTGGGGGATCGGTCAGCGCTAAGTCGGTAGCTAGTCGTTTGTATTTGATAGTATCCGTTTGTGATCGGATAGAGTGGGTTTATTCACTTTAAAGGGTGATTGAGAATATAGAAAAGTTTAGTAGGTTTAGAGAAGGGGAGAGGGAGTTGCGTATATACAACCGTTGTAGGTAAGGCGGCCGGACACTTTTCCCCAAATAAATTAAAAACAATTGACAGTCATAAATGAGTCAGAAAAAGTTGATAGTAATATTTATAGTCTTCCTATTGGGCGGACTATACGGTGGATACTCAAATGACTTCATCCAAAACGATAAGGCACTTTCCGCGACATTCAAATGGTGTACTGTTCCGTCAGTCATTATTGGCTTATACTATGCCTATTGTTCGACTTTTGGGTATAACAAGAAAATCGCTGTTTGGAAAAACAGCTTAGGGTTGTTAATGTTAACAGCAATTTTCGGAATAATTTTTCTAAAGTCTTTTCAAGGCTATCTCGTGTTTTTCAATTGTAATCTTGGGTCACAAGAGACAGTATTAGTAACGGGACAAATAACGGAGTTGGACTATCCAAAAAACAAAAAACCATTTAACAACTACACAATAATAATTGAGACTCATAACAACGAGTACATTAAACTTGATGTTCCGACAAATAAATACTTTGTTGGACAACCATTCGATAAAGAATTGACTTTGGGCTCATTGGGTTTTTTGTATAGCCGACAATAGGGTATGATTAAAAAGGGTGTGAAAGCCGCCCTACCTACAACAATGCCTATAATTCATACCGGCGGAAACTAATTATTATTTATTAAATTGGTCCGCCGGCACGAAATTATAGGCTGGCGTTAGGGTATATTATGAAAATAACACCATACCATATTTTGGTACTGTTTAGAATAGTATTTTCAATAGTACTTACCTATATATTATTCCGCTATTTTGGCTCTGAAAGTGGATTTAAAAATTTCGGAATATTATGGATCATTACCTATCCTATTATACTAATCGTCATCATAGGAAATCTTTTGTTAAACTTCAAGCAAGTTCCAAAAGCCCTTAAATATTATAATTCTTTACTTTTATTGGTTTTCTTGGTGTTTCTTTTTCTTCCAGAAAGAATGGAAAAGGGTGTAATTCTAGAAGCTCATTTAAATGAAGAGAGGTCATCTTGGAACATAAAAATTTTTGAAAACAACAATTACCGAGTAAGAAGGTCAGATCTTGGAGGATTTAAGGATTATGAAGGGCGATATATACTTGTAAATGACACACTAAAAATAGAAAGGTTTGAATGCAATCAATGTAACTTTACTAATGAATGGATTTTAGGAGATAAAAAATTAATTCCATTGAATTCTAATTCTGAAAATTGCTATGGTTGTTTTGAGATAGTGTATAGGAAATAAAAACATGCCCTAACATCACCTTGGAATACAGCGGGCGATTTCGAGTAAATATGAAATTAAGTATCTTTAAAAAGCTTGGAGTAGGCTGGAAGAGAACGGATTTGAAAACCTGCCGTTTCCAAGCTGAATCACGTTATGGATTCCTAATCTAAACTTCACTACTTTTAATTGCCATTCTTACCAGAGCCGAGAGGTTTCCATCTTAATAAAACCATTTTGCTATCACCGAAAATCAGGAATTCAACTCTTAATTTTTTATATAAACTACCATTAGTATTACTTCTGATTCTGGGTATTTCTTGCCAAAATCCGGAGACTACTACCATCCCCTCAAAAAACCAATCTATAGGTCCCAGCAATGGGACTTTGCTAATAGGTGGAGGAGGGATGACTGATGACATGTGGCAAGTGTTCTTGGGATTAGCCGGTGGAGATTCTGCCAAACTTGTTGTCATTCCAACGGCTTTCGATGAGAACTCGATTAATTACGATCCGGAATTCAAGATTTTGGAAAGGGATTTTAAAGCGCGTGGATTTAATGATGTACAATTTATGCACACAAGAGATTCCCTGTTTGCGGATACGGGTGAATTTGTAAAACCTTTGAAATCCGCCACAGCCGTTTGGCTTGAAGGTGGCAGGCAATGGCGATTGGCAGATGCCTATTTGAATACCAAAACGTACACGGAATTAAAAGGCGTTTTGAATCGCGGGGGGATTATTGGCGGGCATTCCGCTGGTGCTTCCATCCAAGGCTCTTATTTGGTTAGAGGCGGAAGGGGTGATGATGGGAATTTCAAGATCATGGGAAATCCAGAGGTTGGTTTTGGCTTTGTGACAAATACAGCCTTTGACCAGCATCATCTTTACCGCAACAGGCAGTATGATATGTTTGATTTGCTGAAAATCCGGCCAGAATTATTGGGTGTTGGGATAGACGAAGACACAGGGATTTTGGTGCAGGGGAATGAATTTGAAGTAATAGGCAATAAGTATGTAGCTATTTACGATGGGACTTTTTGGTCGCCTTATTACAATGAGATTGATACGCTTGAAACTGGGGAAAATAAATTCTATCTCTTGAAAAATGGAGATAAATACAATCTGAAAGAGCGACGGATTCAACTAAATAAGTTTATAGAACCACAAGCAATTTCAACTGAGGAGTTACAAAAGTATGTTGGAAATTACTTGTATGAAAAAAGTAAGGTCTTCTGGAATAATATGCTGGTTGAGAACGATACCTTGAAATTTCAAGGATACAGACGAAATTTAGTCCTTGACCGCATTCCGATTTATGCGTACGAAAAGGATGTGTTTTTTGATACAGACGCGGAACTATGGTTTCATTTTGTAAGGGATACTTCGGGTAGAATTATTGGCTTTGATAAAAAGACCCATCAATTTATTGGCGGGCAAAACCAACGGTTCAATAGGACGACGGACTAGTGAGTTAAGATTTTCGCTTGAATGCGCTACTTGACTTTCCAACTGAAAAGGCTGGAAGTTCGAACTCCCAGCCTTTTAATATTTAACTTATCTTTTGACTTTCCTTAAAAAGGAAGATCAGCTTCCTCCTTCATCTTCGCAGTTTTCTCGCCCATCAACAAGATTTCATTGACCACGATCTCGGTGATGAAGCGCTTCACGCCATCCTTGTCAGTATAGTCCCGATTGCTGATTTTTCCCTCGACTGCGATCTCCGAACCTTTATCTGTGTACTTGTCTAGTACCTCTGCATTCTTGCCCCAGATGACGAGTCTGTGCCAGGTGGTTTCGGTGACTTTCTCACCCTTTTGATTTTTGTAAACTTCGTTTGTCGCGAGGTTGACATTACCTACAACCTTGCCACTTTCCAGGGTTTTAACTTCGATTTTGGCTCCTAGGTGACCGATTAGCTGTACTTTGTTTCTTAGCGCATTCATGATGTTTGTTGTTTTGGTTAGAAAATTTGTTTGACGTTTTCGCCAGAGGAAAAACTTATGATCCAAAGTTGGGGGATCGATCTGCGCTAAGTCGGTAGCTAGTCGTTTGTATTCGATAGTAGCCGTTTGTGGTCGGATAAAGTGGATATATTCGATTTAGAAGGTAGTTGAGAATTTATAAAAGTTTAGTAGGTTTAGGGAAGGGGAGAAGGAGTTGCGTATATACAAGTGTTAGCGAACATATGATGAAACCCATCTACATATTTTTGATTCTGATTATAGTTGCTAACCAATCAAAAGCGACCTCTCAAATTCCTGATGTTATATTTTTTGGAAAGGATACTTTAATTTTTTATGACTCTCCGCT
This sequence comes from Algoriphagus ratkowskyi, assembly GCF_002150505.1. Lineage (GTDB taxonomy): Bacteria > Bacteroidota > Bacteroidia > Cytophagales > Cyclobacteriaceae > Algoriphagus > Algoriphagus ratkowskyi. The sequence continues at coordinate 211,228 of NZ_MSSV01000001.1, forward strand.
AGATAAGTTTGAAGGAATAAGTGATAAAATCTTGAGATTAAGGAACGATGAATATGTAGTATCTTCTGATTGTTGGAAGGGCTTTCGAGCAGAATGGCGAATAATTGATGATGTTTTGTATTTATCGAATGTATTTGATTGCCATTCAGAAAAACATTTAAATCCACTGATAGAAGAAATACTAAGGACAAAATTTACCGATGGATTAATAAAAGCAGATTTTGTTGATGGAGTTTATTGGGCAGGGAAAAACCAAGTTTATGAACAGTCATTTTATACTCCTATTTTTAAACAGGAAATTAAATTTGCCATTAATAAAGGAAGAGTTGTCAATTCAACCAAAATAGAATCTATTCCATGTGAATATTCCGAGGAAGGAGATTTAAAGAATTTTATCTTAAAGAATCTCAACCATAATGAAATGAATGATATGAAGGGGGAGTCAATAACGATTTCAGCGAATATAAAATCAGACAGAACAGGGAGGGTAAGGGAAGTGAAAATTGAGCATTCCACGCATTCCGAAAGTAATGGCCTATTCAAAGAAGCAATAATGAAATTGCCATGCCGTCCAGTTTATTTTAATAAAGGAGAATATTGGTCTTGTAAAGAATCAATTTACTTTTCCTTTAAAACGAAGGAATTAAAAGAATACGTTCGCTAACATCACCTTGGATACAGCGGGCGGTACCGAGTAAATATGAAAAGCAGTATCTTTAGAAAATTAGGAGTAGACTGGAAGCGAACGGCTCCGAATGCCTGCCGTCTCCAAGCTGGATCACGTTGACAGCAATCTCCTAAGTACTATTTTTGATTTTATATAAACTGACTCTACGGGATTTTGCACGTAGCCAAATATTATTTGACAGCTTCCCGAAATTGTTCGGGACAAGTAGTGACAAGTAGTTCCTAAATAGGTCGAATTGGTTTTCCTTGGCTAAAAATACACAAAGCCATGAATATCATCGAGTTTATCCAGCATTTTCCAAACGAGGAAAGTTGTGAATCCTACTTGAAAGCGTACCGTGAGAAGACAGGGATCTATTGTAAAACCTGTAAAAGTAGCCCTAAGCAATACTGGTTTTCAGGAAAAAAATTCTTCGAGTGCAGTCAATGTAGAAGAAGAACTTCTCTAAAAGCCGGTACAGTTATGGAGTCGAGCAATCAGTCTTTACATACTTGGTTTACCGCTTTTCTATTGATGTCTGCAACCAAGAAAGGATTTTCTTGCCTGGAGTTTCAGCGACAGCTAGGATTAAAACGGTACCAAACCGCCTTCTCCCTGATGCATAAAATTAGAACTGTAATGGGTAAACGAGATGATTTATATTTTCTGAATGGTATGGTAGAATACGATGAAGCCTATGTGGAGAAAGCAACAAAAAAGGCACTCCAAGAACATCTCAAACGAGGAAAAGGGAGTCAGAAGCAGTCCATAGTAGCTGTAGCCTCAGAATCTACCCCACTGGAAAACCCTCAGACAGGTGAGAAAAGTCGGCATTGTGGATTCTTTAAAATGAAAGTGCTGCCAAACGTATCGGCAGATTCGGTAGAAAGATTTGTTCAAAAGACGATTGATCGAGAAAGTGTACTGTTCACAGACAAAAATCCCGCATACATAAACCTGGAAAAGATGGTAGAAAGTCATATTCAGATTAAATCTTCAAAGGACTCCACAAAAGCTAACTTACCCTGGGTTCATGTGGCCATCAGTAATCTGAAGAAAAATCTTCTGGGGATCTATCACATGGTAAGTGAAAAACACCTTCAAAACTATCTCAATGAGTTTGTCTACAAGCTCAACAGAAGATATTTTGGTGAACAGCTATTCAATAGACTAATTATAGCTTCTGTTTATCCTTACGTGCAACATTACGAATAGTCATATTATATAATTATAATTTTGATGTATCGTAATTCTATGTCTATTTTCCTTATGAATTCAACAGAACTATTTAAAGGAACTCTTACAACCATCCTACTTAAATTACTTGATGAAAATGGGAAAATGTATGGCTATGCCCTAACTCAAAAAGTAGAGGAACTATCAGACAATAAAATATTAATTAAAGAGGGTTCCCTGTATCCTGCCTTGCACAAGCTTTTGAGTGATGGTCTTGTGGAAGTTGAGACAGTGAATGTAGGAAAACGGATTCGAAAATATTATTCTATAACAAAACAGGGACAGGAAAGAAAGATCGTTTTATATAATGAGGTAAGTGAGTTTCTTAAGACAATTCAGCATATTGTATTTCCCCCTCAAAAAGCTTCTTTTCTATGACTTTAGAGGACAAAGAGGTGTCTTTCATGTAAGGGGAAATTGAAAAAAGTAAAATTTCTATCTCTGATCTTAAAGATGACTTGCTTGATCATTTTTGCTGCTTTATAGAAAACGAACTAAATAAAGGGGGTTCATTTGCATCTTCTTATATAAAAGCCTTGAAGTACATATGCCCCAATGAAATTAATGAAATTCAAAAGGAAACTATTTATTTGTTAAACCCTAAAAAGATAATTACTATGAAAATGATTATGTATTTAATTGGTCTTTTAGCCTCTATGAGCATGACCCTAGGTTGGTTATTTAAGTATTTAAACTGGAAAGGTGGAGGAGACATGTTAACTTATGGAATGATTTGCTTTTTACTTCTCTTTGTGCCAATGCTAGCTTTTAACAGATATAAAATGACCTTGGGTAAAGCTTTATCTGAAAATCTTGAAATCATTTTAGGCTTCAGTGGTGCTATTGTAACCGGTTTAGGTATCATATTAAGGACAAGCGGAATGCAATACGGTTCTTTACTAGTTATTATAGGGACATTAATAATTGCATTCGGATTTCTGCCTTTCCTATTTTTTAGAATGTACCGAAAATCACTAGAGCAGATTTAATTTAAATTCAAATGTACAGCAGTCAACATTGGCTAAGAGCAAGTGGGCGGAAAGTGCTAAATCGAAAGTGATTACCTTAATAAAATTTGGTCGCGACGGACAGCTAATCTTGATTTAATGCCCGCCTGCTCTCAGCCTTGGCCGTTCCTATCCAATCAATCCTTGACCGAGAGATTGCCTGCTTTTGGAAAATCCACTTTTATAGCCAATCGGGTACAGTTCACATTTCGGCTCTTTTGATACCATTTAGACTTTATTTTCCTCAACATTCAGAGCACTTGATGTGTTGAGAGACTAGTCTCGTTCCCTACCTACTGCCCAGACCAATAAACTTCAGAAAATTAACCAACCCATGACAAGCAAATTAGATTTAAGACCAATTATTAAAACAGAAGAGTTTGAAAAAAGCACGGATCAAGAAAAATTTCAAACCCTTACGCTTCGCCCTATTCTAAAACTTCAAAATGAGCTTTTACTTGGGCTATTTAAAAACCACATTGTTGAATCTAAGAGTACGTATTACTCTTTATCATCTGAAGGAAAAGTCCTCTTTATAGAAAATAGCTTGCAGAAAAACATCGTGTTAAAGAACAAACTGTTAGGGATTACACTTGGCATGCTGACCATAGAAGAATTTGCCGTTTACAGTACCGATATCAACTTATACAATAAGCGAATCATGAGTCTTATCATTGAGCGAATTAGAAGTCAGAGCACTTTGCTCTAGCGAGAATCCCCAAATGTTTTCTAGAGTACATTTTAAAAATTGTGATTTTAGGTTGGTAATATGTCGCTATTGAATTCAATACTTCTCCGAGAAAAAGCATAGTATTCAGCCAAATTCTGATTGCCTTGAGGATTAATAATTTGGTATGAGAGTAAATAAGTTAACCGAAACGACTTCAATTTTTTACCTTACCACAAGGAATTAATCGAATTTGATAACCAGAGATTTGCTCATCAAACAACGCTAGCATGAAAAGACGCCCATTTCTCAAAAACTTAACGCTACTTGGAAGCGGTTTGGTAGCCTTGCCCATCGCGGGCTTTCCTCTTACTGTTTCTAGAAGTCAGTATTTAGAAGATTTTCAACCAGTGTTTAAGTTTGTAACCGCTTCAGATGGACATTTTGGACAACCAGATACGGATTATAAAACTTCCCATCAAAACCTGATCGAAGCCATCAAGCGAGAATCTGATGTGGACTTGGTGGTGTTCAATGGCGATTTGATTCATGATGATCCATCATTGATGCCGGAAGTGAAAAAAGTCTATGATCAGTTGTCACCCTTGCCTTACTATGTGGCGAAGGGCAATCACGATATGGTATCCGATTCACGATGGCTTGAAATCTGGGGACAGACATCCAATACGTTTTTTACGGTCAAGAATAATTACGGTATGATCATTCTTAATTCTTCCAATGAGGCGGGTGATTACTTGTGCATAGATCTGTCTTTTTTGCGAACAGCTTTAGCAGAATTGCAAGCCTTGGAGCAGGTCTTCATCTTTATCCATATTTCTCAGAAAGATTGGACGCGGCATGGAATAGATTGCCAGGAAGTGCTGGATCTCATTGGCAGCTATCCGAATGTGAAAGCAACTTTCCATGGACATGATCATGATGTGGATGGCGTGATGTGGCAGCAGAAAAAGCCTTACTTCTGGTCGGGTCATTTTGGAGGGAGTTGGGGAAACCCATTTCCTAGCTATCGCATTTGCGAAGTGGATGAAAAAGGAAAAACGAGAACAGCATTGAAGCGGATTTCTGATGGCCTGATGCTGAATTCGCACCAAATTTAAAGTGTTAGGCTTTTCTCATAATCTTACTGTTTTGGGTATTTTCAGGCTTGATAAGAGCAGTATTTTAGAGCTGGGCCTCCTTAAATTCTGTATAGTTTTAACCTAAGAAATAACTTCTGATCATAAGTTGTAGGAAGGGAGTGCGCTAAGTAGGCCGCTAATTGTTTGTGTTTTATAGTATCAGTTTTGGTAAGATATAATGGGTTTTATGGATTTGTATAGGGAATAATTAGTTCGGAGATTTTTAGTAGATATAGAGAAATCATTGCTTTTGTTTAAACTGGTTTTGAAACCAATTCATCTTCTACTATACACCCCAGATTCAAAATAACTGGATTTATTATGTCATATTTTTTCAACTCAAGTAACTAATATAAGTAGAGGGTAAAAAACACTAAATGCAGAATACAATAAAAACAGATTTCGAACAGGTACTTGAGAACAATAAGGATAAAATCTACAGAATTTGTAAGATTTATGCTGCTAATCCAATTGAACCCGAAGACCTTTTTCAGAAAGTAACGATTAACCTTTGGAAGTCTTTTTTATCCTTTGAAAATAAATCAGGCATAAATACCTGGGTGTATAGAATAGCTCTGAACGTATGCATGAGATATAAGAATAAGTTGGAAAATCGAGATGGAAAGACGATTAGGTTAGAATCAATTCAATTTGAACCTACTGCATCTATTCCAAACAACTTCCAAGAAGAAAGATATAAAGCACTCTACAGTTGTATTCACTTACTCGACGAAGTAGATCAATCAATTGTCATATTGTCTTTAGACGAGCTGCCCTATAAAGAAATCTCCAAAATCACTGGTTTGACAGAAAACCATATAGCTGTAAAAATGAAAAGAGTGAGGAAAGTGCTATTAAGATGTATAACCGCTAAACTGAAATAAGATGAATAACAAGAAACAAGAATTTGATTGGCAGGAATTAAAAGAGATTTGGATAAATTCCGCTCAAACAAAGAAGATCCATATACAAGTATCGGACTTGCTGAACGAACTGAAAGGAAAGGTAAGCCAATTTGAAAAAGATTCGATCAAGTCGGATATAGGCATATTGAAGTCGAGCTGGATCCAAACCAAAAGTAAAGTGAGTCAATTTGAAAAAGATGCTATAAACCGTGATTTGGTGACTCTTACTAGGTTGCTTAAACGATTTCTAAACCTTTTCAAAAGTGGCAAATAGTTGGTAAAACCAATGCCTTCAATAGATCTGAAAATGTAACTAATCTGCAATTGGCGGGACTACATATCTTTCCTGTGAAAGGAGTAGATTCCACCGAGATATTTAAGATGGTTACCTTACTTGGCTATGATCAGCTGAAAGATTATAAATTGTACGATTTCACAAGATTGGGAGAATAGTATGATTTAATTGTAGACTGTAAAACCAGCAAATCTCTCTTTTCTTACCTGAAGGCGTTGAAGCCAAATGGGATTTATGTCACTATAGGCGGTATAATACTCGACTTAATTCATGTGCTATTTTGGAGTAAGCCCCAAGATCGATTCATTTTTTTGGAGAAGGTCTTTACAAATTAGAAATTGTAATGCGAATGCATTAAGATAGATAAAGTACATGTAACCCAAAGGAACTCCCTACAGCTAGAACCAAGGTTTAGCATTTTTTTTAAATAGAAATTTTCAATTAAGTAAACCCATTAACCCATGTGGTGGCAGTATCTTCTAGTTTTTCTTGGTGCTCTATTATTTGATATTGTTCCTTTTCCATTTCCGCCGGCATTTACGATCATGGTTTTTCTGCAGATCGTATTTAAGTTAAACGAATGGTGGGTTATTATTTTTGGCGTAGCTGGATCAGTGCTAGGCAGATATATTTTGCTTTTGTATGCGCCAGTTCTTGCTGTTAGGTATTTGAAAGAGTCGAAGAACAATGACATTCAGATCCTGGGTGATAAAATGAAGAAAAATAAGTGGACGGGCCAATTGATTGTGCTTTCCTATTCTTTGTTGCCGCTTCCTACTACTCCGCTATTTTTAGGGGCAGGTATTTCAAAATTGCATCCCATTTACATCATTCCCGCCTTTATCATCGGCAAATTCACAAGCGATACCCTTGCAATTTTTGCAGGTGCATACGCAGTTGATAATGCCCAAAATATTATTGATAACGCCCTGTCGTGGCAATCTATCTTGAGTTTATTTTTAGGCTTATTTCTACTTTTTTGCTTGTTTTTTGTTGACTGGAGAACATTAATTCTTCACAAAAAGCTGGTCTTTAACTTTAAAATTTTGAAGTAGATTTGCTTAGAAATTTATACTAAAACGAACCACTCTTGCTCACCAAAATCTTAGTCGGACTATTTATCGCCCTTATTCTATATTTGCTTTTTCGCCCGAAAAGCATAAAAAGTGGATTCAACGTCCCTGAGATCTTTCCAGAAAAATGGAGAGTTTATTTGCTTCAGGAAGTGAATTTTTATGCTTCTCTTGCTGCTGAAGATCAAGCGACTTTTGAGGCAGATGTTTTGCGTTTTCTGAAGCGGGTGCGAATCACCGGGATCAAAACAAGGGTGAATGATGAAGATCGCTTATTGGTGGCGAGTAGTGCTGTGATTCCAGTTTTTGCGTTTCCGGAATGGGAGTATAACAGTTTGCATGAGGTGCTTTTGTACCCAGATTTGTTCACAGAGAAATATGATTTCAAGGAGCAGGGAAGGAACATCTCAGGAATGGTTGGCAGTGGGGGAGTGATGCATCATGTGGTGCTCTTTTCGAAGCCTGCTTTGCATCAGGGTTTTGACAACGCGAGTGATAAAATGAATGTGGGAATCCATGAGTTTGTGCATTTGTTTGACAAGCAGGACGGGGAAATAGATGGTGTCCCTACTATTATTATGAAAAATCAGGCGGTGATGCCTTGGCTGCATTGGATTTCAGAGAATACCAAGGAAATGCTTGCTGGCAAAAGTGATATCAATGTGTATGGAGCGACGAATAAGCAGGAGTTTTTGGCAGTTGCCAGTGAATACTTTTTTGAGAGACCACAGCTTTTCAAGGAAAAACATCCTGAATTATATACTGTCCTCTCGGCTGTTTTTCAGAACGATTTGGCTGAAAGCCAATCAGGAGACAATAAGCTGAAGCGCACCATTGGCAGGAATGATCCTTGCCCATGCGATAGCGGAAAGAAGTTTAAGGACTGCTGTATGACTGATGATTGATTAACTTAGATGGAACAATAGAAAAATTCTTTAAACCATGAAAAACCTATTTTTAATCCTAACTCTCACGATTTGTTTTGATTGCTTTTCGCAGGAAACTGAGAAGACAGAAATAGCCGCGGTAGAGGTTGTTGTAAATCGATTTTTCGAATCCTTAGAAAAGCAGGACACTGTATTGCTTAAAGAAGTCGCTTTTATGGAAGGACAAATCTGGACGGTAAATAACACCGTCAGTCCTGCAAGACATAGAATGCGATATTTTAAAGACGATCTCAAGACTTTTCAATCTAAGAATACCTTCCAAGAGGAAGCCTACAAAATAGACGTGCAAATCCATGAGGGAATAGCTATGGCGTGGGGTCCGTATGAGTTCAGGCTGAACGGAGCCTTCTCTCATTGTGGCGTTGATGTGTTTACTTTGGTGAAAAATGAGGGGAATTGGAAGATTATAAATCTGTCCTATACCATTGATAAAGAGGGATGTGAGGAGCTGAAAAGCAAGAAATAAGTGGCTAGGCCGCATTGGTCATCGCGCATCGGTCATCGGTCCACTCAGACCCAACAGCAAGAATCAATTTTTAATTTTAAATTTCTCAATTTCAAATTCCCTAATCCTTTAATTCATACCAGTCAATCCCAGTAAGTGGCATTCTTCGACCATGAGATTCTTTTGGGCCATAATTCGTCGCTAGATAATCCAAGATTATAGATTCATTACCGCCAAGATCCCAAAGCCCTTGAGTCTCTTGCATCCACACGATCTTCTCATGCCATCCTTCTCGGGTGAATCCGCTTTGTAGAATCAGCGCGCTGGAGTGACAAGCAGTACAATTTCCTTTGACGATTTCGAGTCCATCTCCTGCGAGCAATCCTGTGTCCACGTCTTTTCCATCAATTATTTGATCTGTAAGCGCCGTATCGTTATCTGCAAGGGCAGGAGAAAGTTCTGAGGAAACTGTCGGCATCAGAGCCGAGATCTCCGGTTGAAAAACTAAAGCAAGGATCAATCCTACAAGTAGAACTACGATACCTATCAGCCCTGCTACGGATTTGAAGAGCGTATTTAGAAGTGGTTGATTTTTCTCTTTTGCAGAGTGGTGATGGCTGGGTTGATTGCGCATAGTTTAGCTAACTTTCACTGCGATTCTATGACATGCATTGTTCAGATATCCTTTTGGATTCCAGCCCGGCATCACCATGGTTTGAGATATTCCTTTTGAATCATTTGCTTTAGCCCAAATCTCATAATATCCTGCCTGAGGAAAACTCAAGTCAATGGACCATTGCTGCCAAGCCAGTCTATTGGCAGGTTTTTTCAAATTGCAGGTTTTCCAAGTTGCTCCAAAATCTGTAGTCACTTGCATCTCTTTTACCTCGAGATCTCCAGCCCAGGCATGACCTTGCACTTTCAATTTTTTGGATATACCAAACATGGCTCCCGTTTTAGGATAAGTGATTATAGACTTCACGGGCATGGATTCTATGATTTTCATGTCCTCATCCGGCACTTCTTGACCGGGAGCGACTGGATATTTAGGAACTCGATAGGAGTCACCCAGCATTTTCTCTCCATCATGAACTTTATTTCTAACGACGAGCTTATTCAGCCATTTTCCAGAAACTGAAGCTGGCCAACCACCGCAAACCAATCTAAGCGGAAAGCCATGAGCCAAAGGAATGTCTTTACCATTGAGTTGAAATGCCAATAGCGACTCATCCTCCATCGCTTTGGCAAGCGGCACGCCACGGGAGATAACGACCTTAGTTAGATCGCCATTGAGATGCTTGTCCGCACCATAATACCCAATGTAAACAGCGTCAGACTTGATGCCCACATCCGCCAAAACATCTTTTAATCTCACTCCAGTCCATTCAGAGCAATATACAGCACCCTCTTCCCATTGATTTCCGGCTGTTAGTGGGTAAAAGCCGGCACGGCCATTTCCACCACATTCCAACACGAGCTGATAGCTGTAGGATTTGAATTTGCTTTTAAGCTCCGCTAGGCTGTAAGTTTTTTCCTTAGTCACTGATTCTCCAGCGATCGTAAGCGTCCAGCTATTCACGTCTATGTCATCGGGAATCAAGCCATTATTTCTGATGAAAATGCTTGCAAAAGGAGTCACCGCATCATTTAATAGATGAGGTGCTGGCTCCACGTTCCAAGGTTTCTCGTTTCTAATAATCATTCCTTCGCTTTTGCCTTTCATCGGGTCAAAATCTGCAGGAAGTCCTACTGGAATATAATCTACAGGCATGGTAGACGCATGAACTATTTCCGCACCTAAAAATGCTGCCATGGCTGCAAGTGTACTTTTTTGCAAAAAAGCTCTCCTGTCTTGAGTGTTATCAGGTTTTTTCATCGAGCTATTAAAGTCTTTTTTTGACATGGCAATGTTGTGTTGAAAAGTGACTTGAGGCAAAATTAGAAATCTTAACGACTATTATCCCATTGCAAGTGATGATTTGGTGTTTCAGTAGCTAACAGGACAAAGTTTTATGTGCACCCAACCGGCGGAATACTGAGACTGATCTCTGTTCATACTGAATACTGTTTTATAAACTTTGCCCACCAGCGGACAAAAACGTTCGCTTGATTGTGAAAATGCTCTACTTGAAGGTCAAATAAGGTCTATTTTATCAGTTTTATACTGGCACAGAAATTTGATAGTAGGGAAAAGAGAAAACTATATTTAGAGGGCTTCGACTTCGCTCAGCCTGACAACGACTTCGTTCAGTTTGAAGGTGAGCACATCATTGCGTGGAAGGAGTTCTGACGACATATCAATCTGGCAGTTACTTCGGGACAGATTGCTTCGTTGCTCGCAATGACGAATAATGTTAATCTTCGAATTTTATAATTTTTCAATTTAGAAAAAATGCTAAAGAACTACTTTAAAATCGCTTGGAGGAATCTCAGAAGAAATAAGCTCAGGACAAGCATCCATGTTTTGGGTTTGTCGATAGGGATCGCTATCTGCTTTTTGATTTTCAATGTGGTGACTCATTCGTACAGTTTTGACCAGTTTCATCCTGATAAGGAAAGAATTTTCCGAATTAATACCCTGACCGATTGGGGAGATGGGGGCGGGAGTTTTCCTAATTCAGGGACTCCTGGACCTCTTGCCGAAGTGATCCAAGATGAAATCTCAGGCGTCGAAGTGAAGGGCAAACTCTATACGATGTATTCAACATTAGTAGCCTTGCCTACTTCTGACAAAGTATTTGGTAGATCTGATAAAGTGACTTTTGCTGATCCGGGATTCTTTGAGTTATTCCCTAGAGAATGGCTGGCCGGTAATCCAGAAACAGCTTTGATCCAACCCGAATCAGTGGTGATCTCAGCCAACAGTTTGCATAAGTATTTTCCGGGAACTGACCCCTCAGACGTCTTGGGTCAGGAATTGATGTTTGTGGATTCGGATTCGATCTATGCAAAAGTGACGGGTGTGATTGCGGACTATACAGAAAACACAGACTTTATTTTTCATGATTTTATTTCTTACAGTACCATTCGAACGCCAGAGCAACTCGACTGGTATGGCTTGCACGACTGGTCATCAGTAAATTCGAGTTCACAGCTTTTCGTCAAACTCGCAAAAGGAGTGACGCCTGAATCGGTGGATGAAGCATTTAAACCTTTGGTCACTAAAAATATGGAAGCTGGAGATGATGGAGAATACAATACGAGTTTCTTCGCAGAACCTTTAGCAGAGATGCATTTTGTGCCAAATTATGGAAGTACCAGTGTTTCTAAGGTATTCCTAAAAGGCTTAAGTACCATTGGCTTAATCATACTTGTGTTGGCTGCGCTGAACTTCGTCAACCTAGAAACTGCACAAGCCATCAGTCGATCGAAGGAAGTTGGGATAAGAAAAACTATTGGAGGGACTCGCCTGCAGTTGATTATACAGTTTCTCGCAGAGACATTTTTAATTGTGATTTTCAGCACTGTTCTCGCACTTGCTATGGTAGAAGGGATCAAAATCCTTTTTACAAGTTACTTACCTCAGGATTTCCGTATAGATTATTTCTCCGTTTACAATAGCTTGTTCTATGTAGGTTTCCCTGTTTTGATCTCGATGATTACAGGTATGTACCCAGCACTGATTCTTTCTAACTATGATCCACAGCGTGCATTGAAGGGGGATATGATCCGAAATGGGAAGTTTTCTTTGGGAGTATTCATGAGAAAAAACCTTACCGTGATTCAATTGTCTGCTTCCATGGCATTTATCATCCTGGTTTTGGTGCTGAACTATCAATTGAAATATGTGACCAGCCAGCCTTTGGGTTTTGATAAAGAAGCAGTGATGTACGCTCGACTGCCTTTCATGTCTGATCCAGATAAAATGATTCAGCTCCAAGATCGCTACAATCAGGAGTCAATCGTACAAAGCGCAAGCCTCAGCGGAAGCTTGGTGACCTCTACAAGCTTATGGACTTCCAATGCGAAAATCCCAGTGGATACGACAGAGATTGAGATTAATATCCAAGTGATGAACGTGGATTCAGCTTTTGTTCGGGTAAATGGTATTCCATTGCTGGCAGGTTCGGATAAGATAACTAGGTCGGATGAGATATTGATCAATGCTCAATTTGTGAATGAAGCGGGCTTTGAAAGTCCAGAGGAAGCGATAGGAACTGAGATCAGATATAGTGATAAGCAGGTGCGGATAATTGGAGTTGTTGATGACTTTCACTCCAGATCACTCCGGGAGAAAATCAGGCCCTTGCTTTTCACCTACAATCCATCCTATTTTCAGTCGGTAAGTGTAAAGCTTAATTCTGATCAAAATCTGGCAGCAAGTAAGGAGCGACTGGAGCAGATTTACCTCACGGTTTATCCTTATGAAGAAGCTTCCTTCAGCTTTTTGGATACACAAATAGATCAATTCTATCAGGAGGATGAAAAGATAAAAAATGTGTTGGGCTTCGCTTGTGCACTTGCAATTATGATTTCCTGCTTGGGATTATTTGGACTTTCCAGTTTTACCATTGCGCAGAGAACTAAAGAAATCAGCATCAGAAAAGTTTTGGGAGCAACTTTGCAGCAGATCCTTTTTCTAATCTCCAAAGAGTACATAATTTTACTGGGTCTGTCCTTTTTGATCGCAATTTTACCGGCCTATTATTTCTTGAATAACTGGCTTAATGGCTTCAGTACCAAAGTCGATATGCCTTATTTCATCTTTGTTGCTGCTGGCTTGGGGGTTATGGCAATTTGCTTGCTAATAGTTGGGATACATTCTTATATCGCTTCGCAAACTAATCCTGCTAAGGTGCTGAAAAGCGAGTAACTAACCTTTGTGGTTTTCTTAAAGCCCGAAGGTTTTGAATCTGAAAATTTCTCGTAACGGCGCAACGTTTCGAAAAATCTATAACATCAGATTACCTCCGCAAGCGCGCAAAGGCGCCACGGTAATGACTTACCTTTGGGGTTTTGTTTGAACCCCGAAGGTTTTGAATATGAATTACTCTCGCGGCGGCGCAATGGCGCAACGTTTTGAAACAAGTTTTTTCGCGATAACGAGCACCACAGGTGCGACCCATATTATAGCCCCGGTTTCAACCATGGGTAAATTGAATGGATAAAGTTTTTTTGGGTTTTGGCCGGGGGAATGTTAAATGATTAAATGCCAGTTCGCCAAAACGAGAGGAGTTAAAGATTTAAAATCTAAATGGAAGGACTTTGGGATCCTGTGGTGGAAAAAGTATCGGTGATGAGATATACATCGAACCTATTGTGAGGTAAGTCTTTAGCTTGTGTTCAACCCTTTCAGGGTTGCCGTTTCCATCAATTTCCCAATTGTCCACGGGTCCCGATAGCTATCGGGACACCCGAGTTTATTGAAAAGTTGGACCATCACGAAATTACTTCGCTCATCGGGTCTGTCGCTTCGTATTCGTTCGTATAAATCTAGAACTACAAGCATGACCCCGAATGGGGTCAAACCATTCATAACCATGGGTGCAACCCATGGTTTGAAACAACAACAAATATTCCCACGACCCCGAAGGGGTCGAACTGTTTTTCATCCAGCACAATCACTGACAATACCGCTCGTGCCGTTGGCACTCTGGTAGTTTCTCATCCTTCCCATCTCCCAGCATTTCGTTGCGCTCATACTGGGCAAGTAGGGTACGAGCTGTTAGCGCTTGAATATCTTCACCAATTCTGAACCTAAAATTTGGCTAAAGCCTAAAAACAATCTTGCTATCCCTTTTACCTCCAGCTAAAGCAGGAGGCAACGCAGCAAAAACTACCAGGAATTGCAATGTGGCTTCAGCCAAAATCCCCGCTACCCTATCTGCAATAGACAGGCCCGATGGGAGCCCGAACTCATCAGAATCTGTATTGATCTTCGGCTTAATCATTATTCACCTATTTGTTATTGGGTTTGTGTCTTCACGAACCTAGGGATGTAAGGGTGAATAGTTATTTACCTCTACCAATGAATCGTTTTTATCTTCTCCGAAAAAATAATCAAATAACCACCTAAGTAAATAAAATTTTTAATTAAGTTTTTTGACTCAAAATTGCCATGAAAAGCTAAATTGCATTTCAGTTTATTATTTTAAATCTTCTTTCTAGCAAATAATCACCTTCATGACGAGATTCAAAAATCTAATTTTTCCAGCCTTCCTGTTATCTGCTTTCCTCTTTGCTGCGTGCAATAGTCAAAAAATCCGTTCAGACGCAGGATACTCAGCCCTTTTCAATGGAGAAAACCTAGACGGCTGGGTAGGGAATAAGACTTCCTACAGAGCTGAGGATGGTATGATTGTCATTGATCCAAAAGGAACGGGTGGCGGAAATCTTTTCACGGAGAAAGAATACGGAGACTTTTCACTTCGCTTTGAATTTCAATTAACTCCAGGCGCAAACAATGGCTTGGGAATTCATGCACCACTTACCGGAGATGCAGCTTATATGGGTAAGGAGCTTCAAATTTTGGACAACACAGCTGATAAATTTGCCAACCTAGAAGTATATCAATATCATGGCTCGGTATATGGTGTAATACCTGCAAAGCGTGGATTTTTGAAGCCAGTAGGTGAGTGGAATTCACAGGAAGTAATCGTCAAACATCCACATATCAAAATCATCCTAAACGGAGAGGTTATTTTAGATGGAGATTATCTAGAAGCTAGCAAAAATGGCACATTAGATAAAAAAGATCATCCAGGTTTGCAGCGTAGTTCAGGGCATATTGGCTTCTTGGGCCATGGGGATGTCGTTCGATTTAAAAATATTAGTATCAAGGAATTAACAGCAACTAAGTAATAACTTCAATAAGAAATGAGTAAGAAAATAGCAAGTATTGATCGTAGAGACTTTGTCAAAAAAAGTGGCTTAGGGATTTTAGGAGCTGCTTTGGCACCTTCTCTTTTGGCTAGACTAAATGCCGGGGAGCGCCTAAGAACAGCCCATATCGGCCTTGGTAGTATGGGAATGGCAGATTTGGGGGCTATTTCATCCCATCCATTAGTGGATGTCACGGTACTTTGTGATGTGGATAGTGCGAATTTAGCGAAAGCCAAAGCACTTCATCCCAACGCAAAAACGTACAGTGATTACCGAACATTGCTTAAGGAAATGAGTGGTGAGATCGACGCTGTCATTGTTTCAACTCCAGATCATACGCATGCACCAGCATCTATGATGGCAATGGAAATGAACAAGCCGGTGTATTGTCAGAAGCCTTTGACTCACCATGTGAGTGAAGCTAGAGCGATGAATGAGCTTGCTGCGAAAAAGAAGTTGGTGACTCAGATGGGTATCCAAGTTCACTCTTTTTATGACTATAAATTAGCTACACTTTTGATCCAGTCTGGCATCATTGGTAAGGTGCATACTGTTCGTGCTTGGTCACCAAAAGACTGGGGTTACGATGGTCCGGAACCAGCAGGGTCTGATCCAGTTCCAGCTACCTTAGACTGGAACCTATGGCAAGGAACTGCTCCAGAGCGTCCTTATAAAGAAGGTTTTTATCATCCAGGCAACTGGAGAAAAGTAATGGACTACGGTTGTGGTACACTTGGCGATATGGGAGTGCATATTTTTGACACGCCATACAATGCCTTGGAACTAGACGTTCCGCGTACGATTATCAACGAGTGCCGCGAGCCTACGGGATTTGGTTTCCCAGCAAATAATATCGTGACTTACGAATTCCCAGGTACTAAGCAGACCGCAGAGACATTGAAGTGGGTTTGGTATGATGGAATCGGAGCTCCAGAAGCCCACGAAGATTTAGTTCTTCCTAATGGTGATGAATTGCCAGATCAGGGAGCAATGTTCATGGGTGAAAAAGGCAGGTTGTTATTGCCACACTTCCAGCAGTTGCCACGTAAAATCGTTGATGGAAAATATGTTGAGATGGACATAGAATCATTCAATTTGGGCAAACCAGTGAAGGATTATGCTGCTGAAAGCAATAAGCATTACCATCAGTTTGTGGATGCTTGCTTAGGCAAAGGCGAGACTACTGCACCATTCTCTTATGCATCTAGATTGACAGAAACGATCCTGCTAGGCGTGATTGCAGGTAGATTCCCTAACGAGACACTACACTGGGATAGCAAAAAAGCAAAATTTGCAGAGAAGAAAGCGAATAAGTTCTTGAAAGGGAAGTATCGCAAGTTTTAGTATCAAGGCAAAAGTATCTAGACACAAGAAATAAGACTCTGGTTATTGAAAATTGACAATTGAACATTGACAATTGATCATTGTGAATTGAACCTGGATAATTTGTTTTGTGCGCTAGCGAACAAAAATGTTCGAGATAGCAAAGCTAATAAAAGTATAGAAATGCCTCTGGAGTTAATTCAGAGGCATTTTTTTATGGCATAAAAGTGGAAAAGAGTAATAAGAGTTTAATATGTAGATTGAATATTATGTAATCTTCTAATTCACTAGGGGACTAATAAATCAAGTGTAACAATCTTCCTATTTCCAAATATTTCAATACAAAATGATAGAACTTAAGAAATTAGACAAATACATAGAATCGCGTTTTCAGCGTGTGTTTATTCTCAAAGGGATTGACCTTACGATCAAAGAAGGAGAGTTTATTACACTGATGGGACCAAGTGGTGCAGGGAAATCTACGCTGCTAAATATCCTAGGTTTGTTGGATGAGGAGTATGCTGGCGAATATTGGTTTGGGGATAGAGACCTGGCTAAAATGAAAGACAGAGAGCGTGCGGCATTACACAAAAGTGAATTTGGATACATCTTTCAAGCCTATCATTTGATCGATGAACTGACGGTTTATGAGAACATAGAGACGCCTCTTCTATACAGAAATGTATCTTCAAGTGAAAGAAAAAGCATCATAGCAAATCTTCTAGATAGATTCAATATGGTGGCAAAGAAAGATTTGTTTCCTGCACAGTTATCAGGTGGACAACAGCAGCTGGTAGGAATAGCCAGAGCCGTGGCAGGAAGACCACGGGTACTTCTGGCAGATGAGCCTACAGGGAATTTGCATTCTGGTCAGGCGAAGGAAATTATGGAAGTATTTCAGGAATTGCACCTCGAAGGCACTACCATTATTCAGGCTACACATGCAAGAGAAAATGCAGATTATGGCACACGATTAATTGATATGCTGGATGGTAAAATAGAAAACGATGAAGCGATTATTCATGGATAAAAAGTATATAATTCTACTTATTGTAGCGCTGTTATCTGGTGCGATTCAAGCTCAAGATACACTGAGGATAGACTTTCGTCAGGCGGTGGATCTTGCTCTGTCTGCAAATGTGGATTACCAAATGCAGACAAATTCTATGGAAGTGCTGAAAGTCGAAAAGCAATCGGCTTTCCTTTCTCACTTACCAAATGCCAATATAAATAGCTCATTTTCTCAGCAATCTGGACAGCAGTTTCAGCAAATTGAAGGAGAAATTGTAGTGACTAATGTGAGAAATGAAGTGGTCAATGCAGGTCTGAATATGAATATGCCAATTTTCAATTCTGGAAGAAGGATTTTGGATACTCAATCTGCTAAATTGGCTTACGAAGCTGGAGAGAAAGGCTTGGACAGAGCCTCGCAGCAAGTGATGTTTGATGTGGCAAGACGCTATCTTCAGGTGTTATTGGACGATGAATTAGTGAGAATCTCTCAGCAAAATCTGATAAACCAAAAAGAGCAATTTAGACAAATTGATGGTTTTGTTGAAGCTGGGTTAAGAACGCTTTCAGATAAATACAATCAACAATCTGAAGTTGCAAGGTTGGAATCTGTCCTGGTAGATGCAGAATTACAGTATCAGAATGACGTCTGGGATTTGTCTGAGTATCTACAGTTAGATCCGGGAGTAGTGCCTGTATTGGAATCAGTGAATCCAAGGTTGGATGAGTTGAGATATGATGGGATGAGTATGACAGAATTGTATGACCTAGCTAAAGTAAATCGGGCAGACGGTGTACAGCAAGAGCTTTTGGAGTTTTCCTTTAAAAAAGATATGCAAGCGATCAAAGCGATGTATTACCCTAGAATTGGAGCCTTTTATAATTATAACACCTTTTTCACATCCTTGGATGATAGGAATTTGCAAGATCAACTCTTTAATGTTTACCCTCAAAATACACTTGGCTTAAGTCTGTCAATTCCTATTTTCAATAATTTCCAAAACAGGTTGAATGTGAGCCGAAGTAGAGTGACATATAAAAATCAGATTTTGCAGAAGGAATCTGTTAATAGAAAAATCTATCAAGACGTAAAGCTAGCCCATCTTAATTATATGGCGGCAGTGAAAAAGGAGGGAAATACTAGCATTCAAGTGATGGCGGCTGAGGAAGCGCAAAATGCTATTTCTGAGCGTTTCCGTCTTGGTCTATCCAATTTCGTCGATCTTGCTACTGCAAATCAGCAATTGGTGGCTGCACAAGCAGATAAAGCTCAGGCGGTGTACACACTTTTCTTCCAAGAAGTATTGATGCAGCATGCGTTGGGTACGTTGGAGGTGTTGAAGTAGATAGGAAAATTAAGACGTTAGACATTAGATTCAAGGTAAAGCAGAATTAGAAGATTACTTGTCTGAATTCACCAGTCGTTCCTACGGAACGAAAAGTACTAACTATTTATACATTTTCTACAGACCAGACCTTCCTACGGAAGGTTGAATTTACGCTGAAAACTTGCCCCAAGGGGGCAATTGGTTTGTAGCTAGGAAGTCGCAATTCATTTAATCGTTCCAGCGGAACGAGTCGTGATTGTTCCGAAAATGTGAGAAAAAATATAGTCCAGCTTCTGGAGTAGCAGGACATAGTTTAGCGTTCTCTGCGAAAAACTCTGTGTCCACTGCGGTAAAAACATAAAAAAAGCAGGCTCTGGAGCCTGCTTTTCGGTTGTGGTGGTTAAAGTGGTTGGTTGATATTTGCTTATAGCATTGCGAAGAACATATCCAAATCAGGGATAAGTACTATTTTAGTTCTTCTGTTGATCGCCATGTTTTCAGGAGAATCGTTGTCCACAAGAGGCATGTAGCTAGCTCTACCAGCAGCTATCATTTTCTCTGGCGCTACACCAAATTCTTCTTGAAGTCTTCTCACGATACTAGTCGCTCTTTTCACTGAAAGATCCCAATTATCCTGAATTACTCCTGTAGAGATAGTTCTAGGATCTGTGTGTCCTTCGATCATTACTTGTAAGCTTGGTTCAGCATTGATCAATTTAGCTAATTTCTGAAGTAAAGGATCAGCTTTCGAATTCATTCTATAGCTACCTGTATTAAAAAGTAATTTATCTGAAACAGAAATCATTACTACAGTCTTGTCTATACTAATTTGAATATCATCTTGTTGTCCATCTTCAGAAGTTGAAGTAATGTTTTTCTTAAGATTATACTCTACTGCTAAATTTACAGAATCTTCCAAGGTTTTAGCCTGACCTAGTTTGTCCTGATCAACAAAAGCTAAGGTTTGCTTCATTTTATCCTTAGAATTTTTGGACATCACAGTTGCACCGTCTAAGCTAAGCATGCCATCATTCTGCATTGTCAATGCATCATTTGTATCACGAAGCGAATTTATTCTTGAATTATACTCAGCAACTCTATTCTCAATGATCTGCATTTTCTCTTCAAGCTCAGCTTTCTCTTGCTCAGTAATTGCAAGTTGGGATTGAGTGCTATAAAGATTGCCTTCTAATTCGGTGTACTTCTTTTTGGATACACATGACACCATCACAGAGGCGCTCAAAAGTCCTATAACAATAAGTGATTTTTTCATAGTTGATTTCTTAGTATTTAGATCAACTATTTCAAAGCAATTGCCACATCTGAAAACTACGAATGAATTCTTTCCATAATAGTTAAAATGATTGTTTTAGGTTATTAGGGCCATTTTTTTAAAAAAAAAGAAGCCCTAAATTATTTCTAGGGCTCCTTTAAATAAATGGGGAGTGACTACACAGATTGTCTAGTTAGATACTCATTGTAGTTGAAATTCATTCCAATTGTTTGATTAAAACCTTAAATTCATTCATGACTCTATAAGCTGCACGTGTAATGTCAGATTGGAAATTTGGAGAATCTGTATCAAAATTAGCTGCAGTGTATCCTTGCCAAATTGTGTTTCCTTTTTTACCGTCGATCACGTAAATAACAAGCATGCCTTGGTTTTTTGTGTATCGTACTAGATTGTAAGTTTCATCTCGTTCTAATTCCTTATCAATCTCTTCATCTAGGGGTGTGGGCATTGTTCCGGTGCGACGTAACCAAAAATCAAATTCAGGCTGCACATATCCACGATATTTGATAGAATCCAAGAAGATTTTATAGCTAACCAATAAATCAGGTTTAGTATCTTCTTCTCTAAATCCCTGTGAACCGAGTCTTGCGCCAATTGTCGCATTCAGCACAGGCGTAATCATTGTGGTGTCTTTTACCGATGGCACTACAAATGCAAAGGTCTTATACTTCTTAAATGATGCTTGATAATTGTAATCATAATCTGTCACATAATCTTTGGAGGAAAAGCAACCCCCACAGATGAAAAGAAGAAGTGCAAAAAGCAAGTATGTGTTTTTCATGGGATAAGGAGATGAGTGGTTGAAAGATGTTTTATTACTTACGAACTAAAGTGATTAAATGGATTTAACATAGATTAACATGCTGTAATCTGAAGTAAAATCTTGGAATTCAATAGAGTAGCCTATTAATTTACTATTTAATCAGTATTAAATTGACTATTACTCTTTATTCTTTCTTTTTTTCAGCTGAAATGAGTATCAAACTAAATCATAGATTTGTTAATGGATAGTTTTCACACATTAGTGACAAATGCTAGGGGATGTACTCTTTGCCAAAAGTTTCTGCCGCTAGGCCCTAGGCCGGTATTTTCCATCAATCCTAAAAGCAAAATACTGATCATCGGACAGGCACCTGGAACCAAAGTACACGCTACCGGGATCCCCTGGAATGATGCAAGTGGAAATGAACTTCGAAGATGGCTGGATGTGGATAGAGATCAGTTTTATGATCCTTCGATCTTTGGGATTATGCCCATGGGTTTTTGCTATCCTGGAAGGGGAAAAGGAGGTGATCTTCCTCCAAGACCTGAATGCGCACCCACTTGGCATCAGGAAATGATGGATCATATGCCTGAGGTGAAATTGACTTTGCTTATTGGACAATATGCTTTGAAGTACTATCTGGGAATAACTCGAAGAAAAACTTTGACAGAAACGGTAAGAAATTACGAGGACTACCTACCGAAATTTTTGCCTTTGGTGCATCCTTCTCCTCGTAATCTGATGTGGAGGCGAAGAAATTCATGGTTTGAAGAGGAAATTGTACCAGTGCTTCGAGAGCGTGTTCATGAGTTGATTAGGTAGTTAGAGCCATATTTTATAACCAAATTTTGTTAAATCGTAACTTGTTGGAGATTGCTCCTTATATTATTGGTTAGATTTATTGCCTAAACACCAGCTACACTTTGTACTCAATATATTTCTCTGAAATATTTTTCACTAGAAAGTCACTTTAAATGGCTGATGAATCCTATATATTGATTCAGAGAATTAGTGATGGGGATCAGATTGCTTTCAAAGAGCTTTATGATGTGTTCAGCGCGCGAGTTTACAATACACTTTTGAGCTACACGCAAAATGAAGAAGATGCGGAAGAATTGCTGCAGGATGTATTTGTGAAGGTGTTTCATGAAGCAGTCAAGTTTAGAAATGACTCGTCGGTAAGCACATGGATTTATAGGATTGCGGTCAATCGAGCCTTAGATTTTAAGAGAAATCAGCAAGCCACAAAGCGAAAGGGTTTCTTTTTCTCCCTTTATAAAAAAGATTCTGGAGATATTCAATATGACCAGACAGATTTTGTGCATCCAGGTGTCCAAATGGAGAATAAAGAAGATGCAAAACAGCTTTTTAAAGTGATTGAGACTCTACCTGAAAATCAAAAAACTGCTTTTATCCTAACCCAGATTGAAGGCCTTAATCAGACTGACGCCGGAGAGATAATGCAGGTATCTCGGAAGGCTGTAGAGTCCCTCCTTAAACGCGCAAAAGAAAACCTCAAAAAAACTTTAATTCATTTGTATCCGGAGCGAGGGATCAATTAGAATATAACGTCATAAGATTATGGAACATTGGACAGACAAAACATTGGAAAGTGTAAAAGGTATGCAAAGGGCATTGCCTCCAGAGGATGCGTTTGGGAAAATCCAAGCGCGTTTGGATAAGCCATCAGTTCAGCTTGAGTCTGTAGAGAAGCGGCCTATGATGGCTGCGGCGGCGGCTATAGCTTTGCTGATCAGTTGCAATCTCTATGTAGTGGCAGATTATTTCAGTACAAACGCACAAGCGCAGACCGAAACCCAATACGAAGGAATTATATCTGACTATAACCTCTATGCGGAATGAAAAGTAATTTGATGATTAAAATAGGTTTCGCTTCCCTGGTTCTTCTGAACCTTGTGTTGATCTTTTTACTCGTAGTCAAACCTGCAGGACCAGGGATGAAGGGTAGAAATGTAACTATGGAGAAGATTATTTCCGATAAGCTAAATTTCGATGAAGCGCAGAGATTGCTATTCATAGCTTCTGCCAAATCTCATAATGAGGAAATGATGAAATT
Source organism: Algoriphagus ratkowskyi (assembly GCF_002150505.1). Lineage (GTDB taxonomy): Bacteria > Bacteroidota > Bacteroidia > Cytophagales > Cyclobacteriaceae > Algoriphagus > Algoriphagus ratkowskyi. The sequence goes on from NZ_MSSV01000001.1 coordinate 234,227, forward strand.
GAATCATCAACAGATGAAAGCCATGAATGAGTACTTCTCTCTTTTGAAGTCGGAGCAAATCGATGAAGATCAAAAGGCAACAGCCTTTGAGAACTTAAAGGAAATAGAAGGAAAAAAGGTGAGTATTACCTTTAATCATTTTGAGGAATTAAAATCAATTTGTAAGGAAGATCAACTTTCTGAATTTGAGGAAGTTGTGAATCAAGTGATTCCTATGCTGCTAGGCAGCGGAAAAAATATTCCACCTCCACCGAGGGATAAATAGAAAGATGGGGTCTAAAGTAGTATATGAAAAATACTATGAAAACGATCAGACTTAGCCTACTATTAACCTTAGGAGTTTTTACTTGGATAGCTTGCACCAATGGCGGTGAAGATGAAATTCCAGAGACAATAGTTACAGAATTGCCAGCAGCATTTGCAGACTTTGATGCTGGAAACACAAGTGTATATCTTGACGGACAGCAGATAGTCATCGAGTCAAACGGGATGGCAAACCATCAATCTCCCTATTGGTCAAACACCCACGAGCGATCTATCTCAGGTCCAAACGGCGGTGGAACTATGGTGACCGCTGCAGCTGCAGTTGATCATCCTCTGTTCGTAGAACCAACTATTACAGATTATAATCTAATGGCACCAGGAAATATCGATGATTTCAATGGTTCCTACACTCTCAGAATCCCCGCTTCTCCACAAAAAGCTTCTTCCACTACTTCTACAGGACTAGGCCCTATAGGTATAGCTGTGAGTGGTGGAATGATCTATAATGATGAGGAAGGCCCTAATGTTCCTCTTGATGGTGCTGTGTCTTCTTTAGATTTCAACGGTGCACATACAGGCCCACAAAGTTATCATTACCACTTGGAACCGATTTCGTTTTCAAACGATGATGACAATTTGATTGGAGTGATTTCCGATGGGTTTTTATTGTACGGTAGAAAATGTGCTTCCTCGGGGACTTACCCTACAGATCTAGATGCATCTGGAGGACATACTGCTATTACCAAGCATTCAACCACGGAACTTTATCACTACCACACACAAAATGAACTGTACCTGAACAAGTACTATATTTTGTTCCCGGGAAATTATCAAGGAAGCTCCAATGCCATTTATTAAGCTGCTATTTATTACTCTGATCAACCTAGTGTTATCAGAGAGTGAAGTAGTATTTAGACAATTGGATACTACTCATATTTCTAGCGTCTCCATTAGTGGTGAAGTGAATGAGCGTGAGCTCTCACTTCATCCTAATGAGGGTAAGGTTTATTATCGTGACGAGCCATTCACAGGATTTAGCTTGAGTTTTTATGATAATGGCCAGCTGGCACAGAAGGCTGCTTATGTAGGAGGCAAGCGTCAGGGGACCGAACAAAAATGGTTTGATAACGGGGTGCTAAGCTACGAAGCAAGTTACGAATCCAATAAGCTTCACGGGAATACTAAATCTTGGTGGGCTAATGGGAATCAACGCTCTAAATCAAACTATGTGGATGGAAAAGTAGAAGGTGAGCAGTTGCAATGGTACACCAGTGGGAATCCTTTCAAAAGCATAAACATCATCAATGGGAAGGAAGAAGGGCTACAGCAAGCCTGGAGAGAAAATGGTAAGCTATATGCGAATTACGAAGCCAAAAATGGAAGAATCTTCGGATTGAAGCGAGCCAATTTGTGTTATGAACTTAGCGAAGAAGACATTCAATATGCGAACTAATATCCTTTCATTACTATTTGTATTTCTGCTTGTGGCCTGTCATTCTCCTCAGATTGAAACTAGCATTCTTGAGGAGGCTAGCATCGAGGGATCAACTACGCAGCAGGAAGAGCTTCCATATTATTCAGAAGCGACCTTTATGCCCCAGTGGTTTGAAACGGACGACACGATACCTCAAGACTTTCATTCTATTCCGGACTTTACCCTTGTCAATCAAAATGGAAAAGAAGTCACACTTCAAACTTATCAGGGTAAGATTCAAGTGGTGAGTTTTTTCTTCACAACCTGCCCAGGTATTTGTCCTAAGATGGCGAGCAATATGTATTTGATTCAAGAGGAATTTATTGAGGATGATCAGGTCAAGTTAATTTCTTTCTCTGTGACTCCAGACTATGACACAGTTTCCATCTTGCGTGAATATGCAGATAGAAAAGGAGCACTTGATGGGAAGTGGGATCTGCTGACAGGTGATAGATCTCAGATCTATAATTTGGGGAGAAATGCCTATTTTATTGAGGAGGATTTGGGAATAGAAAAGTCAGTTGATGATTTTATCCATACGGAGAATATTTTGCTTATCGATGGTGATCAGCATATTCGAGGGATTTACAATGGGTTAAATAAGGCATCTATCATGCAATTGATGGCTGATGTGAAGACATTAGAGGCAGTTTGAAGATTTAGTTAAAAATCCTTATATGGCTTGAGTTTCTTTAAGAATTTAGCTTTTTTAGGTATGATTTAAACTGTCATGCCTTTACGCTATTATTTTTCAATCCATAATTTTTATTTATGAAACTCAATTCAGTTCAGCTAGCACTCAGCGCATTAGCTTTTAGTGTGTTTTCCTGTGGTGAGAAAGCAGAAAAAACTAATGAACCCAAAACCTTTTCTCTGGAAATCACTGACTCAGTACAGGTAGATTATCTCGGCGAGATGATGTTGCTTGATTATGAGCCTAAGGCAGATAAATATTTGCTTGCAACAGATTCCTATTATGAATATCTGGAAGTGGATGAAAAGGGAAAGATTATTAACCATCATAAATTCAGTGAGGATGGAGTCGATCCAGTAGGGCAAGCATTAGGTCTAGGGTATTTCAATGGTGATGTGACTGTATTCAATCCGCCAAAGGGTTATTATAGATTTCAAGATTCCACCAAAGTTGGTGAATTTACAATCCCTTATCCGCATCAGGTTTTCATGATGTATCCAAAGTTGGGTGTGTTTGAATCTGGAAACAAAATTTATTATCCAAAGCCTTGGCCAGAATCACTTGCCGTAAATATGTTAGAAGGAGAGTTCTATCAGGCTATGTATAAACTTCCGATCATAGAAGCTCAGGATAAAACCACGGGAGATACGCTTGCTGCGTTAAGCTTACCTAGAAATTCAGATTTGCTTGGAGACCAGATACATGGATTCCCTATTCCTGTGTATACTCTGGATCAAGATAAGTTGATGCTAAGTATGTGGTTTGAGCCTCGATTCTATGTATATAATAAGGTCGGAGATCAATTTGTATATGAAAAGACAGTGGATGTGAATATTCCGGATTGGGTTCCGTATACGCCAGTTCCGCTAGATAGGCCAGAGCAATTTTTTGCAGAAAATCAGAAAAAAACACCTGGGAATCTAACCAATATGCTGGTGTCTGGAGACTATTATATCGCAGTTTATAACAAAGGACTTTCAGAAGCAAAGATGACAGAACTTGGGCCACCAACTGATGGTGGGCTTGCTAAGCGCAGAAATAACCCGAATTACGCAGCGATTTTCGATAAGGACTTCAATCAATTGGCTACAAATGTGCCATTTCCTTTGACTAGCAATTTCCCAATGGTAGTAAATAATGAGGGCGAACTAGTTGTCTCCAAAGTTGCTGGTTTGTCAGATACAGAAGACGATGGGATTGTACTTTACAAGCTTAAGCTGACGGAAAAATAGTCTATAACTTAAAGGGACATCGACTTTTAAAATCACTTTTATATAGCTTACAAAAACTGATTAAAATGAATTGTTGGATTTAAATTCATTTTATGTTTGTGTATATCCGCAATTCTACCAGTAAGCAGACTAAAGCAATACAAAATAAGCTCAACTCTAAATTTTAGGCCACTTCGGTCACCTGTCTTCGGTCTTCCAGCCGGATGAGCAAAGAATTAATGGCTGCTGGCAAGAATGCGGATAATCATATTATGTTTTTATATAAAAACCATAGATCTGAATTCATTTGAGGCTATTTTGAGAAGTTTTAAAATCAACCCTCGCATATGAAATTTTTATCCCTACTATTTTTAGTCCTATTATCATTTTCCTGCCAACAAAAAGACGAAAATGTATTCACCGCTGACTTGATCGTGTATGGTGGGACATCTGCTGGAGTCATGTCTGCAGTCCAGGCAAAAAAGATGGGTAAGTCAGTCATCATTGTCTCTCCAGACATACATTTAGGAGGACTTTCCGCAGGCGGTTTAGGCTTTACTGATACGGGTAATAAATCCGTGATTGGTGGATTGGCTCGCGATTTTTACCATAGAGTATATATGCACTATCAGCAAGACTCTGCATGGAAGTGGCAGAAAAAAGAAGAATATGGTAATAAGGGTCAGGGAACTCCAGCGATGGATGGAGAGAATAGGACTATGTGGATCTTTGAGCCTCACGTTGCTGAGCAGATATTTGAGGACTTGACCCAAGAAAATGACTTGGAAATCCATAGAGATGAATGGCTCGACAGAGAAGCTGGTGTGACGTTGGAGAATGGTAAAATCACTCAAATCAAAACGCTGTCTGGCAAAACCTATCGAGGAAAAGTATTTATAGATGCCACATACGAAGGAGATCTGATGGCGGCAGCTGGGGTAAGCTACCATGTGGGCAGAGAATCCAATGCGACGTATGACGAAACTTGGAATGGGGTGCAGGTGGGAGTCTATCAGCACAAGCATTATTTCAAGGAGAATATTAGCCCTTATGTGATTGCTGATGATCCATCGAGTGGATTGCTACCAGAGATTTCAGCTAGTCCATCGGGTGAAAATGGGTCAGGAGATAAAAGACTTCAGGCGTATAATTATAGAATGGCACTTAGTCGGCATCCTGAAAACCGTGTCCCTTTTCCTAAACCGGAGAATTACGATCCTGCTCGCTATGAATTGCTTGCTCGTGTATACGCTGCAGGCTGGGGCGAGACGTTTGAGAAGTATGATCCCATACCGAACCTCAAGACAGATACTAATAATCATGAGCCATTTTCTACCGATTACATAGGAAAAAACTATGATTACCCAGAAGCGAGCTATGCTGACAGAAAGGTGATGTTGAAAGAGCATACAGACTATCAGCAGGGCTTATTGTATTATATGTCTCATGACGAAAAGATTCCTGACTCAGTAAGATCAGAAATGGCACTTTGGGGATTGGCAAAGGATGAATTTGTAGATAATGGAAACTGGCCACATCAAATCTATGTGCGTGAAGCACGGCGTATGATCGGTGCATATGTAATGACAGAGCATGATGTTTTGGGTGCTAAGGCAGTCCCTCATCCTGTAGGAATGGGTTCTTATTCTTTAGATTCGCATAACGCACAGCGCTTTGTCACAGCAGATGGATTTGTGCAGAATGAAGGTGATATAGGAGTACATCCCGAAAATCCCTATTCAATTTCCTACGGTACGCTTGTTCCAAAAAAGGAAGAATGCACTAATCTACTGGTTCCTGTTTGTGTATCAAGTTCGCACACTGCTTTCGGATCAATCAGAATGGAGCCTGTGTTTATGATTCTCGGACAGTCAGCTGCGGCAGCCGCTTCTCTAGCAATTGATGGCAATGTGGCGGTGCAGGATGTGAAATATGAAGAGTTGAAAGTTATATTAGATCAAGAAAATCAGGTGCTAACCCAGAAAAAATAGAGTTTTTAGCCGTATAGAACATCTTGAAAATGCAATGTCACGGGTTTGCTTAACTGATTATTGAATTTGAAAATTGATCATTGAGCTTCAGTCCTTCTTTCCACCAGAGATTTTGTAGATCAAATAACCTATGCCCACTACAAAGTGGAGGATGACTATACCGACTATAATGTATAGGAATGTGTTGCTCATTGGGGAAGCTAGTAATCTTTAGAAAACACCATTTCGTGTGTTCATAAAAAGTAGAAAGCCATTCGGTTTAAGAATGGCTTTCTGTAGTTTTAAAATCCAAATATTGAAACTTGAACTAGCGGTTTATTTATTTAAAACCAATTTCTTTCAATCCATCGTGAGAGATTTTAATAGCTTCCATGGGATCCAAACCAAACGTATCGTCTTGCTCTACTAGGTAGAATTTCATTCCTGATTTATCTTTTTCAGCTAAAATTTTCTTGAAATCAATTGAACCAGTGCCTACAGGAGCGAATTTACCTTCCGCATTCATATCCTTCACGTGCCAAGCGATGAATCGTCCTGGATATTTTTCGAAGTATGCCAATGGATCAACTCCAGCTTTTGTCACCCAAAAAAGGTCCATCTGGAAATTGACAAACTTAGGGTCACATTTCTCTAGCAAAAGATCTTCGATGATGGTGCCGTCTGCCAATGCTTTGAATTCGAAATCATGGTTATGATACAGGAGTTTGATGCCGGCGTTAGCACATTTTTCACCTAGGGTGTTAATGATCGCTACCAATTCATCAGGAGTTCCTTTCATGCCCATTCCTTCAGGGCCATAGGTAAACATTCCCATTGGAGGAACAGGTAATACGAAATATTCAATTCCAGCAGCTTTCACATCAGCAATCAGTTGGTCCGCATTTTCCATATTGACCATGCCCATGTGAGCACTTTTGGCAGTAAGGCCAATTGACTCTAAATAAGTTTTGAATTCGGCTGGAGTCATTCCGTAGAACTTACCAGCTTCATAGTTTGCAGCTTCTACATAAGCATATCCAGCATCGGCAACTGCCTGCAAGGTTGCTTTTGGATTGTCCGCCATAGCATCTCTAACTGTGTAGAGCGCTAGGCCGCCAAAATTTGCAGCTTCTACTGCTACGACTTCAGTGCGTTCTACAGTGGTTTTCTCATTATTACACGCCGTAAAGCCAAGGGTAAGGGCTAAAAGTAGTGTAATGCTTAAATTGAAATTTCGTTTCATAGGTTTTTGTTATTTGATGCTGTGAAGATACCTAAATCAGGTTGAAATAGAATATTCTGAAGGCTGAAAGGCTAAATCAAGGCATGATCTGTAACTCTTATGTTTGGCTTTACATGAAAATAGAACCTCTAATCAGCAGTTGGATACTTTTTCAACACTCGCTTTACCAAAGGCCCAATCGTCAATCCCTGTACGATAATCGAGAATACTACGATCACGTAAGTCACAGTAAGGAAAAGTTCGCGATGCATCTGTGGTTCGAGAGACAGAGCTAGAGCTATAGAGATTCCTCCGCGAATTCCACCCCAAGTCATCAATAAGCCAGTTTTAGGAATGAAATCCAACCGGTTTTTGAAAAGTGCGACTGGTCCAGCCAAGGCTAGGTATCTGGCAAAAAGCCCTATTGGAATCGCTATTAATCCGAAAATAAGGTAAGTGCTACTCAGAGATATGATCATCAATTCCAGACCGATCAATACGAAAAGAAGTGCATTAAGCAGCACGTCAATTAATTCCCAAAACTTATCAACGTAGTTTTGAGTGTTTGCTGACCAAGCGATTTCTGGTGATTTATTTCCAATAAAAATCCCCGCTACTACCACGGCTAGTGGTCCGGAAACATGTAGGTATTGTGCCAAAGCAGTCACCCCCATTACTAGAGCCAAAGTGATCATTACTTCAGTTTCAAAATTGTTAATCACTTTCATCAGTCTAAATGCCAGCCATCCTGCGAGTAATCCCAGAACAATCCCTCCAACTACCTCTTCTAAAAATAGCAAGCCAACATCTCCAAAACTCATCGAGTCCAAACCCTGCTGAGCGATCTTGAATATCACAATAAACACTACTACGCCTACGCCATCATTGAACAACGATTCGCCAACAATCTTGGTTTCTAGCTTTTTTGGGGCATTTGCATCTTTCAAAATCCCCAATACTGCAATGGGATCGGTAGGAGATATCAGTGCTCCGAATAGTAAACAGTAGATGTAATCAATCGGATAGCTAAAAGCTGCAAACAAGAAATACATCATCGTACCGATCAGAAAAGTAGAGATCACTATTCCGATAGTAGCGAAGAGAGCTATGGGGCCCTTTTGCTTTTTCAAGGCATCTAGCTTGGTATGCAGAGCACCAGCAAAGAGTAGAAAACTCAGCATCATATCAAGCAGCACGGTTTCAAAGTCAATCGACTCGATCAATAAATCCGCTTCTTCCAGTATGATAGGATTGAACATTCCTAAAATATTGATCGCCACGGTGAAGACAATTGCGATTATCATCAGTCCTATGGTAAATGGCAGTTTCAAAAACTTGGTGTTGATAAATGCAAAAGCTGCAGATAAGACAGTCAGTATGGTGATGATTGTAAAAATATCCATTGAAAGAATTGATTTTGATAACTGTGGACAAATTATAATCTTTTTTTTTATAGCATCAAAAAAGGGCAGGTACCAATCTGAAAGAATGATGCCTGCTAGGAGTGTTTTGTTTTGCGAGCTTGCTAGCTCAACTTTTTAATTTAGGTACCAATCTATTTATTGGAATGAACATAGTCATCTTAGCAGCTACTAATAACCCGATACTTCCAATCACTAATGCGTAGTCTTGATGCTTGAATATTGCGAAAATGAATAGGTAAAACACCGAGTGAATTCCAGTGAAAATCCCTGTGGTTTTGAGCTACGTGAAAAGGCTTTCGGAGTAAAATGCTAGAAGTACAACCGTGGCCAAGCATGCGATTTGTTAGGCTGGTGAAAACCCAATTGTTCAGAAAGAGCGATTAATACCGCATACTATAAGACAATAGCAAAACTAACGAGCGAATTCTGAATGGGATGAATTCTCTATTTGGTAAAGGTCAGGACTGGTGTGAGGTGAAATTTTGGGAAGTTTTAAGGATTGTAGTTAATCCTCAACCATAGCCATGGTATGATTTCCTACCAAAAGGCATTTCCCATCAATTTCCACATAGGTTCGCATAAAATGATATCTAATAGGTGAAGGGCCTCGATCCACGATGGTAAATCCAGTAACAATCGCTGTATTGCCGGTGATTGCCACTCTCACGTCGCTTTGGATTCTGGAGCGCGTATTAGAAGTGCCAGCAGCCTTTTGGCGCTCAGCTCGCGCTACAGTCGATTGTTTGGTGTCGATCGTCGAAGCATGGTTGTGAACCCATACGAAATTCTCATCCACATTATTCTTGAAAAATTCCGGATCCGGATCAAGGTTTTTAGCCTCCCATTTTGCATCAAGTGCCGTGATGTTTGCTACAGTCATGCAGGTTTGCTGGGCAGATGCTGATAAAAAAGTAATAAAACTGAGGAGTATTACTAGGATAAATGATTTCATATCTGATTTAATTTGAGTGAAATTTAACCTATTAAAGAAATTGTACCTAATACTAGCGCTATAAATCCAACTAACCAAAGCAACCAAAAAGGCTTTTGTTTTAGCGGGTTTTTACCCCAAAATGCCAACGTGAGCTTCATCATGATTGGCCGATTCTTTGCAATCCAATTGTAGGAATGATCGTTTATTTTTTGAAAGAATCCTGATTTTTGATACCAGCGATGCCAATGTTTTTGTGGCTTTTTAAAATACCAGAAAGTACGATAGGCTGAATCCGGACCACCGTAAACAGAACCATCGGGTTCTATTAGTCTTGATGCTTTTTTGAATTCTTTGAGTGGAATATCAGGAAATTCCCCGGCAACTTCCTGAAATGTTTTGTAGTCCAAACCTTCTGTTTTGCTTTTCCAGATAATAATCCAATACTTACAAAACCCACATTCCCCGTCCCAGATAAATAGGGGCTGCTCGGGTGGGTTTTGTGTTTTTTGGATTTTTGTGAACATTGAAAAACTCTTATGGGTGGAATATGAGGATTGGATAAATAGCAGGATATCTCAAGAAGTTAGATTCGGAATGAGTTATTGCCTTGAAATTTTTAAATATTAATATACCAGTTATTGACAAATCTGCAATCTTTTTGTCAGTTAGAAAGAGTTTCTATTAGTTAGGACTCTAAAGCTTTTATCCCTTGATAGGAATATTCTTAGTTAAAAATTACACTTAAAGCAGGATTGTGATATTGAATTTTTAACTATATATTGAAAGAGGCTTTGTTAGTATTTTTATGTTAGATTTTTTCTCATTTACGCAGAGGTAGAAATCTTTTCTTGAAATGTGGGTCTAAGATTTCTTTTCTGGTTGGTTTTCGAAAAGAATCGGACAATACAAGCTGAAGATAACCTTGTCTTTTGGCAACCAATAGACTAGGTGTTTTTTACAGATTTTTAATTTGAACCTACTTATAGGTTAACCTTATCAATATGAAGCAAAACTCGATTACAATTCTGGTTCCTGTGATTCCTGATAAGGTTCATGATTTACTGTCCCAACTGAAAGAAGTAAAACTTAAATCCCAAGAGGGAATCTCAAAGGATTTGGATGGCCTAGGTATTATTCATTATGCACGATGGGTGGTGATCGATCATGGAAAATCATGGATAAACGATGAGCAGAAGCGAGCCCCTAAACTACTTTTTGTAGTTGATTACGATGGTAATGAGGCAGATATGCTCCATAAAGTATGCGAAAGCACTAGCACAATCTTGGATCTGATTTATGTTTTTTGCAATGATTACCCGCCGCTAAATTCTATTAATGAAAAAAGTAGAATTGATTACTTACGCTATCATATAATTAAAGATACCGCCGTCTATATCGGAGCTCCTGGTAGGTCAGTGTTGCAAATTCAAAACGAAAGAAAGCTTCGCAATTATATCCGTAATTTCTTAGACTCAAAGTCTTGGATTGGAATTCCTGCTCAAGAAGTTCTTCAGGAAATACAGTCGAAGGTCATGGACTCTGGTGACTTTGGTTTTTTGGAAACGAAAAATGTGTCATTCCCAAGAATCAATTATCCAGTTTTGATTTTAGTCGGATTACTTGTCCTGATTTTACTCCCAATATGGCTTCCTATCGTTTTAATTTGGATGTTTATCCTTCACTTTTTCTACGAAAGAAAGGATGAGAACTTCACACAAAAAAGAAGTCAGTTGGATGATGGTTATCTAACAGATCTAGAGAAATACGAAGACTGGAAAAATCAAAATCAGTTCACACAATTAGTGGATATGAAGGAAGGGAGTTTAAGACTTCTTTCGATCAAGTTCATGTTTATGTTAACTAATTTCTTGATCAAAATGGTCTTCAACCAAGGGAAGTTGATGGGAATTCCTACGATTCATTTTGCCAAATGGGTGATGTTTGAGAAGAATTCGAGAGTGCTTTTCTCCTCCAATTTTGATGGAAGCTGGCAGCAATATCTGGGTGATTTTATAGACAACAGTGGCTGGGGCCTCACGGGAATATTTTCTAATACCAAGGCTTTTCCTAAGACAAATTTTCTGATCACTGGTGGCGCATATAGAGAAGAGTACTTCCTCGCATGGAGTCGTAACTCAGAGTTAATTACCAATTTCTGGTATTCAGCCTATCCGGATCTTTCTATCAAAAACGTCAACAACAATACTAAAATTAGGGTGCAGCTGATGCAAGCTCTTTCAGATCGACAGGCCACCAAATTCCTTAAACTCCTTTAAACTATGGATATGACATTGCTTCAACTCGAAAATATCCAAGGATACCTAATCCGAGGATACGCTCATATGTTGTATTCGAGGTTTGTTTATATGAAAATATCGGATGCAGAAGCTGCTAAAAAATGGTTGGCCACCTCTTGGAAGGAGATGACGTCTGCAGAGCGAATTCATGATAAATCGAAGATTCCACCTACTCATCTGAATATTTCATTTACCCATGATGGCCTGAGAGCGCTAGGACTAGAGGAAGAGAACCTTCGCTCATTTTCACGGGAATTTCGTCAGGGGATGGTGTCTCTGCATAGATCTAGACTACTCGGCGATGCAGAGTTGAGCAGTCCTCATCACTGGAAGTGGGGAGCCAAGCATCACGATGAAATCCATCTTTGCTTGATGGTTTTTGGCAATGATAAGTCAGCTAAAAATGATCTGGAGAAAGACAAAATAGTATGCCTTGATTATTACTATGAGCTGGCGAGTAAGTTTGCTGAAAATGGTTTGCAGGAATTGTTTCACATCGATGGGCAGACTCAACCTGACAATAAAGAGCATTTTGGATTTCGAGATGGAATATCGCAGCCGATCATCGAAGGATCAGGGAGAGTAGGTAACAAGGATGATGTGATCAAAGCAGGGGAGTTTTTGTTTGGCTACAAAAATGAATTTGGAGTATATCCGGACACACCGCTTCTAGTGAAAGAACAAGGGAATACCAATCTGCTTTCCACCGATGCTGGGGGGTCAGGGCAGAAGGATATTGGTAAAGACGGGACCTTTATGGTAATGCGTCAACTTGAACAGGATGTGACTAAGTTTTGGGATTTTATGAATGAAAACAGCCAAAATCCAGATGGTAGTATCAATGTGGCAGCAAGCTTAAAGCTAGGAGCAAAATTTATGGGGAGATGGCAGAATGGCGCTCCTGTTACACTTTTCCCGGATGCAGATCCAGGTTTAAATAGTGACATCAATGATTTTGGCTACTTGAAATTTGATAAGGATGGATTGAAATGCCCTTTTGGCTCACATCTGAGAAGGCAAAATCCTAGGGACGCTGTTGATGATCATAATCGGCATACATCTCTCAAACTCAGTAAACAACATCGGATTATCAGACGGGCTAGACTTTATGGGGAGATTTATGAAGGTTCTCCGACGAATACCAGGCCAAATGGAGAAGTAGGCTTGTTGTTTATTTGTTTCAATGCGGACATCAGTAGGCAGTTTGAATTTCTCCAATATACTTGGGCTAATCTTCCAAAGAATAAGGAACTCTACAATGACCCTGATCCGATCTTGGGGGTAAAGGAGAATCCGATGATCGATGAAGAGCAAAATTTCACGGTTCAGGATACGCCCGTTAATAGAACATACAAAAATCTTCCTAGAGTCATCACCGTAAAAGGTGGCGCCTATTTCTTCCTTCCATCGATTAATGTCTTACGGTACTTATCTACGATTTAGAAGGTAATTGATAGAGTCTTAGACTAGTCAATTTTGCCCTGCTTCTCGAGAAGTAGAGTAGAGAAGTTGCTCTGAGTTTTGCTAAAATTTTGTGATTTCTAGGGTGAAAGTTCGATGACAAGAAACCACTTTTCCAACTTAATCTTCTAAAAAAGACTTTGCATTATTCAAGCCATTTTGAAGGTATTTTTTAAGGAAAAGCGGGGCAAAAATTGAGAGAAAGATTCTTGCCAATAAATTTTTATATGTGAAAGTATATACCCAACGAAGCCTAGTCTTATCATCCACCGTATCAAACCACATGTGACCATAGGTTTTGTTGGTGAAATGCTTGAACACATCGCTGAATTCTGTGGTTTGATAGGAGTAGTTAGAATAATGATGTACTGAGATGAGTTCTTCCACCAAGGTGGCGGAGTCTCCTCTTTCTACCAGTCTATTATCTCCAACTTTTGCCCAATCTCCCCGCAACTTGGTCACTTTGATGATGCCGTAAATAGGCCCGGTTTTCAGTAGCCAGCTTGATAGCTCCTCTACGCTAGACACGAATTCGTAAGCCTTCAGTTTGTCCACATCCACGATTACCTCAGCGGTAGTGAATATGACATTTTTTGAAGGTATCTGCTGATCTAAAGTTACTTTTCTGTTCAGTTTATTGAGTCCGTCAAGGAAGTCATCCGAATCCTTTGGCTCAACATCGGGTAATTTGTTTTTATCGTGTCGGAACTTTGACATGACTTCATAGACTCTTTTTCTCACTCTATTAAATCCTCCCAAAGGTCTATGCTCAGGTAAGGAATGCCAAGGGTTGAACGATAGGTTATCTCCATATGCGATCTGCTCATTTGAGTCAAAAACCTGTGGATGAATTGTCAAAGTAGCCACCTTGATGTTTTGCGAAGTCCACGCAACCGTAGGATCCTCTATTGGCATGGCGTCTGCATCCGTTTGAAACTGTACAAAAAAATCAAATTTAGCCTCGTTGTCATGCAAAGTTTGAGCAAGATTATATCTCAAGAAATTGTCATCCGTAGTGTTTTCTACTACTATTAAATTGCTGGGAGAGGGCCTAAGATGATATTTGACTGCTTGGCCTTTCCCGTATTGATAAGGTTGCGTACTCCAATAGGGGATTTCTAGAGGGTTTCTGCATTTAACCTTTCTTTTGATTGCTCGCCCTAGTGTAGGCCAGAGAAGTGGGTTTAGAAAAAAAAGGTTGCTTTTTATGAGATTCGCTGAAGTCATTGGTTTAAGCAGTTTGCTCAATTCCTTGACTGTTTTTGCAAAAAATGTCTCGGAACTCATTAATAGGAAATCCTGTGTTTCTGCATTTATCTCATCATTCAGAATCTTTTCTCCCTGTACTCCCAAGAGCTTGATCGCTACTCCACGAATATCTTTTTTCTTATCTTTTTCAGGTTTTGTGTTTCCGTTAGAAAAGCGAACCCAGGCATGATAGTTTTTTGGCTCTCCGGCAAAAACTCCGACTATCAATGCCTCTGGGAGATGTTTTTCCACATTAAAGGAAGCTTTCACGCAACCATGCATTTTGGTGTGAACCTGCCGAAGCATTTTCTTATCCTTGTACATTCTGGTTACCTGAGCTTCGAATTCTTGGATCATTTTAAATGCAATTTGATCCTCATCATTTTGCACATATTCACGGCCTATTATTTTTGGAGAAACAGTCGTATTTGCCATCACGGTCTTTTAAAAGGAGGTTAAAAAGGGCTAAAAATCAAATGGAATTTAATTAAAAATATGGTAAATCTCGTGTAATTTGAAATTTAATTTTGTGTTTTATTTACTAGAAATTGTATTAAATTTAGTAATCATGTTTTTTCAAAATAACCTATTGATAAAGTCTAAACATGTATCCTATAGTTAAAAAATTCTTTTTCGATGAAATGGCAAATTTTATACTCAGTTAATGATTCACATACGCAGCATCCAGAATCAGGCTTGAGTACTAGTTTTGTTTCCAAAAATATACTGCTGTCAACGCTCTCACAGATCGAATCATTAAAGGCTAATAATGAGGCTGCCTTTTTTAGCCTATCAATTCCTGGCTTTAGGAAAATCTTAGCATGTGAGAATAACGGCACTGAACTTAATTTGAAACTTCAGTATATAAAAGGGCAAACGCTAAAAGAGCTGCTGACTAAAAAACTTACTATTGGAGAGAAAGTCCAAATTTGTATTGACTTAGTGAAACAACTTAAGGAGGTCCATCGAAAGGAGTTTGTTCATCTCAATCTCACTCCAGAGCATATTTTAATTGAAGATGAAACGAGTCAAGTATTTTTCATAAGTCTTGGACTAGCTACTCGAATAAAGCGGAAAATTGGAATTGAGAAAAGGCTGGTTTTTTTTGAGGCTGACTATGATTTTATAGCACCAGAACAAACGGGGAGAATCAGTGCCGACATTGGATTTTACACCGATATCTATGCCCTTGGAATTATATTTTACTGGATTTTTGCGAAGCAAGTTCCCTTCGAGTCCAAGGAAGGTGCGGCTAAAATTCATGCACACATCGCCTTAACTCCAAAGCAGCCCATAGAATTATCCAAAATCCCCCAAGTTCTTTCTGATTTGATTATGAAAATGATCGAAAAGGACGTTCAAAACCGATATCACTCTACTCAAGGGGTGCTCTATGATTTGGAAATGATTCTTTACTCCATTCAAAAGGAGCTGGATATTGATGGGTTTTTACTAGGTACGCAGGATTCCTCAGGCTTGCTGATGTTTTCAGATCAACTTTACGCTAGGGAAAAACAAATCAAGGCGCTGAGAGAAGCATTTTCACGGACAGTGGAAGGAGAAAAAAATCTCCTCTATGTTTTAGGAAATTCCGGCGTCGGCAAATCAGCCTTGGTGGAGCGAATGTATAGACCTGTGGTTCAAGCTGGCGGATTTTTTATCTCCGGTAAGTTTGATCAATTGCGAGCTGATGTTCCTTATTCTGCATTTTCTCAAGCTTTGGGAAAGTTGATCTACCAGATTTTACTCCTAAATGAGACAGAGCTGAATAGATGGAAATCAAAGCTTCATGAATTGCTGCAGCCTATAGGAAGAGTATTGTTCGAGGTAATTCCGGGTTTGGAAAAGTTTCTTGACAACGAGCCTGAAATACCTGTATTGACCGGTGCAGAGGCTCAGCTGAGATTTAATTATGCCTTCATAAAGTTCTTCAAGGTGTTTGCTGAATTGGGCAAACCCGTATTTATATTCATAGATGATCTGCAATGGAGTGATGTATCGTCTCTTGACTTGATGAAAACTGTTCTTGTCAACAAAGAACTCAATAATATCCTGATCGTAGGCGCCTACCGTGACAATGAGATTACTCCAGGTCATCAATTTCAGCAGTTTAAATTGGAGCTGGAGCAAGATGGGCTAAAGCCTGAGGAGATTCTTTTGGAAAATTTACAGGAGGAAGATATCAGGCTTTTAGTTAAAAATGTACTTGGGAAATCTGAAAGATCCTTAGATGAGTTAGCGAGCATTGTTTATAAAAAATCAGTAGGCAATGCCTTGTTTGCCAATCAGTTTATTAAGGCGATTTACAAAAATGAGATGCTGTTTTTTGACAGTGATGCAGGCTCATGGAACTGGGATATTGATAAGCTGATCAGCTACAATGTGGAGGGGGATATTGTCAATTTGTTCCTTGAAACAATCAATGATCTACCTACCCAAACATTATCAATACTCAAGATTGCATCCTGTATAGGCAACAAATTCTGGCTGGGAGATTTGGTGAAAATATCCGAGCAAGAAAGTGAAATTGTCATCAAAGATTTTAATCTAGCCTTAGATTTAGACCTAGTTATTGAGAGTTTGGATGGTAGCTTTTACTTCGTCCACGACAGGGTGCAGCAAGCAATTTATTCGCTGATAGAAGATGCCGGAAGTAAAGAAAACCATCTAAAAATCGGTAGGATTCTTTTAAAAAACACCAAAGGGAAAGACCTGCGAGAACAAATATTTGATATTGTAAATCAGTTTAATTTTGGAAAGGATTTAATCTCTGAATCACTAGAAATCAAAAAGCTATGTGAGTTGAATAGCATAGCAGGACAGCGAGCACAAAATTCCACTGCCTACACGCTGGCAATGCAATATTTTGACAATGCATTGCAGCTTCTGCAGTCAGATTCATGGAAAAGTGACCGGGATTTCACGTACGACCTTTACCTGAAATCTGCTGTTGCAGCCTACCAGTGTAACAATCAAAAATTGTTTGGAGAGTTCACCAAGTTGTTAGATACCCATGCTTCAAGTGCGTTGGATAAGTTGAGACTTGCTGACTTGAAGATCCAGAATGCTAATGTAGAAAACGATCAAAAACGGGTTATAGAGATAGGATTGGAGGCACTTCATCTTATTCAAATAAACCTAAATCGTAATCCTACTCAGCTGCATGTGCTTTTTGGGTTTTTTCGCACAAATTTGAGATTGGCCTTGAGTTCAGAGGACAAGATTCTTAAACTTCCTGTGATCAAAGATGAGAAACTGCTAATAGGAATGTCTATTATGCACCACATGTCTTTGGCGGCTTATCTCACAGCGCCCAATTTACTGCCTTTGATCATGTTTGAGTTGATTAGGCTCACCCTGAAAAATGGTTTAGGCTCAAAAACTCCCGTTGCTTTTGTAGTCTTTGGCTATATCAATATCGCTTTTATGGGTAATATGGCCAAAGGGCTCAAGATGGGGCAGTTGGGCAACAGTGTATTCGAAGTTCTCCAAAACGAGAAAGAATTTGTCTCTTTCAAACAGGTTTATGTGATGTTCATTTCACATTGGTTGAAACATTTGGCTGATAGCATTCCTGAATTGGAGGAGGCCTTGAAAAAAGGACTGGAAACAGGAGATTTTGAATTCACCTCAATTATTGGGCAGTTGATCATTTATTGGAATTTCTATGGAGGGGAGCCGTTATCCAAGATTTTGCATCGCGGAGAATTGCTCAGCAAGCAAATCGCTCCATTAAATCAAATCATGCAAATTAAGCGGATTGATTTGTTTCGTCAGTCCACCAGCTGCCTGATAGAAGGAGTCGAGGATTTTGAATTTTTGAGTGGGGAGATTTTTGATGAGCGCGCAATTGAGTTTCCCGATGAACCTGCTTTCAGTTTGTATTTTCACAATTTATATGCTCAGAAGACAGTTTTGAGCCTAGTTTTCAACCAGAATGAAGCTGCTTGGAAGTTTTCCGGCCTGGCCAAATTGCATCTGATTCCAGTGAAGGGATCTATTACTGAGATGTTGTTTTTCTACTACGAAAACCTCTGCATTACCCCAATTTTTCATAGCAGGTCCGCATCTGAGCAAAAATCACTTTTGAAAATATGTAAAAAAAATCTGAAGCTAATCGGCGGGCTGGTAAGTCACTCTGAGATGAATTTCCAACATCGTTACGAATTCATGAAAGCAGAATACGAAGTGCTTAGAGGACATTTTGACTTGGCCGTCAAATCTTTTACCTATGCCATCAGATACGCGCGAGTTCATAAATATGTGCAGGATGAGGCATTGATGTGGGAGAGGGCAGGAACCTACTTTGCATCTCAAAAGCAACCCGAAGCTGCTCAATTCTACCTGTCAAATGCCTATAAATCCTATGAAAAATGGGGAGCAAAGGCAAAGTTGATTCAGATGAAGGAGGTTTATAGTGAATTTATTTCGGCTGAAGAAATTGGTCAAAATGCCAACATTCTTGACTTGGATACTATCTTAAAGACGATCAATCTTATCTCTGGTGAAATGAAATTAGAGAATATCCTCAGGGGCTTGATGCAGTTAGTGAGCGAAAATGCCGGAGCAGATCGGGCATTTCTTATTACTATCGAAAAGGAAAAGAAGCTGATCAAAGCTTCAATTGACAATTCCACCAATGAGATCGAGGTCATGCAAAATATCATATACGATGAATTTGAAGAAATCAGCCACTCAGTGATCAACTATGTGCTGAGATCTGGTGAGACCCTTGTGCTGGATGATGCCACGAAGACCTTGCCTTATTCCGATGAGGAGTACATCAGTACAAATGCTATAAAATCTATTCTCTGCATTCCTCAGAAACATTCTGGACTTGGTTTTTCGCTGTTATACTTGGAAAATAGCTCCCTTTCTGGAGCTTTCACCAGAGAGCGAATTGAGATCCTACAAGTGATGGCTACGCAGACTGCAATCTCACTTCAAAATGCCATGCTTCTGGAAAGTACCAATAAGCTGAATGAGCAATTGCTTCAGGAAGTAGAAGTAAGAAAAGAGGTGGAGGAAAATCTGATATTGAATGAGAAAAGATTGGAGGACTACAATGCAAATCTCGAATCAAAAGTGAAAGAGAGAACCTTGGATCTTCAGAATGAAAAAGAGAAATCGGATATCTTATTGTTAAATATCCTTCCGCTTGATATTGCTAGAGAGTTAAAGGAAAAAGGATTTGCCGAGTCCAAAAAATATGAGAGCGTGACCGTGATATTTACTGATTTCAAGGGATTTTCAATTATTGCAGAGCAAATGAATGCAGTAGATCTTGTCTCAGAAATTGATTTTTGTTTTAAGGAATTTGATCGAATCATTGAAAAGCATGGCATAGAAAAGATCAAAACTATAGGAGATTCTTACATGGCTGTTGGAGGGATTCCAGTGGAAAATAGCACACATCCAATCGATGTAATCCATGCGGCATTTGATATTCAAGATTTTATAGAAGTTCATAAGGAAAAATGCATTCGAGAAAAAAGGCCTGTTTTCGAGTTGAGGATAGGGATTCATACCGGAAATGTGGTGGCTGGAATTGTCGGCTTGAACAAGTTCGCCTACGATATCTGGGGAGATACAGTCAATCTGGCCTCTCGAATGGAAAGTGGTAGCGAAGCAGGCAAAATCAACATATCAGGTGCAACTTACGAGCTCGTCAAAGAGCATTTCACCTGCACTTACCGAGGAAAAATAGAGGCTAAAAATAAAGGAGAGGTGGATATGTATTTCGTGGAGAGGAAGTAGTTAATGCCTCGGCAATTTGGTTTCGTTAATAGCTTCATAGATGTCAAGTCAATAGGAATAAGACTTGATAGTATAACCTGCTTCTTTGACTAGATTTCGTGACAATTGATTGTTCGATTGAACTGCCTCCTGCTTTAGCTGGAGGACAATTGATTGTTCGATTGAATTGCCTCCTGCTTTAGCTGGAGGCGATGAAATGATTGGTATCCTTGCTGGGCTTTAGCCCAATTTTTCTTTGGCTAGAAATAATTTGAAGAATGGGCTAAAGCCCAATTCCTGTTGAATTGAAATCATCCTTTACAATGGGCTGAATGCAGTTTTTATAATCCTGCCCAATTCCTATTCCTTTGAATTTAATGCTTTAGCTGGAAGCAATGAATAGATTTAAATTTTATGGAATTTTAGCCCAAAAATTACTTTTTCCCGATGGTTCAATAAACTACCTTGAAAGTGCAAAACACTATTCTCATGAAAAAGCTATTTTCACTCTTCCTGCTTTTGTTTTCCTTTTCTGCTATTCAAGCTCAGCAAAAACCTTGGATGCTAGGGCCCTTTCTTAGAGCCAAGGCCGCCAAACCAATCATTGAGTGACAATTGATTGTTCTATTGAATTGCCTCCTGCTTTAGCTGGAGGCCATGAAATGATTTGTATCCTTGCTGGGCTTTAGCCCAATTTTTCTTCGGTTAGAAATAATTTGAAGAATGGGCTAAAGCCCAATTCCTGTTGAATTGAAATCATCCGTTACAATGGGCTGAATGCAGTTTTTATAATCCTGCCCAATTCCTATTCCTATGAATTTAATGCATTAGCTGGAAGCAATGAATAGATTTAAATTTTATGGAATTTTAGCCCTATTCCTACTTTTTCCCGATGGTTCAATAAACTACCTTGAAAGGGCAAAACACTATTCTCATGAAAAAGCTATTTTCACTCTTCCTGCTTTTATTTTCCTTTTATACTCTTCAAGCACAGCAAAAGTCTTGGATGCTAGGGCCTTTTCTTAGACCCGAGGCCGCCAAACCAATCATTGCCCCTCAAGCATCCACCAGCTTTGTAGATCCTATGTCTGGGAAAACCGTGTTTTGGGAATCTATGGCCACTTTTAATCCCGCAGCTATCGCTAAGGATGGAAAAGTATTTGTGCTCTATCGGGCGGAGGAAAAGTTGGGCGAAAAAGAAATTGGTGGTCATACATCGAGAATTGGAATGGCTATCTCCGCTGATGGATATTCCTTTGATAGAGAGCCAGAACCGTTTTTTTACCCAAAAGATGACAATCAAAAGGAATTTGAATGGACTGGCGGCACAGAGGATCCTCGAATCGTGGAAACCAAGGAGGGATTGTTCGTGCTCACCTACACACAGTGGAATCGCGATGTACCGAGACTTGCGGTTGCTACTTCCAAAGACCTCAGACATTGGGAGAAGCATGGCCCGATTTTCAAAGATTGGAAGGATGGGAAATATCATACTACCGAATCAAAATCCGGAGCAATCGTCACCGAACTGAAAGATGGGAAGTTGACAGCAGCCAAAATCGATGGAAAGTATTGGATGTATTATGGAGTGCCGCATATCTGGCTGGCCACTTCAGAGGATTTAATTCACTGGCAACCCGTAGAAAATCACGAAGGCAACCGAGTGCCTGTGTTGAGTCCGAGACCTGGATACTTTGATTCTTGGTTGGTAGAGGCTGGACCGCCGCCAGTTTTGACTAAAGATGGAATAGTCGTGCTATACAATGCCGGAAATTCCCAGCAAGTAGGAGTGAAGAACCTTGGAAACCGAGTTTACACTGGAGGACAGGCGCTTTTCTCTGCTACCGAACCTTGGAAGCTCTTAGATAGGGTAGAGGCTCCTTTTATCCAGCCAATGTTGTCATTCGAGAAGTCTGGGCAATATCCAGAGGGAACAACATTTTTGGAAGGGCTAGTTTATTTCCAAGGTAAGTGGTTACTCTATTACGGCACCGCGGATAGTATGGTTGGAGTTGTGTCTTGGGATCCAGAGAAATGAGTTTTATTTCAAAAAAGGAAGTATGTGTCTTATGAAATTAGATCCGACTACAGTAGGAATCCCTCCTCAATTCAATTAATCTTTCGACTAAACTAAGTAAGATCCTATTCAATTTGCAGGAGTATGGACCTCTGGCTAGGAGATAAATCATCCCTATGGGACTTTTAAGAAATAATGCTGCAAGCATGATTGATTATGTAGCCAGCCATTTCAATGGCTGGAAAAAGGTTGAACATCAGTTTCCGAAAATACATTGAGCATGACAGATAGTGGTTGACGAGATCTGATTTTAGTCATTGTTTAACTATGAAAAATTATCGTCCGTCCCGATGGGACTTTGTGAGACCTCTTTGTCATTCAACATCCAGAGGTTAAAACCTCTGGCTAGGAAATGAAGCGTCCCTATGGGACTATAAAGAAATAATACCGTAGTCATGCCAACTTAGTAGCCAGCCATATCAATGGCTGGAAAAAGGTTGAACATCAGTTTTCGAAAATGCTGTAGGCATGACTGATCTTGATTGACGAGATCTGATTTTAGTCATTGTTTATCTATGAAAAATTATCGTTTGTCCTGATGGGACTTTGTGAGACCACATATATAATTCAACATCCAGAAGTTAAGACCTCTGGCTAGGAAATGAAGCGTCCCTATGGGACTATAAAGAAATAATTCCGTAGTCATGCCAACTTAGTAGCCAGCCATATCAATGGCTGGAAAAAGGTTGAACATCAGTTTTCGAAAATGCTGTAGGCATGACTGATCTTGGTTGACGAGATCTGATTTTAGTCATTGTTTATCTATGAAAAATTATCGTTTGTCCTGATGGGACTTTGTGAGACCACATATATAATTCATCATCCAGAGGTTAAAACCTCTGGCTAGGAGATAAATCGTCCCTATGGGACTGTAAAGTAAAATGCCGTAGGCATGACTGATTAGGTAGCCAGCCATATCAATGGCTGGAAAAAGGTTGAACATCAGTTTTCGAAAATGCTGTAGGCATGACTGATCTTGGTTGACGAGATCTGATTTTGGTCATTGTTAAACTATGAAAAATTATCGTCCATCCTGATGGGACTTTGTTAGACCACATTTATAATTCATCATCCAAAGATTAAAACCTCTGGCTAGGAGATAAATCGTCCCTATGGGACTGTAAAGTAAAAATGCCGTAGGCATGACCGATTAGGTAGCCAGCCATTTCAATGGCTGGTGGAGAATATCAATTGAGAATTTAGCAGAATGCCGTAGGCATGACTGATTTTGTTTAAATTAGTTCATGTATTTAAAATGAATGTCCTATGCCAAATACCTATACAAAAATGTATTGCCAGGCTGTCTTTGCTGTCAAACACAGAAAAGCAGTTATTCAAGATGCCTTCAAAGGGGATCTTTATGCAGTTATAGGGAATCTGGTTAACGAGACCGAAGCAAAGATTTTAATAGTTAATGGGCATTTTGACCATGTCCACTGCTTATTCCAGTTTTTTCCAAAACAATCTGTTTCAGATATTATGAAAAATGCTAAAGCCAAATCTTCCAAGTGGATAAATGAATCTCAATTGCTTGAAAATAGATTTGAATGGCAATCAGCATTTGGAGCATTCACATATAGTGAAAAGGAAATACAAAAGGTTTTTGACTATGTGAAAAATCAAGAAATGCATCACCAAAAAATGACTTTTAGAGAAGAATATCTCATGATGCTTAAGGCTCATGCTATTGATTTCTCTCCAGAATATCTCTTCAAAGAGTTGGAGTAGAAATCGCCCGTCCCAATTGGGCTGTAAAGATATAATGCCGTAGGCATGCCAACTTAGTAGCCAGCCATTTCAATGGCTGGAAAAAGGTTGAACATCAGTTTTCGAAAATATATTGAGCATGACAGATAGTGGTTGACGAGATCTGATTTTAGTCATTGTTTAACTATGAAAAATTATCGTCCGTCCCGATGGGACTTTGCGAGACCTCTTTGTAATTCAACATCCAGAGGTTAAAACCTCTGGCTAGGAAATGAATCGTCCCTAAGGGACTTTAAAGAAATAATGCTGCAAGCATGATTGATTATGTAGCCAGCCTTTTCAATGGCTGGAAAAAGGTTGAACATCAGTTTCCGAAATTACATTGAGCATGACTGATTTTGGTTGACGAGATCTGATTTTGGTCATTGTTAAACTATGAAAAATTATCGTCCGTCCTGATGGGACTGTGTTAGACCACATTTATAATTCATCATATAAAGGTTAAAACCTCAGGCTAGGAAATGAATCGTCCCTATGGGACTTTAAAGAAATAATGCTGCAAGCAAGATTGATTATGAACCCAGCCATTTCAATGGCTGGTAGAGAATATCGATTGAGAGTTTAGCAGAATTCCGTAGTCATGGCTGATTAAAAAGAAATCGCGAAGCTCCTGTTTATAATAAAGGATTACAGCCAACCTATAGAAACACATTTCGCACTAAACCAATCCATTCCATCAGGATTCTGAAGGTCGTGGATTTCTTTGATCACCGTCATCGTATTGGTGTCAATTACTACCAGCTTTTTTCCTTTGCTTACCGTGTAGTATGCCCGAGGACGTACCGGATCGATGAAGATGCCTTCACCACCGGCACCCACGTCAATACCTTTGAGCTCCTTTCGTGTAGCAACATCCCAAACACGTAACTCATTGCCCTGAAGCTCATTCATCAAAAGGTATTTTCCGTCTTTTGTAAACTTAATACGGTTGTTCAATCCACCTTCAAAGGAAATTGTGCTGATTAGTTTTTTCTCCCGCACGTTAATGATCGATAGTTTCTTAGCATTCATGTGAAGAGCCCAAAATTCATTTCCATCGGGTGAAAGCGCCATTCCTTCCATGCGGGTGTCTCCGGGAAAAGTAGTAAACAATAAATTTTTCTGGCCTCTTTCATTGCTTACCCTATCGATAATTGCAATCAGGCTACCATTGCTGCTTGCTGTGAAAATGCGCTGCTCATCGGGAGTGACTAGCAACATGTGAGATCCACCCGGCAATCCTATGACTTCGTCAAACTTTTTTGTTGCCGGATCATAGCGTGAGATCAGGCGCTGGTTCTCATGGCCGAGATAAAGATGTGTTCCTGCAAAAGTAATGGCGTGAGCGGCTCCATATGCGCTGATGTCAATGGGCTCAACCCGCTTTTGGGCCATTACATCCACTACCGTAATTCCCGGAAGATTTGATCCTATATATACATACCGCCCATCGCTTGCCAGTTCATGAAGGTTTCCACCTGCTGGAATACGCGCAACAATTTCGAGCGTTTCTGGATCGATGATCACCAGGCGGCCAGCATCCTTCTCACCTACGAGCAAAGCCTCCTTAGGAGAAGGCCCAAAGCTCACTACCGGCGAATCCGGATCGACTGCTCGTGCTCCGCCTTGGGCAAGTACTGTCTGTAATTCGAGTAGGAATAGGCTTATTAAGAGCAGTAAAAAACCAGTTGTTTTTATCATGACGTGAATATTGAATAGTCATATTTTATGAATACTAATCTAAGAAATTGTCCTGTGGTGTCTTGAAACTTATGGATTCAATTTTCCCGTAAGTAAATGCAGTAGCGAATGGAAAATACTGCTTGGCTTTTTAATTTGGTATAGCTAGTGGCAAAAAATTCTTTTCAGCAAATCCCCGTTCCCCGATTAGAGGAAAGTAATCCCCGTCCGGTAATTGTTTGTTGAGGCGATTTAAGTGCAAAATTATAGGGAATCACATAATCGTTAGGGAAGGTAAAAGGCGTTGCAAACGTCAATAAATAGGCCAGGCTAGGCGGGAAGGAATTCAATTCCAATATCTATGCTGATGCTTACCCAACTGTTTAGATCCAGTCTGATCAAAATATCTCTACTGGCATGATTGTGGAAACCACGGACTTTAAAATAATATTCTTATGAATTTGAAAAGAATTTTCGGAGCCATACTTACAATTTTGGGTATAGTAGGACTTATTTATGCCGCTGTCACATTTGCAAATGACTCAGCAACTACTAAGCAAATGATGGTATTTGGAGTATTGGGGCTAATATTTTTTGTAGCTGGAATCGGCTTAGTCAAAACCACCAAAGATGAAGGCTTATAAGTACGTTTGGAATTAAGCCAAAAAATCAATGAGCTCTTAGCAAGGTTAATTTTATGAAGTTTGTTTGGATTATATAGCATCGATGGCTGAGGGAAGTTTGTAACTTCATCTTAGTATCGTTATCAATTTTTAATTGTTTGAGTGTCTGTATATTCGAGCTGAGTACTAAAAAATTCAAATTTTTACAGAAAGAAAGGTATATATACAAATTGAACCTAGGGTATTATTCTGAACTTAGGGGAGTTCAAATTCATTAAAATCGCTTTTAAATTCACTGCTAGCATTCACAAATTTGATTTAAAATAA
Organism: Algoriphagus ratkowskyi; assembly: GCF_002150505.1. Lineage (GTDB taxonomy): Bacteria > Bacteroidota > Bacteroidia > Cytophagales > Cyclobacteriaceae > Algoriphagus > Algoriphagus ratkowskyi. The sequence goes on from NZ_MSSV01000001.1 coordinate 260,615, forward strand.
ACTCCCGAAGTTATAGAAATCGTGAGTAAAATGTTAGTCTTATTCATAAATGGATTTGTAAAATAATTATCGTGAACATCTCCTATAATCAAAGTAAGAGACCGTCAGCAGTAGCATGCTCTTTATACTTTATTGGGTAAAGTAGTGACATTTTTTATCCAATATTTCTTTTCCAATCCTCTAACATACTTTATCGAATTTTCTGAAAAGATTGGAGGGTTTTTTTTATCTTTTTTGGCTGCCTTGTTGTACAGGTAAATAAATGCGAATGGATTTTGAACGTTCTTTACTAATTGTTTTTTATAGCCATTTCTCACAATGATGTCTGCCATATAATAGCCTGGATTATGGCCGCTTGACCAATTAAAAAGGTTCCTGTAGTCTATTTCAGTTTTAAATAACTCACCATCCGATTGGGCAGATTCAGTTAAGTTAGCATCGAGCTGAATGACTATACTATCTGGATTGGTAAGTAGAAATTCTGTAAAAACAAGTTCAAATGGCAGTTTATCTTTGCTGTCTAAACTTATTTTCTTATCTATCATGTCAGCGCTACCTTCATTTAAAATTCCATTCAATGCATACAAAATGCCTATGTCCTGCTCCTGAATATTTTTAAATGATATGGGTTCTCTAAGGATGTGGTGCATCTCATGCCCAGTAAGGACGCCCATTTCTAATTTCTCATAATTGTAAGCCGACCATAGCGTCAAAATCATGAGTTCTCCACCAGCTATAGCGTCATTTTCTATCCCTAACAGATAAACATTAGTTGCAGGCGCTTTCCTATGTAAACGCTTAGGCAACCATTCCCACGCATTTTTATAAAAAGTATCAACGTAATCCGGTTGCTGGAATTTTTTTTGAAATTCTTTTAGTTCCCCTTCATTAATTTTATAGTTGCTTACTTTGTAGGTGAGCCAATTAGTAATAGGATCTTTTAGTAGTTCTTGCACGATACTGTCATTCCCAGGTTTATAAACCATCTCTATAGTTTTTCTTAACCTATTTAAATAATCTTGATCAAATGCTTGGTTCTTAATATAAATATCGTTTGCCTCTATTTCCAGAAACGCCAGCCACTCTTTATCAGCTAAAGTATGGCCTGATTTAAGTTTTTCTGTTAATTCCCAGTAGGCATCTAAAGGTGCTGTATTGATGGTTTGTGCTGTACTCGTTAAAGAGTAAGAAATTGTCAAAAAGGACAGGAATATTTTTACAATTGGTTTCATTCTTCTTCTTTAATATATTTTACCTAGCGGATTGCTACCATCCATTGTAGCTGATAGCTGTCAGAAAAGTGATGTTGAAGCTAGTATTGATGATATTTATTGTAAAGTTATTCGAAAGAGTTACATAATGTAGGTGCCAAGTGAATTTATTGTTTGATCGATTCCTTTTGTGAAAAAATTGTAAATATTACAAATCCCAGCTTGTTCCTACCGTCATGATTGTGGAGGCCACGGAACTTTAAAATATCTTTCTTATGAATTTGAAAAGAATTTTCGGGGCCATACTTACAATTTTGGGTATAGTAGGACTTATTTATGCCGCTGTCACATTTGCAAATGACTCAGCAACTACTAAGCAAATGATGGTATTTGGAGTATTGGGGCTAATATTTTTTGTAGCTGGAATCGGCTTAGTCAAAACTACCAAGGATGAAGGCTTATAAGTAGTTGTTTGTAACAAACAAAACAAGTATCCCTTTGCAGGTTTGAAGTTCTGGTAGGTTATTGGTAGAATTCTGGAGGACGTACTGGTGGAAATTTCAAATTCTACCTGATAGGAAGGTGTAATTACATCCGACTGCTGTACGGATTACACCTAAGCTGGCGATCTACGCCTAGTGGGGAATTGAAAATCTCTAATTCCGGCGCATCTTGACCCATTTAATTATTTATTAAAAAAATGGTTACTGAAGTAGCATTTTTTAGGTTTTAAGGTACTTGACTTTAATTGTGTTACAAATTCCAAACATTAAAAAAGCGTAGTTTTATACTACGCTTAGTTTGTCGATCGCTATACTTACCGCAGGGAAATTTAATGTTTACTTGAATAGTTTTTTTATAACCCAAAAGACAATAGCAATAACCAGCACAACAATGATAACCCCAACCCATAGACCGGCTTCAAAAATGTCACCGACTACACTGCAACCGGTCATAGTGATCATCAACACTAAAAAAACAAAAGCTTGAGTTAAGTGATTTTTCATAATATTAAAATTTATAGCAGTTTCCTTTATTAAATAATTTTAGTTTCTATTATTAAATATTTACAAAAACTTTACCATAAGATTTTTCTATCCATCTTTTCAATCAATTGGTCCTTTTCGGCTCAAACTATAACATAACAGTGCTTCTCTGTTTTCTGAACGGTGAAATGGTATTCAGAAAATGTAGCGTTGTGGGGAATCTTTTCCATTATTGATTTAATTGGTTAAAAGACAAAATTCTCATTAGGATACGTATCGCCTGAATTATAAATACTAAATGATAGAAAGGTGTACTTACATCGGACTACTGTACGGATTACAGCTAGGCTAGCGGAGAAAAGGAATTACAAATTCCTTCCAATATAAAAGCGTAGTTACAAGCTGCGCTTAGCCAAGTTCTCTACATCTAGAAGGGCATTACCCATAGGCTGGCGTTCTATACCTAGCGGAGGAATGTAATTTTAATAGGGTCCTCAGCGATACCGTCTGCTATCTTTTCAGAATGTTTTAATCAATCTCCTCGTAATAGTAAGAATAGTCTATTCCTTTCAGATACATTTCTCGGCTATCGATTTGATCAGTCAATGCTTTTTGCAACAATTCTTTCAGGTCGCTACTATTCACCGTACTCCTTACCATGGCACTCATGTATTCGGTCTTACCAATCATACTCCAATCCACGCATTTCTTTAGACGTTTTTTCAAGATCAAATCCAGCCAGATTCGGGTGGTTCTGCCATTGCCTTCCATAAAGGGGTGAGCAATATTCATCTCTACATATTTGTCCATTATTTCGTCAAAGGTGTTTTCGGGCATTGCACTTATTCGTTGTAGGGTAGTCTCTAGAAAGCGAGCCACGGCAAATTGAAAGCCACCCTTAGAGATATTCTTCTGCCTGATTTGACCCGAAAAATCATACAATCCGCCAAACAAATACGCGTGCATTTGTTGTAAACCGTTTATGCTTCCTACTTCTATGTTGGCGATTAATGAGCTTTCAAATAAGGCATAAGCTTTAGTTTTGCTTTTGCCATCAATGGACTTATCGCTGTAGGTGAACCATTCTATAAATCGATTGGCTTTGGTACCCGGAAAGGTCTTGCCCAAGGCTATGATGCCATCGTAATCGAGTACGTCAGCTGTGCGCTTTTTTCCGTCAGGGGCGAGTAATATCAACTGGGTAGTAGCACTAACCACTTGACTATTTTCTTTCTTGAGTTTGGCTTTGAGGTATTTCCAGTAGTTGCGGGTTTTGGAATAGTCGTCTTGGTCGGTAAGCACAGCTACTATATCCAATACCGAAAACCACCACTTAGCATTTTGCTCATCCCAAATTGCACGGACTTCACGGTCGTCAAAAAATCGAATGGATATTTTTTGCTGCTCTTTACTCATTCTCCAATTTCATCATTTTGGTATTCTGTTTCAACTTCACACCCCATATTCTCTAAATGGCTATCGGGATCTTTGTACTGTGTCATCGAAACTCAAACATTAAAACTTCAATCTCATTTATTTTTTATCGTGTACTTTTAGTATTGTGTATATCCGCAATTCTACCAGTACCCAGACTAAAGCAATACAATATAAGCTCAAGTCTAAATTTCAGGCCACTTCGGCCTGCCTACCGTTAGGCAGGTCACCTGTCTCCCGATAGCTATCGGGAGGTCTTCCCTGCCTACCGGCCAGGCAGGCAGCCGGATGAGCAAAGATTTAATGGCTACTGGCAAGATTGCGGATAATTATATTTAATATTCATCAAATCCAAAAAGATCAATGAATCTAGCTGCCATCGATATCGGTACCAATTCCATTCATATGATAATCGTCAAAGTCACCTCAAGACAAAGTTATGAGGTGTTGGTTCAGGAGAAGGAAATGGTCAAACTGGGTGCGGGGGTTTTTGCAAATAAGGTAATCAGTCAGGAAGCATTTGACAATGGTTTGGAAACCATTTCCAGGTATGTGCAGCTTGCCGACCAATATGGGGTGGAACATATCATCACTGCTGCTACATCCGCCACTCGTGAAGCCAAAAACGGCAGGGAATTTTTAGATAGATTGATCCAGGATGTGGGGCTATCACCCCAGATGATCTCCGGAAAAGAGGAGTCCAGACTGATTTTTTTGGCAGTGAATAAAACCATAGATCTAGGAAAAGAAAATGCCCTAGTCCTTGATATCGGCGGTGGAAGTACTGAGGCAGTGGTAGGAAATCGGGAAGAAGTACTTTTCATGAGCAGTATGAAACTCGGTGTCCTGAGACTATTAGATCTGGTAGGAAATCAGGATCCACTGGACAAAAAACAGCAAAAAGACCTGAAAGAACATATCCGTTCAATTGCTGGTAAAATCATTTCAAAAGCTTCACAGGTGGGTTTTTCCAAGGTAGTAGGCACTTCAGGTACCATCCGGACCTTGGGAGAGGCAGCTTTGGCCCTAAATGATAAAACCATCATCAGTTCCGTCAATGCTGAGGTGGTCAGAATAAAGGATCTTGAAAAAATCATCGCTAAGCTCTTGGAACTTGAGCCTGGAAAAAGAGCAGCTATTCCCGGCATCAGTGCCAACCGCGTGGATGCCATCCATCTGGGTGGACTTTTGCTTTTGGAGTTGTTGAAAATGTCTAAGGTGGAAGAAATCACCCTTTCGGATGCTTCCTTGAGAGACGGATTGATTATAGACTATTTGGAGAAAAATGGCCAGAAACTAGACCGCCTGGAGCAGGGTAGAGATGTCCGTGAAAGCAGTTCGCTGATGATGGCTCTGCGCTATGATACAGATATCGAGGAGAAAAAGCATATCTCGAAGTTAGCACTTCAGCTTTTTGACCAACTGAAAGACCTGCACGGCCTGGAGGATTCAAGCCGGGAGTTGCTTCACCATGCAAGTCTGATCTATGATATAGGTCAATTTGTGAATTTTAAGGATTTCCATAAGCATTCCAGGTATTTGATTTTGAAGGGAAGGCTGAGGGGCTTCAACAATGATGAACTAACAATACTAGCCCATCTGTCCAGATACCACAGGAAATCCGGCCCAAAAAAACGTCACAAAAAGTTCAAAAAGCTGGATAAGAATTTGCGAAGATTGGTCAAAGGACTTTCAGGAATTTTGAGGGTCGCGGTGGGATTGGATAAAACCAAAAATCAATGGGTGGAAAACGTCTATTGCATCCCTTCGGAGGATAAGCTGTGCATCAAGCTATTTGGCGAAGAGAGCCTGGACCTGGAGATCTGGGAAGCACAGCGTTTTTCGGATACCTTGGAAGAATTTTTAGGCTTGGAAGTGGAAATTGTCAAAGGTTGAGTCAATTACCTGAACTGAGAATCTCGCTTGAGTGATTCTTGCCTACATTTTAAAGATCTTCAATTGCTCGATTTCTTGATCTCTAACCTGATAGGCTCCTCCCATAGAATGAAAATAAATCTTATCGCCCGAATTGCTCCCGACTGCTGTACGGGATTCTTATAAAATAAAAGCGTTTTGCTCCCAACAATTGTCGCGGACTACGCTTAAGCTAGGATTCTACGCCTAGAGGAGGGGGAGACTTCAGTTTACTCTTTCAGTAATTTTATTTCGGACATAATGCTACTTACACTCTCTTTTTCTAGCCTAGAAAAGGCAAACCACTTTTTACCCAAATCTTTGAGAGATGCGCCTAAATGGTACACTTCTGCGCCGTCAATAATTAAGAATCGGTCGTGGCTTTGCGCAAAAGATTTGAGTGTAAAGTTTCCGTATTGTTCTTCAGCTTTTTGAATGTCTAAGCTTAGCTGTTTGCTAACGGTTTTGGTGAGCAGTAGCACTTGCACTTCTTTTCGTTTTTTAGATAAAAGCGTCAGTGTACTTTCGTCAATAAAGTTATCTATCAATACGATACTTTGCTTGGCAGATCGGATGATTTTAGAAGTTAAGGCATAGGCGTCAAACACTTGGCCGTTAAAAAACACGCCTTGATTGGGAATGAACTCCGTATTTATCTGTAATTCAAAATCGTTCACCTTGTTTTTCAAGATTTCAAATTTGTCTTCCAACCTATTCATACGGTTGTTTATGGAATAACCTTTCAGAAGGTAATCCTTCAAAACTCCATTTGCCCAAATCCGAAATTGTGTGCCTTGTTTGGATTTTACGCGATAACCAACTGAGATTATCACATCTAAGCTGTAGTACTCTATTTTTCGCTTGACTTTTCGATTCCCTTCTGTTTGAACTGTCAAGGAATCCTTGACAGTTGCTTCCCTTTCCAGCTCATTCTCTCTAAAGCAATTATTTATATGTAAACTAATATTCTGTTTAGTTTGCCCAAATAATGCAGCCATTTGCTGTTGTGAAAGCCAAACAGTTTCATCCTCAATTCTCACCTCAATATGCTCGGCAAGTGCATCAGGGCGATATAAGATGATTTCATTTTTCATATCCATAAAAAATTGAGTTTAAGATCTCAGACTTCTATTTCGGGAAGAAGTTGATTTTCTTGAAAAGTTTCGGAACAAAGTGGAATTTAAGGAGATAAAAAACCTTTTCAAATACTTGCTGTGGATCGGTTGAAAGGGGGAACTACAAGTTCCTGAAAAATATGAAAGCGTAGTTACAAACGCTTAGTCGAGCACGCTACGCCTAGCGGGGGGTGGGGATTATAGTGTTCCACTTGTCTTTCAACTAGCCTTCCATCTTCATTTTGAACTATCGCAAATTTTGCGACAGTTCCGCTTTCTTTCAGTTCACCCTCAGCAAAAACATTATTAATATGTTTACCAATAGTTTTTATATCTCGATTGAACAATCCAGAGATCTGATGACGGTTGAGCCAAACAGTTTCATCCTCAATTTTTACCTCTATGTGCTCGGCAAGTTCATCAGGACGATATAAGATAATTTCATTTTTCATGTGTTTATAATTTGTTTTTTAATGGCCACATGGAATCTTCGCAAGCATTACAATCATACCTCTGTGTGTCGTTTAGGATCATGCTCGATTTCATATCCATAAAAAATTGAGTTTTAGATCTTAGGCTACGACTCAGGGAAGAAGTTTATTTTCTTGAAAAATTCTGATTCTAAGTGGAATTTAAGGAGATAAAAAACCTTTTCAAATACTTTCTGTGGATCAGGTGAAAGGGGGGACTAGAAATTCTGCTCTTATCAGGGAGTTAGCTGGGTGATGTTTGTAACTTCACCCTAATATCCTTACCATCCCGTACAGCTGTCGGGATGTAACTGTTTTGGCTTTTATTACACTCGAGGGCACTATAATAAAATTACAAATTCCTAAAAATATAAAAGCGTAGTTACAAACTACGCTTAGGCTAGCGCTCTACGCCTAGCGGGGGGAATTACAAATTCCTGAATAATATAAAAGCGTAGATACAATCTACGCTTAGGCAAGCAATGAATGCAGCATCGACCCTTTCCTTTTTTTTAAGCTTGGGAAAGCCAATTCCATTTTAAAAAGTATCTTAGTTGAAAAATTATTCTTTAGATATAGTAGCAATGGAGATCAATATATTGAAACCTAGAAAGGCGCTCAATAAAGCTTTTTTGAAAGTAAAACCCAATCGGATTGAAATAGAAGGATTTAAAACCAATCTCATCAAGCTACTCGATAGTACAAATGAAACGGAATCGGAAGAGTTTCATAAAAACTTGGTCATAGATTTTTTGAAAAGAACCTACTATGACCCAAACCATTTCATCAATACCAAAGGTAGAAACGACCTAGTAATCCATAATGGGGACAAAGCTAAAAGCACGGTTGGCGTAATCATCGAAGCAAAGAAACCGACTAATAAAAGTGAGATGATGACGACTGATAAGCTGAATACCAAGGCTTTTCAGGAATTAGTACTCTACTATTTGCGAGAGAGAATTACCCATAAAAATCTTGATGTAAAGCACTTAATCGCAACCAACATCAATGAGTGGTTTATTTTTGATGAACATCTGTTTGAAAGACTTTTTGCTCAAAACAAATCATTGGTAAGACAATTTGAGAATTTTGAAGCGAGTAAAAAATCGACTGAAGTATTCTACAAAGAAATTGCCGAGCCGTTTATCGCAGAGATCACAAGTGAAATTGAGTTTACCTACTTCAATTTTCAGGATTATCAGAAGCCACTTCGGAATGATGATAGGACAGACGATAACAAACTGATCGCACTTTTCAAGTTGCTTTCACCCGAACATCTGCTTAAGCTACCCTTTACCAATGACAGCAACAGCCTTGACAAACGCTTTTACAGTGAGTTGTTGCACATTATTGGGTTGACTGAAACCAAAGAAGGAAGTAAAAAGCTGATCGAGCGAAACAAATCAGGTCAAAGAAACACGGGAACCCTCCTCGAAGACGCCATTATTCAGCTGGACAGTTTGGATAAAATCAGCAGACTAGCACGGCCAAGTCAATATGGTTCTACTAATCCCGAAAGGCTCTTTAATGTTGCCTTAGAACTTTCGATCACCTGGATTAATCGAATCCTCTTTCTCAAATTGATGGAGGGCCAACTCATCACGTATCACAAAGGAGACAAGTCGTATTCGGTTCTCAATCTTGACAAAATCAAAAGCTACGATGACCTGAACAGCTTGTTTTTTCAGGTGTTGGCGCGGAAAGCTGAACATAGAAATGAAGATGTAATCAAACTCTTTGAGAAGGTACCTTACCTTAACTCTTCCCTCTTCGAACCTACCGAAATGGAACAGGATACGATTTTCATCAGCAATCTGAGAGATGATAAAACCATTCCTATCATTTCCTCTACCGTGCTGAAGAATGAGCAGGGGAAGAAAAGAACAGGGAGCTTGACTACACTTCACTACCTTTTTGAGTTTCTGGACTCCTATGATTTCAGCAGTGAAGGCTCAGAAGACATCCAAGAGGAAAACAAATCTTTGATAAATGCTTCCGTACTGGGATTGATTTTCGAGAAAATAAACGGGTATAAGGATGGGTCATTTTTCACACCGGGTTTCATCACCATGTATATGTCGAGGGAGACCATTAGAAAGGCCGTCGTTCAAAAATTTAATGAAGCAAAAGGATGGGGTTGCAATTCCTTCGAAGAACTGAAGGAAGACATTAGGGAAGAGATAAAATTAGGTAATCGTAAGAGTGTAAGAAAGCTTGCAAATGAAATTATCAATAGCCTAAAAATTGTGGATCCTGCCGTGGGTTCGGGACATTTTTTGGTATCGGTTTTAAACGAACTAATTGCCATCAAAAGTGAATTGAGCATCCTAGTTGATACTGACTTTGAACCCATTAATAATTATACGGTGGAGGTGGTCAACGACGAGCTAATTATTTATGATGAGGATGGAATCTTATATCAATACAATTACAATAACAGAGAAAGCCAACGAATACAGGAAACCATTTTTCACGAGAAGCAAACTATCATTGAAAGTTGTCTTTTCGGTGTGGACATCAACCCCAACTCTGTAAAGATTTGTCGCTTGCGTTTGTGGATAGAACTATTGAAAAATGCCTATTATAAAAACGCTACCGAACTTGAAACGCTTCCAAACATTGACATCAACATCAAGTGTGGCAATTCCTTAGTGAGCCGTTTTGACATTGACGCTGATATAAAGCAAGCGCTGAAAAAAAGTAAGTGGTCGATAGACAGTTACCGTATAGCGGTAGACACGTACCGAAATGCAGAAAGCAAAGAGCAGAAACGAGAAATGGAGCGACTAATATCTGACATCAAGTCGGATTTCAGAAGTGAGATTTCTTTGAACGACCCTAAAGTAAAGAGGCTTCGTAAACTATCGGGTGAATTATTTCAAATGACCCAACAACAGCAGCTTTTTGAAATGTCCAAAAAGGAAAAAGCAGCTTGGAACAAAAAAGTAGCACAATTAACAGCAGACACTAGAAAGCTTGAAACTGAAATTGAGGAAATTAAAGCAAATAAAATTTTTGAAAACGCCTTTGAGTGGCGTTTTGAATTTCCTGAAGTGCTAAATGATGCCGGTGATTTTGTGGGCTTTGATGTGGTGATTGGGAATCCGCCTTATGTTGTATTGAGTTCATTTGAAGGACCTGAATTTAAGTATCTACAAGAAACTTATAAAACTGCTTATGGAAGAATAAACACCTTTGCAATTTTCCTTGAGAGAATTACAGCTTTGACAAGCAATAAAGGAGAATGTTCTGTAATAATTCCGGACTCCCTTTGTTTGATTGATTACTATTCCATGCTGAGAAAATATATACTTGACAAAACAACTATCAATGAAATAATTGAATTGGGAGATGGTGTATTTGAAGAAGCAGTTGTGCCAGCAATCATTTTTTCTTTTAGAAATAAGTATACTAAAAATAATGTAATCAAAATTGGTTTTGGGAAAGAATTACTGGAGAGTAATGATGCAACAACTATAAAGCAAGATTACTATTTAAAAACCCCTAAGTATTCTTTTAATCTTCAAGTTGATTCAATATTTATCAAACTACAATCATTGATTGAAGAAAATAAAGCACAGCGTTTGGTTGATGTGGCGACAATAAAAATAGGAGTTTGCACAGGAAGCAACAAAAAGTTTCTTGCAGATTCAGCGATATTCAGCAACTCAAAAAAAGTATTGCAAGGTAGAGACATAAACCGATATTCTTTAAACTATACAGGTCAATTTATTAATTACTCTCGTAACGACTTATTAAGAGCTAGAGATGAATCAATCTTTTTAAAAAAAGAGAAACTACTGATGCGACAGACTTCAGATAAATTAATCTTAACCTATGATGATTCTCAATTTTATACAATTGATTCTTTATTCATAATATTTAATGATGATGAAAAGATAAACTTGAAATACCTACTTGCATTACTAAACTCAAAACTCTTAAACAGACAGTACCAAAAATTGAATCCTGAAAAAGGAAGAGTATTTGCACAAGTCAAAATTGATTTTGTAAATGAGTTGCCAATCGTTGTTGCAAATATTAAAGAACAAAACGAAATTTCAATATTGGTTGAGAAAATAATAGTCTCAAAAAACAATGATATGCAATCTGATACAATAGACCTTGAGAACCAAATAGACCAATTGGTTTACCAGCTTTATGATTTGACGGAAGAGGAAATTGAGGTAATTGAGAACAGCTAATGGTAAGTTTTGAAGACATGTTAAAATCAATTCAGTTGAGCCAAAATATTCTGAAATCTTCAGGGCTCAGTTCTCAAATTTCAGAAATACTAAAATCCCAAGAAGGCATTACCAAAAGTTTAAGCGGATTTAATATGATGGCTGAAATTGCTAAAAGTATTCAATTTCAAAAAATGTTTGTAGGTCCTGATTTGTCAGCGATTGAAGCAAGGTCAAAATCAATTAGCCATCAAATAGAATTCGCAATTCCACAAACTACGATTGATTCAATCTCATCTATAAATAGACAACACGAGCAATTTATTAGCGGAATAAGAGCATTGGCAGAAACTGTAAGAATTCAGTCGCCAGTTTTGAGGCAATTTAACGAACTGAATTTTGCGCTAAATAGGATTTCAGGACAGATTGCAGCTCTAGCAGCACAGCAAAGAAATTGGGCAGTAATTGATGACTATGAAGAAATAACCGGACAAGCAATTGAATTTTCTGAAAGTCTAACAGAAGAAGTTACAGAAGAACAACAAAGACAGTTTCAAGTATTACTTACTTTAGTGTCGGCATTTATAAAGAAATATGGCGTTCAAGCTTATCTAATTATTGACATCATTTTACGATTTGCAGGGTTTCATCAATATTATGACTTTTTAAAAGAGAAACCTGTATTAGCAACAAAAGCAGAAGTCCATCAAATTTCGAACAAACAAGATTCAATAAGTCATTTTATACAAATACTTTCAGAACAATTAAAACAAACAAATGACTATCGAATTACAAATCGACATTGTGATGTGAAATTGAAACCCAAGACAAAAACTTTAACAGTTTCTAGACTACCTAAAGATTTTGAATTGGTTGTTTTACAAGTCAATCATAAATGGGTTTTAGTAAGCTTCTTTGACCCAAAAGATAACTTGCCACAGACAGGTTGGGTAATGAAAAAATATTTGAGCAGACCAGCTCTTTGAGGTTTGCCCCTTCAACCGCCTGCCAAGAGTTTTGTATTTCCTCAAAAAATCCCAAGTCCCCACTTTATCACCTTCACACCACCTCAGATCACATAGTTATCAGTTCAACACCGTTGGCTGGGTGAATCCCGATTATCGGGATGTAATTGGAATAGCATGCTTTTCCTATCGGAAAGCCTAGGTCATTAGAATTACAAATTCTAATTGATAGAAAGGTGTAATTGCAAATTGCACCTAGGATAACATTACACCTAGCGGGGGTAGAACCAGAAAAAATAGTTGGGCAGTAGCTCAGAGTCAAATCCTGAACACTACCATAACTTTATCTCGCCTAAGAAGAAAGGATACGAATCGATGCTTTCTTACTACCTCAAAACGCAACCTACAATCCAATGAACCACCGTATACGAGACCCGTACGTGCGGTGGTGTGATAGGCGCACCGTGGGCATATGACTCACGGCCGTCTCTCGATTGTGCAAAGTTCTTTCATAGTTTGAAGGGTTTAATTTCTTTTTGATTCACTACTTCAACTTGTTCAGCGACATCTGTAAAGGGAATTATATTTTTACTTTGAAGTTTGCTGCGTAGATTGATAAATTCAATATCTTGTTCTGTTTTAAGATTTAATATTTCTCTTCCTGCAATTCCTTTGGGTGTAATTTCATCTCTTTCGTTTTTGCCAAAATGAGCAAAAATAAATTTATTTTGATTAGTTTCAATATCGTCTAAAATCATTGAAAACTCAAAACCAACCCCACCCTTCATTGTGTCTGCTTTTTGCTTGTATGTTGGAGAAAGTATTGTTATTATTTTCTGATTAGAACTAAACGCTTCAATCATCATTTTTTTAAAATGGATAGCAGTTTCTTCTTGAGTTTTTAATCTATCCATCGATGCACTATAGCCTTTTTCTCTTAGAAAGTTTACAAATGAAATTACAGTGTCGTTATGTTGGTTATTCTCCCAAGCATACGTAACAAATACATCAATTTTCTCCCTAACTACTGTAGTATTAACTTCTTTTATATCGCTTTTCTGTGATGTTGGCTTAGCTGATTTTTGTAATCTCTTTAGGTGTTGTATAAGTTTCTCTCTTACTACTGTTAAAATATTTTGAAGGTTACTTTTTCCGAATTGATGAAAAGCTTCCAGTACGGTTATGTTAGGATTATTGTATTTAACGATGTGGTTCAATGAACTTACGAGTTCTTGTGGTAGCTGTCTCTTTAAAATATCTTTAGTAATATTTTTTAAGTTGTCTTGAATAAATCCTATACCATCAGGGATGTGAATGATTGTGAAATCAAAACCTGCTTGCTTAGAAGCTGTTGATAAATCAATAGGAGTATTGTTTTGAATACCATATGCAGTTTGAATTGTGCATATAATTTCACCTTTTATTTTCCTGTAGGATGGTATTTCTGCATTGTATCCGTTCAATTCGTAATTAACAAATTGTTCGAGGTCAGAATCATTATAGGATTCTGCATATTCATTAGCTTCGAGGAGTAATAAGTTTAATTCTCCATCTCCTATTAAAAGTCTTTGTATGAGTACATTCATTTTTTAAAATTTTGCACAACCTCTTTATTTATTCATCTTTTTGATAGAAAGTTATCAGAATTGGTCAAATAATCACACCTTTTTGCCTTCTATTCCCAAACCCCAATAACCCCAATTCTCCTCCCCCCCCACAATACCCTATACAGGGTATATTTTACAAAATCTGCATCTTTTTTCACTTCACCGCCTTCTCCATCCTCCCTTTTCCTCCCACGATCGGCAGGGTCAGCACCGTACCAACTAGATCTATCGTCAGTTCTGTGCCTGGCTTTGGAAGCAGCGTGTACTCTGCGTCTGAGGAGAAGATCATTAGTCCGATCTGCTGTCCTGCGGGGATGATCTGATCGTCTGGCTGTAGGTCGAAAGTGACCTCGTAAAACTTCCCTGGCACTAGTGGTTCGCCTTTTCGGATGGAGGAGTGGTTTTGTGGATCTGCCCAGCCTCGGGTGATGATATTGTCTGTGATTTTGGCATTTCTCCCTTCCGTCCAAGGCAAGGAAACCAGCCATACTGAAAGGTTAGCTGCAGGTTTATTCGAAGCGAGTTTTACGGTGATCTTCGGAATTCCAGAAATATGAATCGGCTCGGTTAGCACCGGGCTGAGATAGATCAATCTATGCTCGGTATAGTCTGCCTGCGCCAAGGCTGAACCAGAAAAGGAATAGTTGTCTACTAGCGTTTCTTGTTTGCCAGTAGTCTTTTTCTTCAGACTCATACTTCCTGCTGCCGGAGCTCCTGCTTTCAGGTAGAAGTTCACGTCTGAAGCCTCAGGATTTGGGAAGTCTTCATAAGGAGTTGGATTGCTTTGTTCGTCTCGCTCTCGGACGATATAGGCTTTTGGTCCTTCTTCCACACCGTTATCAACGCCATGAAGGTATTTGGTAAACCATTGATTCATCATAGCAAATGGGGGAGGTCCGCCATGGCCGTTTTGGTGATAATAGATTTTGGCAGGAATCCCTTTGGCGCGAGCCGCATCATAAATCCTATAGCTGTGTTCGGGCATCACGTTCCAGTCATTGAAGCCATGCGACATCAGCAAAGCTGCTTTCATCGGGCCCATATCATTGATGTAGTCACGGCCAGCCCAGAAGTCATTGTAGTCACCGGTAGCTCGATCCATGCCTTGCGCCATTTCGGTATCACGGACCGTCTTGTTGTTGTAGGCACGTTTTGACTCATCTCCACTATGGATGAAATCATACAAGACATCGATATCCTCTCCCAAATATCCGCCCGGTGAGCGAACTAGTCCATTGGATCGGTAATAGTGATAATAGGAGGTATTGGGAGCGATGGGGATAATGGCTTCCAGGCCTTTTACGCCGGTAGTTGCCGCTGCCAGTGGGAGCGTGCCATTATAGGAAGTTCCGGTCATGCCCACTTTCCCAATGGACCAAAAGGCCATCACTTTTTCATTTCCGTCGGGCGTGGTATAGCCATTGTCTTTGCCTGTTAGCCATTCGATCACAGCCTTTGGTGCCAAAGATTCATTGTCTCCACCGACGGTGGGCGAGCCCTGCGAAAGTCCGGTGCCGGGAGAGGAGGAGTGCACCACGATGTAGCCACGAGGAACCCAAAGCATAATTTCAGTATTGGATATAATTGGCCGCTTACCTGTGCGAACTACCTCTGCTTTGTTTCTTGGCTTGGCTACTGCACCAAGTTCATGCTTTACATCCCAAAAGATGGGAGCTGATCCAGCAGTTCCTGCATAATAAGGGCTGCTGGCATAGACCACAGGAAGCTTGAGTCCTTCCGTTTCGGTTTGTTGCGGACGGGTTACATCCACATGCATCCGATCTTTTTTGCCATCTCCATCGGTGTCAAACTCCGTTTCCACCCAGAGATCAGTACGAATCCAGTTGGCAGAATCCTTCAGTTCTGGGATGATTTGAGCTTCCCCATTTATAAAAATGGGTTTGACTTGTGCCAGTAGGTTGTGCGTTCCGAATACGAGTACCAGTAGAAAAAGTAGGGAGGGTTTGAAGAATTTCATAAAGCGGAATTTAATGTCGTTTTAATGGAATTCTTAAGATAAGGTAAAATGGGTTATTTGGAGAGGTTTCTTATTTGAATGATCGGTAGAAGGTAAATACCGATCGTGCCCTTGGCACTCTTGGTCTTTGTTTTCGATCTTACCCCGAATTTCGCTGCGCTGTATTCGGGGCTAATACGGGTTTTGCCTTTGGCAAAAGGGTAGTGCATAAGAAAATCCCTAATGTCTGTTGTGTTTCTTTTTTAAGATAAGGCAGAGGAAACAAAGTATTAATTTGCTGCCTCATAAAAAAACTTGCTGTGATTACTGAACCCTTGCCAAAGGCAAGGCTAGTAAAAGCCCAGAATATAATTCTGGGTTTGAAACATATGTGATTTATTTATAGAGTGCCAAAGGCACGATCGGTGCTAAACAATGTTACATCATCTATTTGGTTAACCTTTCCCCGAATTTCGCTGCGCTGTATTCGGGGCTGATACGGGTTTTGCCTTTGGCAAAAGGGTAGTGCATAAAAAAATCCCTAATGTGTGATGTGTTTCTTTTTTATGATAAGGCAGAGGAAACAAATTATAAATTTGCCGCCTCATAAAAAAACTTGCTCCGATTGCTGAACCCTTGCCAAGGGCTAGGCTGGTAAAAGCCTAGAATGTGATTTTGGGTTATGTTTCAGATTAAATTTTCGGAAAAAGGAAATACCGATCGTGCCCTTGGCACTCTCATAATCTTTCTTGTTGATCTTACCCCGAATTTCGCTACGCTGTATTCGGGGCTGATACGGGTTTTGCCTTTGGCAAAAGGGTAGTGCATAAAAAAATCCCTAATGTGTGATGTGTTTCTTTTTTATGATAAGGCAGAGGAAACAAATTATAAATTTGCCGCCTCATAAAAAAACTTGCTCCGATTGCTGAACCCTTGCCACGGCAAGGCTGGTAAAAGCCCAGAATATAATTCTGGGTATCGAAATCTAATCGATATATTTATAGAGTGCCAAAGGCACGATCGGTATTAAATATTTATAAGTAATAGGACTATGCCACAATCCCTTGCAAAAGTATATCTCCATGTTATTTTTTCAACAAAGGATAGAAAACCTTTTATTTCTCCAGAAACAAAACCAATCCTGCAGGCTTACATCATTGCTTTAGCTTCCGAACTTGGAATTTACACTCTAGAAATCTTCGCTAATCCAGATCATATACATTGGCTTTGTACTCTTCCAAGAACACTGAGCATTGCCGACATGATTCAAAAGATTAAAATTCCCAGTTCAAATAAGATGGCTAGAATTGGTCCCAAGGAATTTCATTGGCAGAAAGGATACGCCGCTTATTCAGTAAGTCAATCAAAATTGGAAACAGTTAAAAAGTACATTCAAAACCAGGAAGAGCATCATCGTAAAATAACTTTTCAAGAGGAGTATATTCAATTTTTGGAAGAATATGAAATCGAATATGATTTGAGATACGTCTGGGATTGAATTATCGAAAGTCAGTAAATACCGATCGTGCCCTTGGCACTCTTGAAAGAGAGGATGCTAAACTCACCCCGAATTTCGCTGCGCTGTATTCGGGGCTGATACGGGTTTTGCCTTTGGCAAAAAGAGCTGTCGCGTCATTGCCGAACCCTTGCCAACGGCAAGGTTGGTAAAAGCCCAGAATGCAATTCTGGGCTTGAAATATAGGAGATGTTTTTATAGAGTGCCAAAGGCTCGATCGGTGATAAACAATCTCGTATGATCTATTTGGTAAACCTTACCCCGAATTTCGCTGCGCTGTATTCGGGGCTGATACGGGTTTTGCCTTTGGCAAAAAGAGCTGTCGCGTCATTGCCGAACCCTTGCCAACGGCAAGGTTGGTAAAAGCCCAGAATGCAATTCTGGGCTTGAAATATAGGAGATGTTTTTATAGAGTGCCAAAGGCACGATCGGTACTAAACAATCTCGTATGATCTATTTGGTCAACATCACCCCGAATTTCGCTGCGCTGCATTCGGGGCTGATACGGGTTTTGCCTTTGGCAAAATAGCTGTCGAATTATTGCCGATTCCTTGCCAAAGGCAAGGTTGGTAAAAGCCCAGAATACAATTCTGGGTTTAAAATAAATTAGAATTTTTTTGTAGAGTGCCAAAGGCACGATCGGTGATGAACATTTTTTTCTCATGAGTAAATCAAAATTTTCAACCTCTATAAATTGAATTGAAATATATATGGGATTGGATTATGGTAGAATTTAATACCGATCGTGCCCTTGGCACTCTTGTTCTATGATTTCGAATTTACCCCGAATTTCGCTGCGCTGTATTCGGGGCTGATACGGGTTTTGCCTTTGGCAAAATAGCTGTCGAATTATTGCTGAACCCTTGCCAAAGGCAAGCCTGGTAATAGCCCAGAATGTAATTCTGGGTTATGTTTCTGATTAAATTATCGAAAAAAGGAAATACCAATCGTGCCCTTGGCACTCTCATAATCTTTCTTGTTGATCTTACCCCGAATTTCGCTTCGCTGCATTTGGGGCTGATACGGGTTTTGCCTTTGGCAAAAGGGTAGTCGAATTATTACTGAACCCTTGCCAAGGGAAAGGCCAGTAAAAGCCTAGAATGTGATTTTGGGTTATGTTTCTGATTAAATTTTCGGAAAAAGGAAATACCGATCGTGCCCTTGGCACTCGCATGATCTTTCTGGCTGATCTTACCCCGAATTTCGCTGCGCTGCATTCGGGGCTGATACGGGTTTTGCCTTTGGCAAAAGGGCAGTCGAATTATTGCTGAACCCTTGCCAAGGGCAAGGCTAGTAAAAGCCCAGAATGGAATTCTGGGTTTGGAACGTATGTGATTTATTTATAGAGTGCCAAAGGCACGATCGGTAATGAAAATTTTCATCCCATGAGTAAATCAAAATTTTCAACCTCTGCAAATTGAAATTCATTACATATAGGTTCGGGATTGAATTATCGGGGTCAGGTAAATACCGATCGTGCCCTTGGCACTCTTGTTCTATGATTTCGAATTTACCCCGAATTTCGCTGCGCTGTATTCGGGGCTGATACGGGTTTTGCCTTTGGCAAAAGGGCAGTCGAATTATTGCTGAACCCTTGCCAAAGGCAAGCCTGGTAATAGCCCAGAATGTAATTCTGGGTTATGTTTCTGATTAAATTATCGAAAAAAGGAAATACCAATCGTGCCCTTGGCACTCTCATAATCTTTCTTGTTGATCTTACCCCGAATTTCGCTTCGCTGCATTCGGGGCTGATACGGGTTTTGCCTTTGGCAAAATGGCAGTCGAATTATTGCTGAACCCTTGCCAAGGGCAAGGCTGGTATAAGCCAAGGATGTGATTTTGGGTTATGTTTCTGATTAAATTTTCGGAAAAAGGAAATACCGATCGTGCCCTTGGCACTCTTCTTCTATGATTTTGATTTTACCCCGAATTTCGCTTCCCTGCATTCGGGGCTGATATGGGTTTTGCCTTTGGCAAAAGGGCAATCGAATTATTGCTGAACCCTTGCCAAAGGAAAGGCCAGTAAAAGCCCAGAATGTAATTCTGGGTTTTGAAACGTATGTGATTTATCTATAGAGTGCCAAAGGCACGATCGGTGCTAAATAATCTCAATAGAACAATATTATTATTTATACTTACAGTACTATATAATACCTTTTCTTAAATTAATTTATGTATATCCGCTTTTCTACCAGTAAGACGTCAAAAGCAATGTAAGATATGTTAAACTTAAGAATTGAGGCCACTTCAGTCTTAGGTCATCCAACCTGATAAGCAAAGAATCTAAGGTGACTGGCATCATTGCGGATAATCATAATTAATAAAACTATTCTATTTCGCTAATGTCTGAATGTCTCGCTACCATAAAACAAAATATGCCATAGCCCAGCATACCCAACGCTACTGCTCCCATCAAAAAATTCCCATAGGGCAGACTAAGCAAATATTGTAAAGCGCCTTCCGTTCCCTGTAGTTCATCACTGTCATGAGCCAAAATAACTTTAATTAAAAAGAAGGAAATTACACCGAAAACTACTCCTCTTGCTATATACCCGTATTTTCCAGCTCGTTTTACCAGTTGGTATTCTTTATTGTTATCAGGATTTTCGTCTAACTTTTTCATGTGTTTTCCACTAAATCCTATATAGGCTTGCCAAATAGCATTTATTCCTGAGCCTATAGCAATTATCCAGATCACCCAAACTCCCCATTCCTTTTCGAGCAACATGTTTAATGCTGCTTTTTTAGAATCATCTCCTGATGAACCTCCACTAGTAAAGAGAGGTTTAGCAAAGGAATAAGCAATGAATGCGTACAAAATTCCCGAATAAGCGTATTTGATTCTAGAAGCAATTCTCTTTTTGCCTTCATCGCCGTTGGGGTCAACTGCAGCTTGATACAAACGCCATAAGCTATACGATAATAAGCCTAATGCAACAATGCTTGTAAGGATCACTCCACCAGGCAATTCTTGGAGGAAACGTACAATTCCAGATTTTCCTTTTATATCACCTCCTAAACCAAATGCGGCCATTGCAGCTAATATTCCGATCAAAGCATATACTAAACCTTTACTATAATAACCGAATTGTTTTACCTTTTTTACTTTGTCTTTCTTTGAGTTTTCCATATGCTAAAGCTGCTGCAAGGTTGATTATATTTATGATCCAAGGGTGCATGTGTTGTGCCAAATAAACTAGAGAGCAATTTAATTTGAGCCTCGTTCATCTAATCTTATATATTGGGATTTCAATTTAGCTATTTAAAGTTAAGGCTGTTTGCTCAAGACTAACTGCTTATTTGTTCCTTCTCGAGGTGATCTTGACTCCGCCATTGCGAGGAACAGTCTGTCCCGACATGTCGGGGAAGCAATCTCATTGATAATTCCTAATTCCTTAAAATACCTTTTCTTAAATTGATAAGGCTACTCCATTCCGCTAATAGCAGAATGTCGGGCAACCATAATACAAAAGATGCCAAAACCTAGCATTCCCAAGGCCACTGCTCCCATAAGAAAACTGCCATAGGGCAAACTCAATAAATAATGAAAAGCACCCTCTGTGTCTTTCAGAGCATTGGCATTATGAGCCAAGCTAACCAATACTAAAAAATATGAAATAACTCCAAAAACTACTCCTCTTGCCATATAGCCATATCTTCCGCTGCGTTTCACCAATTTGTACTCATTTTTGGTATTAGGGTTTTCATCTATCTGAATCATAAACTTGCCACTAATTCCCAGATATACCTGCCAAATAGCATTCCCGGCCATACCTATGGCAAAAATCCACATCACCCAGATTCCCCAATCCTTTTCCAACAGTATACTTAATGCAGCTTTTTGAGACTCACCTTCCGATGAAACTACAGAACTGAAAAGTGGTTTGGCAAACGAATAGGCTATGGCTCCATAAAAAAATCCTGAATAAGCGAATTGAATTCTTGGCCCAATTCGAGTTTTGCCTTCTTCGCCGTGGGGATCAACTGCGGCTTCATAAAAGCGCCATAGGCCATGTGCTAATAATCCTAAAGCTACAATTGCTGTAAGAACTATACCACCAGGCAAGTCATGAAGAAATTGGGCAATACCAGCTTTACCTTTAATATCTCCTCCCAAGCCAAAGGCAACTAGTGCAGCTAATATACCAATCAGGGAATACACCAAGCCTTTACTGTAGAAGCCGAATTGCTTCACCTTTTTTATTTTTTCTTTTTTTGATTTTTCCATTTCCTAATACTTTCTAAAGGGCTGTCTCTTTCCTCGGTTTAGGAGATGGACTGTAACTGTAAGGGGTTTAGCTTACTTAAATAAAGTAGTGTGGTTTACAGTAATTACGCATTTAATAGGTTATAAAAAATAATTAATACCTATTACACTAAGGATTGTGAGTTTATCAATTCGCCAGAGTTGTTAAATTCAGCCAGAATTGCTCAATTTTTAATATAGCACCTAGAAATTCATCCATATTTAGTGGTTTTTTCACATAACTGTTGCAGTGGTTATCATAGGCTTTATCAATATCCTTCTGACTGGATGAAGTCGTCAGCATTATGACAGGGATTTTTTTTAGGCCTGGATCAGCTTTGATTTGCTTTAAAACCTCATGTCCATTATATATGGGAATGTTGATGTCCAAAAGCACCAGGTCAGGTTTTTTGCTATTGATATATTCCCCTCTCTTAAATAAAAAGTCAAGCGCTTCTTGACCATTTTTGACGACAGTTATCTCTGCTTTTATTTTAAGATCTTCGAAAGATTCTAATATGAGAAATATATCACCTTCGTTGTCTTCCACTAAAAGGATATGGGCCATTTTCATTTTGTTATTATCCATTCTATTTGATTTTAGAAATTGTGAAATAAAATACTGTGCCTTCGCCGAGGATGGACTCCAACCAAATCTTGCCCCCTAAAAATGCTACATGCCTTTTGGCAATTGAAAGACCTATTCCTGTCCCAGCAAATTCATCCTTATTTTGTAATCTTTGGAACATGACAAATATTTTATCGTGGAATTGAGGATCTATTCCAACCCCATTGTCTTTGATTGAAAATTTCCATTCATGTTCGTATTCCACTCCTTCAATCTCGATTTGTACTGGATTATCAGAGTACTTCAGTGCATTGTCAAGCAGGCAATGAAAGATTTGCGTTACCACTGCTTTATACGTTTTTAAGGTTGGTAGTTCCTGAAGTGTAAAAGAGGCCGATTTCTCTGAAATGAGTTTTCTCCGTAATTGCTTAAAATCAGCAATTACTTGGTTTAGATTTAGCTCTTCTGTTCCTTCAGTAGGTTTACTTGCTCTAGAATACTCCAATAAATCAAGAATGATCTGCTTCATTCTTTTGGCGCCATCTGTTGCAAAGTGAATATACTGGTGTCCTTTTTCGTCCAATTGATCTCCGTATTTCCGCTTCAATAGATCCATAAAGCTTGCAATCATTCTCAGTGGTTCCTGTAGATCATGGGAAGCAACAAAAGCAAATTGTTCTAATTCTTCATTAGAACGCTCAAGTTCCTGCGTGTATTTTTGAAGTTCTTGATTCAGATCATTTAACTGAATTTGCATCACTTTTTGCTCCGTCACGTTAGCCATAGCTCCAACCATACGGACCGCTTTCCCTTCTATATCTCTGACTATAATTCCCCGATCGATTACATACAGTATTTCACCTTTTTCATTATATACTCTATATTCTAGTTCCCATCGGGAACATAATGGATCTGAAATAGCATCATCCAAGCTCGCCTGTATTTTGGGAAGGTCTTCTAGATGAAATTTATCTTTCCAGAATTCACTTTCCTTAAGAGAAGCGGAAGCTTCTTTTCCAAAAAACCTTTCAATTGAACTGGATCGGTAAAATGTATGGTTGACTAGATCCCAATCCCAAATAGAATCCTTGGTTGCTTCAGTTACTTTTTCAAATCGCTCGTGTGCTTGGAGGATACTTAATTCTGCTTTTTTACGCTCGGTAATATCCAGGATAATTGCTAAAAATCTTTTGTTGTACCCTTCTATTATAAATTGTAAATGGACTTCCACAGGGTAAGTACTTCCGTCTTTCCGTTGATGATTGGTGAAAAATATAATTTTCTTCTGATCATCAGTTACCAATGGATTTATAAGCTCTTTGAAAGAAGTAGATGTGAAATCGGGCTTTATATCAAGAGGTGATATTTCTTTTATTTCCTCCTCTGAATAGCCAAGATTATTAAGCGCACCTTTGTTGACATATATAAATTGGAGTGTATCAGCATCGAATATATAAATTTCATTTAGGCTGTTTTCTATGGTTGCCTGCAGACTAGACCTTTTCTCTTCCGCTTCCTTACGTTCTGTTATATCTCTCGTTATTCCCAATAATGAAGTGATAAGCCCTTGCTCGTTCTTCATCGGTACAGAATGTGTCTCTAACCAGCGGTGAGTGCCTTGAAGCCCTTCAATCTCATATATGAGTTTCCCAGCCTCTCCTCTAAATACATTTTTTATAAGATCAGCAAATGCTTTTCTATGATCCGGCAATAGAATATTTATTACAGCTTTCCCTAGCACTTGCTCCTCGCTCTCAGCTTCCAACATTGCCAAACCTGCTTGGTTCATCATTAAAAGTTTACCATCCGAGTCTAATAATTTTACGCATTCTGGTTCTGCTTCTAAAATAGTGCGAAACTTATTTTCGCTTTCCGCCAGTTTTATTTCTGATTTCTTTCGTTCATCAATGTCCTGAAAACTTCCAAAAATCCGTTTGCATTCACCTTCTATAAATTCAGAATTACCGGTGGCACGCACCCACAATTCAGTCTTGTTTTTAGTAATTAAAATAGCTTCATAATCAAATGGGGTTCCGAAGGAGATAGAATTTTCTATGTTTTGCTGTACTAATTCGCGAAAATCCTCTCTGAAGAAGTTGATACCTGTTTCTAATTTTGGTATAAATAATTTAGGGTCCGTTTCATGCATTTTATGAACCTCATCTGACCAAAAAAGGCTTTGATTCACTAAATCAATATCCCAACTTCCAATTTTGGCCAACTGATTAGCCTGACGATTTAATTCCCTAAGTTTCTTTTCTTCCGTAATATCCTTTGCAACCGCATAGATAATACCATGCTCCGGTGCTGAAGTTGCCGACCAGCTCAACCACACTATTTTGCCCTGTTTGGTGATGTACCGGTTTTCATAATTGGATTGTCTTCCCCCACTGTATAGATTGAATTGCTGATCTTTGGTCTTCAGCCTATCATCCTCATGAACAAATGATCTGATCGGCTGTGAGCACATTTCTTCTAATGAATATCCCAGTAATTCTAAACCAGCTGGGTTGATCCGTTTTAGATAGCCATCAAAACCTGCAACACAAATGATTCCAGGGATGAAGTCAAAAATCTGAGCCAATTCGATTTCAATTTTCTTACGACTTAGTTCGGCACCGATAGAAGACTCTAATTTTTGCAGTAGAGCTGAATAATGGACTAAAGCCGATTTCGTTTTTTGCGTACCTAACAGCAGCACACCTATAACCTCTTCTTTATCTTTCAATGGCACTCCCATCATGGCCACTATACCTGCATTCATCGCAGCCACTTTTCTGCTTGTAAGCCACTGACCCTCGAAATTCCCCCAAATCTCTGTCGTTTGATATTCCCAAACATAGCCGGGCATTCCCTCGCCTATGGCACAAGTCTTTATTTCTTTGGTCGCTTCATAAAAGGTATTTCCAGCCTTGCCTTCAGCGTAATTAGTGACCCGATTAATTGTTTTAGCGTCAATAGCAGGCAACCAAATTTCAGCGAAATCAAAGTCTCCAAACTTAGTTATGTGCGCGCAAAGTTTCGTCAGACATTTTGTCAAGTCATTGTCAATACTTTGATTGAATATTTTACTTATTTCATTAATCAGATCTTTTTCAAGTTCCTTGGTTTTTTTCTCAGTGACATCCCGTTCAATAGAAATCCAATGGGTGTACCAGCCATTTTCATCTGCTACCGGAGTCAACGAAAAGTTTATCCAAAATTCTTCTCCGCTTTTTTTATAGTTTATGGTGGTTAATTCGCAAGGCTCCCAATTTCTCATTTTACGGCCTAGCTTTGCCAGTTCTTCTCTATTGGAATTAGGTCCCTGAAGAATTCTTGGTGTTTTTCCTAGGACTTCATTGGCTGTATATCCAGTCATTTTGGTAAATGCCTCATTGATATAAATGATCTTGGGTCCAGGTTCGTCAAATGGCTCCGCTTCGGTTATCAAAACGGCATCATTTGTATTGGTAATGACACTTTCGAGGAGTTTTAGTTTCTGTTCCTCTTCTATTTTATCTGTGATGTCCCTTGAGTTCGCTACAATTCCTCTCACTACAGGATTATCCAACATATTAGTAACCACTGTTTCAACCCAACGCCATTCCTTTTTCTTGTTTAGAAAACGAAAGGGTTTTAAACTAATCCTGCTTTCAATTGCTATTTTCTGCAAACCTTCTGCTGTTCTTTCTACATCATCAGGGTGGATGAATTCAAATGCACTTTTACCAATAAATTCTTCTGGAGCAATTCCTAGAACAGCAATACTTGTAGGACTTACATATGTGTATCTTCCTTCTGCGTCTAGTATTCCTATTAGGTCAGAGCCATCTTGAACCAGCGCTCTAAATCGTTGCTCGCTTAGAAGAACTTTTTCTTCATGCTCAACTTTTTCCGTGATATCTCTTGAATTGACTACAATGCCGTTTATTGTAGGGTTATCGATCATATTTGATAACACAGTCTCAACCCATCGCCATTCATTTTTTTGGTTTTTAGCTCGGTACATGGGGACTGATACCCTTCTTTCGCTCGCTACTTTTTTTAGGCTGGCTAGGGTTCGTTCAGCGTCATCTGGATGAATAAACTCAAAAGCATATTTGCCAATAAATTCTTCTGGAGGAATGCCTATAATTCCTGTACTGGAAGGACTCATATAAATATAATATCCTTCCAAATTTATAATCGCGAAAAGGTCATAACCTTCCTGAACCAAGGCTTTGAACCGTTGCTCGCTTTGGAGAATCTTTTCATCCTGCTCAATTTTTTCCTTACCATCTCTGGCTACACAATACATCAGTTGAGTAGCTGGGTCCCATCTTACTGACCAAATATTATAAGCGATATCACCATTTTTTTTGATATACCTGTTCACAAAAGACCTAATGTCCTGACCACTTAGTATGCTTGCAGATATTTCAATGGTTTTGGGAAAATCCTCTTCCAAAACAAAATTCATGTAAGGTTTACCTACCAGCTCTGCGGGTGCGTAACCCCAATGATTTGTGCTGGCAGCACTAACATATACAAAGTTGCCATGTTTATTAATTGTACAAAAAACATCTAACGAGGAGTCTATCAATTGATTCGCTTCAGATCGTTGTTTTACTATCCGTGTGATATCTTTTGATCGGCAGGCAACGGCAAAAATCTTACTATCCTCTCCTGATACTGGTTCAAAAGTAGTTTGACCATATTGAATTTCATTTGCCTTGGGGTTGAAGTGATGATCTTCTATTTCAAAATACTCTCCCTTAAAAGCTCTCTTATAATAGGTTTTCCATTTTTCGATAACTTCCTCTCCAAAGTCTTCTATAAAGATAGATTCGTATAGTTTGTGTTCAGTCCCTCTGACTGTTTTCACAATGCTTAAATACTTTTTATTGGCGTAAATCAATTGGAAATCAAGGTTGATGATCCAAAAAAGGTCTCTGCTTTGATCAAGTAAGAGGTGGGGCAGCTGAGTTTGTTCCATGCTATAAACCTGTTTTTATAGTATTTATAAAAAGTTCAAGTGGAATCCAGTTGGATGAATCTTTCCGTGCAGGGATAATCTGAGCTTCCCCATTTTCAAAAATAGGTTTCACTTGTGCATGTAGATTATAACTTTCTATGAATAGTAACAGCGTAAAAAGTACGGTCTGTTTAAAGGACTTCATATAGCGTGCGATAAAGTGGTTTTAATGGAATTCTTAAGTTAAGGCAAAATGGGGTATAGGCGGGGTAAACGATTCAATTTTGCAGATATAATTACTTTTATGGAAGTTTTCTTCGTCTTTTCCATATGTAATTGCTATACATAGCTACCATGTTGTGATGTGGAATCAGTCAAAACAGAGCAATTCCAACGAAGCAATCTGACTAACACGAGCAGACCGCTTCTTCCACGAAGAATTGGGAAAGGAAGTAGCTCCTCGCAGTGACTAGGGTGAGAAACATTGAAATTAGCTTTCTGAATCTTTTTCACTCTCCTTCCGTTATTCTGATCTTTGCTATTCTACTTGCTTTAATGTGCTATTGAACTTCTCAATTTGGCAATTGCAAGGGGCAAAAGTATCTTTGTATTGAATTCATTTAAACCGAACTATTTTGGCAAATAAAACTGTAAAAGTGGGCTTAGTCCAGTTGACTTGTTCTGGAGACGTAGCCGAAAACATGACCAAAACCATTGCAGGTGTGCGTGATGCTGCGGCAAAGGGCGCTCAAGTCGTGGTACTTCAGGAGCTTTTCCGCTCGCTATATTTTTGTGATGTGGAAGATTACGAGAATTTTAAACTTGCCGAGTCTATCCCCGGCCCATCCACAGATTCTATGAGCTCATTGGCCAAAGAACTTGGTGTCGTGATCGTAGCTTCACTTTTTGAAAAACGTGCTGAAGGATTGTATCACAATACCACGGCTGTTTTGGATGCAGACGGCAGCTATCTGGGTAAATACAGAAAAATGCATATCCCAGATGATCCGGGATATTATGAGAAATTTTACTTCACTCCAGGTGATCTAGGGTATAAGGTATTCCCAACCAAATTCGGAAAAATAGGAGTGCTAATCTGTTGGGATCAATGGTATCCAGAAGCAGCTAGAATTACTGCACTTAAAGGTGCTGACTTCTTGGTTTACCCTACTGCTATCGGTTGGGCAGGTACTCAGGACGAAGCAACAAACGACGAGCAATATGGCGCATGGCAAACCATCCAACGCTCGCATGCAGTAGCGAATGGAATTCCAGTAGTGTCTGTTAACCGTACTGGAGTGGAAGGACCAATGCAGTTCTGGGGTGGAAGTTTTGTTTCCAATGCCTTCGGTCGGGTGACTTACAAAGCACCTCATTTGGAAGAGGAAGTTCACGTAGAAGAATTGGATCTGACAGGTTCGGATCGATACCGGACTCACTGGCCATTCCTTCGTGATCGAAGAATCGACTCTTACCAACCTATCACTCAGCGCTACCTCGACGAAGAATAAGCTATGGAAGATATTTTTGAACTCGCCAAAACAGGTGCGGCTACTCCCGCTAGTCTTGGATATTATTTTCCGGCAGAATTCGATCCTCAGGAGTCCATGTGGCTAAGTTGGCCGCATAAGGAAGCTTCTTGGCCTGGCAAAATCGAAACAATCTATGCCCCTTATTCTCTATTTATCAAGGAGGTTTCCAAAGGCCAAAAAGTAAATATCAATGTGGCTGATGAAGCTATGAAAACTTTTGCACTAGCACATCTGGAAAAAGCTGGAGTAGATCTAAGTCAGATCCGATTTCATTTTTTTCCAACCAATGATGCGTGGTGTCGTGATCATGGACCAGCGTTTTTGATCAATCCAAAAGCTGATGTGAAGAAAGTGCTCGTGAAGTGGAACTATAATGCTTGGGGTGAAAAATATCCACCTCACGATCTAGATAACCAGATTCCGATTAAAATCGCTGAAGAACTTGGGATTCCTTATTTCACTCCAGGGATGGTCATGGAAGGAGGCTCTGTAGAATTTAATGGTAAAGGGACACTCTTGACATCTGAAGCTTGCCTATTGAATGAAAATAGAAATCCGCATCTTAAACAAGCTCAGATTGAGCGCTACCTTCAGGATTTCTATGGAGTAAATCACATTCTTTGGGTAGGAGATGGCATCGTGGGTGATGATACTGATGGACACATCGATGACATCACACGATTCGTCAATGAAGATACTGTGGTGACTGTAGTGGAGGAAAATGTAGCCGATGAAAATCATGGCTTGCTTACCGAGAATTTGAAGCGTCTTAATAAGATGCGACTAGAGAATGGCAAGCAACTTAATGTGGTTGAGCTACCTATGCCAGCTCCAGTGATCTATGATGATCAGAGACTACCTGCTTCATATGCGAATTTCTACATAGCCAATGAATCTGTAATCGTTCCGACTTTCCGTGATAAAAATGATCAGAAAGCCTTGGATATCCTTACTGATTGCTTTCCAACGCGTAGAATTGTAGGGATTGATAGCACGGATATTATCTGGGGACTTGGGAGTTTTCACTGCTTGAGTCAGCAGGAACCTTCTGTTTAGAAAATTAGCCTCTCGCAAAGACTCTAAGGCGCAACGTTATATAACCTTCTAAGTCTATTCAGATCACTTTCTGAATTGACTTCGAAGGTTTTTTTATGCCATGAAATATTGTACATAAAATATAGATTTTCAGTTAGATGGGATGATTTGTAATCAAATGTTTCAGACCATTTTTGCTCAATAGAGAAAGCCAAATAGCCATTGCGGGATCTTTTTCTCAAAGCTAATTTCTAGTTCATCCAAAGCCCAGAAGCTATATTTTAATCCTTTGATTTGTTCTTCTTCTTTTGATTTGCCAATGATATAATATCGAAAAAAAGATAGCTAATCCATCCTAATGAGATTAGAATAAAAAGATTTTTTTCCATGGAAACTGTCTTGACTTCAATACAATTATGAAGTCCTTCAAAGCGGGCAAATACTTTTATCAGATACTAGACAGAATAGTGACAATCGAAATCAGGCATCGTCAATGCAACTAATAACAACTAACTCCTAACCTGCCCATTTCCTCTCACAATCCACTTGTAGCTGCAAAGTTCATTCAAAGCCATTGGTCCCCGCGCATGAAGTTTCTGGGTGCTGATGCCTATCTCGGCTCCCAAGCCGAACTGAGCACCATCGGTGAAAGCAGTAGAAGCATTTGCGTAAACAGCAGCAGCATCTACTTCGAGGAGAAAGCGATCTATGGTTTCCTGATTTTCTGCGATGATAGCTTCGGAATGCTTGGAAGAATAGGCCTCGATATGATCCAGCGCTTCATCCAGATTCCCCACCGTTTTTATGGATAATTTCAGTCCGAGGAATTCTGTTCCAAAATGGGATTCGTCAGCTTTAGAAATCAATTCGTTGGAATTTAAAGCTGCAAAGGCTTTTTCATCGGCAAATACCTGAACCTTGCTTTCCAGCATTGGTTGGATTAAGTCATTTAAGATTGGCAAATGATCTTCATGAACAATCAGGCAATCCAAAGAATTACACACGCTTGGTCGTCGGGTTTTGGCATTGAAGGCAATTTCTTTGGCCTTTTCCAGATCTGCAGATTCATCCACATAGGTATGCACGATTCCAGCTCCAGTTTCTATTACAGGCACTTTTGCATTTTCTCTGACGAAATTGATTAGCCCCTGAGAACCACGTGGAATAATCACATCTACAAAACCTACAGCTTCCAAGAGTGCTTTTGTCGCAGCTCGATCGGCAGGTAAAAGTTGGAATGCTGAAGTAGGTAATTCATTAAGTTCAAGTACCTGATGGATCAAACTCATGATCGCGCGATTGGAGAAATCTGCATCCGAACCGCCTTTCAGTACGAGTCCGTTACCGGATTTGAGTGCCAGAGTAAATACATCAAAAGTTACATTTGGCCTAGCCTCGTAGATAATTCCTATCACGCCAAGAGGCACAGTAGTTTTCTCCAGAGAAAGCCCATTTTCCAGCGTTTTACTTTCCAATACATGATGTAAAGGACTTGGTAAAGCAGACACCTGAATAATCTCTCCGGCGATATTTAGGATGCGTTCTTCTGTAAGCAACAAGCGATCATACATGGGATTGTCCTTATCCATGCGATCCAGATCTTTTTGATTTTCTTCCAGAAGAAAGTAGGTGTTCTCTACCGCCAAAATCGCCAGATTGTGCAAGACCTGATTGACTTTATTATTTGAGAGTCCAGTCAGTTTTCTAGCTCCTTTTTTTACTCCTTCAAAAATATGTTGATACTCAGTCATGATCGAAAATATAGAGGTAATCGTAGTGAATTAATGCTTTTTGGTTCTTTTGTCCAACTCGTTCATTGGCTACTTTGGAAGAATACTCTGCGCGGCCTAGTCCTATTTTGTGGCCAGACTCATCTCGAATCAGCAAGATATCGCCCTTGGAAAACTCACCCTCCAGTTTAATAATTCCAATTGGCAACAGACTTCGGATCACTTCGGCGGTCAGTGAGATTTTAGCTCCTTCGTTTATGGTCACTTCTCCCACGTAATACTGTTCGCCATGAGCGAGCCATTTCTTCGCACCCTGTTTTACTTTTTGAGGTTCAAACCATGTACAGCGAAGTGTTTTGTCTGCAAACTCACCCAACACATTCTCCCGCTTACCGTTTGCGATGACCACTTGTATTCCTAGATCGGCAGATTTCTTGGCCATGGCATACTTGGTGAGCATACCACCGCGCCCGAAAGAAGACTTAGAAGCTGAAATATAGTTGGAAACTTCGGGCATGCTCGACTCCACTTTTTCTATAAGTTTCGAATTAGGGTCTGAAGGGTTACCGGTGAAAATCCCATCCACATTCGTCAGCAGCATCATAGTATCTGCATTGATCATCGCAGCGGTGAGACTTGCGAGTTCGTCGTTGTCGGTGAACATCAGCTCGGTGATCGTAACGGTGTCATTTTCATTTATGATTGGCAAAATACCCTGTGAAAGAAGCGCCTGCACGCAGTTCTTCATATTTAGAAAATGCTTTCTGTCTCGAAAATCCTCCTTAGTAACCAAGATCTGAGCCACCGGCTGTTCGTGCTTTTCGAAGAAATTTTGGTACTGATTGATTAGACGTATTTGACCAGTAGAAGCCCAGATTTGTTTTTTTATTATAGGGTTGAGTTTCTCAGGAAGAGAGATGGCTTGCCGGCCAAAAGCTACTGCACCAGAACTCACCAAAGCGACTTTCTTTCCGCTTGAAATCAAAGCCTGGATTTGTGCCACAAGTTTCTCCATGCGGTCCAAATCAGGAAGTCCATTTTCCTGAGTCAAAACGTTTGACCCGATCTTGATTACAAGTAATTTGCTGTCTAGCATTATTGCGAAATTTGCATGAAAATAGGGAAGATGATGTGGAATAGCTAAGAAATGAACTGTTTCATTTACGAATTTAGGTTTGTCATTAGTGAGATATGTATATCTACTTTTGTACCATTAGCTAAATTTATAACATATCTATGTATCATGAATTTAATCCAGAGTTCGAAAAAGATCCGAAGGATTGAAACGATTCATGGACCTCGGCAAAGCCGGGGGTCGTGAACTTATATGCGTTTGTAGTCCTGAAAGGGCGAAACCGTGAAGCTGCACCCTTTCAGAGCTACAGTTTATAATTTCATCAACCTCCCTGAACTTACATACCGGGTCATGAATCGTTTGGCACGTCCGTAAAGTTATAGGGACGGCGCCACATGTAACTGCAAATTCAGAATCCTAAAAATATTATCATTTTGCTAGATCATATACTGATTAGGGTTCTGTACTGGCAAGATTGTGGATAATCATATTACGGGATCAACTCGCTAGTAGATTTCATTTTTTCCTAATTAAGCATCCGTATTAGGTGATGTCGTAAATCGTAATTCCTAATTACAATAACCCCATGCTCAGCGTACCCACCAGCATCAAAACCTTGGCAATTGTGCTCAATCTAGTGAAGTGGTCTTTGCGGTCAGCAATGTAAATCCTATACATAAAATAGGTGAAAAAGATCCCTAAGCCTCCAAAATAGTAATAAATCAATGGGCGATCTAGCTTGATAGTGACTACTAGGATCGCACAGACAAATACTGTTGCGATCAGAAATATAACTGCCTTAGTCTTTCGAAATCCTAGAACAATCGGCAATGTGCGACATCCGTGCTTTCTATCTCCTTGTCGATCCTCTATGTCTTTGATAATCTCTCGGATGAGATTTAAGAAGAAAGCGAAAATAGCATAAGTCATTACCAGTAGCTCTGATTTTTGGAAATAAAAACCAATCAAAAAAATGGAAATACCAGTAAGGAGTGCGACGGTAAAATTACCGATAAAAGGCTGTCTTTTGAGTTGATTGCTATAAACCCAAAGTAAAAATGCTGCAACAAAGTTGATCAAAGCGAAGCTTGGGCTTACAATTAATCCAATGGCAATGGCAGTGAAATTAAGTAGTGTATGAAGAAATAATACCATACGGCGTTTGATTCCTTTGCCTACTACTACATTTCTTGGGCGGTTGACATAATCGATTTTAACGTCATAATAATCATTGATCATGTAGCCTGCTGCGGTGATCATCAAGGTGGATACAATGATAAGGTAAAGGTTAGGATCTCTAAGGACTGGGAGACCAGAATTGGAAGTTCCAACTAAAAAATAGGCCGTCATTAACTGAGCAAAAGCCACCATCAGCAGATTAATCGGTCTGCTGATCCGAAAAAGTCCTCGGACCGAAATAATTCTTTCAGCACTCATGGTGTTCATCTGTATTATTTTGTTTTTTTGGTCAGATGGAATCTCGCATGGCTTAGAGCATGCCAGAGTGTGACGTTTTGGTCAAACTCGATTTCATACTTCAAAAATAGATTCAATTCCTTACACATTTATAGAAATGTCTCGGTATGTGGATTTATTACCGCAGAGCACACTGAGGTTTCGCGGAGGGCGCGCAAAAGGATATAATTTGATTATGTGGAGGTATCAACTGTTGATGAGAAAGTACGGTTGTAAATAAATGTACAGCAGTAACATTTTTTAAAACCTTTTCTTCCCATTTTCAGTCCAGATGGGGCAGGCTTGCAAAGCCATAGAAGTTGATTAATGAAATATTATTCGTTCGTGGAGACTCGGACAAAGGCGGTATTGAACTCTATTGAAAACCCATTGATGCTCAAAATGATAGATTGGATGTCCCTACTCATTTACGAAAACTTTGTGCCTCTTTGTGTTTAAAAAAAAACTTATTCATACTTCACACTCGTCTGCCTCTCCCGATTCACACTTAGCTGCAGCACATCAGGACGAGAATAATGCCCAACCGGATCAAAGTTTTGACGCTCTTCCAATACTCGATTAAAATCCAAGGTCGCTATCAGTAAGCCTTCTTTATTTTCCACAGGCTCTATGACCCATTTACCATCCGGTCCGGCAATACATGATCCACCGTC
The DNA here is from genome assembly GCF_002150505.1 of Algoriphagus ratkowskyi. GTDB lineage: Bacteria > Bacteroidota > Bacteroidia > Cytophagales > Cyclobacteriaceae > Algoriphagus > Algoriphagus ratkowskyi. The sequence goes on from NZ_MSSV01000001.1 coordinate 295,225, forward strand.
CGCCAAAACTTCAGGAGCATTTTTTAAAATTAAATCTAGATGAGGTGTGTCAGACGGAAAGTCTATTTTTCTCATCAAACTGGATACAGAAATCACAAAAGACCTGCTTTCCTGAGCGATCATTCGAGTGATGTTTTCTGTGTTTCTAACCGACCCAGGCCATACGGCGATATGCAGATTTTCCCCCAATCCATACAGTGCAGTTCTAGCTAGCGGCATCCAATTTTCCCAGCAGTTCAAACCACCAACTGTAAACTCTTTCAGTGGGTGAACTTGCAAGCCATGTCCATCTCCAGGTGCCCACGTGAGCCGCTCTTCGTATGTTGGCTGAAGTTTGCGATGCACAGATTTAATCTCCCCGTCAGAGTTGATATAGACTAAGGAGCAATAAATGCTGTGTCCACCACGATCAAATGGTCGCTCAATAATGCCTAAATAGATAGCTATTTTTAAGGATTTAGCGAGTTCTTGAATCTCCCGAAGCTCTCCATTCTCAATTTGAACAGCATTTCTCACATAATGTGCATGAATTTCTTTTTGCACTTGATCATCCCAAGCAGCTCCATTTGTCATGGCCAGCCAAAATGGATATCCTGGAACTGTGCCCTCGCCAAAAACAATCAGTTCGCAACCTTGAGCTGCGGCTTCAGTGATGGAGGTTTTTACCTTTTCAAGGGTTGCTGTTTTATTGAGCCAGATGGGTGAAATCTGTGCTATGGCTACTTTCAAGAGATTGGAAGGGATCATGTAAATCAAGTTTAATCGAAATTACCAGAATGTGATCTCCGATCAAAATTGAAGTTAGGAGTAAGAGTTGTGTCATGCAGGTGAACTTGTTGCTTAAATATTCTCAGTTGACCTCGGCATTGTATTACCTCTATCAAAAGATCGATATATAGGAAAAGCCAAACTGTGGTCTTATCATACTTTTTCCTCCCCATAACAAGACTAAATATCTCCGGACACCGAGCTTGTCGAGGTGCTAAAGAATATTATTTATCTATTGTCACGATTGCGTACAATCATATTATATAATATGTATATCCGCTTTGTTACCAGTAAAGAATCAAAAGCATAATAGGATTTGGTCAACTCAAGAATTTAGGCCGCTTCGGTCACCCTTCTTCGGTCTTCTGACCTGATGAGCAAAGAATTTTTGGGTACTGGCATGATTGCAAATAATCATATTATTTAATTCGTAGTTTTCCTATTAAACGCTTTTACACCTGCTTGTCCTTTAATTTCACTTTCAATCATGATTTCTACCCAACTACTTACTTTTTTTAATAAGTTCACTAACAGAAATTGCATATCAACAAACCAATCATTCGTATGAGATTAAAAAATATAACAGTTTTATCGGTCTTACTTCTCTGGAGTTGCCTGTTGGCGGCTCAAGACAAAAAGCCAATCCAACTCAGTGATATGGTCAAGATCGTGACGGTTTCTGATCCTGAATTTATGCCTGATGGCAAGAATGTTATTTTCGTAAAAAGCTTTATCGAGACAAACAAAGAGAAGGAATACGAGTACAAAAGCCAGGTGTTGATGATGGATGTAGCAAATCCTGAAATCGTAAAAGTTCTAAATAGTCCTTCTTACGATCTTTCCAGCTACAGCCTTTCTCCTGACGGAAAAAAACTAGCTTTTACCAAAGCATGGGAAGGCAAGTCTCAGGTTTGGATTTTGCCGCTTGACGGCGGTGAAGCGCAGGTGCTCACTTCTGAGAAGCACGGAGCTTCTGGGCCTACTTGGTCGCCAGATAGCAAGAAGATTTTATTTTCTATATCAATGCCGATGTGGGCGATGGAAGGTGCTCCAAGCTGGACTTATCCACGTCCAGGTCGCGAGTTTGGCGATGAGCCAAATTATGCAGCTATAAAAGATGGCCTATCCAAAGATTCCACCAAGACGGATATGGATGGAAATGTTGCCGAATTGAGAGCGTGGCTGGCTAAGAATGCCTCCAAAAATGACCCTACAGTAATCGATCGAGTGAATTTCCTAGGTGAGCGAGGGCTTTCCACCGATATAAGTTTCAGACATTTAGGAGTAATCGATGTAGCAACCAAAAAATCCGAGATCCTGACTTCTGGCTACCAAAGTTTCGGTGGAGCAGCATGGTCGCCAGATGGCACTTATATTTTGGCTAGTAGTATAAAAAGCGAAGAGCATCCTGACGATATTCAGGATTCGGATCTGTATAAAATCAATCTTTCAGACAAAGCTATATCTATATTTCTTCAGAAAGAGAATTACCGTCTCAGCAGTCCTCAATTTTCTCCTGACGGCAAACTGATTTTGATTTCAGGTCAGCAGACAGAAGATAGAGCATTCAACCAAAGTCTCATCGGTACAGTAAAGACGGATGGTTCTGGACTTAAGTGGTTTACTGAGGAATTAGATCGTAGAGTTGGCGATGCCAAATGGTCTGGAGATAGTAAGAGTGTATACTTCTCAGGAGCAAATGAAGGAGGTATTGCATTGTATCGTGCAACTGTTTCTAACGGAAAGGTAAATACGGTGATTTCTGGGCCTGTCGGCATTAATAGTTTTGATGTTCTGGGAGAGAAATTAGTTTATTCCAAAACAGAAGTCTCTAACCCAAGTGAAATATATGCAGCTACTATCGAAGGGAAAAATGAAAAAGTTCTAACTCATTACAACAGCGTTTGGTTAGCAGATCGATGGGTTTCTCAACCTATTGCACATCGATTCGAGCAAGATGGCTTTAATGTGGATTACTGGGTGATGCCTCCTTACGGCTTGAAAGAAGGTCAAAAATACCCTACATTACTTGAGATGCACGGTGGGCCTACAGCGATGTGGGGTCCAGGCGAATCAAGCATGTGGCATGAATTCCAGGTGTTGGCCGGTAGAGGTTACGGAGTTGTTTATGCCAATCCTAGAGGAAGTGGTGGATATGGAAAAAGCTTCCAAAAAGGAAATTATCAGGATTGGGGCGATGGTCCAGCGAAGGATGTTTTGACTGCCCTGGATAAAGCAGGAGAGGAATATTCTTGGATCGATGAAGATCAATTGGTATTAACCGGCGGATCTTATGCGGGTTATTTGGCAGCTTGGATTGTTGGTCATGACAATCGATTCAAGGCTGCGCTTGCGCAAAGAGGGGTCTATGAGTTGACTTTCTTTATGGGAGAAGGGAATGCTTGGAGACTGGTGCCAAATTATTTCGGTTACCCATGGGAAGAAGGGGTAAAGGAGATATTAGAATACAACAGTCCTCAGACTTATGTGCAGAATATTGAAACTCCACTGATGATTTTTCACGGAGACAATGACCTGAGAACAGGAGTGAGACAGTCTGAGTTGCTTTACAAAAGTTTGAAAATATTGGGCAAGCCAGTAGAATACGTCCGCTATCCAAATGAAGGACATGAGCTATCACGCTCAGGTGCTGTGCATCGCAGATTAGATAGAATGGGTAGAATTGTCGAATTCTTTGAACGCTATGTAGAGCATCCAAATTGATGCGCAATTAATTAATTCTTAGATATTTTAAAAGTTGTATGCCCCTCTAATTATCAAAATTATTGGGGCATACTTTTGTGTACACCTACTGATTAATCATTTCAATCGAACAAGTTTCCCTTTCCGTTTGACTATGTTTTTATAGTCCCATTGGATGTTTTTTGATTTCTCGAGCCAGTGAATCAATTTGTCTTCATCGATTTCTGCTATGGTGTTGTAAAAAATAGAAGCGTCTTTGAATTTTTTACCCTTCTTATTTAAATCCTCTTCTTCAAAATCTGCCCCACTCCAAAACATAAGACGAATGCCAGCCTTCTGTTTACTGTATCCTACAATTGGGTTTTCGTCTAAAAACCATACAGGATGTGCATGCCAAATTTTACACGTTGCATCTGTTAAGACAGAATCAATAGTCGCAGCTAAACTCTCGCAAATTACTTGGTCTGAAGGAGTTTGATTTTGGTTGTATGATTTGATTTCGGGATTCATTTAGTTTTACTTTCTCGCATCTATCAGTCTGAACAGTAACTCAGGCTCGTCGGTTGTGATGAAATCTGGGTTGTGGTCCAGTATCCAATTCAAATCAGCCTCAGAGTTTACTGTCCAGGCATTCACCGTCAAACCTAATTCCTGAGCTTCTTTGATCCAATGAGGATTCTTCTTTAGCACATTGATATTGTAGTCAAAACCGAAGAAACCGGCTTCTTTTAATTCAGCAGGAGTTTTGTTTCCTGTCAGGTAAGCCACATTTGCATTTGGATCCATTTCGATTGCTTTCAAACCTCCTTCGTAACTGAAAGTGATGTACTCCACCCATTTCTCGGCTTTCATTTTCTTCACGGCTAGCACAGATTTTTCGGCTATTTCTATACTTCTCTCTACTGAGATTTTAGAAGGCTTAAATTCAAAAATCAATTTGGTTACTTTCTGCTTTTTTCCAGCCTTCAGGTATTCTTTCACGGTAGAAATTTTTTCGCCGTTCGCATGTCTTTGGGTCAAAAGCTCCTTATAGGTAGAAGTTTCGATATCAATTCCCTCAAAATCCGCATCGTGATTCACCACCAAAATGCCATCAGAAGTCATCCAAACATCAAATTCCGAACCTTCACAACCCAGTTTTACAGCTTCTTTCAGCGAAGCCAATGTGTTTTGTGGAATGTCTTGTGTTTTCCATGCACCACGGTGAGCGATCACCTTATTTTTATTAAAGGAATTTTGTGCGAAAGTAGCTGAGCTGGCTATCAAAAAAGTAAGTAGTGTGAGGAAGATTGATTTCATGAGGTAAGGTTATTTACATTTAAACTAGGAAATCAAAGCTATAAAATCGGGGGATACGAACTATCCCGTTTGTCAGAATTCACAAAAACTTAATCATTTAGAGTTTCAACCGTAGTGGACACGGTGCGAAACGTGGAGATCAGAAATAGGTATTTGACCTATATGATCATTGAGTTTGAGCATTGACTAATGATGGTTTTAGGCTATTCCGGCTTCTGGATAAGCAGGAAAATCTCATAGCAGAAAATTCACAAAGCGGGACAAGTAGGGCAACATTGACTTGCTCCCACAGCAAAATCTCTGCGTGCACTGCTGTAATAAAAAAAACACCTTAGAATCTTTAGGCTCTAAGGTGAGTAGGTTAGTATTCCAATTGCACTGGGCTTAACTGCAATTAATTCTTTGGATAGGATTGTCGAATGGATAAGATTTCAACTTTTTTTAGTGTTGGAACCTCCACAAATTCATCAACAATATACTGATCATAGGAAGTACTGCTTTTAATAATATCTATTGACTCTACTTGCATTTTGCTTAGATCTGAAAGCAGGGGATAAGTGGTCTTTATCTCTGCAGGTAGTTCAAGACCAAAGGAAGAAGTGTTGCCTCGAACAAACCACCTCACATTTTTAATTGGCTCTGGGTAGCTGTATAAATTTGGATAATCAAATACGACGACAAAATCTGTTGCTTCTGGTGAAAGAGAGAAACTGAAATCAGTGATTTCTTTCTTCTGCACTTGGATTTCAGGGATATTAAGAAAGTTGATCTTTTCAGGCACATCACCAAGTTTATAATAATGAGAAGTAGTCTTAGCATCTTTTTGCGGAGATGCCTCAACTCTCGTGGAATAAATTTTAAATTCATTCAAATAACCTAGCTCTCGAGATGGACTACCAAACTTGTTACTACTTACTAAGTAGCTAGGAACATAAAATCCATTATTCTCAATCATTGCATTCACTGAATAATAAAGGTAGGTAGAGGATAGGTTTTCTATTTTAATCGTCTTGTCGTAAGATTTCAGAGATTCGAAATTGAAACTATATGACTTGTCTTTCTCCGGGTCTGTCAAAAAGGTGTATCGTGTTTGACCACTACTATTTCCCACAGACACTAAGTATTTCTTTTCATTAGCATAAAGAGGAGTAGTGAGGTGTATGTCGTACTCAAGGTTATAGGAGGAAGTTTGATACGTATTAAATGAAGATGACGCATAGGCAGAATTCCCATAATCGTTGAGCTTAATGGTCACATCAAAATTCCCAGTAGGTGCTGGGGTGCTTCTCCCTGCTTTTGCTAATCCAAAATTAATGTTCCTTGTGACTTTGATGTTTGTGAAAGTCTGGATGAAATTAATATCCATGTCGGATGACATATTCCTCATGAATAAACTTAAATGATATCTCTTCTCTCTATCCACATCAAATTCTGTCTCCCCGGCTGCATCAACTTTTGCGTAATCAATAGGTTTGCCATCCAAATCATGGAGAATAAGCCAAACTTCGTTTCTCGTAGATAGATAGGTTGAGGGAATATTTACGGTAAAAGGGCCTTGTGAAGGCACTTCAGGTTCATTGTCAATTATTGGGTCTTCATCTCCAGTTTCACATGAAAACAAAGGCAGAAATAGCAGAAAAATCAGCAAGTTTTTTTTCATTTGGGATGGACTATTTTGAGATTCAAATGTATAATTCAGTTCAAATTAAAAAACAATTCTAAACTAAAAAATTATACCAATTAAAAACTGATTTATCGTCGAACCTTAAATTTTCAATATCATGGATTTTTATAGCTTCCGATATTTATCATTAGACGCAGAGTTAGCCAAGAAAATTGCTAGGACTTATACATTCCTTAAAAAAAATCTTTGCGACAAACTCAGCGATCTTCGCGGTGAAAAAAGTTCAACCCCTTCAGGGTTACCATGTCCAAAATGGGTTTAACTGTTCCACGGGTTTCACCCGTGGCTATTGAAAGGTTCGACCACTTTGTGGTCATTTTAATAAAATCATTTTTCGGTGAACACCATTCTAATTGTGCTATTTCCAATTGATGATCCTGAAAGGATCGAACCATGAATAGCCATGTGTGAAACCCATGGTTTGAAAATCAATCAAAAGATTGGACGACCCCGAAGGGTGTCGAACACAAATAATTTTCAACTCTATGGTGGGAAATTAACATTTGAAGCAGTCCGAAGATAGCATAATCCTGGAGTCCAAATCTGAAGACTTGAGCCATAAAGGGAATTAAATCCCAATTTGTGGCCTCTGCGTTAACCTCAGTGTTCCCCGCTGTTTAATCCTTTTTTATTTTTAGCTATTTGTAATTCTTTTCAAAAAAGTTCAACCCCTTCAGGGTTGCCATGTCCAAAATGGGTTTAATTGTTCCACGCGTTTCACCCGTGTCTATTGAAAGGTTCGACCACTTTGTGGTCATTTTAACAAAATCATTTTTCGGTGACCACCATTCTCATTATGCTATTTCCAATTGATGATCCTGAAAGGATCGAACCATGAATAGCCGTGGGTGAAACCCATGGTTTGAAGATCAACCAAAAGATTGGACGACCCCGAAGGGCGTCGAACACAAATAATTTTAACTCACCCTATAATGTGAAATTAACATTGGAAGCAGTCCGAAGATAGCATTGTCCTGAGTCCAAATCTAAAGACATGAGCCATACAGGGAATTAAATCCCAATTTGTTGCCTCTGCGTAAACCTCCGTGTTCAAAGCAGTTTAATCTTTTTTTATTTTTAGGGATTTGTAATCCTTTTCAAAAAAGTTCAACCCTTCAGGGTTGCCATGTCCAAAATGGGTTTAACTGTTCCACGGGTTTCACCCGTGGCTATTGAAAAGTTCGACCACTTTGTGGTCTTTTTAACAAAATCATTTTTCGGTGAACACCATTCTAATTGTGCTATTTCCAATTGATGATCCTGAAAGGATCGAACCATGAATAGCCATGTGTGAAACCCATGGTTTGAAGATCAACCAAAAGATTGGACGACCCCGAAGGGCGTCGAATACAAATAATTTTCAATTCATTCTATGGTGGGAAATTAACATTGGAAGCAGTCCGAAGATAGCATTGTCCTGAGTCCAAATTTAAAGACTTGAGCCATACAGGGAGTTAAATCTCAATTTGTGGCCTCTGCGTAAACCCCTGTGTTCCCCGCGGTTTAATCCAAAAAAAAACACCTTGGAATACTTGAATCCCAAGGTGCTTAGATAAGAAGATCAAACGAGCTGAAACTTACTTCTGCTGCTGCAAATAAGTGATCAATGAAGCTAATTCCTCATAGGAAAGTGAATTGACCAAGCCTGCAGGCATCATAGATGTTTCCATGATCTTACGTGTTTTGATTGTGTTCTTGTCTAGTTTGGTAGCTGTGCCTGTAATATCTGTCAGCACCACTTCGTCTGCCGTTTCTGCTGTGACAAAGCCCATGTAGCTTTTATCGTCATTGGTAGAAATAAGCACAGAAGCAAAGCCCTGAGAGATGGATGCATTCGGCTTAAGGATAGACTCAGTGATCTGGGAGCGGTTCATAATGGAGCCGACTTGTCCCATAAATGGACCTTTCAGTGGCTGACCTTTTTCGATGCTATGACATGCTACACAACCTTGGCTGGTGAATAGTGCTTTTCCTTTGATAGGATCGCCTTTAAGATCTTGTACTGCAATCATCACATCTTCAATAGACGAGTTGCCCACTTGGCCTTTCTTGTTTTTGATTTTCTCCAAATCAACCTCAGTTTCTTGGATTACTAAATTGGATTGATCTTCACCAAACTCTTCAATATTCATTCTGTTACGCTCATTAAGCTCAGTGAAATATTGTCTTTTGGTAGGGTCTTCGTAGGAATTACGCTCTCCTAATAAAAAGTCCTTGATTTGGTCAGATGATTCCCAGGTTATTCCTTTATAATAAGGGCCATGAGTGTCAGGTCGAGTTCCCCACCACCAAGATCCATCGTAAGGAGCTTCTTTGGTGTATAATCTAGACAGCACACCCAGGATCTCTGCCTTCAGCTCCATGTCCTCTGTAGCTCCATAAGCTTTGATAAGTCCATTAACAGCCTTTTGATCGTGCATGTAACGTAAAGTCCATAGCGCAATTTTTGAATTCTCTGTGCCTATAGCATTCACAGTCTCATCGACTGCATTAAGCTCTACCAATGCTTTTACAGCTACGTGTGGAAGGATAATTGCTGAATTAGGAGTCGCATGTGGACCTTCAGTCCCTTTCTCAGGTTGCTTGAAAGAAGAGGGTACATTTACTTTTAATAGCTCTTTAGCAGCTTCTGGATTTCCTATTCTTCCCAAAGCTATGATAGCTGCTGATTTCACACGGTCATTTGGATCAGTGACCCCTTCGATGAATGGATCAATTGGAACGCCCTGAAGACATGTTTTACGATCAGCCATTGCGCGAAGTGCGAATTCTCTTACTTTCTCATCCTGGCTTAATTTTACTAATTCTCCATTACCACTTTCGCAAGTTGCCTGAGCATAGGTGTAAATGCCTGCTACTCGCACTGCAAGAGTTAAAGTCTTGTCAGTCGCTACAGAAAGTGCAGCTGCACCAGCTTCATTGGGGAAACGAGCTAGCAATTCACGCTGTGCGTGGAAGCGTGAAACTGAGTTGTGTGCTTTAAGCATGGCAGTCAATTCTTCTACTGTTGCTGCTTTCAAATCAGGAAAAACTTCATAAGTCCAATCTTTTGGCACCACACGAACTACGTAGCCTTTATCCTCACTACCGAAATATCCCGCTCCATCCCAAGCTGCTAGGAACATACGTCCAGAACCATCAACATCAAGATCTGAGATCTGTGGAAGTTTGATGAATTCTTCCTGCTGCTGTGTAAATCCAGCGCCATCCATCGTCACACGGTGAATGTATAAATGGCTTCTGCCCCAATCCGCCATCATCGGCACGTGATTGTACTTGGCTGGCCAGCGATCATCATCCATGAAATAACTGCCGGTACCCGATCCTCCTCCCACATCAACTAGTGCCGGGATCGTTTCTTCAGTGAAGTTTTTGAAAAAGTTAGGATAACCATACTCGCCTGATTGAGTGTAATGAATGAAACGAATGTTCCAGCCACCACCATCATTCGTGTTGCCACGTGTATAAATATTCATAAATGGATCGATGGCTACATCATAGATATTTCTAGTACCATGGATGTATTCTTCCATTTCGGTGCCATCAGGGCGAACTCGTACAATGCCTCCGCCAAGCATGGTCATTTTCTTGCCATCTCTATCGGTAGCATTGTGGAATCCAAAATCACCTACAGCTATATAAATCCAGCCATCGATGCCCATTCTGATTCCGTTAGTAGAGTGATCTGTGCCACGAGAACGGATAGATTCAGGTGAAGAAATGCTTTCTATCAGCATATTGGCAGGACCATCAGCCACACCATCATTGTCCTTGTCCTCAAAAACCACCAAGTTCATTCCTTCGGCTTTGCCGGTAGCCTTAGAAAACTGAGTGTGAAGCACGAAGACCTGATCTCTCACTGCGATAATTCCTCGAGGATTATCAACTTTCACGAATTCCGTATGAGAATCCAATTCTCCATCGTTATTGCTATCTACCAGGCGGACAATAGCTCCTTTTCCAGCTTCTTTACCCAAAGAACCCATCATATCCACCCCTACAAATACTTTTCCGTCAGAGGAAACTGCCAAAGCTGCTGGAGATGGAACGATATCCGGGCCGGCAAAATTGGTCATGATCAGCTCAGTACTGTCGGCACCGTGCTTCGCGGTGTCTAAGGGGTATTGCGGATAATAATTGATAAGCTCTTCTAAGTCGGCTTTTCTGGTATCGGGACTTGCGCATCCAAATGCCAGTATAGAGCCAATTAATGCTACTACTGGAAGTGAAATTTTTGACATATTAATAACTAGTGTAAGAGGTTTATTATGTTGAGGCTGCTGACTCTTTGCAGTCAAAGATACCAGATTCAATTTTTTTTAAAACTGGATCCACACCTTCATTTGTTTGTAGGAACTATGCTAGGATAAATGGCGTGTAGCTGGACCAGAATAGATGATCTTGTATTGAAAAAGCCGAAATGAATGATTTAAATCTTTCTATGGATACTAATGCAATTATTATTTTGCCTCTTAAAGGACAAAAGCATCAGACAATATCTTCTTTAAAGGATTTTGTCAAGTAGACATCTGACAACAATCATTTTTACCTTTTTATCTGATTTTCAAATAGAAAAATCCCGTTCTTATTTGCGATCACAATGTCAGGTTTTTGATCCTTGTTCATGTCTTGTACAGCGATGTTTAGACCAGCACCCGAGTCGTTATCAATGATGTGTTCTCGGAAAAAAGGGCTTATTGATGGAGTAAATTCTATGTAAAATAAGTAAGGAGTGTCATCATCTCCTGCATCATTGCCGTTGTGCGCCAAATACCTTTTTCCAGCTATCATTTCCATATCTCCATCGCCATTGAGATCGGCCATAAATGTGGCGTGAGTCTGTGAAGTGAGGTTGTTGATCAAGTGAGTTTGGAAGGTTGAATCATTGAGATACTCCTGCCACCAAACACCCATTGAATGTGCGGACGAGCTAACTACATCATTTTTTAAATCACCGTTTACATCCAAAATCTGCATGTGAGCGGCTTTGTCGCTGATGGCCGCAGGGTAAAAGATCCAATCCGCTGACTTCAGGTCTGTTTTACCTTTAAACCAGCCTTCGGAAATTATCACGTCATTGATTTTGTCACCATTGATATCGCCAAATCCAAGGCCATGAGAAAAGCGGTCTGTGCCAGGGACATTTTCTTCCGTTAGAGCAAATCGTTTCCATTCTGTCTCTCCAGGTTTTGTTGGGGCTTGTAGCCAGATGATTTGTCTGGTCTTGTAATCACCACATAGAATGTCAACTCTACCGTCTCCGTCCATATCCACAAATGCAGGAGATTCATTCGAAATCCCCACTGAGTCTGCGATGATATGCTTTTGCCAGTTGTTGCTTTCTGTTTTTGGATTTTCAAACCAATAAGCTGGAGTGCCAGGATAATCAATGATGATCACATCGTCCCAGCCATCGAGATTCACATCCATTGCAAGATTCAAGAAGGAATTGCTGTATTCCTTTCTTGGGTCAAAAGCCCGAGACGGTGAAAGTTGATGTTGTACCCAATGGGGAGCTTCGAACCAGTAATAACCCGCCACGATGTCGAGTTGACCATCGTTGTTAATATCAGCTACGGCTACACCTTCCGAAAGGAATTCTCGAGAGATCACTGTTTTTTTGAAATCTTGGTCTTGGCCTACAGCAAAATTTGAGAAGAGGAGTACTGCCATAAAACCGGTTAATCTCACAGTAACCTTTTTAAAAATTCTAATATTCATAACTATTAAGTTTAAAGGATTTGATTTTAGCACTTTAATTTATTTGCTGTTAAAGTAATTACAGGCCCGCCAAATCCCACTTTTTAATTATCTCTTGGATGAAGGCTGATACTTTTGCATTTACTTTTTTGAAATACTCATGTGCTTGTGCCTGATCAAAATTTGGGTATCCCTGACCTTCTTTGTAAAGTCCGATAGATGATGGGAAGGGGCTAGCAGACCAAGTTCCAGTTGCAGGATATGCAGTTGCCATGTCAGCACTGTATTTTTCCTTATGTACCAAAGTTGGGTCGATAGCCTGTATATAGGCAGTCTCATTGAGTCCGGCATGACCACCATCTTCTTTGAATACTTCCAAAGTTACATCCGAGGCAAATGACCACCAGTTCAGAACGAGGGTTCTTACGCCAAGTTCTGTGGCTACCTCAGCTGCTACTTCTTGCAAAACTTTGGTTTGACCACCACCATGGCCATTTAAGATGATGATGTTTTTGAAGCCATTTTTTGCCAGACCTCTAAGGATATCTTTGATGAAAGGGCGATAGGCTTCTTCGGTAATTTGAAAAGCACCTGGGAAAGCTGCCATGCTTCCCGTAATGCCATAATTAAGCGTAGGAGCGATGAGGGCATTTAGGTCATCTGCAATAGCTAAAGCCATTGCCTCAGGAGCCGTGTTATCTGCTCCATTGTTTATCACACCATGGGGTTCTAATGTCCCAGTCGGTAATAAAACGGAATTTATATTCCCAGGAACATATTCTGCAAACTCCATCCAATTGATTCGATTCATTTCTCGGGTAGAAATTTTTTGCTGAGCATTAATCTGTAAAAGCGTAAATATCAAAATACATGTTAAAACTAAATATTTCATGGTTATATCACTTAAAAAGCATGTTATGGATAAAGTAAGGGGAATGAGATACAGCGTATTAACTTAAAAATACTTATGAATTTTTGATTAATCTCAAAAAACTTTGGGCTTTACTAAATCCACTTGAGAGAAAGGCTTCGTAATTGTCTTTAAAGTACCAGGTCGATCAAAATAGATACTGTTTTTAGTATTTAAATATTATGAAAACCAAAACCGGATTATTAACCTAAACAATCAGAAAATGAAAAATGAATTAATTAAGCCGCAAGGACTGATTCAAAATGCTAATCGCCGACAGTTCCTTAGAACAGGCTCTCTTTCGGTAGCTGCCGCAGGACTGATCATGGTAGGCTGCAAGGATATTGTAGACATGGATCCAATGCCAACGGGCGGAGTGAAACTAGGCTCTGGCGATATTGGAATCTTGAATTATGCTTATGCTTTGGAGCAACTAGAAGCAGCATTCTACGCAGCAGTGATCACAGGTGGATACTTCGCCAATGCAAGCGCTGAAGAAAAGACAATTTTGGGAGATGTAGAGAAGCATGAAAGAGCTCATCGTGAATTTTTCAAAGCTGCTCTTGGCTCTGCTGCCATAGCAGGTCTTGAAGTAGATTTTAGCTCTATTAATTTTGGAGATAGAATGTCAGTGTTGAATGCTGCTAAAACCTTTGAAGATTTAGGGGTAGCTGCTTACAATGGTGCTGGACAACACCTAGAAAGTGTTGATTATTTATTAATTGCAGGAAAGATAGTCTCAGTAGAAGCAAGACATGCGGCTGCAATCAGAGATCTATTGAATCCAGGTTCTGCAGATTTTGCAGGAGATGATTTGATCGATGCAAATGGACTAGAGCGTACGTTGAACTTCTCGCAAGTTTTGACTGCCGCTAGTACTTACGTAAAGACGCCAATTGATTTCAGTCAATTGCCATCATAATCCACCACCATAAACTACAAAGACATGAACTTATTGAATTTATTAGATAAAATGTGCCCGGAAACAAATACTCCGGAAGAGAATGATATATTCTTCTCAAGAAGAGATGCTTTTCGCAAATTCGGAGATATGAGTAAGAAAGTAGCTATGGCTGCTGTACCATTGGGTATTCTATCAGCTTTGCCAAAAGTGGCTAAGGCAGATACTGCAAGTTTGATTGGCGTATTGAATTTCGCCTTAACCTTGGAGCATTTGGAGTATAGATATTATCAGATGGGTATTGAGTCAGGGGTCATTGCAGGAGCAGATGCAGCGATTTTCAACAAGATCAGAGATCATGAGAAGGCTCACGTGAAGTTCTTGACCGAAGTAATTACCAACGTTTTGAAAGGAACGGCTGTGGCAGAACCAAAATTTGACTTCACAGCAGGTGGAAATTTCTCTCCATTTACAGATTACCCTACATTTTTGGCACTTTCTCAGGCATTCGAAGATACAGGAGTAAGAGCTTACAAAGGTCAGGCAGGTAATGTAATGGAAAATGATGTAGTCTTGACTGCAGCGCTTTCAATACACTCTGTGGAAGCAAGACATGCTTCTATGGTAAGAAGATTAAGAACGAAGAAAGGACAGGATACCGTTAAAGGTTGGATTACTGATGGATCTAGAGGAACACTTCCTGCTCCTACACAAGCTATCTATACCGGCGAAGAAAACGTCACGCATGGGGGTGTTAATGTCGTTAATTTGACCGGTATTAGTGCTGCTGCTGTATCCGAAGGATGGGATGAGCCGCTTAACAAAGAACAAGTGTTAGGAATTGCTTCCCTTTTCCTAGCCTAATAAGGTTATTAGTTGGGGTTGAGTGGTTTAGATGTCACTTCCAGTTGGAGGTGGCATCTTTTTTTTTGATAAATAGTCTCTCGCCAAGGCGCAACGCCGCAAAGTATTATTGTTATCCTTCGTCTCCAGAAGCCGGATTTTACCTTAAATTAGCTGGGAATTGCCATCAGAACTCCTTGCCACAGACTGGTATGAGCAGAGAAAAATGAGCAGATTTCCGCTGATTTTCCCCAATTTTTTACCACTTACTACCTCTTACTACTTACAATTTTTCACCTCTTTATTTCCTTCTCTGAAAGCAGTTGCTGAAAAAAAGTCATAGTCTCCGGATCAGCATTCATAGCAGAAATAGCAGGTAAATCTGAAGGATGCCAAGTTCGGAAACCAAGTCGCTGACTTTGGAATAGGTAGGGTAAATTCATTGTTGAATTTAATAGTTTCAGAAAATAGTTGCTTGAATTTTTTGATTTTCAAAATCATTTAATACTTTAGTGTCATAATACACTATGACAGTATAACACTATGATCGTTTCAGTCAAAGATTTAAATTTTTCATATCCAAAACGGCCTCAGCTTTTCGATGGGCTTCATTGGTATATTCCAGAAGGTTCGGTTGTAGGACTACTCGGGAAAAACGGCACTGGCAAGTCCACCCTTCTTCACTTGCTGTCCGGACTGCTTTTTCCCAAAAGTGGCACCATTACTCTGGCTTCACATATTCCTCGAGAGAGGAAGCCGTCTTTCTTAGCCGAAGTTTTCTTTCTCGCCGATGATATTGCCTATCCTGGGAATATGAGCATTGGAGCGTATGAAAAAATAATGGGGGCATTTTACCCGGAATTTGATTCATCTCAGTTTGATCAGATTTTGGCTGACTTTGGTTTGGAAAAGAAAGTCAAACTGAAAGAGCTTTCTCTAGGCGAGCGGAAGAAGGTGTTTTTGTCCTTTGGGCTGAGTACGAATTGCAGGTTTTTACTTTTCGACGAGCCGACTAACGGGCTGGATATTCCTTCCAAAAGTATTTTTCGAAAAGTAGTGGCCGGCAATCTCACCGATGAGCAAACCTTGATTATTTCCACACACTTGGTTGCTGATGTGGAGAACTTGATAGATCGAGTGGCGATTTTGAATAATGGAAAGATACAGCTGGATGCAGATGTTTTGGAATTGTCTGATCGCTGGGTATTCGGTACTTCCTCCAATCTTCCTGATGAAGCTTTGCATACAGAAAAAGTTGGGACAGGCTACCAATTTATCAGGTCAAGAAAACACCAGGAGCCTCAGACTCCTGTTAGTTTGGAATTGCTTTTCAATGCAGTGCTCCACAATAGTATTAATGAGAATTCGATTCTACAAACTCAAAATTCCGAAGTCCTATGAATGCCAACACAATCAGTTCCCGCCGTGTTTTTAATCTATTTCGATTTGAGTTTTCAAAGAATCGAAAACTTTATTTAATGGGTATCCCCGGGACATTTTTAATATCTGCCATGTTATTCCTGGTCATTTTTTACTCGAATAAATATGCATCTAGTTGGGGTGCACAGAACTATGCGGTTTTGTATTATGCAGGTTTATTTTTCCTGACCTTGTTTGGCATAGGGTATAGTTTTATTGAGCTTAGGGACAAAAGATCAGCACAGCTTTACTTGATATTACCGGGCTCAGCGATGGAGAAGTATTTGATCCAATTCCTGACTCGAATTGTTTTGTTTCCAATACTTTTTACACTCCTGTTTGTATTGGGAGTAGAAGTTTCCAAAAGCATATTTCAAATCAGCTCAGTCACCATATATGGTAAGTCCCCCACACTTGTGGTAGATGATTTGGATGTTTTTAATATGCTATCTCTTTTTTATTTATGGAAATTGCCAATTCTTTATTACATGTTCATTGGTATAGGAGGGGTAATTGTCTCAATTATGTTCACCGGGGGAATAGTTTTTGGGAAATGGAATGTATTACTTATGCCGTTGTCTTTTTTAGGATTTACTTTACTACTATTCTTGACATCCATCGTGTTGTCATGGATAGTTATAGGTATACCTGAGGATAGTTCTGAGCTTTTTATTTCCCAAATTCGTTTTCAACAACCTGAAATTTTCACCGATACCCCCCTGATTGTTTTTGTAGTCACAGTTTTGATGTGGTTGGCGATTCCACAGTTTTTTTTGGTTGCTTATTTCAAACTCAAAGAATACGAGGTTTAGGATGGAGTTTAACGAAACAAAAAACATCTTCCTTCAGATCCGGGATTGGGTAGCTGATCAGATTCTTCAGGGTAAAATCCTAACCGGAGAGAAGATTCCCTCTGTGCGGGATCTTGCGGTGGATATGGAAGTTAACCGAAATACAGTGATGAGAAGTTATGCGCTGATGGAGGAGGAGGGAATCATCGAAAATAAGCGGGGTATAGGTTTTTTCGTAGCTGCTGACGCAAAGCGAAATCTGCTTAAGAGGCAAAAGCAGACATTTCTGAACGATGAACTGCCCTCGATCTTGCATCAAATAGAAGTTCTTAAACTCAATTCCGAGGATTTACAAATCCTGATTCAAACCATTCAATCAAACGATCATGAAATCAAGCCTGACTAAAAAGTCACGAGCTAGGATGATTATCATCCCTGCGAGATTCCACCCCGACAGATCGGGGCAAGTTATGACCATTAAAAAAAAATATAAACACATGAAAACCAGTAATAAAATAATCGTTTCCTTTTTGACTTTCGCTTGGCTTCTTTTTATCGCCACCCTCCTGATTTCACATCAATTCGCTGATTAATATAATGTAACTGGAAAGCGCAGGGTGATCAAAACCAAGACAGCTTTAGAAGATTTTTCGGTAAAAAATCGAAGAAGCTTCTCGCCTGCACCTCTTTCCTGGCGATAGCAACCGTTTGGATTACGACGAATTATTTGGAGATGGAATTAAGCCTCCTAAGACCGAACCAATTCAAGATTATACAGTGAAAAATGACACCCTGTTTATTAAAAACCTGCGTAATGCGATTAATGGCGGTTACACTTTGAGAGTAGGTAATCTAAAGCATCTGATAGTGAAAAATGTTGGTGAGATTGATTTAGTAGGCTTTTCACAGGATTCACTTTTAATTAACTCTGAAAACAGCAACGTTATTATTTCTAAAAACTCTGAATTTTCTTTTCTGCATCTAAAATCAGGGCCAAAATTCGATCTGACTTTTAAATCTGTTAAAGGTTTTAGCTTGTCATTAAAAGAATCTAATTGTAATGTTTCTGGTGATATAGAGGAGATTTCAGGAACAATAGGGAATTATGCAGGACTAGGTATTCCTAGAAAAACAGAAAAAGTGGATGTTGATACCTCGATCAATGGCAAGCTACACTATGTCTTTAAGTAGTTTCAGAATTTGATATCTCACTTTAAAAACAATTACTTATCCTCCAACTCCACTATCACCTCTATTTCCACAGCCATATTATTAGGTAAAGCAGCCACACCAACAGCGGAGCGGGCATGCTTGCCTTTTTCTCCAAAAATCTCTACCATGAGATCCGAAAAGCCATTGATTACGGCAGGTTGCTTGTCGAAGTTAGGATCAGAATTTACCATTCCCAGCACTTTCACAAACTGTTTGACTCTGGTAAGATCGCCACCTGTGGCCACCTTCAAAACTGCGATAATTTCTAGTCCGGTTTCCCTCGCTGCCTGGTAGCCTTCATCGATCGTGAGTTCAGCTCCCACTTTGCCGAAGACATCTGGCCCAGATCCGGATAGATAGAGCAGATTGCCCACTTGCTTCCACTTTACGTAATTGGCAATTGGGATTCCTACTTCTGGGAGAGATAGTCCGAGTTTCTCCAATTTCTGATCGGGAGTTTGGGCGTTTGCTATGAAAGCGACAAAAAGTAAAGGCAATATGATGGTAAGATTTCTAAGTTTCATAAGAAGGAGGGTGGTGTTTGGATGACCAATCTAAGCGATTCTTTTTACTTTTGTCTTTCCCGCCACAAAAGTTTTATATGGAAAATATTAAGATTATACCCTATTCATCTGAATTAGGCCCATTTTTCAAATCCATAAACCAACCTTGGGTGGAGGAGCTTTTTGCAATAGAAGCATTTGATCAAGCACAATTTGATAATCCAGAAGATACGATCATCAAACCAGGAGGGGCGATCCTGTTTGCTGCTTTGGGAGAGGAGATAGTTGGGACTGTAGGACTCCATAGAATCTCTGATGGGAACTATGAGTTAGTCAAAATGGGTGTGATGCCAACAGCTCAGGGTAAGGGAGTAGGAATGCTGCTTGGTGAAGCTATTTTAGAAAAAGCCAGAGAAATGGAAGGTAAAAAGGTGGTTCTATACAGTCATTCCAAGCTTATTTCTGCGCTAAAGATATATCGAAAGCTAGGTTTCAAAGAAGCAGAACTTGAAGAAGGAAAATATTGCAGATGCGATATTAAGATGGAGTTGCAGCTCTCAAATCTGTGATTTCAAATTTGAGAATGCTTTTACCAGAACCTGAAGGCTTTCTCGTTTACTCTGTTTCTAAGGAAGAAGTTGTCCCAAATATCTGGAGAAAGATAGATTTCTATTCCTAAGTTGAAAGTCATATAGCCATCGTATCGATGTGTAAGTCCTGAACCTCTACGGATTCTGCCTCCATTTTTTAATATTTTAGGAATATCAGGAAAGCCATTATCATCTAAGAAATCTGGGTTTCGAACAGCAAGTCTAAGACGGTCCGGATTCTTTCCTGTGACATAATCATCAACTAGATCAAGGTAAAACTCGCCGATGTTATAGGCGGATATATCGTCCATGTAATCAGTAAGAGTAAAACGATAGTTTCCTTCAAAAGTCAAATCCGTATAAACGTTCAGCTTATATTTTAAACCTAAGCCCATTGGGAACACTAAGATATTTCGCTCATACGGGTTGTTTTCTAACTGTAGTGGTCGAAGATCGACCCAATTACCATCGAGCTGAGTTTCTGGGGTATTGGTGGACATCCCTAAACCTGCAAAAATGTAGGGGTTCCAGAGGTTTCTGTGGATATTTGGAACCTTAACAGGAAATAGATAATATTCTATCATCGCCGTCCCTTCCCAGTTTTGTGCTCTGAAGTTTAAGTTACGTATTGCTCTATTAGCACGTGGGTCAGAGGGAGGGTCTTGCCCAGATATTTTAATGTAAGAAAAATCTAATCTAGCCCTCAAATTAGTGCCGAATGTATAATGGATGGCCACGTTAGCATTCCAATCTGGTTGTACACCTTCATTATATTTCCAAAAAGAATACAACTCTCCGAAATATTGGGTAGGTCCTATGCTTGCAGATAATGACCAAGGCTCTTCAAACTTGAAACGATAAAAACTCTGGGAATAGGCCAGTGAAGAGGAAAGAAAAAGTAAAATGAAGAGTAATTTTTTCATAGTTGGCCTTCACAGGATATCACCAAAAATGGGATCATGGGTGAAATTTAGGCTAATTTTCTAACTTATCAAACCCAGATTTGAGATGCAGATCGCGTTGAGGAAATGGGATTTCAATCCCTTGCTCTCCGAATTTTTTGAAGACCGCATAATACAACTGGCTTTTCAGCACTTTGGGACGGTTAATGTATTCCGAAGACCACACCCGCAGTATGAAGTTGATACTATTATCACCATAGCTGTCGAATAGTACGTCTGGAGCAGGGGTACTCAATACGCCACTATTTTCTTTGGCTGCTTCAATTAGGATCGCTTTTACCTTTTCTGGGTCTTCTTTGTAAGATACTCCCACAGGGAAATTGAATCGGATGTTTCGGTCGTTATGGGACCAATTGATTACAGGACTATCTATGAATTGACTATTTGGTACAATTATCGTGATGTTATCATTGGTGACAATGGTAGTAGACCGAGCCGATATTTTGATCACATCACCAGATACATCGCCCACTTCTATACGATCGCCCACCTTAATGGGCTGCTCGAAGAGAATGATCAATCCAGAAATGAAGTTGTTGGTAATGTTTTGTAAACCAAAACCAATACCCACACCTAGTGCTCCAGCTAGAATACCAAAAGCACTTAAATCAACACCGTTGGTTTGTAAAATGGAGAAAATCCCTGCCATTACCAAGATGTATTTGACAATCATCCCAATGGAAGATCGAGTGCCTGATTCGATCTGATATCGGGTCAGTACCTTGTTTACCAATAATCTGCGTATCCATTCTGTAATAATGAAAAGCGCAACAAAAGATATGATTAGCGTAAGAATTAAGCCTATAGTAAGCTTAGACTCCCCTAAGCTGACGAGGCTGTAACTGAATATTTCTTGTGCCCATTCTATAAACCCCTTGGCTTTTTCCTGAGCTACTTCTTTTAATTCTTGTTGCATTTAGTAAATTCTAATTTTTTTCTCGCAGTTCTAAATCTATTCACATTTGTTTTTAAAAACACATATTTCTATCACAACCTGATATTTAGCTCAATGTTCCCTTTCTTTTCGATAGGATTGAGTCTGTGGGAATATTTAATTGAATTTGGCTAATTTTGAACCATGAGTAAGCAAAAAGAAGAATTAGAACATAGACTAAAGCTGAGGAATGTAAAGCTTTCGGACTATGAGGATATACAGGAAATCATGAGTTCCATCTACAAAAATCAAGGTGGAGCATGGACTAAACAGGAGTTTAAAAATCAACTCAAAGCATTTCCTGAAGGACAGATAGGTATCGAAGATAATGGTAAGCTAGTTGCTGCAGCACTGAGCATTGTAGTCGATTACACTAAGTTTGGTGACAATCATACATACGATCAGATCACCGGCTTTGGCAAATTCGACACCCATGATATGGAGGGTGACACCCTGTATGGGACAGACATTTTCGTTCATACCGAATATCGAGGCATGCGTATCGGGCGAAGATTGTATGATGTGCGAAAGGAAATTTGCGAGAATCTGAACTTAAGATCTATTATTGCCGGTGGGAGAATTCCCGGATATAAAAACTACGCGGATGAAATGACGCCGCGAAAATACATTGACCTTGTTAAGAATAAGGAGATCTATGATTCCGTTTTGTCATTTCAGATTGCAAATGAATTTCACGTACGTAAGGTTATCACAAAGTACTTGCCCTCAGACACGGATTCAAGAGCCTATGCTACTTTGCTGGAGTGGATCAATATTTACTACGAAAAAGACGAAAAGTTAATTGGTAATAAGAAGTCTATTGTTCGTCTAGGTCTGGTGCAGTGGAAGATGCGTCGCTTCTCCAATGTGGATGATTTGATGCAGCAGGTAGAGTTTTTCGTAGATACAGTATCTGGTTACAAATCAGATTTCTGCCTACTTCCTGAGTTTTTCAATGCTCCGCTTCTGGCAGAATTCAATGACATGGATGCTTCCGAAGCGATTCGTAATCTCGCGGACTATACGGATGAGATTATTAGCCGAATGAGCGATCTGGCTGTTTCTTATAATGTGAACATCGTTGCTGGCTCCATGCCGGAATATGATGGTAAAAAACTCCGGAATGTGAGTTACCTCTGCCGTAGAGACGGTACACAGGATAAGCAATACAAGCTCCATATCACTCCTGATGAGGCTTCTTACTGGGGTTTGCAGGGCGGAAATGGTATCAATGTCTTTGAGACCGATGCAGGAAGAATTGGGATTTTGATCTGCTACGATGTGGAATTTCCCGAGCTGGGAAGAATTCTGGCTGAGCAGGAGATGGATATACTATTCGTGCCATTCTGGACGGATACCAAGAATGCTTTTCTCCGGGTAAATACATGCGCCAAATCTCGTGCAATCGAAAACGAGTGCTACGTGGCCATCACAGGTTCTGTGGGTAACCTTCCGAAAGTGGAAAATATGGATATCCAGTATTCTCAAGCAGCGATTTACTCGCCTTCCGACTTCTCATTTCCGCATGATGCTGTAGTAGCAATGGCTTCTGAGAACGAGGAAACAATCATCGTTGCCGATGTGGATTTGGATCTTTTGACCAAACAGCGAAAAGCAGGAAGTGTACGAAACCTCGAGCAAAGAAGGCTCGATCTTTATTCAATCCAATGGAAACAGAAAAAATAATAGCTGATTACTTTGCACATATTTCGGAAGAAGTCTGGGAAAAAGCCGCTAAAATTAAACTAATCATTACCGACATTGATGGCGTGATGACGGACGGTGGAATTCTATATGATGATAATAAGTTGGAATTCAAAAAATTCAACGTAAAGGATGGTTTAATCGTCTATCATCTACGAAAGAGTGATTTTATAGTAGGGGCTATCACAGGAAGAGAATCTTATGTGGTGCAAAATCGCTGTGAGGAGCTAAAGTTTGATTTCCATTACCATGGCGTGAAAAACAAGGGCAAGAAGTTTGACGAAGTGCTAGAGACATTAGAGCTAGAAGCTGAGGAGGTAGCTTTTATTGGAGATGACCTAATTGACCTTCAGATTTTGGCGCGCGTAGGATTTGCTGTAGTTCCCAGCGATGCAGTCGAATATGTAAAGCCCTTCGCTCATTATGTTTCGAGATTTGCTGGAGGCAAAGGTGTTTTTCGTGAAGTTGGAGATTTGCTCCTTCACGCCAAAGGACTATTAGTCCCAATTATTCATACTTTATCCCATAAGGAAAATGACAAGAAATAATCAAGCCATGCGCATCACTGATTCGGTGATTTTGGGTAAAGATAAACCTGTTTTGTTCTCTGGGCCTTGCGCTGTGGAGAGTTATGATATATGCCTGGAAATAGGCACTAAGGTTAAAGAATGGGCTGAGTTACATGGCTTTTCTTATGTATTCAAAGCTTCTTTCGACAAGGCAAATCGTACTTCCTCTGGATCATTTCGAAGTATAGGGATGGACAAATCATTGGAAGTTTTGCAGCGCGTAGGAAATGCGCTTAATGTTCCTTTGGTGACAGATATTCATGAGAGCTACCAAGTAAAAGATGTGGCAGAAGTGGTGGATGTGCTTCAGATTCCGGCATTTCTTTGTCGGCAGACAGATTTGCTTTTGGCGGCAGGCGAAAGTGGAAAAGCAGTGAAAATCAAGCGTGGCCAATTCATGGCACCTGAAGACATGCAGTATGCGGTGTCTAAAGTGAGATCAACTGGGAATGAGAATGTGTGTTTGACAGAAAGAGGCTTTTCTTTGGGTTACCACAATCTGGTTGTGGATATGAGGGGATTGCCAATCATGCGCCAATTTGCGCCGGTGGTGTTTGATATCACGCATTCAGTGCAGCAGCCAGGCGGGCAAGGTGGAACTAGTGGAGGTCAGCGCGAGTTTGCGCCGATCTTGGCAAGAGCAGCGGCGGCAACTGGAATTGATGGGTTCTTTATCGAAACTCATCCAGACCCATCTGTAGCGCTGAGCGATGGGCCAAATTTGATCCCACTTCATAAAATGGGTGTATTCCTAGAAATGCTGAAGGAAGCTTGGGTTCTCGGTAGAAAATACCAGGATTTTGACGTAAACAATTAATAGAAAATTATGCATAAGCATTTGTTATTAATATTGCTCCTGAGCTTGGCTCCGGGGCTTTTTTGTGTGGCTCAAGGTACTGATCTTCAAGATAATATTCGGATCCGACTGGAGCAAGATCAGCCAGATATTCCGCTAAATGTGAAGCAACAAGAACTTTTCGCAAAGAGTGAGATTCACCAGTTCTATACTGATCGGTTGTTTTTGCAAGCTTGGTCTGAGGGTGGGAGATTGACAGAACTTGCGTATGAACTCAGATTTGAGATCATGCAAAGCGAGTTTGATGGACTCAATCCACATGATTATCACCTGAATCTGATCAATGTATTTTTCACTCAATTTGAGGCAAATAAAAAGCAGAATATTAACAATGAATTAGATGATCTGGCAGATATAGATTTACTGCTTTCTGATGCATTTTTTCATTTGGCAGCACATCTGGAAATAGGTAAGGTGGATCCAAAGTCGCTGGTGGGTGACTGGCAGATTACTTCCAAAACTTCAAAAGTATCATACAATTCATTGCTCGAATTAGCACTACAGAAGCAGCAGATTAGGCAAACACTAGAAACACTTTATCCTAGTATACTAGTATATAAAAAGGGACGTGAAGTGATACGAGAATTGGATGAAATCCGTAAATACGACACGCTCAACTGGAAGAATGTGAAAGTTTCGAAAACTATTAAAGTTGGTGAAACAAATGGTGGAGTGCCAAATTTGCGGGAGAGGCTTGCCTTTTGGAAGTTTCTAGAGCCCTATCAATACGAGGATGAGAAAGCATACGACTCTACGATGTTTGCTGCCGTGCAAAGATTCCAGCAACGAAATGGATTGGAGCCTGATGGAGCTTTAGGTAAAAATACTGTCAATGTTCTGAATCAATCTCCATCGGATTTAATAGATAAGGCCTCCGTTAACATGGAGCGTCTTCGCTGGTTGCCGGATACCTTACGAGGTGCTGAGATGATTATGGTGAACATTGCTAATTATCAATTGGATTATCTCAATAATCGGGATACGCTATTTTCTACTAGAGTCATAGTAGGGAAGAAATATCATGAGTCTCCTATCTTTTCTTCTGCGATGAGCTACATCGTATTCAGTCCCTATTGGAATTTGCCTACTTCCATAGTAAGAAATGAAGTGATGCCCGCTGTGCGTAAAAACCCTAATTACCTAGCGCAGAAAAATATGGAAGTAGTTACCTTCTCAGGCAAGCCTGTGGATCCAGCTTCGGTGAATTGGAGCGGCAAATCTATTCCTTATATGGTTCGTCAGAAGCCGGGAGAGCATAACTCCCTAGGCTTGGTAAAATTTATGTTTCCCAACGAACATAGTGTTTATATTCACGATACGCCAGCTAGAAGTCTTTTTACTAGAGAAGATCGGGCACTAAGCCATGGTTGTATTCGGATTCAGGATCCTGCAATTTTTGCATCCCTACTGCTTAAGAGTAATAGTGCGTGGACGCCAGAAAAGATTAATTCTGCTATGCATCAAACTCGAGAGCAGATTGTGACCTTAGATCGCAAAATACCAGTAGTGCTACTTTACATGACTTTTTGGGCGGACTCAAAGGGCCAAGGTCATTTCAGGCAAGATATTTACGATAGGGACGAGGAGGTTTTGGCGGCGCTTCGCAAATAGTGGTTTTATAAGCGTAAAGACCGCGAAGGGAGCGCAAAGGGTAGGGACCTTTTTGAATTATACCTAATGTTTTCTTTATTGTTGCTCTTCTATCCTCTGCACATCTTTGTTTTTTTGCGGTTAAAAAGGATAATTTATATCAGTTCATATCACACCAACGGTGCCGAAAAAACTGTAGTATTTCATGCTATACGAACAGGATTTAGATTAAAGCCTGTGCCCCAAATTGGGCAATTCAAGACTCATTGAAAATTGATCGTTTTACGACTTTTGGAAATCATATTATTTCAACTTATTGATTATAAGAAGAATGTATTGGAGTGGACAAATTTTCTGCAAGTAGAAAATTAAGCGTACGAAGTTTGAGTGAGTGCATGCATCACAATACTCCTTTATGAACAATAAGATAATAATTTCAATTTCTGCAGTTTTACTTCTAGCAGTAGGACTTATTTGGTTTTTAAACCAACGCAGGTCTGATTTGACAGATGAACTTCAAGCAGCTCTAAGTGGAGAGAAAATTAGTGTTCTAGCCAACTCTAAATTTTCAGATGAGATTCAAAGTTTCTATGCCGATAGAGAGTACATGGAAGTTTGGCATTTTAACGGATCGCTTTCCAAAACTGGAAAGGAAATGTTGGCACAAATTGAAAATTCAAAATTTGATGGTTTGCAGCCAGAAGATTATAATCTGGCCAAGATTTATGAATTTTCTTCAAATCAGGAAAAAGAGAATAAGAAATTCAGAAACCTCTCTGCTGAGGAAAAAGTTACACTAGAGCTTCTTTTAAGCGACAGCTTTTTCAGCCTAGCTCATGATTTAGAGAAGGGTAAAGTAAACCCTTCCAACTTGGATGCGAATTGGAAATTTGAAGAGAAAGAGACTGATGTGAATTATACAAATCTATTGGAAAATGTAGCAAATGGAAGTTCAGTAGAGAAGGCTTTTGCAAGCTTGTATCCAAGTTCAGATTTATATGCTCATGGTAGAGACGCTATTAAGGAGCTCTATCGAATTCAGGAAAATGATACACTTACATGGGAGTTTGCTGCGGTGGAAGGAGCTATCAAAGTTGGAGAGAAACATTCTGCTATTCCTGCATTGAGAAAACGATTAATATTTTGGGATGTTTTAAAGCCTTATGATACGGAAGATCCTTTACTTTTTGACTCTACCATGTTTACAGGACTTCAGAATTATCAAGCATCGAATGGTATGAATCCAGATGGTGTGATCGGAGCTTTGGTTGCTGAGTCATTAAATAATTCGCCACAAAATCTAATTGATATCGCATCTATCAATATGGAAAGATTACGTTGGATGCCTGCAATAGACTGGGATCAAGAAATGGTGCTTGTGAATGTTGCCAATTATCAGTTGGACTATATGCAGAAGTCGGACACAGCGTTTAGTGCTAAGGTGATCGTAGGAAAAGAATACAATGAGTCACCAGCATTTACTGCACCTATGAGCTACATCGTATTTAGCCCGTATTGGAATATTCCGGAGTCAATTACGAACGAGGAAATTATCCCATCAATAAAGAAAAACTCAAATTACCTTTCTCAGAAAAATATGGAAGTGGTCAATGGATCTGGAGAAGTTGTGAAAGCTTCCAATGTAAATCTGTCCAAGGATCAAGGATATAGAGTTCGTCAGAAGCCAGGAGGAGACAATTCCTTAGGATTGGTGAAATTTATGTTTCCCAATGAATATAATATTTATATCCACGATACGCCTGCTAGAAGTCTTTTTGAGAAAGAAACAAGGGCTTTAAGTCACGGTTGTATCCGAATTCAGAATCCAGATCAGTTTGCAAAAATCTTATTGGATAACTCAGATTGGGATGATGAAAAAATACAAGATGCTATGCATCAGGATAAGGAAGAAGTGGTGAAACTTGATAGAGATATCCCTGTAATGATACTATATATGACTTTTTGGGCAGATAAAAATGGTAAAGCTAATTTCAGATCTGATGTTTATAATCGAGATGCGGCACTTCTAAAAGCTTTGCGCATCAACAAATCAGGCCTTGATCAGGCTTGATTTGTTGATGTAATTTTCATCTTTTCCGAAAATGAAAAGTAGAGAACCATCTTTAATCAGATCAATTGCTTTTGCTGATAGCTCGCTTGGCAAAGCTGGACAACCAAGACTCCGGCCTAATCTTCCAACTGATTCGGCAAATTCTTCACGGGCATAATCTGCTCCGTGAATTACTATAGCACGGTTTCTTGCTTGATCGTTAAAGCCCTTTTCCAAACCATCTAATCTCAGGGAATAGCCGTGTTTGCCAGAGTAAGTTTCAGCAGTTTTGTAAAAACCTAGACTACTTTTAAAGGATTCGGGAATATTAGAAAAATTATTCGCCATTAAATCTCCTGAATTTCTACCATGGGAAACTACTGAATTCAGTAAAATCACTCCGGATACAGGATCTATAATCCACATGCGCTTGGCGGTAGAAGGAAGGCTGAAATCTATGACAGTCAAAACCTTTGTTTTAAGCTTATCTTTCATTTTACTCCAACCTTGTGCTGCCATCATGAAAACTTCTTTGGAAGGCAGCTCATCACTATTTCCCTGTAATCCCTCGTAGATAGTTGAAATTGGATCGATGGAAATGATTTCGGTGGTTGTGGATTCTTTAATTTCTGGACTTGGGAAAATTCCTATTGATAATAGGAGGGTAATCGTAATAGTCTGATAGAGCATAAGCATTTGGGTGATTTTGCAAATTTAATATGTAATCCATTAAGTCAAACGAACATCTAGTCAGTCTCTTATAAATTTGCTCATAAAAGATGTGAAATTTTGCTGGGAACCTTCCTATTGGCATTTTTGGTTCTTGATAACACAGGCAGTTTTGGTGATTTTAAAACCAATAGATTATTCTGTAATTTTATTTTCCGAAAATTATTCCACTGAAATTCAGTTGGCTTGTAGTTCTATAACAGTTTATTACTAAAATAATTCAAACAAAAGTTGAAAAACTGCTGTTTCACCAACTCATGAAAGTATCAGTTTTTAGAAAAGAACATTTTAATGCGGCGCATCGTCTTCATAACGCGGAGTGGTCTGACGAGAAGAATCAAGCAGCTTTTGGCAAGTGTAATAATCCCCATTTTCATGGGCACAACTATGAATTAATAGTGAAGCTTCGTGGGGAAACTGACACTCGAACTGGCTATGTATACGATATGAAATTGCTCTCTGATTTAATAAAGGAGCATATATTGAGTAAATTAGATCATAAAAATTTAAATCTTGATACCGATGAATTCAAAGAACTTAACCCAACCGCTGAAAACATTGCAGTGGTTATTTGGAATATTTTAAGGGAAAAAATTGATCGCAAACTCGAGTTAACTATTCGACTTTATGAAACAGAAAGAAACTTTGTTGAATACGATGGGAATTAATATCGCTAGAGCATCTTCAGAAGATATAGGAGATGAACACGTAGGAACTTCCCTTGAGACACCTCTGAGAGAGGATGCTTTCGAAATGGATGACGAGCTAAAAATTGAATTGATCGAAAAGCACTTTAGAGAGATCATGCATGTTATGGGACTGGATCTCACTGATGATAGTCTAAAGGGCACTCCACATCGTGTAGCAAAGATGTATGTTAAGGAAGTTTTTAGTGGATTAAATCCTAAGAATAAGCCTGTTGCAAAACTTTTTGAAAATAAATATAAATACAGTGAAATGCTCGTGGAGAAAAATATCACGTTCTTTTCACACTGTGAGCATCATTTTGTACCAATTTATGGCAAGGCACATGTTGCCTATATCTCAAATGGTTCTGTGATCGGATTGTCAAAGATCAATCGTATCGTGCAGTATTTTTCTCAGCGTCCACAAGTTCAGGAGCGCTTGACTATGCAGATCGGTAATGAGCTGATAGAAGCGCTGGGAACGGATGATGTGGCTGTAATCATGGATGCAGATCACATGTGTGTTAGTTCTAGAGGTGTGAAGGACACAACAAGTTCTACGCTAACCTCGTTCTACGGAGGTAAGTTTGAGAAAGACGAGCAAACTCGAAATGAGTTTCTTAAGTATATCAGCTTAGAGAGATAAATTTTGAATTACTAAACCAACATTGAAACCGGGCTGTGATGCTCGGTTTTTTTTATGCTTTTTTTAAACCGCGAAGAGCGAGAAGAAAACGCGGAGGAGCGCGGGGTTTGTTGTGTTATTTATCTAAGAAGGAGGGCTTGTTTAGGGGAATTTAGAAGGTGTTTGCCAACTTTTGTATATCCCCAATTGGTGATATATTTAATTTTTAAAATTGGGGATATCTCCCGTAAAGGTTTGATATGCGTAAGACCATTTCTTTTGCTGACCTAAAATAAACTGTTTTCAGGTATTTAAATTAAGAAATTCGTCGAAGGGAAAGGTTAGCTCTATTTTATTCCTTTGCGAAAAACTCAGCGAACTTTGCGACTTGGCGGTAGGTACAAATCGATCAGGTGATTGTGAACTATCCTTATTGTTTGGTAATAGAGGTAAATGAACGGTTTTTACTAGTAACTGGGTGCCGATGTGAGTATTCTTGTCGATACTGATCAAGTGAGTGATGACACTCACTGGGGCGTTAGGGAATATGACAAAATAGACGTGAGCAAAAGTGATTTTGCAGTGGAAAAGGACATACAGGTAGTTTATTTTTATGAGTTGAAATAAGAGAAATTTCAAACAATCCCCCTCTCAAAATGCTTTAACCTAAAAGCATTTAACCACATGAAAGGAAAGAATATTGTAATCATCGGAGGGAATTCAGGGATTGGAAAAGCTGTGGCTGAACTTGCAGAAAACAACGGAGCAAATTTGTTTCTCTATTCCAGAAGTGGAGAGGGGAATTATCAATTTGACGTCACAGATGAAGCTTCAGAATTGCAGGATTTGCCTGAGGTAATTGATGGCTTAGTTTACTGTCCAGGTTCTATCAACCTCAAACCATTCCATAGAATATCGCTGGAGGATTTTAAGGCTGAGATGGATGTTAATTTTTTTGGCGCGGTAAGAACACTTCAAGCCTGTTTGAAAAATCTAAAAAAGTCAGAAGCTCCTTCGGTGGTTCTTTATAGTACTGTTGCGGTGCAAACAGGAATGGGATTTCATGCTGGAATAGCATCCGCAAAAGGAGCTGTGGAGGGATTGGTTAGATCCTTGGCTGCAGAATGGGCACCAAATCACATCAGAGTTAATGCCATTGCTCCATCATTGACGGACACACCGCTAGCACAGCAGTTGTTGAGCACCGACGAAAAGCGAGCTGCATCTGACAAAAGACATCCACTTGGTCGCATAGGTACACCACAGGATATTGCTGAGGCGACTTTGTTTCTTTTGGATGATAAATCATCTTGGGTCACAGGCCAGATCCTTCATGTGGATGGTGGAATGTCTTCTCTGAAGTAGGAAATCAAGATTATCCTCAATGAGGTCAGCACCCATAATTTCTTTGCTCAATCGGAAAGAAGACCACTGCCCGAGCTGCAGGCGGGGAAGACAGGTGACCGAAGCGGCCTAAAAGTTAGTCATATCCTATGTCTATAATGCTTTTGTGGTACCACTGATAGAAAAGCGGGTTTTCATATAATAAGAATTAAATCAATTGAAATTCAGTTGATTTTATCTGGAGCAGTTGCTTAGTTTTATAGATGAAGCATATTCTATTTCTTGGGTTAAGCTTTTTGCTCTTAGGTTTTTCCTGCTCAAATCCTGAGTCTCAAACCACCTACATCAATACCGTCACTGGCCCAATTCCTATAGCTTCCATGGGGATCACACTGATTCATGAGCATATGTTGGTGGACTTTATAGGAGCAGATTCAGTATCGTCTGAACGATATAATCAGGAAGAGGTGATTGCCAAAGTCCTGCCTTATTTACTTGAAGTGAAGAAATATGGGGTAAAAACGATTTTTGATTGTACTCCTTCCTATTTGGCAAAAGACCCAGTTCTGCTCAGAAAACTCAGTGAGCAGTCGGGAATTCATCTCGTCACAAACACTGGTTTTTACGGTGAAGTAGGAGGTAAGTATCTGCCGGATTTTGCTTTTACGGAAACTGCTGAAGAACTGGCAAATCGCTGGATAGATGAATTTGAAAATGGAATCGGAGCTACAGGAATCAAACCTGGATTCATCAAGATCTCTGTAAATGAAGAAAAACCACTTCGGGAAATAGATGCAAAATTGGTTAAAGCTGCTGGTTTCACTCATCGGGAAACAGGTTTGCAAATAGCTTCTCACACGGGCACTTGGACTACAGCAAAGCAGGAGATTAAAATTTTGCAGGAAATGGGAATTGATGCTTCAGCTTTTGTTTGGGTGCATGCGCAAGCTGAAGAGGATTTTCAGAATTACTTCGAAGCTGCTAAACTTGGCGTTTGGATAAGCTTGGATGGAATTGGTTGGAGCGTGGATGAATATGTAGCTCGCTTACTCTTCGCCAAAGAAAATGGTTTCTTAGGTCAAGTGCTGATTTCCCACGATGCAGGTTGGTACGATCCAGCCAAACCCGATGGTGGAGATTTTCAGCCCTTTACCAATATTTTCGAAAAGCTGATGCTAGCATTGAATGCGAAGGGATTTGATGAAGCAGATTGGGAAATGTTTTTAGAAAAGAATCCTAAAAGAGCTTTTGGAAATGAGCAATGAGCAATGATCAAGTTCAATTTTCAATAATCAAATTCAAGTATGGGAAGGTGTATATTCGATTTTCAGTTTGAACCCATCAAATAACAATCGCTCCCCCGTTGCGCCTCCCGATAGCTATCGGGAGCGAGATTTTATTAAAGCTGGGGCACTTGAGCCTTGATAGCTTCTTTGGCCAGTACTATTCTCCTCAATGTTTTTTCATCATCAGCAGGAACCAAGTCCTGTATCGAATTCATAGTCTTCACATAATAATCAGCCCACGTGTCTAGGATCAATTGCTCATCTTTGGTTGATCCACCGTCTGCAATAACTTTTTTGCTAAGCTGAACTTCTGTCAGCAATCGTATGTGAGCTTTTGCTGCAATCATAGCTATCAATTGATCTACCGTTTTCGTATCTGCATTCAATAAAGTAAAAGCAGAAACTAAAGCCGCTGTTCCTACATTGACCATTGTTTTTTGAGAAACTTTATCCAGGCGATCATTGTCCGTGTGGTAGAACTGATCGGTAAAATGCCAAAGTAGTAATCCAGGAATATCTGCTTGAAGGAATGGTGTGTGATCGGAGCCACCTTCAAAAGGATTGGTTTTCACCACCCAGTCAGCATACTCGCCTTGAGCTTCGAAGTTGGTCAGGATAAAGTCATTCAAATAATGAGGCTTCATATCTTCCACTTTCAATGGTCGACCGCCCCATTCGCTGTGTTTGTCTTCTCCACGAGTCCAGATTGCACTTGGATCAGGCATCTTTTCGATTAGGAAAGTTCCACCTGTGACGTCAGTATTTTCACCCACCATATCCAAGGAAATTCCCCAGTTGATTTCGGCTTTACGCTTATCTTTTTCTTCTATGTACCTTTTCGTAGAAATAATCTCATCTCCCCAAAGGAAAGTCAAGGTGCGCTTCAGGTCAAGCTTTCCTTTTTTTATCAAATCTGATGTGATGCTCGCCATTTCCAATTGAGTGCCCACTCCAGTAGCGTTATCATTTGCGCCAGGCTCTTGGATGTGAGCTGAGAAAACTAAGCTTTCCAGAGGCAAGTCAGATCCTTTTACATTCGCTACTACAGTGAGTTCCTCGGATTCATAGATCTTAGTTTCTGCCTTCACTGTTACTTCTACCTTGCCTTTTGCTAGCTCAGCTTTCAGTTTTTCTTTGGCTTCGAAAGAAAGTGCAATCGCCCAAGCTGGATTCTTAGCATCGTGTCTCAAACCTCTAAACTGAATGGAGGTAGTATTTTTCTCAGGTTGCAAATACGCAGGCAAATCATAGGTCAACACGCCCAAAGCGCCTTTGTCTGAAACGGATGATTGTAAAGTCCTGTAACTAACCTGATCCGAAAAGAGGATTTTCCCTTTCACATCTATAGCAGAAAGCGCTTCCTTGCTCTCCACATAAATCACTTCTCCAGTAACCCCATCCGCCGGAGTGGAGGAGGAATACTGATAAATCATATTTCGGTTGGTCTCCGATGAAAGTAAGTTTTCAGTGGCGCCGACGATTTTCAAGGAAGCGGAAATTGGCTCCCAAGTAGGTTGACGCATCTCCCGAGTTTCGATTCTATAGGTGAATCTATCCGAGTCGCTAGCTTTCTCTTCGAGGACATAACCCGCAGCTTCCAGTTTCTCAGCGATTCGATATACGGTATTATTAAAACCAGTATTTCCCGCGATTCTCCAGTATTGCTCCACAAAAGCTACCGTTTCATAAGCTAAATCACCCTTAAATTCTGGTCTTACGAGCTTAAAATAAGGATCGGTAACTTTCTGAAGAGGAGCGTTTTGAGCAAAGGAACTTATGCTTAGAAGTAGTAAATACAGGGAAATAGTTGGTTTTATAATCATGTAGTAGTCTTGAATTCAATCGCTTTAAGGCCGCAAGTTAGCTGATTATGATTATTTCTTACCGACTTTAAATCTCATTTTATACGTAGCATTGAGGTACCATGGTATGGAATTGTCCGCTCCGAATGCAGAAAGGCTCACTGCATTTTTTCGATTAGGATTCTTAGAATTCCACTCAGCTTCTAATTCCATGAATAAGCCGATACGTTGATACTTGTTTACATAATAACTTGTAGAAGGTGCTTCTGAAATAAAATCGGAGCGTATGAAAGTTTCTCCTCCAAGCTGAAGTGAAGGTCCAGCTGAAAAAGCCAAGTTGAAACCAGAAGGGCGTTGTATGATGTCGTATTTGAACGATGGGGTAATAAAAATACCAGAGGACTGTTCATTATTCTTTCCATTTGAATACTCAGGCAATGTTTTCTCATTGTAACTGCCCAGCGATTGATAGAAGGAGAGACCAGCATTGAAAGAGGTTCTTTTGCCAAGCCTCACATTTAGCTCATTGGTGAAATTGAGCCCATAAAGATCATTCATTCCGTCAATTGAAGAGCCGAATCCTACGGTGTATTGTAAGTTAGGCTTTACCTGTGCATGAGTAGCTAATGGTAGCAAACTGCAAAATAGAAGGATCAGAAGTAGTCGATGTGCTTTCATTTTTTAAAGGTTTTAAAAGTTGATTTATCGAATTACTACTAATCTTTTGTAATACTAAAGTATCTTTAGTTTATTTAACTAAAAGTTTGTTAAAATACTATTGGTCAATACATTGGTGGTTGTTAAATGATGTGATTCTATTTTTCAATCCACTACGGATTTCAAATAATTACAATTACTCAATTCAAAAACAGTAAAAGTCTAAGCAACCTTATTACGGTATGAACTGGAACCACTTTCCAACATTACCACCTTCCAACCTTTCAACTCTTTCTGTCCTTACAACATTCAACCCTAATTCTCCAACCCTTCGACTTCGCTCAGGGCTACCAAACATTATTCTGTAAAATTTCACAGATCATTTCCTCAGTTTGCCTGCCCTGATTACCTTTGCGCATGGCAGAACAAATCTTGATCCTCGACTTCGGTTCCCAGTACACACAACTCATCGCCCGACGAGTTAGAGAACTGAACGTTTATTGCGAAATCCACCCTTATAATAAAGTTCCAGAGATTACCTCCGATATAAAAGGAGTAATCCTTTCAGGTTCTCCATGCTCAGTGCGAGATGCAGGTTCTCCTGATCTGGATTTGGACGCTTTGAGAGGTAAACTTCCACTTTTGGGTGTTTGCTATGGCTCTCAACTTTTGGCTCAAAAATATGGTGGAGAAGTAGCTCCATCAGAGATCAGAGAATATGGTCGTGCAAATCTGAGTCATCTAGATAACCACTACGATTTACTCAGAGAAATGACTCATGGTTCTCAGGTGTGGATGTCTCATGGCGATACTATCAAGAATCTGCCGGATAACTTCGATGTGATTGCCAGCACTGAATCTGTTCGTGTGGCTGCATTCAAAATTCAGAACGAAGAAACTTACGGGATCCAGTTTCACCCAGAAGTAACACACTCTTCAGAAGGCAAAAATCTTCTTAGAAATTTCGTGGTAGGAATCTGTGGTTGTGCTCAGGATTGGACTTCTGATGTGTTCATCGATGCGAGCATTGCAGATTTGAAAGCGAAAATCGGTTCGGATAAAGTCGTAATGGGTTTATCTGGAGGAGTTGATTCTTCTGTAGCTGCGACTTTGATCCATCGTGCGATAGGAGAGAATTTGATCTGCGTATTTGTTGATAATGGTTTGCTTCGCAAAAATGAATTCGAAGAAGTACTTGATTCGTACAAGCACATGGGATTGAATGTGATTGGTGTAGATGCTAAGCAGAAATTCTATGATGCATTGGCTGGTGTCACCGACCCTGAAGCAAAAAGAAAGGCAATTGGAAATGCATTCATCGAAGTTTTCGATGAGGAATCAAATAAATTGGAAGGCGTAAAATGGCTTGGTCAGGGTACGATTTACCCAGATGTGATCGAGTCTATTTCTGTAAAAGGCCCATCTGCTACGATCAAATCTCACCACAATGTGGGTGGATTGCCGGACTTTATGAAGCTCTCAGTGGTGGAGCCATTGAACACACTTTTCAAAGATGAAGTAAGAGAAGTAGGTAGAGCTTTGGAAATTGTAGAGAAAATTATTGGGCGTCATCCATTCCCGGGTCCGGGGCTTGGCATTCGTATTTTGGGAGATGTGACTGCCGACAAGGTGAAGACACTTCAGGAAGTTGATTATATTTTTATCCAAGGACTAAAAGATCATGGTCTTTACGATCAGGTTTGGCAAGCTGGCGCAATGTTGCTTCCAATTCAGTCTGTAGGCGTAATGGGAGACGAGCGTACCTATGAGAAAGTTGTTGCTTTGAGAGCTGTAGGTTCTGTAGATGGCATGACTGCTGACTGGATTCACCTGCCTTATGAGTTTCTAGGTAAGATTTCCAACGAAATAATCAATAAAGTAAAGGGGGTCAATCGCGTTGTATACGATATCTCATCAAAGCCACCTGCTACTATCGAGTGGGAATAACCTCCTTTGAGGTTTACAAAACCTCGAAGGTGTTGTAAACCTTTCACCGGTAAATATTCAAAAACCCGAAGACTATTCTTCGGGTTTTGCTTTTTTTATAGAGCAGTATAGATCTTAAGAATTAATGTGAATAAAGCACTGAGGCTACTTCTGTCTCCCCCGCCTACGGACGGGCAGGCGTCTTCTGTCTTCGGTCTAAGAAAATAAGGAAAATGAGGATATTGATATCTATTAAGATAATCATATTCCTTCATAAGGCTTTTCGGCCTGAACTTTGGGTTTGAAAATAATGGGTTAAATTTGCACACCTTGTTTAATATATGATTCCGACTATAAAATGAAAAAATCTCTTTTAGTAATACCGGTATTTTTCATCTTGAGTTTAGCAATTGCTCAAACTCCAACACCGGATGCTTATCGCAAGGCTCAGTCAGAGTTAGAAGCCAAAAACTATTGGGATGCTATCCCGCTTTTCAAGCAATTCACTGATTCGAAAGAGTATGGGAATTTAGCGAATTATGCTGCATTTCATTTGGGTGAAGCATTACTTGGTGCTAATCAGCCTGCTCAGGCAGTTGCGGCTTTGAAACCAATAGTGGGTGGAAACTGGGCGAAATCAGACGATGCTAAATATCTTTTGGCAATAGCTTATTTCAAAAATCAACAGAATATACAAGCTCTTCAGATAATCAATAAGATCAAAGATGATGGGGTAATGAAGATGGCTGAAAATGCCACCTATGAAAATTTAAAGAAAGTTAGTGTCAGTTTTATGATTGCTAATCTTTCAGAATTCAAAGATAATAAAGGATATGGAGAGGCACTGAAGGATGTATTGGAAAGTCAGACCATCCTTTCTGCTGCTGAACGAAATGCCTACTATGAATTGCAAGGCAAAGCGAATGAGACGAGAAAAGGAGTGAAGGATCAGATTTTGGATATAGTGGTGATTTTGCCATTCACCAATTCTTCCCGAACTAATTTGTCGAGCATTCCACAAAATGACTTTGTATTTGAATTATACCAAGGTTTGAAATACGGTGTGGAGCAATTGGAGATCAATGGAACCAAAGTCAATATGCTGACTTTTGATTCTAAACGTGATGTGTTGCATTTACAAAAGCTATTAGCAGATCCTGCTATTGCTTCCGCTGATATTATAATAGGTCCTATTTATCCTGAAGAAACTGATTTGGTGAGTAGCTTCGCTGAAACAGCCCGGATTCCATTCGTTCATCCACTATCTAATTTGGGAGATAGATTTGAGGAATTAAACTACAGTTATTTGTTTCGACCTGCTGCCAGTTCTATCGCTTCGGGAATTGTGGAAGGATTAAAAAAGCAAAACTGGGGTAAGAAAGTAGCGATAGGATATAGTGCAAGTTCCAGAGACGAGATGCTTGCTAAAATGCTGCAAGATCAATTAGGAAAGGCAGGATTTCAATTATTGAAGTTTGAGCAAATCACTCCAAGAAATACGAGTACCTTTTTACAAGGATTAGGGATCAGAAGCGGTCAGTCAAGGTCCACCGTAGATCAGGTTATCTTGCTTTCAGATGACCCATCTATTGCTCAACCAGCGTATTCTCTAATGGAGTCAATTTCTGCTTCTATTCCAATTTTAGTTATGGACTCTTGGTTGGGGTTTAACTTTGCCAACTATGAAATGCTAAAATCTTCTAACTTCTATTTTATAGGTAATAATTCATTGAATTTCTATGGAGAGTCAATGCAGCAATTTCGAAATAGGTTTTATTCTAAAAATCTTATCTATCCAAGTTTGAATACTGCACTTGGAGCTGAACTCATAAACTGGGTTTCTTCCAATATGTCAGATTCAAAAGGTTTTGATTTGAGAAGAAATCTTGATCAGAACGCATATCAAGCAGGTAAATTAACTTGGGGATTCAACTTCCAAGGCACTCACAATAATCAATATGTACCTCTGTTCACATTAGAAGCAGGGGAATTGAAACCATTAGATTAATCATGAATATTTCTAAGAGTAAGGCGCTTTTTGCAAGCGCTCAAAATTCCATTCCAGGCGGAGTGAACTCACCGGTTCGTGCATTCCGTGCAGTTGGCGGAGAGCCACTTTTTATCAAGAAAGCTGACGGCGCATTCTTGTACGATGAGGATGGGAACAAATTTATAGAAC
This sequence comes from Algoriphagus ratkowskyi, assembly GCF_002150505.1. Classification (GTDB taxonomy): domain Bacteria; phylum Bacteroidota; class Bacteroidia; order Cytophagales; family Cyclobacteriaceae; genus Algoriphagus; species Algoriphagus ratkowskyi. The sequence goes on from NZ_MSSV01000001.1 coordinate 334,447, forward strand.
TGATCAATAGCTGGGGGCCGATGCTCCTAGGTCACAATCACCCGAAGGTGAAGGCTGCAGTGATTAATGCAATGGAGGATGGCACATCATTCGGAGCACCGACTGCGCGTGAAGTTGAGATAGCAGAGTTGATCGTAAGTATGGTTCCTTCCATTGAGAAAGTACGAATGGTGAATTCTGGCACGGAAGCGACTATGTCTGCGATCCGTGTAGCAAGAGGTTTTACGGGAAGAGATAAGTTCATTAAAATGGAAGGGCATTACCATGGACATGGTGATTCATTTTTGATTGCTGCCGGTTCTGGTGCGATGACTATGGGTGATCCCGATTCTCCTGGAGTGACCAAAGGCACAGCGAAGGATACCTTGATCGCTCCTTACAATAATCTGGAAGCTGTAGAAGCATTAGTAGCTGCAAATCCAAGAGAGATCGCAGCCTTGATTTTGGAGCCAGTTCCAGGGAATATGGGACTTTGTCTTCCGAAGGAAGGTTATCTACAAGGTTTACGGGATATCTGCACCAGAGAAGGGATTATCCTGATTTTTGATGAAGTGATGACAGGTTTCCGCTTGGCAAAAGGTGGCGCTCAGGAAGTTTTCGGAGTGACTCCAGATATGTGTACGTTAGGCAAAATTATAGGTGGAGGTATGCCGGTGGGAGCTTATGGAGGAAAGAGAGAGTTGATGGAGTTTGTGTCTCCTGCTGGGCCTGTTTATCAAGCTGGAACACTTTCGGGTAATCCAATTGCCATGGCAGCTGGCTTGACGATGCTCAATTATTTAAATGAGAATCCTGACGTCTATGCAGAATTAGAGCATATCGGATCGAAGCTGACAGAAGGGATAAAAAATATTAATCAGGAATTAGGCTTAAAATACACAGTAAACCACATCGGTAGCATGTATTCTTTGTTTTTCACTGATCAACCAGTGTTTGACTTCTATTCTGCTAAGACTGCGGACACAGCGTTATTTGGAAAATACTTCCAGGCTATGTTGAAGCGTGGAGTTTATTTGGCTCCATCACAGTTCGAGAGTTTGTTTCTTTCTACTGCCTTAAAGGATGACTTGATCGATCAGATTTTAGTTGCTCATAAGGAAGCAATGGTGGAGATTATGGGATTATAGCTTTTTGTAATATGATTATCCGCAATGATGCCAGTCACCTTAGATTCTTTGCTTATCAGGTTGGAAGACCGATGACCGAAGACCGAAGTGGCCTCAATTCTTAAGTTTAACATATCTTACATTGCTTTTGACGTCTTACTGATAGAAAAGCGGATATACATATTTTGTAATTATTCTTATTTGAGTCAGTTACATTATCGCGTTAATTTAAAGGTTGGAAGACCGGAGACGGGAGACCGAAGTGGCCTAAAGTAAAGTGTTAACCAGACCGCATAATCTTTTCTCTCTTTACTAGTAGAAAAGCGGGTCTTAATAAAATATTTAAAAATACACCTCATGTCCATCAAAGTTTACGGAATAAAGAATTGCAATACGATGAAGAAGACCTTCGATTTCCTGGCGGAAAAAGAAGTGGAATATGATTTTATCGACTACAAAAAGCAAAAGCCAGACGCAGCACTTTTAGAAGGATTTTTGAAAAAAACTGAATTAAGCTCACTAGTTAATAGGAAAGGAACGACTTATCGAAAGATGACAGATGTGCAGAAGTCAGCCTTAGAAAATGAGGAGACAGCTATTCCAATTTTGGAAGAAAACTCAAGTATGATTAAGCGTCCTGTCATTGTTTATAAGGATGGGAGTTTGAGTCTGGGCTTTGATGAGGACGTGATTGCGGGGCATTTGAAATAAAGTCTCATGCAAAGATGTGGTAATAAAGTCTCTCGCTCCCGATAGCTATCGGGAGGCGCGGCGGCGCAACGTTTTATTGTTGCTGTTTGGGTAGGACTATTCGAGATTTGTAACTTGAAGGATTTATAATCCATTAATAAAGCATAGTAGTTTCAAATATCAAGTACAGATTGATCCAGGAGAGTATTTCAAACGTTGCGCCGCCGCGAGATATAGCCGAGAAATAAACTAGTACACAATCGTATCCGTAGCCAAAGGTGGCAAATTGAGATTCCCTGTTTCTAAGTGAAAGCTAAACTGAGAATAGTTACCCGAATCAGCTGCTGATGTGTTAAAAGCGAATATTTTCTCTAACGTTGGATGCCCATCAAGTGCTCCTAGCTTTTCAAAACCGACCTTGGTGTCATTGATATAAAGAAGTTTCAAGTTTTTGTTACTTACTAACTTTTCGAAGCCTGCACCAGAAACAGCAGTCTTACTCAACTTTAAGACTGTCAAATTCGGAAGCATAGCTATTTTCTCTACAATTGCATCCGTTATCTCTGTTTCAGTGAAATCTAAGTAAACAATTTGGTCCTTTGCAGCTTGAAGTAAATACCAATCTGAATCTGAAAACTCTGGAAAATTCACACAGCTGATAGATAGAAATGGAGAGCCTTCTTTAATTACTTCTGCAAAAAAACCATGGTCTCGAAGCTTTGCAATGGAATCGAGCGGAAGCATAGAGATTTCAACTGTTGGATAAAATGGCTTCTCATTCTTTTTAAAAAATGGCTCGATCAAGCGCTCGGTAATTTTCGATTCACCGAGTTTTGCTTTATCAGAAGCACCAGTTTCAATCCAAGCTTTAATCAACGCTATTTCTTCCTTTCTAGGCTGACGTTTATCCTTCGGAGGCATGTGATCTTCATGATCTTCTGGTAATACCAATCGTGTGAACAGTGCGCTCTCTTCAAAGTTTTTAGCCACTAAAATTTTGCCTTCTTCGCCCCCTTTTTGAATTGCTTTGAAGGAACTCAGATCTAATTCACCCTTCAGCTTTTTAGGATTGTGACAGCTTATGCAGTTCTGATCCAGAATTGGCTGGATTGCTCCAGTATAGAATTCAATTTCTTCCCAGTTCTCATAGGGAAGTTCGAGTGGCTCGGTATTGCTAAATTCAACACCCAATAAAGATTGCAATTCTGGAGGTAAAACTTCCGTAAAGTAACCTTCTCCATGCGTGATATTTCCGCCCAGATGTCCGGTCAGCATAATTATCGTCAGGAGAACCGCGCCTTTGATTCGTAAATGTACAGGAGTTAAAACTGCTTTTTTCAAGTGGTACCATAATCCACAAGAAAGGAGCGTGGTGAGAATTCCTAGAATCAAGTGAAACTTAACAGTATCCCAGGTATATCCTTCATTTTGGTAGTGCAGAAAACCACTGAGGCTTGCTAACAGGGCAGATATTCCACCAAGCAAAAAAGCTAATTGTATAATTTGTGAATAGGTTTCATACTTTTTCCCAAACAAAAAAATCAAAATCACTCCAAAAACCAGAAATCCAATAGGCAAGTGGACCAAGACAGGGTGAAATCTCCCGAATAATGGTAGAATAAAATTAATCATTTGCGAAGCGTTCTTTTATGGCTTTCATGATAAAAACATTGGCTTCCCACTGATCAGCAATGGGCACATTGGAAAATGGAACGGTAGGTAGATAGGGTGGAGGTCCAAATTCAGTGGTGATCGTGAAAACTTTATGACTCGAATTCTGAATTATATGCTCCCAAATATCCAAGTGAGTAGTAAGTGTGGATTGCCATTCAGGAGCTGTAGGGTTATTCACTTGTGGGCCTTGTGCGAAGCCTACTCTTGCATGAATGTGATCTATGCGCGGAAGGATTTGCTGTAGCAAAGCATCATTCAATCCTATCACACGCTCATGAACAACCATCCAATGACTGATGTCAAGATTCAGGCGTAAGTCAGGGGCTTGATTGATCATCTCAAGGGTAAGTGGGACTGTATATGAAAAGCGGCCACGGTGTGTTTCATGAACGATGGGAATTCCCGATGCCTTACTAGCTTTGTTGGCTATATCTATGAATGCCTTATTCTCTTCCAATGTCCAGTAATCGGATCCTGTATGGGAATTAATTTTAACCGGCTTCCAAGCGATTATTTGTTGTAAGTTTTCCTCATAAAGGTTGAGCGCCTCTTCGTATGTAAGCCCTTTATTTGTTCCGACAAGAAAAATCACTTTTAGATCATATTTAGCTAAACCCGCTTTTAACTTTTTTTGAGCATCCACGTCATATGGAAACCAAGTTTCTATTCCGTCATACCCATCGTTTTTAGTACGCTCTAGAAAGTCATTTATAGCTAATTTATTTCCCCAGTCCGTTTGGAAAAATTCGAGTTTTTGTTGCGCAAAAACTGGTGAAAATAAGAATAAGAATAGAAAGGCAAGATGGGTGATCCGAGAAAGCATGGAGGGTTACGCTAGTATTTTGTTAATTAACTCACCTTCCACATCCGTCAATCGGAAAGGTCGGCCTTGGAAATCATAGGTGAATTTTTCATGATCAAAACCCATCAGGTGTAAAATCGTCGCATGGATGTCATGGACAGATACTTTATCCTCAATTCCTGAAAAGCCGAAATCATCAGTTCGGCCATAGGTCAAACCTGGCTTGATACCGCCACCAGCCATCCACATCGTGAACGCATCTACGTGATGGTCTCTGCCCAAAAATCCTTGGGTTTTGCCGTCGCGGTTTTCTTGCATAGGAGTTCTGCCAAATTCGCCTCCCCAGACCACGAGTGTGTCTTCTAGCATTCCTCTTCTCTTCAAATCAAGCAATAATGCTGAGATCGGTCTATCAATCTCACGGCATTTGTTTCGAAGACCCATATCGATTGAGCCGTCATGATCTGTACCATGAGTGTCCCAGCCCCAGTCGTAAAGTTGTACGAATCGTACTCCTTTCTCCACCATTTTTCTAGCCAAAAGGCAGTTATTTGCAAAGGATTCTGCACCAGGCTGCGTACCATACAATTCATGAATTGATTCAGGTTCATCGTTAATATTCATCACCTCAGGCACTTCGATTTGCATTCTATATGCCATCTCATACTGATTGATTCTAGAAAGAATCTCGGGATCGCCATAGGCATTGAATTCCTCCTGATTTACGGTGTTGATCGCGTCAATGACATTTCTTTTGAGATTTCTGCTCATGCCTTCAGGGTCATCCAAGTACAAAACCGGATCACCTTTGGATCTACATTGTACGCCTTGATACACGGAAGGCAGAAATCCAGATCCCCAAACACTTTTTCCTGCATCTGGAGTTTTTCCTCCAGAAGTAAGCACGACGAAGCCAGGTAGATTCTGATTTTCTGTTCCTAATCCATAGGTCACCCAGCTTCCCAAACTTGGTCTTCCCAATCTTGCACTGCCAGTTTGCATGAAAAGCTGAGCTGGACCATGATTGAATTGATCCGTATGCACAGCTTTCAAAAAAGAGACTTCGTCAGCGAGTTTTGAGAAATGTGGAAGATAATCTGATATCCAAGCGCCTGATTCTCCATGTTGAGAGAAGTTTGCCTGAGGACCTAGAATGTTGGGAGTTCCTTGGATGAAAGCAAATTTTCTTCCTTCCAAAAGCGAATCAGGACAAGGCTTATTATGGTATTTTATTAGCTCTGGTTTGAAGTCAAAAAGCTCCAATTGTGAGGGAGCGCCGGCCATGTGGAGGTAAATGATCGACTTAGCTTTAGCTCCGAAAGGCGGTGGTAAGGGTGCAAGTGGGTTGAGATCGCGCTGACTCAAGTTTAAACCTTTGGATGCGGCAGATGACCCAGTATCGCAACCAAACATTAAAGGAGCCATCGCAAGTCCACCAACTTTAGATACACAGTCCATTAGGAAATGTCTTCTTGTTTGAGTTGCCAGCTTTTGCTGTGCAAACTCGACGAGCATTTTGTCTAAACTTTTCATGTGCAGGTTGTTTTATCTTCAATCATGCTAATAGGTACTATTTATATTGCTTGATTTCATGTCAGGGTTTGGTTAAAAACTCATCCAAATTCAACATGGCGTTGGCCACTACGGTCATCGAAGCTTGCTCTGCAGTTATGGTTCTGTCCTTCCATCCGAAAAAAGAGTTGAGTTCAGCAGGATTTTTTTTATACTGTGCAGAAGCCTCAGTATGAAGTTTTTCTAGAGCTGCTAGTTTAGGCTTAGAGATCGGAGCTAAAATCAATTTTTGGTAGCCATAGCTGATTGCTTTTTCAGGATTGGAATCACCATGAGCTAGCATGTCTTCGGAAAGGAAATATGCAGCTTCGAGATATACTGGATCGTTTAATGTCACTAGAGCCTGTAATGGAGTATTAGTTACTAGTCTTCTACTCAGACATATCTCGCGGCTACCTGCATCAAAGGACAAAAATGATGGGTAAGGACTAGTTCTCTTTAGGAATGTGTAAACTCCCCGACGGTGCGCGTCTTCGCCTGTGCTTTCTGTCCAAGTTCCACCATTATAGACCGTCTGCCAAATCCCGTCTGGTTGTGCAGGCATTACACCTGGACCGTACATTTTATCACTCAATAAGCCAGCTACCGCCAATGCTTGATCTCTAACCTGCTCGGCACTCAACCTAAATCGTGGTCCCCGAGCATAGTATTTATTTTGTGGGTCTTTGGTAAAAAGCTCTGTTGATATCACTGAAGATTGCTTGTAAGTTTTGGATGTGACGATTTCTCGAATAAGGCTTTTTATGCTCCAATCGTATTCATTCATCGTTTTCCAAGCCAAATAGTCAAGTAATTCTGGATGGGATGGTGGATCAGATTGAGTACCCATATCTTCCAAAGTACTCACTATTCCTCTTCCCATAAGTTGATCCCAGACACGATTGACAAGTGTTCTGGAGGTCAGCGGATTTTCCTTATCTGTTAGCCAGTAAGCAAAACCAAGTCGGTTATTTGGCCATTCCTCTTTCCAAGGATTTAGTTCTTTTGGAGTTCCCGGTTGGACTTTGTCACCTAAAATCATCCAATTGCCACGTTCGAAAACACGAGTTTCTCTGGTCATGTAGTCCGGATTTTCTATCAAGATAGGAAGCTTTGTTCCTCTGAAATTCAACTTTGCTTCCCAGCTTTTTTGAATTGCTGCATAACCACTTTTATTTTCCCCTTCTAGTTTCGGCACAAAGGCAAACCAAATAAACCTAGCAGCAGTTTGGTCAGGTTTGGCATTTGGATTTTCTATTTCTAAATACAGATCAACTGTTCCTTTTATTTCTTTAAATGGGATAGGACGGATGATTTGCCCAGTAGAATTGATTGGAAATGATGCAAGAAGTTCACCTTCAGGTCCTCCATTTCGGATCGTCATCTTACTTCCATCAAGTCCGGCTGAATACTCCATCAAGAGTTGGTCTGAGCCTTGTGTATTTATATTTCTTAAATAAGCTGAGCCATTACCCTCAATTCCTAGCCATTTGCTGTCTAGCAGAGTAGCGTTCACAAAGTCCACCGCTGAGTGAGAAGGATATTTGGGTTCCAAATATGTCAGAAAATCTTCCCTGGCTTTAGCTGCATTTTCTCCTTCGTTTTCCTTTACCCATTTGGTGATAGATGCTATTTCCGTCTTTTCATCTGGGGAAAAAAAACGAAGTCTAGGTTCCTCGTCGTGCGTATCTTCATCACGGGAATTATTGAAAAATGCTGCAGACTGATAAAATTCTTCATGTCTAATCGGATCATAAGTATGGCTATGACATTGCACACAGGCCATGGTGGTACTTTGCCATACTTCATAAGTAGTACTTACTCTATCCAATACCGCAGCCACTCGGAATTCTTCATCTTGTGTACCACCTTCATCGTTGTTCATGGTATTGCGATGAAATGCGGTAGCAGTGAGCTGATCTTGTGTAGGATTAGGTAATAAATCTCCGGCTAGCTGCTCAATTGTAAATTCATCGTAAGGCATATCTTTGTTGAAGGCCCGAATTACCCAATCCCTATACGGCCACATGGTCCGGTTCACATCTCGTTCGTAGCCCTTGGTATCTGCATATCTTGCCATGTCTAGCCACCAAGTTGCCCACTTCTCGCCGTAGGTAGATGCAGCCAGCATCTGGTCCACTGCTTCTTCGTAGCTAATCTTTTTTGAAGAATAAGCTTCTGTAATTTTTTGAGTAGGAGGCAAGCCCGTGATGTCGAGTGAAGCTCTACGAATTAATTTTAGATAATTTTCCTCTGGTGAAAATTCAAGTTCTTGTTCTTCTAGCTTTTGAGAAACAAAAAAATCTATAGAATTAGAGGCAGTCACATTACCTTCAGGAGATATTCCAGCAGTAAGTTTTCCTTCAATTTCTTTTGGTTTCTGTACGGTTTGATATGCCCAATGCTTACCCCATTTAGCTCCCTGCTTAATCCAAGTTTTTAGTAAATCTATTTCATCCTTCGAAAGCGGCTCTTTTTCATAAGGCATTCTCAATTCAGGATCTGAAGCTGTCAGTCGCTTGATTAATTCACTTCCATTTGGATCTCCAGGGATAATTGCCGCGTGACCAGATTCAGTAATCGCAAATGCTTCCTCTTCAAAAAGCACTGAGAAGCCACCGTTTTTTTTGACTCCACCGTGACAGGTAATGCAGTGTTTATTAAGTATAGGTTTGATCTGCGTGCTGTAGTCTACTTCCTTTTCTGAACCAAATATCAAAAACCCGAGAATCGCTATGACGAAAGCAAGGGTAAGAAAGCCGGCTATTTTAAGATTATTCATGGGCTAGTGAATGATCCTGAAAAGTAAAGAATTCTGAATTACTACGAAAACCACTTATATCATTAAGGTAAAATTGTATTAGGATTTGCTAATATTCTGAAATTCTGGTCTGGGCAACTTAGATAAATAGAAGATGTAATTTTGGATGGTTTCGCGATAAGTAATAATAATCGGTTATAAAATTCCCCTTGCCCCCTTTGTCAAAATCTCGTTTCCAGATTCTATCTAAAAGTCAAGGAGGAGTTGATCCAATTCTGGAGTGCCTTCCGAATGACTCTAAAGGTTTAAGATAAATAATTGCCGCTTTCACATTAAAATAAGTAGTAAAAAAGCGATGAATGAGAGCGTGTAGGTCCTGCTTCTGGAGAAGAGGGATAGTCCTGAACTACGGTCTGTGTTTTCCTCTGTGCACACCGTGGTGAAATATACTTTAAAAAAAATACCCCACTTGAGAGAGCAGGGTATTGAAATTAGAATTTGAAGTTTGGAAGATTTTCCAAAATATCTTTGGTCATTCGGGCAAGATCATAATCGTGTTTCCATCCCCAATCTTCTCGTGCGCATGTATCATCGATACTATCTGGCCAGCTGTCAGCAATAGCCTGACGGAAATCAGGATTGTATTCGATTTTGAAATCTGGAATGTGTGTAAGTATGCACTGATAAATTTCCTCGGGAGTGAAATTCATCGCCGCAAGATTGTAGCTTGAGCGTATTTTAACAATTTCGCGTGGAGCATTCATTATGTCTAAAGTCGCCTTAATTGCATCTGGCATGTACATCATCGGCAAAGAAGTGTCCTCACGAAGGAAGCAGTCGAACTTCTCACCAGCCAAAGCTTTGTGATAAATATCAACCGCGTAATCAGTCGTACCACCGCCTGGAAGTGATTTGTATCCGATCAATCCTGGATAACGTAGGCTTCGAACGTCTACATTGAATTTCTGAAAATAGTATTCACACCATCTTTCTCCAGCTTGTTTCGAAATACCATAAACAGTATTCGGCTCTTTCACACAATACTGTGGCGTATTGATTTTAGGAGTATTTGGTCCAAAAACGGCGATAGATGACGGCCAATAAACTTTGTTTAGCTTGAACTCTTTGGCGAGTTCTAGGACATGAATCAAACTATCCATGTTGAGCTCCCAAGCGAAAAGGGGTTTTTTCTCACCTACTGCAGAAAGAACTGCCGCCAAATGATAGATCTGTGTGATATTTTCGTTTTTGACCAGATTTCTCAATCCATCCTTATCCATTACATTAAGAACTTCAAATCGGCAAAAATCAAATTTAGATCGAGCAGATTCATTTAGATCTGTTGCAATTACTTGCTCTGCGCCATACTGATCTGCCAGTGACTTAGTGAGTTCTGAGCCTAACTGCCCTGCAGCGCCTATTACTAGGATTTTTTCCATGGATATTTCTTTCAAATAGAACCTAAAGAAGAGCTCTAGGTTTTTGTTTATATTTGGGTTTGCAGTCGCAAAAGTACAAAAAAAAGTACGCTCTGAGTGGAATTTTTGACCAGTAGAATCAGACGTTTTTGAAAAATATTTAATCAACTAGCTATCATGTACGATCAATTCAAATCCAAATTACAAGAGGAACTAAAAGGAATAGAAGAAGCCGGGCTTTTCAAAAAGGAACGCGTCATTACTTCTCCTCAAGCAGCACAAATCACGATTGCAGGTGGTCAGAAGGTATTGAACTTCTGTGCAAACAATTACTTAGGACTTTCCTCGCACCCAAGAGTGATAGAAGCAGCTAAGTCAGCGATTGATTCTCATGGTTTTGGAATGTCATCTGTACGATTTATTTGCGGTACTCAGGATATTCACAAGGAATTGGAAAGGAAGATTTCAGAATATTTAGGCACTGAAGACACGATACTTTATGCTGCAGCTTTTGATGCAAATGGGGGAGTGTTTGAGCCTCTTTTAGGAGCCGAAGATGCGATTATCTCTGATGCTTTAAACCATGCATCCATTATCGATGGTGTTCGGCTTTGCAAAGCCATGCGTTTCCGATACGAGCATAATAATATGGAGGATTTGGAAACTCAGTTGAAAGACGCAATTGCTAAAGGAGCAAAGCAGAAAATTATTGTGACTGATGGTGTTTTCTCAATGGATGGCACCATTGCACAATTGGACAAAATTGTAGAACTAGCTGAAAAATACGAAGCATTAGTGATGACAGATGAGTGTCATTCTACTGGTTTCATGGGTAAAACTGGACGTGGTGTTCACGAGCATTGCAATGTGATGGGTAAGATTGATATCATCACGGGTACGCTAGGTAAAGCATTAGGTGGTGCTTCTGGAGGATTTACTTCAGGTAGAAAAGAGATAGTAGAATTGCTTCGTCAGCGGTCTAGACCCTATTTATTCTCTAATACCTTGGCTCCTTCGATCACTGGTGCTTCAATAGCAGTTTTTGATTTGTTGTCTGAGACGACAGAATTGAGAGATAAGCTGGAAGAGAATACCAAGTATTTCCGTGAGAAGATTACTGCAGCTGGATTTGACATCAAGCCTGGAGAGCACCCGATTGTTCCGATAATGCTTTATGATGCTGTGCTATCTCAGAAAATGGCTGAGAAAGTTTTGGAGAAAGGTATTTATGTGATTGGTTTCTACTTCCCAGTGGTACCAAAAGGACAAGCAAGAATTCGGGTACAGATATCAGCTGGTCATGATCGTGCACATTTGGATCAAGCAATTGCTGCTTTCACTGAAGTTGGAAAAGAGTTGGGGGTGATTGATTGAGAAGTAAATTAATTTTTAAGTAATGAAGCTATTTCTTATATATAACAATGCCGGAATTCAAATACAGAATTCCGGCTTTTTTGATTGTTAATCAAATTATAGTGCAGGGACCTAGTTAATTGAGCCTTGATAATAAAGTTTGTTAGGTGATTATTGACGGTTACCTAACAGTCACATGATAACAACTCTGGTTCCTTTCTTTTATGAAGAGAATTTTATCTGATTTTTGATATTCATCTAGAATCATTTCAAGCTTTTTTTGTGCGTCTCTATTGCCACCTTTTTTTCCATTAAATCTAATATAGGAGATATCAAATGAGACTCCATAGGAATGGGAGCTTTCACCAGAAGTTGCATTTCTATTACGTTTTCTGAGACTTTGCTGCTGCTCAGGAGTCCGGGTAACTGATGTGATTGTAAAGAAACTTTCAGTATCTGTTAACATCTGAAAGGCTTGTCCAAGTTCTTCAAGTACTATTTTAGAATAGGGAGTAATGTACGGATGGCTATGTGTCAATTTCATTACATCGTATCCGGCTCCCTGACTTACTAGCACTAACTTATTCTCTTTGATAAGACTCTCAAAATGACTTTCACTCGATATTAAACCTATTCCATTACTTTCTCCTGCAAACAAATGTTTGTCATATTCTTTGGTGATAATTCCTTCAGGAATAGGTAGTATAACTCTAGGAGCAGGTAGTTCAAGTTTTACAGGTGGGACTTCTCTATCGACTGGTATTGCTGTTTCTGTGTTGCTGGTTAAGCTAGAATATGTGTTTTTCAACTGTTGCTTCAACTCGGGCATGTAGGACTGCGTTGCCAATGCGCCTGCTGAAAAAAGTATGAATATTGAGGCAAGTTGTATGAAAGGGGGTTTTTTCATAGGTAAAGGATACTTTATTTTTTTATTTTTTCTGAGAAGCTTGGTTTGGGCGTAGCAAAGATTAATCCATAGTTCTTTCTAAGAGTAAAACTGACTTCAATTTATAGATTAGTCAACTTGCTATTTGGGTGAAACAAATCTCAGATGAAATTTTTTCTTTAGGCTGCTAGGCTTATAAACGGTAGTTTAAGGAGAATAGTACAGGCTGACATCAAAAATACATGCTAGTCTTAAAAAATTTTAGTAGTTCAATTTATTTTTAGAATTCTTAAAAATAAATAAGAAAATGGATTGCAAAGCGTCAGGTCCAGAATTTAAAGCGACTCGATTTAAGAAGAGCTTTTAGCAAGATTAATAAGCAGAATCTGCTTTAGTTAATTAGAAAAATGTTCAACGAATGAAAAATTCTGAAGCAATACCGCTGAAGAATACGATCCTATAATTGTTCAGTTCTTTAGGCTTAGCCCAGATGTCGTAAGTCAAAAATTACAAAATAGATGGAGTAAGTAAACTAGGCCAGGATTTGTTCAACTTCATCTTACAAGGTCTATTTGTTAATATTAATCTCACACTCATCAACATGGGCGGCAGCTTTATGGTAATTTCTGGGAAAGGAGATATCCAGCCTAGTTATTTGGAGAATGGGTTATATTTTCTGCTTAGGCTTGTAGCAAATCTGTATTTACTTGTCGTTGCTATGATTTCTTGGAATATATATCGTATCAATAAATGCTTGCCACTGAAATACGCTCTAAAGATTAACTTTTTGAAATAAAAAAAACGGTAAATGGGAGCTTGCCGTTTTCTATGTGGATGTCCTACTCGTCATGGCGAGTTTCCTTCGTTTTTTCGATTCGTATTCTTCAATGTCCTCGAATCGAGTATCTACATCGAGGTTATTTAAATAATCATTAATTAATTCTCTGATTTCTTGGAAGGACATATTATGAATTATCTTACCATTTTTTGACATAGACAACTGCCCAGTTTCTTCTGAAACTATCAGTACTATCGCATCAGTGGTCTCTGACATTCCTATTGCAGCCCGGTGACGCAGGCCAAACTGAGCAGGGACTTCACGTTCAGTAACTGGCAGGATGCAACGAGCGGCTTTGATTTTACCGTTATGGATGATTACAGCGCCGTCATGGAGTGGGCTATATTTGTTGAAGATCGAAATAAGTAATCTTTTCGATAGTTCTGCATCGAGAATATCTCCACTTTCAGCATAGAACTTTAGTTCAGTGCTTTTAGAAATCACCATCAAAGCTCCTGTATTACTACCAGCAAGTGTTTTGGACGCATCAATGATAGGACTGATATTGAAGAGTGAATTGTCTTTTTTTCTCCAAAAGAAAAGCATGTCTTTCCATACATTGTCGTCCGAAAGGAGAGAAGATCGTCCGATTAGCAATAGGAATTTCCTGATTTCTGGCGCGAAAATAATGATGGCAGCTATCACCCCAACTCCCATAAACTGACCTAAGATGGCCGTAAGTAACTCCATACGAAGTGCCCGAACTAGTAGATAGATCAGGTAAATAGATAGGAATCCGAGAAAGATTTTGATTGCAACACTACCTTTCAGCAGCTTATATACTTGATATAATAGGGCCGCAACCAAAGCTATATCGATGATATTAACGATGGAGATATCTAAAAATCCTATTTTGAAAAGTAATGTCAAGGGTATAAAGTGTTGAATAATTTTAAGGTTTCGTTTGCTTCTTTAACGTCATGAATTCTCAGGATGTTTGCACCATGACATAAAGCAAACATGTTTAATGCAGTTGTTCCATTTAGTGCTCGACCGGCCTCAACATCCAAAGCTTTTGAAATCATCGATTTTCTCGATATTCCCACAAGTATAGGGAGGGAAAGAGTTTGGAATTGATGAAGATTTCGGAGTAAGTAATAGTTCTGTTCGAGAGTTTTTGCAAATCCAAATCCAGGATCAATTATTACATCTTTGATGCCAGACTTTCTAAATTGTTCCAGTTTTTCAGCGAAATAATACAATATTTCTATTAAAATATCTGAATAATTCGACTTTTTCTGCATGTTTTGAGGATTTCCTTTCATATGCATTGCAATATAAGGGACTTGAAGCCTAGCTACAGTCGAGATCATATCTTGATCCAAGTCTCCTGCCGAAATATCATTTATGATGTGTGCTCCGGATCGGATTGCTTCTTCTGCGACCTTTGCGCGAAAAGTGTCAATTGAAATTAAGATGTCCGGGTAAGTAGCAGTGATCCAACTTACCGCTGGTATAACTCTGTCGAGTTCCTCTTGTAAACTAACATCTGAAGCACCTGGTCTTGAGCTGTATCCCCCAAGATCAAGTATACTAGCGCCGTTAGTAATATGGGATTTGACTAAAGCTGCTACTTTTTCTAGTGATTTCTCAGTTCTGCTCCCCTCAAAAAATGAATCTGGAGTTAAATTTACTATTCCCATCAGCTGAGGTTTGTTCCAGCTGATTAGCCTTCCATCGATTTGAAGGGTGTTTTTATGGGGAAATGATTTATCTTCGATTTTGGAAGAATTACCCGGATGAGGAAACATTAAATTAAAAGACTTTGGAGACGCAAACGAGTAACGAATATAAGGAAGTTATTAGCCGTTGTAAAGAACTATTTCGTAAGAAGACTATAGATTATGGTACAGCATGGAGGATTTTTCGCTTACCATCTATTACAGACCAGATTTTCATTAAAGCACAACGCATTCGATCTATTCAAGAAAAAGGTAATCAAAGAGTAAATGACCCGATTGAGGATGATTTTGTTGGAATTATTAATTATTGTCTAATTGCGTTGCTCCAAATAAGCTATCTAAAAGATGAGCGCATGGATATTCCTTTTGACGAATTGGAGCCTGCTTACGATCATTGGGTGAATGAAACTCGCGGTCTTTTGGAAAATAAAAATCACGATTATGGAGAAGCATGGCGTGAAATGCGGGTGAGTTCCATGACTGATATTATCTTAATGAAATTGCTTCGCACAAAGCAAATTGAGGACAATCAAGGCCTAACCTTGGTGTCTGAGGGTATCGAGGCGAATTATCAAGATATGATCAATTACGCAGTATTTTGTTTAATTAAATTAGAATATAATGTTTAAGCAGGGGTTTTTGTGGGTGATCAGATTTATAGTCGGTGGCCTTTTTATTTTTTCAGGACTTATTAAAGTCAATGATCCTGTGGGAACGGCCATTAAGTTGGAAGAGTATTTCGACGTGTTTGCAAATGATATCGCGGGCTTTTTTATCTATTTAAAGCCTTTTGCATTAGAGCTTGGGATATTTCTTGTGGTTGTAGAAGTAGTTCTTGGAGTGATGTTGATTTTGGGAGTGAAGAGCCGTTTTACTGTATGGGCGCTTACTTTGATGATTTTATTTTTCACTTTTCTCACATTCTATTCTGCTTATTTTAATAAAGTAACGGATTGCGGATGTTTTGGAGATGCGATAAAACTGACCCCATGGCAATCGTTTTACAAAGACTTAATTCTATTGGTTTTAATTTCAATACTCTTATTGTTTCAAATAGATTTGCCTAAGACTTCTCCAAAATGGGCCAAAGTGGTTACTATAGCCTCTATAGTGTTGTCATTTGTAATTGCCATTTTGGCTGTAAGAAACCTTCCATTCATTGACTTTAGAGCATATAAAGTGGGGGTGAATATTCCTCAAAATATGCAGCCTTCTGCGCAATTGCAATATTCTTATGTGATGAAAAAAGATGGAGAATTAGTAACCTATGATCAGTACCCATCAGATGAGAGTTTAGAGTTTGTCGAAATGAAATTGTTAAACCCTGATGCTCTGCCAAAGATTTCTGATTTCGCCGTCTGGAATGAGGATGGGGATTTTTCTGAGGAAATTTTCACCGGGAATAAAGTACTAATCTTGGTAAATAGCATAGTGAAAATCAACAAATCAAATCTTGATCACATTGACCAACTGGTTAAGTCGCTTACAGGATCACCTGTTCAGCCTGTTTTCGTAGCAGCAGCTTCGCAGGAAGAGATTGATAATTTCGT
Organism: Algoriphagus ratkowskyi; assembly: GCF_002150505.1. Lineage (GTDB taxonomy): Bacteria > Bacteroidota > Bacteroidia > Cytophagales > Cyclobacteriaceae > Algoriphagus > Algoriphagus ratkowskyi. The sequence goes on from NZ_MSSV01000001.1 coordinate 350,758, forward strand.
CACCGCCAGAGGATGGGATGTGCTAACACTTCAAGCGGATGCGACTGTAGTGAAAACGATTATTCGTGCAAATCCCGGAATACTGGTTTTAAAGGAGGGAGAAATTTTAGCAAAGTATCATCACAATAATACCCCCGAAGCAGGGGCTATACTAGACCTCTTCATGAAATAGGGTATGGGTAAGGAATTGAAAATTGTCTTAGTAGGTTTGCCTGGTTCTGGTAAAAGCACTTTTGGGAGACAGTTGGCGGCTGTTCTCAAATTCCCTTATTATGATTTAGACCACCTGATAGAAAATCGGTTTGCGATGAAGATAACTGATATATTCTCCCAACATGGAGAAGGGAAATTCAGAGATTGGGAAACTGACGAACTCAAGTCGTTTTTAAATCGAGAAGGTTCATATGTGCTAGCTTCTGGCGGAGGCTGTCCATGCTTTAACGATAACATGGATTTAATCAATGAAAAAGCGGTGTCAGTGTATTTGGATGTTCCGCTAGAAGAGATCTCTGTCAGGTTAGGTTTGTCCAAAGCTCACAATAGACCAATGTTTTCAGGACTTGACCAGGGAGAGATTACACTAAAATTAAAAAGTTTGCTGGTTTTGAGAGATTACTTTTATAGGCAAGCAAAAATAAAACTCAGCGGAGAAGACTTCTCCGCTGAGTTATTAGTTTCTGAGTTGATTCGCTTGATCAAAAACTAAGTCCAAGAGTAAGCACTCCATTTAACTGATTGTTTTTAATTTCAGTCAACGGACCGGTATTGTTTCCCTGTGTATCCAAAACTTGGTAGCTGCTGTAAAGGGTATTAAACTTTGAGTTTACTAAAGCAAAATCAACTGAGAGCTTTTTTATTTTCACACCTAATCCTCCACTGATTTGCTGGGTACTTCTGTCATAGTCAGAACCTAAAACTGGATCTCCATAGTAACCATATCCACCTCTGAATCTGAAATTGCTAAATTTATATTCTGCGCCAAATCGAAAGTTTATAGTGCTGCCATATACTTTTTTGATTTCCAAATTGTCAGGTCCTTCATCAAAATCATTTGAGTTAATCCTTGCGGCACTGTAATCTACCCAGTCCACATCAGCTGAAAGGAAACCGTTTTTCCCCAAAAATACGGTGGCTCCACCACCAATTTTAAGTGGAGTATTCAAATTGTACGAGCTTATTATAATGTCTGAAAAATCTTCTACTTTCCCTAATATTATGTCTTCTGGTTTGTAATCGAAATTATCGTAATTAGCAACCATACTTGAACTGTACTCTTCATTTAATACATGCCAAGTTGGAGTTTGCAAAGTAAATCCTAGGTTAAGGTAGTCTATAGGCTTATAGATTAAGCCAAGATTAAGATTTATACCACCTCCATTGATGAATAAATTTTCTTGAAGATTTGTGTTAATAAGTGGACCTTCAGAGAATTCCTCATTGTAAATTTTTCTAGAATTAAAATTCAGTGATCGAATCCCAATTGAGCCACCGATGAAAAGTTTATATTTGAAATTAGCTCCATACGCAAAAGTGATTTGACTTGAACTTCCTTCTTGAATAATGTTTTCATCTTGGAAAGGTGCGATGAAGCCATTAATAGGTAGATACTCACCTATAATAGCATTTCCATCACTATCCAATCTTGGATTAATTTGGTAGGTGTTATATGCCATACCAGTTATGCCAAAACTAGCAACTTGATTTTCAGAGAATCCATTTGCATCCTGTAAGTAAAAATCTATGATGGAGGTTTCTCCTGGCTGGTCCGAATAAAAGCCATATTCACTATTAAAATTAGCTATCCTCTGAATACTGACACCAAAAGCACCTCCTTTAAAAGATCCTCTATCTAATTCACCTTTAGGGCGTGCCATTACAATACTAATGTTTGGCAAAGAGAAATTTGTAGTATTATAGCTTTTACTCTGCCCCATATAATTTGTCTCTACTCCCCAATCCGTATACCCAAGTGTAGCGCTCGCCTCTGAAGATCTGAAGAAACCTAAACCTGCTGGATTGCCTGCTATATTAGAAACATCACCACCTAACGACCATTGCGTGCCACCTACCCCTATTATTCGGGCAGAACCTGCAGGTTTTACTTGACTGAAGCGATAAGCATCTTCATAGTAGCCACTTTGGGCCATTAGTGTAGACGTAGATAGTAGACAAAGGGATAAAACCAGAATGGATATTCTCATTTAGATTGTATTTGGATATAGTAAATAAACGTAGTGAGTTGATGAAAATGTTTCTTTAAGTCCATATTCTTGCTAGAAAATTCTCAAATTATTTAAGAATCAATCTTTACGCAAGAATAGGTATCAACAAATAAGGCAGTGAACTCACTGCCTTATTTGTTGATAATGAAATCATTGATTAATTACCTCTTACTCCTCTTGTAGGAGTGGTAGTAGTTGTTCTAGTCGATCCTCCTGAAGTACCTGTGTTACCTGAGCTTCTACTTGGAGTGCTGTAAGTAGGTGTGTCGTTTCGAGTAGGTGTTGTTGTTCTAGTTGGTGAAACTGTTCTTGTATTTGTATTCACGTCACCTCTATTGTAAGTAGGGGAGGTTGTTCTACTTGGAACATTACTTCTATTATAAGAGGGACTAGATGTTCTGCTATTGGTAGGATAAGAACTTCTAACATTACCACCTCTTCCTGCATCGATACTTCTAGAATTGGTTGATGTGCCTACGTTTGGTCTAGCAGATGGCATTGCGCTTCTGGTAGAAGAAGATCTATCCATTGCAGGTGAACTTACATTTCTAGTACCAACAGTTCTTGAGGTAGTATTATAATAATCATTTTGAGATGAGCTGAAGTCTCTTGCAGAAACTCTTGAATTGTCAGAATTGGAAACCACTCTTCTAGAGGTAGCACTACTACTATTATTCAAAACGTCTCTTCTTGCATTAGCTCTTGCAGTACTAGGTTGAAGTGCTGCATTTGAAACATTTACACCTCTAGATGAAGCAGCAAGAGATGAACCTCTTGTAGGTCTAGCTCCAGTTACTACTCTGCGATCTCCATATTCACCACCTGGCAGGATATAAACCGGATTGCTTGCGTACATTGGGTTGTAACCATAGCCTGGATATCCAAGGCCATATCCGCCGCCGTAGCCATATACAGGTCTGAATGGATCATAAAAATTTCCATATCCATACATTGGTCTGTAGAAAGGGCTACCAAATCCGAAACCGATGTTCATACTGAAACCTGGTCTAAAGCCATATCCGCCACCCCAAAACGGGTCGTAAAAACTACCCATTCCAAACGGACTCATTCCAAATGAATTCATTCCGTACATCATTCCCATGCCGAAAGCCATGGAAGAATTGAAGTTGGAATTAGTGCCTGAATTGCCTACTCTATAGTTATCGTATGCATTGATATCTGGATTACTTCCATCTTCCCCAGCCTCGTCAAAATAGACGATTTCTTCTTGTGAAGTGTTTTCTTCCGCTTGATATCTAGCGATATAATCTGGATTGACATTTCTTGAACTAAAGCTTTCCTGCGGAATAGTTTCTGTAGCTGATGAAATGGTCTGGAATTGCTCCCGATTATTATTTTGTACAGCATACTCTGTTGCTACCTTAGCATCAGAGGACATGAAATACAAATTATCATTGGTGTCCATAGTTGCTAATTTGTTCGTGTTACACGAAACTAATATCAGCGATCCAAGGATAAATGATGATGTAATTATTGCAGAATTCTTCATAGTAGAAGTTTAAATGTTACTTTCTTATACGAGAGCAAGGGTGAAGGGTTATACTTTTTGGTTTATATTTGCCACGCATAAGTTAGCAAAAATAACCGTAATCTGTATCACAACCAACCACAATGAGTAAAGGACTACCTACTAGAAGCGAGGATTATTCGCTATGGTACAACGAATTAGTGAAGAAAGCCGATTTGGCAGAAAATTCAGCTGTTAGAGGATGCATGGTCATCAAGCCATATGGATATTCCATTTGGGAGAAAATGCAAGCAGAACTTGATCGGATGTTTAAGGAAACAGGACACTCTAATGCTTATTTCCCACTTTTTATTCCTAAATCCTTCTTAAGCAAAGAAGCTAAACATGTGGAAGGTTTTGCTAAGGAATGTGCTGTGGTAACCCATTACCGACTCAAAAATGCTGAAGATGGAAGTGGTGTAATTGTAGATCCAGACGCAAAATTGGAGGAGGAGTTAATCGTACGTCCTACCTCTGAGACGGTAATATGGAGTACTTATAAAAATTGGGTTCAGTCCTATAGAGATCTTCCACTTTTAGTGAATCAGTGGGCAAATGTTGTCCGTTGGGAAATGAGGACGAGATTGTTTCTTCGAACCACAGAATTTCTTTGGCAAGAAGGACATACTGCTCACGCTACTAAAAAAGAAGCCGAAGCTGAAGCCTTGCAGATGATGAATGTTTACGCTGATTTTGCTGAAAACTTCATGGCATTGCCAGTAATAAGAGGTAGAAAAACAGAAAGTGAGCGTTTTGCAGGTGCTGAAGATACCTTGTGTATAGAAGCTTTGATGCAGGATGGGAAGGCACTACAAGCTGGTACTTCTCACTTTTTGGGTCAAAATTTCGCGAAAGCATTTGATGTGAAATTTGCTACCAAAGAAGGAGGACTTGAATACGTTTGGGGTACTTCTTGGGGTGTAAGTACACGTTTGATGGGTGCATTGATTATGGCTCATTCAGATGATAATGGATTGGTTTTGCCTCCGAAATTGGCTCCAATTCAAGTTGTGATAATTCCTATTTACAGAAAAGATGAGGAACTGGAAGCTATCACCGAAAAAGTCAATGGCATTATGGCTGAACTTCGTAAAGTTGGGGTGTCAGTGAAATATGACAACCGTGATACCTACAAGCCAGGATGGAAATTTGCTGAACACGAGCTGAAGGGTGTTCCACTAAGAATTGCTATTGGTCCACGAGATTTAGAAAATGGAACTATTGAAATTGCCAGAAGAGATACCTTAACCAAGGAGCAGTTTGAGTTGGCTTCTCAGCCGATCTCCGAGAAAATAACAGGCATGTTAGAAGATATTCAAACTAGTATTTATTCTAAGGCATTAAATTTCAGAGCTGAGAAAACCACTGAAGTGAATTCTTGGGAGGAGTTTAAAGAAGTCTTGGAGGGAAAAACAGGTTTCTTATCAGCCCATTGGGACGGTACTTCAGAGACTGAAGAAAAGATAAAAGATCTTACTAAAGCTACAATCAGATGTATTCCTTTAGATAGAAGAGAAGAAGATGGAATTTGTGTTTACTCTGGCAAGCCATCTACCGGTAGAGTTCTATTTGCAAAAGCTTATTAATCAGTTGGCCCGGAAATATCCGGGCTTTTTTTTATACGTATGTGGCGAGAGATAACTAGGAAAAATGTATTTTAGGCTCTTATACATTTTCTAAAAAGTCAATGACTATCCTAGTACTATCCAGCCTACTAATTATAGGTCTAATCCTGTTGCTTGCCGAAGTGCTTTTTGTGCCTGGGACTACAGTTGTTGGTATCTTTGGACTTGCTGTCAGCTTAGCTGGAGTTGCCTATGCGTTCCTAAGCTTTGATGCTGAGACTGCATGGTGGGTTACATCTGTAGCGGTCATTCTAAATCTGGCGGCTATTGTGTATGGATTCAGCTCAGGGGTTTGGAATCGTTTTTCACTTAAGTCTTCTATGCAAGGAGGAACCTTTGATGGTCGCACTGATGGCTTGCAATTAGGGATGTCAGGTAAAACTATTTCGGATCTCAAACCAATTGGAAAAGCTAGCTTTGACGATAAAGTCTATGAGGTGAAATCTGAAAATGGATTTATTTCCGTAGAAACTGAGGTTACCATTATCAAAATTGAAAACAATAAAATTTTAGTTAAATAATATGGAGAATTTAGATCCGAACAGTTCAATGTTCATCCTAGTGGCCGCAGTCGCAGGAATTGTCCTTCTTTTCATCTTCTTGTACTTTGTTCCGGTTAATCTCTGGATCACTGCTCAATTTTCAAATGTGAAAGTTGGTATAGGTGAACTCATTGGAATGAGAATCAGAAAAGTACCGCCAAGTATTATAGTGAATTCGTTAATCACGGCTACCAAAGCTGGACTTGAGATGACTACTAATGATCTAGAGACTCACTATATGGCTGGTGGGAATATTCCAAATGTGATTCGAGCCTTAATTTCAGCTGATAAAGCCAATATAAATTTGACATTCAAACAGGCTACTGCTATTGATTTGGCAGGTAGAGATGTGTTTGAAGCAGTTCAGATTTCTGTGAATCCAAAAGTAATCAACACTCCAAATGTAGCAGCTGTAGCTGCGGATGGCATTCAGTTGATCGCAAAAGCTAGAGTGACTGTCCGTGCAAATATCGCACAGCTAGTCGGTGGTGCTGGTGAAGAAACTATTTTGGCTAGAGTAGGTGAGGGGATTGTGACATCTATAGGCTCTGCAGCTACACATAAGAGTGTGTTGGAGAATCCTGACAAGATTTCAAAACTCGTACTTCAAAGAGGCTTAGATGCAGGAACTGCCTTTGAAATTCTTTCGATTGATATCGCAGATATCGATGTAGGAACAAACATCGGAGCGAAATTGCAAATCGATCAGGCTTCTGCAGATTTGAAAGTTGCCGAAGCAAGAGCAGAAGAAAGACGTGCGATGGCAGTAGCGCTAGAGCAAGAGATGAAAGCTAAAAATGTAGAGATGAGAGCTAAAGTTATCGAAGCTGAAGCAGAGATTCCAAAAGCTATAGCAGAAGCATTTAGAAGCGGTAAACTAGGTATTATGGATTACTATAGAATGGAAAACATCCAATCTGATACGGCTATGCGAGAATCAATTGCCGGTTCAGACGAATCTAAGGATTCTTCGAAAGGCAAAAACGAGAAAAAATAAAATAAAGAAGGGGCTTAGGCCCCTTTTTTGTTTTTCTTTCCCGATTCCTCTACTACTTGTATTACAGTAGGGACATAGTTAGTTTTTGTAAAAATCAGATTATTTTCCCAATCAACTAATATTTTTTCATAAGCCAAAGGAATAACGACTTCCCCTGATTCGGTAATCACACCAGTAAGGCCATCTTTTTGAGCGATAATAAAATCCTTTCTTTCTCTACGAAGCTTTTCAAATACTGCAGGGATAACTTCACTACCCTCACTATTAAGAAGACCGGTTTTGCCTGATTTCTCGATCATGAAATATCCGTCAGTTGTTCTGAAGACATTGTCAAATCCTTCTGTGTTTATAGAACTTCCAGCTTTGTTTAATAAATAGAACTTTCCAGAGCTTCTAGCGATCGCAATTCCTTTATCAAAAGGTTTGATTTCGTCCCAGCTGGCAGTCCCGATTGCTTCTCCAGATGTGCTTATTAAACCCCAATTTTGACTGGTTCTGTATGCTGCTATTTTTTCAGAGAATAATGTTGTTTCGGCATATTGAGGTTTTATTATCCAGGTTCCAGCTGAATTCACAAAGCCAAAATTACCTTTTGACTTGGCTGGAAAAAGCGCCTCATTTCCAAACTTGATTTCTTCAACCTCAAGCATTGGTTTCACTAGCCATCCTTTTTTTCCCAACAGACCAATTTTAGCATCACGGTAATGGACGTTGTATAAATCCTTCCCGATTTTATTGACAGAAGTAATTCCCACATCATCCAGCAAAATTCCATCATCTTCCATTACACGCCGGAGTTTACCATGGATATATTCCAGCATGATGTCATTTTCAAAAGTGATCTTATGAAAAGAATTATAGCGGATATTTGATTTGATGTCATTTCCTTCAATCAACACATATTGTTCTTGGTTGAATCCATAATAGAAGTTTCCGTGAGTATGCTGTAGTGCCTCGATGATAGGATCTAGCACATAGTCCCCTTCACGGTTTATCAAACCAAAACCACTTGCCTCCTTTGCCAAAACAAATTCACCTTCATTATCTGAAAGAAAATCGAAGATTTTGTCAGGATTGAAAGATAATGGCAAAGAATACTCATTTCCTCTTCGGATAATGAGTAAACCTGTATTTGTAATCTTTGCTTCTTCAAGCTCTCCCAAATAAGTTGTTTTGTTTTTTCCTCGCTCAAAGAGCCAATATTCTTTTCCTTTGCTTGCCAAAAGCATGTTGAAATAGGTGTCTATTTTCTCGTATTCCAATGGCAAAACCTGTTGGCCGTATTCGTGAAACGCACCGATTCCTGTAGGGCCTTTTACAAGAATCCATGGCGCAAAATATTGGTATATTTCTGTCCCGACTAGTTGAACAGCCGGATTTAAATCATTGGTTAATAAGGAGAGTTGAGTTCCTGTTTTACCTATTCTCACAGTCTCACTGAGAATGTCCACATCATCATAGATCAATCGAGACTGAAGCTGAAGCTTGGTGTCATAAACTTCCCATGATTGCGAATACGCAACCTCAGGGATCAGAAGACTGGAAATTAGGCCTACGAGTAGCGTAAAGTTTTTATACATCTAAATGTTGATTATACTGAATGGTGCTAAAGATAAAATGACCAAAGGTTTGAATCAATCCTTTGGTCATTTTTAGTAGTGTAAAAGTGCTACCTATTCTGCTTTTACTTTTTCTAGATCAAACAGTTCTGAAATTATTTGAATCATTTCCTCTGCTTGATCTCGCTGGCAAGCAGCTCGAAGTTGGACTACCGGTACTTTAAGTACTTTCTGCATCATGCTTTTGGTAATTTTGTCCATCACCGCATATTCCTTTGTGTCAGCATTTTTAGCGAATCTTGCCATTTCCTGCTGACGGATTTGTTCTAAGGATTGCTTGAGCTTATTGATAGTCGGTGAAGCAATCATTTCCTTTTTCCAATCGAAAAATTCACTGATACTTTCTTCTATTATTTCTTCCACCCTAGGAACAGACGCGAGCCGCTTCTCTAAGGTTTCTGAAGCTTTGCTTCGAATGTTATCTACATTATAAAGTACCACGCCGGGCACATCTTCTACAGAGGTTTCAATACTTCTCGGAACTGACAGATCTACAAGCAATTTATAACTGTTGATCTGGAATTTTTTGACCAATTCCTTAGTAATAAACGGCTCAGAGCGCTGAATGGAACAAACAATTACATCTGCTTCTTCCATCGCTTCAAAGCAATTTTCAAAAGGGATCACCTCGAAGCCCATAACGGCTGCAATAGGTTCTGCTTTTGATTGAGTTCGATTTGTGATTTTGACTTTTGCAGTAGGGAGGTGTACCATATTTTTGGCCACATCTTCACCTATTTCTCCAACTCCAATAAGCAAAATTCTAGGCTCATAGGTATTAGATGTCAGACTTTCAATTAATTCAATTGCTGCATATGACAAAGATGCCGCTCCATCTCTAAAGGCTGTTTCTTGTACGATTCGCTTGTTGGTAAAAAAAACGGTGTGCATCAAGCGATGCAGGAATGGACCAGTCATATTCAGATCAGCAGAAGTCTGATAGGCTCTTTTTATCTGATTTGAAATTTGAATATCTCCCACTACCTGAGCTTCGAGTCCCATTGAGACTCTAAATAAATGCCTGATGGCTGATCTATCCTCGTTGAAAATCTCAAAGTACTCTAGGTAATTGACAATGTCAGTCAAGCCTTTTTCAAGACCAATTAACTTAATTATCTCGGTACTAATATCTTTACCGTGAGCATAATAAACTTCAGTCCTGTTGCAGGTTGAAAGTATCAGAGTATCAGTCAAGCTAAAAAAGTCCTTTATTTTCAGCAAAATTCCATGTACAGCTTGCTCATCCAGAGAAATGATTTCCCGGATTTGAACAGGTGCATTTTTATGTGATAAACTGAGTGCTCGGAATTTAACTGGCATCGTATAGAGGCTTGGACTGCAAATTTAACAGACAAAGACAAGGAAGTGTCTATTTCACCAAGGTATGTTTTAATTTGGAATGTATCTAAACAACCGTTCGTGTTAATCATGCAATTTAGTGACTATTGATTTATTAATCTAATACTATTAACTTATACCATATTGGTAGAATCTATCATCTTTTTTAAGGTCCTATGAAAGCTAGATTTTTTTATTGGCTGAAAGTTTATTTGGGATTCTCACGGAAGGAATCAAAAGGATTCGTGTTGCTTATACCTGTACTGATAGCTCTGCTTATTTCTATTGGTGTATTTAAACAGATAAGAAGAGTGAATGCACAGAATTTTCACATTCAATACGAAGCAACTTTAGACAGCCTTCAAGCTTCAGGAATTCTAATAGTCAATTCTCCTTTTCCAGTTTTTAATCCTCAAGATACTGTTGTTAGAAAGTCAAGTTCCAAGCAGTTAGAAAGCCTAAATCGAATTCCATTTGCAGAAGCAGATTCCATCGTCTTACAAATAGTGCCAGGAATAGGTCAAAGTACAGCTAGTAGAGTCGTGAAGTTTAGAGAATCTATTGGTGGCCTTCATAGCAAAAATCAACTTACAGAGGTCTATGGTTTGAAACCGGAAACGATCGATGCAATATGGGAGTATTTCGATTTTACCCCTGCTATTTTCAAAAAGGTAAAAATCAATCAAGTTGAATTGGAAGAATTGGCCAAGCATCCATATTGTAGTTATGCAGAAGCAAAAGTTTTAATTGCGTATAGAAAGCAGCATGGAATATTCCAGTCACCAGATGATTTTTTGAAAATCAGGATATTTAAGCAAGAGTGGATAGACAAAATATCACCCTACCTTGATTTTCAATAGGGAGACGATTCACTTTTCCAAAACGAGCTATTTTCCGCATCTTTGAACCATGGATTCAAAGATGGAACAAATCCAATTACCTCACTTAAATCTTCCTCATTTCGAACCACAGCTCTTAGAGAAGGAAGGCAAGTTCTGGATTTTCGATGCACTTCGCAAAAAACAACTGGTCTTGACACCTGAAGAATGGGTTCGGCAGCATTGGATCAATTTCTTGGTCACTCGGCTTAAATACTCAAAAGGACTTTTAGCTATGGAAAAAGGGTTGATGTATAACAAATTACTCAAGCGAACTGATTTGGTGGTCTGGAATAAAAGTGGGAATCCTTACTTGTTGATCGAATGTAAAGCGCCTAAAGTGAAGCTTACTCAAAAAACGATTGAACAGGCGTGCATGTATCACAAGGAATTGAAAACGCCTTTTCTGATCATTAGCAATGGTTTACAGCATATATGTTTGAGCTACGATGTGCCAACTGAGAAGTTTACTCAAGAGAATAATTTCCCATTACCGCCAGTTTAATTCGTATGTTGTGAATTTACAGGTTAAGAGCCATTTGAATTCAACCTTATTAAATATGTCAAAATCATCATCCATCCACCCCTGTGATCTTTGTGCTAGTCGTAAATTCTCTATGTTTTCTGAACTTACGGAAGACCAAGCATGCAATATTTCGGATAATAAGAACATGATTTCCCATCGGAAGGGGCAGATTCTTTATTATGAAGGAGCAAAGCCACTGGGAGTTTTTTGTTTGAATTCTGGGGTAGTAAAAGTATTTAAAACTGCATCAAACGGTAAGGAGCAAATCATCAATCTAGCCAATGAAGGTGGGCTTTTAGGCTATTCAGCATTGCTAGGAGAGGAGAATTACACCAATTCTGCCATGGTGATCGAAGACGCTAAAATCTGTTTTATTCCTAAGGAATCATTTATTAAAACATTAGTAAGTAGCGGTCCCTTTTTTAGAAAACTAACTAAAGCACTTAGTCATGAAATCGGTGTGATGGAAGAAAAGTTGGTGGATGCTTCGCAAAAAAGTATTCGTGAACGATTGGCTTTACTTCTTTTACAACTTGCCAATACCTATGGATTAGACGGCGGAGGGCATCAGCAGATTGATTTGGTGCTTAGTCGTGAGGAAATTGCAAGTTTGATCGGCACGGCAACAGAATCTGTAATTCGTCTCCTCTCGGAATTCAAAAAGGATAAATTAATTGACTTAAAAGGTAAGAAAATAGTGGTTTTGAATAGAGATGGATTGGTGAAGCTATCCGATTTCTACGCTTAACTTGAACATCCTGATCATTATTTGAGTTGAAAGGATATGAAGTTATTATATGCCAAAAATTTTTTCTCAGTAGCGATTTTGCTAGTGTTTTTCCATGTTTCTTCCAGTCTAACTGCTCAATCAATTGCCTATAAGGCGTTACTTTCCACACTTTACGATTCTGATTTTCCAGTTTTGAAACCAGATCAATTGTCTGATTTAAGCAAGTATCAGGTATTGGACACCCGTGAGAAAGTCGAGTTTGATGTTAGTCACCTGAAAGGCGCTGAATGGGTCGGTTACGATACTTTTAATCTAGAAAATGTTGAAGCTTTAGATAAAAACAAACCTGTTTTGGTGTATTGCACAGTAGGCGCGAGATCTCAGAATATCGGTAAAAAACTTATAGAAGCAGGATTCACCCAAGTTTATAACTTATATGGCGGCTTGATCGAATGGTCAAATAAGGAAAAGCCAATTTTTCAAGGTGATTCACCTACCAAGAAAGTTCATACCTACACTAAGTCTTGGGGTATTTGGTTGACCAAAGGGGAAAAAGTTTATTAATAATATCTTTTGGTCTTCTTTCCGACCAATTCTTGATTCTATACATCCTTATTTTGGATAGGATCGTAAATCAATCCTAAATATACCTCATGAAAAATATAAAACTGTACTTACTCGTTTTCCTAAGTGTCACATTTTTAAGTTGTAGAAGTTCAGTGCCAGGAATGGCAGATACTTCTCCGCCAAGTCATAAAGCTTGGAATGAGTTGCTCAAAGCTAACGTGAGCGCTGATGGGAAAGTCAATTACAAAGGCTTTATAAAAGACAAAGCAAAGCTTGAAACCTACCTGAAAAGCATCAGTGAGAACGCTCCAGATCGCAAAACTTGGTCTAAGGATGAGCAGCTAGCTTATTGGATTAATGCCTATAATGCCTTTACGGTAAAACTGATTACTGATAATTATCCTGTTAAAAGTATCAAAGATCTCGGGCCAAAATTGAAAATTCCTATGATCAAGGATGTGTGGCATTATAAATTCTTCAAGATTGCCGGCCAAGAGTCAAGCTTGGATGAAATTGAACATTCGATTTTGAGAAAAGAATTCGAAGAACCTAGAATCCACTTTGCGGTTAACTGTGCTTCAATTTCTTGTCCACCATTGCTAAATGAAGCTTTCGAAGCGAAGACAATTGATGAACAATTGGATAAAGTTGCTAAAAACTTTATCAATTCGTCAAGAAATAAAATTACCCCTGATGCTATTCAGATCTCTTCAATATTTTCTTGGTTCAAAGGAGATTTCACTAAAAAAGGTAGCTTGACTGAATTTTTGAATAAATACAGCAAAGTCAAAATCAAGCCAAATGCTAAAATTTCTTACTTGGATTATGATTGGAATTTGAACGAATAGAACTGAGTTTTAGGTAAATTTCAATTTCTGTCTTATTTAACCCACCCCAATGAGTTCAAACCGCCATGTAGTCGTCATCGGCAACGGAATAGCAGGAATAACTTGTGCACGTCAGCTTCGAAAACTCGATGGGTCGGTTAGAATTACTGTGATTTCTGGTGAGTCAAAATACTTTTTCTCCAGAACAGCCCTGATGTATGTGTTTATGGGACATATGAAATTTGAGCATACACAGCCATATGAGAATTGGTTTTGGGAGAAAAATAAAATAGAACTCAAAGAGGCCTGGGTCAAATCAATTGATTTTACTGGGAAGAACCTCTCTTTCCAAATTGGAGAAAGCATGCCTTATGATGAATTGGTCATTGCGACAGGTTCAAAACCGAATAAGTTTGGCTGGCCAGGAGAAGATCTGCAAGGAGTTCAAGGCTTGTATTCCAAGCAAGACTTGGAGCTGATGGAAGAAAACACCAAATCTAGAGTACAGCGCGCTGTGATCGTAGGTGGAGGTTTGATTGGAATTGAGATGGCTGAAATGCTAGCATACAAGAAAATCCCAGTGACCTTTCTTGTTCGTGAAGAAAGCTTTTGGAATAATATTTTGCCGAAGGAAGAATCCGAATTAGTCAGTCGTCACATGAGAGAGCATCACATTGATTTGAGACTAAATGAAGAATTGAAAGAGATAATCTCCGATTCAAGAGGCAAGGTAAAAGCAATCAAGACAATGTCTGGAGAGGAAATCACCTGTCAATTTGTAGGGTTGACGGCAGGGGTTACTCCAAGCATTGATTTTCTCCGAAATACTGAATTGGAAGTTAAGCGAGGCGTGAAAGTTGATTTCGGCTTCCAGACGAATATCCCACATGTGTATGCTATCGGCGATTGTGCTGAGTTTCATGAAGCTCCAGCTGCAGATCGAAGACCTGTAGAGCAAGTTTGGTACACTGGAAGGATGCATGGAGAAACTTTAGGATATATCCTCGCGGGTAAAGAACTTAGTTACAAACCTGGGATTTGGTTTAATTCTGCCAAATTCCTTGATATAGAATATCAAACTTACGGAACGGTCCCAGCGAAATGGGATGCTGACCAAATAAAGTCTTTCTATTGGGAACACTTCGGAGGGAAAATTTCTTTCCGAATGTTAATGGATTTGGAAGGAAGAATTTTGGGAGTAAACAATTTTGGGTTTCGTCTGAGGCATGAGTTTTTCGATCAGGCGATCCGAGAGAAGTGGGCTGGAGAGAAAGTAGTTTCCAAACTTGATAAGGCAAATTTTGACCCCGAGTTTTTCGCGCCTTATTACATAGAAATTCAAAAGGCTTTTAAAGCTCAATTCGGTGGAGATGTTACCATTTCTAAGAAAACATTTATCCAGAAACTTTTCGGAGCAAGCGTATGAAATCGAACATGATAATAATGTCAAATAAAGGAATGATTAATAACCATGTGAGATTCCCCCGAAACGAGTTCGGGACAGGCAATGTGTCCTATAAAAATTAAATTATAATCACATGAAAATTATTCAAAGTATAGGTATTTTGCTCTTTTTGGTAGGCTTGGCTGTTTTTACAGTAATGCCTTTTTTAGGCAATTATACACTTACAAAAGAAGTGGTTTTGTCCAGTACAAAGGATATTCATCAAGAGAAAATGGTTAATATTCTCGAGCCTATGTATGGTGAAACTTACTCTTCCAATTTCTCTTTTCTTTCTACGTACAAAGAATATTTTAATGAATATAATGAACATCTAAAAGCAGAATCCAAGTGGGATGATGTGATCTGGGATGATTATAGTCTTTCGCTCGCGCAAAGTTCTCTCAATAGTCCAGTCCGGGATAGTCCATGGCTATTCTTTGGCCTCTCCATAGGTTTGGCAGTCTTGGGAGGATTGATGTACAATCTTCCAAAGTATCGAGGCGAACCAGAAGGAATAAAAAACAACGGGATTTTTCATTCTGCTATGAAAAACCGTGGCTGGATGGGAATGATTACAGGAGCATATTTAATTCTTTTCTACATTATTTTGTATTGGTTTCCAGCCTATATCGTCAATCAAATATGGATGGTAACGCCGCTCAGTATGCTTCTGAGTGGTAATCCAGCTAGTCAGTGGTTTCTCTACGGTACGCTTTACACACTTGCAATCACAGTGATGGGCGTGCGGATGTTTAGAAAATATAGAGGAAATAAATATCAACAACTTCGCACAGCGTCGGTGATGTTTTTCCAGACGGCTTTTGCATTCCTGATTCCAGAAATTTTGGTTTTGCTTAATCAGCCTTATTTTGATTTCAAAAACATCTGGCCACTTGATTACGATTTCTTCTATGATTATCAAATCGATACCTTTTTGAGTTCGGGTGGAGTAGGGATGTTTATGTTGATTTGGGGGATTTTACTTATAGTGATTGGAGTTCCTGCTTTCACTTATTTCTTTGGAAAAAGGTGGTATTGTTCGTGGGTATGCGGCTGTGGTGGTTTAGCAGAGACTTTGGGAGATCCTTATCGGCAGCTTTCTGATAAGTCAGTTAAGGCTTGGAAATATGAGCGAGTGATAATTCATAGCGTCCTGGTTTTGGCGGTGGTGATGACAGCTTTGACCATTGTCAATTACTTTTCTGGTTTTGCACTTTTGGGGAATGTCACGAACCAATTGCATTCAATTTATGGTTTTGCGATTGGTTCGGTATTCGCAGGCGTGATCGGAACAGGATTTTATCCGTTCATGGGCAACCGTGTTTGGTGTAGATTTGGTTGTCCTTTGGCTGCTTATTTAGGCTTAGTTCAGCGATTCAAATCCAGATTCAGGATCACCACCAACGGCGGTCAGTGTATCTCTTGCGGCAACTGTTCAACTCATTGTGAAATGGGAATCGACGTTCGTTGGTATGCGCAACGAGGACAGGAAATTGTTCGATCCAGCTGTGTAGGGTGCGGAGTTTGCTCATCTGTGTGCCCTCGAGGAGTACTGAAATTAGAAAATGGGTCAACTGAAAATCGAATCAACGAAATGCCAATTATTATTGGAAATGATTCCATCAAGATAAATGCTTAAATGATTCTCTTATATATTTTGATTGGGATTTATGCCCTGGGAATGCTGTTTATTTTCATATACAGCCTCGCTCAAGGGCATTTGCTTTTGAGGTTTCTTCGTGCCAAAAAGTCGCTCAATCTAGTGCCTCATGCTACTCCTGAGGTGTGGCCAAAAGTTACTGTTCAGCTTCCTGTCTATAATGAGTTGTATGTGGTGGAACGTTTACTTTCGTCAGTAGCCAAAATGAATTACCCTTCGCATTTATTGGAAATACAAGTCTTGGATGATAGTACTGATCAGACCGCTGAATTGATTCAGAAAAAAATAGCGGAATTCCCTGAAGTTAACTTCCAATACATTCATCGTATTGTACGGTCAGGATTTAAAGCGGGAGCTCTGAAAGAAGGTTTGGTGAAAGCTTCTGGTGAGTTTATTGCAATTTTCGATGCGGATTTTGTCCCTGATCCTGATTTTTTGCTTAAAACACTTCCTTATTTCTCTTCGGAGAAAGTCGGGATGGTTCAAACGCGTTGGACTCATTTGAATAAGAATTATTCTCTTCTGACTCGTTTGCAGGCTTTCGCATTAGATGCTCATTTTCTAATTGAGCAGATTGGTAGAAATAGTCAGCATGCATTTATCAATTTTAATGGAACGGGCGGAATATGGAGGAAATCATGCATTATCGATGCTGGAGACTGGCAGGATGATACCTTGACAGAGGATTTGGACTTGAGTTATCGAGCTCAGCGTAAAGGATGGGAGTTTATCTACCGACCAGAAATTAAATCTCCTGCAGAGCTTCCACCGATCATGTCAGCTGTGAAGTCTCAGCAATTTCGATGGACCAAAGGCGGTGCTGAATGTGCTAGCAAACATGCCATGGCAGTATTAAGTGAAGATTTTCCAATTTCCACTAAAATCCACGCAATGGCACATCTATTCAATAGTAGTATTTTTATCGCTGTTCTATTAGTCAGTTTAAGTAGCATAGGAGTATGGTGGGCTGGAATAGAAGGGATGATTTCAGCGAATTTATTTAGGGTCGCGGGTCTTTTCATGATTGGCTTTGTGATCATTGCAGGGGTTTATTTGGTTTCCTATTTCTACGAAAAGCGAAATGTTTGGAGGAGTTTGCTTCAGGCACTCTACATGTTGCCTTTATTCCTTTCGGTATCTATGGGATTGGCTTTGCATAATGCACAGGCAGTTTGGGAAGGTCTTTCGGGAAAAAAATCTCCGTTTATACGAACACCAAAGTTTAACCTTGAAGGTGGTGTAGGATTGAAAACCAATTCTTATATCAAGTTTAAAATCCCTGCAACCACTTGGATGGAAGGAGTCTTGATGCTGGTTTTTTCAGGCATGGTGGGTCTTCATATTTATTGGGGCACATTTGAGATGCTGCCTTTTCACCTGATGCTAGCTGTCGGCTACGGCCTAGTATTCTTTTCCTCATTCAAAGCCTACAGTTTAGGTAAGTAACTCCATGCATACTCCACCCATCGTCGATGTAATCATTCCCGCTTACAATGAGGAAAAATCCATTCCAAAGGTAATTGGAGACGTTCCGTCACTTGTCAGAAATATTGTAATTGCGAATAACAACTCCACAGACAACACTGGAATTGTAGCAGAAGCAGCTGGTGCAAAAGTTGTTTTTGAACCACAGAAAGGCTACGGAAAAGCCTGCTTGACAGCCATGGATTGGATCAAAAATCAGCAAGTTCAGCCTGATATTGTGGTTTTTTTGGATGGAGATTATAGTGATTACCCAGAAGATTTACTGGATTTGATTCAGCCGATTTTGGATGGAAGATCTGATATGGTAATTGGATCAAGAGCTTTGGGAGAAAGAGAAGCTGGCTCCATGACGCTACCTCAGGTGTTCGGGAATTGGTTGGCTACGACGATGATGAAGTATATGCAAGGTGCCAAATTCTCAGATTTAGGCCCTTTTCGTGCGATTGTTTGGTCGAAGTTGCTTGAATTGAATATGATCGATCAGAACTTTGGCTGGACTATAGAGATGCAGATCAAAGCTCATAAAGCTGGACTTAGATATACGGAAGTGCCTGTAAACTATCGCAAGCGAATAGGAGTATCCAAAGTCAGCGGAACGGTGAAGGGAGTATTTGGAGCTGGGTATAAGATTATCTACACGATTTTTAGATATTGGTGATTATGAGTAGCTAGAAGTAAGACATTAGTATTAAGATTCTTACAACTTGCTTGATTTTAGTAATTTTACCCTTATGAAAAATTTATTCATTCTTGGATTGGTTATAATTATCATGTCCTCCTGTGATTCTACAGGCAGGAAAGCGATAGTTGAGAAGCAATTCGCTTCGCATTGGTATCAGGACAGAGCTGAGATCAATGTTTTTGACCTGAAACAAATGCGCTATGGAGAAGTGCGAGAAGGGAACGCTGTGATGATTTTCGTGACGGAAGATATTTCCAAACGAAAGCAAGTGAAACTTGATGATCCCGCTGGATCAGGCAAGGATGCGATGAAGGTGATGAAGCTGAACATGACTCGTGAATTCGTCACTGGAATTTATCCCTATAATACTATGCTATCGGTTTTTACGCCCGTTTATGATGATCTGAATTCTCCAAAAATTACAGCCTCCATGACCGAATGGTGTGGTCAGTCTTTTGCGCAGCTTAACTGGAAAAATAATAAGTACCAAGCCAATATATACTCCTATTTTGAGGCTGAAGGGGACCAGGACTTTTCTATAGCTGCAATGTCTGAGGATGAGATCTTCAACTTGATTAGATTAAATCCTGATTTGGTGCCTACGGGAAACAAGAAATTAATTCCAAGTTTAATTTTCAATCGATTTACGCACATTCCTCTTGAGGCAGAAAGTGTAGTGATTTCCAAACGAAAAGCAGGGGCTAATCAAGCAGAAATTGAGGTAATCTACGAGGAGATAGGAAGGAAATTTTTGGTGAGATACATGGATTCTTTTCCCTATGAAATTATGTCTTGGCAAGAAACACAGACTACCAAAGAAGGCAAAGAAGAAGTGACTTCTGCTGTAAGAAAAAGTGTTCAGATGATTGATTATTGGAAGAAAAATGGACTTCAGCATGAGCCGCTTCGCAAAAGCCTAGGACTTTGAGTCAGAAGCTCAAGCAGCTTTTAATCCCGTTTATTTGGCTGCTGATGGGAGTTGGCTTTTTTTCATTGGCATACATAATTCCCCGAGAAGCCTTTTGGCTTAACTTCCTTATATATTCCTCTTTATTTGCTGGGATGCTCGGCGTTTATTTTTTGAGAAATCAGATTTATTGGAAATGGATTTTCATTGGAGGCTTACTTCTTCGTTTATCTCTTTTGACAGCTATTCCAAGCTGGTCGGATGATTATCCGCGCTTCCTTTGGGATGGGGAAATAGTGAAAATGAGCCAAAATCCCTATTTGGAAACTCCAGAAGATTGGCTTCAAAATCATCCAGAACGCACAAGTCTTTATTTGGAGAATCTATTTGAGCTGATGAATTCACCCGCATACTTCTCGGTTTATCCCCCTTTGAATCAAGCGATATTCTATGTCGCTGCTTTGGGTGCAGATCTTGACACAAAGAGCGGAATACTGATACTGCGAGCTATACTGATTCTTGGAGAAATAGGCGTTTTCTTTATTTTACTGAAGCTCTTCGAGCATTTTCAGCTTTCCTCAAAGAAGCTCATTCTGTATTGGTTGAATCCACTGGTGATCATGGAGATCACAGGGAATCTGCATTTTGAGGGTTTGGTTTTACTTCTTTTGCTTGCATCTCTGTTGGCTATTGTTAAGCAAAAGGATGGGTTTTCGGGAGCTTTTTGGGGATTGTCTATTGGTATGAAATTGCTGCCTCTGATGCTGATTCCCACTTTCTTTTCTTTTCATAAAACTCGTAAATCTATAGCCTTTTGGATAGGATCTGCTCTAGCTATGATTGTGAGTTTTAGCTGGCTTTTGATCGATGATTCTTGGACTTACTTCTTCCAAAGCTTAACCCTCTATCAAGGGAAGTTTGAGTTTAATGGGTCGATCTATTACCTGCTTCGAGAAGTTGGTTTTTGGATAAAAGGATATAATGTGATCGGTGAAATAACACCGATTTTGAGCGGAATTTCGTTGCTTGGAATTCTCTATTTTTCTTGGAAAAGAAAACCAGAAAATTCGATACAACTTATAGATCTTTGGGTGTTGATTTACCTGTTTTACTTGGTGTTACAGCCTGTCGTTCACCCTTGGTATCTGATTCCAGCATTTGGATTGAGTTTGTTTACTGATAAAAAAGCCTTCCTAATCTGGACATTCGCAGTGATTTTCTCGTACCAAGCCTATAGCAACTCTACTTATCAAGAAAGCCCGGTATTTCTTTTCTTAGAATATTCCATCCTAGCTCTAGGTATTTATTGGGACTATTTTAAAACAACAAAATCACAAATACCTACATGAATTTTAGATTACTTCAAACTTTTGCTTTATCACTTCTCATTTTCGCATGTTCTCCTAGCCCAGAAAAGCAGGCTCAGGAACTCATCGAAAAGTCAGTCGAAGCGCATCAAATTTCTAAGAAATGGGATAAGGTTTCCAACATCAAATTTAAAAAGTGGACACGATTGATGAATGAGAGTGGAGAGATCGAAAGTGAATCTGATCAATGGGTTGAATTTCGTCTGAAGCCTTATTTTGAAGCGAAACTGATCTGGACAAAAGACAGTATTCTTCATGTTGTCAATTTCAATGGAAGTAAGACCAGTTATCAGATGGGCGAAAATTCCATTCAGAATGAAGGTTTTTTGAAAGCTAAACGAACTGAAATTGATGCAGCTTACTTTGCTTTTGCGCAGCCATGGAATCTGATCGATGAGGATGCTAATTTGGCCTATGAAGGCCAAAAGACCTTAGAAGGTGGCAAAACCATTGAATCAATCCGCGTAGATTATGGCCCTGAATCGGATGTGTGGTGGTTTTACTTTGATCCAGTTTCTGCACAAATAGTAGCCAATGAATTACATGCAAAAGACCACAAAAGTTTAATTGAAAACCTCTCTTACGATGAGTCATCAGGTTTGATATTTGCCAAAGAAAGGAAGAGTTATAGGATTGATGAATCTGGAGAAAAGTTATATCTACGTGCAGAATATCTATATTCTGACTATGAAGTAACCTTTGAATAGTATCAACGTGTCCTCAAAAGAGTATTTATTCATTAAAACCAAGTATACATGAGATTACATCATTTATTGTTTCTAGTAGGTCTGTTTTTATTTGCCTCCTGTGATTCGAGAACTGAAGCTGAGAAAATTGTCGATCGAGCAATTGCTGCTCATGGAGGTGATAAATATGAGAATTCAAAAATTGAATTTGACTTTAGAAATATCCATTATACGATCTTCAAAACTGAGAATAACTTTGAATACATTCGAGAATTTTCAGATTCAACAGGCAATGTAGTAGATATGTTAAATAACGAAGGCTTTGTGCGAACAGTAAATGGTGCTAAAATCGATACACTTTCCGAAGAATGGATTGGAAAATATTCTCGTTCGGTAAACTCAGTGGCTTATTTTGCATTTTTACCTTTTGGGCTAAATGATGCTTCAGTATTCAAATCTTCCATGGGAGAAACAGAAATCAATGGCGAAAAATACGATTTGATCAGAGTTACTTTTGCTGAAGAAGGTGGAGGTGACGACTTCGATGACGTGTTTTTATATTGGATAGGTAAGGAGGATTCAATGATCGATTTTATCGCTTATAGCTACCATACGGACGGGGGTGGAGTAAGAATGCGGGAAGTGAGTATGGTAAATGAAGTCGGTGGAATTCGCTTTCAAAACTATTTAAACCTTAAGCCAGCCGATGAAACTATGCCGGTAGAAAAGATGCAGGAGCTTTATGAAGCTGGGGAATTAAGCTTACTTTCAGAGATAAACCTAGAGAATATCAAAGTGGAATCCCTGAATAACTAATACGACATGAATCCAAAACGACTGAAATTTAAGAATAGGG
Organism: Algoriphagus ratkowskyi; assembly: GCF_002150505.1. Lineage (GTDB taxonomy): Bacteria > Bacteroidota > Bacteroidia > Cytophagales > Cyclobacteriaceae > Algoriphagus > Algoriphagus ratkowskyi. The sequence continues at coordinate 373,244 of NZ_MSSV01000001.1, forward strand.
ATGGGATTGAATTAGCAGGCCATTTATACTTGCCAGCAAATCAAAAACCACAATTTTACGCGCTTTTTGCACACTGTTTTACTTGCTCAAAGAATTTCTCAGCAGTTACCCGTATCTGCAGTGCTCTTTCTCAAAATGGTATCGCAACTTTAAGCTTCGATTTCACAGGTCTTGGGATGAGCGAGGGTGAGTTTGAGGAGTCAAGCTTCAGCGGAAATATCAGCGATCTCATTGATGCCGCAGATTTCCTAGCTGCGGAATATGATACTCCGAAAATGCTGATTGGCCATTCTCTGGGTGGAGCTGCAGTATTATATGCTGCCATTGATTTGCCAGATGTCAAAGCAGTGGTGACTATAGGTGCCCCAGCGTATCCTGGACATGTTCAAAAACTCTTTACTGAAAGTATTGAAGAAATTGAGGAAAATGGAAAAGCTAAAGTATCAATTGGTGGAAGGCCATTTACCATTAGTAAGAGTTTTGTGGATGATCTGAAGCAGAAGCCGTTGGATACATTTTTGAAAAAGCTAAGAAAATCATTATTAGTGATGCATTCTCCGCAGGATGAAATCGTGGATGTGTCCAACGCCGCTGAGATTTACAATGCGGCTCTTCATCCTAAAAGTTTTATTTCTTTAGATGGCGCTACCCATTTGGTTTCTGATGCTAAAGACAGCGAATATATTGCAGAGGTTGTCGGGAGTTGGTCTAGACGATACGTGCTTGTGGAGGAAGAGAAAAAGGAGAATGATACCCGAGGAAATCAGGTTTTTGTACGCCTTTCCGGAGAAAAATATACCACAGAAGTGATGACTCCTAATCATCATATAATTGCTGATGAACCTACTGAGGTAGGAGGGGCGGACTTGGGACCAAATCCTTATGATTTATTGATGGCATCTTTGGGAAGTTGCACAGCGATGACTTTGAAGATGTATGCGGAGCGCAAGAAGTGGCCGCTGGAGCAAGTATCAGTTTTTCTCAACCATGAAAAAGTGCACCTAGCTGACAGTGAAAATCCAGAGGATAAAGCTTCAAAAGTAAGCCAGTTTACCCGAATCATAGAGATAGAAGGTGATTTGGATAAAGAACAAAGACAACGGTTGCTTGAGATCTCCAACAGATGCCCTGTTCATAAGACACTTCAAGAGGAAATCGTCATCCAGACTATGCTAGCAAAATGAAGAAGATCTGGTCAAGGAGTTATTTGCTGAGTTCAGTGCTAGTAATCCTAACATTGAGCTTGTGGGCAGTATTTCCTTTGCAACCAGATCTAGTGAAAGCAAAAGAAAAATGGAAAGGTGTATGCTGGGTAGGGAGTAGATCTCCGCTTTTAGGACAAGAATTAGAAGCCTTGAAAGCCACGGGAGCAGATGCGCTTTCTCAGACTCCTTTTGGCTGGCAAAGTGATAAGAATTCTCCTGAACTATGCTGGAACAGAGGGGATGACATGAAATGGTGGGGAGAATCTTCTCAAGGTATTAAGGCAACGTTTGATTCTTCGGCAAGGCATGGAATCATGAATATGTTAAAGCCACATATTTGGCTACGAGGAAGCTGGCCAGGAGAAATAGAAATGAGGTCTGAAAAGGATTGGGAACTTTGGTTCGAATATTATCGAGGATTTATTCTGGACTATGCTGTGATGGCTGAAGAACATCAGATCCCTATGCTTTGCGTTGGCACTGAACTCGAATTGACTACTAAAAGAGAGTCCGACTGGCGAAAAGTGATCGCTGCCGTTCGGGAAGTCTATTCGGGAAAAATTATTTATGCTGCAAATTTCACTGAGTTTGAGCATGTCAAGTTTTGGGATGCACTGGATTACATCGGGATACAAGCTTATTTTCCGCTTACTACCAAAGAAAATCCTAACCTGTCAGATCTGAAATCTGGTTGGAAGAAGAATATGCCTAGAATAGAAAAGGTAGTTCGAACATATCAAAAACCAGTAATGTTCACAGAAATTGGCTATGTCAATACGGTAGATGCTGCAGTAGAGCCTTGGGTTTGGCCAAGTGAACGGAGGGAGACAAAATTATCAGAGGATATGCAAGCCCTTTGTTATGAAGCATTTTTTGAAACTGCTTGGAAGGAGTCTTGGATGGCTGGTGTTTTCTTTTGGAAATGGTATCCTGATGGGAAGCATAGAGATCCGGATTTTACTCCTCAAGGGAAAAAGGCTGAGCAGGTGATGCAGAAATATTTTTCAATGGACTGAATTGTAAAACCAAGAATCCATACCTTAAGAGTATTAAAATCAAAATATTACATCTTCAAAACTCCACATTATAGAATATTTGTTGGTTAAGTGGAGTAATGTAATACGCTAGTTTGATTCGATACTTATTATTTAAGCTATGAAAACGATTCGAATTTTTATTGCTTCTTCAAGTGAGCTGAAAGAAGATAGAGAGAAGTTTAAGCTTTTTATTGGTTTGGAAAATGACCGATTGGTAAACAAAGGAATCTACCTGAAATTAGAACAATGGGAATATTTCAAGGATTCGATTTCAAGTACACGTCTACAGGATGAATACAATGAAGCAATTAGGAAAAGTGATATGGTTATCTGCCTTTTCTACACCAAAGTAGGAAAATACACAGCAGAAGAATTTTATACTGCATACGAGATTTTCAAAGCTCAAGGTAAACCACGCATCTGGACATATTTCAAGAATGCTGATATAAAAATGGCCTCCATAGTAAAGGAAGACATGATTTCATTATTTGCTTTGAAAGAAAAATTCGGAGAACTCGGCCATTTCTATACTGAATATACTTCCATTGATGACCTGCTAGTTAAATATGGAAGGCAGTTAAATATGATTTTGCCTGAATATGAAACAAGTTCCGATGCTGAGTTTGTCGGCAAATCAAAAGAAGATCACAGTAAACAACAGACAGATGAAATTGAGAATACTTTCAATGACGAGCTAACGCCCAGGTTACTTGTGGCGATAAGTAATTTTAACAAGAAAGCAGCTGGATTTTTGGAAGCCAATAGTGATTGGAAAGAAAATGAAGCGTTGGTAAAAACGGCTAAGCGAATTATTATCAGTGAGTACGTTGGGGTCATCGGTAGTCAGATTCGCAAACTGATGTCGATTGGTGCAGAGGACTTTTCAGAAAGCAAGATGTTGAGGTACTTGGAGAATTGTCAAATCACTGCGATAAGGGGATTGCAGCTCGTATGCTATGCATTGATTTCCACGCTTTGGGATCATCAGCTAGCTAAAAAAATCGAATTTTCCTCCTCCCAAAATGATGTGTTAATTAAGTTTTTCAGGAATGCTGCTGAGGAAGATATTCTTGGATTTACAGAATTACTCAAGCATTTATTAGAAATTTTTTCAATCAGAAAATTGGAGTTTCTCATTTCTGAATCGTCTGAATTACTTCCAAAGCTCCAAGAGGGAAGTGGCTTTCTCTCAGCTTGCACACAGCTGAATGACTTATCACAGTTGTTGAAATCTGCTACTTTTCAACTCAATGATTGCCTAGCCGCTGAGAGAAATGTGGCAACTGTATTAGAAAGTTTAAGTTTCTTGGCACAGTACCGGATGATTTCCATCAACGAGATAGATTATAATCAGCAGCGAAATGATGAGGAAGGTTTGTACCTGCACAACTACACTTTGCTAATAGGGGAAAGCTTGGCCAACGATGACAGCCAAAGCAATGTGCGACGTGAATCCTCACCGGTGATTTCCCATGCGGTAATTATCTTCAAGGATAACTATAGAAAAAATATAAATCTAGATCCCTTTATCATTGACTTTAATGGCCTTAAGCTAGTAGGTGGGTCGAAGATTTGTTTTTATTCTCATGCTGATACATATGATGACCTCAATCTGAACTATCGTTTTATAGAAGATAATAGTAAGGAATTCATTAGAAAATCTACAAATCCCAAGCCGAACGATTCTAGTTTAAATGTCCTCAATTCATGGCTTTCCAAAAAGACTAACCGGATAGACATGAATTTCGACAAGGTTTATAGTTTGTTTTTCGAAGCTAAAAAAACCTTGACTGGAATTGAAGAAGAGTCCATCGAAGACATGTTTTGATTTTCTCAATCTACAAAAGCGATAACTCATGAAAAAGTACCCTTTTAAATTTCTTGACTCCTATCAAAGAGAAGATCGAGGTGTGTTTTTTGGGAGAGATGAGGAGATCAATGCCTTGTACGAAATGGTGTTTCAATCTTCGGTAGTATTGGTCTATGGCGCTTCAGGGACAGGAAAAACCAGTTTGATAAATTGCGGACTTGCAGGTAAATTTCAGCGGCATGATTGGCTGGATTTGATGATCCGAAGAGGGAGTGATATCAACAATTCCTTAGCCACTACCCTGGAGAAAGCTGGCGGTAAGGTTGGTACGGATTACGAGGAGGAAAAGTGGGTAGGCGAATGGGATTTCGATACCGAAGGACCACAATTGACTCCGATAAGTATAGTCATCCGAGCAGTATATCAAAAATCTTTTAGGCCTGTTTACTTGATATTCGACCAGTTTGAAGAACTTTTTATTCTTGGGTCACTTTCAGAGCAAGAGATTTTTCTCGAATCAGTAAGAGGGATTCTTCAGTCTGGTCAGCCAGTGAAGATGATTTTTTCTATACGTGAGGAATACTTGGGCTTTTTAGTAGATTTTGAGCGGGCTATACCACAGTTGCTACGTAAAAAGCTCCGCGTAGAACCTATGAATCTTACGAAAGTGAAGCAAGTGATTATTGGTGCTGCATCAGTAGAATATTCAAATATTTCCATCAAGCAAGGCGAGGAAGATGCGGTGGCAGAAAGTATCTTCCATAAGATCAAAGGAGATAAAAAGTCACTCACGATTCAATTGCCATTTTTACAGGTATTTCTTGATAAGCTATATCTAAACATCACAGGAGATAAAAATAGGGAGACACCTGCTGAGTTTACTCTAGCAAAAGTGAATGAAATGGGCGATATCGGAGATGTATTAAGTGAATTTTTAGAGGAACAGGTTGCTAATATATCTCAGGAACTGCAAGAAAAATTTTCAGAGCTACAACCTGAGCTTACTTGGAAGATGCTTTCGCCATTTGCCACTTTAGAAGGTACCAAAGAGCCAATAAGTAAGAAAGAATTATTCGATCGCTTGCCTGACCTATTCGAAGATATGATCGATAGTGTGCTTGAGGCATTTATTAATTGTAGAATGCTTCGATATAATGAGAATACGGATACGTATGAGATTTCCCATGACTCTTTATCCAAATGCATTGCTCAGAAAAGGAGTGTGGAAGAAACGGCTTTGCTTGAGATCAAACGACTAATCAAGAGTCAGATAAGCGTTAAAGTTGAGGCTAGAGAGTTCTTCTCTGAAAAGCAGTTGCGCTACATTGAACCTTATCTGGATAAGTTCAAACCAAGTGCGGAAGAGATTGCTTGGATTGGTGAAAGTGAAAAATTCATACAAGTACAAAAAGAGATAACAGCAAGGGAAAAGTTAGTAGAAAGAAATAAAAAGAGAAATGAAAGAAGAAGATGGGTAGGGTTAATACTTGGTGTATTGTTGATTAGTGTTGCTTTCGTTCTTTACAAATCAATGGAGTCTAAGCGAAAAGAGATCAGTAGTCTGCAAGGAAAACTTGATGATCAATTAAAGCTTGATCGAACAAATGAATTATTAAAGCTTGTCATGAAAGGGAGAGGGGAGCAATATGAAAATCTAAGCGATTCTGTTCTGAGCCAAATTCTATATAAGGAAAGGACATACCCACTAGACAGTTTAATAGAAATTAAAGCATCAGTAAGCCCGTCTAATGCAGGTGGAGAAAATAAAAATTATTCACTTTGGGTAGATGTTCCTTCTTTCAGAAAAGATGAAATTAAAGAAGTTCAATATAATTTTTGTAGAGGATTTATAGATCGACTTAGAGTCTCAAAAGATGCTACTTCCTCCTTTTCCATTGGTTATCTAGGCTGGGGATTTTGTCCAACTTTGCGAATTGATGTTATTCTTGAAACAGGTGATACGATTCATAGAGATTTTTCATTCGAAAAATACTTTGTAGTAAATCCTCCAATAAGATGAGCTATGGCTTAAACTTTTACTGAATAATCTGAGATAATCCTGCACTTTTCAAATGATCCGATACAGTAAGGCTTCCACTCAGATCCAGTTCTGGTACTTCTCCGATGTCATTTTGATGGAAATGATAAACGAAAACAGATAGCGTTTTAATTGGAAGGTTTTTGGTTTTCAAATCAACAGGAAGCGCATCATAGCTATTTTCTAAGATTTGTCCGGCAAAACCTGCACTCATGCCCTCATTACTTATAGCAGCAGATTTTGATGCGATGATTAATGCAAACATTCGGTATTCCGATTCTATGTTGAAAAACATTGACTTGAAAGTTTCATAGAATGAAAACTTTCCTTCTCCACCCAGGTTTTTGATAAAGCGTCTTTCGATAGGGACTGCTGAGCCATCTTTATTGAACTTCTCCAACGTAGTAGTCAGGGCAAATCCATCCATAGCATAATAGTAATGGAGCTCGTTTTTAAATCCTGCACCGTTGAAGTTCGTGCTCAAAAATGAATCCACCTGGCCGAGTGTCGATAAGGAAGGTTTATAATTGGAGATGATTAGTTTCGCAGACCCAAGTGGAGCTGGATTAGGGAAAAAATAATTTTGCATATTAGTAGGCGGTAGATTTACCATAGCCATTGGAGGCATTGCATTTGCCATTTCGTCTAATTCCTTATCACGGGGAAACTTACTCGTGAGCTCATTGAGCAGCATTTTGCAAACTCTAGAATTTAGCTCTTCCCTGATGAATTGATCATTCTCCATTCTTACCTGTCTTATGAAATCATCGTAGGCGTCATATAAAAAAGTTTTATTGAAATTTCGAGAAACTCGAGTTTTTTTAGAGGCTAAGTATTTTAGTTGAATATATCGTGAAATTATATCCAGTCTGGAATCTGCGATATATTCTGGTTTGATAAAATTTGAATTCTCAAAAGAAAATGGTTTGAAGTCGGGCGTATTTCTTAAAATTTCCCTGCTTAATGGCATGTCATAGATGTTAGAAAAATAGGATAAGGAATCTAAATAGAAGCTGTCAGAATTCTTTGCTGCGAGAAATACTCGTTTGAAATCAGGAAATATATCCTCATTAAATAGGGTGTTGAATTTACTTTTTAAGCTTCTTATCTCAGAATTCAATTCGTTGTTTGATTCAGAATCGAATTTAATCATCTCATAAAGCATAGACCTTTCTTTTTGAAATGTGCCGAATTGGTCAATTTTTGCAGCATTGTAATAGGAAATACCTCTCCCTAAATTGCTTTTCAGCCTGCGTAAAAAACTTCGAGTGATTTCGCCTTGTTCGTGAAAATAGAACTTCGATTGATTTTGATAAAACAGTGCATTTGTGAAATTGTATAGAGTAGAATTTACACGGATAAAGGTCCTATCATTAATCGATTTGAGCTCGTCATTTTCGAAGGCAAGAATTTTCTTTATACGAGCCGACGGTAAGCTGTCAAAATATGTTTCTGTCAGATAAAGATTGATATATGCTTGTGCCAATGTACTTGTGTCAGTCTTGACAGGTACAGGTATTTCTTGAGCACCCAAAGCACAGATAAAAGATAGTATCAGAAAAAAAGGCAGGCAAAATTTGAAAAGTTTCATGGCAAAAGATTAAGTGGGACTTCAATTAAAAAGAAGTGAAATACGCTGAATATATCCCGATCATCCTTTAATGTACAGTTTATTTTTGACTTGTCCCGTATTTTAAACCGTTTGATTGTCAGGATTATACGTGAAAATTAGTGTTGAAATAGTCACTAGTTCTATAGTTTAAAGACTTATTGTAATGCCTAACAATATAGGATTTTGTAAGTCGGATGACTTTTTAATTAATTCTTTAATTTGATGTGCAGATTGATTGTTCTGGAGCTCACTATGTGCTGAATTCCAATTAATTATATGACCTATGTCAAATTTCAATTGGGGGTATGGTCCTATCTTTGCATAGATGAAACCAAACAGTCCTTCATTTAAAGTTTGTTGAATAAGTGTAAGTCACCCATATTTTTTCAAATAAATTCTATTTACTGAATTGTAATCTTTATATAATTAGATAGATGATAGTAATTGAAACCAGTATTTAGAGATAGCCGAAGGCCAAAAGCTTTCGGTTTTTTTATTCGAAAGGTGGCAATACTTCTTTGAATTTTTTATTAATTAGCCAAGTCATTACAATAAAGCTATTATGAAAAATAACCAGAGAAGAGAGTTTCTAAAATCTACCGGATTGGTTGGTTTGGGGCTTTTTGGAGCGGGAAGTACGCTCGCCAGTGAATTTGAGTCCCTTCACTTACAAGCTAAAAAAGGGGTTAATCGAATCCAATCCTTTAATATGAGTGGTTTTGCTGCTCCCAAGATTAATACTGTTCGCATAGGAATAGTAGGTCTTGGTATGAGAGGGCCTGGTGCTGTTGATAGACTGAGTAAAATAGAGAATGTTGAGATTAAGGCACTTTGTGACCTTATTCCAGAGCGTGTAGAAAAAGCCAAAGAGCGATTAAAAGGCACATCACATTCACCTGACGGCTATTCAGGCAATGCCTATTCCTTCAAAGAAATGATGGATCGTGATGATTTGGACTTGATTTATATCGCTACACCTTGGGAGTGGCATGTACCAATGTCTGTCTATGGAATGGAAGCGGGCAAACATGTGGCCTGTGAGGTTCCTATTGCTGTGACATTAGATGAGTGCTGGCAACTAGTAGAAACCTCCGAACGCACCAAAAAGCATTGTATGCAATTAGAGAACTGCTGCTATGATTTCTTCGAGCTGATGACTCTGAAAATGTCTCGTGAGGGATACTTTGGCGAAGTGCTACATGTAGAAGGCGCCTATATTCACGATTTGCTCTCTTTGAATTTTAAAAAAGAAGGAGGGTATCAGGATATGTGGAGACTTAAGGAAAACTATAGAGATGGTAATCTTTATGCTACACACGGACTTGGACCGGTATGCCAAATCTTGAATATCAACCGTGGAGATCAGATGGATTATTTGACTTCGACGTCTTCCAATGATTTCTCCATGCATGCGGAAGCCATAAAGCTAGCTGAGCAGGACAATTTCTTCTCTTCTTATGCTCAGAAAAAATTCCGTGGCAACATGAATACTTCTATGATCAAGACGAAGAACGGAAAGACGATTATGATTCAGCATGATGTCTCTTCCCCACGTCCATATTCTAGACTTCATGTAATCAGTGGAACTGAAGGTTACGCTCAAAAATATCCTGAAGCAAAAGTTGCCAAAGGCCACGGCTGGTTAAAGGATGAGGAATTTAAGGATCTTGAGACGAAATATACTCCTGAGATTATTCAGAAGGTTGGCGAACTAGCCAAGAAAGTAGGAGGCCACGGAGGAATGGATTTTATGATGGATTGGAGATTGATCGATTGCCTACGCAATGGCCTACCTCTTGATCAGGATGTATATGATGCAGCACTTTGGAGCTGTGTTTCACCCTTGAGTGAGTGGTCTGTAGCTAATAGATCTAATTCAATCGATGTACCTGATTTTACAGGCGGGAATTGGAAAACTAATGCTCCTGTGAATATTACGCTATCTGGTGGAGGAACCACCGGTGTGAGAGTTTAACGCATTATTGCTAAATAATAAGCAACTGTCTTAATTCTGAGCGTGCCGATCATTATCGGGGTAGCATACGGATAGTTACAGTTGGAATTAAAAAAGCCCGCTGATCAGAATGATTAGCGGGCTTTTTGTTGAAAAACCTTATTATTTAGAATGAGCTGGCTTAGCAGCTAGCCCTTTCTTTACTACTTGATTTAGTTTTTTCTGATCTCCCAAATATTGGGTTAGGTCAATTAATCGTACGGTTCTGAAGTCTATAGGATGACTTTCACTCTGGAGTGAAATATACCCTCCGGTGAGCATCTGGCCATCTTCTTTCACTATTGGGTCTACAGGAGATACCGCTCCACCGCCGATTTGAGATTTAGTGTAGCTTAAAACAGTGTCTTGACCAACTAGATGATGCACGTCACCATTTCCTAAAACAATAAAATTGGCAGTCACCCACTGGTCGCCATGATAGGTTTCTGAAGTGGAATTTACGCAGTGAGGAGTAAATAACTTTCCGTCCATCTCCACATTAGTACCAGGGGTACATAAGTTACAAGTGCTTCTTTCGTCTTTACCATTTCCGCCCAGGAATTGAGCTTCAATAGAAATCGGAAAGTTTTGGTCTTTGAGCATAGTTTTGGGGTCCTGAGAATGCAGCATCGCACCAGAATTCCTGAAAGCCCAGCCTTCTCCACCGTTTGCTTGATCTCCTACAAACCTGTATTCTACTTGTAAAAGATAATTTGAATAAGGTGTATCGTAGAAAATATGGCCGTATTGCTGGTCAAATTGATCATATCCATCGTACCTCACTTTCATCAATCCATCTTCTACACGGAAAGTATTGGCAAAATTATCATTCAATTCATGTGTACGGATCTTAATAGTCCATTCATCTATGTCTTTGCCATTAAACAAAGTTTGCCATTTAGGTTTTTTGGCGTCCTCATTTGCATGTTGAAAGGCGAAACCCAAGCCAGCTAGGCAAAGGACTCCAATTAATACAGTTTTTTTCATCGTTTTTAAGGGGTTTTTAATCGTAGGGTGACCAAAACAGGGTAATGGTCAGAAAATGGAACCTTAATTACTTTGTAATTAACAAGCTCAAAATTCTCAGAATCATACCAAACATAGTCGATTCGCTTTCCATCCTCAGAATTGAAGGTAGGGGAGTCATTATTGGCTATGAAACCTGCATCGCTCCATTTGGAACTGATACTTTTGTATTCATGTGAAGAAGGGTCAAAATTCAAATCGCCTACCCAAATTGCTGGTCTAGATAATGAGTCGGCATAATGAGTAAGTGCTGCTAGTTGTGCAATCCTATTTTCTGGAAATTGATGGCAAAGATGCGTAGCACCAAAGTATAGTTCTTTGCTGTTTTTCAACTCTATTTTCGCCCAGGCAGCGGATCGAGGCTCTCCACCAGCAGGCGTAGGTAATGCTTGTGTGTGGTAGTCCAACGCTTTTTTCACTAAAACAGCTTCACCATATCCGCCTTCAGCATAATCCATTGCCTTAGCAAAATAACTAGTGTAGCCAGTCTTTTTTGCCAGTTCAGCAACCCAATTTATTTTGGAGCCATATATCCTTTCTAGCCTAGTGGTCATACTATCCACTTCCTGAAGTGCCACCACTTCAGGCTGAAGAAGAATAATCAAATTTGCTATTTCCTCTAGGTTTGGTTTTCCGGGTAAATCCGGCTTTTCACCATGATAAATGTTATAAGTCAAGACCTTGAACTCCGCATTGCTTACTTGTGCCACGGCATTCAAAGATAAACTGAGTAAAAAAGTAATAAGTACTAAGTATGTTTTTTCCATGGTTGTACAATTTCTTCTTTCTTGTTTTTATCCGTCTCTGGTAGGACAAATAGTAAATAAATAAGGGTGGAAGTTAAGGATTTTAAAGGTTCATGAGAATTAAAAAGATTTGCCAAAAGGCTGTTTTTATTTTTGTGGTTAATTAATTCTATCATAGGAATATGTAATCAACTCAGGACGTCAAAAAAAAATCTAAAGTTATTTATATGTTTTTGAAACTATTCTCTTACAAATCCTTTAGATTCATACGTGCTTCACTAATTTAGTTTAAAACCACATCTCCTTGAAAAAATTACTTTTGGCTCTGGGAATACTGATTCTCCTTGGATTGGGTTCAATACTCTTATTAGAACATTGGTTGGTGAATTCGCTATCTGAAAAGATTAATACCGACGAAGATCGCGCATATGATATACTTTATGAATCTATTGATGCTCATATTTTTAGAGGTAATATAGAGCTTCAGGGGATTTCTGTTCAACCCGTCAAAGATGGAATGGCAACCACGATCACGGGCACCATGAAAACATTAAGGTTAGGTGGTATAAATATATTCGGCCTTATTTTCGGGGATATTGCTGAAGTCTCCGAATTAAGATTAGAAGATCCCAAATTCATCTTGATAAGGAATGATTCTATTTCTAAACAGCCTAAAGATTTGTCTCAAGCTTTTCAAGCTTTGTTTGGTGATTTAGTATCCAGAGGAGTAATACACAATTTTACGCTCAACAATGGATCGGGAGATTTTTATAATCTATCTGATTCCGCTAGAAAGTTTGGGAATTTCGAACAGCTTTATATATCAGCATCTAATCTAGAGACTGATTCTGCTAGAGCGAATTATGCTATTCCATTTAAGCTAGAAAGTATAAAGACAAGTTTGAAAAATTTTCAAATCATATTAAGCGATGAGCAGACATTTACAATGGGCTCAATGAGTTATGATTCGAAGCTAGACGCGTTTGATTTTGATAACATGCAATTGAAGTACAAGGAGTCAAATCTGGTTACCGCGAGGCAGTCGAATGTTCAGAACGATTATATTGAAATTGATCTTAAAAAACTAAAAATAGAAAGAATCAATGCGCGAAGTAGTATCTACGGTAACTGGTCTATAGTAGCTGGTCTGATTACTATCGATAGTCTAAATCTCCATGATGTAAGGAATAAAAATAAACCACGGCCTATATCTGAGCCGGTAAAACCGATGTTTGAAGGGATGGTTGAGATGATTTCTTTTCCTCTTGAAGTAGACACGATACGGGTTTTAAATTCCAAAATAACTTACTCACAGATTTCTGAGGGAAAACATGAGCCTGGAAGTCTGATTTTTGAACAGCTATCTGCTTTGGTTACACATGTGGTCTCAATAGACTCCCTACAATCAGGTGAAATGAAAATCCATGGAAAAGCGATGCTGAATGGATTTGCCCCTATGCGAATGGATGTGACTGTGCCGTATACTTCGGATTCTACTAAGGAGAATTTCCATCTTACGGCTAGTGTAGCTCCTTTTAAACTACCATCTCTCAATGGGATTTTGGGCGATTTGGTCTCAGTGAATATAAATTCTGGGACTATGGAGAAGTTGGAAATCACCATGAATGCTACACGTTTTTCGTCGACTAATTTTATGAAATTCCATTATCAGGATTTAAAATTGGAACTTAGAGATGAGGAGCAAAAAAAGAAGAAGATCAAGTCTACATTGGCAAATATTCTTACATCAAGTAGTAATCTTCCAGAGGATCGGAATTATAGAACAGCTACTTATAAAACGGAGCGAAATATCTATCGAGGCACATTCAATCTAATTTGGGAATCTTTGAGGGAAGGAATGCTGGAAATTGCGCCTAGCGAATTGATGCAGATGCTAATGAAGGAACAAGATCCCTCTGATAAAGGAAAAAGAAGATAGTAACAATAGCTCGCTCAACTCTCGGTTAATTTGTTGTATTAGGTAACCGCTTGCTTATCTCCAAGATGTAGATATAGTCTACCTTTTTCAAGGATATTTAGTCCTGGCAAACAGACTTAGATCTCAAGGTTAAATTCTCAAAAACATCCTGAGTTGGTGGGGAGGGCTTATCGCAGAAAAAACTAAAATTAAAAAAAAGGCTCCCCAGTAATTGGAGAGCCTTACAAATTATGAGAGTCTGCTTATTCACTTAAAGCACTTTTTTTGTCATATCCGTAGTAAGAATTCACTTCATGGATAAATTCATGTTGAGGTCCTGTTGGCCAGCTATCATCGTCAAAGCCTGGAGCATTTTCGAGCTTTTCCTTGTCGACATTTACTATAATTACATCACGTTGTTGACCGTGGAAATCAAATGCAGCCCAAGGTAGCGCTAGAAGTTTACTTCCAAGATTCAGGAAACCAGCATCGACAGCTAAAACAATGTAAGCTACCTCGCCAGTTTCAGTATCTAGCATCACATCTTTGATAGTTCCAACTGCCTCATCTTTTATTGTTTTAACGGTACATTTTGTAGCAGTGGAACTACTGATTGGTAAATTATACGCAGTATTCATGGTTAAAGGGTTTAGTTTGTACTTGTGCTTGGCGTAAGACAATACTAATGCTGTGCCATGCATGTAAGAGTGAAATATAAGGAGCTTAGGAATATTTTTTAAAAATTTTATGTGTCGTCAAAGGGCGAAATGGGCAAGCTCTTACTCTAGAAAAAGCTATTGGCCAGCACAGGCATATACTAGAAAGATTTCAAGTTGAGACGATGCTTATCACTTACGCTGACTGCAACAAAATGTTCTCGGTTTAGTAATGAGTATTAGTTTGAGTATTAAGGTAAAAATTCGAACTTAGGTAGTTGAAGGTTTTGTCTTCTATCTCCCATCGATTCATTTTTAAAAATAGTAGTTTCGCTAAATGGAAAATCAAAGTACAGACAAGCTAGAGCTGGCAGCAAAGTTTGTCAACAATACCGGAGCACCGATTTTTTTAACAGGAAAAGCAGGAACAGGTAAGACCACTTTTCTGAAAAATCTAGCATTACAGACGCACAAAAATCACGTGATAGTAGCACCGACAGGAATTGCTGCACTGAATGCAGGCGGAGTAACGATACACTCACAATTCCTTTTTCCACTAGGTTTTTTCTTACCAGTCAACGAACCCGAGGGAAATTTCTCTGATCAATACGGCTGCTTTACTCAACATACTCTGACTCGTAAGCATCCGCTGAACGCCCTGCGAAAGAACGTGCTTAAATCCATCGAATTACTCGTGATAGATGAAGTAAGTATGCTTCGGGCTGATGTGCTAGATGCGATTGATTATAGATTGAGATCTGTTAAGAGGAATTTTACTACACCCTTTGGCGGAGTGCAAGTGTTAATGATCGGGGATCTATTCCAACTTCCGCCTATTGTGCGTGATAATGAATGGCAGATATTGAGTCGTTTTTATCCAAGTATGCACTTCTTCGAAGCTAGAGTACTGCAGGAATCAGGTTTGGTTTTTTTAGAACTGGACAAGATTTTTCGCCAGCAAGACGAAGAGTTTATTGAGGTGCTTAATCACCTGCGCGAGAATTCCGTGACGCCTCAGGACATTGCTTTGCTGAATAAACATTACAAGACCCAAGATGAGATCGCAGAGATTAAGGACTGCATCACAATTACAACACATAATTATAAAGCAGACCAAATTAATCGAGATCAATTGATTGCGCTGAAGGGCACTTCGAAATTTTACGAAGCTGACATTGAAAATGATTTTCCAGAAAATATTTATCCATTGCCCAAAACCCTAGAATTGCGAGTGGGTGCTCAGGTGATGTTTATCAAAAATGACTCTTCTGGAAATCAGGATTATTTCAATGGAAAACTGGCTACAGTAGAGGAATTGGAAGACGATAAGATCAAAGTGTTGTTGGAGGGATCCAAATTTACCTATCAGCTGAAGAAGGAAGTATGGGAAAACAAAAAGTATGTTATCAATGCTGATACTAAAGAATTGGAAGAGGAAGTGATCGGTACTTTTAGCCAATATCCTATCAAAACAGCTTGGGCAGTGACAGTACATAAAAGCCAGGGTTTGACATTCGATCAGGCGATTATCGATGTAGGAAATGCCTTCGCTCCTGGGCAAGTATATGTGGCCTTGAGTAGGCTAAGAAGTTTGGATGGCCTAATCTTACGAACCAGAATTCAGAACCATGGGATGCAGTCCGATTCTCAGGTGCAGACTTTTGTAGAAAGTGCGCAAAAGAATTCTAAACTGGACGAGCTCCTCGGTGCATATCAGCAACGATACCTCTCACTTTTGTCTGGTGAGACATTTGATTTAACCAGTCTACTTCAGGAGATTAGTAGTTTTCAGAGAAAGAATGATAGTTCGCTGGAATTTGAAGATCCTGAGATGCAGAAAGCAGTTGGAGAAATCGCTGGCATGATCAGAAAAGAATTGGAGACGGCAGGAAAGTTTGGTAATCAACTTCGCTTCCTTTTGCAGCAAAATGACAAGGAGAAGTTGATGGAGAGATTGGAAAAAGGATCTTCCTATTTCAAGAACTTCCTGAAGCAAGCCTTGGAGAAAATCCTTGTTCATCGTGCAGAGGTGGAGCGATTTTCCAGAACCAAAACCTATGCAAATAGCCTAGAAGAATTGGAAGTTAGTTTGCTGAGAAAATATGGAGAGATCAATAAAGTAAGTCATTTGATTGCTGCAATCTTGGAAGGGAAAATCCCGGGTAAAATGAATGATTTGGAACAGGATAAAATCAACTTAAGACTTCGATTGGCTGAGTCGGCCAAGCAAGCAGCGGCGGACAATCCTAAATTTGCCAGTAATAAAACAGGTAGAAAAAAGGCTGGAAAATCCAGTTTGAAAAGAAAAGTGGGAGAGACCTATGAGCTCACTTTTGGTATGATCAATTCAGGCAAAAGTATTGGAGATATTGTGGTGGCGAGAGGATTGGCAGAATCAACGATCAAAAGTCATTTAGTCAAAGGAATCCAAGAAGGTCGGGTAGAATTGGAAGATTGCCTTCCTGTAGAAATTATTTCCGAAATTAATTCTCAGATTGAAAATATTAAGAATATTCAGGCACTTCGAATTCATTTTGAAGGAAAATACGATTATAACACGATCAAAATGGTGGTGGCAGGAGCAAATCAATAATAAAATATCGGATGAAAAAACTAGTGAAATCACTGATTTTTTTAGTTGCCCTAGGCTTTTGTCAGCTGTCAGAAGCCCAGCAATTAAAAGTGACCACCAATGGAAGATATTTGGAGACTGACAAAAAAGAACCATTTTTTTGGTTAGGCGATACAGCTTGGGAGTTGTTTCACAAACTGGATCGCGAGGAAGCCAGACATTATTTAAAAACTAGAGCTAGTCAGGGTTTTACGGTGATCCAGGCAGTTGTATTGGCCGAAAGAGATGGTCTAAAAACACCAAATGCTTATGGTGAACTTCCATTTCATGATTTGGATCCAACCAAGCCTAACGAAGCATATTTCACTCATGTTGATTTTATTGTAGCGGAAGCTAATAAATATGGTTTGGTGATGGGTATGTTGCCCACTTGGGGCGACAAAGTTTTCAGCGAGCATCCAGGTGCAGGACCCATTATTTTTAATGCTGTGAATGCGGAAGCTTATGGTCAATATTTAGGTAAAAGATATAGAAATGCTAACCTCGTATGGATTTTGGGCGGTGATCGCTCAGTAGCGAATGATGAGGTAGCCAAAACGTGGGAAGCCATGGCCGCCGGCTTGGACGAAAGCGGAGATGGAACTCACTTGATGACCTATCATCCAAGAGGATCTAGTTCAAGTTCGGATTCCTTTGAAAATGCAGATTGGATAGATTTTAATATGTACCAAAGCGGTCATGTGAAGAAATTCAATGAAGTATATCGTTATACCCAAAAAGACTTAGCATTAAGGCCGATCAAACCAACAATTGAAGGTGAGCCGGCCTACGAGGATATTCCACTTAAATTCTGGGATTATATGAAGTTCGAGCCGGGTGAGTTTTCGGATTTTACGGATGAAAATGGAAATATGAAGGACCTAAGTCCTTTCCAGGAGGGATTTTTTACTGGCTATGATGTAAGGGTATTGGCTTATTGGAATATGTTGGCGGGTGCGGCTGGATATACCTATGGAAACAACGCCGTTTGGCAGATGCATAAGATTGGCGAAACATTTGTGATTCCCACCTTATCAGATTGGAGAGGAGCCTTGAAACGTCCTGGAGCTGAATCCATGAAGCATTTTAAAAAGTTTTTCCAGGAAATTGATTTCACAAAAATTGTTTCGGATCAGGAATTGATTCTCTCCGAAAATCCAGAAAATGAAAACCAAATTCGATCCGCTAGAGCAAGTGACGGCTCTTTTTTGCTTGCTTATTTGGCAAAGCCACAGGAGATTACCTTGGATTTATCAGAAATGACTGGTGAAAAGCTTTCTGGCTTTTGGTACAATCCGAGAAATGGTAAAAGTACGGCTATTCCAAAATTCAGTCCCACTTTGCCTTTAACCATTCAACCTCCAACAACTGGAGCGGAAGATGACTGGATGATTTTGATACTGGATAAAATCGAGATAAGACGCAAAAAATAAATTTGCAATTGGAAATTAAATCAACCATCGCCGTTTCCATAAAGACAGCGATGGTTGCTTTCTTATTTCAAAGACTTGATAAGCCTTTCATTCAATCCCACATAATCTTGATTTCCTGCTTCCTCTGCCAAATTTATAGAAACTTTAGCTGTTTCTACAGCATCAGTTTTTTTGCCTAAAGCTGCTTCTATCTTTGCTTTTAAATGCATTGTCCAATATTTAGAATCTTTTTCTACCGATTCATTGATCCAGTTGTAGGCCAGATTCATGTCCTTTTTGTTGGTGTAATAATAACTAGCAGCAGAGTAAAGTAAACTTGGATCAGTACTGTTTCCATCAATTATTAATTCCTTGATTTGAGCCATTACCAGTGGGTCTACTTGTGTCTCTATCCTGAAGTCAACTTTGGTATTCTCCCACTCTAGCGACAAATCTGATCCTGTGTCTGTCATATTTGCAAAGCTGATTTCGAAGGTTTCATTCTTCTTTTTTAGCTTCTCTGGTGTTGTTTTGAATCGGATCACATCATCAGCTTGTTGGTAACCGATAGCTCCCCAAAGCTTAATGTTTTTTGAAAGAATCATCGTCCATTCAGATTTCCCAGGAATGGCATAAAGCGCATATTGTCCAGCAGGAATTGACTTACCGTCAATAATGACATCCGTAGAGAATGAGAGTACCGTCGCACCATTTGCGCCAGTTCTCCAAACTTGGCCGTAAGGAACAAGTTCTCCAAAAATCTTACGATCCTTGGTGCTTGGCCTACTGTAATCTACTGTTACATCTGTTAGACCTACTTTTTGCGCGATTTTAGCCGAAGGAGATGCCTGCGGCATTTGGATTTGCTGTGCAAAAGAGAGTAGGCTGCACATTAAAAAGGCCAAGGTGAACGCTATTTTTTGTTTCATAGGATATGTATCTATAATTTGGTTAGAAATTACTTAAGCGTAAAATTTGAAAGTAGGTTCTGAAAAGTTTAGCAATTTGTAGGTTTTGAGCCCGTAAGTTAAAATCGACTTTTCATTACGTAGTAATAACTAGAAGTTTTTCTGTTGTTTTTCATCTCCAATTTATATCATCCGTATAGATCATTATGAGTTTAGCAATTATTAGTCCTGGTAAAAATCCAGACGTTTGGATCAAAGAATTTAGAACCCTTGCACCGGATTTGGTCATTGAAATCTATCCACAGATCACGGAACCCGACAAAGTGGAATATGCTTTCCTTTGGCAGCATCCCGAAGGAATTCTTTCTGACTTCCCAAATCTTAAGATGATTAGCTCAATGGGGGCTGGGGTTGATCATATTTTGCGAGATAAATCCATTCCTTCACATATACCCATAGTGAGAATAGTAGATGATAAACTCACTTTTTCCATGACCAACTATGTGGTGATGGCTGTGCTGAATTACCATAGAAGATTTCCTCGCTTTCAAATGAACCAGACGAGAAAAGTTTGGGACATGAGCTACCCTGAAATTGATGTGACAGTGGGAGTGATGGGGGTAGGAGCTCTGGGGAAAGATGTGATGGACAAACTTAATAATATGGGGTTCCCGGTAGTTGGATTTGGCTTTTCTGATAAAACTGATTTTGAATACCCGTATTACACTAAGGATAGACTCGATGAGTTTTTGAAGGAAGTGAATGTGTTGGTTTGCTTACTTCCGCTGACTCCAGATACCGAAAATATTCTTAATCTAGCATTATTTGAAAAATGTAATCCCAATACATATCTTATCAATGTAGCTCGTGGTAAGCATTTGGTAGATGATGATTTAACAATAGCCTTGGAGCAAGGTTTGCTATCTGGCGCCATGTTAGACGTGTACAGAGAAGAGCCATTACCTAAGGATCACCCATTTTGGGAGAACTGGAAAATCACCATGACTCCACATATTGCGAGTGTCACAAATCCTGAAGCTGCAGCTCCGCAGGTGATAGAAAATATCAAGCGTTCCAGAGAAAATAAAGAATTGGTAAATGTTGTAAACCGAACCAAAGGTTATTAAGGAGCTTACTATGGCACAAACTTTTAAAATATTATGTCCCACAGATTTTTCTGAATGCTCATTGAATGCCATTGAGTATGCTAGTAGATTGGGAGAAAAGTACAAGGCGGATTTGGTTCTTTTTCATGTGCTGAACCGGGAGGATTATGTGAAATTATCTCCTAGTGATCCGACAGGTAAACATCAAATGGATTTTGTGCTGGAAAAACTTCAAAACTTACAGGAAGCAGTACTTAAGGAAAGTTTAACAAATGGTTTGAAAAGCTGTGTTTCTGTGTTGAGGGAAGGTAGCATTGTAAAAGAAACGCTAAGCTATGCCTCTGAAATAAAAGCTGGATTAATTGTAGTTGGCACCGAAGGAGTAAATGATTTTAGAGAAAACATCATCGGTTCCAGAGCAAGCAGAATCGTTGAACAGTCTGAGCGTGATATCTTGGTAGTCCCAAGGAAAGTGTATTTTAAAGCTCCTCGCAAGCTTGTCTATGCGAGTGATTACCTGGAGGAGGACAAAATAGCAATTCAGAAAATCGTAGAAGTTGCCAAGTTTTTTGATTCTGAAATCGATGTAGTTCATGTTACTACCACTCACAAAGCGCTTGATAAATCCCTACACATGACAATGGTTGCGGAGATCGAGCCTTTTGTTAAGTACGAGAAAGTCAACTATGTGCTGAAATCTTTCCGTGACGATGTTGCATTGGGGCTGGAGAATTATCTACAAACTGCTAAGGGCGATATACTAGTTACCCTCAGTGAAAAGAAGTCTTTCTTTGATCAGATATTTTCAAAAAGCCTCTCCAAAAAAATGGCTTATTTCATCAATAAGCCGCTGTGGGTAATTAAGTCTTTTTGATTTTGTATCAAGGTGTGTTAATCCCATGGATCGCGAAGGTAGCCCAAAGGGGAAGAACGATTCTCATTACTTGATCGCTAAGGAATTAAACCAAAAATAGCACCGTATGTAGTGCGGGGTATGAATTGATGCTGATTATTAATCGACGGCGAAGCTGTCGAACTAAAAACCTTTTCAACCCCTTTAAGGCTTTTGATCTACCAGGATTATTTCAAATCCATAATTTGCACCCATGGCTATTTATGGTTAGATCCCGATGGTTTTATTTTTTAAAAGCCCACCAATTCCGCGATGGGTACTTGAATTTTGGGTAGAATAAGAAGTAGTAGTTTTTAACGAATACCAACGGCCCAATCCATATTATTCACTTTTCCCCCTGATCAATTTTTTCAAATAATTACCAAATTCCTTTCTTGCCTCAGCATTGGTGAAAACAGAACCGAATGTGTTCAAGAAATGATTAAAACTCATTTCCTTTTTCTGATTTGAAAAAACAGGTTTTTCGCTTGCCTTTTTTCCTATTTCTGGGAATTCAGAATTTTCTTTTGAATTGGGAGTATTTGAAGTTGAATTTTCAGCCGGTTTATAGCCAACAAGGTCATCAGCTTTATTATAGCTCTTTTTCGATTTGGCCTGATAGCCCATTTTTTCCTCAACCATCCCTTTATTGTTGTGTGAAACAGCATCTTCAGGATCCAATTCTATCGCTTTTTCATAGTCTTCGATCGCTCCTTTCAAATCTCCTATACGGTCTTTGAAGTACGCGCGACTACTGTAGCGATATGGGTTTTTAGGGTCTAGATTTGCGGCTCTATCGAGTTCTGTCAGCGCTTCCTCATTTCTTTTGAGTAAGTGCAAAACTACCGCTCGGTCTGACATGAAGTCGGTATTATAAGGTTCTAAAGCCGTGATCAGATCAAAATCAATCAGTGCTTCCTCTGTCCTCCCAAGTCTGGAAAGTATCCTGCCTCGATTGAGATGAAGCTGTGACTGGTTAGGATTTGATTTCACCAGTTGGTTGAATATGGCTAAGGCCTCTTCAAATTTTCCTGATTTATAAAGTTCTATTCCTTTTTCGAAGCTCATATTCTTTTCTTTTTTTTACCTCAGAGTTCGCGGAGGTTAACGCAGAGGACGCAATTTTTATATTTTATTTATCAATTGGTTGGTTGTCTGTCGAAGTCCACATAAGAAAACTTACTTCTTACTACTTTTTACCTCTCACTTTTGACTTACTATTCACCTTTCACTACTTACTACTCAAAATTTTTACCTCACACCGCTTACACAACCTTCCTACTTCCAACTCCCAACCTCCTAACTACACAAAGACAAAGTTAAACGCTGAATAGTTTACCAAAGAATCTTTCTCTGGTTTTTGCCAGCTAATCGATACTGATGTTATCTTTAAGCTCTCAAGAATTCATTGCCAAATGCCTCAAAATCCACAAACGGTACTAAAAGACCTGAAAGCGAAAAAATTTGCTCCTATTTACTTTTTGGACGGGGAGGAGCCATTCTTTATAGATGAGATTGTGAATTTCATAGAGAAAAATGCGATTGCAGAACATGAGCGTGGATTTAATCAGGTCATTTTGTATGGAAAAGACTCAAATGTTGGTTTGATTCTCAATAATGCGCGAAAATTCCCAATGATGGCTGATCGCCAAGTGGTGATCATTAAAGAAGCTCAAAGTTTAGGGGATTTGGGGAAAGAAGACATGCAAAAATTGTTAATCAGCTATGTCAAAAATCCACTTCCAAGTACGATTCTGGTTTTTGCACACAAGTATAAAAAGCTGGATGGAAGAAGTGCACTTTACAAAGAGTTGGACAAAAAAGCTGTTTACGTCAGGTCGGATAAGATCAAAGATTACAAATTAACGGATTGGATAGAGGGTTTTATAAAGGAAACTGAGCACTCAATAGATAAGCGTGCAGCACAACTTTTGTCAGATTCTATTGGGAATAATCTAGAGGTTCTTTCCAATGAGATAGGAAAAATGCTGATCAACTTTCGGGAGCCTACTAAAATCACCAACGAACACATTTCCAGGTACATCGGAATCAATAAGGATTACAATAACTTTGAATTTTTAAATGCGATAGGTTTTAAGGATGTGATGAAAGCGAATAAGATAATTCACTTTTTCATCCAAAATCCAAAGGCAAACCCGGTGATTCCTATGTTTTCGTTGTTATTTAACTATTTCACGAAAATAGCCCTGATTCATCAGGCAAAGAGAAATGGTGCAAATGAACAGCAACTTGCGAGCCTTTTGGGACTTCCTCCTTTTGTAGTCAAAGAATATATGGTGGCCTCCAGAAACTATAATTTGGGCAAGGTAATTGATGTGTTCGCCTACATCAAAGAGGCTGATCTTCGTTTCAAAGGAGTAGATTCCGGAAGCATGAGCGAAGCAGAAAACCTCCGCGAGCTTGTTTACAAGATTTTGCACTGATTACCTAAGCTCTCTATGAAATCTAGCATCACTACACGCGTGATAGTAGGAGGGTGATTTACATCATGCGAGATCCCATTCCGATATATCGGAATAGGTATGCCCAATGAAAGTCAATTAAAAACATATGAAATATTATCTTGTATTCCTTGCGAGCCTGCTCGTCTCGAGTCTTGGATTTAGTTTGAATGGGTATTCCCAGTCAAGTTTATATCAGACTAGCCCACAACAGAAGCTAGATCACAATCTGGAGCTTTTCGACAAGAAGTTTTTTTCTGCAAGTATTTACGATAATACACGACTGCTTGAAAAACCAGTCAACTCAGGTCAAGCAAAAACAGCTGAGCTGAATCGCGCAATGGCAGCATTGCAGCTGGAAAGTCCAGACGGTGCCGGCTTGATGAAAAAGTACATTTTTGATCATGGTAATGACCCTTCAGTGACTACTGCAGGTCTGTATTTAGGGGATCATTTTTTCTTCAAAAGGAATTTCAAAGAAGCGATTGATAGCTATAAGCTAGTTGATACGAAAAAATTGACCGTAGAAAATCAGGCAGATGTACTTTTCAAGCAGGGTTATTCTCATTTCCAACTTAACCAGTATGCTGAAGCTGCTCCTTATTTCGATCAAGGAAAAGCACTAAACCAGCAAGCTAGTTTTGATTCCTATTATTACAGCGGTTTTATCGCCATGGAAAATGGGAATAACGAAAAAGCTATTTCAGATCTTCAAACTGCCTCTCAATCTCCTGCTTACGCCAACAAAGTGCCGTATCTATTAGCGGCACTATATTACAAGCAAGGAAGCTATGACCAGTTGATCTCTTTTGCTGAGCCAAAGATGACGACAGGTCAAAACCTCGAGAAAAAGGATCTTATTTATTTGTACTTGGCAGAAGCTTATTATGCCAAGAAGAATTTCCCAAAGGCAGCTGAAAACTATGATGCTTTTATTAATTCACGTAAAGGTGAAGAGCTCGGAAGAAATGAGATTTACAAAGCAGGTATTTCCCAGTTTGAAATTAAAAACTACCAACGCGCTACTGATTACCTGAAAGTATCGGCTTCTTCTTCTGACGAAATCGGACAAGCTTCTAGTTATTACCTGGCTCAATCGTACTTAAAATTAGAAAATTACCAATTTGCTTCCACTAGCTTTCAGTCGGCTGCAAAATCAGATTTCAACCCAGCAATCAAGGAGGAGTCTATTTTTAATTATGCGAAGGTAAACTTACAAAAAGGCAGCTTCCAAGATGCGATCACCGCTTTGGACGAATATATTGATTCTTATCCTTCGGGAAAATATAAGGTAGAAGCTGAGAATTTGCTTTCGGAAGCATTGGTCAATACCAACGATTACTTGCGTGCCATCGATCAGATGGATAAAATATCCAACAAGTCGCCAAGAATCCGGGAAGCTTATCAAAAAGTTGCTTTTTATCAGGCGATGGTGTATTACCGTGATCAGAAATACAATCCGGCATTGGCCTACCTTGATAAGTCTCTGCAATATCCAGTTGATAAGAGTTTAGTATTAGACGCGCATTTTTGGAAAGGAGAAATCAATTCAGCTGCAAATAATTTGCCGCAGGCGATCAAATCTTATGAGGCTGTATTAAGCAATCGTCCTTCTGGAGCTAACGGCACAGTTGCCAAATCATATTACGGACTTGGGTATGCCTACTTCAATTCCCAGCAATATCCAAAAGCCGAGGAGCAGTTTAGGAAATTTACAGAGAACAGGCAGGTCATCGCGAATAAGCAGCAATACGATGATGCGGTTTTGAGATTAGGCGATTGTTACTATGTGCAGAAGCGTTTTGGAGAAGCTGCTTCCACTTTCCAGAGAGCGATTAACGAAGGGAATTCAGGAGTAGATTATGCGTATTACAGATTGGCTGTTGTACAAAATTTCCAGTCAAGCAATCAGCAAGCTTTAAGCCAACTGGATGTGCTAATTTCCCGCTATCCGAATAGCTTGTATCTAGAAGATGCTTTGTATCAGCGTGGGCAGATTTATATGGAGGAGACGAACTACCAGGCTGCTTCTGTTTCTTTCTCTGACCTGCTAAACACCAAGCCAAATAGTCCATTTGTACCGTATGCCTTGGAAGGCAGGGCTGTTGCGAATTTCTCACTTCAGAAATATGAGCAAACCATAAAGGATTACAGTACAATTTTGAATAATCATCCCAACTCTGAAAACTCTGAAACAGCATTAAAAGGACTTCAGGAGACACTCGCCCTTCAAGGAAGATCTGGGGAGTTTTCTGATTATCTGACCAAATACAAAGGTTCAAATCCTAGTAGCGGTAGTGTTCAGTCATTGGAGTTTGAAGCTGCAAAAGGTGCATTTTTCGATAAAAATTATTCTCAGGCGGTTAGAAGTTTTGAGAATTATTTGAAAAGCTATCCTCAATCAGCTCAGCGTGCAGATGCATTGTATTTCTTAGGAGATAGCTACCTGCAAGTAGGTGAAACAGAAAGAGCATTAGCCCAATTCAAAACATTAGAAATAGAGCCGGCTTCTCCACAGCGAATTCGTGCTATGCAGAAGCTTGGAGTGATAGAGTTGGAGCGAGGAAATTTCGCCCAAGCAATTCCTTACTTAGAGACATCCGTTCAGAACGCACGAAGCAAACCAGAGGAAGCTGAAGCTGTTCAAGGTTTGATGGTTGCGAATTTTGAAACCAAAAAATATCAGCAGGCAATTGTACAAGCAGAGCGCTTAGCCACGCTGGATGGAGTAATTCCTGAATCTTCTCCTAAGGCATTGCTGATCAAAGCAAAATCTCAAAAAGAATTGAACCAAAAACCTCAATCGGAATTGACATTGACAGCTTTGGTCGCAGATTACAAAACGGCGCAGGGAGCAGAAGGGCTTTATTTGTTGGCATTAGCGTCACAAGAGAAAGGTGATATTAACCAATCAAGCGAGTTGATTTTTGACCAAGCGGGAGCATTCGCCAATTACGATTATTGGTATGGGAGGATATTCTTGCTTTTGGCTGATAACTATTTAAAAAGCGGGGAGGAGTTCCAGGCGAAAGCTACTTTGGAATCAATCGTGGTGAATGCAACCAATGCTGAAATTAAACAAATGGCACAATCCAAACTTCAAACTCTTAAGTAAGCATGAAGAAGCTAGCGAAAACTATCCTTTTGACAGGAATAATAGGTTTGACATACGGAGGAATTTCGGCACAGACGCAGCAACGCGGAGCTGTAACTGATCAGGAATTTGTGATCCGAAAAGACCGAGTACTCACTGTACCGGTGCAGCCAAGAATGTACGAGAAACTACCTGTGCTACCTAAGCCAACCGGCTTGAATGAATATAATTACTTGGTGAGCAGCTATCCTTTGAATTTAAAACCTTTGGATCTCAAAGCTGAACCTTCACAGAAAGTGTATACGCCAGAGCGACTAGACCTATATCCAGGCTACATACGCGCAGGTTACGGTAATTTTGCATCTCCACTATTAGAGGCGAGATACATGAAGACTGATATTGCTGACTTCAATTATTCGCTGCAATTGAATCATCAAAGTTTTGGTAAAGGACCTGTTCTGGCTGAGGAATCAAAAGAGTCTCATACGAACTTGGGCTTTGACGGAAGCTATTTCACAGATCTATTTGAAGTATTTGGTGGACTAAGTTGGAATCAGGATAGTTATCAGTTCTATGGTGAGGATCCAAATTTCTTGACTGACGAGAATGGGTTATTTAAAGGATTTGATAGTAATGTCCTTCAAGCCATTGAAGTGAAAGCTGGTATTCGTGAGTTGGAGAAAGTTGGACCTTTCTCATACGAAGGGCAATTGAGCTTTAGAAATTTCACAGATAGTTATCTAGTGAAAGAAAACCAAGTGGGGATAGAAGCTAGCGGTACATTCAGGCCTATGGATGACTGGGCAGGTAGAATAGGATTGTCTTATTTTTCCACTAAACCACAGGACTTGAATTACTCTTTGACTCGTACATATTTTGCCATCCGCCCTACGGTTTCTTATCAATACGACGCCTTCAACTTCACAGCGGGTGTAAATATTGTTTCGGAAAATGATTCCCTAGAGAATAAGGCAAGTGATTTTCATGTATTTCCAGTGCTCAAAGCGAATTATAAGTTTGCAGAGGAATTTGGCTTTTTTGCTGAGTTTTCAGGAGATGTGCAGCGGAATACGTATTACAGTTTTGTGAATGAAAACCCCTATTTAGGACCAAGTGATCAGCTGCTCAATACAGTTCAGAATTATAAATTTGAAGCAGGTATAGAAGGTCAGTTTAATGGGGCATTTAGCTATCGTGGTGCAGTCAACATGAGCCGCTATAACCAGATGCACTTCTTTGTGAATAATTACAAAAACAATTTGGTAATAGCAGATTCGGCTAGATTTAGCTTGGCATATGACGACAAGACGACAGTTTTTAATATTAATGCAGAGTTAGGTTATAAGTTCTCTGACCTTTACACGCTGAATAGCAGATTGGATTTGTATCAGTATGACTTGAGTACTCAGGCAGAAGCATGGAATAAGCCAGCTTGGGAACTGAGAGTGAATAATCAAATCACTCCACTAGCTCGCTTGATCGTACAGGCGAATTTGAATTTGATGGGTGGGCTGAAAGCTAGAGGGAATGCGATGGGCGATACGGTAGGAAATCATGGACCTTATGAGGTAGTGAAATTAAAAACAATAGCTGATTTGCAACTGAAGGCCGATTATGGAATTACCGATCGAATATCTGTTTTTGCCGTAGGCAATAATATATTCAATGCTACAAACATGCGTTGGTTGAATTATCCTGTGCGAGGAATTCAGTTTATCGGCGGGGCATCGTTTAAATTCTAAGATTGTTTGAGGCTCGGGTTGGGGTTTAGACTCAATTCATTTAGTTTCGTAACATTCCCCACAAGCAATGACTGATAAAACCACAGATACTAAGCAATGGACTGATCCAGCTGATTTTGGACTTCCTTTTGTAAAAGTTGTTCCGCTTAATCAAGCTACAATTTCTAAGAAAGAGGAGAAAAAGGTGGAGCCAATCAATGTGGCTGAAATTAAGAAGAAGACAATTCATGCAGTAAAACCTATTTATTCAGATACAGAAGAAATAGCCAAACCCAAGCCTAAAATCGCAGCAAAAAAGTACAATAATTCATGGATATGGATTGCTGCACTATTGGCTCTAGCGGTTGTGTTGCTGATTATTTGGCAAATGAATCAATCGGTAGTTTCTGGTTTTGATCCTGAGACAGTTGTAGCTGAAACGTCAGATGCATCAGATAGTACTGATTACCCTGCTGCGGCCATTAATTCTACCCCAAGTGAAGAAACGCAAATCACTGAAAATCAATCAGCTATTTCAGATTCAGCAAGTTCTGATTCGCCAGCTCCTGGAATAGGCCAAACTGGTACAACTATTGCGTCTACGGTGTCTGGAACGTTGGTTCGAGTTACAGAAAAAGCGGATCGAGCTCAATTTTATATTATCATTGGAAGCCTCCCAAATGAAGCTATGGCTTTGGAGGAGGCGAACAAGTATATGAATAGAGCAGAGACAGTTTATCTGATATTACCATACGAAGATGTAACAAATTATCGTTTGGCAATAGGGACTTCAAGAGGCTGGACTGCCATCAATGAAGAGCTTGCTCGTGTCAAAGATCAGTACACAGAAGATTTATGGATTTTGAAATATTAATATGATTTTACTTCAAACACTCTCTACAGACTCCCTTGCTGTAGCAGATGGCCTGGCGATGGGTGCCACTAAAGACAATATTGGACTTCTTGATCTTTTGATCAAAGGCGGATACATGATGGTGCCGCTTTATCTGTTGTTCATTCTTGCTATTTTCATCTTTGTAGAGCGATTAATCACACTTAATAAAGCTTCGAAAACTTCCTCCTATCTCATGGATCAGGTGAAGGTTTTGGTTCAAAGTGGTCAGACTGAAAAAGCAAAAATTCTATGTGCAGGCGAGCATACACCTGTAGCAAATATGATAGCTAAGGGGATTGAGCGTATTGGTTCGCCCTTGAAAAATATTGAAGTAGCGATTGAGAATGTTGGTAAAATCGAGATTTATAAGTTAGAGAAGAATCTAAATTTACTAGCTACTGTTTCTGGAGCTGCACCCATGATTGGTTTCTTAGGAACAGTTGCAGGTATGATTCAGGCGTTTATTGCTATAGCGCAAGAGGAGGGGATGGTTTCACCAAAGCTTCTTTCTGAAGGCATCTATGAAGCGATGATTACAACTGCTGCAGGTTTGGTAGTAGGTATCATTGCTTACCTAGGTTATAATTTTCTAGTATCGAAGGTGTCTAAACTTGTACACAACATGGAATACACTTCTATAGAATTTATTGACTTGCTTCAAGATAAATAAAATGGGACTTCAGTCTAAAAACAAAGTAGATCCATCATTCAGCATGTCTTCGATGACAGATATTATATTTCTGTTATTAATCTTTTTCATGCTTACTTCTTCCTTCATCACGCCTTCTGGATTGCCAGTAAATTTGCCTTCTAGCGAAACTTCAGACATCATTATGCAGGAAGTTAGCGTTACTATCACCAAGGATCTCAAATATTCTGTAAATGATAGGATAGTTCCAAGGGAACAAATCAAGGCAGAATTAGCTTCTTTGCTTAAGGATAAGAAAGGTCAGGTCGTTTTACACATTGACAAAGATGTACCTGTAGAATACTTGGTAGAGATAGGAGGAATAGCAGCAGGGTTGGAAGCAAATGTTTCGATCGCAACAAAACCATTTTAAGAAATCGAGCATGATTTAAGCGTCATACTGGAAAGATCCTAATTAGAGATTCCTCCCGATAGCTATCGGGATGGCCATTAAAAGACAAATTATAAGCAGGTGCAATGGAATACTGGAACGCAGAAAAAATAGAGAGCGAGAGCAAGAAAAAATCGTGGGTAATCACAATTATCTTCAACGTATTGCTTCTCATTGCGCTCTACTTTATCGTGGTTTGGAAACAGCCCATTCCACCTTTGCCTACTTTTGGTTTGGAGCTAAATCTTGGTTTTACTCCTACGGGTTCGGGCGATAGAAATAGCCCAAATGCTCCTTCAGAAACTATAACACCTATGGTAGAAGCAGCAGCGCCAGGAGACATAGCTGAAGCTGTGACTAAACCAGCTTCTCCACCCCCAAGTCCAAAGACAGAAACGGCAAAGCCTGCAGCGCAGCCTAAACCATCTGTGAATAAGGCCGTGACGACAAAGCCATCTCCAATCAAAGGAGAAGAGAAAGCAACAGAGCAAACCAAAAAACCTGAACCAGTAAAGAAAGAAGTGGCTAAGCCAGTCGAAACTCCTGCGAAAGCAGCGGAAAAAGAAACAGTTCAGAAGGCTCCTGAAAAGCCAAAAATTGATCAACGAGCAGTAATGGGAGCTGGTGGTACTTCAGGTACAGGTACAAAACCGGCTTCGGGTGGGGCACAGGGGTCATCTACTGAAAAAGGAGATGAAGGTGATTCGAAAGGAACAGTCGATGGCCGTGCGATCATGGGAGTTGGCTCTGGAAAAGGGTCTAATTCTGGTGATGGCTATAGCTTAGATCTTGCAGGTTGGGACTTTGCTCAGAGGCCAAGTATTAATGATAGAGTTTCTACCAGAAATGGTAAGATCGTTTTTAAAATCACTATTGACGATGCGGGCAGAGTAGTGCAGGCAGTTCCTTTAGAATACAATGTATCTAACGACGTTCTTGCCTATTATCGTCAAGTAGTCAATCAGATATCCTTTAAGAAACAAGGTGGAGCGGCCGCAGAATTCTCTAGCGGCAAGATTACCTTTGTTATTAAGGTGGATTAAGCAATGAATTACCAGGAGACACTGGATTATTTGTTTAATTCACTTCCCATGTTTCAGCGTGTGGGAGCATCTGCATTCAGAAAGGATCTGAGAAGCACAATCCTTCTTTGCGATCATCTCGATAATCCTGAAAATAAATTCAAATCAATTCATGTGGCAGGTACTAATGGGAAAGGAAGTTCCTCCCATAGTTTGGCTGCTATTTTTCAGAGTGCAGGATATAAAACTGGTCTTTACACTTCTCCACATCTCAAGTCTTTCACGGAGCGAATTAGAATCAACGGCCTAGAAATAGAATCTGAGCTGGTGGTTCAGTTTGTGAAAGAAAACAAAAGCTTTCTAGATGAACTGAAACCTAGTTTTTTTGAGATGACGGTAGGTATGGCCTTCTGGTTTTTTGCACAGGAGAAAGTTGATATTGCCATTATAGAAGTTGGGATGGGTGGCAATTTTGACAGCACAAATATCATCACTCCGGAGCTCTCCTTGATTACCAATATCGGATATGACCATGTACAGTTCTTGGGAGATACGCTGCCCTTGATAGCAGGGGAAAAAGCCGGAATTATCAAATCTAATATTCCTGTAGTCATCAGCGAAACTCATGAGGAAACAAAGGATGTTTTTGTTGAAAAAGCAAAGGAGATGAGTTCTCCGATCACCTTTGCTGATCAAAACTGGATGGCTGTCAAACTGTTTGAGGAAGACGGAAAGGCGAATTATAGGATTATACATGGAGATAGGTTGAAATGGTCTGTGGAGACAAAAACCACGGAAGAGTTAAATCGGTCTGTGGAGATAAATACAGAATCAGAGGATAGTTTAAATCAGTCTATAAAATCACAAAACACGGCGGAGAATGACAATACCTTCAATTTGACTTTTGGACTGAATGGTAACTATCAGAAATATAACCTAGCGGGAATTCTGGAATCAGTCGCTCAGATGAGGCAAATGGGTTGGGAATTGCCTGATGTGGCGGTTCGTGAAGGTTTAAATAATGTCACAGAACTAACAGGATTGAAAGGCAGATGGCAGACGCTTTCGTCGAATCCACTAGTTATCTGCGACACAGGGCATAATGAAGCGGGATTTCGCGAGATACTTTCCCAACTAGAAACCTACACTTTTACGAAGCTATGGCTTGTGATCGGAATGGTGCAGGATAAGGATATTTCCAAAGTGCTTGCCATGCTTCCAAAAACTGCAAATTATATTTTTTGCGAAGCGAAACTTCCGCGAGCTTTGCCTGCTGATCAATTGGCAGAAAAGGCGAATTCAGTAGGCTTAATTGGAGAGGTTATTCCTGATATTAATGATGCTTTAGCTTTTGCTAGAAAAAATGCTTCAAAAGATGACTTGATTTTTGTGGGAGGGAGTACTTTTGTAGTTGCAGAAATCGAAGAGCTTTAGATGAGTAGAAAAAAACTGGTTCGCTTTCAAGAAAACGACGAGAACCCAAATGTAATCCAGGCAGGTAAGCCACTTTTTGACACAATTAAAGGAAACTGGAATGATGTGCAGTTCCAAAATCACAATCCTATTGTCGTAGAACTAGCTTGTGGAAGAGGTGAATTTACAGTAGGGCTAGCCCGCAATTTTCCCAATCAGAACTTCATCGGTGTTGATATTAAAGGCAGTAGAATCTGGAAAGGTAGCTCTACAGCTACCGCTGAAGGTATTCACAACGTGTCTTTCCTTAGAACTCAGATCGAGCTTTTGGAGAAGTATTTTGCTGCAGATGAGATATCAGAACTTTGGATCACTTTTCCTGATCCATTTCCTAGAGATGGAGATGAGAAGCGTAGATTGACATCTCCACGCTTTTTGGAAATGTACAAGCCGATGCTAAAGAAAGATGGCTTTTTACACTTCAAAACTGATAACACTGATCTTTTCAATTATTCACTGGACCTTTTTCAAAGCCGAGAAGACATTGAGATAATTGGTTTTACACATGATTTCTACCAGAGCGAGTGGAAGGATGATCACTTTGGAATTCAGACACGGTACGAGAAAATGTTCTCTGACAAAGGAGAAAAGATCAAGTATCTGAAGTGTAGATTTATTTGAGACAAAGTAATTTCAGATAGGTTTCACGCATACGCTCGCTGATTACTAGCGCAAATTTGTGCAAGGGATTTTGCGGGTATTTTTAAATAGTAAGTTAGAAATCAGCGACTATTTGCTTTTTTCTAGCTTAATTCTGAGGGTTTTTTCGTCTAATTCATTGTAGTTTACCTTAGTCTTTTATACATCCAACATCCAATCATTATGAGCAAAAAGAAACACTTGGTAGTTCTCAGTGGAGCGGGGATTTCTGCAGAGAGCGGAATCAAAACTTTTAGAGATTCGGGTGGACTTTGGGAAGGCCATGATGTGATGGAAGTGGCTTCCCCCGAGGGTTGGAGAAACAATCAAGAACTCGTTCAGGATTTTTATAACCAGAGGAGAAAGCAATTGCTTACTTGTGAGCCTAATCAGGCGCATTATATTTTGGCAGATCTCGAGAAGGATTTTGAAGTATCGATCATCACGCAAAACGTCGATGATCTGCACGAGCGGGCTGGTTCTTCGCATGTAATTCATCTTCATGGGGAATTGAAAAAATCGCAGAGTACTCTTGATCCAACATTAGTTTATGACCTTGATCACTGGGAAATAAAGAAAGGCGATAAATGTGAGAAGGGAAGTCAACTACGTCCGCATATTGTATGGTTTGGTGAGCAAGTTCCAAAGATGGAGGAAGCTATGGAATTAGCCGCTTCGGCAGATCTTTTCGTGGTGATCGGGACTTCGCTACAAGTTTATCCGGCCGCAGGTTTAGTCAGCTATGTTGCTGCTGGAAGTAAGATTTATGTGATTGACCCAATAATGCCAGAAGTTAACTTCAGGAGGAAGGTGATTACTATCTTGGAAAGTGCCACGAATGGAGTGAAGACTTTGGAGAAAATGATAAAGTCTGAAATATAATTTTTGATCAGAAAAGAAAGTCTATAAATTGAGAGATAAACCTTTATTTATGGCATCTAAAAAGAATTCTTGGCCGGTATTTCAATTTGAAGAAAATAAAGATACCATTTATCTCTTGCATCAGTGGACACAAATCGTGGGCAAAGTTCGGCTCAAAAAATCTCCCTGGCAAAATCACTCCTGGCACGTGGCCTTGTATGTGGATGCGCAGGGTTTGAGTACAGGGAATATCCCCTATGATGGTGGTCTCTTTGACATCAGGTTTGATTTTATTAATCATGAATTGCGGATTAAAACTAGCAATGGTACTCGAGATCGCTTTGCATTGGGAGGGCAGACAGTAGCTAGCTTTTATGAACATTTGATGGAAAAGCTTAAGTTTTTAGGTATAGCTGTGAAAATTCATGAAAGCCCCAATGAAATTGCTGATCCTATTCCATTTCATAAAAACAAAAAGAGGCTGATATACCAAGCCAATGCGGCACAAAGCCTTTGGAAAACCTTAGTCCAAATTCAAAAGGTGTTTGGTGTTTTCAGAACCAAATTCACAGGCAAAAATAGCCCAATCCACTTTTTCTGGGGATCTTTTGATCTGGCTTACACACGTTTTTCTGGAAATAAAGCTCCAGCGTTTTCTGGACAAGTTCCCAATATCCCTTTATCTGTCATGCAGGAAGCCTATTCCCACGAAGCATTTAGTGTAGGATTTTGGCCAGGAAGTGAAGAATTCAAAACACCGATTTTTTATGCTTATTGTTATCCAAATTTTCCTGATTTTCAGAAGGCTAACATTTCTCCAGATAAAGCCTATTGGAGCCAAGACATGGGTGAATTTATGCTGAACTACGAAGACGTCTGCAAATCCTCCGATCCGTCAAACACACTTCTTGAATTTCTACAAAGCACCTATGAAGCCGCCGCCACAGCCGGAAATTGGAATCGTGAGGACTTAGACTGCGATTTTTCGGAGTTTGACCAAAATAAATAGACAACCGAATGAAGCAAAGAATCGCAGTAATAGGAGTCGGGCCATCTGGAATCACAGCATTGAAAAATCTTGTGGACCAAGGGTTGGAAGTGGTTGCGTTTGATCGGAATAGTGAAGTTGGAGGCAATTGGATTTACTCAGATGAGGAAAGTCATTCGAGTGTTTTCGAGACTACGCATATCATTTCTTCTAAAACCCTCTCTCAATACGCCGATTTTACGTTCGATGATTTCGACCCTACCGTTTCAGATTATCCTTCGCATGATGAGTTGAGGAATTATTTCCAGGCTTACGCCAACAAGTTTAATCTCTATCAATTCATTCAATTTGACACCCTAGTCGTTCACTGTGAACTACTCGATAAAGGCACTTGGGAAGTAACTATAGAAAAAGGAGGAGTACGAAAAGCTGAGAGATTCTCACAATTAGTGGTTTGCAATGGACATCATTG
The DNA here is from genome assembly GCF_002150505.1 of Algoriphagus ratkowskyi. GTDB lineage: Bacteria > Bacteroidota > Bacteroidia > Cytophagales > Cyclobacteriaceae > Algoriphagus > Algoriphagus ratkowskyi. The sequence goes on from NZ_MSSV01000001.1 coordinate 408,920, forward strand.
GAAACCAAGATACCCTGACTATCCGGGAGAATTTACTGGAGAGTTTATCCACTCTCACAATTTTAAGAAAGCAGCCCCATTTGCAGGAAAGAGAGTATTAGTCATCGGAGGTGGAAATTCTGCCTGCGATGTAGCGGTTGAGACGAGTCGCGTATCGGCCAAAACTGCGATTTCTTGGCGAAGAGGTTACCGGATTGTTCCTAAATTCTTTTTTGGAAAACCTACCGATGTAGTTGCTGAAGGAACTAAGTGGCTACCAATTAAAATAAGGACACTCTTCAGCCAAATCTTGCTGAGAATCATGCTTGGTGACAATAAACTTTACGGTCTTCGTCCTATCACAAATAATTTCGGCTCTCTTCACCCTACGATTAATGATGAGTTGCTGCATAAAATCCGCCATGGAAAAGTAAAGCCAAGGTTGGATATAAAGCGATTTGAGGGGAAAAAAGTTATTTTTGAAGATGGGAAGGAAGAGGAGTTTGATACCATTGTAGCTTGCACCGGCTACTGGTTGAGTCATCCGTTTTTTGATAAAAATCTGATTAATTATTCTGATGGACCAGTTCCGCTTTGGCTAAAGATGTTCCATCCCACTATTTCCAATCTCTATTTTATAGGCATGTTTCAGCCGCTGGGATGTATCTGGCCAGGAGCCGAGCTTCAGAGTAAATTGATGGCGCAGGAATTAGGTGGGAAGTGGAAAAGACCCGAAAACATAGCAGCTCTTTGTCAGAAGGAAATGGCAGACCCACATTATAAACAAATCAATACGCCTAGGCATACGATCACGGTTGATTTTCATCTTTTTGTAAAAGAACTTAAACAGCATTTACCAAAAAATTATCTGTCTAAAGTTTCTATGGCCAAAAGGCAAGAGAAGGAATTAAATCATTCGCAATGAAAGTAAAGGCTCAAAAAATCAGACATGTACTAGTTCTGCTGATTCTGTGGGCGATAGGTTTTTTGGCTTGGGAGTGGTGGTATAGTTTTCCAAAGGTCACCCTTGCGAAGATTGCGCCTGAGGAAAATTTGCATGGAAAAATTGATTCTATACTCTACCAAGCGATTACTGACTACAGACTTCCAAGTCTTTCTTTGGCAGTGGTCCTAGATGGCAAAGTTTCCTATTTGAATGCGATTGGATATGAGGATTTGCAGACAAAAAAGCTGCTTACTATTGATACCCCAATTCTGGTGGCTTCAGTGTCCAAAATATTTACTGCTCTAGGCGTTGCTAGCGTGTTTCAAGACAAAGGGATCACTGCGCAAGATTATGTTCGATTGCTAGATAGCGATGCTAGAGGAGATAGTACCATGCTCGACAGTCTTACTTATCACCGCCTTTTAACTCATCAATCGGGACTTCGTGATAAGAATTTTTCAGAGATGATTTTCTCTTTTTCAAAATCTCAAAGCTTGCAAGACTGGGGAGCAGATTTTTTGAAAAATGGCAATAAATTTCAAACTGGATCAGTAACCTATTCTTATGCTGATACTAACTTCGACTTACTTGGATATTTGCTAAGTCGATCAGAAAATCTCCCCTTTGATTCGATTATCCAAACAAGTGTTTTGACCCCATCAGGAATGGTGAATTCTAGGTTTATAAACAGCTGGCCGTTGGAGGGAAATGGACTTACTGGTTATCAGCGAACCTTTCTTTGGAAAAGATTGGAACCAAAGCGGATTAGGTTCCGAATATTTCCGTCCCCTTCCTCTGGTTTGCTCACCACCACCAAAGACATGAGTTTGGCGCTGATTCACCTTCTCAGAGGAGAAATGGGAATATATCATAAAGCTCTGGACTGGCTTTCAGCTGGAGAAACCGAGGCGCCTTTAAGTTTCCAAAAAAGGCAAATAAATGGGGCCGAATGGATCGGTCATTTTGGAGGACAGGCTGGATATTCTAGTCTTCTTTTTTATTCGAAAGAGGTAGAAATGGGAATTTTTCTGTTTGCTAATGTCAATGACGACGAGAATTTTCGGGTTGAAATTGCTAACCAAGTCATCTCAGCTATTTCTCAATGAAGCTTTCTTTTCCACATCCCATCATCATTCTATTAGGGTTTATAATTCTAGCTGGACTCTCTACATATTTTATCCATTCAGGTTCATTTGATCGTGTTTTAGATGAGGAAACCGGGAGAGAGATTGTCGTTCCGGGTAGTTTCAGAGAAGTTGAAGATATAAATGTTGGGGCCTATGACATTTTGCTGTCCATACCTGCGGGTATCATAGATCGGGCTGATTTGGTGGTTTTGATATTGCTTCTGGGTGGCGCTTTTTACGTGATTGAAAAGACTGGTGCACTGCAAGTTGGGATTGAGTCTATGATCTATCAATTCAGAAATAAGCCTTTTTTGCTCTTTTATTTGCTGGGATTTATTTGTTCAATTTGCGGAGGAATTTTTTATATGTCTGAGGAGTTCATTGGCTTGATTCCAATTTTTATTCTTTTGGCGAAAAAAACGAATTATGATCTACGCGCCATCCTTTCCATAGGAGTAGGTTCTGCGATGATAGGAGCCGCTTTTTCACCATTCAATCCTTTTGGGTCCTTGATTGCCATGAAAATTGCACAAGTGGATCCGGTTGAAGAGATTACTTTTAGAATGATCTTTTTCGGATTGGCTGTCTTTATCTGGATAGCTTATCATATCAGAAATGGTAAATTAAAATCCGAAATACTATCATCCACGGAAATCAAAAAGGTAAGTATATCTCTGAGGCATCGCCTGATCCTTTCCCTCACCACCATCGGAATTGGGCTGATGATCTGGGGAGTTGCTGTACAAGGTTGGGATTACAATCAAATGAGTGCAATGTTTTTAGTGATAGGCTTTAGCTGTGGGATGATTGGTGGTTTGGGACTAAATGAAACAGCCCGAACATTTTCCGCAGGCTTTTCAGAAATGATTTTTGCTGGGGTAATCATCGGCTTAGCCCAAGCCATTTACCTGATATTACAGCAAGGAATGGCAATAGATCCGATTATCCATACGCTTCTTCAACCGCTAGAATCTCTTCCTAGGCAAATCGCCAGCATTGGTCTATATCTTTCACAGGCAATCATCCATATTCCTGTTCCTAGCACTTCTGGCCAGGCAGTTTTGACAATGCCGCTGGTGATACCGTTAACTGACCTTCTGGGGATGTCTCGAGAAATAGCTGTATTATCCTTTCAGTATCCCTCAACGCTGATGGATATGGTAACGCCTACCAATGGAACAATCCTAGCTATTTTGGCTGCCGCTGATATAAAATTCAACGATTGGTTTGCGTATGTTTGGAAATCTTGGCTATTAATCTTCGGCTTAGGTTTGATTGCGGTAATTATCGCCTTATTTTCGATCGCTTAATCAACTAATCAAACCTAAAATAAATGGATATCAACGAGCATTCCCCACTTTTACCTTATCAGCCTGCGACTGACCGTTATCATCAGATGAAGTACCGTAGATGCGGAAATAGTGGTCTAGTTCTGCCAGAAATCAGTCTGGGCTTATGGCATAATTTCGGTCACAATGCGGATTTTACTTTGGGTAGATCCATTCTTCGTAGAGCGTTTGACCTCGGAATTTGTCATTTTGATCTTGCAAATAATTATGGACCTCCATTCGGTTCTGCTGAAGAAAATTTTGGCAGAATGATGAAAAAGGACTTCTCATCTTTAAGAGATGAATTAATTATCTCTTCCAAAGCCGGCTGGGATATGTGGCCTGGGCCTTATGGGAATTATGGATCTAAAAAATATTTGGTTGCTAGTTGTGACCAAAGTTTGAAGCGGATGGGCTTGGATTATGTGGATATTTTCTATCATCACAGACCAGATGCAGAAACTCCACTAGAGGAAACTATGGGAGCGCTTGATCTTCTCGTAAGACAAGGAAAGGCACTTTATGTGGGTATTTCTCAGTACTCTGCAGAGGATACTGCTAAAGCTTACGCAATTCTAGAGCGACTAGGTACACCACTTTTGATTCATCAACCGAGATATTCAATGATTGATCGTTGGGTGGAAAATGGCCTGATGGATGTGCTGGGAGAAAAAGGTGTTGGAAGTATTGCATTTTCACCTCTCGAGCAAGGGCTGCTTACCGATAAATATCTTAAAGGAATTCCTGCAGATTCCCGTGCTGCTAAAGATGGTAGATACTTGAAAGCTGAACAGATTTCTGATGAAAAGATCAGCATGATTTCAAAGCTGAATGACATTGCTATCGGTAGGGGGCAGACTCTAGCGCAGATGGCAATTGCATGGTTGCTGAAAGATCAGCGAATAACTTCAGTTTTGGTAGGTGTCTCCAAACCTGAGCAACTGGATGACAATGTAGCTGCTGTAAAGAATTCTGTTTTCAATGCAGAGGAAGTCACTACTATCAGAGGAATCCTAGGAGCTTGAAGTCCCAACTAACATCTCGAAGTGCCCTGATTTTGATCGTTATTGCTCAATTTTTGGGCACTTCGTTGTGGTTTGCAGGGAATGCTGTGGTTCCTGAAATCAGCCAGCTCCTTAATAATCCAGGAATTTTGGCTACCATAACTACTGCAGTGCAATTGGGTTTTATAGTAGGGACACTTCTTTATGCATTTTTATCAATCCCAGATCGCTTTTCACCCAGCGATGTTTTCTTTTTTAGTTCAGTTTTAGCAGCAGGATTCAATCTTCTGATAGTCGTTTTACCCATGCACTTGACCATGATTGTGGTTTGTAGATTTATGGTTGGTTTTTTTCTAGCTGGAATTTATCCTGTGGGAATGAAGATCGCATCTGACTATTTTCAAAAAGGCTTAGGAACTGCTTTAGGGTTTTTGGTAGGTGCATTAGTTATGGGTACTGCTTTTCCTCATCTCCTGAAAGGATTGGATCTGAATTTCTCATGGAAGATCGTGCTCTGGTGTACTTCCGGTTTGGCATTAATTGGTGGAGCCATAGTAGGGTTATTTGTGCCCGATGGCCCCTTTCATAAATTCAATTTAAAATTTGATCTGAGTTTAATACCTAGACTTTCAAAGATCAAAGCATTAAAAAGTGCTGCTTCCGGCTATTTTGGGCATATGTGGGAGCTTTATACCTTTTGGGCTTTTGTCCCGGTTCTGATAGTTTTTTTCAGAGGGTCAGAGACAATGGATTCAAGTGATAGTTTACTTTCATTTATTGTCATAGCCATAGGAGGCCTTTCTTGTGCCGTAGGGGGAATTATAGCTGAACGAATAGGCAGTAAAAAAGTCGCTCATTTCGCACTAGTAGGCTCAGGGATTTGCTGTGCTTTAACATTGTTAGTAGGTGGATTGCCAAGTTGGATTTGGGTTGGTTTGCTTCTAATCTGGGGGATACTTGTGATTGCTGATTCGCCTCAATTTTCTACGCTTGTCGCTCAAAGTGTTCCTGCTGAATACAGAGGAACGGCACTGACTCTGGTGAATTCTATGGGATTTGCCATTTCTATTGTAAGCATACAGTTAGCTCAATTTCTTTTAAAATGGCTTCAAATTGATCAGGTCTTAGCGCTTTTGTTTATTGGGCCATTGCTAGGGATTGTATTGTTTAAGGCATTTGATAAAGGGAAGACGGTAGTTAAGGTGTGACATAAATAAAACCTTCCATTTTTATTCTTCTTACTCAGCCTGGAAACATATTTTCCTCCTCAATCCCAGCCTTGCATGCTGGCCTTTGATAATTTAGACTGTCAGCCTCATGCCTACTTAGAGATGAGGGTCATCATTCATATTATTCGTTAATAAGAAATTCTGTAAGTGAAAGTGCCCTAGTGAAGCTGAAGAGCTCCGTGCTCTAGGCGATTTAAAAAAAAAGCCAATCCATGTGGATTGGCCTGTTAAAATCCTTAAGGCTTATTAATTTTCGATAGTGATATTTCCGGAGGAGATGGATCCTTTCACCCATTTAGAAGAATCGTTGTTGATTTCAAGGTTTTTACCTGTGTTGATTCCTCCCACTTTAACATTACCTGAAGATGCTTTCAGGGAGAAATTGTAGTCTTTTAGGTCAGAAGGAGTCTGGATTTTGAAATTACCAGAAGTACCATTGAAATTCGTGTTTCCGCTCAAACCGGCATTGGTAGCCCGGATGTTTCCTGAGGTAAATTTCATAGCACCCAAAGAACCAATATTACTCAATTTGGCATTGCCTGAGGTAATTGAGACGCTAAGTTCACCTTTCACTCGATCTGCTGTCAGAGATCCACTGGTAGATTGATAAGACACACCGCCGCCCACATTACTTATATCAACATTTCCAGAAGTGACACCAGCTTCTACATCACCGGATACTTTATCAATAATAAGCGCTCCTGAACTCGCTTTGATATTCAAGTCTCCCGATATATTTGTCGCGGTGATTTTACCTGAAGAAACTCTTAGCGTGGTATTATCACCAACAACTTTGTCCACCGCTAAAGATCCGGATGAGTTTTTCATGTTTAAATCTATATTCATTGGTCCGCTGATTTTGATATAGCCTTTGCTGCTGGTCTTGCCCCAAGAGGAATTAGATGAACTCTGCTCATGAGAGATTTTTAGCACATCGCCTACAGTCACGAAGACGATATCCTGTTTCTCATTTGTTGATTCTAAGAAAGCTTCCACTTTTACCTCAGATCCCGAACCTCCGACAAAGGAAACGTCCAGCCAGCCGCCACTTACTTCGATAGCTTTGATGTTAGAATAACTTTTATTGGTGTCTACCAATACTTTTTGCGCAAAGCTGACAATTGAGATCAGCATCATGGCTAATGCCAAGCTTGATTGTTTGATGAAATTTTTCATAGTTAGTTTTTTTTATCTGATAGTGACTCCAAAGCTTAATGCTTGGACTTCTGGGCCTAAGTTTTCTTGGAAGAGATTATTTAAATCGTAATTAAAGAATAGTGTGACGTCGGCGACTCCAATTTCTGCCCGAGCTCCATAGCGCAAGTTTTCTACGTACATATTGGACTTTTCAAACTGCTTTTGCTTTTCGCCATTCACGTCGTCATACACGAATTTCCCTCGGCCACCAATCCTGAGGCCAGCATATCCGCCAAGTCCAAGTCTGAGCTTTTGATTATTGGTCAGGATAGTTGGCACTAACGTGAAGTTGAGGTAGGATGCTGAAATTTTGGATTTCGTGCCTGTGCCAGGCCCGGCAAACTCTTCCCAGACGATCCCTTCAGGAGTTTTTACGGCTATGAGACTTCTGTCTTCCAGTTTGAAATTGTACCAGTTCACCCCGATGCTGGAGTAAATTTGGAAGTTTTTTGAGACTTTGGTCTTACCTAAAACATTGATGGCATAGTACCAAGATCCCCATGGTTTCACTGTTGGCATTTGATCGGATGGAATTACTTGATTGATTCCGATTTCAGTGTCCAGTCCAGCCGTAAATCTACTTTTTTTGTGAATTTCACTGATTTCCACTTCGTCATTTTCCTGTATTTCGAGAATCCATTTACCATCATCTTGTTGTTTATAAGTCCACGAGTTCCCAAAAGCTGAGATGACTTTGCTTTTAGTGTAAATGACCGTGTCTGGTTCACCCTGAGCAAGAGCCTGGCTGATACAAAGGAAGAATAGTAATAGTGGTAGTAGGCTAGTTTTCATTGTTTAAAAATTTTGAATCGAGCTTTTCATTTGTATACTTTTTCACCTAAATAAAAGAGCTAAATCAACTTACTGGACAGTAATCATTTCCATTGAAACTACTTCTGTTACCCGTCTATCCCCCAATCAAGCATGCAAATAAGTATATTGGCATTATCGCGGATAAACACAATCATTAAAACACTATTCCGAAAGTGATTGGGTTAAGTTCAGGGCCTTTGCCTTCTTGAAAGAGCTCGTTTAGATCATAGGTAGTGAAGAATGTTACTCTGCCTATTCCAAGTTCTCCTCGGATACCATACCTGAAATTCTGAAGGTAAAGTCCAGTATCCTGCTTGTCTTTGCTACGATTAGATCCATCTAATTCACGGTAAACATATTTGGATTGCCCACCAAGTCTGTATCCTGCATAAGGTCCTGCTGCAAGCCTTACTCCCTGGCGGCCATTGTCATTCATTTTGCCAAAGTCTAGCTCAAGAAGCGTCATTGCAGTAAGATAGGAAGCAGAAATTTTACTTTTAGATCCGTCCACATCTAGTCGCTGAATAAAGTCGATAGTGTCATCTCCTTTCACAGCTTGGAAGTCTCTGTTTTCAAATTTGAAGTTGTAGAACTGGAAACCTAACCCAAAATTCCAGTAGAATCCTTTCGAAATGCGTTGCGATGCCATGAAGTTTAGTCCAACTTCCCAGCTACCCCAGCCTTTTACAGCATAAGGCTTGTCTGAAGTAGGGAACTTGCCATCCTCTAAGTAATTGTTAACTCCCAAGTCGAGATTAAAATACGTTATGAATGGAGGGTCACTGTTTTTTTTCACACCTGGTTCAAAGCGAACCTTCGTATTTTCTCCAGTCTCGTCCACCAATAATCGCATATTTCCGATATAGACTTCTGTTTCGGCTCCATCCTCTGTCACTTTCACGACTTGCTTGGAAGATCCATCCTTTCTCTTGATTTCTACGATTGTGGTTTCTCCACTTTCTTCATTTTCTTCCAAATCAAGCTCGCGGATAATCTGATTGATGTTCATCAGTTTTAGCTTTTCAAAGTCTTCTTTGCTGTCTACCAGGATCACGATTCGTCCGGATTTCCCGAATTCTATCACTACACTATCGCTTGCGACTTTATGGTCTGGAGATGGCATGGAACTGGCGTATCCCAGTTGCACGATCGCCATCATACTAAATAATAATAGGTATTTTTTCATCTTAAATTTCGATTAATGGGAGTTTGAGAGTGTTAATCCTCGGACTTTGGCTTTCGTGTGGTGATACTGGCGAAGAGGTTGTTTTTTGCATCCTGCAGGTCTGCAAATCCCTGGTCCACTTTACCGAGTAATTCCTCTACTTCAGTTACTGTCTTGCCGATACCGGCTAGTAGGTTTTTTTCTTTTGTCTCTTCTTTAAGTCCACTAGAATAGATTTTAACGGTGTAAGTAGGTTCTGTTTCAAGAGGCTTATTGTCTACTGCTATAGCTTTTTCTAATTCTAAAGGAGGCAGAGCTACCTGGGTGGAAAGAGGCATCTCTATCGGGATCGTTGGAATTTGTTGTGTTACAACTTTTACTGGATCCGATTCCTCTTTTTGCTCATTTAATGCAACCAGATTTTGAGGAGTTTTGGGCTGAGCTTTTTGAGTTTTGAGAAAAGTGTCAGCAGGTTTAGCGCTCGGTTGAGTAATAGTTGGTTTAGTTTTCAATTCCTCAGCCAACTGCTGATTTTCTTCTTCTAGTTGTGTTTTTACCGTTTCTATATGCGTACTATTTTCTGTCTGTGCTGGATTTTCCGGGATTGTTTCAGTTTGATTATCAGAAAGGAGTGGCTTGCCAACAGGCACATCTCCTTCTCGCAACATCAAGTAGCCTATAGTGAATACGATTGTCAGTGAAGCCGCCGCCGCCCACCAAATTCCTTTGTAGGATTTAGATTTTTGCGGTAACTGAGATTCCAATCTTTCCCATGCGAGCGCGCTTGGTTTTGCTGTATGGTTTTCTAGTTTTTCTTTGAAAAACTGATCCAGATTATTTTTCTTCTTAGCCATTATTTGTCCTTTCTTTAGGTGTTTGACTGGCAATTTTTTCTTTCAATGTGTTCCTAGCCCGATTAAGTTGGGATTTGGAGGTGCTTTCGCTGATTCCCAGAAGCTCACCAATTTCCTGGTGTGAGAAACCTTCGATTGCGAAAAGGTTGAAAACGGTTCGATACCCCACTGGGAGGCTAGCTACCATTCTCAGTAAATCTTCAGTTTCCATGTGATTGAGCTCATAATTGTGATCCTGATACTCAGTCTCATTTTCCATGTTGATCTCCATCATGAGGTGACGGTGACTTCTCAGCGTCATGAGAGCTTGTGTGACGATGATCCGTTTCATCCAGCCTTCGAAACTTCCTTTAGACTGAAACTGAGGTAGTTTTTCGAAGATTTTCATGAAGCCTTCGATCATCACATCTTCCGCATGTTCCCGATCTTTTAGGTATCGGATGCAGATGGCCAAAAATTTTCCCGAATATTGATCATACAAGTGGCGCTGCGCCATTCTGTCTCCTTGAAGACATCCTTGTAATAATCCTGATTCGGTTGAAAAATTGACTCTGCTGAACATTTGATATAGCTTTCAATTAGGTAGATGCCCGTATTGAAAAAATGGTTGCGTGGGTAAGTGAAAAAAAGTTAATATTTTTTGATTATTGAACTGTTTAAAGCGAGTTGTAATCGTAATTACCTTAAAATAAGGATTTTACAACTTATATAAAGATCACGTTTTTTATGACTTAATATTGTGTCGAATTTAAGGATTAATGAAATGGTTTCTTGAATATGGATATCCAGATTTATATCAGTGTACAATTTTCTTCGCTTCAGTTTTAACAAACTCTATTCTTTTTCTTTAAAAAATCCGGTGGATTGAAACAATTCATAACCCTCGGCAAAGCCGGGGGCATAGAAAAACGTCAGAAGACAAAGCCCCGAAAGGGTGTTAATGTATTATGTCACGCCCTTTCAGGGCTCTAGAATAGGTAAGATCTCCTATACCCTGCACTTCGTACAGGGCTATGAATGGTTAGGCTCCTTCGGAGCTTGTCCGCCGACAGACGAGCTTGCCGAGGCCATTCGTTAAATATCATTCTAATGGCATCCTATTCACATATGAGAGTGACACTTTGAAAATTCAGGCTTAAGAAAAACAAATATGGTAAGTGATATTCTCCTTTATTCCGCTCTTTCAGAGCTTTTAGATGATTCGCTATCTTAATTACCCAGCCCTTCAGACTGGGCTAAGTTATTCTGGGCTTGCAGCCCTTTATAGCCAATAACTAGAAATAATTTATGCCCTTTGTGAAATACTCCATGACCACAATGGTTAGGTGTTTTCATAAAAAAAAATCTCCGCCTGATCAAATTTATTGTCATGCGGAGACCTAAAATTAGTACTCGATTTTCTCAAATTAGAAAGCCGCCTTATAATTCACTATGATATCCAGCAAAGTCCACTCACCATCTTTCACAGTGACAGGCTGTATGTTCCCATCCCCATCGAATATGCTTGCGAAAAGACCGCCTTCTTCGACTGTAAGAACAGAATATCTACCAGGACTAAGGCTGACTGTATATTGCCCGTTTTCGTCAGATTGAATCTCGGTTATTGGTTTGGCAGCGACAGATTTGAAAAGACCATTTTCTAAATTCACATCAGAGATTTTCATCAATGGATAGATGCGTACAGTTCTTATCACGGGTTCGCCTACCGTTGCTTTCTTGCTCTTCTTTCCTTCCTGAACTATCATAGGCATCTGATTGCCTTCGAGCCATGTGACTTGACCGACCACGCCTTGGCCTTCTGGCTGATATGGAGCGCATTGAAAAAGGATTAATGCAAAAGATGATGCGAATAGGAGTTTGACTAGTTTGTTCATGAATAGATAGTTTAATGATAATTTGAGCAGGGTAATAGGCTAGCTCATCAGATTCCTTCAAACAGAATAAATGATTCCAAATAATTCGGGATGACGGCATTCCAGCCTAATTCATCCTTAAGCTTTTGCGCTAGCACTCCAGCACTTTTTTCTTCGCCATGGATGATAAAAGCAAGCTTTGGCTTCACATTAAATCCTTCTGCCCATTCTATCAATTCATTTTGATCTGCGTGTGCTGAAAGACCTTGTACACTGTAAATTTTGGCTTTTACATCTACCTGTTGACCATAGATATTCACCATTGGTTCACCATTAACTAGCCTTCTTCCTCGAGTTCCTTCGGCTTGATATCCTACAAAAACAACCCCATTCCTTTCATTTGGTAAATGGTGAAATAGATGATGTAGCACACGCCCACCTGTAGCCATACCGCTGGCAGAGATGATGATGGCCTTACCTTTAAGATCATTTAATGTTCGGGATTGCTCCTGCTTACGAAAGTAATGAAGCTGAGAATGCTGAAAGGGATGCTGATCGGTATCGTCCAATACTGCGATAAGCTGGTGATCTTGGTGGAATTCCTTGTATAATTTAGACACGTTGATTGCCATAGGGGAATCCAGATAAATTGGCACATTTGGAATTTTTCCTTTTTTCACCAATTGATATAAATAGTACATAACGAGCTGTGTACGGCCCACTGCAAAAGCTGGGATGATCACTAGACCATCTCTGTCAAATACGTCATTAATGGCTTTGGCGAGTTCTTCTTCAGGTTTTATGGTATTGGCAACACGATCTCCATAGGTGGATTCGATCCACACGACATCAGCCTCAGGGATTAAGGTGGGAGGGAATAGAAGAGGATCATGGTATCTACCCAAATCACCTGAGAATACTAATTTCTTACTTTGGGAATCTCCCTTGATTACGATCTTTGCGATAGCTGCTCCTAAAATATGCCCTGCATAGTAATAGGTGACTTCTACAGCAGGGTGAATGAAAAATGGTTTTTTGAAATCCTGAGAAACTAAAAGCGGGAATACAGCTTCAGCATCTTCGACAGTATAAAGTGGTTCAGGATTTTCATGTTTGGAGTAGCCTTTCTTTTTGGCGTATTCAGCTTCTTCCTCTTGAAGCTTTCCTGAGTCCAGAAGTAAGATTTTCGTTAGTTCGGCAGTCACCGCAGTACAATAGATGGGTCCTTTAAAGCCATCTTTGACAAGTTTTGGCAGATAACCGATATGATCCATGTGTGCGTGGGTGAGCACAATTGCTTCCATTTCGGTAGGAGGCATTGGGAATTTGTCCCAGTTTCTTCGGCGTAGTTCTTTTCTGCCTTGAAAGAGACCGCAATCTACCAGGAATTCAAAATCCCCCAGATCTAATAAATATCGTGATCCAGTGACTGTGCCCGCACCACCTAAAAACTTTACCGTAACATCCATATTCTTTTTGGTTTAAATCAAAAGATACAAAAGGTTCATCGATTGAGGTTTTTCAAGGCAGATTGAAATGAATGATTTTTATCATGGTATGATCAAAATGCCTGATTGATAAGTGAATGGGTTGAGTCAAATGTATGATTATGAATCATTGATCGTGCCGTTGGCACTCTATAAATATGAAAAAACTATCAAACCCAGAATTGCATTCTGGGCTTTTATTGGCCTTGCCGTTGGCAAGGGTGCTCCTATATATAATAGATCAATAATTTAAAGTGGTAGCATAATAAATCCAAAACAACCGAAATCGCATGATAACATTGTCTTACAGGGAATGCTTTTTTGCCAAGTTCAAAACCCATATCAGCCCCGAATACAGCGCAGCGAAATTCGGGGTTTTAGATCCACAAGTTTGATTTACCAGAGTGCCAAGGGCACGATCCTCCTTCATATCAATTCGATCTCTATAAAAGCAAAGTTTTTCAGCAAAACAGAACAAAGTTTTCGGGCAGAGGTAAATTGAAGATTGGTTAAGATTCCGCAAACGTGATTTTTGATCGTGCCGTTGGCAAGGGTACTCCTATATAATAGATCAATAATTTAAAGTGGTAGCATAATAAATCATATACAATCCGAAATCACATGATAACATAGGCTTACATGGAATGCTTTTTTGCCAAGGGCAAAACCCATATCAGCCCCGAATACAGCGCAGCGAAATTCGGGGTTTTAGATGCAAGTTTGATTTACCAGAGTGCCAAGGGCACGATCAATAATATATTACCAATCTAATTCAGTCCCATACATATTTTGTGTCGTAATCAATTCCATACTCTTCCAAAAACTTGATGTATTCTTCTTGAAATGACATATGCTGATGATGTATTTCCTGATTTTGAATATACTTTTTGACAATTTCTAATTTTGATTGACTGACTGAAAATGCACCATATCCTTTTTGCCAATGGAATTCTTTTGGTCCAATTTCAGTCATTTTATTAGAACTCGGAATTTTAACCTTCTGAATCATATCTGCAATTGTCAAGGTCCGAGGGAGTGTACACAACCAATGGAGGTGATCAGGATTTATATAAATTTCTTCTGTGTAAATGCCAAGATTGAAAGCTACCGAAACTAGGTAGGCTTCAAGGGTTGGTTTGTTCTTCGGGGATACAAATGGTGTTCTATCCTTTGTAGAAAAAATAACATGTAAATATACTTTTGCGAGGGACTGTGGCATGATCGTAAATATTATGGTTTAAAAAAACATGGATCGTGCCGTTGGCACTCTATAAATATAAGAAAACCGATTAAACCCAGAATTGCATTCTGGGCTTTTATTGGCCTTGCCGTTGGCAAGGGTTCGAATATTATTTATCTCGCTATTAAAAATTGGTGGTTTAAAAAAAACCAATAAAAACAGGAATTGTATGAAAATAAGGATGTCGTTCGACGACCTTTTGCCAAGGGCAAAACCCATATTAGCCCCGAATACAGCGCAGCGAAATTCGGGGTTTTAGATGCACAAGTTTGATTTACCAGAGTGCCAAGGGCACGATCCCTTCATATCAATTCGATCTTTATAAAAGGAAAGTTTTTCAGCAAAACAGAACAAAGTTTTCCGGCAGAGGTAAATTGAAGATTGGTCAAGATTCCGCAAATGTTAAAATATGGATCGTGCCGTTGGCACTCTATAAATATAAGAAAACCGAACAAACCCAGAATTGCATTCTGGGCTTTTATAGGCCTTGCCGTTAGTAAGAATGCTCCTATTTATAATAGATCAATAATTTAAAATGGTAGGAAAATAGTTTTAATACTTTCCGAAATTTCTTGATGACATGGCCTTACATAGAATGCTCTTTTGCCAAGGGCAAAACCAATTAGCCCCGAATACAGCGCAGCGAAATTCGGGGTTTTGGATGTAAGTTTGATTTACCAAAGTGCCAAGGGCACGATCCATACTGCAAGAGTATTCCCCCAAGTATTATATAAAAGTAGTTTCACCACGGAGTCATACTAGTGAGAAAAAAATAGAGGCAACCTTTCGGATGCCTCTTAAACTGGTTTACTTAATTAAGTCCGGCAGCATTATTTGGATTACGCTTCGGCTCGTTAAATTTTGCCCTACTGATACTGTCCAGTTGCTCGCGATTGTAATCTCCTGTGTCTGGTTTTTCCACTTCAAAATTCACTCCCTCTGTATCATCATCGGGTTCTACTTCCTCTTTGCAGGTCAGACAAACCAAGCCCTGCTGATTGAATGCCCAAACTGTGTTTTCAGATACATCACTTGTGCTGAATCCATTTCTATAGATGGTATTTCTCAGAATTTCAAGTAGTGATCGTTCCATGATAAACGGTTTTTCATATGGGATCTCTAAGAATAAATTCAGTCTTTGGTCTCGGAATGTACTTATATTGGAGATGTCATAGCCTTCGTCAAAGGTGATGATAGAGTCCAAAACAGTATAGTTATAGCCTATCATTTTGGCATTGTTCATCGCTTCTGCTTTAGTTTTTCCTCTGGAGAAAAAATCCTCACGAAGCATGACCACAGTATCTGATGTACCTTCAATCTTCAGATTTACGGTATTGAAACTTGATTCTTCGCTGATTGGATTCATTCTCAGGATCATGATTCCATCGGTAATAGGAAGGGGATACTCCATTTTATGCCAGTTTTCCTCCTTGAACTGCGCAACAATCAAAGGAATTTGGAAAGCACAGATTCCCACACACAGCAACCACAGGCCTAGTGCTACAAATCCAAATCTTGATCCTATCAGGTTCTTTTGCATCAAGACACTCAAGCCTAAAAGGATGATGATGATACCTGGGATTATTAATAAGAAAGATGCCCCGATTACTAGCCAGATAGGAATAAGGTTGGAGAACAATTCTACCGGAAAGTTATCCATCAGCACTCTATAATCGTCGTTGGTGAAAACTCCCATATACAAGGCCAAACTAACCAGAGGAGCAATGGTCAATCCCAATCCAAGGAAGAAAACAAACAAGCCGA
The DNA here is from genome assembly GCF_002150505.1 of Algoriphagus ratkowskyi. Taxonomy (GTDB): domain Bacteria; phylum Bacteroidota; class Bacteroidia; order Cytophagales; family Cyclobacteriaceae; genus Algoriphagus; species Algoriphagus ratkowskyi. The sequence continues at coordinate 424,906 of NZ_MSSV01000001.1, forward strand.
AGATCACTCGAATCACATTTAGAAATAATATTCCGAGTGGACCTAAAGCACTTCCTATTGCCTCGATCACCTGTCCAATCACTCGAAACGGAGTTAACAGAATCTGTCTGGTCTTTGACTCAGGCGCTTTCGGCATAGGGTTGATGTTCTCTTTCAACGTAGAGTCTATATTATCCAAAGTGATTTCTCCACCTTTCATCCGGATACGTTCCGTAATAGAACTGGCCACAGGGGTAATGATCCAAAGTATCAGGTAAATAAGCAATCCCGATCCGCCAGCTAACATCAATAGAACTAGAGCCAAACGGGTATAGATTACTTCTACACCAAAGTAGGCCGCCAATCCACTGGCCACACCGCCTAATACCTTGTCATCTGGGTTTCTGAAAAGTTTTTTGATGTTTTTGTCCTCTTCCAATTCATAAGAAACAGGGAGGATAACCCATAGAACGATGTAAGCTATCGCAGCAAAGAAGCCAAAACCAAGGTGAAGCCTAAAGTTATCAAAAGGCCAAAAATCTAAGAATGCATAGTTCAATCTCAGATTGCCACTGAAAAGCAAAAGAATTGCTATCAATCTAGTCCAAAGTGGATCGATCTTGAAATAATGTGCAATACCAGCACATACACCGCCCAGGATTTTTCGGTTTTCAAGACGCTCCAATTTCTTGTAGCCCTTCTGAGTAGCATCGGGTGGGGTTACATATTTGTAGAAATCCTGATCATTAGAAACATTCTCATCGGCTGGATCAAACTCAGATTTCTCATCCTCTACAGAAGCAAAATCCGCGATAGTGCCCATTTTCTCAATGAGCTTGTCCACGTTTTCTGCTGAAATCACTTGCTTATTGTTTTTCAGATAGCTTAGAAAAATCTCCGCAATACGATTTTCAATATCAGACAGGATCTCATGATTGTCTTTATAGGAAGAAAAGTGTTTGTTGATCCCATCTAGATATTTGCGAAGCGTATCGTAGCCGTCTTCTTCGATGTGGAAAAGGATTCCACTGATGTTTATACTTATCGTCTTTTTCATGTGTTTATAATTTTCTCTCCGTGCACTGCCAATAGCAAACTCGATTTCATGATCAATTCTTTGAGGTGATAAGAAGTGTGGAATTGACTAATGAATCCCAAGTAGTAGAAAGCGTGCTTAGAAAGGTTTTACCTTCTTCCGTGATGGAATAGTATTTTCTCGGTGGTCCCGATTCAGACTCTACCCAGCGATATTCGACTAGCAAGGCAGACTTCAGGCGGTTGACAAGAGGGTACAAAGTGCCTTCCACTACGATCATTTGAGCTTGTGTGAGTTCTTCGATCAGGTCTGAAGTGTAAATCTCGCCTCGAGAGATTATATGCAACACGCAAAACTCCAAGAGTCCTTTGCGCATTTGAATCTGTGTGTTGGCGACATTCATTTAGTAGGTGATTAGGTGTTCATGTTTCAGGGAATTCTTATCCCTTTCACTTCTAGGTAAAGAAAAACTATACCAATCTTTTCCCAGCTACCTTGTATAACCTATTTCCTTGTGATAAACAGGTAGTAGGTATACTAATATAACCCGAAAATCGCCCTTATTTAGCTCCTAATGATGATCTGAGAATTTGTAAAGAGAAGTGAAATACTTGTTCTCGAAAAAATAGGGGAGATTCAAGTTTGATATTATATTGAAATTATGAACATGTATATGTACGATAGTGGACAGGTTCAGGAATGATTTTCAGGTTTTTTAGTTCATTTTATATTAGGATTGATAAAATGGCTTATTTTGGAGGGTGAAATATAGAATTAGGGGACAATATTTTTTCTGGATATTACTACTGTCATGTTGGACTGGCCATGCTCAGCTGTTTTCTCAAGATTTAGCTCCCAAGTATTCCAATGAATTCTTGAGCATAGGAGTAGGAGCTAGGGCTTTGGGAATGGGTGGCGCGCAGGTGTCTGCGGTCCGTGATGTGACTGCAGCCTATTGGAATCCAGCCGCGTTGATGGGCGTGCAGCATAAGTACGAATTTAGCCTGATGCACTCTGAGTATTTCGCTGGAGTAGCGCAATACGATTACCTGAGTTTTACTACACCGATTAAAGACCAAAGCCAAGTGGCAGTTTCGCTAATTCGCTTTGGAGTAGATGATATTCCTGATACGAGATTTCTCTACGATGCCAATGGCGCGTTGAATTATAATAACATTCAGTTCTTCAATGCGGCTGATTATGCCCTTCTATTAAGCTATGCACGAGATCTTTCTGATAAATTCAAAGTGGGCATGAATGTCAAAATCATTCATAGAAACGTCGGAAAGTTTGCGCAGGCCTGGGGTTTCGGATTGGATGTGGGCGGGATTTATGTGAAGGATAAACTGACACTAGGGCTGATGGTTCGTGATATCACGACTACGTTCAACGCCTGGTCACACAATGCCGAGCTTGTACGCGAGATCTATTCGAAAACTGATAATGAGATTCCAGTGAATTCCATAGAACTGACCTTGCCTCGTGCGATTTCCAGTGTTACCTATGATTTTCAAATCGGAAAGCAGTTTAGCTTGCTGACCACGCTGGATTTGGAGATGACGTTTGATGGGCAGAGAAATACGGTGATTAGCACTCCATTAGTAAGTATTGACCCTAGATTTGGATTGGAAGCTGGTTTTCAGAATATCGCTTTTCTCCGTGCTGGTATCGGGAACTTCCAGTACATCAAAGATTTTCAAGGAAATGAAACGTTGAATATGCAGCCTAGTATGGGGATAGGAGTTTTCGTAAGCGAGCGTTTTCAGATCGATTATGCACTCTCCGATATCGGGAATGTATCCGAAACTCCCTACTCACATGTATTTAGTATTAAGGTGAGTTTAGAGAAATTGGATTCGGATTTCAGAAAATTCAAAAGCTGGAAAGACAAATGATAAAAAGACTACTCCTTATTTTTCTAGCATTTATCATGCTCTCCGGACTGGTTCAGGCACAACAGCCAGTTTGGTACAACTATGACCAAACCTACTATAAAATTCCTACTGCTACAGATGGGATTCACCGAATTTCAGCAACTACACTAAGCAGCTCAGGCATCAATCTGAATAGCTTGGATCCAAGAAATATCCGTCTTTACCACAGGGGAAAAGAAGTTGCAATTCATATTTCCGGAGAGAATGACGGCAGGTTTGATTCGGGTGATTTTATTGATTTCTATGGAATGAGGAATGACGCCACCTTGGACAAATTGCTTTATACAGATTTTGACCAGCTTCCAAATCCATATTTCAATACCACGTCTGACACCACAGCTTTTTTCCTAACAGTCACTACTGGACAGAATGGAAAAAGAATGAATGTCAGAACTGCTCCAGAGCTCACTTTACCACAAGCTGCCAGCTATTCTTCTGAGTCCTTAATAGCATTAGGAGAGCAATATTCTTTGGGCGTGGGCTATGCTTTTGAATTTAGATTATCCAAGTTTGACCAGGGGCAAGGCTGGATGTCAGCAGTGATCACCAAAGGAAATACCCGACAACTTGTTTTCAAAGATTTAGGTGCCATGGCAAATTCTGGTGCGGCAAAATTGGAGATTGGGCTGGTGGGTAGATCTTATAATGCGCATAGTACCCGGATTTTAGCCGGACCTACTGCTGCAAACCAACGCTTAATCACTACAGTTGCCAGCAAACAATTTGAATACCCACAGCTTACGTTAGATCTAATTGCAAGTGATTTCAATGCTGACGGAAGTATTGTAATCGGTGTGAATGCTGCTGGAGCAGAAGCTGCTGATAATGTATCAGTAGCCTTTGCCAAGATTACTTTTCAAAACAGCGTGAGTAAAGGAGATTTTACTTCGGAGCTTTTTATTTCCCCTGCGGGAAATCAGCGAATTCTAATGCCACAGGTTGCTGGAAATTATTCGGCGATTGAAATTTCTGATCCAGGAAATCCTCAGAAAGTATTGCTTACCAAAAACGGTCAAGAACTTTCGTTTCGATCCGCAGTGGCAGGCGACTCCAGTAAAGTATGGGTGCAAAATGAAACGAGTATCCTTGTGGCAAAAACTATGGAGCGAGTGAAATTCAGAAATTACCTTGCTCAGCCTGCCAACTATATCTTGGTGGGACATCAGGCGCTGGAGCAACCTACCACTCAATTTACCAATCCGCTAAAAGCATATGCTGAACATAGAGCTTCGCCTGCCGGTGGAGGCTTCGATACGCTGACTGTAAAAATGGCCGATTTGTACAATCAGTTTTCCTATGGAGAATATACTCCAACAGCTATCTATGAGTTTCTGAGAGCATATTACCCTATTCATAAACCAACACACATGCTGCTTGCTGGAAGATCTTTGGCGATGTATTCTACCTCCCAAGTGTCTGGCGTGACCCATTTTTACAGAAATAATCCTGCTGCTTTTAGCTTTAGAGATTTGATTCCAGCTGGAGGATATCCATTCTCAGATAATATTTATACGCTGGACCTTGATCCTTCCAAACCGCTGGTTCCTGCCTTGGCAATAGGAAGAATACCTGCAAGAAATGCACAGCAGCTAGCTGATTATCTAGATAAAGCGATAGAAAAAGATGCTGTGGGAATCTCAGAATCCTGGCAAAAAGAATTGGTGCATTTGAGTGGAGGTGAATCAGAATTCGAATTGGAAAGGTATTTCAACTTTATGAATGGTTTCAAGACCATCGCTGAAGGACCATATCTTGGAGGCAAGGTGACCACTTACCGTAAGCGATCAAACTCGACAATAGAAGTGATTGATATCACGGGCGATCTGAATGAGGGCAGATCAATGCTTACATTTTTTGGACATGGAGCGCCTACTGTCATTGACATAGAAATTGGATTTGCGTCCGACCCAACCTTGAATTATCAGAATAAGGGCAAGTATCCCGTAATGCTTTTCAATGGTTGTGACTATGGAGCTGCTTTTGGGAATAGCTATACGCAGGGAGAAGACTGGGTGATCACGGCAGATAAAGGAGCTGTGTCCGTGATAGCAAATTCCTCAATTGGCGTTGATGTTTATTTGAGAAGGTATTCTGATATGTTTTACAGAAAGGCTTTCTCGGATAGCAGCTTGATTTATCGCACGCTTGGAGAAGTGAAGCAAGAAGCTGAAGAAGCATTTATTAGTGAGTATGGCACGACTCCGATCAACTATTCCCACATGGAGCAGATGATCAATTATGGTGATCCTGGGCTTAGGATTTTTCCTGCGGACAAAGCTGATTATGCCATCAAAATTGAAGAGGTTTCTGTCGAGAGCTTTGATGAAATTCCAGTTTCGGTGCTTTCAGATAGTTTGAAATTGAGTTTTGTCCTGCGGAATATTGGTCGTGTGGATACAGATTCCATTGAATATAAAGTCACTCGAAGGTTACCTGATGGTTCAACGGAATTCTATGATCCTGTGAAGATTCCCTACATCGCCAGAATTGATTCACTCTTTTTTACCATCCCAAATACAGGCCTTAATTCCGCGGGGGAGAACTCCTTTACTATAGAAGTTAATTCTGCCAGAGATGTGGAGGAAATGACTTTTGCGAACAATTCAATATCCTACATCAAGTTTATTCCGCTTAGTGGTACGCTGAATCTATATCCATTGGATTATGGGATTGTAAATGGGACGGAAGCAAAACTCATAGCTCAGGTGCCGGGTAAAACTACAGAAGATCGTACGGTTATCATTCAGGTGGATACGGCAGCGACCTTCAATTCCGCGTACCGCAAAGAAGTTCGTGTCACCACGCGAGGTTTGGCAGAGATGCCTTTGTCACTGACTGCATTTTCGGATAGTATCACATTCTATTGGAGGTCAAAATTCCAAGAAGCTAAGCCGGGCGAGACGGATACTTGGACAAACTCCAGTTTTTCCTACATTCCATCAGGCCCTAATGGCTGGACACAAAGAACTTCCTATCAGTTGGGCGAGGATCAGTTGACAAATCTAGAGATCAAGGAGTCTGATAGAACCTGGAAATACACTGAAATCCAAGAAAAAATTGAAGTGTTCACTGTCGGTGCAGCTGTGGATACTTTATCGTTCAGAAATACACAGTTCTATTTGGATCAGATCCCTCAGATCATTGATAATGTAAACAACGCCAACAGCCGTCTGTGTCCAAATGGCTCGCTGGGATTAGTGGCTTTTGAGCAAAAAAGTCTAGTGCCATATTTGGCGATTCCTGTTCCGGGTTTTGATATACTAGATGGACGCGCTTGCGGTAGACTTCCGCAAATGATCCAAAGTATACAAAATGCCTGGATTACTACGCCGGGTCAGACGATGCTGGTGGACTATGTGAACAAAGTGAAAACAGGTGATTACGTCATAATTTTCTCTGTGGGAAATGTCACTTTCGAAGCTTTTCCTGATATCGCTATCGAGAAACTGAAGGAATTTGGAGCCAGTGAAGCTACGCTGAGAGCATTGAAATCGGGTGACCCTTACATTCTTTACGGGCGAAAAGGGATGCGTCCAGGAGAGGCGATCGAGATTGTTGGAGATAAGACCATGGCAGTTCCGGCAAATCAGCAGACGCTTTCCTTCGATACCGAGCTTTCGGGTTACCTGACTTCGGGGATGATCTTGACTCCGAGAGTGGGGCCAGCATCGAATTGGGAGCGTTTCTTTCAACATGTCAATTCCAGAAATTGGATCAATGAGGAGGAGAAAACCTACTTTGATATCATAGGAGTGAAGGAAAATGGCGAGGAAGATCTGCTGGTCGAAAATACCTTCAATAGTGAAATGGATTTGTCATTTATTAGCACGGACACTTATCCTTACCTGAAACTGCGCTACAGCATGAATGATACTGAGTCAACCGCTCCAGCTCAGTTGGACAAGTGGCAGGTGAATTATACCGGCGTGCCTGAGGGAGTTTTGATCTTGAAATCTGCCAAGGATCAGGTCAATCTTCGAGAAGGAGAAGCAGGGCTTTTAGAACTGCAGTTCAAGAATATTTCCAAGTACAACTTTCTGGATTCTATTCAGGTGGATTGGAAAATAACTAATCTGACAAGCAAGAAAGTAGAGAATTTCTCTAAAAAATTCCCTGCGCTGAAAGCTGGAGAGGCATTTGACTTTACGATAGAGTTTAATTCCATTGGGAATACCGGTGAGAATAGCTTAGAGATTTTTGCAAATCCTAGAATACAGCGGGAGCAGACTTTCCGAAATAATCAGGTGGATATGGGTTCGTACTTCTTAGTGGAGGGAGATAATTCTACGGCACTGCTGGATGTGAACTTCGACGGAATTTACATCATGGATGGAGATATCGTCTCGCCAAATGTGCTGATCACAGCTTTGCTGAAAAATAACCAGACACTACTTTATAAGAAGGACACCGTCGGGCTGGAGCTGTTTCTCAAGCAAAACTGTGAATCCTGTGACTTCAAGCGGGTGAATTTTTCCAATCCCAACTTGACTTGGACACCAGCTTCGGAAGATGAGGATTTCAAGGTTTCTCTTCTTGCAGGCCCGCTGGAAGATGGGATTTACACACTTCGAGTAGCCAATGAGGATTCTACCGAACCTTATGAGATTACCTTCGAAGTGATCAACGAATCTCAAATCACTAATTTTTACCCATATCCGAATCCATTCAGTACGAGTGTGCGCTTTGTCTTTACGGTCACGGGAATGGAAGTGCCCGATGAAATCAAGATTCAGATCATGACTGTGACCGGGAAAGTCGTGCGGGAAATTTTGCAGAACGAACTTGGCCCAATCCGAATAGGAAATAACCTGACCGAGTACGCATGGGATGGCAAGGATGAGTTTGGCGACCAACTCGCCAACGGAGTCTATATCTACCGCGTCCTAGTCCGCAAAAACGGCCAATTTATGGAGCATAGACCAACTGCTGGCGACAAGGCATTTAAGAAAGGGTATGGGAAGATGTATTTGTTGAGGTAATTGTCGTCATTGCGAAGGACGAAGGAGGGAAGCAATCTCGTTTGAGATTAATTAAGAAGAGTAACAAACGTGGATCTACTTGACTGATTTGGGCGAGTAGAGTGAAGAAAGGTTAGTCAATGAATAAGTTAGCATTTATCTTAAAAAATGGAAAGAGCAGAAGTAGAATCTAATATTTTAGGAGGTTATCCTAAGTATTTAGAAAAGATAAATTATCTTATAGAATTATGTGTCTCGAAAGCGACAGATATTTCAATTATAAATCCAGATTGGATAAGTAATAATGATGCTCGTTTTGCCATTTATGGTAAATACGTTTCTACATTAAATGCCACTAAGATTTTATTATACAATACTTTGAGTTTTGTAAACCAAGATGATTGGGTTAAAAAATATAATGATGAGTTTGCAATAGGAGGACGAATTGATGATTTTGTATACTTAAAGGAGTTGGATACTCAACTACGATTTGCCAATTATATGAGTTTTGTTTCAGAGTTTGAATCTTCCCTTTTAATTATTATAAGATTCCTAAAAGATGAAAATAAAAAATGTGCTGAAAATTATACTAGCTTTATTACTGATAATTTGAAAATTATAACTTATGTCGATTTTTTAAGATTGGTAAGACATCTAAGGAATTCTATCCATAATAATGGAATCCATATGCCAACTGAGTCCAAATATAATAGTGATCCTATAAAATTTAAAGGGATGGATTTTAATTTTCAAAAAGGTGAACGAATTGACTTAAAATGGATAGATTGTTTTGTGATTTATGAAGAGTTAATCGGGCTAACGGAGATAATTTTTAATGAGGACATGATATCAAGGTATGAGTTGATTACAGATATAGTCTTGGAATAATAAAAAACAAATTAGGGTTTTATCGGTATGCAAGTTTTAAAGCTCGCTTCAATTTCCGTGTAACTTGATAGGAGTGAATCACGAAATCGGCAACTATTCTTATACTAATCGTTGTGGATAATGATTTGTTAATATTTAGAATTAACTAAAATATAAAATGGCAAGGAATAACATATTAAAGGGCGGTTATATTCAATTCTTGACGTCAAATTCAGAATTGAATGTTGACAAAATAAAAACATATAAAGTTTTAAAAGTTGAGTCTTTTAAACGGCGTATGGGTGAAGTTATTGATTTTGTTATCTTTAAAGATGATTTTGGTAGAGGGTGTAGGGTAAAAGTAGATGAAAATATAGTGAGTTGTGTGGATGTTAAATCCGATAGAAAAAAGAAACTGAGCGTTTATTGTGATGAATCTCAAATATTAATCTCTCTCCAAGAATATTCATATCGAAGGGATGACCGTAGAAAGGAGATACACAAACTTTTAAAAAAATTATGGGATATTGGTGAGTCCTCAAAAAGTGTTGAATTCAAAAATGTTGTTGATAAATTGAATGCAGATAATTATAACGAAGAAATTTCTAAAAAGGCATTGAAGGATTTAGAAGATATTATTGATAGAAACGCACCAGGTTTCGAAACAAAAAATAATGATTATTTAGAGTCAGATGTTGACGATACAAACTATGAAAAAACAATTATGAACGCCTTTAAAAATGGGGAGCAGGATAGATTAGGATATTAAATTGAATTGAATTGAAAAATGGATTAAATCTCTCCCCCAATGAGCGTAGTGTAGGCATGACTGTCGCAAAGTCTAATTTGTGATCACTTCTATCAAATTTAATTGGTATTACTTAGCAATCGTGAAACAGTTTAAATATACATATAAATAAAAATTTACGAAAATGAAAATTGACGAATACTTTAAAGCATGTAATGGTCATTTCATAGCTATTGACCAAAACCAAGAGAAAATTCTTATTCTAGACATAAATCAAGTTGTTGTAAAAGAACTTTATCCTAGCGCTTCTGTACAGAATCTAGATCTCACCTTTGAATCAATTTTCAAAGACTATACAAATGTCAACGGACTCACTTCTCAACTCAGTGTAATGACATCTGGTCATGATGGTAAAGACTGGTTATTTCTATCACCACATGTCTTAAGTCTTTAAAGCAGAAACGTAGTCTAGGCATTGTGGTTGTTAGGTGTAATTTGTATCTACACCTTTCTATCATTTAGAATTTGTGATTCGATTTTATTCGTGTGAGTTTTTGTATTGATGAAACTTCTAAAGACTCCCCAGAAAGACTATTATCATGGCCACAGTAGCTTAGCTCTTCAAAGTTCTAATATTAAGAAAATGAAATCGTACAGACGAAGAAAAATTCATATTTTAAACTTTAACCATAGAACAATTTGTGGTTTAAAAGCCGATAATAAGGATATCGTTATTGAATATGATTTTAAGATCTTGTCATTTGCAGAAACATGCAGAAAATGCAAACAAATATTTATTAAGAATCCTGGAAAATTTGATTACTAGTTCCTTTCTGAGCACATATTGATGTCGACCTCGTTTGGGTATATATTGAGTGTTAGTTGAGAATAAGTAGTTCGTAATTCAATACAAATAAATTTACAGTTCATAATAAGTTTTTTCAAAGAAGCTACATCAAGAAAGTATAAGAATGATAGATACAATAAAAAGGAATAGAAATAAACTACTTTCAATAAACAATTTAAACTAATGGAAAATTATTCTCATAAACCAGAAAGATTGTTTTACGGCGAGGCAGACCCTGTTGCTTGCTCTATTTTAGGATTGACATTAAACTTTTCGCTACATAGTGAAATAGAAGACGGACTAAATGAATTCTTCGAGTGTGACTTCCATTCATTTGAAAAAGTTATCCCCCTCTGAGCGTAGTCTAGGCGACGAGGTGTCTAGGTGTAGATTGTATCTACACCTTCCTATCCTTATCAATTTGCAATTGATTCCCTTAATATTCTCCTTATCAATTTGAAATTGATTCATAAGTTGAAATTGTATTAAGAATAGAATTCCCCATGGAACTACTAATAAAAACTGATACTGTAAGATGAACTATATAATTTGTAACTGTCTTGTGAGACTATTTAGCTGGAGCGCTGTAACCCCCATTGTTGCAATTGTTGTTTCAATTATAGCTTTGTTTGTAAATAGATCAATTGCTCAAAGAAATACGCGTCTGACAATTCAGCAAGCTCTTTTCAAAACCGTGACTGAAAAAGTAAAGGATTGCAATGCTTTATGGGATAATCGACCAGAAAACCAACGAGGTTCAACTTCTCCAAACTTTAAAATCATGTCTGAGTTAATAATCTCAATTGAGATAATTGACAAGTCTCTATCATTATTTGAGAAGAACTATAAGGCCATAAGAATAGAATCTGAGGACGATTACTATAATTTGTTTTACGGACAACTGCGGACAGATTTAAGAGAATGGATTAAATCAACGAAAACAATTGCAAAAAAACAAAATAGTAAAATCTACGACAGTCAAGTCGAACTTCTTTTTAGGAAATTTGAAAGACATTTTGAGAAAGTAAATTAATACAAACGGAAAGACAGACACCCCCACTGAGCGTAGTCTAGGCGTCGAGGTCTCTAGGTGTAGATTTCCTGCCCTGCATCCTGGCCTATCGCTAAAATGCTTTACCAAAGCATTTTTAGACGCTCGATCCTACCTTCCTATCCTTATCAATTTGAAATTAATTCTCACGCTGAGCTTATTTAAGAATAGAGTTCACTAGTAGCATTCCCCTGAATTAAAAACGATATTGTATTCATGAGATTTTAAATCTAGAATTATGACGAAGGACACTGCAATAAAATTGTTTCAAGACCAAAGAGTTCGCGTTGAATGGGATGGCGAACAAGAAAAGTGGTTTTTTTCGATTGTTGATATAATTAGGATCTTGACTGCTAGCCCTAATCCAAGAAAGTACTGGAGTGTGCTTAAAACTAGGTTAAAAAAGGAAGGAAGCGAGTTGGCTACAAATTGTAGTCAACTGAAAATGCGATCAGCAGATGGGAAATATTACAAAACTGATGTAGCTGATACAGAGCAATTACTACGATTGATTCAATCCATTCCTTCGCCTAATGCAGAACCGTTTAAAGTATGGCTAGCCAAAGTAGGATACGAGCGAATCGAAGAAACGGAAGACCCAGAAAAGGCTTTTGACCGAGCGATGGAGACCTATTTGAAAAAAGGATATTCTGCAAATTGGATAAATCAACGACTTAAAAGTATTGAAGTTCGCAAAGAACTCACGGATGAGTGGGATATACGTGGTGTGAAAAAGGGGATGGAATATGCAATACTAACAGATGAGATTACTCAAGCCTGGGCGGGATTAACTACAAAAGAATACAAAGAGCTAAAGGATTTGAAAAAAGAAAATCTACGGGATAATATGACTAATCTTGAGTTAGTTTTAAATATGCTTGCTGAAGCTACTACAACAGAAATTTCAAAAGAAAAGAAACCTAACTCATTTTTAGAAAATAAGGAAATAGCAAATCAGGGTGGGACTATTGCTGGAAATACAAGAAAGGAAATTGAAGAGAAGACAGGAAAGCCTGTGATTTCACCCTTAAACGCAAAGGAACTTGGTCTTAAATCAGAAAATGAAAAGTTGGACGAGTAAAATCCTCAAAGCTAATTTGAGTATAAAACCCTCAATTTGATACAATAATAAAAGTTTTAAAAGCTGTTGGTGGTCAAATTAAAATAAATCCTATATACACGTAATATAACGATGCCCTAACATTACCTTATATACATCGGGCGGTTCCATGTGAATATGAAAATCAAGAACTATAAGAATTTAGGAGTGGGCTGAAATAGAATGTCTCCGAAGGCCCACAGCCTCCAAGCCGAATTACGTTATAAGGCGGCTTAAAATTCTACAACAAACGAACAGACAGATAAGAAATGAAATCAGAAAATAAACTCGCAGGAATTGGAATATTGACAGCATTTTCGGCTTCACTTTGCTGTATTACTCCTGTTTTGGCACTGTTGGCGGGAACAAGTGGACTTGCATCAACTTTTTCTTGGCTTGATCCTTTGAGACCTTATTTAGTGGGCTTGACAGTTTTGGTGCTCGGCTTTGTGTGGTATCAAAAATTGAAGCCGCAAAAACAGATTGACTGCAACTGCGAAACGACAGAAAGAACCCCACTCATTCAGACAAAAACCTTTTTAGGTATTGTGACAGTTTTTGCGGGACTAATGCTTGCATTTCCGACCTATGCACACATCTTTTTCCCAAAGACAGAGACACAAATAATAGTAACAGAACAATTTAACATTCGGACAGCGGAATTTACAATTAATGGAATGACTTGTTCGGGTTGTGAAGAGCATGTAAATCACGAAGTGAATATGTTGAAAGGAATAGTTAACACGAGCGTTTCATACGATAATGGAAATGCAATCGTGGAGTTTGACAAGACCCAAACTGATATTCAAGAAATAGAAAAAGCCATTGCAAAAACAGGCTATTCAGTAACCGACAAGAAAGAAATTAAATGAACATACTACTGCAATCAACAATCACTTGCCCCGACTGTGGAAACAAGAAAGAAGAAACAATGCCGACAGATGCTTGCCAATATTTTTATGAGTGTGAAAATTGCAGGAAAGTTTTAAAGCCTAAACAGGGCGACTGTTGCGTGTATTGTAGCTACGGGACAGTAAAGTGTCCGCCAATTCAAGCAGGAACAAATTGCTGTAATTGACAATGAAACGACCTCTTTTGAGCGTAGTCAAGGCTACTAGGTGTAATTCGTAAATACATCTAGCTACCTTAATCAATTTGAAATTGACCTACTTATCTTACTTGGGCGAATAACGCTAGCAAACACCATCTCCTCACCACAACCATCGACCCACAAAAAGAATGGCACTAAGCTGGAACGAAATAAAAATAGCGCTTTAAATTTTTCCAAGAAATGGGCTGATACATCCAATGAAGAAACGGATGCAAAGCCATTTTTAGTAGAGTTTTTTTAACGTGTTAGGTATATGCCGCAAACGGGTTTCAACTTTCATACATCTTGTAAAAAAAGTGACGAGAGAGATGGTTACATTGACCTGCTTTAAAAAGGGACGATTTTAATAGAAATGAAAAGTCCCCCGTTGGGTTCGTGGGGAAGTCAAAAGGATTGTCGTTTTCCACGGGTTACACCCATGGCCCTACCTACCGGACAGGCAGGTACTCATGGTTTGACCACTTCGTGGTCGGTCCTTTTAAAAATTCTAAATGGGATACCTCATAGTATATTTTCATGATCCTGAAAGGATCGAACCATGAATAGCCCCCGGTGCAAC
>NZ_MSSV01000010.1 GCF_002150505.1 Algoriphagus ratkowskyi
GTGCACTGTTTTTTATTTCTTTTTCTATTCTATCTGAATCTAATTCGAGTCCGTTCTTTTTTAGAATCTCCTTGAATGTTGCTCCAAAATATTTCTCGTGCGGTTTACTAACCAACCAAGTCAACTCGTTTTCTCTACCGTCAAAAACAAATTTGTGATTTTGTCCTTTTATTCGATAGGCAAGAATTCCATTTCCGAAACTGGAAGGCTCGTAGTGATATTCTTGCAGTTCAAATTCTGTTAGTGAATTGATTTTATGTTCTATATCTTTTCTAAATTCTTCGAATGTCATTTTCTCAGTCCCATTTCAGTGTAGGCATGAAATTCGCAAAAAGCCATTTCTGTCAAAGCGTTTCTGTCACAATCTTTCCAAATACATTTTTTGTCTGACGTTCCACGATTGTGTTTTAGCAATTCCATTCTCAATTTTTTGTCGTCATAAGCCGTCCAATTTTCAGTCGATTCAAGTCGAACAAACAACTGTTCCTGATATTTATCCCATTCATCTAATCGCCAAAACGAGTTGTCCTTCTTGTTCCGATATAGTCTGTACCAATCTTTTCTGTCGATTAGCTCAAAATCCGATTCAATTCTGTTCAGAATATTTTGGTCAGCGTAATATATTTTCTCCGATAGTTCGGTCATTTTTCAAATAGTGTACAAC
>NZ_MSSV01000011.1 GCF_002150505.1 Algoriphagus ratkowskyi
CCACAAAATAACAAGTATGGATTTTTTCCAGCAGTTTCCGCTGCCTGGAGAGTGTCTGAAGAAGACTTCTTCAAGAATATCAGTGCAATTTCTGATTTTAAGATTCGAGGATCTTATGGTTTGACAGGTAATGCAGGGGCTATTTCACCTTACCAATCTTTGGCAACCATTGGCTCTGGATCTTCCTATAACTTGGGCAATTTGTATGCAACAGGTTTGGCTCCTAATGGAATTGCAAACCCTGATTTGAAATGGGAACGTTCTTTTCAGACAAATTTTGGTATTGATTTAAGTTTTCTTGATGATAGATTCAACTTCGTAGCTGACTATTATATAAAGAGAACTGAAGATCTACTTTACACTAAAATATTGCCACAGAGTTCAGGCTATGGTTCTATCGTAGGTAATTTTGCTGAACTACAAAACAAAGGTTTGGAAATGTCCTTGTCTGCGGTTGTAATCAATAAGGCGCTAAACTGGAATGTCAACGCAAATATTTCATTTAATAGAAATAAAGTGCTTGGACTTGATGGTGATGTCAATGAAGCATTCGTCAACTCTTACAGTGTAGTTTCTGTAGGTCAACCCTTAGGTGTATTTAAGACATTTGTTTTTGATGGCATTTATCAAACAGGAGAAGAGATTCTTCCAGGCTCTGGAAGTAGAACTGGAGGTACCAAAGTAAAAGATGTCAACGAGGACGGAATGATATCTAACGCTGACCAGGTAATTACGGGAAACCCTAATCCTGACTATGTTTTTGGAATATCTAATAACCTTAGCTATAAGGGTTTTGATCTGAATTTTTTCATTTCAGGTTCTGTGGGTAATGATATTTATAATGTGAGTAGATATACTCTTGAAAATCCTTTGGGTAACAGAAATGTTCTTGCAGGTCTTGCTGACAGATGGTCTCCTACAAATCCTTCTCAGGAGTATGTGTCTGGTTTTCAAGGCGGAAGACTGCCGATTTCAGATCGCTTCTTGGAAGATGGTACCTATATTAGACTAAAGAATATCTCGTTAGGCTATACTTTGACAGATGTCAAAGGATTCCAGAAGATTCGGGTTTACCTGAGTAGTAATAATTTGCTGACTAGCACAAATTATACAGGATATGATCCTGAGGTCAACTCTTATGGTGGATCTAACACAGCTATAGGAATTGACAACTTGGTTTACCCTGTTGCTAAATCATACTTGGTTGGTGTCCAGATATCTTTCTAACTCCCAAAAAAAATTACTAAATGAAAAATTTACTTTCAATACTTTGTGTCATTTGGCTCGCTTTCGGATTAACATCCTGTGAGCTTCAGGAAGATGTTTATTCTAGTATTACTACAGATAACTTCTTCCAAACTGCCGGCGATGCCGAAACGGCTTTAATAGCTGCATATGATCCCATGGCTGATTTGTACAATGCGGCTACGCATTCTTCAGATTTTGGTACAGATCAGATTTATCCACGACCTGTTGTGGCTAGAGATACTTATACCTTGTTTACTTACGACCAAAATTACTCTTCTCAAAAAAGTTTTGGTAGAACTTTCGAATCTCCTTTTCAAACATGGACCTCATGCTATGCGGGTATAGAACGAGCAAACTGGATTCTTGATAAAGTTCCAACTATTGTAATGGATCAAACTAGGAAGAGCTCAATTTTGGGGGAAGCGTATTTCCTGAGAGCTTTCTATCTATGGATGCTTACCAAGAACTTTGGTGATGTGGTGATTAAAACTGCTCCAAGTAAAAGTGAACTTGATGCTTATAATGCAAAAAGTTCTGTGGCTGAAGTATATGGTCAGATTTTCGAAGATTTAGATCTAGCAGTTATGAATTTAACTTCATATGCTACACAGACACCTCAATTTGGAAGACCGTCCAAAGAGGCCGCTATGGCTCTTTATGCAAAAGCTGCTTTGTATGGTGGTGAATTTCAGACTTCATTAGATATGGCAGAGGCTGTTATTAATTCTGGAACTTATCGCCTATTGGATTCTGTAGAGGATGTATTTGATGTGGATAAAGAGACAGAGGCTCGTGCCGAAAACATTTGGTCTTACGAGAGTATTTCTGCGGTGCCTGGTAGAGGAACTCAAGTACCTTCCTTATATGGACCTGCAAGTAGCTCAGGACCTGAATATGGCAACAGTTCGTATGGATCTGCCTTTGCTTATCAGTCTTTCTACGATTCATTTGATCCAAAGGATCAGAGAAGAAATCTCCTAGCTACTTCATACATCAATAAAAGTGGCGTAGTTGTACCTCAGGAAAAGATCACTCCAGTAACTACAGACGGTGTCTTAGTAGGCAAATTTAAAGATCCGAATTCTAACGGTAACAGTTATGCTATTAACCTCCCGATAATCAGAATGGCAGATGTCTATTTGATAGCTGCAGAAGCAGAAGCTAAGTTGAATGGATCATCCAGTAAAGCTTATGGTTTTATAGATAAGGTTAGAAATAGAGCTGGTTTGGATGATCTTAAATCTGGATTAGGTAAAGAAGAATTCATTAATGCAGTAATTCAGGAGAGATCTTGGGAGTTATTTGGTGAAGCCGATAGATGGTATGACTTAACTAGGACTGGGAAATTTTTAACAGTTATTCCAACCGCGGTTAATTCTATTTTCCCTGTAAGGAAACCAGAACCGAAGCACCGTTATTTCCCTATTCCTTTGGATGAAGTAAATGCAAATCCGCTTTTGGAGCAAAATCCTGATTGGCAATAGAGATTCTTTTACCCGTAGTGTACTAGTGAATTTTACACTACGGGTAATTTTCAGTTCAGTGCTACATCGATAGCATATCAATAAACAAACTCTCAGCAAGCCTTAATAAGTTTGCTCATTTTAGTATGGATTACCTCGATTACACTACCATTATTCTCTTTACCCTGATCATCATGGTTGTGGGTTTATCCTTTGGAAAACAGGGAGGAGATATGAAGTCTTTCTTCGCTGCTGGAGGAGCCGTTCCTTGGGGAATAAACGGTCTTTCGCTGTTCATGAGTTTTTTCTCCGCAGGTACTTTTGTGGTCTGGGGATCAATTGCTTATGAGTATGGGCTTGTAGCGATCACTATACAGATGGCTATGTGTCTAGCTGGATTTTTGATTGGGTATTTTATAGCACCCAAGTGGCGAGGAACCAATGCATTAACAGTAGCAGAGTACTTGACCAAACGCTTTGGGCAGAAAGTCCAAAAATATTACACCTACCTCTTTTTGTTTTTGTCTCTAGGCTATACAGGTGCTTTTCTATATCCTGTTGCCAAAATCGTCAACGTTTCTACTGGTTTTGATATCTACTATTCTATTCTTCTTTTAGGAGGAATCATCATGGTCTATACCGCGGTAGGAGGTCTATGGGCAGTGGTGGTGACAGATGTGCTACAGTTCGTGATACTTACAGCTGCAGTATTGATTGTATTGCCTTTATCAATAGATAAAGTAGGTGGACTAGCCACTTTCGCAGAAACTGCTCCTGAAACCTTTTTTAATGTATTTAATGGGGAGTATACTCCGCTATTTATAATAGCATTCTGTGCGTACAACTTAGTATTTATAGGCGGAAACTGGGCCTATGTGCAGCGCTACACCAGTACCAAAAACAAGAAATCAGCAAGTAAAGTTGGCTATTTATTTGGCGCTTTATACTTGGTAAGTCCGATTATATGGATGTTGCCACCAATGATTTACAAAGTAATAAATCCTTCATTACAGGGATTAGAGGCTGAAGGAGCCTACCTCATGATCTGTAAGGAAGTGCTTCCGGTTGGAATGCTTGGACTGATGATCGGAGGGATGATTTTCGCCACTGCCAGTTCTGTAAACACCTCATTGAATTTGGCCGCTGCAGTTCTTACAAATGATATTTACAAGCCCCTGAAACCAAAAGTATCGGATAAAAGTCTGATGCGTTTTGCACGATTGTCTACACTAGTATTTGGTATTTTGACTATCGGAGTCGCATTTTTGGTACCTCTTGCTGGAGGAATAGTAGAGGTAGTTTTGAGTATAGGTGCTGTGACCGGTGGGGCACTTTATGGTCCTGCTATTTGGGCCTTATTCTCAAAAAAGCAAAATGGCACTTCAATTCTTGGTGTGACGATCATAAGTTTATCGGTCAACCTGTTTTTTAAATTTTTGTCTCCAACGCTCCTCGGTTTTTCTCTAGATAGAAGCGAAGAAATGATACTGGGAGTGGGACTTCCTTTCCTAATGCTTTTGGCATATGAATTAATTGGAAAAGAGAACGCCAGAGATCCCAATTCTTACGCCATCGAAGAGGTAATCGATGAAGCCTCAATTTCAAGCGGAGAGATACAGAATTTGTATGGGATCAAAGTGCTTTCAATAGCGATGGCTACCATCGGCGCTTTATTCCTGATTCTTACATTTTGGGCGGATCAAGCTGCCATTTACTTAATGATCCTTGGTGTAGTGATCACCGGATTAGGAGGCTTGCTCTATCGGTATGCCACACAGTCTTTTAAACTTCAAAAAGAGAAATAATTCATTTATGCATACTATGATACTAGAAGGTATTGAAAGCGGAAAGAGAAAATCTCATTCGATAACGCTAGCTTCAGATTTGGTGATTGTGGGTGGGGGAATGGCTGGCACATGTGCCGCAATTACTGCCGCAAGAGAAGGTTTGAAAGTTACTTTGGTTCAAGATCGACCTGTGCTCGGAGGAAATGCTTCCTCGGAAATCCGACTTTGGGTACTTGGTGCGACCTCGCATATGGGTAACAATAATCGCTGGGCTCGAGAAGGAGGAGTTATCGATGAGTTGATGGTCGAAAATATGTACAGAAATCCAGAAGGTAATCCGATTATTTTGGATACCATCTTGATAGAAAAAGTGTATTTGGAGGACAATATCAAGCTTTTATTGAATACCAGTGTGTACGAGTTGGAGAAAAGAGGTGAGGATCAAATTGACTTTGTCAAAGCCTTTTGTAGCCAAAACTCCACTGAATATATCCTGTCTGCGCCCTTATTTATGGATGCATCGGGAGACGGGATACTTGGATTTTTATCCGGTGCTGCCTTTAGAATGGGAGCTGAATCAAAGGAGGAATTTGATGAGCAATTTGCCCCTGATCACAAGTATGGAGAGCTTTTGGGACATTCCCTTTATTTCTATAGCAAAGACACAGGCAAGCCTGTTCGCTATATAGCTCCGGCATATGCCAATACAGAATTATCAAAATTGCCAAGATTCAAAACCTTTAACCTTCGGGAAGATGGCTGCAGACTTTGGTGGGTAGAATATGGTGGACGTACGGATACCATACACAACAGTGAAGATATCAAATGGGAGCTATGGCGGATTATCTATGGAATTTGGGATCATGTCAAAAACTCTGGTCAATATCCTAATGTAGAAAACCTGACTCTAGAGTGGGTGGGCACTATTCCTGGTAAAAGAGAAAGCCGAAGATTTGAAGGAGATTACATCATGCATCAAAAGGATGTGGTAGAGCAGCGAGAGCATTTTGATGCTGTTTCTTTTGGTGGATGGGCGCTAGATCTTCACCCTGCAGACGGGGTGTTCAGTGACAAACCTGGATGTACTCAATGGCATTCCAAAGGTGTCTATCAGATCCCTTTCCGAACGATGTATAGCAGAAACATCAAAAATCTGTTTTTGGGCGGAAGATTGATTAGTGCTAGCCATGTCGCATTCGGTTCTACACGAGTGATGGCTACCTGTGCTCACAATGGTCAAGCTATTGCAATGGCTGCCAAGCTTTGCAAAGAAAGGAATTTGCTTCCATCTGACCTGCTTGCCAGTGAACCTATGAAAGCGCTACAAACGCTCTTGATTCAATCGGGACAATACATTCCTAAATTGAGTTTAGGGTTAGAAAACAACTTTCTACAAGATGCTGAAATCCAAGTTTCCAGTGAACTTGAATTGAGTTCACTTGCAGCTGATGGACCATGGAAATCGTTGGAATTCTCTATGGCTCAGTTGCTTCCTGTATCAGAAGGACAACAGCTTTCAGTGAAGTTGATTATCAAGTCGAAGCAGAAATCTACGCTGAAGCTTGAAATTAGAAAGAGTCAGATCCTTGGTAATTATACCTTAGATGAATTGGTGGAGCGAAAGGAAATAGATGTCAACGAAGGGGAACATTCCTACCAGATTAACTTTGATTTTAAAAGCGACACAACACAATATGTGGCTTTATGTCTAATGCAAAATGATGAATTGGAAGTAAAATGCTCTTCAACACGCTTGACGGGAGTACTTTCGATTTTCAATAAATTCAATAAGTCAGTTGCGACTAGTAGTATTCAATCTCCTCCTCCGGGAATTGGGATTGACGAGTTTGATTTCTGGGTTCCGGAAAGAAGGCCAAATGGTTACAATCTTGCCTTTGAATTAAATGATCCTCTGAAGGCCTTTGGAAAGGACAACTTAAGGAATGGAATATTCAGACCAACGGTAAAACCTAATGCCTGGGTTGCATCTATTGAAGACAAAAATCCTCAACTAAAACTTAGCTGGAGCTCGATCAAGTCAATAAAAGAAGTGACCTTGTTTTTTGATACTGATTTTGATCACCCGATGGAGTCTACATTGATGGGCCATCCTGAATCTGAGATTCCTTTCTGTGTTAAATCTTACAGAATTAAGGATGGGAATGGTAAGCTATTGCATACCCAGGAAGCTAATCATCAAACGATTAATATCATTTCATTTGAGCAAGCTGTCAGTACCAAGGAACTGATTATCGAATTGGATCACCCAAGTGAGAGCGTTCCTGCTGCATTATTCGGACTGATCTGTAAGTAAAATTCTTAATTGAAATTTTATATGAATAGCGAAGAGTTGCCAGTAGACTTACTTTCTTAGGTTTGCTGGCAGGAAGACCGAAGACGGGTGACCGATATGGTCTCAATTCTTAAGTTTTACATGCCCTATCAAGCATTTGTCAGGTTAAAGGCAAAGGCAGATACACATATAAATTAACTAATAATGAACCCTAAATTTCTTCTCTATAGCCTTTTCCTACTGATTTCTGGACAGCTATACGCTCAGCAAAAGGTTGCACTATCAAATCAGCGAATTCAGATCGAATGGACCGAATCTGCCAAGGGTTGGGAGATCTCCAACCTATCCATTAGGAATGGGGAATTTTGGCAGGCAATAGAACATACCTCTGGAGAGTATATGCTGCTTTATGCTGATGAGAAACCAGGGGATGAACCTCAGGAGGAATTCCTTACGAGTACAGGCAAGCCATTTCCAGGAGAAGAATATAAGTACATCATATCCACCTGGAAAGAAAGAACGTCTCCTGTGAATATGAATACTGCTGGGGAGGAATTGAGATTTTATCCTGACAAAGCTGAAAAGCTGAATGATTCAAGTATTCGATTTACAAAGACTACGGATAGAGGTAAGATCACGAGTGTTTGGACACTAGCTTCTGGGAATTCTACGGATATTTCTATTCGGCAAGAAATGAAGTCAACGCTGAAGGGATATTATTCTCTGGCTAGTCCCACACTGCTTACCATTCCTGAATCAGAATTGCAATGGGCTACCGTTCCAGGATATTTTCATGGGAAAAAATTAGAAGAAAACATTCCGCTGTCCTATGCTTATGGGAATGGGGTTCCTGCTCGACCTATCGTGTTTAGCGAAAATACTGCGAGTACATTGAGTCCTATGATTACCTCAGCAAAGGGCTTTACAATTGCAGTCATTCCTGATCCGGGATTGGATAGAGATCCATGGGAAGCCGATGAGAACACACATTCCAAATGGCAAATTGGACTTTCGCATATGAACAGAAATGCGCAATTGTCACCATCCATTTACTATCCTGTTTTGGGAGAGGTAAATAGCGAAATGAAGCCTGGGGATACCATGAATTATGGATTTCGGGTAAGCATTGACACGGTGGATTGGTTTGCTATGCTAAATCATGCGGTTTATGATGTTTATGACTTTGAAGCTGGATTGAACCTCAGAAAAAACAAACAGTCTTTGAGTAATAGAGTGGAAGAGATGCATGACTACCTCATGGATCCAGAAACATCTTTATGGCGTACTGAGGAATTTGATGGGAAGGAAATCGGAGCACAATCCTATCTAGGAGGGGTGGTAGGGTCTGATAAGGACGCCATGAAGAATGCTGATTATGGAGCTATGTGGATGCTTGCAAAAAGCACTAAAAACCAGCAAATCAATCAGCAAATACTTCCATATGCTCTGAATTTTAAACTGAAACAACAACAAACCACCGACGGCTTTTTCAAGGGAGCGGCGATTGGTCAATATTACCTTTACAAATCGAAGAAATTTGTAGAAGAGTGGGGGCAGATGGTCGAGCCAATTGGTTTGATGTATTACATCATGCTTGATGTGGGAAATATCTTGCTTTTTGAACCTGATAATGCTGAGCTGCAGCAACGCTTGAGGTATGGTGCCGATCTATTGGTGGACTGGCAGAAGGCTGATGGCAGTTGGGTTGCTGCCTATGAGAGAGACGAATCGGAGATCTTTGAAGAAGTGAAGGATTTCAGACCGACTTTTTATGGATTGCTGGTAGCCTACAAGTTATTGGGCGATCAAAAATATCTTGATGCAGCTATAAAAGGAGCTAATTGGTTTATTGCAAATGGCGTTGAAAATGGAAGCTTTTTAGGCGTATGTGGAGATGTACGCTACATGCCTGATTTTGCAACTGGGCAAAGCGCACAGGCATTTTTAGATCTTTATGATCTAACCCAAGACGAGGCCTATAAAGATGCGGCGATTGCGACAGCAAAGATTTATACAACACATGTCTATACTCATCCCATTCCTACACAAACTGTAAAATCTGTAAACGGGAAATCACTGCAAGATTGGGAAATCGCACAGGCAGGCTTGAGTTTCGAGCATGGAGGAGCGATTGGTTCGGCAAATGGTCATGGCCCTATTTTATTGGCAAGTCATGCAGGGATGTTTATCCGGATGTATGAATTGACGGGAGAGCAGATTTTTGCAGATATGGCACGTTCAGCAGCTATTGGACGTGATGCCTTTGTAAATAAAGAAACGAGTGTTGCTTCATACTATTGGAAAGTCATGGATGCTGGTTCGGGCCCTTTCCCTCATCATGCTTGGTGGCAGATCGGGTGGATTACGGATTACCTGATGGCTGAGGTGGAAGTGCGCTCCAATCAAAATATCGTATTCCCTCGCGGATTTATCACGCCGAAAGTTGGGCCTCATCAAAGTTATGGTTTCGCTCCTGGGAAAGTGTTTGGTGAAAGGGCAGATCTGAGGATTTTAACAAAAGGCCTAACAGTTAGTAATCCGTCTTTGGAGCATATCGTTGCAGAATCGGAGGATGGAAAAACTCTTCATATTATCCTATTGAACCAATATTATCAACAGCAAGAAGGTACGATCATGTTGGATTTGAAAGAAGCTGGAATAGCCTCTGATGTAAAATCCATTCAGGTTTTGGATGCCAATGGGAAATCTATCAAGAAGGTGGAAAAAGAAGGGAAATGGAATGTAGCGATTGAAGGATTCGGCATGTCAGTATTGAAAATAGAGTTGCAATGAGATCGTTATTTCTAGAAATTAAGTCATTTGTTTATTTACTCTTTTTTCCAATAATCCTGCTTTTTAGCTCCTGTGATGGGCAATCATCTGAGGGAGATTTGATTCGAGTTGAATCGAACTCGATCACACTCCAACTGAGCAAGGCGAATTCTACATTTGCTGTAGTGGATAATTTGGGAAAGGAAATCCTTCCTGCACATGCTATTTCTGGAATTCTTTTTACTGATAAAGACATTTCGCCTTCCTCAGCACAAGTAGAAAGCTATGAGTTAAGTGGAAATGAACTTCGCGGAAAACTGAGAAATTCGGAAGGCCTTGCGGCTAATTTCCGAATGGTATTAGAAGCAGATCAGCTACATATAGAAATTTGGGCAGCGCAAGAAGATTCCGAATTGGTGATGGAAATTCGTACAGCGAGCATGTCGCCAGTTTATGGCTTAGGAGATCATGGAGGATATGAGGGGAAGACAGACTTGTTTGGCTTTAGAAACGATCATTTTATGAATGATAAAACGGAAAGCTACAACTGGAATCATTATCGGTTTATATCCACATTTGCCATTTTTCCATCCAAGGGAATTGCTCAGGTGATATTTGACAAAGGTGAAAAAAGAATCGCGATAGACTCTGTAGAAAACAAAATGGGGGTGAGTGGCGCTCCCAAGCTTAACGCATATTACTTTTTTGGAGAGCCTAAGCAGCTGTATCAAAGCTATAATGAAGTAAGAAAACTTGAGGGCTATGGAAGTAAGAAGCCAAAATTTGATTTTTTTGAAATTGGCTACGAAGCATTTGGTTCCCTAGGTTGGAATACCTATCAGTCTTCCGTTCAGGAGGATATTTCTACTTATTTGGTAAAAGGCTATCCCTTAAAATGGGCGGTTGTAGGCAGTGGTTTTTGGAAAGGAGAACGTAAGAAACCAACTGAAGGTACGACCACTTCCTTTGGGATTTGGGACAGTCTTCCTGAAGCTGGAAGGAACGATGGTCTGCCCAATCCAAGATATCCGAATGTCCAGGAACTGAAGGGATTCTTCAAGGAAAGAGGAATTAAACTTCTGTTGGGAAGTAGAATCAATTTTAAAGCATTGCTAGAAGATGGAGGCAATTATAATCCTACAAATGATGGTTCATTTGTCTTAGAGGCAATGGATAAGGGATATTTCATCAAAAATGAATCTGGGTCAACTGAGGTTTTTGATGTCAATTTTCCTTCGGGAAAAACCTATTTACTCAATACGGAGATGCCTGAAGCCGTAGAATGGTTTGTTTCCAATTTTGACAAATGGGGAGTAGATGGTATCAAGGAAGATCTCATGCTTCAAGATGGTGTATTGTTGAATAATGATGGGAAGCAGAATCCTGTTAACGCGGCTTTTATGGATAAAGGCCAAATGGTCATGATTAGAAATTCTGCCTTTGGAGTTCCCGGTGATATCCTTCGAATGGAGGATACCAAGTATGGTTTTGATCAGGATCGAACGCCTATTAATGCGCTTAGTTATGCCTACAGCGGAGTTGGGAATATCTATCCAGATATTGTTGCAGGGAAGTATTTGACGAATCCCTTGACGGAAGATCAGAAGCGATATTTTGTTAGAAATGCAATGCTTGCAGCAGTAATGCCTGTAATGTCTCTGGGTTTTGGCCCTTGGCACATGCAAAATGCAACCTATGAAGCTTCAGTGAAAAAAGCCGTGGACATGCACGTTCAGCTTGTACCCTATATATATAATGAAGTGATCAGGGGATTTGAAACTGGTTTTCCTTACGCGATGACACCACTTCCATTGGCTTTTCCGCAGGATGAAAACACTTTTTACCTAGCCGATTCGACCAAACGTCAATACAGCTGGATGATTGGAGAGTCCTTGTTGGCTACTCCCGTTTTTGGAAATGATTATGCTACAGCACAGTCTAGAGATCTTTATTTACCAGCAGGAAAGTGGATGGATTGGGAATCGGGAGAAGTATTGGAAGGTGAAAAAACCTATGCTGATTACAATTTCCCAGATGATAAATTCCCATTATTTATAGGAGGAAATGATTGCATCGTACTTCGCAAGAATGACAAAATCTACCTTTATTATTTCCCTTTAAATTTCAAGGGAAAGGATTATGAATTCACTTTTCCTGATGGAGAATCTCAGGCCCTGATAAAAACACCAAGTGGTGCAGGAAAATCCTATAGCATCACCGAAGCTGGAATTGCTCCCAGTGAATTAGCTTGGGATGAAGCAATGAAGGGTTATTTCTTTGAGATTAAGCCAGGGAAAACGTATACGATACAAGAAAACAGATAAGAGAGAATGAAATATACTTACATCAAACTAATCGTTTTTGCTCTTTGGTTAAGTTCCATAAGCATAGTACATGCACAGCAAAATAACCTGTCGCTGACGGGTACTGCAAGTGCAAGTTCTTCCCAAGAAGGATTCAATCCAGAAAAAGCAATTGATGGAAAAACTGATCCATCGAGTAGCTGGAAAAGTGATTCCGAAGATGAATTCAGTTGGCTAATGGTGCGGTTGCCTGGTGCAACTGAAATTTTGAGAATCGATCTGACCTTGGCTGCTAGTTCAGTCATTTTGCCTGAGTTTAAGCTTCAGATCATGCACAATGGAACATGGCAAAACGTGCAAGAGGTCAAGGGAAATGATCAAAAGGAAATATCCTTAGAATTAACAAAGCCTGTGCTTTCGGATCGTATTCGATTTTTTGCAACAACGAATAAGGAATTAGCCATCACCGAATTGGCCATCTATGGTCAAGAGTATGTGGATAGTACTGCGATGGATGTCAAGAAGATTTTGGTCAATCAAAGTGGGTATAATCTCAATAGACCAAAACGTTTTTCAGCACCTAGCTTAGCGGCTGATGCTGATTTTAATGTAGTCGATCAGTCCACAGGACAGGTTGTTTTCAAGGGGAAGCTGACTAATCACGTTGGGGACTTCTCTGATTTCAATCCCTTATCATTAGATGATTACGCGATTGTGGTGGCGGAGGAAGAGTCATTTCCTTTTCGCATTGGAGTGAATTGGATGGAGCGGGTGAGCTATCGAAATATGGTAGACTTCATGATAGGTTCCAGACATTACCTTGGTACTACCGATGCAATTAGGTCTCTATCATGGGCATGGAGGGACGGTGATTTTTTTAATTGGGCCCAGCAGAGTTTGGTATCCCTTTACCTTTCCAATCCTGCCGCTTTTGAAAGAATGGAGCAAACTATTCACTATGTTCCTAACGATTCATTTTCTGAAGAATATGAAGGTGCCTGGGGCGCCTTGGAACCGTATGCTGCAAATACCCCAGATATTGTACAGTTGATCCACTGGGATGCAGATGTGAAAATCTCCCATAAACTAGAGCATGAAATGCAAAAGGCGGAGTTGGCTTACTTTCTATATGCTTGGCCTTATTTGAAGCAGTGGCTACCTCAGCAGAATTTTGATGTGGTATATGCCTATTTGCAACAAACCTGGGAAAAAGAGACGGTAGAAGAATACTCTACTACTAAATATGATTTGAGTCCAAGCCATAATTTACTGGCACTTAAAACAAAGTTGGGCACCACCAAAGGAGAGCTTCCTCCTGGGCATTCTGTGATTCCAAATTTGATCATGTTTGAAGCAGCGAAAAGTAAGGGTGACCCTGAAGCTCAGAAGTACTTTGATGCAGCATTCAATCAGTTGGACTGGATGATCAAAAATCTGGATTGGAATGATCCGATGACTACAAAAGGGCAACGCATGTCTGAGCATATTACGATGAGAGCCTTTGCGTTCTTCTTCTCTGAATATCCTGAAAAATCACCTTCGGGATTAAAATCGAAAGTGGCAGACTGGGCAAAAGTTGCAATTTCAAGATCTAATAATTATTGGGACTTTAGAAAGTTTAGTGAGGATGAATGGACACCTCCAAGTTGGAATGAGACAGGTAATGTATTAGGTCTTCCAGCGGCTTTGTTTTCGGCGATGTCAGTCCTGGAAGATCAAGAAATAAAGCATTCTTTGGAGATATTAGCTTGGTCTCACTTTGACAATTCCTTTGGCAGAAATCCTACAGGAAGGCATTTTTCATTTAGAGGACCTGCCGAAATAGAAGGAGTGGAGCTTGGTTGGTATAGCTTTCACAAGGGAGGAATTGGGCTGCTCGATGAAGTAAAGTTTGTCTTCGATGGTTCTCCGAAATCCTTCCATTACCCAAACCATCCAGAAGTTGGAGATCTGGGTTGGACAGAAGGTTGGGTTCAGTTTAATACCGCTTTCAATACGAGTATGGGCTATATGGCAAATTACTATACTTCCATTACTATGGAGCAGCAAAGCGATGAGTTGATTATCAAACTTAAAGCATCATTGAATTTTGACCCTACCAAAAAAGAGCCTGTCAACCTATTACTTAGCAATAGTAATGGACAAGATATCTGGGTGGAATTGGTGGAGGAGTCTCCTTATTCTGATGTTTATATTGGCAAATTTAAGATTACTAAAGGAAGCGTGGAATCAGGAGCAAAGAGCCTTGCGGTGAAATCCGGCGATGAGCTTACTGTTAAGTATGGATATGGTTTTATGGAAAAAGTGGCTAAGTTGACTGTTGAGAATTGAAGGATTTAATGCAATCAAACTCATAAGTTGGAGATCAGGAAATAATCTAAAATGCTCAATGATACATCACTTTAGTGCTAGTAAATATGTACTCAGGCTAGCTTTGATCGTATCTGTACTATTGCTAGTTTCTCTATATTCTATGGCACAGAAAGTACAAGTTGGACAGCAAAAGAACTATACCTTACTAGGACTTGGAGACTCTATTACTGAGGGAGGAAAGGACTTTTCTTCCTATTTATATCCACTTTGGGAGAAGCTATTTGTGGCGGGATATCAGGTTGAGTTTATTGGACCAAATCAAGCTCAAACAAGTATTGGAGGAATTGCTCATGCAGGATATAGTGGGAAAAATGCTGAGTTTTTAGGGGAAAATATTGACAGTATATATTCCAAATATCCAGCAGACATCGTGTTGCTGCATGCTGGTCACAATCATTTTGCAGAAGAGAAGCCCATAGAGGGAATTATTGCTGCGCAAAAAAGTATCGTAGAGAAAATCAAGCTTATAAATCCTGACGCCAGAATTTTGCTTGCCACCGTGGTAGAAAGCGGTAAGCTGCCCAAGTATTCTTATATACCTGAATTGAATAGCGGACTTGAACAACTGGTATCTGAGTTGCGGAAGTCATACGATGGGATCTACTTAGTAGATCAGTCAAGAAAATTCGACTGGCAAGAGGATACTATTGCGGACATGGTACATCCAAATGATAGTGGTGCGAAAAAAATGGCGGGCGTATGGTTTGAAAAACTCCAAAAAGTGCTAGACAAGCCTTCTGAAGCATTTAATCCTAAAATAGTAAGCTATAAAAACACAGATAGGGAGACATTAAAACTGCATATTTTTGAAAATTCGAAGGAGTTCAAAAATGAAAAAAGAGCATGTATTGTTTACTTCTTTGGTGGGGGCTGGAAGGTGGGAACAGCACTACAGTTTTATAGAGAAGCTGCATATTTCGCTTCCAAAGGCATAGTTGCAATTACCGCTGACTATAGAACAGAGTTTGATAATGGCACAACTGTTTTTGAGAGTGTAAGTGATGCCAAATCAGCCATCCGATGGATTAGGGCAAATGCCGATAAGTATGGGATTGACCCGGATAGAATCGCTGCAGCTGGAGCCTCAGCGGGAGGTCATTTAGCGGCCGCTACAGGTACAATTGCCCGTTTTGAAGAGTCTAATGAAGATCATACAATAAGCTCCAAATCAAACCTTAATCTGCTATACTATCCAGTTTTGGATAATGGTCCGGATGGGTATGGGTCTACTGAGATGAAAACTAGGTATAAAGAGATATCTCCTTTGCATAATGTCAATGTAGATACACCGCCTACTTTGATACTTTTAGGTACAGAAGATCCCTATTTGTCTGAACGTAAAGCGGAGGAATACATGAATGCCCTTCAAAATTTTGGAATTGACGGGGAATTGAAAATGTACCAAGGAGCGGCACATCCTATCTTTTTGTATCGCAAAGGCTACTCCGCGACCTATTTTCAAATGCTTCAAGATTCAGAGGATTTTCTAGAAAGACATGGATATATGAAAGGACTTTAGAACTGAATTAGGTTTAATAATAAAAAACAGTTCGGTTTTGACCACTCTAAAGGAAGTGAGTGTGTGGATATAGACCATTCTAATGAGTTATAATTATTGTAATTACACCAGTATCCCTGTTACATGAACGATAAGATTAACTAAGTAAGAGGTGAAGTAGATTTATTCTAAGATTGAAGACCTAAAAGTTTCTCAATCTATTACCTCTTCTATATAATTTGATCAGTAAAAATACCTTTTTAAGCAATGAAATTTATGTGCACACGGTCAGGATTTATTGTCCTCCTTTTAGTTGTGTTGATGTCACTAAGCCTTCAGGCACAACAAATTACATTGAGCGATGGTAATTATCATTTACGGATAGATTTAGAACCGCTTAGATTAGAGCTTTTAAAAAACAATGGTGATGTTTTGGTTCCCGCACATAGTGAATCAGCTCTGTTGTTCAATGATTATGAGGCCAGTTCTGCCAAAATCATCAACAGTAGCCTCAAAGAAGTTTTGTTGGAAGTTGCCTTCGCAAATAAAGAACATGCACATGTGACCATTAAATTTGAAGCAGGTGTAGTTTTAGTAGCTATAGATTCTCAAAGCAATCAACTGCATAAAACTTCTGTAAGATTTGGAGGCATGGACTATGCCTTTGGCTTAGGTGATGCTGGAGGATGGAATAAAGAACTCAATTTAATAGGCGAGGTAGAGAAATCGTACGACTTAATCAATAATGGGGGTTCTAATAGGTGGATGAGCTCATTCGCTTTGTTTCCTAAAAACAATTTTGCTGGTGTTCTCTTTACACCTGGAAAAAAATCAGTGACCTTATCAAAGGAAAATTATTCTTTGAATGTGGAAGGAAAAGGTTCGTCCAGCTTTTATTTTTTTGTTGGAGATATGTATGAAATCTATGGTAAATACAAAGTTGTTAGAGAGGCAAATGGATTTGAAGATGTACTACCCAAATCGAGGCTTTTTGAACTGGGATGGGAGTCTTGGGATGCCTTGGGCTGGAATACCAATGAGGAAAGTATCAAGAATATATTGTCAAAGTTCCTTGAGGCCGGCTATCCAATCAGATGGGCAGTAACTGGCTCTGGATTTTGGGATAAAGGCGGTACGACAACCAGTTTTGGTAAATGGGGAGAAAAATTCCCTACACCTGATGTACTTAGGCAGTGGCTACATGGTAAGGATATAAGCTGGATGATAGGGCAGAGAACAAATTTTATCCCCTCTGGCGGGCCTTATTATCCATCTACTGCTAAGCGAGATAAGAATTTAAAGGTTGATTCATTTTATGGCAATGAATTATCAGATTTTGGTGTTGAGCAAGGATTTTTCGTAAAGGATAAGGATGGTAAAACTCTTCAGTTTACCTCATCCATCTTCCCAATTGTACCCAGCTATTTGTTGAATGGTGAAAATTTGGAGGCAGCTGAATGGTATTTTAATCATTACAGGAAATGGGATGTGGATGGTATCAAGGAAGATACCATGATGGATCTTGATTCATTAACTGGAATATTTAATCATCCTTTCAAAAATATAAGTGAGGGAGGAGGACTGGTGATGGCTCGAAACGGAGAGTTTGTCGCTCCTGGTACTTTACTCAGGATTAATGATACCTCAGTTGGTGAGAGAAATTCTAGAATTCCCATAAACTACTTTCAATATGCATTTTCAGGTTTTCCAAATGTGTATTCGGATGTTGCAGGGGTTTATAACATGCATAATCTAAGTCAACTACAAGCGAATATAAGCCACGCATGGTTACTCTCTTTAACTGCTGGAATGGCGGTGGGAGCATATCCTGAAACTTGGCCACTAAAGGAAAAATTAACTTTAAAGAAGGCTATTGATTTTCACTACAGCTTGGGGCCATACCTGTACAGCGCAGCAATGAAAAGTTTTCAGTCAGGTTTCCCGTATACGTTAACCCCGCTACCTCTAATCTACCCTGAGGATAGCGCTGTTTATGATTTGAAAGCTTATCAATGGATGATTGGAGAATCAGTTTTAGCTGCTCCCAAGCTATCAACTGACCAGAGAGACCACCTTGTATATTTACCAAAAGGAATATGGTTTGACTTTGAAACAGGGGAAAGGTATGAAGGAGCAACCTATTTGACCCTTACTGACTTTGACCTTAATAAGGCACCAATTTATGTAGGAGGAAATGGGGTAATTGTCCTGCGAGAAACAGAACAAGAACAGTATGCTCATATTTACCCGGTAGGACAAAAGGCAGTTTCTTACGTTCATTATTTTGGTAGCGATACTGTGAGCAGTACGATACAGGTAAGTGATCTTGGAGGAGATAAACCAGTTTTAAGAGATCTAAATGATCAAAAGGAAATCCCATATCAACTGGACAGCAAAACAGGAAAAGTTATTTTTTTACTTAAGGAAGGGAGGAACTATGCGATTACATTTTAAAGTAGACAGGAAAGATATTCTTCATTAAAAACCTCTCCCTTTGGAGGGGAATGAAACAGGTTGATTACATTCGTCCTTCAAGAACCATTGTGCTTTGATGGTAAATTGTACAACTAGTAGCTGACATTCGGATCCAATCACGTAAAGGCCTTCCTTTTTCAGCTCGCGAACATTATTCTTGCAATCAAGCTGATTTGTTGCTTTACACTTACAAAATAAACAGGATTATATTTTACTCAGGATGCGATCAGAGAGATTATATTTTGGAAATGGATTTTTAGCATTTATATTTTTCTTTTTCTATTCCTGTCTTCCAAAGGATAACCCGGATATTGTTTTGGAGGATTTTGAAGATGGCAGCTATCTCAATAAATGGGAGATTCAGGGCACGGCCTTCAATGCTCCTATAA
Source organism: Algoriphagus ratkowskyi (assembly GCF_002150505.1). GTDB lineage: Bacteria > Bacteroidota > Bacteroidia > Cytophagales > Cyclobacteriaceae > Algoriphagus > Algoriphagus ratkowskyi. Next base: position 18,602 of record NZ_MSSV01000011.1, read on the forward strand.
ATATTGACTCTATACCAGAGAAAAATTTTAATGTACACGGTAAGTATTTTGCATATTCTGTATTTATAGATTCGGGATCATTTAGAGGAGTTGGGAAGCTGATTTCTAACCGTTTTACTATCAATAGAAAATTTTTAAGTTTCTTAATTGCTGGACATCAGCACGAAACTAGATCCAGCGTCAATCTAATCATCGATAATACCATAGTAAGAACGGCTACTGGGAAAGATGATTTAATACTTAGAGAGGTTGTTTGGGATATTGAAAAATATCTGGGAAAGGAAGCCTATTTGGAAATAGTGGATGCCTTGGCTCCTGATTCAGAAAATGGGTATGACAACAGGGTGTTGGTTGATCACCTTCTTTTAACAGATAAAAAAGTAGATCGGATTACGGTCTTTGAAGATTTTGAAAGTGGAACATTCAATAACTGGCAAGTAATTGGTGAAGCTTTCTCGGAGCCGAATAGCAGAACAAAAGTTTATTGTCCTTTATCAGCAAACGGCTACAAAGGAAATTATTATGCTTTTAGTTTTGGTGATAAACAGGATGCCAGACAAGGAAAACTTGTTTCTAAACCATTTAAGATAGAGTATGATAAAATACAATTTTTGATAGGAGGGGGAAGTCATGAAGGTGAGACATGTATTAACCTTTTAATTGATGGGAAGGTGGCTCGTTCAGCTACCGGAGACGATGATGGGAATTTGAGGCTTAAGGAATGGGATGTAAGCAGCTTTAAGGGAGAAATGGCTACCATAGAAATTGTAGATCATCATTCTGGCTCATGGGGACATATCATGGTAGATGAAATTGTTTTTTTTAATAACCCATGGTGGCAGGAAGTTGCTAGACTAGCAGGGGTGATTTTTGTAATTATTTTAATAAGCTCTGTGCTGATATTTTTTCAGATTCGGAATAGGCCCAAAAAAGAAATTTCCGATACGGATCGAATCAAATTAGAAGAATTAAAAGATCAAATAATAGCTGATAAAGTATTTTTGAACCAAAAATATAATGCAAAAATATGCGCTGAATCTATGGGGATAGATTCAGATAACATTGAACAGTTATTTCTAGCTGGAGAAGGGAAAAGCTTTTCGGAATTTGTAAACGAGTTGCGAGTCGAAGAATTTAAAAAAGAGTTGAATGACCCCAAAAACAAAGCCTATACCATGATTTACATAGCAAATCAATGTGGCTTTAGTTCCAAAACTTCATTTTATAGGATCTTTAAAGAAGTGACCAAAATTACCCCTACCGATTATAAGAAGCAGTTATAGAAAATTGGAATTGCTTTTAGGTATTTTTTTCCTGTTTTAAAATCAATAAGTATGCTCTAGCTTAGCAACTATTGAGTGAAGTGTTTTCATGCTATTGTTTAAAATTCTCCGGTTTTTATATTCAATCCTTTAAATGTTAAATTATTAGAGGATTAACACCCGTTGAAAGTTGGCAACCTTTGTTTTTCTTAAGCTTGACAGGACATGCCGCACGATGATAGGTAAGTTTCTTCTTGATTGCTACATTAGGAAGTATAGTTTAATACAAGTTCCTAAAATTTAGCGAGATGGAATCTCTACAAACATTCTTATCGGCATTAATAACTCAATCATTTTTTTGTAAGTTATTGAATGCACTTAGATCATGCATCTGATTGGGGGTTTTAGCTTTTGGGATGTCCCAAAAGCTGTCTGGGACTTTTTTGGCTTGTTTTAGTATAGCAGAACTTTCATTTGATTGTACTTTTCACAAAATGAACCCGTAACCAAAATAAATACCTGAACAATCACAACGAAATACCCAATCGAAAGGAGCAACTGAGCAGCTTGAAAACCTACACCTTGATTTTGGTTTTTGTTTTAATCGGTAATTTGAGTTGCTACGCCCAAAGTAAAAGTCATACGACTTCGCTATTTGATGGCACCTCCTTACAAGGTTGGGAAGTGGTAAATCCGGAAAACGGAAAATTCTGGTCAGTAAAGGATAGTGTCATTACGGGTGGGGATGGAACAATCAATATTCCGACAAACACCTATTTGCGTACGACTGAAAGTTTTGAAGATTTTGAATTTCGTGCTCTTTTCCGCTTAACTGGTGATCACAGCACTGGCCTGATCAACAGCGGTATTCAATACCGATCCCTTATCGAAGGAAATACTATCATCGGGTATCAGGCTGATATAGGAAAGGGGTATTGGGGAGATATCTACGATGAGCACCGTAGGGCCAAGCTTATTGGCGGAGATCTCAGCACGCTCAACGATATTTTGAACGAAGATGGCTGGAACAGTTACATCATTAGGTGTATAGGAAACAAGCACGAACTGTATATCAATGGGGTCAAAACGACTGAATATTTCGAAATGGACTCTGAAATTCCATCAAATGGTGTCATTGGTATTCAGTTGCACAGTGGCGGAAACGCCAAGATTGAATTTAAGCACATTACCATCACCAAGCTTTAAGAATTAATAACGGAACAGTTAAGCATTACAAATGAAAAAAGCATTCTATTTATTCTTTAGCGTAATAATCTTTGCCGGTTTTAGCTGTAAGGAAAAATCATCTACCTCAGAAAGAGATGCTGCAGGTAATGAATACATTGATTACAACCGTAAAACCCAGTCTGCCAGAACGGAACTGTTTACTCCTGAAAAGGAATTGGCAGGCTTTAAAGTCCCTGAAGGTTTTGTAGTAGAATTGGTAGCCAGTGAAAGAGACGGAGTGGTTAATCCTATCCACATGGCTTTTGACGATGCTGGGAAATTGTGGACCCAAACCGCTGAGATGTATCCTTTGGATCCGGTAGCCGATATCGCTTGGCAGGATTTATTAAAACTAATGGACGATCCTGAAGCTCAGGAAAAGGATCCAAGTTTTAAAAGAATTTTTGATCTGTATCGTGGTAAAACTAAAGGGACGGACAAGATAGTTGTGCTTTCTGATCTTTATGGAAAAGATGGCGTTACCTCTACAGTTTGGGCAGATGGACTTGCGATATCCCAAAGTATTTTGCCATACAAAAATGGAAGTTATGTTGCTCAAGGTTCCGAACTGTTTTTCTTAGAGGATACAGATAACGATGGAAAGGCAGACAAACGGACGCCTTTGTTCACTGGTTTTGGAATCACCGATACACATACCATGGCACATGCACTGGTTCGTGGACCTGGTGATTGGATCCATTTTAGCCATGGAGCCTTAAATAAGGGAAAAGTAAGTTCGCTTGTCAGTGATGCTGAAGTGCGAATAGACTACAGTAAAATCGCTCGTTTCTCACTAGACTCCAAGAAGATAGAACTGGTTAATTCCGGTTTGAATAATATCTGGGGATATAAGCTTAGGGGAAATGGGCAGTGGTATGGTATGGAAGCCAATGACATGGGATATTCCATCGTTCCCATGGAAATAGGGACGGGTTTTCCGGGAATAGGTAGTGAACGTCTTCGTTCCTATCAACCTTGGATGCCAGAGTTACATAAATTTCGTATAGGAGGAACTGGTATCTCTGGACTTGCTTTTGCAGATGACCTGGAAGGAAGTTTCCCCAAGGAATGGAAAGATGTAGGCTTCATTGCAAATCCCATTACCAGTTCTATCAACGCTGTGAGAATCGTACGCAACAGCGATGGTACCGTGACAGCCGAACATTTACCAGACTTTTTGACTTCAGAAGACGATTGGTTCAGACCTGTCAATATGGAGTTTGGACCTGATGGTAGCTTATACATTGCCGATTGGTACAATAAAATAGTTTCCCATAACGAAGTAGGGACCACGCATCCAGACCGAGATAAATCGCATGGACGTATCTGGAGAGTTCGCCATAAATCTCAAAAGTCTCGGGCTATTCCAAATTTTTATGAAGTAATAACAAGTGAGCTTGTAGCCTATTTGAAGTCTCCATCTATATGGGCAAAAAGGGCCGCATGGCACCAGATCTCTGATCGTCCGATTGAAGAAACCCGTGGCCTTGCCAAAGAACTTGTCTCGCTCGCTTCCGATAGCGCTCAGGATGAAATCACCAGAATAGTGGCTCTTTGGTCACTGGAGGGTATAAAGCATTACGATCAGAATCTGATGAAGGCTTTATTGGATACTCGATCAGATAACCTTAGAAGAGAAGCTGTTCGTGCATTGCAGTCATTTCCACTAGATGCAAATGCACTCGCAACTTTACTCAAAAAACCATCCTCTGATAGCAATCCCATGGTACGATCTCAGGTGCTGCGGACCTTGGAAGCAGTTAATACTGCGAATGCAGAAACTATTGGAATACTAGTCGGAGCCTGCAAGGCGCCATTGGAAGGAAATGCTATGGGTGGTGCATACGAAAGAAATTTTGAACGGTTTCTTGCCAGAAAAGCACTAGAGAACTATCCAAAAGAGCTGTTGAATTTCATCAGATCTCCTGTTGCAGCACAATACGAAACATCCAATTTGATATGGGCTAGTCAAGCATTGCCAAAAGCTGAAAAGGAACAAGTATTCATAGATCTATGGAAGAAAAATAACCTAAAGGATCTCGACGAAGTGACATTCGTGCTTGTGGCTGAAATGCTGGGGAACAAGAACGTATTGAACCTAGTATTACCAATTTTAGGCAATGAGGAAAAGGCAGTGGAACATGTTTCGCTCACCTTAAAGAATCTAGCTAAAGTACAATCAGAGGAATTGACAAAAGCATTGAAAGCACCTATTAGGCATTTGCTAAAAAGCGCAGATGTGTCAAAACAGATGTTAGGATTAGAGGCCGTTGGTAAATTAAAAATCCTAGGCCTAAGAAACGAGGTGTTGCCGTTGGTTGATGCTAATTCGTCTTCTGAAATGATCAAATTGGTCATGTCCGCGCTTAACAACCAGCCTACTGAAAACAAAGAAACGTTCATCAAGCTTTCACAGATGGAAACATTGGAGGTTGAGTTACGGGCTTCAGCTGTTCAGACTGTTGCCATTGCAGATTTAAATGCAGCCAATAAAATTTTGGCTAACTGGGTACCCAATCTGGATTTGGAGCAAAAGAAAAAGGTCATCAACCTATTGGCTAATTCTAAAGAAGGTAGCAAGCTCTTAAAACTGATACTCAAAGAAGAGCTAATCTCTGCCAATGAATTTGATCTTTCAAGCGCAGAAAAAGTATTCCAATCAAATACAGCCGATGAAAAGGGGATACAACTTTTTGAGCAGGTGAAGAAAAGAATCAAGGAGGAGAAAAGTGGTTTGGAATTAAGATTACAGACATTTATGGCCATAGCGGAGAAAGGAGAAGGAAACCCCAAAAATGGTAAAACTCTTTTCCAGACCTGCCTCATGTGCCATGGCGTAGGAGACCAGGGGTTTGATTTTGCACCCGCTTTGGATGGATCTTCTTTACGTGAAAATGAAGCCTTGCTGACTGCGATCCTTGAACCTGATGCTGCTGTGGAAAGTAATTATTCTATCTATCGGGTGACCAAGAATGATGGAAGTAATATTGAGGGATATCTAGTCAAAAAAGACGATAGAGGTACCACCATTGGGTTTATGGGGGGCAGCAAACAGTTTATTCAAGCTTCTGAAATTAGATTCGAAGGTCATTTGGGTGGTCGTTCATTTATGCCTAAAGGACTGATAGATAATTTCTCGGAAGAGCAGGTGTCAGACTTGTTGGCCTATATAAAGACGCTCAAATAACTATAGCAATGTAATCCTGGGACAGAGTATTCAAATTCTCAGTAGGGGATCTACTATCTGCTATTGTGAGAAATTCAATGAAGGATATTCATTCTATTGTATTATAGAGTTAGGAAAAATCATATTTAAATTGAGAACATAAATTATGTTCGTATTGAACAGATTTTGGTGAAAAGCTTACTTAATAGACACATTATTCCCAGAGTGAAATCTAGTGAGTCGTTCTTTTTTCATATTCAGACACATGAAAAAAATAGGCATTCTGTTTCTCACATGTTATAAGGTTGATTAAAGGGAGCAGGAAGGGAATTACTAAGATATGCTATAAGCTTTGATAGGGTTTCCTAAGGCTTGCTTAAACTTGCCTTGGAACCCTCTCTTATTTCTACTGACTCTCAAGTCAAAACCGCTATATCATTCATTTAACAGCTCAAACACTCACGCTCTCCTTCAATAATGATATCACTAGCTCAGCGGTTAAAGGTTTCTTATTCGCTTTTTCTCGGAGGGCATCAAAAGAGTATCTAAAGTCACATCCTTCTTTGTAAGCGCTGCATCCATAAGCCGTTTTCCCTCTTATGATAGTTCCCTTTTTGCATAATGGGCAGGAAATGACAGGAGGATTATTTTTAGAAGAGTTGGCTACTTTCTTTTCTTCCAAAACGAGTTGAAAATGATCATTGAAACGTAGCAATCCTTCTTTGTCGCCTGTCGCTGTTTTAAATCCTTTCAAATTGACAGTAGATCCTTTCTGGAGCAAACGCAAATACTGATTCTCTGATATAGTCTTTCCTTCGAAGGAAAAAGGAAGTAAAAAGTCACATCCTGTTTTATAGGCGCTGCATCCGTAACTCGAATTTCCTTTGAGCAGCGAACTTTCCTTGCATTTTGGACAAGCATATCCCACAAGTTCAGTTGCGGTTGTTGATTTTTCTTTTTCAGGAACCTTGGTTTCAGTGGGGTGAGATATTTTAGTACGGCTTTGTTCCCTTATAACTTCGTAGACCAAATGCTCCACCATTATCTTCATGTTCTTCACAAAAGAGCCCGCGTTGAAATTCCCTTTTTCTATCTCTTTCAATTGTTTTTCCCACCGCCCTGTGAGTTCTGCAGAGGTCAGTAGATCATTCTTAATGATATCGATCAATTGCACTCCTGTTTGGGTGGGCAAAATTTGCTTTTTATTCCGTTCAATGTATTGTCGCCTGAAGAGTGTTTCAATAATATTTGCCCGAGTAGATGGACGACCAATGCCATTCTCTTTCATTAATTCACGCAACTCTTCATCGTCAACTTGCTTGCCGGCTGTTTCCATGCCTCTTAACAAAGTTGCCTCGGTATATTGATGAGGTGCTTTGGTTTCTTTCTCCAGGAACGAAGGTTCATGCGGCCCTTTTTCTCCTTTAGTAAAGAGTGGCAACTCATCTTTCTCCTTTTTATCTTTGCCGTCAGCAATTTCAAAAACAACCCTCCAGCCTTTTTCTAAAATAACTTTCCCGGTTGTTTTAAACGGAACCGTATCCACTTTTCCTAATACTGTGGTATTGGACACCGCACAATCATCATAAAACACGGCGATGAATCTCCTGGAAATAATATCATATACTTTTAGGTGATTCCCGTGTAAACTGCTTTGAACTCCTGTAGGAATCATGGCATGGTGATCGGTTACTTTTTTATCATTGAAAACCTTGGTAGACTTTTTTAATTTTTTGCCGAAAAGTGGTTGAGTTAGCGAGGTATAATTCGTTAGCTTTTCTAAAATTCCTTTTGCTTTGGGGTAAATATCATTCGGTAAAAAAGTGGTATCCACTCTTGGGTAGGTGATTAATTTCTGTTCGTATAGTTGCTGCGCTATTTTAAGTGTTTCATCGGCAGAAAGGCCAAACTTATTATTGCAATACACCTGTAATCCTGTCAAGTCAAAAAGCTTAGGTGCGTAATCCTTTCCTTTTTTATTAGCAATAGAGACGACTTCAAAGTCATGTTCTTTTACCACGTTGGCAAAAGCCTCTCCATCTTCTTTCTTTAAAAATTTCCCCTCTTCACAGTTAAATACGGTCTCTCTATATACCGTTTGTAATTCCCAAAAAGGTTGTGGCTGAAAATTTTGAATTTCTTTAAAGCGGTTAACAATCATCGCTAGCGTAGGCGTTTGGACTCTTCCGATGGATAAGACCTGTTTGTATCCACCATGTTTCACCGTGTATAAACGCGTGGCATTCATTCCTAACAGCCAATCCCCGATTGCCCGGGAATATCCAGCATAATACAGATTGTCGTACTTAGCAGAGGGTTGCAGTTTTTCGAAGCCTTCCTTGATTGCCTCTGTGGTCAAAGATGAAATCCATAAGCGTTTGACTTCCCCTTTATACTCCGCTTGTTCAATTACCCATCGCTGAATCAACTCTCCCTCTTGGCCAGCGTCACCACAGTTAATCACAAGCGTAGCTGTGTCAAATAGCTTTTTTACAATGTCAAATTGCTTCTTGACCCCAACATTATTAACGACTTTAGTCTTGAACTTTTCGGGAAGCATAGGAAGGTGACTAAGGCTCCAACTCTTCCAATGAGGATCATAATCGTTCGGTTCAAATAAGGTGCAAAAGTGTCCGAAAGTATAGGTTACTATATAGCCATTCCCCTCATAATATCCATCGTGCCTAATATTAGCTCCTAGAACAGAGGCAATTTCACGGGCGACACTTGGCTTTTCAGCAATACAAACTTTCATCAGAAACAAAAATAGTTAAAATAGACTAAGCTCAATGGACTCTTGGCGCATTCAAGCACTTGGAAATGAAGTAGACCCTGTGAACCAAACTGTTAAAAAAAAATATACGTCCAAACCAATTATATCGGAACTCACTTTCTGGTAAATCTTTGAAGGCAAGAGAAATTGGCGTAAAGGTAATTGCTGAACCTGTTTTTTGGGCGATGGTAGGGGTGCGAATTGATTAATAACTAATAAGGAAATTTCTCATGGGAAGCTTTACCAATAGAGTTCGTTTTCTAGATGTTTTGGTGATTATTTTATCCATATATCTCCTTTTCGCACTTTTAATAGTTGCCTTTTTTAAGCTTCCAGAGGAGATAACCACCCTTCTACAGATTTTCGATTTAATGATTTGTGCAGTTTTCTTTCTTGATTTTTGTATTCGTTTTTACCACGCAGAGGACAAAATGAAATTCATGAAATGGGGATGGATTGATTTGGTAGCTTATGTCAAAGTTGAGTAAATGCGATTATCTACATAATAATTCCTAGCCTACTCAGATATCTTATTTTTAAAGAGTTGTTAAATTCTCTATTTTAAACTAGAACAATGGTCAAATAAGATGTGCTACCACATAAGCCAGTCATCTCTGGACTTTGATGAAGATTTTTAGGAGAGTATTCATAATGACAGGGCTAAGTCAACAAGTGATCACTATCATCTCAATGATCAATTTTTGAGCTTCCATCATTTCGGTCAGCAATCCTTAAGAGACGTTGCATTCTCCCGGTAACAGGTTTCTATGAGTGGAGACATTTTAAGAGTAGGACCTATCCTATTTCATTCATCTAGAGGGTTTAAGTATTTTTGCATTGGCAGGGATTTGGGAGGAATGGACAGATAAAGAAACTGGTGAAATAAAAAAAACGTATTCTATCATCACTACAGAAGCAAATTCACTGATGTCGCAAATTCATAATACCAAAAAAACGAATGCCGTTGATTCTGGATAATGCAACAGCATTAAAAATGGAAAACAGATCCTATTTAATTTACTGTCATAAGTAGATTATATTGACTAATTCGAAAGGAACTGTATTCTGGAATTTCTTAAAAAATTATATATTTTGTAACCTTCTTAAAATTATCAAACAATGACTGACGACCCTAATAACATGACTTCGAAAGAGGATGATGTGGTAGCAAAAGTAATTATCCACATCCCTACTGAGCCTGAGATTTCTTTTATATGTCCTGTGATGTTTAAAATGCCTGAGGTAGGACAGATTCTGGATTTAGCGTATGAAAATTTCATCACAGATCCAGACCAATGGAAAAGAGCCTTAAGCATATTAGAAAATGATGTGATGGTAATAGATAGAATTGAAGGTGAGCGTGTTTATCTGAGGAAAGGTAATCCTGCGTATTAGGGAAGGACTTCTTCTACACGGAGCTAAATAAAATATGCTGCGACTTTCTTTTCCTTACGCCCTATAAAAAGCTGTAGTACAGCTTATGTTCAAAGTTAACGTTTGACCTTATCTCTAATCTCATTAAGTGTTTTTACCTTATTTGTGATGCTGTCAATAGATATAGCATCGCCAGCCAAGTCTTGAAGAGTGAACACGAATTACCATCCTTCTTATACATTCTTAATTCAGAATCTAAATCGTTATTTATTGATGCAAATTCGATAAAGAATTACCTAATCAGTCTGTAATTTTCTCCTCTGTAATGATTTCAGGAGGATAATTGACTTTTAGGTAGAAATTAATGGATAGCGTATTTGTGGTTTTTTCTGGAGAACATCACCTTATGGAAGTCAGTTCCAGGCAGTTGGAAGGAAGCTTACCGGTTTTTAGAATTGAAGGAGTTTTCAGTAAGGAGCTAAAATGTATAGAGTGGATTGAAAGGAATTCAGTGGGTAAAACAGCTAGCTTACTGACTTACCTTGAAATTCCATTTGATCCAATAATTGGAAATATAGAGAAGGAATTACAGGCTTTTACTGTTAGGTTGAATAATGAATTTAAGATACTGGAAGTTTCTCTGGAGGAGAATCCGATCATCTCATATGAAAAAGACTATACCTATAAGGTTTTAAAAAATGGGGAGATTCTTGGCAGCTTCTGGGCGAGGGATTTTATAGATGCTTGTAAGGTAGCTTACATACGCGTAAAGGAGACCTTACGCAAATCATAAATAACGATGTATTGAATACAAAATAAATATCTTTTAGCTTTAAAACTAGTTGTACATAGGTCTATTAAATATAACTACACCATTACCTGTTGTCTTCTATAATTCTAATTGTTGTTTAGTTGGTTATGATTGCTTATTTATTTCTAAATTCTTTTCTGAAATTGGAAGGGGTGGTATGATACATTTTTTTAAAGAGTTCGCTAAAATAGCTCTGACTGCTAAACCCCACTTTATCTTTTATTTCCTGTAAACTTTCCTGCGTGTTTATTAGTAAATTTTTTGCTAATGTAAGTCGCAAATATTGAAGGTATTCATTGGCGCTTTTGTTATAGAAATGGCGAAATCCATTCTGAAATTTTTTTGAACTTAGTCCTACTCGCTGTGCAATGGAATTTAATGAATTGATTGTGTCTAATTCCAATTTCATAATTTCAACAGCTTCCTTAATCGCATCAGCTTCTGATTTTCGAAGAATCTTTTTTTCTGAATTCCCTTCTAAATCATCGTTATATTGGATCAGCTGTTGAGCGAGCATTCTATAGGATTGGCTTTCAAGCCATATTTTTTTAATGAGATGTTCGTGATGTTGTGATTTCATTTCATCAAATATTTCTCCCAACACCAGACTGTATAATCCATTGTAATAGAAGGATTGCTTCGCTTTTTGATCATTAAAAATTGATCGCAGGGCTGGCTTGGTCTTTTTTAACTCACAGGACATTTTCTCCTTGAATATTTCTCGGTCTACTTCCAGGCTATAGATTTCAGTGAACGTGTTTTTTTTGAAGTGTAACACATGCCCATTGTGCCCTTGGCTTGCTACAATGATGTTTTGATACTTTTGGAGAGAATGTCTTTGCTCATCCTGTTCAAAAAAGTGTGAAATACTGCCTTCCAGACAGAATAGAAACTTTAAAGGGTGTGTGAGATTAACAGAAAAGCACATTTCTATATCACAATTGAATGTGCATGCATAAATCAAGATACCTAAACCGCCATTAAAATTGATTGCTTTGATGATACCTGAGCCCCATTCATCAGGAAGGAGTACAGTATATTCGCCGCAATCATTTACATAACTTGTATTTAAACCTTTGGCTATATCTGCCATTACTTCCTCTAAGGGAAGAGAATGGATCTGAAGTTTTTTCATAAGGGCACTAAGATACTATAATCATTTTCCATGGGAATGATTTGTATACAGGACAGCGAGAAAGTTGCCCCGCAATCTTCCATCGGTTTTAAATGCTCAAGCTACAGTAACTAGGGATGAATAATCTCCCAATGGATTTGCTACAAAAAGCTGGACAATATTTTTCAGCCTTATTCATGCTAGCTTTTCAACTTAGTGCGCAGACTAAGCGTGTAGAATTAACCCTGTAGCTTATCTTAGACTTGAGCCATTAAATAGGAAAGTAAATCCATGTAAGAGGAAAAAAATCATACTACTACCTCTGGAGTTTTTAAATTTTTAGATACCCAATGACTTTCAGGTTCTCGTTTGCTGCCAGACCGTTCGGATTACAACCCAGTTTCCCTTCCGGCACATCAATACCAAGCTTCTGATAGAAGTCCACCCAGAATATGTCTGTTTTCTGAGTGTCTGGGTTGATGAAGGTCATGGGTTCCAACTCAAATATCCCTGCATGACGATAAGCTCGCTCTACAAAATCCGAACAATAATAGGAAGTATCATTTAGGACATAGCTCCAATTATACGGTTTTCCCAGCAGTGTTTTGGACGTACTGATAGCCTGATTGATGGAGTTTTGATCCGTATTAGTTAGCCTATAAACTGCGAAACGACGGTTCTGGGCGGTTTGGCTTAGGACCAAACTATCCAGCGGTTCACGTACAGATCCTTTTTTGCCAATCGTATGAAGAATAAAGACAGACTCGTCGCATACTTCAATGATACCGACATGGTCGAAAGAGATATGACTATCTCGATGAGTAACTCTGTTGATGGCGCCAGACAAATGCTCTTCCTGTGCCCCGACAAACACAAGATCTCCATTCTGTATGTCCAAATTAAGGTAGGGGATAGACTGCTGAGCGATAGCCGTAGGCATCCGACAAAAACATAAAAAGAGTAATAGGAAAAAAACTGAACGAATATTCGGCATGGTAAGCGTGTATAGTTTTGGATGATGTAATCTTATATCGTGTGGGTACTATATCTTTGATTACAAATTTTCCCCTAGATGTGAATAAAATACCAAAGAAATTTACAGTTTTGGATTTGTAGTTGAGTTAGGAAGGGCGTTTACACTTAGAAATTTGACTTATAACCAATCAGAAGCATGGAATTCCTGCACTAATTTCCTTATTGATACCAGGTATAGGGCAGATGCATTTGGTGGTAAGGAAAGAGGGATAGTAAAAGATATCCCTCAAATAATTTATTTGGGATTAGTTATTCCTAATCAAAACACTGATCACTAATTTCTAGACTGTCTCCATTTCCTCGGGTTTACTTGAAGCAATGAACAAGGTTAAGCTGGCCAGTGCATGATTGCTGATGATAGAGGCACCCTTCTCATGACGCAACAAATCGTTTGACTGCAAAAAGAGAAGGAAGCAAGCTGCTGCAATCCGTTTGTTTCCGTCCACGAAGCCGTGATTTTTGACGATCAGGTATAGAAGAGTAGCTGCTTTTTCTTCAAGCGTAGGGTAGAAGTCCTCATCACCAAAACCCTTGCTAATCTGTGCAACTGCGCTCTCAAAGCTTCCGTCTTTTCTTTCCCAAAAACTCCGTATTCAAAATCTGATTTTATGGCAATTCAATTATTTATTTTACTTACACCTTGATTGTTGAACAAAACCTTCGCAAATTTCTCCCCACCTTTTCTATCTAAATGATCCATATCCCTAAACAAGGAATCCTGTTCTAAGTATAAACTATCAAAATCTATAATTGGTAAATCATAGTTCATTAATACACTGTCTGCATTATAACTTTCATTATTCAGTATGTCGGCATATGTTTTTGTAAATGGAAATCTCAGTCCTATTAAGTCAATATCGTTTTGTTGACAGAGTGAAATAATCCTAAGTAAGGATTCTGACATTCCTGCAGATGGAGTTGAGGTTTTAAAATAATTATTAATACGATCTCTGCTAATTTCCTGTTGCTGTATAGCTGATAGATTTTCCCAAGAACTTTTTGATCTGACTCCTCCCCATTTTGAAGTATTAAATAATTCATCCTGTATGAAATGCTTTATCACTAGATTATATCGGTCATTTAAAAATACACAGTAATAAACAAGGTATTTTTCACGTATATATTTTAAATAACTTGAGTAGTCATTTTTAGTAGTATAGTATGCGGATCTGTCTAAATTATTTTGATTTTCTCTGGTTGGAGAAAGTGTATGGTCATCAACACTGATATAGATTTTTTCCACTTGGGTATTCCGAATTAAGTACTTCAACTTACGCTCCATATCAAGATACGAATCACTTTGTCCTGAAAAATTATGGACATTATTAATCTCAGTAAAATCACCCAATGGGGTGCCATGGGAGTCAGCGAGCAAATACGAGGAATAATTTAAATCAACTTCATTGTAATCCTTTATATAAAAACCTTTTATTAAAAAGAACATGAAAATATTGAGAGCCATCAGCATTATAAGAAAAGAAATTATTCTTTTAAAGAAGTGATTTATCATTATGCTTTCAAAACTGGAAATATATAAATTCTATTTCTTCGGAAGTGTTTCCGAAAATATCAATGATCAAAATTATAAACAGATAAATTGACCATCTGTATGCTTTTCTTGGAACATCTTTTAATCCTGATATCCCGTATTGTCCGATTCTGCCTTTCCACTCAGCTAAAAGAAAACAACCAATCAATACCAATAAAGTGATAGCTCCAGGGAATAAAGAAAAGTTTGGTAATGCAACCAATTTAATGGTGAAAATTCTGGAGATGTAGCTAAGTGCATGATCCATGTCCTCAGCTCTGAAGAAAATCCAAGAAAATACGGTTAGGCAAAATGTTCCTAACATGGCTATTAATTCTTTTAAACTTGGCCATTTCCTATCCGATGCCACGATATCTAAGTGTTGTCTATTTCTGCCTAACAGCAATAACGGAACAAAGTAAAGTGCGTTCAACGCCCCCCAAACTATAAATGTCCAGTTTGCACCATGCCAAAAGCCGCTAAGTATAAATATGATGAAGATGTTTCTGATTTGTTGTAATTTATTTCCTTTACTGCCGCCTAATGGAATGTAAACATAATCTCTAAACCATGTAGATAGGGATATATGCCATCGTCTCCAGAATTCTGCCATATTTCTGGAGAAATATGGGAAAGCAAAATTTTGCATTAAGCTGAATCCAAATAACCTGGATGTGCCAATCGCAATATCAGAATAACCGGAAAAATCCCCATATATCTGAAAAGTAAAAAATATTGCCCCAAGCAATAAGGTGCTTCCTTCGTACTGAGAGGAGTTATTAAATATGGTATTGGCAAATTCTGCACAATAACAATTTTCTTGAATAATCCCCATAAGATTTGTCTTAATCCATCGGTCGCCTGCGAATAATCAAATTTTCTTTTTTGATAAAACTGAGGTAGAAGATTTGATGCTCTCTCAATTGGGCCCGCTACCAGCTGGGGGAAGAAACTAACAAATGCCGAAAAAGCGACCAAATCTTTGGTTGGTTTTAACTTTTTCCTATAAATATCTATGGAATAGCTCATCGTCTGAAATGTGTAAAAACTGATTCCAACAGGTAAAATAATATTCAGGGTATTATCCTTGATCGGCATTCCCAAAACAATGAAAGCGTCCACAAAATTATCGAGGAAGAAATTATAGTATTTAAAGAAACCCAAGAGACCAATATTGATCAAAAGACTTAAAATCAAGAGCAATTTGCGATGAGATGAGGCTTTTGCATTGTATAGCTGGATTCCTACAAAATAATCAACTAAGGTGCTAAACGCGATCAAAGCCAAAAATCTCCAGTCCCACCATCCATAAAATAGATAGCTTGATGCTACAATGAGAATGTTTTGGGCTTTTAGATTTTTACCTAGTACAAACCAATATAATACAAATACTATGGGCAGAAAGACTGCAAAGTCCAGCGAATTAAAAAGCAAAATACGTTGGGATAACTCCTAATTTAACCACAGGTGCGATTGGTGATAATTTATAAAATTAGAGAAAAACGGACAGTTTAAAAATGCAATGAAAGGAGCATAGATTTTTTAAGAAAATTTAAGCTTAGGTAGGGGGATTTCAAGAGAATTGGTAGACTTTAACTAAGCCAATTGTTGTCAGCGTTTTCATTGTGTAAATAATCTAAAAGATTTTATAGAGTTCAACTCGATTTGTTTGAATGATTCGAGAATCAGTTAGATCGTATCCAACTAAAAAAAATGCCCCGCTGCATTTACAACGAGGCATCTAATCTATTAATCTAATTGCCGGTTTTCCCTTTTCAAAACCAACTCATACACACATGGTATCACAAATAGATTCAGTAAGGTGGCAGTAAGCAACCCTCCCAAAATAACGACAGCCATTGGGCTCTGAATCTCATTTCCAGCTTCATTACCTTTTAGTGCCAAAGGAATCAATGCCAACCCGGTAGTTAATGCTGTCATTAGGATAGGATTGAGACGATCCATTGCACCTTCAAGCAAGAGTTCAGCTCCAACTTTCCCTTCCTTTCTCAGGTCTTCATACCTAGAAACGAGGAGTATTCCGTTTCTGGTCGCGATACCAAACAAGCTGATAAAACCAATTGTGGCAGCTATACTAATCACACCCGAAGTAAAGTAGACAATCAGAATTCCACCAATCAGTGCTAAAGGTAAATTAAGTAGCACCACCAAGGAGAGTTTAATATCCTGAAACTCGTAATACAGCAAAAGGAAAATAACCAAAACTGCCATACCTGCAGTAATTAAGAGAAGCTGAGAAGCTTTTGCCTCACTTTCAAACTGTCCATCATATTCGACACGATATCCTTCTGGAAGCTGAATTTGATCTCCAATGATTTGTTGGATATCATTGACCACACTTCGCAGATCTCTGCCTTGTACGTTTGCTGCGATTACAATTTTGCGCTGAACATTTTCTCGACTTATGGTATTTGGGCTACTCACTGACCCTATACTAGCTAGTTGATCCAGAGGGATTTGACCTCCATTAGGCAGTGAAATCAAGGCTTTGTCAATACTAGCTCTTGTGCTTCTTGATTCAGGTCTAAATCTTACTACCAGATCAAAGTACTTTTGTCCTTCATAGATCTCGCCTGCCTTTTCGCCGGCAAAAGCAATATCAATCTGCTCCATCAAATCAGACACCGTCATTCCGTTAGCGGCAAGTAATTGTCGATTCGGAGTAATCCTCAGTTGAGGAACTTCTACTTGCTGATCTACCGCCACATCAGCAATACCCTCAATTGACTTGATGCTCGTTTCGATATTCTTCCCCACCTCAAACAAGCGCTGAAGGTCAGAGCCAAAGACTTTGATAGCAATATTAGCGCGAGTACCAGAAAGCATATGGTCTATCCGATGTGCAATTGGCTGCCCAAGCGTTATACTTGCGCCTGGGACCAAACTCAGTTTAGTTCGCACTTCTTCGAAAAACTCCTCTTTGGTTTTATCTGAAAGGACAAATGGAACATCGATTTCAGCAGCATTTACGCCCTGCGCATGCTCGTCCAATTCAGCCCGTCCCGTTCTTCTGGTTACTACATTCACCTCCGGCATGTCTAAGAGAATCTGCTCTACCAATAAACCAGTTTTGTTACTTTCTTCCAAAGACATTCCAGGAATACCCACTACACTGATCACCAAGGAACCCTCATTGAACTCCGGAAGAAAGCTGCGTCCCAGTTGTGAGAAAAGGATTAAGCTCACTATAAATGCAGCAGCAGTCAGACCTATGATCCATTTGGGGATTTCCAGGGCTCTGCGTAAGACTGCGGAATAGTGCTTTTGCAACCATCGTTCTACTTTGGTTCCTTCCGCTTGTTTTTCAAGTACCTTTTCATTTTTCAACAAATAGGAACAAAGAACGGGAGTCACCGTCACTGCTACGATCAAGGATGTCAAAACTGAGGTGATAAATGCAATTCCCAAAGGCTGTAATAATCGTCCTTCCATTCCGCTTAAAAAGAATAGCGGAATAAAAGAAACAATGATAATCAGGGTAGCTATAATGATCGAACTACGGATCTCAACCGAAGCATCCCGAACTACTTTTAGCACTGACTGCCGCTGTTCAATAGGCTTCCGAACGTTCTCTCTCAATCTTTTGAATACATTCTCAACGTCTATTATCGCATCATCCACCAATGCACCTATTGCAATAGCCATCCCTCCTAGACTCATGGTATTGATCGTATATCCCAAAAGGTTTAAAACGATCACGGATACCAATAACGAAATTGGAATTGCGACTAAAGAGATTACCGTAGTTCGCCAATTCATCAAGAAGATGAACAGGACAAGCACCACGAAAAATGCTCCCTCAAGCAAAGTTTGGTTCAAATTCGAAATAGAAGACTCGATGAAATCAGACTGCCTGAAGATCTGACTTTTGATTTCCACCCCAGCCGGTAGCGTGCTCTGCAAATCTGCCAGAGCCTCATCCAAACTTTCAGTAAGCTCCAAAGTATTGACATCAGGTTGCTTAGAAACAGTCAGAATCACAGCTGGGGATGCATTCAGAGATCCATCTCCGATTTTGTCTGCTGCTCCAATCTGCACGGTGGCTACATCTTTTATTTTTATGGATTGTCCATTTACCTGCTTCAAAACTGCCTCTTGCAAATCTTCCACTGCATACGCTCTGCCGCTTCCCTTGATGATGTATTGATTTCCGAATTCATTCAATACACCTCCCGGAGCATTAATATTGGACTCGGTTACTTTTTCCAACAATTCTCCCAAAGTGACATCGTAGTATTTCAGTTTTTCAGGATTGGCAAAAACTTGGTATTGCTTAAAGTCACCCCCGATCACCACCACATTTGCAATTCCACCTATGGATTTGATTCGTGGGCGAATGGTCCAATCTGCCAGGGTACGTAACTCCATGGGAGAAAGACTATCCGAGGTAACTCCCAAAAGCATGATTTCACCCATGATAGATGAGATCGGTGCCATCGTAGGAGTACTTACTCCATCAGGTAAATTTTCCTGAACCATAGGAATTCGCTCACTCACAATTTGCCGGGCACGATAAATATCAGTGCCCCAGTCAAATTCTATCCACACAATCGATATCCCCGCAGCAGATGAAGAACGGATTCTTCTGACATTGGGAGAACCGTTCATTGCAGTCTCCAACTGGTATGTAACCAGTTTTTCCACTTCTTCTGATTCCATCCCATGTGCTTCTGTCAAGATCGTAACAGTGGGTGCTGTCAGATCAGGAAACACATCCACATTCATCGTTCGTGCCAAAAACAGTCCTGTTATACTGAGTACAACAGCACCAAAAAGCACTAACAATCTATTGTGTAGTGAAATCGATAAGATTTTATTTAGCATAGCGTAGATACATTAATGTTCATGGCCATGCGCTGGTGCCTGTCCTGATATAGAAGCCATCTTCACCTGGTATGCACCACGTGTGACAACAACTTCACCAACCTTCACTCCATCTAAAATTTCAACTTCTTCCCCATTTCTTCTGCCTATCCGTACAGCTCTTCTTTCAAAGCTTTCTCCCGACAATTCTACAATCACAGAATAATTCCCGTAGTCTTCCAGCAATGCGGATTCAGGAATAACTGCTGCCGATTTGGACAAGCCAAAAGCTATTTGGACTTCGGTGAAGCTACCTTCAGGCATTTCCACCACATCGTTGATTTCTGCAAATACCGACAGCAAGGGTTGATCACGTTCCACTTCTTTACCCACAGATAACACTTTACCTTGGGTTGTCTTCAGGCTTGACCAATGATTAGGGCTATTTTGATAGTAGATATCGTGGATATTCTGAAGCTGAGTTGCATAGGATGGGCTCACTTGGACTTCCAAGAGACTGGTTTTATGACTTGTAATGGTCACCAAACTCGCGCCTTCAGAAACAAATGCTCCATTATCTACGGAAATTGATTTCAAATAACCCTCAAATGGAGCAACGATTTGCTTGCCACTGGATGTATAGCCTGCACTGAGTGTTTCATAGGTTGACTTGGCAACCAGATACCTCTGTTCCACTATCTCAAATTCGGACTGGGGAACTATCTTGGATTCAAACAGCTGTTTCTTTCGCTCATATTCAAGACTTGCCTGATCAAAAGCAGCTTTCGCTTTTTGTATTTCAGCTGAAAGATTATTTGAAGTCAATCCGGCACTGCTTACAGACATCAGTAATTGTCCTTTTTGCACTTTCATCCCTTCGTTGAGATTACTGCTGTTGAAATTCACTTTCCCACTAGTTGTGGCGATAAGCGTCTGATAATCCGAAGGAGATACTTTCCACCTCCCGGAAGTAGGGATGGTTTCATAGATTTCCTTTTCTACAACTTTTGCAGTTTGAAAATCTATTTTCCAAGCCTGCTCTTTCAGAAAAGTAATGGAGCCGTCATCAACTTCCGCTGTGCCCAATGCTTTTATCGCATCTTCCAAATTAGCATAAACTGTTACCTGATCAATTACAATTCGATCAGTTACAGTAGGTGTTTTTAGCTCAAATACCAATTGATAAACCCCTGCTTCCTTTGGCTGTAAAGTGGGCTTGAAAATACCAGGGGAATCCGGAGCTTCAGCAGTATTCCTAATTCCAGTCTCACCTTTTATTAGACTTACCGTCAATGTGCCCTCACGGACAGGTTGATGCTTGTCCATAATCGTAAAGTGGGCTGCAAATCGACTGGAAGCACCTACCACCAAAGCTGGATATTCTACAAACAACTCTGTTTTATCTGTCCACACTGTGGCATCCACAGTTGGAACAACCGATGCCTCTGACACATGCTCTCCACTCACGTCGTGGGCATGATCGTCCTCTTCCTTGGCCTGACAGGAGGCTAGGATCAGTGTAATCATTAGAATTACATATCGCATAATCAATATAATTCGACTAGATTAATGGTCACTGTGAGTGGCGCCATCTTCATGGGTATGAACAGCAGAATCCTTTTCTACTTTGAATTCTTCTTGATGATGATCGGCATCCTCAGCTTCATGTTCATGACCGTGGGCCTCTTCTGTTGTATGTTCGTGACCATGATCGTCATCAGTTTTTTTGTTTCCACAGGAGACAGAAATAATCAATAGAAGTGCGAATAAAATATTTGAGATTTTCATAATTTTTTAGTTTTGTATATTATAATTGATGTTTTAATAGTACAGATTTGGATTGATTTAACTGTTTCTCCATATCCAACATGGAATCGATTGCCTGCTGATAAAATTGCAATTCGAGGTAATACTGCATAAAAGAGAGCTCACCCAATTCAAATGCCTGAAGCAACAATGCTTCACTGCCCAAGGACTGAAGAGTGGACTGATATTCCTGATATTTATTTAGCATCGCCTGATACACTTCATATTCACCCAGAAAAGCGGTATGCATCTCATCTGTTTGGACTTGTGTAAAAGACTTTTGGTAATCATAGTTTGCCTCAGCCGCCTTGACAGTATTTCGGCTACTCCATAAGGGAATAGAAACTCCTCCATAAATACCTGAGTAGTTAGCCCCAGAAACTCCTTGGTAATTATATCCTGCAGTTAGATTAGGAAGTGATTTACTTTTAGAAAGTTTGATTCGCTGCTGAGCAACTTTCTCTTGCTCCAAAAGGACTTTCAATTCAGGATCTACCTGCATTTTTTCTAGCCATAAACTTTCTGGATCTTCGATAATCAGAGAGGTCGAATAATCTTTTTGAGAAAACTCCAGCTCAGTTCCGCCATTCAGATTTTGAAGTTGAAGCATGATCTTTTTTCGATCAGCAGTCAAAATATCCAGCTTAAACTGTTCTTGAATCCAGGCGATTTTAGCCTTATTGAGTTCCAGAATCCCGGCTTGTTCGAGCTCAAAGAGCTCATTAGTCTGATCAAATAACTTCTTAGACTGCAAAACTCTGACTTGCTCAACCTTCTCTTTTTTGGCTAAGAAAATCAGTTCATTTAAGAGTTTGACAGCTGGAAGTAATACCTCTTGCCGTTTCAACTGATATTCCAAGGCGCTTTGTGCCTCTAACATCTCAATGAGGTTACCACGAGTGCTATATACCGTTGGAAATTCAAATGACTGGGTAATTTGAAACTCTGTATAGTCACCCGCTACATGATCTCCAAAAGGCAGGTAATACGCACCGGCCTGTGGATCAGGGAGGTTATTTGATGCTTTTTGCGATAGCTTTTTACTTTCCAAGAAGGAATAAAAAGCCTTTAGGGTGGCATTATTCTGTTCGATTTGCTGTAAAGCATCCATTGTATTGGGAGACTGAGCTACAGCAACAAACGAAAATAAGCACACGCAAAAAGCGAGTACATTATTTTTTAACATGAAGTTGAATTTAGAATGAATCAATAGTTCTCAATGAAAGCTTATTTCATTGACTTTGATAAGTCATCAAAGATTGATTTATCCTAATGAAGGGGGCCCTCGAAGGGCAATCGAAACAAAGTAGGTGTTCTTAGGTATCCTTAACGATTCAGGAACAGTCTTTTCTAAAGCTGGCCTTATCTCATTAACTGGTACTCGAAAAAGTTCTGGAACCGTTCTCTGAACTTTGCTCTTGTTTACGTTATTTTCGGTAGACTGTGCTTGTGAAGGAGAATGATCAACTAGCTGCTGTGAATGGGCATGATTAGCAAAAAGTATGGAAAGAAAGTCTAAAGGACTATTCTCGTCTGAATGATGCTCATGCGCTGTTCTTTCATGGTCGTGAGCATGATAATCTGAGAGAACTTCTACTTCATGCTGGTGATGAGAATGGGGCGCCAATTGATGCAACATGAACAAGCAGAACATGCTGAGTAGAAATCGAGCTATTATCTTGGAGAAAGTGCGCACCGCTTGCAAAGGAATTTAATTTATACTTCAAATCAAATGTTTTCTTTTCCTATGGATGAGAAATGAAAAAATGACTCGTTTTGAAAGTACGGCTAAATAGGGAAAATAACTTATACCCATACTGGAGTATTACAAAAATAGTCTCAAAAATTCGGAAACCACCATTTTTCGAAACTTCGAAATTTTGATTTTACCTGAAGTATAGTTTAATGGCTACTGATGAATTTTTTTACCTAAAAGCAAAGTAAATACATAATTTACTACTAGAAACCTTTAAACTCTTGATAAACTAGTTATTTCTATTCAGAACGCTGATCACTAATTTCTTTACGGTGTCCATTTCCTCTGGTTTGCTGGAAGCAATGAACAAGGTTAAGCTGGCCAGTGCACCATTGCTGATTATAGGGTTTAACTCCTGATTATGCAACAGATCGTTTGACTGCAAAAAGAGAAGGAGGCAAGCTGCAGCAATCTGTTTGTTTCCGTCCACGAAGCCGTGATTTTTGACGATCAGGTATAGAAGAGTTGCTGCTTTTTCTTCAAGCGTAGGGTAGAAGTCTTCTTCACCAAAACCCTTGCTAATCTGTGCAACTGCGCTTTCAAAGCTTCCGTCTTTTCTTTCCCAAATACTCAGGATTTAAAATCTGATCTCATAGCTAAGATCACTTCTTGTTAGTGCGCTAACTCAGGATAGTTTGCCTGTCTTTTAGTTAATCCTTTTTTATCAAGGTTCTCATGATCATAATCATCCAGTAACTCAAGCCCTTTTGCAAAATGATTAAGCCAATCCAAGTTTTGGTCTTGTGCTTTTTGTTCAATTGTACGGCTGAGTATCCGGATTCCGTCTTTAAGGGTCTGAACTTCTTGTGCTTCTGAGAAAGCCTATTTTCATAGATTGCATAGCCCTGAACAAGGAAATCTTTGAGTCGTTGGGTTGCCCATTGGCGGAATTGAGTGCCTCTTTTGGAATTAACCCGGTAACCGACAGCGATTATTACATCTAGGTTATAATGTGCTCTATCTCTTTCAACTGTCCTTTTACCTTCCATTTGAACTGTTCGGAATTTCCGAACAGTTGTGTCTTTTTGTAGTTCCTCAGATTCGAAGATGTTTTTGATATGTTCGCTCATGTTTGCTTTACTGGATTCAAAAAGCTCTACTTATTGGCTATTCGTTAACCAGGTAGTTTCATTCTCAAACTTTACTTCAATTTGAGTTTGGCCATCATTGCCCTGATATATTTCAATTTAATTTTCCATTGTCATTGATCAATTTAAGCGTCATTTTTGAGTTTAAGGCTATTCATTGAAAATTCAAGCAACTCTGAACTTATAGTAATCGTTACTAAAATTTAGTTTTCTTATTCAACTTTATATGAAGCAATTTTCATATTCCTTTTTGAGTGCTATTTTAGCCCTTTTTATTTTCAGCTCATGTCTAGAAGATGTAGATTTCGTACCAGAGCTTGAGAACTGTGAGGTTGACACTGATCATTTTGGGCAATTCTCATTAGCCTTCTATAATTCTAATCCACAGGAATCATCCTCTATCAAAAATATAAGTTATGAAGCTCTTTGCTGGGAAAACACCTATCCAATTCAAATAGGAGGGATAGGTACAGGGAATTGTGGAGATGGATATGAATATATCACCAACCCACGTCTTGCATCTGGTATATCTTTGGCAGAATTTGATACAGCAGCAGATCCTGACCAGTATTCTTATAAGCGATACTTGGAAATATTAGTATCCTTTGGTTGTGACCAGTACAGTACACAGGAAAAATTCTATGGTTTGCTTAGTCAGGGCGATTACAAACTAGCCTTTACTCAAGATGATTTTAGTGCATTTACCCTCAATTATTACGATGGCAAAAAACGATATAGTTCTTTAGGTGTGGATAATTCCAACTCTGAGCTGAATGTATCCAATCTTGTAAATGTTAAACCGGATTTTAATCAGGAGCCAGCTGGAAATAATGGCCTTCCTGCATCTGTGGAAGCAACTTTTACGTTTTCTGGACTGCTAAAAGCTGAGGATGGATCGTATTTGTCAGTGGAAAATGCTAAAGTCAGAGGGCAATATTATCGTCAGGCACCCTGGGGTTATTTTTGGGAAGATTGGGGCAAAGGCTGGAATGATTAGGTTTTGGTAATAATCTAATACCTCTTACTGAGGGTATAAAATATCCATAAAAAAACTATGTAAACATTCGAGGTTTTGGAAACCTCAAATGTTAGCCAACGAAAAAAGCTCAGACATAATGCCTGAGCTTTTTTGTGCACTCGGAAGGATTCGAACCCTCAACCCTCAGAGCCGAAATCTGATATTCTATCCAGTTGAACTACGAGTGCATGATGTACCGAAGATTGCTCTTCAGTACACTTGATATATTATGCTTCGAGTACAGCTTTTACTTTGTCCGCAGCTTCTTTCAAGGTGATCGCAGAGAATACTTTCAATCCTGAATCATCAATGATTTTTGCTCCTTCAGCAGCATTTGTTCCTTGAAGTCTTACTATAATTGGAACTCGGATGTCACCGATAGTTTTGTAAGCTTCTACTACACCGCTAGCGATTCTGTCGCATCTTACGATACCACCAAAAACGTTTATCAGGATAGCTTTTACATTAGGATCTTTAAGGATGATTCTGAAACCAGCCTCTACAGTAGTAGCATTGGCCCCTCCACCCACGTCAAGGAAGTTAGCAGGTTCGCCACCTACAAGCTTGATCATGTCCATTGTCGCCATCGCAAGACCAGCACCGTTCACCATGCAACCTACGTTTCCGTCAAGTTTTACATAGTTCAAACCTGATTCACCAGCTTCTACTTCTAAAGGATCCTCTTCAGCCACATCTCTAAATGCTGCCAATTCTTTTTGTCTGTAAAGTGCGTTATCATCGATGTTCACTTTAGCATCTACTGCCAAGATCTTATCGTCAGAAGTTTTCAATACTGGGTTGATCTCAAACTGAGAAGAGTCAGTTCCTTCGTATGCATTGTAAAGAGCAGTGATAAATTTCACCATTTCTTTAAAAGCGTTTCCTGAAAGGCCAAGCGCAAAAGCTACTTTTCTTGCTTGGAAAGGCTGAAGACCAACTTTAGGATCGATCCACTCTTTCATGATTTTCTCAGGAGTATGCTCCGCAACTTCCTCGATGTCCATTCCACCTTCGGTAGAGGCCATGATTACGTTGCTACCTGTAGCTCTATCCAATAGGATAGATAAATAATATTCTTTTGGCTCAGATGCCCCTGGATAATAGACATCCTCAGCGATCAAAACCTTATTAACAAGTTTTCCTTCTGGGCCAGTCTGGTGAGTCACCAATGTACCGCCAAGGATGTTTTTTGCTTTTTCAGCGACTTCTTCCAATTTCTTGGCAAGTATAACTCCATGAGAGCCTGTTTCGTTGACAACGCCTTTTCCACGACCACCTGCGTGAATCTGAGCTTTGATCACAAACCAGCTTGTACCAGTTTGCTCTTTCAACTTAACGGCTGCCTCGTGAGCTGCTTCAGGTGTGTCGGCGACTATACCTTCCTGAATACGGACTCCGTAACCTTTTAATACTTCTTTAGCCTGATATTCGTGAATATTCATCCTTTGGAAATTTTTGTGCGAAGTTAAGTCCTTAGACTCGATAAATCAAACCAGCCTTTTTCCTTTTTCAACAAAAAAAGCCGTTAATTCCCCTCCGGGATAAGCATTTGTCCTATTTTTGAGATTATAAAAAATGTTAGCATGCTGAAAGCCAACGGAATCCATAAATCCTATGGGAGCCTACAAGTATTAAAAGGAGTAGATCTAGAAATTTTATCTTCTGAAATTGTTTCCATAGTCGGCTCTTCTGGAGCAGGGAAAAGCACACTTCTTCATATTCTCGGGACATTGGATCATCCAGATCAGGGTTTCTTGGAGATGGATGGAAAAAAACTTCTTGATTTAAAGGGAGATGCACTAGCCAAATTCAGAAATGAACGAATTGGCTTTATTTTTCAATTTCATAATCTTCTGCCTGAATTTACCGCTCAAGAAAATATAATCATCCCTGGACTAATCGGAAATATTTCACCAGAGATATTAAGTAAGAAATCTGGAGAGTTGGCCGAATTACTTGGAATCTCACATCGACTGGATCATAAACCATCTACACTATCGGGGGGAGAGCAGCAACGAGTGGCTGTGGCTCGAGCTCTGATTAATAGCCCAGCGGTTGTCTTTGCAGACGAACCTAGCGGAAATCTGGATACTCAAAATGCCAAAAGTCTACACGAATTGTTTTTCACGCTTCGCAAAGAATTGGGCCAGGCATTTGTAATCGTTACACATAATGAAGAGTTGGCCGCTATGGCAGATCGCAAGGTAGTAATGCAGGATGGGATGATTCTCTAAGGCTATGGACGCTAGACTCAAGATTGAGAAAAAAGATTGAGAGTATGAGAAAAGAGATTGGAGATTTCAGCAAACCTCCCGAAGTGGAAAAAATCTATTTGGTGGAAGACTTAAGTCTTGTGCCGTTGTTTTTGGGAATTAATTAACCATAGTAAGCAGTCAAGAGAAAGCATTGTTTGGCTCGAATTCTCTTAATTAAGAGTCTAGCGTATTATGGTCGATAAATAATGAACAAAACCTTTGAAGACAAATACCTCAAAGGTTATTAAGCGTTGGGCCGCCGCATTGTTCCGAAAGCAACTTTTATTCAACCAAACTGCCCAGCATTGCTTCTATATGTCTTTTCGACTCGAACATATCTGAAAATACAGCCGCTATTTTATAATCTTTATCAATAAAATAAGTAACACGCTTCGGCATTCTGATCAAAGGAATCAACGCATCGTAGGCTTTACATACTTCACCATTCGGATCAGAAAGTAGCTCAAATGGAAGCTTATGCTCCTTTTTAAAACGCTCGTGAGTAAGGATTGTATCCTTACTTATACCGAAAATAGGAATGTCTAATTCACGAAAAGCTTCAAATTGATCTCTGAATTCACAGGCTTCAGCTGTACATCCAGGAGTGAAGTCTTTTGGATAAAAATAAAGTATAAATTCTTTACCTTTTAAATCTGTTGATGAGACAGAGGATTTCTCTCCTGTAGATTTCAAATCAAAATTTGGTGCGATACTTCCTATTTTCAATGCCATAAATTGAACAACCAATAAATTGTAAAATGGTTCAATATGCATAAAAGTTTATTTGAAATATATTTTTCTGCCATTAAACTAATTTTATGTTCTCAATACGAGTTCTCTATTAATTACCGCTTGTGCTCATACAATTGTCTCTAATTCTTACAGAATGGCATTTGAAATACGTAAGTTTTTAAAATGGAGCAAAATTAGTTGTAAAATGAACTATTGGACCATTAGATTCCTTAGAAATGCATCACACTGAAATTTTAATATTTTGAAGGTAAACAGTGTCCAGTCCATGCTTTTGGCTGGAGTATTTTTCGCTTTGATGAATGTTTCCGTCAAACACATTCCGCATATCCCTGCCATAGAAATCATAGTTTTCAGATCTATTTTCTCTCTGGTATTCAGTTATTTAGTTCTGAAAAAACAAAAAATAAATGTCTTTGGGAATAATAAAAAATGGCTGATCATCCGTGGGATAGTGGGGTCTATTGGCTTGATTTCTTTCTTCTATACCCTTCAAAATATCCCGTTGGCGAGTGCAGTGACCATCCAATATTTATCTCCGGTTTTCACCACAATTTTTGGGATTTTTCTTTTGAAAGAAAAAGTGAAACCTATCCAATTTGTATTCTTTGCGATTTCCTTTGCTGGTGTACTCGTGATTCAGGGAGTAGATGCTAGAGTGGATACTTTCTGGGCGGTAGTAGGGATCATCTCGGCGATTTTTTCAGGCTTAGCATATAATGTCATTCGGAAGCTAAAGAATACAGAGCATCCATTGGTAATCATTTTCTATTTCCCATTAGTGACTTTGCCTTTTGCGCTGATCGTCTCTGCTTTTGGCTGGGTAAATCCTGTGGGATGGGATTGGGCAATTTTGCTTTTCATAGGGATATGCACGCAGACAGCGCAGTATTTCTTGACGATTGCCTATCAAAATGCCAATGTATCCAAGGTTGCCAGTCTAACTTATATAGGCATAGTATACGCCTTGATTTTCGGTTTCTTCTTCTTTGGAGAGACATTCAATGCTTTCGTGTATGTAGGAATGGGGCTTGTGCTGCTGGGGATTCTATTGAATATGAGGGTGAAGCAAGTTTCAAAATAGAATTGGAAAGGAAGCTTAAGAGGGTTATTTTTGAGTTTTGTTAAACATGATATAATGAAAATTACTAAAGACCTTTATCAAAGCTCATTGGCGCTTCTGACAGATTTTTATCAGTTGACGATGGCTTATGCATATTGGAAGTCAGGTAAGGCAGAGCAGGAAGCGGTGTTCAATCTTTTCTTTCGAAAACATCCTTTCCAAGGCGGATTTACTATCGCAGCCGGGCTGGATTATGTAGTGGACTATTGCAATAGCCTCAAGTTTAGCGAAGAGGATCTTAGCTACTTGGCTACGATGAAGAGCAAGGATAATCAGAGCTTATTTGAAGTTGAGTTTTTGAATTACCTGCGGGAAATGAAATTTAGCTGCGACATAGATGCTGTGGAAGAGGGAACAGTGGTTTTTCCAAACACGCCTTTGGTACGAGTTAAAGGACCGTTAATTCAATGCCAGTTGCTGGAAACCCCGCTTTTAAATATTATCAATTTTCAAACCCTCATTGCCACCAAAGCAGCACGAATAAATCTGGCCGCTCAGGGAGAACCTGTGCTGGAATTTGGTCTGCGTCGTGCGCAAGGAATTGACGGAGGCTTGGCGGCTTCGAGAGCAGCGTATATCGGAGGTTGTACTTCCACGAGTAATGTGATGGCGGGTAAGTTATTTGGTATTCCTGTTTCAGGTACCCATGCACATAGCTGGATCATGTCTTTTGAGACTGAATTGGAAGCGTTTGAAGCTTATGCGGATGCTTTTCCAGATCAATCCATCTTTCTTGTAGACACTTATGACACAGTTAATGGTATTAAAAATGCCATAAAAGTTGGAAATGCATTACGCGATAATGGTAAGGAAATGATAGGTATCCGAATCGACTCGGGTGACCTGGCTTATTTCAGTAATGTGGCGAGAGAGATGCTGGATGAAGCAGGATTCCCAAATGCTAAAATTGTTGCTTCTAATGACCTGGATGAAAATATCATTACATCTCTGAAAGGTCAGGAATCTTCAATAAATGTATGGGGAGTAGGTACTAAATTGGTGACAGCATTTGATCAGCCCGCACTCGGTGGCGTGTATAAACTGTCTGCGATCAAGGATAAAAATGGAGAATGGATTCCAAAAATTAAGCTTTCGCAGCAATCCTTGAAAATAAACATACCTGGATTGCATACTGTAAAGCGGTTTTTCTCTAAAGGGAAAGCTGTTGCAGATATGATTTATCTGGAGTCTCAAGAGCTGAATCCACAAGCCGCTCTGATTATTGATCCAAATGATCCTACTAGGAGAAAGAGAATGATGCCTGCATTTTATCAGGAGGAAATTCTACTGAAACCGATTTTCAAACGAGGTAAGTTGATTTATATACTTCCGAAAATTAACCAGATCAGAGATAGAGTTCAGCTTCAATTAGATTCCCTAGATAAGACCCATAAACGAATGGTAAATCCGCATTTGTATCCTATAGGTTTGGAAGAAAATCTACATCGCTTGAGAATGGAGTTGGTGTTGAAAGCAAAGCAAGTTGACAATGGCATTGAGACAGAAAAATCACCTGGTTCTAATGGGGTTGATTCTGAAAAATAACTTACTAAAACAGGGAGTAAAGACACTCTCTAAGGCTAGACATGGGAATGAATCTGAAAAATAGCGTATTGCTGATCGTAGATGTTCAAAATGACTTTTTGCCTGGAGGAGCTTTGGCTGTCAATCAAGGTGATGAAGTAATCCCTGTCATCAATGAGTTGCAGAAGATATTTAATTTCATCGTAGCTACGCAGGATTTTCATCCTGAAGATCATGGAAGTTTTGCTGCAAATCATGAAGGGAAAAATCTCTATGAAGAAATTGAGCTAAATGGATTGACTCAAACACTTTGGCCAGTTCACTGTGCGCAAGGCTCTGAAGGAGCTGAATTTCACAAGGAACTTAATCCTGTACGCTGGAAAGCTATTTTCCAGAAAGGGAAAAACCCAGAAGTGGATTCCTACTCCGGGTTTTTTGACAATGCTCGTAGGGGAGATACCGGCCTTGGCGACTTTTTGCAGAATGAAGGAATAATGAATGTATTTGTAACGGGGCTTGCTTTAGACTTCTGTGTTAAATTCACAGCTTTGGATTCAGTCAGTTTGGGATTTAACACTTACTTGATTACCGACGCAACTAGAGCTGTAAATCTCCAGCCAGAAGATGGGGAGAAAGCACTGGAAGAAATGAAAAATGCAGGAGTGAAAATAATAGACAGTTCAGCTTTACTTGATTAACCATGTTTGAATTTAACGCCGAGAAGAATTATCCTAAAGAAACCGAAAGTAGGGTTCTGATCAGATTTCAGGATTGCGACCCCCTTCGACACTTGAATAATGCCAAATACTTTGATTATTTTTTCAATGCGAGGGAAGATCAAGTACCAAAGCTATATGGCGTAGAAATGATGGATTTCATTAAAAAATATAAGGCTGCTTGGGTGATCTACAACCATAACATATCCTATGTGAAGCCAGCAATGGTAGGCGAATGGGTAAGAATTAAAAGCCGGATTCTCTGGCATAATCACAATACAGTGATACTAGAGTATTTCATGACTGATGATAATGAAGTGCAATTGAAAACCTTACTATGGACCACGATGCGCTATGTGACACTAGCTGAGGGTAAATCTACTGATCATGAGGGGGCTGTAGATCAGTTTCTTACTGCTACTTCCATGAGTGTTGATATTTCCGGCATTCAGATCAAAGAGAGAGTGAAAGCACTTATCCATGAATTGAAATAATCTTGATATAAATCAAATTTCTGTCTCTCAGCGAACAAGACCTGTGCATCTCCGTACAGGTTTTATTTTTTCAACCTTTTTAAATTCAGTCACTTATAATTTTATTTAATATTAATTTTTATAAATAAAAGCAATAAAGTGTAACCTGGATTTTTCTCTAATCAACCCAAATCTGTTCGGGTGTAATACAAATTTGAGAAAATATGATCATTTTTTGTACACTTTGGCGTACTGAAACCTGCTTTAAACCAAATTATATTTTGCAAATGGTTTAATTTTTAAATAGGTAAAGTCGTCGTCAAATGCCTTCAAAACTACTATTTGGTACATTTGGTACATCGTTCGCAACAGGGAATAGCATAACTCTAAACCAACAAACATTATGAAAACGCTATTCACTTTCGCACTAGCTGGACTTTTAGCCACCAGTACATTTGCTAACGAACCTGAAGATTTGAAAGCAAATACCTCTGTCCACACGAACTACAAGAATATCTCTGTACTTCTAAATGAAGGGGTAGGCAAAGCAAAAATTGCCATTTATGATATGAGCGGGAAAAAACTTCATCAACGCACTGTAAAGGTCAATGAGGATCTTCGCGTCCCTTACGATTTAAACGGCCTGCCTTGTGCAGCGTATCAGGTGATGATAACCACCGACGATGAAGAAGTGACCTACACTATAGAGACCGTAGAGAAAGTGGTAGAAACTCCGATTGTATATCCACTGATGGCTTACGGAAAAAAGGTAAATGATTACACAGCTAATTTAGTTGTAATTGGACTTTCAAAAGCTGGTGTTGATGTTAAGATTAAGCGAGTAAGCGACGATAGAATTATCTATGAGGAAATGGTAGATCAACCAGAGGGATTCCGAAAAGACTATAAATTAAATGGAATTCATGCGGAAGACGTTTATTTCGAAGTTACCGATGCTACTGGGAGGTCTCGTAAGATTTACATTTGAATTCTAAACCAACCACTTTTGATTGAGCCCTGAATCGATAGATTCGGGGTTTTTTGCTTTAAATCTTAACCAAATAAAATCATAGAGAGAGTCTAGTAATTGGTGAATGTGATTATCCGCAATGATGCCAGTTGCCTTAGATTCTTTGTTTATCTGGTCGGAAGACCGATGACCGAAGACCGAAGTGACCTCAATTATAAATTTGAACAAATTCTAGATTGCTTTTCCCTCTTTACTGGTAAAAAAGCGGATATACATATTGGTGAATAAGATTTAACCACAATGACACAAAGTTTCAAAAAGAGCACCTATTCGTTACTGCGACACGAACTCTTACATTAACAAAATATTCCTATCTCTAGTGATTCATGCACAATGCATGATCCCATAATAGTCGCGAATACAACTCAGCGAAATTCGTAGTTAGATTTGGAAATTAAAGACTAATGAATTCCGTAGGCATGATCTATGATTTTTGCAATTTTTTAAGAAAAATGATTCTTGGGAAAAGGTTTTGCCTCTTAGATTCATTTATTTTCTTCGGAGATGGTTATTATCTGGCTATCATATGAGCAGTTAGGTCATTTGCGACTAGCTCCAAATCAATTCCCAATAGCTCTTTATTTACTCTAAGAATTTGTTCTCGTTCCAGTTGTGGCAATTGATCAAATCCATAAAAAGCGCCTAAAATCCCACCCGCTATTGCCGCTGTAGTATCATTATCTCTGCCGTAATTCACAAGAAAGGTCATAGTGCCCATAAAATCAAAATCCGAGTAAATCATTGCGGTGAGCGTCTGTAGCCATATTTCACCTGCATGAAAAGGCATGTCTTGCAGTCTCTGATCGAGTTGCTCAAAAGCAAATTGAAGTGCTTTTCCGTCTGACTGCAGTTGATTCCCCAAACTGTCTTGCTTTGCTGCTTCCGCCGAAATCCAGCTTGCTCTTTCAAAGATAGTTTGTGCTGATCTACCTACCAGGCGACTCTTCTTATAGTGAATTGGGTCCCAACCTAAGGCAAGGAGCAGGTCTTCTTTTGTTGCCTCTCGCCTCATACCTGCCGAAGTCATCGCTGCTGATAGTGCCGAGATATCTTTCGCGTAGCCAATATCGAATATTGAAAGTTTATATGCTTCCTGATAGGCTTTTTCTGGGTTTCCTGGGAAGTAGGAGCCTAACATATTTGCATAAAGCAATCCTGCACAAACCATCTCACCGCCATAGAATTTCCCCAGTGAATCTGCATAACCCACTAGATTATTCTCAATAAAGGGGGCACTCACTTTTGCCCATTCATGTAGCCAACCTAACTTTAGCTCCGTGAAACCAATAGATTGAATATCAGTACTATCTAATAGTTCAAGTTCCTTGTGATAGGTTAGGTAGGTGTTGTTTATTTGCTTCGCAAAATCCTTTGCATTTAACACATCCAGCTTTTGCGAAAGCAAATATTCAGCAGTCAAAACCTTCCATCGTGTATCGTCTGTAGTGCCTCCTGCAGGAAGATCCGCCTGCCATATTCCTTCCGGTGAAACCTCTCGAACCATGGAGTCTAGCTTCTCTACAAATCCATATTCCAGCATGATTTGATCTCTCGACCACATTTCCGTGGGAGCACCCATCGCGTCACCAATGGCGGATCCAACTAGCATCCCCAATATTTTGTCATGCAATTGCTTTTCTGTAAGTCCCATTTCAGGAACTTCCTTATCAGAAAAAGCTGGTGTAGTTTTGTTTGCCTTTTTTCCGCAGGCGGAAAATAGAACTAGAAAAATGACAAGCAGGTAAAAGTTTTTCATTGGGCTAAAATAAGTTTTCTGGCTCTTTCCAAAAGTAATTTCTTATCAGCTAAGGTAAGTGATAGGGGAAGTTGAGCTATTCCTATCAGCCTTCTCATGATTTCCATACCGAGGTAGGCATTTACCAGTAATTCGGAATAGCTATGTTGATAAATTTTTAAAAAATCAGATTGAAGTCTAGCATCCATTTTTGCCAAAGCAAAGTGTGCGAATAGAACCCCTAGATCAAATTCTCTGTCCCCCATGTATGCAAACTCCGTGTCGATAAACTTGACTCCATTAGCGGTTTTTAGCCAAGAGGCTGGATAGAAGTCTCCGTGCAGAAGTGTTGTGCCCTGAGATAGATATCGCTTTCCTAATAGTTCCAGTGCAGATTTCAGTTGAGTGTCCCTTTTATAGGCTAAGCTGAGATCTTGCAAACCTGGCTGAATGGTATCCAAATCAAATCCGTTTTCTTCCATGAAAGGATAATGAAAAAGATGCTCATGATTAAGCTTTTTCATTTCTACGTTTTCAGGAAAATTACTGACTTGTAAATCATGGAGCGAATTGAGATACTGACTTAAAGAATGAAAATCATTGATGTCCCAAGTGTAATCTGGAGCATAAATAGCGCTGAAATCAGTTCCATTTCCCAAATCCTCTAGGAGAAGAATATGATTTTCTTTATTATAAATAATCACTTTGGGACTGCAGCTACTGAGTAACTCGTCATCTTCAAAAAGCTGGTAATAACGTAGCTCAATTTCTATCCTCTCGATTGGTGCGGGAATCTGTGGGAATTTCCGGACGAAAGATTTCGATTGCTTCAGAATTACAGATCTTGAGTTTGTTTTCACACGTAAAACCAAATTCATGTTGCTGTCTCCTGCGGATTCAGAAGAAATCAATATTTCATTTTGTTTCCAGAGTGGGAGAGAATGGAGCAACTCAAGACTTGATTGCTCAGTTAAATCGATCATTTTCCTGTTTTTATGTAATAAGTACACAAACTATAAATAAGTTTAACTAGACTGAAATGTTTTTATATATATGTGATATGACTGCAAAAAGGTCTTTTCTAAGACAAATTCAATGTGTAAGAAGTTAATTCCTTAATTTCGAACAGAATAAAACCCTAAAGTATACATACCATGTTTGGACTTCCCCGAACCCTTTTTACTGAAGAGCACGATCTTTTCAGAGTCAGCGTCAGAGATTTTATAGCCAAGGAAATAGTGCCATACAACTCCCAGTGGGAGAAGGATAAAATGGTGTCGAGAGAAAGTTGGCTCAAGCTTGGAGAGAGTGGGTTTTTGGGCTTACAGGCCCCAGAGCGTTTTGGAGGCATGGACATTAAGGATTTTCGATACAATGCGATATTAATAGAGGAGCTAGGATTGAGCGGATGCTCTGGCCCTGCAATAGGATATCCACTTCATAGTGATATTGTGATGCCCTATATTCTGCATTATGCGACAGAACAAGCACTAGACAAATACATTCCTAAAATGGTAGCTGGTGAGTATATAGGAGCAGTAGCGATGACTGAGCCAGGTGCTGGAAGTGACTTGCAGGGGATGAGAACCAGCGCCATAGACCATGGAGATTATTATTTGGTGAATGGTAGTAAGACTTTTATTACAAATGGCTATTTGTCTGATGTGGTAGTGGTAGCAGTGAAGACTGATCCACAGAAAGGAGCGAAAGGAATTAGCCTAATTATAATGGATAATTCCATGACTGGTTTTACCAAAGGACTTCCGTTTGATAAGGTGGGCTTACATGCCCAAGATACCTGCGAGTTGTTTTTTGAAGATGTGAAAGTGCCTAAGGAAAACCTGCTTGGGAAAGAGGGAGAGGGTTTCAAGTACTTGATGACCGAACTGGCTCAAGAGCGTCTAGTAGTGTCACTGGCCGCCTTGGCACTTGGAGAATACATGCTGGAGGAGACGGTCAAGTATGTAAAACAACGGAAGGCATTTAATCAGGCCATCTCTGAGTTTCAAAATACACGATTCAAATTAGCGGAGATGTGCGCTGCGCTGGAGCAGGGAAGGATCTACTGTGATCACTTGGTCTTGCTTCACAACGATGGCAAATTGGACTCAGCCATGTCCTCAGCAGCAAAATACAATATGACCGAGCTGCAGTGCAAAGTCGCCGATGAATGCGTTCAGCTGCACGGTGGATATGGGTATATGTGGGATTATGGGGTAGCAAGAGCTTATGCAGATGCTAGAGTACAGCGAATCTATGCTGGCACCAATGAGATAATGAAAGAGCTGATAGCAAGAAAAATTTTGAAATAGTAAAAAATGCTTTTGACATAAGCTAAGATTTTGATTACTTCCATAAAAATAGATACATCCCAAAATACTTTACAACATGAATGATTTTCCATGGTTGAAACATTATCCGGAATCTGTGCCAAAGGAAATAGATTGTACAGCCTTTTCCAGTGTAGCAGAACTTTTTGATGAAAGTGTAAAGAACTTCGGAGATGCAGTGGCTTATGAATGCATGGGAAAGACAATGTCATTTAATCAGTTGAACAAGTTAAGTGAGGATTTCGCCTCCTATTTGACAAACGTTTTAAGATTAAAAAAAGGAACTCGGGTTGCGATACAGATGCCAAATACCCTGCAGTATCCCGTTGCGATGTTTGGCGCCTTGCGAGCTGGAATGATCGTGGTAAATACCAACCCGCTTTATACCTCTTCGGAGATGAAGCACCAATTCCAAGATTCAGGAGCTGAATTGATCATCATTATGGCCAATTTTGCAGATAATCTGGAGAAAATCCTACCTGATATCGCTGCTAAACATGTGATTGTAACTGAGATTGGTGACTTACTGGGAGGCTTCAAAGGAACGATAGTCAATCTTGTAGTTAAATACATCAAGAAGATGGTGCCGGCTTTTTCTCTTCCAAAGGCAGTTTCATTCAAATCAGCTTTGGCACAAGGTGCAAATCATAAATTCAAAGCAGTAGAAATTGCTTTACAGGATACCGCTTTTCTTCAATATACCGGAGGCACCACTGGAGTGTCCAAAGGTGCGGAATTGTCCCATGGAAATATAGTGGCCAATATGCAGCAGATTTCTGCCTGGATGAAACCTAAATTGAAGGAGAGGGAGGAAATAGTAGTTACAGCACTGCCCTTGTATCACATTTTTGCTTTGACGGTCAATTGCCTTGCGATGCTCAAAATCGGTGCGCATAATCTCTTAATTACGAATCCGAGAGATATGCCAGCCTTTATCAAAGAACTTTCAAAAAAGCAGTTTACGGTCTTCACGGGAGTTAATACCTTGTTCAATGGTTTGCTTAACCAAGATGCTTTTAAAGCTCTGGATTTTAGCAAGTTAAAAATAGCAGTTGGTGGAGGAATGGCAGTGCAAAAAGCAACTGCTGAAAAGTGGCTCGCCGTGACAGGAACCCCTTTGGCCGAAGGCTATGGACTAACCGAAACCTCTCCAGTGGCTTCCTGTAATCCTATCGATGGTACAGAGAGAAATGGTACCATAGGCGTGCCGCTTCCCAACACTGAGATGATGATCATTGATGATGAGGAGAATATACTTCCAGTGGGAGAGCGTGGAGAGATCTGCATAAAAGGTCCACAAGTGATGAAAGGATACTGGCATAGACCGAAAGAGACCGCAGAGGTGATGATGGGAGACTGGTTCAAATCAGGAGATATCGGAGTCATGGACAAAGATGGCTTTACCAAGATTGTGGATAGGAAGAAGGAGATGATTCTTGTTTCCGGTTTCAATGTTTATCCCAATGAAGTAGAGGACGTAATTGCATCTTATCCAGGCGTGCTGGAAGTTGGCGTGATCGGGATTCCAGACCCTAAATCCACGGAGCGTGTGGTCGCATATGTAGTAGTGAAAGATAAAGCGATTACCAAAGAGCATATCATGACCCACTGCCATGAATTCCTGACTAACTACAAGTGCCCAAAAGAAGTGCATTTCACTGATGAGTTACCGAAATCAAACGTAGGAAAGATCCTAAGAAGATTGATCAAAGAAGCACACATAGAGAAAATGGGGAAGTAAAGGGTAGTTGTTAGTATTTAGTTGTCAGTCAACTTACTTAGCCTTCAAAAATTTTTAAAAAAAATATAGAGAAATATTAATATAACTGTTAATCGCAGTCAACTAATTTTTGAAAAAATACCCTATACAGGGTATTTTTTTTTGGGTTGACTCGCAGTATTTTGTTGGTGAAGTGTTGGTACAAATGACACAGCATAAACCCTATTATAGCCCTTATCAACCAAGGCTATAGCTTACTTCTGCATTTTCCCCAACCAATACAGGCCTGTTCCGACCCCAATCAAAACTGCAGTGAGCCAAATAGAAGTCCAACTAACCTGCAACATTAGCCAGATACATGCTATGATGCCTAGCGCTGGAATTAAGTAACCACCTTTGAGTATGAAATAGCCCTGATCTCGAAATCTAGGTCTTAATACTGGAATCGCTGCACATGTCATAATAAAAAGGAACAATCGGGACAACACGGTCATGGCGGCCAAGAAGGTGAAGGAACCCATCGCAGCCAACACAAAGGCGGCTATCCCAAAGAAAAAAACAGAATTGGCTGGAGTTAAAAACTTATTGCTTACCTCTCCAAACCAGGCTGGAAGGGATTTTTCCAATGCTAAGGCATAAGTGATTCTGGAAGCTGAAAACATCGAGCTGATAAGATTTGCTAAGACTGAGGTTGCTACGCCTACCATCAAGATCACTGCACCTGTACTTCCAAAGAGAGCTGAAGATGCATCGAGCAGAGGACTGTTACTAGCTGCCAAATTGGGAACGGCTGACTGTGATACCAATTGTACCAGCATGTATATAATGGTGACTACGATCAATCCAAGAATTAATCCCAACGGCATATCGCGCTTAGGTCGCTTAGCTTCTCCCGCAGGAACTATCGCTCCCTCAAATCCAACAAATGCATAGATCAAAAGTAAGGTGGCAGCACCGAAGTCAGAGCCAGAAGGCAGTGGAGTATCGAAGTGAGGAATAACATCTGGGCCGATCAGAAGAAACCCTCCGATGATCAAGCCGATTAAAACTGCAAATTTGATGATAGTAAAAAGAGTCATGGAACGAATGGACTCTGAGGAACCTAGAATATTGATGAGGCTGAGTAGTCCACAGGTCAAGGCCAGAGAAATCAATCGGCCTATACCTTCTCCCATGATTGGAAAGAAATAGGCAATACTATCGGTCAATAATACGGTGTTGGCGGCGAAGGAAATCAGTCTAGCCAAATAATAAAGCCATCCTCCCTGAAACCCTACAAATGATCCAAAGGCCAACTTGCCATATCGAATAGGGCCTCCTGTACCTCGGAAATAACTTCCGATCTCAGCGAAACTCAGAATCACAGGCAACATCAGGAGTGCGCAGAAACCATAAATCAATACGCTGTATTCACCGGCTAGTCTGGCAGCTCCAGAAGGTAAACCAAATATTCCAGCACCTATAAAACCATTGACGACTAACATCCATACGCCCCAAAGGCCAAGGTTTCTCGGTAATTTTTCTTGAAGTTCTTCGCTGGAGTTTTCGTGCACGTGCTGCTGGTTTTTTGAAAAATGTTTTCGTTAAGATAATTCAAAAATTTAATTTGGAGGAATGCCAAATTTTAAATCTCCTGCTTTGCATTTGATCAAAAAGGGGTTCTGAATGTTCAACTGCTCTCGATTTAGAGGTTTTACCTGTTTCCGAGCAAGTCGGATAAGTCTCTGGAAAAGAGATAAGGGAGCTATTGTTCCATCTATGCAGGTATATTTTAAACGTACTTTTAGGCTATATTTTTAGTCATGTTGCAGCATTCTTTTTTATAATTACTACCTGCTCATCACATTCCTTTTTTGATTTTCATAGATCTTGACCATCTTAGTTTTTCTATTCAATACTACACTTACTTATGCTGAAGAAATATATTCCTATTGCAGGACTTTTGCTCTGTGGTTTTCAGTCTTTTGCCCAATCGCCTGAGCAACCCAATATTGTTTTTATTCTGGTAGACGATTTGGGCTATCATGACCTAAGTGTCACTGGTAGTGCGTTTTACGAGACTCCTTATATAAATGCACTGGCCTCACAGTCTTACCAATTTTCACAGGGATACTCAGCATCGCCAGTTTGTAGTCCTGCTCGGGCAAGTATAATGACCGGAGTCACGCCAGCTATCCACAACATCACAGACTGGATAGGCGCACCAGAGGGAGAAGCTTGGCGAAAATACGGCCGTCATACAAAGCTTTTGCCGCCAACCTATGATCATGCATTAGATCCATCCTATGTCACACTTCCTGAGGCACTGAAAGGCGCTGGATATGAGACGTTTTTTGCTGGAAAATGGCATTTAGGTGGAGAGGGATCCTATCCCGAAGATCATGGTTTTGATACCAATAGAGGTGGCTACTCGTCGGGAAGTCCAATAGGAGGATATTTTGCTCCCTATGACAATCCAAAAATGGAGCAAGGGCCGGATGGTGAAAATCTAAGTATGCGTTTGGCCAATGAAACGGCAAAATTCATTGAAGGAAAACATGAAAAACCATTTTTTGCAATGCTGTCTTTTTACGCTGTACATGGGCCGATTCAAACTACTGAAGAGAAATGGAGAAAGTATCGAACCAAAGCAATCGAAAACGGACTTGCGGATCATGGCTATAGTATGGAGCGTAGGCTTCCAATCAGACAGGTTCAGGACAATCCAATATATGCTGGCCTTGTAGAGTCTATGGATGATGCTGTAGGTGTGGTTCTTGAAGCACTTAGAAAGCAGGGAATGGATGAAAATACTATTGTGGTATTTACTTCAGATCATGGAGGAGTAGCTTCTGGAGATAACTTTTCCACTTCCAATTTGCCCCTAAGAGGTGGCAAGGGGTATCAGTGGGAGGGTGGTCTTCGAGTACCATATTTCATCAAAGTACCAGGGCAAAAAGAGATGATTACACTCACCACTCCGGCAAGTGGAATTGATTTCTATCCTACACTTTTAGAATTGGCAGGAGTAGCTATAGGAGAAAATGTTCCTATGGAAGGTGTAAGTTTAGCTCCTGCGATGGATGGTAAGGAAATGGCTGATCGTGCGCTTTATTGGCATTATCCACACTATGGCAATCAAGGAGGAGATCCTAGCTCTATTATCAGGGAAGGCGATTGGAAGTTAATCTACTACTGGGAGGATAAGGTAGTAGAACTTTATGACCTCGGGAGGGATCCAGGTGAGCAAAAGAATCTAGCATCAGAGAATCGCGATGAGGTAAAAAGACTTTCAGGAAAACTGATGCAATGGCTTGATGAAACGAATGCAAATCGTCCAATCGCTGATCCTGATTACGATGCGGTGCTACATCAAGCCGTTTTGGATAAAAACAAAAACGAAAGAATGCCAGATTTGGAATCTGAACGTGTAAAAATTCTTGCACCAGGATG
Organism: Algoriphagus ratkowskyi; assembly: GCF_002150505.1. Lineage (GTDB taxonomy): Bacteria > Bacteroidota > Bacteroidia > Cytophagales > Cyclobacteriaceae > Algoriphagus > Algoriphagus ratkowskyi. The sequence continues at coordinate 60,472 of NZ_MSSV01000011.1, forward strand.
GCAGCCAAATGCCGATTGGTGGGGGAGCAAGGTAACGAAGGATTGATAGGTGAGAAGGGTAAGTAAAAGATGTAAATTTTGTAAGTGGTGTTAGGGTTTTATGAGGTAAAAAGGTGAGAGGTGATAAGTAAAAGGTGAGTAGTGAAAAGTAAAAGTTGTAAGGTTTGTAAGTGGAATAAAGTGAGTTGGGTAGAGTTGTAAGAGGCTTGTAGAAATAGTTTTCTTGCGTTTAACTAGTATAAAATCGGAATCGTTGCAGAAGTATATAATTTTGAGTTTTCTATTGATTTTAGGCTCCAAGAGTACTTTTGCGCAGCATAAAACTCAGGAAACAGACAAGCCAAATGTAGTCTTGATTAATGTGGATGATCTAGGCTGGGCAGATCTGGGATTTATGGGTTCGGAGTATTATGAAACGCCAAACCTCGATCAACTCAGCGAAGAAAGTAAAATATTTATGCATGCCTATGCAGCAGCTTCAAATTGTGCTCCAAGCCGAGCTACAATGATCACAGGCCGTTATCCAATGACGCACGGGATTTATACCGTAGATCCTGCAGATCGAGGGAATCCTAAAACAAGGCAGCTGATAGCTTCGCCAAATGCGAATTCAATTCCTAAGGATAGCTATACTCTTGGGAATTTTTTTCAAGACCATGGCTACAGAACCGGTGTATTTGGGAAATGGCATGTCTCGGACGATCCTTTGACGTATGGATTTGAAGTAAATAAAGGTGGAAGCCATAGAGGGAATCCAGGCAAAGATGGTTATTTCAGTCCCTATACAATCAATTTGGAAGCTAAAATTGAAGGAGAATACCTCACAGATCGCTTAACTGAAGAGGCGATTTCATTTGTGGAAGAAAACAGAGGAGAGCGGTTTTTCTTATATCTACCGTTTTATACAGTTCATACACCACTTATGGGGAAGCCCGAACTGGTAGAAAAGTATAGAAAGAAGGAGGGGAGCAAGGGACAGAACAATCCTGTCTATGCTGCTATGATCCATAGTATGGATGAAAATGTAGGCAGGCTTCTGGCCGCATTAGATAGCCTAAATCTTACGGATAAAACGCTGATCATCTTCACCTCCGATAATGGCGGAATTCGTGCTACTAGCCACCAGGATCCGCTGCGTGCAGGAAAGGGGAGCTACTATGAAGGTGGAATTAGAGTGCCTTTGTTAATCAAGTGGAAAAATCAGATAACTGCAGGAATTGAAAATACTCCCGTCACTCAGTTGGATTTTTTCCCAACGTTTAAAGCTTTAATTGATTCAGAATCTGAATTGAAATTGGATGGAGAAAGTCTATTGCCTTTGCTAAAGAATAAGAAACCAATGGGAAGAGATCTTTTTTGGCATTTCCCAATTTACCTAGAGGCTTATGATCCCAAAGAAGATAGTTCTCGCGATCCACTTTTCCGAACACGTCCGGGTTCTGTGATTCGTTCTGGAAACTGGAAGCTGCATCAGTATTTTGAAGATGGAGGTTTAGAGCTTTATAATCTCGTTTCTGATCCTTCTGAATCGAAAAATTTAGCAACAAGTAATCCTAAAAAAGCAGCTGAACTTTTGAAGAGATTAGAGACTTGGAGATTTTCGTATGGAGCGCCAATTCCGTCGATCAAAAACCCTGCGTATGATGCGGTTTTTGAAAAAGAAGCCAAGGAAAAAGTAATGAAGTAAAACACAAAAGCCATCGTGAGATGGCTTTTGTGTTTACTACTTATTCTGTATTTCAAATTACAGACTCAAAATAGGCTATGGTTTTTATTAATCCTTCTCTTAGGTTTACCGTTGGTTCCCAATCCAGCTCTTTTTTCGCTAGATCGATCACGGGTCTTCTTTGCATAGGATCATCCTGAGGCAATGGCATAAAGATCATTTTACTTTTGCTATTAGTTAGTTCTATGATTTGCTGAGCAAGTTCCAGCATGGTGAATTCTCCTGGATTACCAATATTTACGGGTCCGGTGAATCCATCGCGGCTGTTCATCAAGCGATACATACCTTCGATATTATCGTCCACATAGCAGAAAGATCGAGTTTGCTTTCCATCTCCATACATAGTGATGTCTTCTCCTCTCAATGCTTGCACGATAAAATTACTAACTACACGACCATCATTTGGGTGCATTCTTGGTCCATAGGTGTTGAAAATACGCATGACTTTGATTGCAACATTATGCTGACGATAGTAATCGAAAAAGAGCGTTTCTGCACATCTTTTACCTTCATCGTAACACGCTCTTGGACCAAGGGTATTTACACTTCCTTTGTATGATTCAGGCTGAGGATGAACTTCCGGGTCACCATAGATCTCCGATGTGCTCGCTTGTAGAATTTTAATTTTTAGGCGTTTCGCAAGTCCTAGCATATTCATCGCTCCAATTACAGACGTTTTGGTAGTCTGAACTGGGTCAAATTGATAATGTATAGGCGAAGCAGGGCAGGCCAAATTATAAATCTCATCCACCTCTACATATAGCGGATGGGTAACATCGTGACGAAGTAACTCAAAATTCTTGTTGTCAAGAAGGTGATGAATATTTCTTCTATTACCTGTGAAAAAATTATCTACACAAAGGACTTCATTTCCTTCTTTTAAGAGGCGATCACACAAATGGCTGCCAAGAAATCCGCCACCACCACTAACTAATACTCTTTTCATTCAGTCAAAACAAAAGGTTTATAAACACTAGAGGCCAAAAATAAGCAAATGTTTATCAATATAAAGGAAATGAAATATGAATGCCTTCAAATAAGATAATTATGGGCAAAGGGATGAAGGGATGAAGGGATGAAGGGAAGACGGAAGACTGGAGACGGAAGACAGAAGATAGAAGACGAGAGACGGGAAAAAGGAGATTGAGAGATTAAAGAATAGAGATTGAGTGATTAGAGATAGAAGACGAGAATTATCCATGATTTATCAGTTTTTGGTCGATCATGCTAAGGTTCCAATCTCAGGAACTGCTCGCTAGAGCAAATGCATGATGAGTAAGCCTCCCTTTTTTCCTGCCTGACCGTTAGTTAGGTTTCAATGGCTGCTATTTAATTATTTCAACCCAGCTTCTTAATCACCTTAGCAGGATTACCACCTATAACCACATCGGCGGGAAAATCTTTGGTCACAACCGCACCAGCTGCTATGACGGTTCTTTCGCCTATAGTCACTCCGGGACAAATCACTGCAGATCCACCTATCCAAACATCCGAGCCTATGGTAATTGGCTTGCCATATTCCCACATTTGGCCTCTTTGAATAGCGTCTAATGGGTGTGTTGCTGGGTAAAACTGCACATTTGGAGCCACAAAAACGCGATCGCCAAGGGTGACTTTACAGACGTCTAATACGACACAGTTGAAGTTGAAGAAGACATCATCTCCAACTTCAATGTTTGTACCGTAGTCGCAGTAAAAAGGTGGCTCTACCCAGAAGTTCTTTCCTGCTTTCCCAAAGATTTTTCTGACAAGAGAAACCCTCAAATCAGCATCTTCAGGGTCTGAATCATTGAAAGTTTTCACCAATTTTCTGACTTGCAGGCGCTCTGCCACCAGTTCCTGATCTCCGGCTTGGTAGAGTTCGCCTGCAAGCATTTTTTCTTTTTCTGTCATTTTTTTTGGGAGTAAAGCAATCCTGCTTCTACACCTCTGATTTCTGCCAGACCTTTCAGTCTTCCAATTGCAGAGTAACCTGGATTAGTTTTTTTAGTCAAATCATCCAACATCAAATGACCGTGATCTGGTCGCATCGGCAGGCTTTTGCCTCGCTTTTGTTGTACTTGGATGATCTCATCGATCACAGCTACCATGGGTACATTTCCTTCCAAGTGATTGTCTTCAAAGAAATTGCCAGCTTCGTCTCTTTTGGTGCTTCGCAAATGGATGAAATGGATGTTATCACCAAATTCTTTGACCATAGCTGGCAGGTCATTGTCGGCTCTCACGCCAAATGAACCCGTACAGAAAGTTAATCCATTGGACGGGCTAGGTTGATCTCTAAGAATTCTTCTAGCATCTTCCGCGGTACTCATTACTCTTGCTAACCCAAAAAGTGGGAATGGTGGGTCATCTGGGTGAATCGCTACGCAAACGCCATTTTCCTCTGCCACAGGAACTATTGCGTCAAGAAATAAGCGCAAATGCTCAGCGAGTTTTGCAGCATCTATTCCATCATAGGTGGCTAGCATAGCTTTGAATTCCTCTAGCGTATAGCCGATCTCCGAACCTGGCAGTCCTTTCAACATATTGTCGAAAATCATCTGACGTTTGGCAGGGCTAAGTGCTTCATAGTATGCCTTTACTTCAGCATATTCCTCGGCTGAATATTCAGCTTTGGCTTCTGCTCTCTCTAGGATAAAAAGATCAAATGCCTGAACAGCTTTTTTCTCATAAAGCAGCGCTTTTACACCGTTTGGAAGCTCATATTCTAAGTCTGTTCTAGTCCAATCCAGTATAGGCATGAAGTTGTAACATACCGTAAAAATACCTTCTGCGGCTAGATTTCGAAGGGTTTGCTTATAGTTCTCGATTACATCCAGATAATTTCCAGTTCGAGTTTTGATCACTTCATGTACGGGAACTGACTCTACAACTGACCAAGTTAAGCCGGCAGCTTCGATAATGTTTTTGCGTTCTTTAATTTCTTCCCGGGACCAGGTTTCTCCATTGGGAATATGGTGAAGGGCAGTGACGATTCCAGATGCTCCAGCCTGCAGAATGTCTCTCAAGCTTACTGGGTCATTTGGGCCATACCAACGCATGGTTTGCTCCATTTTATAGGTCATATTACTGTGGGGTTAATGGTCAATTTTCAAATTCAAAGTTCAATTTTCAAGTTCTGTTAAATTCGAAATAGCTAATTCGAAATTAACAATAATTACACGCCTGAATAGGCTCCAAATCCACCGTCCACTGCTACGATGGTACCAGTGACGAAAGCAGAAGCTTCAGCGCAAAGCCAATGTAAAGCTCCATTGAGATCTTCGGGTTTGCCAAATCTAGCCATAGGTGTATGGTTCATAATTTGACTTCCTCTTCCAGTGAGACTTCCGTCAGATTCGGTGAGCAAGGCTCTGTTTTGTTCTGTCAGGAAAAAACCTGGAGCGATGGCATTCACTCTGTATTCTGCACCGTGCTTAGTGCAAAGTTCTACAGATAGAAACTTGGTTAGATTATCTATTGCTGCTTTGGCAGAGGCATATCCCATGACGCGTGTCATGGGTCTAGAGGCAGCCATTGAACTGATATTGATAATGTTGCCTTTTCCATTTTTCAACATTAGAGGAAAGAGAACCTTAGATGGGATGGCCGTACCGAGGTAGTTTAGATCCAATACTTTTCTTAAGGCATCCAATTCCAAATGCTGTAAGGTTTTATCTGGCGTAATTACAGCTCCTGGCATATTACCTCCAGCAGCGTTGATCAAAATATCAATGTAGCCATGTGTTTTTTCGATTTCAGAATAGGCTCCTTGCATGCTGCTCTCATCAGTCACATCACAGATGTAGCCAAAAGCTTTGCCTCCGGCGTCAGAAATCTGTTTTACTAAGTCATCTACTTTGGATTGCGTACGGCCTAAGATCAGGATTTCAGCACCTTCTTTGGCTAAGTAATGACTCATCGATTGACCGAGTACTCCGGTTGCACCTGAAAAAGCTATTTTTTTCCCTTCTAGAGAAAACAGTGAATTACTCATAATTAAACTTGAATGTTTTTTGGACTAAAGTCGAAATATTGTTTTGCATTATGGTAGCAGATATCAGATATGATGCCTCCCAGCCATTTTTCATCCCAAGGAAGTTCGCCATTGGCAACATCCTCAGCAAATAAATTGCATAGTATTCTGCGGAAATATTCATGACGTGGAAAAGAAAGGAAGCTACGAGAGTCTGTAAGCATTCCGATGAAGCAGCTAATTAACCCCATATTCGACAAGGTGTTGATTTGCTTTTCCATACCGTCTTTTTGATCCATATACCACCAGCCGGAGCCAAATTGAATTTTGCCTCTCACCGAACCGTCGTTGTAATTACCAATCATGGTTGCAAAAACTTCATTATCACGAGGATTGAGATTATATATCACCGTTTTGCATAACTGATCCTCTGTATTTAATTCATTGAAGAACCCACACATAGATGTAGCTTGATCGAAATCACCGATAGAATCAAAACCAGTGTCAGCACCAAGGATTCGAAGTGAACGCGAATTGGTGTTTCTAAGTGCACCCAAGTGAAATTGCTGAACCCAGCCCTTGGCATGATACATTTTGCAAAGCGCTAGGAGGGTAGTGAATTTGAAAAAATCTACCTCTTGTTTGCTGAGCTCTTTACCCGAAGTGACTTGTGAGAAAATAGTCTCTATTGAATACGTATTTTCTTTGAAGAAATAGAGTTGCTCCAAGCCATGGTCAGACAATCTACATCCACGCTCGTGGAAGTAATCTATCCTTTTGCTCATTGCTTCGAGTAGTTTCTCGTAAGAGGAAATTTCAAAGTTTACACTAGCCGCCAAACTTGCGATGTAGGTAGTGTAGGTACTAGCGTTTTCTACTGCGAAAGATTTATCTGGTCGAAAAGCTGGATACATGCCTAGCTCCGTGCCTTGCTTATGGAAGGAGACATGCTGGTCAAGTGAATCAATCGGATCGTCTGTAGTGCAGATTACTTCTACTTTCATTTGTGCCAAAAGACCTTGAGTAGAGAAAGAATCTTGCTTTAACACATTATTACAGTGGCTGTAAATTTCAGTTGCATTTGCCTCTGAGAGTAGTTCATCTATGCCAAAATATCTTTTCAGCTCCAGATGTGACCAATGATACAATGGGTTTCTCAGGGTGTGAGGCAAAGTTTTGGCCCATTGCTTGAATTTTTCTTCATCTGAAGAGTCACCTGTGATGAATTTTTCATTGATACCGAAAGTTCGCATCGCCCGCCATTTATAATGATCACCAGCAAGCCAGATTTTTGAAATATTTTCAAACTTTCTATTGGTGTTGACTTCCGCTGGTGGAAGGTGGTTGTGATAATCTATGATGGGTAAATCCTTGGCATATTGGTGGTACAGCGTTTTTGCAAAATCATTTCTCAATAAAAAGTCGTCAGAAAGGTATGACGTTTTAGTCGTTGAATAGGGCATTGGTTATTGTGGCTTTATTTATACAACTTATTATTCACTTAAAAATACCTTGAATCAGTAGCATTTGGGGAATAAAATGCGGAATCGATTTCGAAAATTTTTGCTCGATTGGGACTAATTGAGAAAGGATTTGTATTTTCAACACTGAAACAATAAACCAATACACATGGCCGGAGGTATAAGTCTAAAAGAATTGGCCGCTGAATTAAAGCTTGCCCCTTCCACCGTCTCAAGAGCGTTAAATGATAGCTATGAGATAAGTGACGCAACAAAAAAGAGGGTGATAAGTATGGCTGAAAAGCTAAATTATCACGCCAACCCATTTGCGAGGAGTTTGAGAGAAAACAAAAGTAAAACTATCGCAGTAATCATCCCAGAGCGTATTAATAACTTTTTTGCTCAAGTAGTGGATGGAATAGAAGAAATTGCCCAGGAGCATGGTTATCATCTTCTGATTTACAATACGCATGAGGATCTAGAGCGGGAGCGTAAAATCGTAAATTTATTACTTAATGGACGTGCAGACGCTATTGTGATGTCAGTTACAAGCCAAACAAGTGATATTTCTCATTTGCAAAAATTGCATGATCGTGGACTTCCAATCGTTTTTTTCGACAGAATCAGGGCAGATATTCCTACCACCAAGTTTATCACAAATGATTATGAAAGTGCATTTGAAGGGACCAAACATTTAATCAAGCAAGGATGTACAAAGATTGCTTTGCTGACTTTAGGGAAAGATCTTTCGATAAGCCAGGAACGACAACGGGGTTATTCTGACGCGATTTTAAGTGAAGGAATGGAATTAAACCCTGCTTTGACGCTGTATTGTAGTCATGAAGAACCGCATAATGTGAAATTGATTCAGGAATTGCTTCTTTCTTCAGATCGACCAGATGGTATTTTATCATCCGCTGAAAAATTGGCATTTGCCACTTATCAAGCGATAAAAAGAACAAAGCTAAGAATGCCCTCTGATGTGAAATTGATCAGTTTTGCTAATTCTTCTATCGCAGGATTACTCAATCCTTCCCTTACTACCATCACTCAACCGGCTTTATCGATAGGAAATGAATGCGCGAAATTACTTATCAAAAAACTGACTAAGCCGAAGCACTATGAGCTATTGGACCAAGTGATCACTATCCCTTCACAGCTTACAATCCGAGAATCAACATTGCAAGAATAGATTCACATCACTGACTAGGTGAAAAGCTGCTCTGATTATCAGGGCAGCTTTTTTTATTCCACTGAATAGGTTGATTGTACAGTAGCGTCTGTGACGAGTGACCGGCTAGTAATGTAATGGAACAAAAACGGAGACCAATGTTTCACACTGGTCTCCGTAGTAGTTTTAATCCAGTCGCTTTTTATTAAAGCTATGGATTATAATAAGGGTCAAAGACTTAATTAACCACCGTCTTCGATAGAGGTAAGTGGTGGAATGTTATTTTCAAAACCGTAGTAACCTTCATTTTGGTTTAGGTGACCTTTGGTGTTTGAGTTAATAGCATTTTGAGGGATAGGCCATAATACGTGATAAGGGCTCATTGTGTATGTATCCCCGTGTCTTGTGAATACACCCTTATTGTAATAATCAGTCTTTTCCATGATTCTGTCGAAAAAGAAATTGGAATTAGAGAAGTTAGCCTCATTATAACTTTTACCATTGTAAGCAGCAATACCTGTCATAGCAAAGATTCTTGCCATTCTGGTTAGTTCAGTTTTTCTTGGCTCTTCATAGTATAGCTCTCGTGCTCTTTCGTCCAATACAGTCCCAATATTGATATCGGCTGCAGTGTAAGGAGCAGCGCCTGCTCGCGTTCTAACTGCATTGATATCTGCAGCAGCTCCAGCAAGATCACCCATCCAAACTTTGGTTTCAGCTCTCAACAAATAGGATTCTGCAAGTCTGAAAATGTACCAGTCGGTTTCTCCACCTTGAGGCTGATTTCGTTTTGGATCTGGCACATACAATTTGTAGTGTGGCCATGAGAACCAGCTTCTGATTGTATCGACTACAATTACAACGTTAGCTGCGTTTCTAAATTCAAGGTTTTTACCGTAGTACGGGTCTGAAGAAGCGATACCTGGGTTGTTGTAAACCAAGTCAGTCATATTCATCCAGTTACCTGGAGCATGTCTTAAATCATTTTCGTCATCCCAGATCATGCTCTGGTGATACCAAGTTCCTCTTAATCTTCCGATTCCACGTCCAATCTGAGTTACCTGGTCGATAGCCAAATTAGGTACATCAGAAGTTCCTTTATTTCCAGCAGGAGTATTAATGTTAGATCCCCAGAAAGGGACAGCATTTCTCATTGTGATAATTCCTCCAGAGCTTCCATCAGTATCGATTCTATCCATTACAAGCAGGATGGTTTCTGTGTTAGAAATAGGAGACTTGTTTTCAGGTCTGTGAAGATCCCATACTACATTTTTAGTAGGGTCGCCTTTGTCTACTCCGAATCTTTGTGTCATTAAAGCATAAGGACCAGCATCAATCAACCTATTGGCTACAGCAAGTGCATCCTGAAATTCGCCAAGAGCAAGATTAACTTTGATTAATAGATGTTGAAGTGCTCCCTTAGGAACTCTACCTCTATCCATTACGACTGGAATCCATTCTTCTCCCCACTCAAGATCTTCTTTCATTTTTTTAAGAATGACTGTTCGATCTGTTGAATAAAAATCAAGCTTGGGGACAGTAATTTCATCCAGAATTAATGGAATATCGCCGAATTGCTGCGTGAGTCTATAATAACGTAATGATCTGTGGAAGTAGGCTGTAGCAAGAAGATGGTTTCTCTCTGCTTCAGATTCGTAATTCTGAGGTTCATCAATTCTTGAAATTACAGTATTTGCATACTTTACTCCTTTGTACCCTTCATACCAGTACCATCCAATTCTATTGGTGTTAGTAGAGTTCAAGTTTGCATCTGGAGTAATGAGCAGATTCATATCCTGTGCAGGACCAGACTTATCTGTTGTGCCTTCTATAGCTACTTCAGAGAAAATATGTTCCGTAAGGATGGGGGACCCATCACCAGTATATTCATGGCGCATATTTCTTTCACAGGCAACTAGGGCTGCCCATAATCCACTTGCGTCGTTATAGGTGTTTTCAGGGGAGTAGAAAGATAAAGGCTTTGGCACCAGCCAATCTTCATTACATCCGGAAGTGACTGCTATAATTAATCCTGTTAAAAGGATTTTTATCGAGTTTGTTTTACTTCTTATATTCATTTTGATATTTTTTAAGCTTACAGAGTGACATCAATTCCAAGTGTGAAATATCTTGGGATAGGGCCGGAATTTTCTGGATCCCAGAAGTCCCACTCTGGTGCAAAGAATCCTACATTTCTGATGCTTCCGTAAACTCGTAGATTTGAGATTTTAGCTTTCTCTATTATTTGCTTAGGGAAATTGTATCCCATAGAGATGTTTTCTAAACGTATAAAAGATTTCTTACGGTAAATGCTATAACCACCTGCACTGCCCTCACTAGAGTTAAGTCTTGCCCACTCATTGTTTGGATTTTCTTCTGTCCAGTATGGAGTCACATAAGAGCTAGTTCTATCCAAGAAGCCATCTCTGTTTTTCATTTGATTAAATGAACCTTCATGTCCCCAATACGAGTACATCATGAAAGAAACATCTAGGTTTTTGAAAAGTGTAAACTCATTTCTTAAACTCCAACGGAAGCGTGGTTCTGTATAGCCCTGGAATTGTCTATCTGCGTTTGTGAATTTACCATCGCCATCTACATCTACGACTTTAAAATCACCTGGCTTCACACCATATTCTGCAGCAGCTTCAGCTTCATCTGACTGCCAAATTCCATCTGTTTTGTAATTCCAAATCTGGTCGATTGAATGTCCTATGAACCATCCATTACTTGGATCGTCTAGTTCTACACCATTTTCGTCCAAATCACCATATAAGCTAATAATCTCATTTCGGTTTAATTGGAAATTAGCCGTAGTTCTCCATGTCAAATTCTGTGTTTCAAAATTGGTTGAATTCAAAGTAAGTTCGAAACCCTTGTTGTCAACTTGTCCTAAGTTGTCCCATACATAGTTAAACCCTAGGAAATCCGGTAAACTTCTTTGTACTAGCAAATCTGTAGTAGCCATTTTGTACATCTCAATTGTACCTGTTAATCTGGTTTTGAGTATAGAGAAATCAATACCTAAGTTGAAAGATTCTGTTCTTTCCCACTGTAGGTTACTGTTCTGCATTCTGTTTACATAAAGCTGGTTTACTAGGTAAAGCTCACCACTTGGTCTTTCGTAGAAGTATTTTCCTGTATTCAAATCAGAAAGTGCTACATATCTACCGATATCTCTGTTACCATTACTTCCCCATGAGAATCTCATTTTACCGAAGTCTAACCAATCAATATTGATAAAGTTCTCATCAGAGAATACCCATCCAACTGCAGCAGAATAGAATAATGCTCTAGGATTGCTCTGACCAAATGCGGAGTAACCATCTCTTCTTAGTGAAACAGTGGTAGAATATTTACCATCGTAAGAATAGATCAAACGACCCATTAGTGCATCACCTGTGCTGTATTCGTCATTACTTGAGATAATCGGGTTGATTCCACCACCAATGTTATGATAACCCAAACGATCATGAGGCTCAAAACCGTTGTTTGTCATGGTGTTATCCCATGATTGGAATTTTTCTGCATTCACCAAGAAAGTAGCGTTGAAATCATGCTTTTCAGCAAATGTTTTCTGCCAAGTCAAGATATTATCAATTTGCCAGTAGTATTCTTTACGTTGTCTTCTAGAAGCAATTCCCCCTGAGGATCCCCAAACAGCGTGCTCAGCAGATTGATGATTGAAGTATTCATAATACTCAAATCTTGGGGTGAAGTTGGTTCTGAAATTGAAACCAAAAGGAAGCTTAATAGCAGCAAAAAGAGTAGAGTTGATATTTACGTCTCTATCAGTTCTGTCTATATAAGTTCTGTCGTAGAATGGATGTGTTCCTCCACTAGCCTCATCATTTGGTCTCCATTTGTAAGTACCATCTTCGTTGAACTCAGATCCCCATGGGGAGAGGGTTCTATAAAGACCTGAACTTACAGGTACTGTACTTTCGTCCTGCGTTGCAAATTGAACATTCATACCTACAGTAAGCCATTTGTTAACTTTGCCTTCTAGGTTTACTCTAGTACGAATTGTCTCATACTCATCACCGATGATGATACCTTCATTATTTAGGTAACCTACAGACCAATAATAATTAATGTTATCAGTTCTTCCCGAAAGACTTACAGTATAATCTTGTCTGAATCCAGTCTGAAAGACCTTATCTCTCCAGTCTACAGAATTTCCAGCTAAGTAATTTTTGATTTCTTCAGGCTGCATGTTTAGTCTTTGAAGCCAGACAGTAACTGGGTCACCTGATGATCCATCATATGCCATCCAATCTTCTAGAGAAATATCACTTGGTAGTTTTCTCGGGTCAGAGAATTCATAAGGATCGTATCCACCAGCATTGATACTTTTGAATACATCTTCTCTCCATCCTATGAATTCGTCTGGACCATAAACGTCAGGATAAGTAGCCATTGTAGCTAGACCTGCATTTGCATTGAATTTGATAGTTGATTTACCTACAGTTCCTTTTTTAGTAGTAATTAGTATTACTCCGTTGGCAGCCTTTGCTCCAAATACTGCAGCAGCACTGGCATCTTTTAAAACTTCTAAGTTCTCGATATCATTTGGATTGATATCTGCTAGCTCACCATAGTAGATTGCTCCATCTAACACTAACAATGGAGAGTTTCCTGCATTAAGAGAAGTCTGACCTCTAACTTGAAGTGATCCACCACCTTTTGCAGAAGTACTGATTCCTACATTAAGACCAGCAGCGTTACCTCTAAGGATATCCTGAACTGAGTTTGGATTCTCATTTTCCAATTTGCTTGGATTCACAGAAGAAACCGCACCAGTGATATCACGCTTTTTGGCGGTACCGTATCCGATCACGACTACTTCTTCAAGATCAGAAGCATTTGGATTCATTATGAGATCAATAATAGATTGGTTGCCTACTTCTATTTCTATAGGATCGTACCCTATGAAGGAAAAAACTAGCGTACTAGATTTAGGTGCGGAGATAGAGTATTTTCCATCTAGATCTGTAGTTGTCCCTGTAGTGGTTCCTTTTAACAGGATAGTTACCCCAGGGAGAGGCATGTCTGTTTCATCGAGAACAGTTCCTGTAATTTGTACTTCTTGTGCAAACGCCACTGTGACGCTCATGCATAGTAGGAATACAATAAACCAAAGGTTTTTGTAAAATTTGTACCGCATAAGTTGGGGGTTAATGTTAATTAATAAGTTTACTGAGTTGTCAATTTCTCTTAATTAAGAATAATTAACATTAACAATTTTGGTAATATGGAGCGTACGCCCTAATAATTTCTGTTTAATTCGCGCAATCGATTTCGAGAGCAAACTGGCAAATAATAATTAGTTAAAAAGTAATTAATTTACAGAACATAGTTCTTACTGATTTACAATCAGAATGTTACGATAATATTTGTTGCCGTGGAAGTATAATATTTCTTTAATAATAGTTAATGTAAAGGCATAAAAAAAAGAGCTGCATCGGATTCCGATGCAGCTCTTAAATTATAGTTATGTGAATTTTAATTAATACCCAGGATTCTGAGGGAATCCGCTGGCTTCTCCTTCAGCACGATCAATCTGATTCTGAGGGATAGGTCTTAACACATGGAAAGCTTGGATATTAGGAGCTCCTTGAGGATTGTATTTTTTCACTCGCTCCACCAAAATTCCCCATCTTTTTAGATCTAGCCATCTCGTTTGCTCACCGATAAGCTCTCTAGCTCTTTCTTCAGTGATGAAATCAAATGTCAATTGAGCAGGAGTGATTTCCATAGCAGCTGCCTTGCCAGGGAAAGCTGCTCTTTTTCTCACCATATTGATATTTGCAGTAGCCAAATCAATTTTTCCTTGTCTAAACTGAGACTCAGCTAGCAAAAGATAAGTGTCAGCAAGACGCATAGCAATGTAATCTCTACCACCAGCAAATTGAGTTCTATCTGCTCTTCCTGGATCCAAATGCTTCTTAAGAGATGGAAACAATCTTTCTGTGTAAAGCTCAGGAGTCAATACCTGATAGTTTTTCTTTGCTCTTTCTGCTGCTGACATATTGTAGCCTGGAAGCCAGATGGTCGTATCTCCCGTTGCAAAAGTGACAGATGGTTTAGATTTATCGAAGGTGGTATTGTACGTGCCAGGCTTATTGGATCGGAAGAAGTCCACATAGGTTTTTTTATACCTAGAGTCATTTGTCCGTTCAGCAAAGATCGTGTTCAGCGTATAGTCAGTTGACATGAAACGTTTGAATGGTCGTCCATTCTCTGTGTCTCTTTGCATTCCTGGCTGTACATCGTATTCCATCAGGAAGAAAACATGAGCATTATTACCCCCTCCTGTGTTCAAAGGGTCATAAGTATATTGAGTGGACCAGATCACCTCATCATTGATTTCATTACCAAAAGCATAAACATTTGCAAAATCTGGCAATAATTTGAATCCATAATTATTGATCACACTCTGAAGTAATGGCTCTGCTTTAGCATAATCTGTTGCCTCACTTGCTTCAGATGTGGCTTTGGTCAGATATACACGACCTAGCAAATGCTCTGCAGCAGCTTTCGTTGCTCTACCATAATCTGGAGACTTAGCTTTTGTTTCGAGGTTTGGAATTGCAGACTCTAAATCTGCAATGATCGCTGCATAGATTTGAGCTACAGTAGACCTCGTAACTACCTTAGTTGGAACCACGGTTTCTGACAGCTGAAGATCAACTCCACCGAACAACTGAACCAGAATGAAGTAATGGTGAGCTCTGATAAATTTAGCTTCAGCTACTCGCTGAGCTAAAACGGCAGGAGAAACACCCACTACATTGGCAGATCGATCTATTACAGCATTACAGGTGTTTATACCAGCGTAAAACCCGTCCCATAGTCCACGTACATGTCCATTTTGAGAATCAAATTGATTCGTATAAGTATTCATGAATTTCCAAGAACCATCGGCGCCATTCGTAAAGATGTCGGTTCCAAACGTAGTAAAGTTATTGCCGAGCTCTGTGCCGTACCATATGCGCATTGAACTGTAGGCGGCATTAATGCCATCATTTAAACCTTTTGGCGTATTCAAGTAGTCATTGCCTATTCGAGCAATAACATCTTCTTCCAGAAATCCATCACAGGAAACTGCAGCGGAAAGTCCGAGTATTAGGGCAGTTGACTTTGCCCAGTATTTTATATTTAAAGCTAATTTTTTCATAGTTAATTAGAATTTAGCATTGATACCAAATGTGAAAGAAGTGACAGCAGGGGAGACATTTGCATTGACTGCGCCCGAACCTACACCTTGCTCACCATCCAAATAAACTTCAGGATCAATTCCTTTGTGCTCAGATCGGTAGTTTGCAAAAATGAATGGCTGCTGAATACTTGTGTAAACTCTCAAGTTGGACATACCGATTTTCTTCGCTGCCTCTGGAGAGAAATTATAACCGAAGTTGATATTCCTTACCTTGATGAATGTGCCATCAAAGTATTCCATAGAACTAGCATACTTCGCGCTTTCCTGGTTTACGTTTGGTCTAGGATATGCATTGGTAGGATTGTCTGGAGTCCAATAATCAATATCCAAGTTGTTGTATCTGCCCGCAAGTGTATTGTTTCCTGTGTGGAACTGAGATCTAAGCATGTATCCAAATCTTCCGTATAGGAAGAAGGATAAATCAAATCCTTTGTAGCTAAATCTGTTTGTGAATCCTATTGCAAAATTAGGAACTGCTGAACCAAGGAATTGTCTGTCAAGTGAGTTGATCACTCCATCACCATTGAAATCTTCAATTTTAATTTCACCAGGCTTGCTGCCGAAAGCTTTAGCTTCGTCTGTCTCATCAGTTTGCCAGATACCTATTTTCTTCAAATCATAGAAAATAGTCAAAGGCTGACCAATAAATCTACCTGCTGAGATATCATCCCCATTTGGAAGTGAAATGATTTCTTCGATATTTTTTGTGAAAACAATGTCAGAAGTCCAAGTGAAGCCGCCTTTCTCAATGTTTAGCGTAGAAAGGGTAAGTTCAATACCTCTATTCTGCGTTTCTCCAACATTGGTAGTAAATCCACCAAAACCAATAGAGTTTGGTAGGGGCTGTGGAGCTAGCAAATCAGTGGTATTCGTGATGTAATACTCAAGAGAACCAAAAACTCTGCTTTTCCAAAGTGCGAAATCAAGTCCTAAGTTTAAAGTAGTGGAGGTTTCCCATCTCAAATCAGGATTACCAATCGTGCCTGGACCATAACCAAATGCAGCGCTGTTATCAAAAGCATAACTAGTTCTACCCAAAAGTGCCTGAGTTTGATAAGGGCTGATCGCCTGATTTCCTATAGAGCCATAAGAAGCTCTTAACTTCAATTGATCTATTAAAGAAGAGTTAGACATGAAACTTTCAGAATGGATATTCCATCCAACCGCAACAGAAGGGAAATATGCGAATCGGTTGTTTGCACCAAATCTAGAACTACCATCAGCTCTCAAGGTAGCTGTAAACAAGTATTTGTTTTTGAAGTCATAATTAACTCTACCCATAAATGACATCAAAGACCATTCTACCAAGTTGGTAGCGGCACCATTGATCTGAGAAGCATCACCCAATCTGTGATATAATTGAGATTCCGCAGGAATTCCTAAAACCGAGATTGCACTTTGTTCAAACTTGTCTTCTTGGATAGATTGAAGCGCAGTGATATTTAGATTGTGATTTTCCTTGAAAGTCTTGTTATACGTCACGATATTTTCCAGCGTATAGTTGAAAGAGAATCTATCATCCACACTACCTGTAGCAGCACCACCACGTCTTGAGTTAGTTTGTGATCCTGTGAATCTGCCATTTCTGCTGATAGTGAAATCAGGTCCGAAAACCAATCTATAGCTCAACCCAGGAAGAATATCCCACTGAGCAAAAATACTGTTGAATATCCTGTAGTTCTTAGTCAAATCTGACTGAGCACCTGGAACGATTTCAGCAAATGGGTTAGTTCTTAATCCATCCAAAGTTGGTAGGAAGATGAGGTTTCCATCTTCGTCATAAGGCTTTCCAAGTGGATTCTCTGCTAGTGCACCTCCTAATGGATTGAAGTTTTCTCCATTACGCTCACTATAAGACACCAAAGTGGATGTACCGAATTTAATATTTTTAGTGATTTTATGATCAATGTTTGCTCTGAAAGTATAACGAGAGTAATCCTGATTGATAATTACACCTTCATCTTTAAAATAGTTTGAGGAGACATAGAACGTAGTTTTGTCACTACCGCCGCTTATTCCTAATTGATAACTCTGAATAGAACCGTTTTGCATAAGTCCTGCTGGATAATCAGTGGTTCTTCCTGTAGCAATTCCATCTAGTTCTATTGGTTCAAAAAGCTTATTATCGGCTTCTGGGGTAGCAGGTCCATCAGGATATTCACCTGATGTACGGCGAGATTCTCTTTTGTACTCGGCAAACTCTGGTCCGTTGAACACATCAATTCTGCCTAGAGATTTATTAATACCATAATATGCATCAAGAGAAACCACTGTTTTGCCTACGTTACCTCTTTTGGTAGTAATCAAAATCACACCATTTGAGCCTCTAGACCCGTAAATAGCTGTAGCAGAAGCATCTTTCAAAACCTCCATCGATACAATGTCTTGTGGATTGACATCGTCAATTCCACCAGAGATAGGAATCCCGTCCATTACATAAAGAGGCTCATTTGACCCTGAAAAAGACCTTCTACCTCTGATCCTTACTTGAGGGGAAGCTCCTGGCTTAGATCCTGGCGATGTTACATCGACACCAGCTGCACGTCCTTGAAGTGCTTGTCTAGCATCTTTAATAGGTAGCTCTAGGATTTCTTTAGCGCCTACGGAGGAGATTGCTCCTGTTAGTTGACTCTTTTTTGCTGTACCATAACCTACTACGACAACCTCATCCAAATCATCTATGTCTGGGGTCAAGTTGATATCTATTACAGTTTGATTTCCTACAACTATTTCCATTGGGTTATAACCAATAAAAGAGAATGTAAGCGTTCCATTAGCAGGAGTTGAGATAGAATACTTTCCATCTAAATCTGAGGTGGTACCTCTGGTAGTTCCTTTTACTAGGATAGTCGTGCCCGGTAGTGGCTGACCTGTTTCGTCGTAAACGGTACCTTTCACTTGTACATCTTGCGCATATCCATTTGACACGGAGAGTAGCAGCAAGAATAGTACACTTAAATAAGTGTAAAGTTTTGCCTTCATAATTTTGGGTTTTTGTTTAAGAAAATTGAGTTATGAAATTATTTTCAATAATTAGCTTATACCTGTAAGCTTAACTCAGAATATAAATCCATGTATTAAGGTATAACATTAGGAATTTATAATGAAAAATACTGTTTCCTATCTACGAAATCGATTGCGCATTTAAGCGGTTTAAAAAGCTTTTATTTGGCTTTGAGGCTGATTATTCGGTGAAGAGCTACTTCTTGCAGAGCATATATAGCTAATTGAGATTTGATTTCACTAGGTTAAAAAGACTTATCGGAAAAAAATAATTTTTGAGTTTCATCAACAAAAACTTTTTACGTAAGTTATATAATCTTATTTTATTTTTTATCTAAACGAATAGGGTATCACTCGGATTATAATAGTCATAATAAGATATACATCTTATGGTAGTCATAAAATAAAAAGACCAGCACAAGCTGGTCTTTTTATATAATAAGCTATCGTAAATTATACTTTAGGAGGCTCCCAGCCTTTTTCATATTCCCTAGTCCAAAGAGCAGAAGCGGCTTTTGAATTTTTAATATGCCCATTGCTTGGATTACATGTCAATGTTTCGCCAGTTCTATAGCTGATATTTGCAAGGTGGCAAAGTAAGGTGCTCACCGCTCCGTCTTCGATGTTTGAGTTCTGCTTTTCCAAACCACGAATAGCATTGAAGAAATTAACGAGATGCGTAGTACTCATGTCTCCGCCGCCCCCAAGTGCTGTACCTGCTTCGTTGCTTGATGACATGCTGTTTTTAACTTCTTTACCAGCTCTATCGAATTGTTTGTAGCCACCTCGATCAACGTAGACAGATCCTTCGGTTCCATATATGATCGTTCCTCGATCTGTCCCATAGGTTTTATAACTGTTTCGGCTTTTGCCATCCCATTGGATCACTGCCCCGTTTTCAAATTTAAATGTAGCATCCATCGTGTCATACATCGTCCAGCCATCATCTGCAAAATGTCTCTTGTCTGCGGTAACCTGAACTTCGCTTGGATAATCCACCTGAAGGGCCCAACGAGCTACATCTAATTCGTGAGTAGCGTTATTGCCGGTTTCTGCAGTGCCATAATTCCAACCATACCAATGCCAGTTGTAATCCCAAGTATCATGAGTATAGGCTTTTCTTGGAGCTGGCCCTTGCCACATTTCCCAGTTCAAACCTGCAGGAGCAGGTGCTGCTTTTGGCAAAGGAACTTCTCCACGATTATTACTGTAAAAGGCCTTTGCCATGAAAGCTTTACCTATAGCGCCGTTGTGAATGGCTGCAATAATTTCACGGCTTTCAGGAGCTGATCGCTGCTGATTACCCATCTGTACTACTTTATTATACTTCTTCTGAAGTGCAATCAGTAATTCTCCTTCATGAGGATTGTGGGAGCAAGGCTTCTCTACATAGACGTGTTTGCCTCGCTCAAGTGATAGCCAAGTTCCTGGAGCATGCCAGTGGTCTGGCGTAGCGATGATCATGGTGTCGACCTCCTTATCATCCATCACTTTCATGATGTTCTGCTCTAGCTTTGGTGTATAGTCAATGAATTTGGAAAAGCTCTTAGCTGCTTTTGGCATTTGAGACTCCATCGCATCGCAGAGATACAGGAGATTAACATTACTTGATTTCAAGCCGATTGGCTCATAGAATGCTCCCAATCGTCTTCCCAATCCAGCTATCGCTACATTTATTCGCTCATTTGCTCCTATAATATTTGCATAAGATTTTGCTGAAAAAGCAGCTGAACCTAAAGCCGATAGGCCAACTGTGACAGCGGCTGATTTTTTAATAAAGTCTCTTCTGTTGTTCTTTTTCATAATTGATTTTGAGTTTTTGTATAATTCGCAAACTGTCAAATGTCAGAAGTATAAATAGCTTTAACTTTTAAATTACCTTTCTCTGCTATGATAAAATAATCGAGAGCGGAAGAAGCCGGATTTAAATCTCTGCCTTAAATCAGTGATGTACCTACGACCTAGCGATAGACATATTGAGACCTATTTCAACTCTTTGATTTTAATGTTTTTAAAACTTACTTCATCACCATGATCCTGAAGAAGGATATGGCCTTGCTTAGCTTCTCCAAAATTCTCCCATTTTGCATATTTGCTAATTGCTACTAGGTCACGGTAAGCTTGAGATCCTCTTTCGTATTCTACTACTTTCACACCATTAAGGTAATGAGTTACTTTATTGTCTGGAGTTACCACCACACGACCTTTGTTCCATTCTCCAACTGGCTTAATGAATCTAGCATTTTTATCAGCTTTGATCAAATCATAGAGAGAAGACATCGTACGGTTTCCATCTTTTCCCATTTTAGCATCAGGGTGCTTATCATCATCCAATACTTGGTATTCTAAGCCAATTGCAGAACCTACATTTCCTTCTGACAAAGTCACAAAGTACTTTACTCCAGAATTTGCGCCTTCAGTAAGTCTGAATTCAAATGCTAAGTCAAACGCTGAATATTGCTCTTTAGTCACGATGTCGCCAACATTTGCAGATTCACGTCCATCCGAAGATTCAATCGTAAGAATTCCATCCTTGATAGACCAGCCTGATTCTGGAAATGTTTCTTTTTTAGCACTTCTCCAGCCTTCAGAATTTTGACCGTTGAAGAGAAGTTTCCAACCATTATCCAGCTCGTATTTAGATAGCGCGTTTAATGAATTATTTACTACGAAAATATCCTTGTTAAATGCTTTAGACTTAAAGTTTTCCGTTTGGATCTTTACATTTTTGAAAGAAGTTTTTCTTCCAGCATCTTCTGCTTTCTGAATACTATGTACTTGTAGTCCGATAAAGCCAGTTTTATCCAAGTCATCAATTACATAAGCTACTGGTTGACCATTCACCCAAGTTTTGATTTCATTACCAATTGCCTCAATTCTATAGTGATTGAATTCGCCCATTTTGAAAGCAGTTTTTGCTGCAGGATTGAGGTCAAGAGGATAAAGCCATCCTCTTCTAGCTTCGTCATATACTCCGCCAGACCAAGCTCTTTCTGATGGGTCAGCTTCGATCTGATAGCCAAAAACTAAACCTTTTCCTTCTCTCGCTGCTGGATCAAATTGACCTCTAGCCATTACTCCTGAGTTACTAGATAAATGACTTATTTTAAGATCAAGCTCTAGTATAAAATCTCCGTACATTTCTTCGGTAATCAGAAATGTATTTGGAGATCCAGCTACAGCAGTTCCTTCTATAGTTCCATCCACCACTTCAAATGTGGCAGTTCCAGCTACAGGTTTCCAGCCTGAGAGATCCTTTCCATTAAATAAATCAGTCCAGCCATCATCTGCTATTTGTTCGCTAGCACAGCTAGCTAGTGTTAGAGAGGTGAATAAAACCGCGAGTATATTTCGGGTGTATTTCATGTCTTTGAAGTATTGTTGTTCAATATAAAATTCAAGATTTAGTGTCATTGCACCAAGCAGTATTCTTTTAAAGTTACGCAATCGATTGCGAGTTTTTTCGCTAAGTAAATAACGAATAATAGCGTCTGAGTATAGAGCGGAGTAGAATCGCTTTGATTTATAATCGGCATATTCAATTAATCGATATTGCTTAACACTTATGTCGGACGCGATGAAGTCATTATACAACTTTTCTGCGAGGAGTTATTGTTTGTCCCGATCCTTCGGAAACAATGCTTTCTGGTGGTGCTAATGAAATTGCTTGGTATCTCGCAATGACTTACAATCTGTTTTTAATGCATATTCCACAAGCCATCGTGAGGAATCTCGTAAGTAATAATCATTACTCTGAATGAGTTTTAGTCGTGCTCAATTTGTTACTTTTGCGCATGCTTGATTTTAATCTCAAAGGAAAAGTTTTTGTTACCTGTAAGGATCGCTCGGTTTCTTATCTTGAAAAAGAAGTTCGTGAACTTGGTTTTGTGCCTGAAACAGTCTCTAGGACTGGAATAGAACTTAGAGCTACCATGGAAGAATGCATGGATCTCAACTTGCATTTGCGCACAGCTTCTCATGTTCTCTACGAAATCAAGTCTTTTTACCTTAGAAATGCCGACGATATTTATCGCAGATTTAAGGCTATTCCATGGGAAGATTACTTGGATGTGGATGGTTATTTCTCTGTAAACTCTGTGGCTGAGAATGAGAGTATCACGACTCCCTTGATCGTTAATGTGAAAGTTAAAGACGCCATAGTAGATCGTTTTCGTGAGCTTAAAGGAAGAAGACCTGATTCCGGTTCTGATTTTAATGGTTTGGTTTTTCAGGTGTATTGGAAAGAAACTCAATGCATTGTCTATATAAATACTTCTGGGGATACACTTGCGAAGCACGGCTATCGTAAAATCCCCGGCAAAGCGCCCATGATGGAGGCTTTGGCAGCGACGACTATTTACGCTACCGAGTGGAATACCCGTGTACCATTTATCAATCCTATGTGTGGTTCTGGTACTTTGGCGATCGAAGCTGCTTTGATGGCCACTAAACGCTATCCTGGACTATACAGAGATCATTATTCATTTCAGCACATTTTGGGATACGATGAGCAAGCTTTTTTGGCGAAAAAATTAAAGCTGGAGAGTAAAATCATGGAGCTGCCTGATCTCAAGATTGTTGCTTCGGATATTTCATTGCAGGCAATATCTTTTGCTCAGGAGAATGCGATCACTGCAGGAGTTGATCACATGATAGAATTCCAAGTTTGTGATTTTGCAGAAACAGAAATTCCAGAAAAACCTCGTGGCGTAATCATGTTCAATCCAGAATATGGCGAAAGGCTTGGGGAGAACGATGAGCTTGAAATCACCTACAAGCGTATGGGAGATTTTTTGAAGCAAAAATGCGCCGGATATAGAGGATACATTTTTACAGGTAATTTGGAGTTAGCCAAAAAAATCGGTTTAAAAGCGACTAGAAGAATGGAATTCTGGAATGGCACAATTGATTGCCGCTTGCTGAAATACGACTTGTACGAAGGGAAAAAAGAGGAGTAATAAGTAATTTTCCCGCAGATCATCGCAAAAAAAAACGCAGATTAAAGCAGATCTCTTTTAAAGAATCCGCGTTAATCTGCATCTTAAATCGGCACTAATCTGCGGGAAACTTTAATACTTATTGATGCTCTTCTCTTAATAGATCATTCACTGTCTTAACAGGATTAAATGTGATGAGCGGAACTTCCACGAAGATGGTGTTCCAGCCAGCCATAGCTCCATTCCATAATCCTGGTAATTCAAGCGCTTTGAGGTCTTTACCACTTTTTGATTTCTCTGTGATAAATCCTGTCATCATGTCTCTGTACTTCAACAGATCAAATGCGTCACCTCTAAAGTTTCTTGTAGCACAAACCAAATCAACCGGATTAAAGTGGGTAGCCGCATTGAAATGTTCTTTGGACGCAGGATCGTTCAAATCGATCTGGGCAGTTTCTAGGATTTGAAGTGATTGTGATCCATCATCTTCTTTTACCCAGAATGGTCCGCCACCTGGTTCTCCGGTGTTTTTCACCATTCCGCAAACCCGCATTGGTCTATCAAGTTTTATTTTTAGAAATGCTGCTTTTGCTTCTAAGGAAAGCGTAGAAAAATTCTCTGGAAGCTTTGTGCCCAAATCAGCGGTCGCTACCTCTTCCGCTTTAGCAACGGTATCCTCATTCTCTTCTTTCTCCAGACTTCTCAATGCGTCAAATACTTTTTCCTGTACTTCCAGAAGCAATCCACCAATCGCCATTTTATAGTTTTTGGTATCCTCTTTCAATCTATCAGGAACCACATTGTCCACGTTTTTGATAAAGATCAGATCGGCAGATACTTCATTGAGATTTTCTAGCAAAGCCCCATGACCCGCAGGACGGAATAATATACTTCCATCTTCTTCGGTAAACGGTGAGTTATCTGTATTTACAGCGATAGTATCTGTAGATTTTTTCTGTTGGGAATACGTGATTTCGAAATTGACACCAAATTCTTTTTCTATCTCAGGCAGGATTTTTTCTATTTCTTGCTTGAATTTCGCGTTGTGCTCAGGAGATACAGTGAAATGAATTTGTACGATAGATCCTGTACCTATCGCATATTGTACTCCTTCGATCAGATGCTCATAAGCAGGAGTTCTCCTTCCATCCTTATAGCGATGAAATTTCAATAATCCCTTTGGCAAGTTGCCATAGCCAAGTCCTTCATCCAGAAGGAGTGCAGCCAAGATACTTTTGTAATCTTTGGTGTCAAGAGCCTGATAAATGCTACTTCCTTGACTTTCCAATACTTCATCCAAATCTTCGTAAAAAGCGAATTTCTCAATATTGTTCATGAATTTCTGAACAAAAGTCGACTTGCTGATGTCGCCATCACCCTCTAGAAAAGCAAACAAATCTTTGAACATTCTAGAGGCTGCACCGCTAGCTGGCACGAACTTCAATACTTCCACCTTCGAAGCTTTTTCAGGATAAGTAGATAGGAAGTGATTTAATTCTTCCTGACTCAAAACTTTGATTCCATCACCTGGAGTAGCAGGAGCTGTGATGTTTAGAAAAGGAAAGCCATTTTCAAAATGTTGAATTTGCTGAGCTACGGTTTCAGGGTGCATTCCCTGCTCCAAAATTTGGTCATTTAAGGC
Source organism: Algoriphagus ratkowskyi (assembly GCF_002150505.1). Classification (GTDB taxonomy): domain Bacteria; phylum Bacteroidota; class Bacteroidia; order Cytophagales; family Cyclobacteriaceae; genus Algoriphagus; species Algoriphagus ratkowskyi. The sequence continues at coordinate 85,588 of NZ_MSSV01000011.1, forward strand.
TGTATTCATGTGGTATAGGGTTCAGTGTAAAAGTGTAAGATACTAGGGAATATGCCTTTCCTCAATATTGAGTTAAGATTTTTTATGAAAGATTTTTTAATGACAAAGTACTCAATTGTTTCGCAGAGGATGCGGTTGTGATCCTAGCATAGACACTAATTTTTTCCTGTGAATTCAATTTGAGATACTCCGGTTTTAAGTCAGTTCTTTCAGATGAAACCTGATTTTGTCCTTAGCATTCTTTTGAGCCAAAACAGAAAGTGCTTGATCTGTAAGCTGTAGAATCCTAGGATACCCGCCCGTGACTTGGCAGTCTTTCGTCAACATAATCAGTTTTCCACCAGAAGTTAGCTGCACAGTACCTGGGAAAACTGGAGCGGTTGCCATTTCTGGGATACCATTTTGAAGTAATTCTACCACTTGGATAGCCATCCTGTTTTTGAGATCAGAGATAGTGAACTGCATTGATTCAATTTCTTCTTGAGACTTTTTGTCCAATAGTTTAAATTCTGGACCAGCATAGGCATCTATGATTTGAATAGAAGACCAATCCAACTTCCACTTGACTTTGGAAGATGTGAAAGTGGGGATTTCTTGATTTGTGAAATATGGGATTAGGTCTCTTTTTTTCGCAAAGTCAGTTGCCGTAATTCCAGCATACCAACTTCTGGAATTCATGATCATTTCAGACTGAAATCCGTTTTTAATCCCCAAATAGAGCACTGACCCTTCATAGAACAAGCCTATTTTCAGCTCATCATTACTATTTATCTCTAGTAAGCCAAAACTAGAGATTAGTTTTCCATTTAGTTTAATGGCAGTTCTAGCTCCGGCTAGGCAAATCAATGTAGGCGAATCGAATTGAATAGTCAATCCTGGCTGACAGATTTCTAGTACTGCGTCAGTGACCTCGTTTTTCAGTAGGTGATTTGCCCAGGTAAGAGATCGAGTATCTAAGCCACCAGAAACAGGAACTCCAAAATTAGTAAAGCCAACTCTTCCTTGATCCTGGACAGATGTTCCTGGTCCAGTTTTCATGATTTTTAAATAGCCAATATCCCGAATCATTTGAACTGGGGTTGTGAAGGATGTCTTTTTGCATTTTCAAACTCTCGTAGGGAAATTGGGACAAATTCTATCTGCTCCCCAGCTGAAGCAAAAACTGGCTTGGCCTGCCTAGGATCGAATAGAGAAAGTGGAGTTTGTCCTATCAAATGCCAGCCACCAGGACTGGAAGAAGGATAAATGCCGGTCTGTGAAGCTCCAATAGCTATAGAACCAGCTGGAACACTTCGGTCTGGAACGCTTTTTCTAGGTGTGTGAAGAGATGTATGCAATCCATTCAAGTACATAAAGCCTGGCAAAAATCCATAGAAATGAAGGCGATATAGCTCTTGAGAATGAAGTAATATTACCTCTTCCTGCTTTAAGTTTTTTTCACTTGCCAAAGTCTTGAGATCTCTACCTGTTTCTGGAGCGTAGCAAACAGGGATTTGCCAGATTTTGTTTGGAAGTGGCTCGGCTGCTTCTTCGGGATTTAGGGAGCCTAGCCAATCTATGAGTTTCGCAGATTCCATAGGCTTTGTAAAAACAAGCGCAAGAGTTTTGAAGCCAATTCTGAGCTCTAGTATTTTGTTAGGAAAGTTTTCTAAAAGCTTGGTTTTAAGACTTAATTGAAGCTGAAGCAGCGTGTCAGAAATATTTAAATTCCATTCAAACTCATAGATCAGCGGAGATATTTGGGTTAAAGTAGGTTTCAAGCCCATAACCTTCTTCGGATGCTAGGCAAGAATAAAGTGATTCCAGGGTTGTCTCCATGGAAGCAGACAGTATCTGCTTTCAAGGGTAATAGTTTCCCGGAATTTGAGCGCACACAGCCTTTGGAAATCAACTTTTCTACTTGTACTGAAATTTCAGTTTCTGAAATCAAAAGTGAGCCTATTTCAGATCTGGGTATAAGTTGGTAATTGTTTCCGTACCGTCGATCTCCAAAGACTTCTCTTCGAAGATTCAGGCCTTTTTCAATAGCGTACTTTTCTAGCTGCGAATGGGGCGAAGTAAAAATAGGTATGTGGTGAAAATGATTTGCAATGAAATCGGTGAGGCTGTCGGCAAGTTCTGGAATTGTGGCGGCATCGTTATAAAGGGCTCCATGAAATTTGATATGCTCCATGGGAAGCCCAACTTTTTCAGCTAGCTGCTCAAACTTCAGAATTTGAATCAAAAGGGACTTTTTTAGATCCTTGTCTGTGATCGCCATGGTTTTTCGGCCAAAGTTTTTCTTATCTGGATAGGAGGGATGTGAACCGGCCTTTTTTTGGTGAGCCAAAGCTAAATTGATACTGTTACTTATAGTTTGATCATCTCCATAATGCCCACCACATGCGATGCTTGCCGTATCTATAAGCGGAAAAAGTAACGCTTCGTTTTGTACGCCTTCGCCTAAATCACAGTTTATCTCTAGTAGATTCTTCATTAGGATGGTTCAATAAAATAAAGCCTAAAATACAACATGAACTCATAGGCAGATACAGTTTACTATAGCTTATTATAATATTTTATCAGTTCGTTGAGTTGTTTGTAATCCAGAATTCCTTTAGCGAGCTTGAGATGATGAATAATTGCCAATGCTTTCTTCATCCGACTTTCTGGACTTTTAACCTTGGTGACGGTATAGACCATCATTCGTTGACTACCGGGAGTAAGACTTCTGAAATAGGAGGCACCTTCCTCATCTTGATCCATAAGTACTTGTAGCTCTTCGGGCATCTCGTGACCATATTTACTGTGATCTCGATCTATCTTGATTGGGAAAGATGGTTTTTCATTTAGTTTGAATCGATTTCGAAGTTCTTGATTGATCAGTATATACCAATAGTCTTTGGCTTTCATCAGAGCCATGTGAAAAGGGCCTTCGTTTTCTATCCAGATCAATACACGGCGATGGTTTGAATCCATCATTTTACCGGAAATTTCATCAGAAACTGGAACATGATATTGCCAGTGGTTAAACTCGAAAATGGCTAATTTACCTTGGAATTCTATCATGAAATAGGTTGTACAAAATCGTTTTCAACTGATTAGTTTAAAATTAAAAAATCCCTCCAGCTAATATAGTTGGAGGGATTAGAAATCAAAACTTAGAAATTCTTAACTCGGAAGATTAAAGGAAATTAGAAATGAAGTGCCTCTTCCTAATTCGCTTTTAACGCGAATAGAGCCACCATGACTAAGGATAATGTTTTGTGTATTAGTTAAACCAAGACCAGAGCCAGTTGGCTTACTAGTAAAGAATGGCTCAAATAATCGCTCTACATTTTCTTTAGGTATTCCTTCACCGTTGTCTTTAATCTCGATTCTGCATTGACCATTCTTTATTGTAGTCTTCAAAATTAGTTTTCCGGTTTTTTCTGGCATTGCCTCGATAGCATTTACCAGTAAATTTATCAAAGCAATTTTGACTTTTTCTCCGTCTACCTTTACATCACAAATATTAGTTTGATATTGTTTCAGGATTGTAATGCATTTAAATTCCAGTCTATCTTGAACATGTTCGAGAGATTCATCCAACAGGGTGTTTATTGAGTGACTTTTGGAATCTAATTCTGTACATCTGGTACTTTCCAGCAACTGAGTGACCAAGTGGTTGATCCGATCGCAGTTTCTGCGGATGACATCAATCAGATCTCCACTTTCTGCAAGCACACTTTCTGGAAGTTCCATGTGTAATTGGTCTGCGGAAAGCAAAATAGTGGTCAGTGGGTTTTTTACTTCATGCGCTAAAAGCCTGGCAATTCTACCAGTAGAGGAGAATTTTTTTAGATTCAATTCTTCCTCCTCTTTGGCTTTGATTGCACTTAAATCTTTGATTAGAACTTGGAAAACACCCATGTCCTGCTTTACTATACTGATAAGGCTATTGATCGTGTGACTATGCTCCACGGTCATCAGTGCTTCCATATCATAGATCTCTTGACTGTTGAAAAATAGATCATCTAACTCTTGCTTTGATGAATCATCTAGCAAAAGGTCTTTGAAGTAAGAGCTTTTTTTAGAAGTAGTGTCGAAAGCTTTTCTTCCAAACTTTTTCAGAAAGGAAGGATTGGCTTCCAAGATTCTTCCCTCATGATCCATCAATAGAAAAGGGTCACTAGCCAGTTCGAAAATTGATCGAAATTTGACTGCAGCACTAGCTAGAGATTCCATCAAACGTGCATCCCGAATGGCATATCGGAGTGTTCTATCTAATATATTTGCGTCAAATTCGCCTTTTATTAGGTAATCTGAAGCACCAAGGAGGAGTGCTTCTTTATCTATATCTCCCGTGCTCATTCCGGTGAGCATGATTACCGGAGCGTGTTTTTTAAGTGATTTTATTTCCTGGATTAATTCTAGGCCTGTGTCTTTGCCTAGCCTATAATCCACTAGGAAGACATCAAAATTCTCTTTTAACATTGGGAGTGCCTCTTCAAGGCTAGTTGCTCCTTTTAAGTCATATGAGGTGTCCTTAATTCTTTTCAATAAACTAGCGACAAGGAAAAAATCATCCGGATCATCGTCTACATAAAGTATTTTTACTATTTCTGTACTAATCATGCTTATATATTATCCTGGTAACAACACTGTTTTGGACCAGTAGTTCTCAATTTCTTCAGTGATTTTTACTAATTCTTCAAAAGAGGATGGTTTGGTGATAAAACTGCTGGATCCCAATTTGTAGGTGATTCGAATATCATCCTTGTTGTTTGAAGTAGAAAATATGATAACGGGAATAGACTTCAGGTCATCATTGCTTTTTATTTCAGCCAATGCTTCTCTGCCGTCTTTGCGGGGCATATTTAGATCTAGCAAAATAATATCCGGTCTAGGATATTTTTTCAAATCGTCATAAGGCGCAATGCGCTTTAAGTATTTAAGAAGAGCTTCCCCATCCTCTACACAAGTGACGTTTTCCTTAGGTAAGGATCTCTCAAAGGCCTTCAGTATTAATAGTTTATCATCTTCATCATCCTCTGCAACTAGGATTTGAATAGGTTTTTCGAAGGACATTAGCATAAATTCTGTGTTGTACAAGGGTTAAATTCTACAGAAAAGATAAACACTATTTGGTAAATTAAGTGAGATCTTAACTTATTAGGATTATTGCCATTTATATACTAATGAAAGGCAATAAAATGTTGAAAATAGCTCCATTACCAGCGCTGCTTTCGGCAAATATTACTCCACCATTTTTCTCTATAATTTTACGGCTGATAGCAAGGCCTATTCCGGTACCCTCATATTCTTTTTTCCCATGAAGCCTTTGGAAGATCGAGAAAATCCGATCAGCATACTGTTTTTCAAATCCTATGCCGTTATCACTTACTTTGATTAAATGATAGCTTAAAGTTGGATTAAGCATTGAGAATCTGCCCACAAGTTCTGGACTAGCTGTTTCAGAGTTTATAATAATTTCAGGATGGAAATCTGGTTTGGAGAATTTGAGAGAGTTGGAAATCAAATTTTGAAATACTTGTCGGTACTCTGTTTCCGAGCCTTTAACTTCAGGCAGCGTTTCTACCGTAATTTTAGCAGATTTGTCTTGGATTGATATTTCAAAATCCTCTAACATGTCAGTGATAACTTTAGACAATTTTACAGGTTTAACTTGTTCATCCACAATTCTACCAGCTCTACTATATTCTAGAAGATTTGTGATCAATAGGCGCATTCTCACAGCAGCAGCAGTTATTCTACTTAGATAAATTTCCCCTTCTCCTTCCAAAATGCTTGAATATTGTTCATTTAGTAAATCGGAAAATGCGGTGATTTTCCTCAAGGGTTCTTGCAAATCATGTGATGCTACATAGGCAAATTGTTCAAGTTCCTTGTTTGAGTCATCCAGTAGGTGAATTTGATCTCTCAGTTTTTGCTGATATCTACTGATTTCCATATTTGCTCCCTTTTGAGCTCTATTGTACTGATATATTGAGAAAAAGGTGACAAGGCCTATTGTGATAGAGAAGATTGAAATTAGACCTACTATAAGCGGTAGTGCGTTTATGTTGTTGATCAAACTATTGTTTTTTTCTCTGAAAAGAGCATTTTCCACTTCATTGATGCGTAGCACAGTTGCTTTGATCAAAGAGTAACCTATAAGTGCATTGTTCACTTTACTTGGATCAATGAAATCTACCAAATCTCCATGCTGTTGCATATGTTTAATAGTTGCATCAAAAACCCTAACTCTTGTATCAATCAAAGCTTTTAATTCTGCAATGTTATTTTGCTGTTGGCCATTATCCTCTGTCAATTCCTGCAGCTGAGCCAGTAGCAAATCGGCATCAATATTTGACTGGTAATAATGTGTCAAGAACTCATCATTTGAGGTAATTACATAACCTCTGATATTGGTTTCTCTTTCCAGTATGCTGGCATATAGTTCAGACGTGCGTTGAAGTACGTCACTCGTCTGCATTACTTCCTTGGTAAAGTAGTCTATTCGACCTGAAGTCCAGTAGGAGACACCGCTGCCTATAATGATAAGAACAAGCGTGACGATAGAATAGATTTTGACTTGGCGAAGTGATGTTTTATGTTCGTCTTTCATTTTAAATTTCCCCCACTTGGGGAATATGTTTCTCATTAAGATTGAATATTTTTCTATTTTTTGGTCTAAAAACCTGAAAAAGTGCTCTAAAAGTAAAATTAACGGTGTTTTTAAAATTTATTTCGATTAAGGCACAGCAGTTGAAATAAACTATGAAATTATATCATACAACCTAAACACCAAAATTATGAGCTCATTATTGTATTTCATCGCAGTGATTCTTCTTATCGGCTGGCTAGTCGGAGTATTTGCCTATAGCGCAGGAGGATTGATTCACGTTTTACTAGTATTGGCAGTTATTGCTGTGCTATTTAGATTAATTTCAGGAAGAGGAGTCTAGACTCTTTACTCGTGAAATCTGCTTATTATATTTTGAAATTCAACCACAATTAACAAAACTATTATCATGAACAAATCAGGAATAAACAAAACCCTTTGGCTTAGTGGATTACTAACAGGGGCATTAGTAGGAGCTTACCTTTACAAGAACAAGGATGATTTTGGTCCTCAAAAGAAGAAATTAGATAAGCTTATAGGTGACGTTAAGGACATACTTGGCGATTTGAAAACCAAAATGATTGAAGCAAAGTCAGAAGGACTTGAAGCTACGAAAACTGCCTTGCTATCTGCAAAAGATAAAGTAGATAAAGTGAAGTGAAATAGGTTTAGAATTCTGAAAAGGTGTAGCCCATAGCTACACCTTTTCTTTAGATTCTTTAGACTTAGCGAATTTCAATACTTATTCAATAATATAATGAATACTCAAAGAGTTACCAGAGCAGATAATCGTGTGATGAAGAAAAAATTAATACTTGTTATCGATGATGAGCCGGAAATAAGAAGCCTTTTATCAAGATTTTTAGAAAGAAAAGGATTTTCGGTAATTGCTGCGGGTACCCTTGAGGAGGGCAGAAGGTTATTTAATAACTTTAAGCCTGAATTAGTTTTTTTGGATGTAAACCTTCCTGATGGTAATGGGTTAAATGAACTTAAACATATCAATGCTGGTGATTTCCCATCCAAAGTAATCATGATGAGCGCTTTTGATCATAATGAAGTAAAAAATGAAGCAATCCAATACGGAGCATTAGACTTCCTCAGCAAACCTTTTAATATTGCGCGACTGGATCAAGTGGTACAAGCCCAATTATCCAACATAAATAAATCAAATTAAAATCATGGCTAAGATTCTAGTAATCGATGATAATATAGATATCTGTCAACTTTTAGAGCGATTTCTTACAAAGAAGGGCTACGACGTTGAAACAACTATTTCAGGAAAAACTGGTCTAGATATGGTTAAAAAGACATTTTTTGACCTTATTTTCTGTGATTTTAAGTTGCGCGATATGGAAGGAAGAGATGTGCTGATGAAAGTCAGAGAAATATCTCCTGGAACACAAGTGGCTATCATCACAGGATATGCAGATGTGAAAATTGCAGTAGAAGTGATCAAAAATGGTGCATTTGATTATGTGACCAAGCCTCTAATACCCGATGAAATAATTAATCTCATCGAACGTGCATTAATTACTTCCAAAGCAAATAAATCAAACACTCAAACTTTCAGTCAAGCTACCCAGCTAAAGAAGGATTCTGGCACAAATGTCCCAAAATCGGATTCGAAATTCTTAAAGGGGACAGGTGCTGAATCTAAAAAACTCTACAAAGAAGTAGCTTTAGTGGCTCCTACAAGCCTAAGTGTAGTAATATACGGTGAAAGTGGTGCAGGTAAGGAAAATATCGCACGTACTATTCATGATCAAAGCGAGCGCGCTGGAAAGCCATTTATTGCGGTAGATTGTGGGGCACTTACCAAGGAGCTGGCAGGATCAGAACTTTGGGGTCATGAAAAAGGATCCTTTACCGGAGCATTGGCGGATAAACCAGGTCAGTTTGAATTGGCAGACGGAGGCACAATTTTTCTAGATGAAATTGCTAATCTTACCTATGAAACTCAAGTCGGCTTACTCAGATTGGTTCAGGAACGTAAACTTCGAAGAATAGGGGGAACTAAAGATAAATCTATTGACGTAAGAATATTAGTTGCTTCTAATGAAGATTTGAGGAAGGCAGTTTCTGCAGGTAAATTCAGAGAAGACTTATACTTTAGATTTAATGAATTTAGCATAACCGTTCCACCGTTGCGTCATAGACAAGGTGATATAGAAGCGTTTGCTTATCATTTCTTGGAATTATCGAACACTGAATTGAATAAGAAAGTTTTTGGATTTGAGGAGCAGGTGATGGATGTACTGAAAGCATACCCATGGCCAGGTAACCTCAGAGAAATGCTCAATGTAATACGTCGAGCAACGCTATTAACGGATGGTGGCAAGATGTCAGTTGCTGCTCTTCCTCCTGAAATTGTCTACTCACAAAAATTTAATTCTTGGGATTCAGAATCAGAAAAATCTGAAACCGAAAGTAAGCCCAGTAAAATGCCATTAAATCTTAAAGACGCCGCAGCTGAAGCTGAAGCTGAAGTATTGAAAAAAGTACTTGAAGAAGTAAAATACAATAGAACGCAGGCGGCAAAACAATTAGGAATAGATCGTAAAACGCTCTTTAATAAGATGAAGCAATACGATTTATAAGTTACAGTTGTTCACTTTACCCGGGCTTAGGTGCGGGTTTTTTTGTGCTTGTTTTCTACGGATTGGGGAATATTTTTCGTGATGCTGATATCTTGTTAAAACTAGTAATTTTGGTTTACAGTTTATTATTCTCCATTCATGCAACTAATCAGTATAGTATTGTTTGATGGGGATAAATGCCGTGTATTCTTTTGTATGTCACCTCATGGCATACAGCTTGGAGGTATATAACTATAAATATTTAACTTAATTATTACTACATACATATGACCACCACTAAAGCAACACTTGCAAACCATTTGAAATTAGACAGTAAAGCAATGAAAAATGTGTCAGATAAAATGAATGATCTACTATCTGATTACCATATATTCTATCAAAATGTAAGAGGATTTCATTGGAATGTGAAAGGAGAAAATTTCTTCGATCTACATGTCAAATTCGAAGAATTATACACACAACTCTACGAAAATATTGATGAGTTAGCAGAGCGAATTGTCACAATTGGTTTCCATCCTTTGCACTCATATTCAGATTATTTGAAAAATACGATTCATAAAGAAATTACCGATGTGTCTAATGGTGAGGAATGCGTGAAGCATGTCATTGATGGCTTGGGAATATTGGCACAATCGCACAGAAAAGCAGCAAAAGCCGCTGAAGAGGCTGATGACATTGCCTCAGCAGACTTGCTTACCAAATTTGTAGGAGATATAGAAAAAAGAATGTGGATGTTTACCATGTTCTCCAAGTAAGCAGAACTATAACTAAACCAAATAAAAAAACCGTTGCATAAGCAGCGGTTTTTTTATTGCAAAAAAATGCGGCAGTGTTCTCTGCCGCATTTAAAAATAGATTGAGAAGGGGGAAACAAAAATATCTATTTTAAGCTAGCGCTTTTTGGCAGAATTCAACACAATTCTGCACCTCTTTAACTGCATCTGATCCCTCAGGTATTTGGTACTCTAGCTCGATGGTAGCAGGGAAGGTGTATTTGTTTTTTGAAATTAGATTTAATAATTCTGGGATAGGTGTGTCGCCTGTCCCCCAGGCTAAGTTTCCTTTGCCATTTGCAGGAGTTTGGCGATCTTTTGTATGCATACTTAGGATGCGATTATGCTGCTTTTCGATAAGAGGAATTAAATCAGTGTTTCCAGCTGCGATGTAATGTCCAGCATCTAGATTTAAGACATTTCTTTTACTTTGCTCTAGCGCAGTGTCCCAGAAGGTAAATGTTTCTTGTTCGTGCCCATGATAGCCCACAGACATTTTATACTTTTCGCCTAGTTTTCCAAGACGTAATGTGTGCGCGTCATTAGAAGGGTGTTCAAGGGTGACGTGGGTGGCGCCCAAAGCTTTTGCGGCATTCATGCCATAAGCGATTTCGGCATCAGAAGCATTCATGCCAAATGCATTGGGCTTGAATGCATAGATACTTACTCCAGCGTCTTTATACATTTTACGCATTTTCTCAAAGGGAGCCGTGCCAACCTTATTTCTCCAGGATTCAACTTCTTTTCCATAGGATTCAGCTTGTGCTGTCAAATCTGCCAGTTTTGCCTTTTCATCAGTGCTTAGTTCTTCGCCTTTTCTCTGCTTGGATCTAAGTGGGTTCATTTCTCTCATATTCACTGGATTTGTGGGCTTTCCAGCGAAAGACTCAGCAGGATCTCCCATGAGCTCGATAGCAGATACTCCTGAGTCTAGCACATATTGCAAAGTAGCTTCTGCACTTTGATCAGGCATAGATCTGAATGAATAAGTTATACAGCCTATCTGAACGCCATTTATTAAAGAATTAGGCTTATTGAGGGAGCTGATAATGGAGGGAGCGCCTTGAAGCCAAGATGGAGCTAAAGCTAGTCCGCCTAATCCAAGTGCGGATTTGATGAGAAAATCTCTTCTGTTTTTCATATGTTTATTAGGTGCTTTTTAAGGTAACATTGAATCTGGCTACGTTGACAAGCATTGGTTTGAGTAAAGCTTCATTTATGCATGCCTCTCTAGTCTCGATTTCATGTTATTCTGGGTTTGAGTTTTGAGCTAGACTTCAAATTAGTATTTACTTTCTCTTTTTTACCGAAAAGTTTACACCTAAATTTATTTCTGGGTTGATTGGTCATATTCGTGTTTGTAGGTTGACCACTATTACTATAAGTTAGGAAATGGATTATCAAGAGAAAAGTATTGTAGATAGAATTGTTAGGGGTGACTTTCTCGGAGAGCTGCAATTCATAACCTCCAGAAGCGGAGGAGCAGGCGGGCAAAATGTTAACAAAGTGGAAACCAAAGTTCAACTGAAGTTTGATATTCGCAATTCGCGTCATTTAAGTGAGGAGGAAAAGACATTGCTACTAGAAAAGCTTTCTACTAAGACCGATCAGCTGGGAGTAGTTCAACTTCAATCCCAAGAAAAACGCTCGCAGATCCAAAATAAGGAATTGGTGATCCGTAAATTTGAAGATTTGCTAAGCAAAGCTTTTCACAAAAAGAGAGTCAGGAAAGCTACCAAGCCCAAAAAAGGAGCGATAGAAAAGCGGCTCAAAGCCAAGAAAAACCAAGCTCAGAAGAAGGCTAACAGGAATTGGAAGGAGTAAAGGGAGTGAGTTATAATCTTTCTTCTGCTAAGTATTTTAGCCAAACGTTTTTATGATTTTGAATCTTCAGGAGTATGAGTTGGATAGTAAAAACCAGAATTTGTTGAACTACTTCAAACTTTCCAAAACTAACCTCACCAACTCATTCTTATCTCCAGCAGGGATCCATCTTGCTACGATCACTAGGTCATTTTCCTCATCTACATAAATCATATTTGTGCCTGCTCCGATATGTGTGAAAGCAGTTTTTGGAGCGGCAGGAATATCTTTCTGATCGTAGTTCAAGAAGTAATTCATAAAGCCATAGCCAGGATTTGCAGGGGTAGGAGTTTTGGACTTCTCGATCCAAGAGGCAGGTATCAGTTGCTGTCCCTTCCAGTTGCCATCATTTAAAGTGAGGTACCCAAATCTTGCTTGATCCCAAGCCGATAACATCATTCCACCTCCCCAATGAGAGCCTCCTGATACTGATTGCATGATCTGTCCATCGATGATTACAAAGGAATTCTCATAGCCTGTCCATCTCCAAGTATCGCTTGCGCCAATAGGATCCATCATTTTCTCTTTTATGACCTCCGGAAGTGGCTTTCTCCACACATTCATCAACGCTAGTGCAAGGACATTAACCCGAGTGTCATTGTATTCATAGACTGAGCCGGGAGTATTTTGTAGTCTTGCTCTTTTCTCTTTTGCTCCTTCACGCGGTCTATCCGCCCAATCTGGTTTGCCCCAGAGTGAACCTTCCCAATCAGACGTTTGCCGAAGCAAGTGGTCCCATGTAATGGTGCGGTTATGCTCGGTAGCAAAGAGTTCGAAGGTGTCATCTTGCTCAAAGTGATCAGCTTTATTTATACTGAGTTTGTTGGGTTCATATGGGTAGATGGGTGCCATGTAGGGATACACTAAGTCATTTTCAGAATTGATCAGTCCAGCTTCTATGGCTAGTCCTGCCGTGGTAGAAAGGAAGCTTTTGGCAACTGAAAAAGTCAAGTCTACACGACTGGGATCGCCCCATTGAGCTACTACATATCCTTTATGGATAATCAGACCTGCTGCTGATCCGCGGGTTTTCATTGGCCCAATTGGATAGCCGAAGGGTTCACGCCCAAAGCCACCTTCATAGTGAGCTATTTTCAGATTTGGATCTTCCTGGCTTTCATGTGCGATAGCAAAGTCAATAGCGACTTTGATTTTCCCTGCATCTATCCCCATCGACTCAGGACTTTTAGTTTCCCACTTGTTTTTTTCTGGAAAGTAAATTTGGGCATTCACCACTGAAGAAAAAATGACACAGAGTAGGAGGCTGCTGACTAGCTTTTTCATGAAGTTATAATTTGGATGAGTTTACTAAATAATCCTCAAATCGACAGACCATTTGTGGATTATTGTTGTCTTCTAAAATGAATAATTGGTCGCTTTAATCTGTAGCCAAAATAGGTAATTCCAGCAGAGTATGTTGTCTTATTAAGTAAGAAATATACTACATACAAGCAGTTACGATTAGTGACAGTGAACTGTTTATTGACTTTTAAAATTATTGCTCAGCCATTATTTTATTTTTTTTTCTAGTAATTATATTGCTGATAAAGCCTTGTTTTACAAGTATTTTTAGTCTTTCAATTAAATAATTTTTACTACTTAAACTTTTATCCTCATGGGAAATCTTAATGAAACACAGTTGAAAAAAATTCAATCAAGCAAGAGCTTGAAAGCAAGATTTGAAAGTATGCAGCTTTTGAAAGTGGATAGGAAAAACATCCATCAGGTCCTGAAAAGCAGCGAAGAGACGAGCGTGAAAGAATTGGATCTTACCTCAAAAGCTATTTTACTTCGTAGTCAAACGGGCGATTTTGAAGAAGCGTTTGAACTTGCTTCATGGTCTGCTAAAGCAAAACCAACTACCCGCAAAACTATAGTTAAGAGTTTTTTGAGAAATAAGCAGGCACCACTTTTAGTACATCAGATAGCGCGAATGAAAAGAAATGAGGCAGAAGATATGATGGCCGATTATTTTGGGGAAGGAGGCGATATTAAGGACGTAGCAGAATGGCTGAGTGCTGCAGGAAAAATCCTCAAAACAGGCGTGGTGCCAGACGACACTGACGGACTTTGGGGATGGGTGAAAGATACGGTAGGAACTGTAGTAGACGCCGTAGTCGGAGCGATTAATACGGTGGCAGATGCTATAGCCGCCGCTGGAAAGAACCTGGCCGAGGCTGTAGCGAAGGTTGTGACTTGGACTCAGGATAAAATTTCAGATTTCGTAGAAGCAGTCCTGGCAGCAGGCAAGTCTGTGGCTCAAGTACTGTCGGAAGCCGTCAAGAAAGGAACTGCCGCAGTAAATAAATTTATTCAGGCTGTAATCGAAGCAGGGAAGAAGGGGTTGGAGGTGTTGAATTGGGCCATCGGTCAGGCTGAAAGTATCTTGAGAACAGCCTTAAGCAAACTAGAGCAACTTTTAGGTTCTTTCACCTCACTGCTTATGGAAGTAGCAAAAATGGCCGCATCCAGACTTAATGCTATTGTGAAAGCCCTGATTAGTGCGGGAAAAAGGTCTGTTGATTTTATAGCTAGATTAAACCGATTTGCTCTCTCTTTTGCAAAAAGACTAGTTCAGGAATTAAAAAAGTTAGGCAGAAGTTTGGGTGAAATCATGAGTGCAGTTATTAATCAGTCTAGACTAATCGCAAGAGTGGTTATAGATGCCTTGAAGGAACTGGGAAATTCAATTTTTAACATATTAAGAGTTGTAGCTCACAAGACGGCACAGCAACTGGCTGTCATAATTGGAGCCATTAAAGACTTGGCCATTTCGCTAGGTACACTTCTAAATGACATTGCCAGATTTACCGCTGCTCAGGCCAGGAAATTAATGCAGGCTCTACGTGTCATCTGGACTCAAATCAAAGAAGTGCTAGAAGTGATCGCTCAAAAATCTGCTTCTGTAATCCGTACACTTATCACTGCCCTCATAGGCACGGTGAATCATTGGAGGGATGTGCTTAATGAAATCGCGACAAATGTTAGAGACGCCTTTCGAAATGGATTGATCAAAGGATTAATAGAAATCGGAAAATCTGTCGTCACCTTAATGATTGAAGCAACAAAACTAGGAGCCTCTATTGCTGCAATTATTTTTGCTGTTTTGCTTGATATTTTTGGTTCTCACAGAGGTTTGAATGCAGCTGAGAGAATACAGGCAGAAAAGGTGTTCGGTGTTTCTATAGATTTGGATCGTGTGAAGTTAACTGATGCCAGCCTCGCTGCTGATCTGATCATGTGGATGAATAAAAACCGTCCGTTCACCACTATGTATGTAATCAACTACAAATCAGGATCAACATTACCTATGGATACATTGATTCATGAATTGACTCATGTGTGGCAAGCAGTCACCTCTGGTGGTGTATATATGATCGAAGCGCTTCATTCACAGTTCTTTGGTAAAGGATACAATCTTTCAGAAAAGGACCTTGAAAAAGCAGGTGGTAGGTTGTTAAGCTTGGAAAGAGAGCAGCAAGCCGTAGTGGTTGAAGAGTTCTGGAAAGCTGAATTTAATGGTGAAAGAACCAAGATTTCTGTGGATTTATTGCGTCCCTTTGCTAAGCAAGTTCATAAGTCAAGATTTGTAATTAGGCCATTTAAATTGACCGACTTACAATTAAAGACTAATCTGGTTTTCGTTAATAATTAACTTTTTAAGCTGATGAGAGCTGTCATTTTACCTGAATTCTGGTATGAAGAAGCTACAATTTTTATGGAGAGGTTGAACTCACTTCAACCTCTCTATTTTAATATTCCTTATCCAGCGTCTGCACTCATGAAGTTGAATGATTATACTTTAAGCTTGGGAGATTTACTGAACCAAAAGCAAGCTCATTCAGCATTGATTTTTCTTCCAAAGCATTTTGCATCTGGAGATAAAATTGATTTATGGCCATCTTTGATTCAAGGTCATAGTACTGGAAGTTGGATTTTGGCCATTATTTTTGCAGATACCTGGACGGAAGCAGAACTAGCTTTGCTGCAACTTACTGATGTAGAAGATAACTACGAGGAAATGGAAACTCATTTGACATGTCAATACCAGCCTCCTTATACTTCTATAGTTAAGAGCTGGCAGAATGAAAGAAGAATTACCTATCATCCTGGCGACTACTTCAAGGAGGATATTTTGCCAGCAATTTCTAAGATGAGAGGTAATTGGGTGTATTGGGGACACGGGGAAGGGGATAAGTTGCGCGGCTATGGCCATCTGCACACATCAGAGCTCCTGACGTACAGATGTACCAAACCTCTTAATTCTACCCTATGGTTTACATGCACTACATTGGAAAGGGAATATCCAGAGAATATTGCACTGGCCTGGTACCAAAGTGGTGCTACAAAATGCATCTTCGCAAGTACTGAAAAAGTGGATACACAGGATAATAAATTGCTTTCAGAAGTATGGCTAGAGTCAGCGAAAAATTGCGCTGGAAAAACTATTCCAGAGTTAATTTTGAAAGTTTTACAAAAAGATCCAGTATGTTTTCAAAAGATTCTGAACCAGTATTTTTTGATAGGAATTCCTTGGGTGAGTAGCCAGATTTAGTCTTCTTTTACTATGGACAAGCTTTGGAATAATTGTTATAGAAAATAGTTGCTTCCCGCCTTTCTACTTTTTCCTTACCTTCGCGACATGGAAAATATACCACCTTGCCCCGCTTGTAACTCGCCTTATGGCTATGAATTAGATGAGAAACTGATCTGTCCAGAATGTAGTTTTGAGTGGACTCGCGGCGAAGTTCAAGAAGAAGTAGCCGAAGGCTTAGTAGTCAAAGATTCCAATGGAGCCTTGCTTGCTGATGGTGATTCAGTGACCATCATAAAAGATCTACCTGTAAAAGGAGCACCTAAACCGATCAAGGCAGGTACTAAAGTGAAGAGTATTCGACTAGTAGAGGGTGATCACAACATTGATTGCAAGATCGATGGATTTGGCTCTATGGCGCTGAAAAGTGAGTTTGTCAAGAAAGCTTAGGGATTTATGGTTTTTTAATTTCCCAGAGATTTGTCCGGATAATTACATTATCCAAGTTTTTTAAAACTAAAAGGGAGTTGTGCCCATTTGTACGAAAACGTTTTCTTCGAAATGTCTTTTTATTCAAGCGTTATAAAATAAAAAAAAGTAGCGAGAAGCAGTTCTTCATGCTTCTCACTACTTACTTTTTACCTATTACGTTTTAACTTTTACTTCCCAATAGGCGTCTCATCCACTTTCACATCTCCAGCTACATACTGAAGTGCATCCAAGAAGTAAGCTAAAATGTTTGCGTTTTCGAAGCTATGGGCATTGTGAGAAGTAGAGATATACATCGCTCTTCCTTTACCTTCTTTTCTGATCCAAGAGACATAAGTTTTACCTGAAGTTTTCTCCTGTCCCTTTCTCTGACCTTCAATTTCCGCATTGTTGAAATATGTCAAAGGATGGAAATCCAGCTTATCGTAGGCGCCTTTGTAGAAATACGGCTCATCAACGTGATTGTAACCATCGGCTGGAAGTGACTTGGTCAAAGGATGTGAAGCATCCACTATTCTCACTTGGAAAGCCTGCTGCTTGGTGTGGTAATCGAAGCTACCGCCAGTTAGTTTGGAGAACTCAGCAGAATTATTTAGCATCGTGTCACCACCATGTACAAGTAGGATTCCTCCGCCTTTTTTCACATAATTGATGATATTTTGCTCCAATTTATTCGCCTGAGCCCATACTGTAACACTGTCTAAAGAAGTGTCTTCACTGATTTTGTCAACAAATAGATTTCTGTATTGCGGCTTTGAGTTAGTGTTGTTAAATACCACTGCATCAAACTCCTTTAGCTTATCAGCTTCCATCATGGCGATGTCTGTACTGGTAGTCACTTCAAACGTTCCACTTTTATCGGAGATAATCTGAATCATCGCCGAAGTGTGTGGGTTTACCCAATGCCAAAAACCTGTGTGCATAGAAAACACCAAGATTTTCTTTTTCTTTTTAAATGGGAAAGTGGCTTTGTCCGGAGCTAGTTCCGTGATTTTGTCTTTCCAGGCCTGATCCAATGGAATCTCCTTTGGGTTTTGCGCAAGAGCAAAATTGATGCTTGTTAGGAAAACGATTCCGTAGATAATAATCTTCTTCATGGGGTATTTGGATAAATGGGGTTAGTCATTCTTTTAGTTTCTCTATCTTTAAAATTCGATCCTAATAACCTGATTTTTATATGATATTCAAAAGAATTTTCTGCGTACTAGCTGTTTATCAGTGCTTAATGGTAGTAGCTTTTGCTCAAAAAGTAACCCTTAAAGAGACAACTAACGGAATTGATTTCGTAATTGGTAATCAGTCAGTTCTAAGCTATCAAACTGTCGTCGCAGACGTCCCAGAAGGCATCAAAAAAGATTTTGCAAAATCTGGATTTATTCATCCTTTAAAGTCCCCATCAGGACAGGTTCTTACCAGAATTCAACCAAAAGACCATTACCATCACTACGGAATCTGGGGTCCTTGGACAAGAGCAACTATTAGTGGGAGAGAAGTTGACTTCTGGAATCTAGGTGATCAAAAGGGTAGAGTGGACTTTTCTCATGTGCTTTCTAAAAAGGAAGCTGGGGGTGCAGCAGAGCTCAACGTAAGGCAGAATCATCTCGATCTGAAAGCTCCTGAGTCGGAGCGTATTGCTATAGCTGAAGATCTTCGCATCAAAGTAAAACCAACTGATAAAGGTCGATATATGGTGGATTACACTACTACTATTGAGACTGCAATCCCAGGAGGTATTTTGCTTGATGACTACCGTTATGGTGGAGGAATTGGCTTTCGTGCCACTGAGAAATGGGGAACTGAAAATAGCAGCATTTTGACTGCTGATGGAGATACTCGAAAAACCGCAGATGGCACAAATACCAAATGGATCATAGTGCAGGGAGATACTGACGATGCATCTGGCAAAAGCGGCATTCTCTTCCTTAGCCACAATACGAATAAATCTCATCCTGAACCACTTCGAGTTTGGCCAGAAAATAATTATGATGGGATTGGAAACGTCTTTATCGAATTTACTCCGATCCGCCATGACTCTTGGGAGCTACTCCCCAACCAACGCTACACACTTAAATACCGAATGATTGTCTTCGACGGTGAGATGACTGCTGCAGAAGCAAATGCCTATTGGTCTGCTTTTGTAAAATGAGTTTGAAATTATTATTATTTCAAATACGCTTAGTTAACTCATATTGCCGAAGAAGAAGTCAATAACAAAAAGAAACCCTTAATTAATTAACCCCCTAAGAAAGATGAAAAGAAGAGAATTTATTAAGAACAGCGCCTTAGCAGGTGCAGCAATCGGTTTTCCAACCATTGTTCCTTCTTCAGTTTTTGGAAAAAATGCACCTAGTAATAAAATCAATATAGGTCAAATTGGTTGCGGTAGAATAGCACGTGACCATGATTTGCCAGGAGTGATGCAGCATGACATTGCACGAATCATCGCGGTGTCTGATCTGGATAGTAATCGCATGGCAGATGGTAAAAAACTGGTGGAGAATTATTACACCAAGAAAATGGGACAAGCTTACCTAGACGTCAAGCAATATGCTGACTACAAGGATATGCTTGAGAATAAGGATATCGATGCAATCGTAATCAGTACACCAGATCACTGGCATTCGCAGCCAGCGATGGAAGCATCTTTGGCAGGAAAACATGTCTATGTCCAAAAGCCAACTTCTCTTACTATCCGAGAGGGAAGACAATTGGTAGATGCAGTGAAAAAATCAGGAACCGTACTTCAACTTGGTACCCAGCAGCGCTCCAGTGAGCAATTTAGATATGCTGCCGAGCTTGTAAGAAACGGTAGAATAGGAAAACTTCACACCGTGAAGATTGGTCTTCCAGGAGATCCAGCTGGACCAGAAGCAACTCCAATGCCTATTCCTAAGAACTTGAATTATGACATGTGGTTGGGTTCTACTCCAGAAGTTCCTTATACAGAAATCGGAGTTCATCCAGCAACTGGATATGACAGACCGGGATGGCTTAGAAGAGAGCAGTTTGGTGCTGGGATGATTACTGGCTGGGGTCAGCATCATTACGATTCAGCGGCTTGGGGAATGGATACCGAATTGACAGGGCCTAGATATATCCAGGCAGTAGCTGAGTTTCCTCATTCAGGACTTTGGGATGTGCATGGCGATTTCTACGCAAAAGCGGAATATGACAATGGTATCACTATGTACTCAGGTGGTAGCTATCCTAATGGTATTCGCTATGAAGGTACCGAAGGATGGATTTGGGTGTCTCGTGGCAGCTACGTAGCCTCTTCCTCTGATCCAGTTGCCCAAGGCAATAGTGCCAAGGCGTTGGATGCTTCAGATCCTAAGATTTTGAAATCTGTGATCGGTCCTGACGAGATTCAGTTGACTAGAAGTACTGAGCATCATGGCAACTGGCTAGGAGCAATTCAGGGAAATAACGAATTGCTTTCTCCAGTAGAAATAGGTCATCGTTCTTGCTCAGTTTGTCTAGTGACGCATATCTCTATGAAGCTAGGTAGAAAGCTAGAGTGGGATGCCAGCAAGGAGCAATTCATTGGCGATGCGGAAGCAAACGCTATGTTGGGAAGACCACAGAGAGCACCCTATGGTACAAATCATATTAAAATTTAATACGAGAATATTTTGAAAAATACTGCTCTAGTAGCTATAGCAGCAGGAATATTACTTTCCTGCGATAACAAAGAAAATGTGAATCAAGCTCCTGAATCTTCTGCGGCGATTACGATTATGTCCCTAGATCCAGGGCATTTTCACGCAGGTCTAATTCACAAATCCATGTATCCCCAGGTGGATTCTACGGTATATGTTTTTGCTCCTGAAGGGGCAGAACTGAAAGACTACATGACTCGTCTCTCTGGCTACAATCAGCGTGAAGAAGTTCCCACTGCTTGGAATTTACAAGTAAGTACAGGGGATGATTATTTGGAAAAAATGATCTCATCTAAGCCGGGAAATGTGATGATGGTGGCCGGGAAAAATGATCGCAAAATCGATTACATCTCTGCGGCGATTTCCAATGGAATCAATGTATATGCGGATAAGCCTTTAGTGATTAATAAAAGTGGGTTTCAGAAATTGGTAAAGACCTTCGAAGAAGCCGGCAAAAAGGATCTGCTGCTTTATGACATCATGACGGAGCGATTTGAGATCAGTACGATTTTGCAGAAGGAGCTATCATTAGATCCTGCCGTTTTTGGAGAATTGGAAAAAGGAACCCTAGAGAATCCAGCGATTACCAAAGAGTCAATTCATCATTTCTTTAAATACGTGTCTGGAAATCCTCTGGTAAGACCAGATTGGTTTTTCGATACCGATATAGAAGGCACTGGAATAGTGGATGTGACAACTCACTTGGTGGATTTAATTCAGTGGGAAGCATTTCCTAATGTGACATTGGATACTACTGATGTGGAAATGTTGACAGCAAAGCTATGGTCCACAGATATGGATCTAGAGCAGTTCAAATTGGTGACTGGAAAAGCTGAGTTCTCTGATTTCTTGCAGAAATACGTAACTGACAATAAACTAAGCGTCAACAGTAACGGTGAGATGAATTATACGCTGAAAGGTGTGCATTCAAAAGTGAGCGTGATCTGGAATTATCAAGCACCAGAAGGAGCTGCAGACACGCATTATAGTATGATGCGTGGCACCAAAGCAAATCTGATCATTCAGCAAGGAGAAGCAGAAGGTTATGTTGCTACTTTATATGTAGAGCTTCTGGATGATCAGGACGAAGCGTTGACTGCCCTGATTAAAGAGAAGCTTCAGAATCGTTTTCCTGGACTTGATTTGGAGAAAACAGGTCCTGGTAAATATAAGGTTTTGATTCCTACAGAATATCACAATGGTCATGAGGCACACTTCGCGCAGGTAACAGAGAAGTATTTGGAGTATTTTACCAATAAGAATATGCCATCTTGGGAAGTGCCAAACATGATTGTTAAGTATTTTACAACTACCGAAGGATTAAGAAAAGCACAAGAAAAATAGTCTATTTCTAAACATCAATACCAATAAATAGGTTGGTTAGTTAAGCACTTATCATATGGAATTAACTGATCAACCTATTACTGTTTCCAAACCAACTATCGCTATCGCTGGAGCGGGAGGATATGTTGGGCGTTGGTTCATTTATCAATTTCGGCATAAGTACAATATCATTGCGCTGAGCCGAAAGAAGGTAAAGGATAATCCCTATCCTGAAGTGACTTGGAAGCAGGTTGAATTATATTCCATCTCGAGCACTGTAGAGGTTTTAAAAGGAGTGGATGTTGCAATTTACTTAGTGCATTCCATGAATGCATCCACCCGTCTGAATCAAGGGAGTTTTGAAGATACAGATTTACTTCTAGCCGATAATTTCTGTCGTGCTGCTCATCTGAACAAAGTCAAGCAGATCATTTATTTGGGAGGACTTTTGCCTAAAGAATCCGGGGAGATCCTATCTCGACACTTGAGAAGTCGCTTGGAAGTGGAGGAAACGTTGGGATCAATGTCTGCTAAACTTACTGCTATTCGAGCATCGATTATAGTTGGGCCAGGAGGATCTTCCTTTGATATGATCAAGAATCTGGTGAAAAATTTACCGGTTCTTATGTGTCCTCAATGGACAGAATCTTTGACTCAACCTATATCTCTTCGTGATACATTGGATATCATTGATACCTGCGTGGCCAATGAGAATGTATATGGGAAAGCTATAGAAATAGGAAATCCTGAGGTAATCTCCTATCGGAAAATGTTGGAAATCACTGCTGAGGAAATGGGAAAGAAGCGACTGGTTTTTTCCGTTCCGGTTTTCTCTTTAGGTCTTTCCAAACTGTGGGTTGGGCTTTTTGGTGAATCGCCACCGCAGCTAGTTTCACCTTTGGTTGAAAGTCTCAAACATACGCTGACAGTTTCTGAGGAGCTTAAATTTCGTGAAATGAAGATCGACTATCTGACTTATAAAGAGTCTGTCAGAGAAGCATTGGATTCGAAAATTACCCTTGAAAATCCAAGCTTTTTTCCGCAAGATAAAATTAAGAATACAGTAAGAAGCATCCAACGGATGGCTAATCCTCAAGGGAATTCGGCAACTTGGGTAGCTAAACGCTACAACATTTGGCTGCCTACATTCTTCAAGTTTTGGATCAATGGAGAAATGCTGGAAACTGGAGAAATCGTGTTTTACATGCTCTGGAGCAAGAAGCCCATGCTTCAATTGACGCTGATTCCAGATCGAAGTGAAGATAATAGACAGCTGTTTTACATTTCTGGAGGTTGGTTAGTAAAGAACTTTGAACACGGATGGTTGGAGTTTCGCGGGGTTTTAAATAACAAATATATTATCACTGCTATACATGAATTTGTACCGAGACTGCCTTGGCTGATTTATGTGAATACACAAGCTAAAATTCATCTTTGGGTGATGAATAGGTTCAAAAAATATTTAAGAAAGCGACAGAATTAAATCCACAGATTGACGGTTGTAGTTATTATCAATCATTAATAAAAATTTTTAGAGACATGAAAAACTTAAGTTTCAAGAATGGAGATAAACTTCCAATCATAGGATTGGGTACATGGAAAAGCAATCCTGGTGAAGTTAGCCAGGCTGTTTATTGGGCTATTGAGGCTGGATATCGCCACATTGATTGTGCAGCAGTCTATCAAAATGAAAATGAAGTAGGAGAAGGGATCGCAAAAGCAATAGACGAAGGATTGGTGAAGCGGGAAGAGCTTTTCGTCACTTCCAAACTCTGGAATAATTCACATAAAAAAGATCAGGTACTGCCTGCTTTGCAGAAATCACTTTCAGATCTGAAGTTGGATTATGTGGATTTGTATTTGATCCACTGGCCGATTGCTTTCAAAGCCGAAGTAGGTTTTCCGAAGGAGAGAGAAGATTTTTACACCTATGACGAAGTTCCGATTGGAGAGACTTGGATGGCGATGCAAGCTGTTAAGGAAAAGGGATTGGCCAAGCATATTGGTGTCTCAAATTTCAATCAGAATAAACTTAATGAGGTATTTAAAGTAGGAGGGCAAAAACCAGAAATGAATCAGGTAGAAATGCAACCTTATTTGCCACAGGAGGGTTTGGTGGATTTTTGCTTAGCACATGGCATCTTGATGACAGCTTATTCACCCCTAGGTTCTCCAGATTCTAGAGCGGAGAAACATGCCAATGACCCGAAATTGCTGGAGGATCCAGTGGTAAAAGAGATTGCAGACAAGCACAAGGTGGGAGTAGGGCAAGTTCTGATTGCGTGGTCTATGGCCAGAGATATTGCTGTGATCCCGAAGTCAGTGAACAAAGATCGGATTAAAGGCAATCTGGCCTCATCCGAAATCAATCTTGATGATCATGATGTGATGGAGCTGCGGGATGCTGGAATAAGCCACCGATTTATTGATGGTTCTTTTTTCACTGGGGAAAATAGCCCGTATGAATCATCCGATTTATTTGATTAGAATTAGATATACATCTCCAATGTCATAATCCATATGACACCCTCGGTCCCGGAAATTATTGGGATCGAGGGTTATTTTTTTTAACCACATAGAAAACAGAGTTCGCATAGAATTGCATATCCAATCATGGAAACAGCATCCTAGATGCGACACGTTTTTTACTTCAGGATTTAATTTGAGGTAAAAGATAACAATAAATTTTTCCCGTTTAGCCTGGTTTGATGTCAATCGGGAAGATGACAGTTCGCCAAAACCATGAAATGATTTTTAAGCTAAATTTTAAACTTCATTTCAGTTTAAAAAAGCTAGCCTATTTTCTATAAATCATAATATTCCCTATTATCGGTCTTTAATTAAATCTTTACCCTATCAGTTTTGCTCAAATTATCCATGAAACGTCTTTTTATCGTCTGCCTATTTCTAATTTTTGCTTTTCAAAATGAAGGGATCACCCAAGTCAATAAAGCCAAACATGTGATCCTGATTGGTTTTGATGGCTTAGGTTCCTATGCCATTCCGAAGGCAACTATGCCAAACCTGAACAAGCTGATGGAAAGCGGATCATATTCCATGGAGGCGAGAACAGTGTTGCCTTCTTCAAGTGCTGTGAACTGGGCATCTATGCTTATGGGCGCTGGTCCTACGGCGCATGGTTTTACCGAATGGGGTAGCAAGACTCCAGAAATTCTATCGCATGAAGTTACCAAGTATGGCATATTCCCATCTATTTTTTCGCTGATCAGAGATCAAATTCCAATTGCTAAAACTGCTGTAATTTTTACCTGGGAAGGAATCGGGTATTTGGTAGAGCAAGAGGCAATTGATTTGGTACATAATAGCGAGTCAGAAGAACTTAATATTGCCAAAGCCATAGAAGTTATTAATAAAGGAGAAACAACATTTATGTTTTTACATCTCAGCGAACCTGATGGTGTGGGACATAACATCGGTCACGATACCCCAGAATATTACAAAGAGTTGGAAACCGTCGATGCTAAAATCGGTCAGCTAATAGATGCTATTTCGGCAGCTGGCAAGACGGATGATACCATCATACTTCTTTCATCCGATCATGGGGGCGTGAACAAAGGCCATGGTGGGAAATCACTGGATGAAATATACATTCCTTGGGTAATTTCTGGGCCAGGTGTGAAAGTAAATCATGAAATCAAAGACCTGATTATGACCTACGATACAGGTGCTACTATCGCTTGGATTTTGGGACTGGATATGCCAAAAAGCTGGAGAGGTAAACCTGTGGAGGACAGCTTTAACTCCTTTTAAATTCGGTCTGAAAACACATACAAGTATCTTTAAAAAATTAGCAAAAGCCCGAAATGAAGTTTTTTAACTCAGTAGTATTCGCATTCCTATTTACTTGTTTGAGCACTTTTGCGCAGCAGCCGAATATCCTCTGGATCACCATAGAAGATACTTCTCCGCAGTTTATAGGTAGTTATGGGAACGAAAATGCCAGCACACCGGTGATGGATAAGTTTACCAAGGAGGGCGTGCAGTTCACCAATGCATTTTCCACCGGGACAGTTTGTTCACCAAGCAGAACGGCCATTATCACGGGAGTGAAAACCTATGAATTGGGAACTGGGAATCATAGAAGTAACTACGCAATTCCATCGGATATCAAAGGGTTTCCTTATTATTTGCAACAGGCAGGGTACTACACAACGAATAATAGCAAGACGGATTACAATGTCGCCAACGAGAAAGCATTCATTGCTGAAGCATGGAATGAAAGTTCTGGCAAAGCTGGATGGTGGGATAGAGAGGATGAGCAACCGTTTTTCGCAGTTTTCAATTACAATGAATCTCACCAGTCTCGAACAATGACCAACCCCTATGATTGGTACTTGGAGGAGGTGTTGAATCAGTTGCCGGAAGAAGATCGAATAGGAGAAAGCGAGTTTGAAATGCCACCATTCTACCGGGATAGTCCGGAGATGAGAAAGCAGATGGCGAGAGTTTACAATAGTATTAAGCTTACGGATAATAGAATTGGAGAACTCATTGGCAGACTTGAAGCTGATGGCTTGTTGGATGAAACCATCATTTTCATCTTTGCCGATCACGGAGAAGGAATGCCAAGAGGGAAAACCAATGGGATCAACTTCGGCTATCGTGTGCCTTTTACGATTTGGTTTCCACCAAAATATGCTCATCTGTCCCCTTGGAAAATCGGTACAAGCACAGATGAACTCCTGAGCTTCGAAGATCTTGCACCTACCTTGATTAGTTTAGTCGGTGAAAAAGTACCTGGATATCTAAAAGGCAGAGTCCTACTTGGAGATACTCGGGATGATGAAGTAGACAAGCTATTTATTTCATCCGATCGCTCTGATAATGGGATAGATATGGTGCGTACAGTGACTGATGGAAGGTATGTTTATTCGAGAAATTATCTGCCATTTATGCCTGAGGCCCGATACATCAGATACATGGAGATAGGGGAGATCAAGCAGCTTATGAGGAGAGATTATGAAAATGATGTTTTGAATCCTTTGCAAAAAAGCCTCTTTGAGCCACGTTCCCCTGAGGTGCTTTATGACATAGAAAATGACATTTGGGAAACAAATAACTTGATCGATCAACAGCAACACAAAGCCTTGGTTGAAAAAATGCGAACTGCGCTAGAGTCGCATATTATTGAGAGTAAGGATGTATTATTCCTGCCGGAATATGAATTGGAGCGGATATCAAAAGTTTCTACACCTTATGAATTTCGACAGGAAAGTTCTCGATATCCAATTAAGGATATATACAACGTGGCAAAGTTGGCTGGCTTACAAGGCGAAAAGATAATCCTTCAACAACTGGATTTTTTAAAATCAGAAAATGATATCGAACGCTACTGGGCAGCACTTGGCTTAAGGTCTCAAGAGAAAGAGTTGCTTTTACCTTTTACAGATAGGATAGCAGCAAGTTTGGATGATACTTATCCTCCAGCTGCGATCACTTTGGCCGCGGTTTTATATGAAATGAATCAAAATGGGGATGCTGCTGACTTGCTTAAAAAGCATGTTCTAAGTAGCGATAAGCACTTGGCGCTGATGACCATCAATTATTTGATTTACTCTGATCATAAGTCTCCTTTTATCAAAGTCATAGAAAAAGTTTACAGGAGAGAAAATGATGATTACAATACTTCTGCAGCCAGCAAGGATTTTCTAGGGAGCTTGGGTATGGTGCCAAATAACTTTGACTATAAGTAATACATCCAATAGGGCTTATTTGTTGACGAGTAAATCGTCTTTAAGCTTTCTGTAAAACTTACCGAAACTATTAAGGACGCAATCCCATGCGATAGAAATTAGTAGCAAGCGGACTGCCCCGTATTTTTACAGAAAAAAATAGGGTAAGAATCAGTTTTGATTCTTACCCTTAGAAACTCTATTTCTCCAGCCTTTTTAAAAGCATTTCAGCGACAAGTTCTGATGAAGCAGGGTTTTGCCCCGTAATGAGCAATCCGTCTTCTACAGCATACGATGCCCAGTCATCTCCTTTGGAGTAAATCCCGCCGGCTGATTTCAACATGTCTTCTACTAGAAATGGCACCACATCTGTTAATTGTACAGCATCTTCTTCACCGTTGGTAAATCCAGTAACTTTTTTGCCTTTGACCAAAGGGGTTCCATCTACATTTTTTGTGTGCTTGAAAATAGCAGGTGCATGACATACCGCACTTACCATTTTATTATTTTGGTAAAACGCTTCAATTAGAGCAATTGAGTTTTTGTCTTCTGCCAAATCCCACAATGGACCATGACCTCCTGGATAAAATACCGCATCATAATCAGCCTGATTAACGGTTGCTAGTTTAATTGTTTTCGACAAAATGTCTTGAGTTTCTTTATCCCCATAATATCTCACCGTGGCTGGTGTTTGTGAATCCTTAGATTCACTTTTAGGGTCGATAGGAGGTTGACCACCTTTTGGTGAAGCTATGGTAATGTCTACTCCTTTATCTTTGAGCAAATAATATGGAGCTGCAAATTCTTCAATCCAAAATCCTGTTTTCTCCCCAGTATTTCCCAATTCGTCATGACTCGTTAATACAAATAATACCTTTTTCATAGTTGTGTTGTTTTATGGTTTAGTGATGATATCCTATTCAACTCTTTTGCTGTTGAATGTGTTATTTCTACATGCTGATAGTAAGCCGATTCCATTTATTAGAAAGGATAACTTTTTCATTCATGTGAAATTTACAATAGCAAAATTAGGTGTATCGCCTATCAAAAAAATTGATGTAGGGTAATAAAAAACTACTGTGAAATTTCTTTTCGGATTCTGCTCAGGCTTTCAGTAGTGATGCCTAAATAGGATGCAATATGATAGTTTTTTACACTTTGTTCTATAAAAGGATAGGTGTTGATAAATGAAGAGTATCTTTCTCTTGCTGTGAAGGAAAGGCTAGAAAGGATTCTTTTTTGGAAAGCGGCAAAAGCCTTTTCCATTTTTTTTCTGAAAAAAGTCTCTAGTTGAGGGATTTCATCATAAAGGCTCTCCATGCTGGTTCGGGACACTTTGTAGACAGTTGCGTCCTGAATGCATTCAATAGTCATAACGGCTTTCGAGGTAGTAAAAAATGCGGTGTAATCACTTATCCACCAGTCTTTGATAGCAAACTGTAAGGTGTGCTCTTTACCAGAATGATCTATGAAAAACGTTCTCAGACAACCATCACAAACATAATATTGATTGTGCACTATCTCATTAGCGTGTAAAAGAGTATCACCTTTTTTCAGACTGATTCTCTCAAATTTCTCTGCAATCAGGTTACAGGCTTCTTTTGGAAGAGTAATGTCCCTGAAAATTTCTACTAATAGGGAGGTTTCGATGTTCATTTAACTGTAGCGCTTGACTCGAATCTAAAGGAATTAAATATCCTTGGATTTCTTCCAAGTTACTGTGTTCAGAACTGAAATCGAAGGAATTTCAAAATATCTAAACTAAGCGTAGAAACGGCGACCCTGACGAGGTTGAATTTGCTCCGCCTGATTCATAATTCGCCCAATAATAAAAAAAAGGGCGAATGTTTATTCGCCCCTACCAAATCAATCCAATTTCTCTACTCTCGTCGGTGTGTCTTCACCACTGATGATGGTTTTGCTGCTTAGGGCGATTGCCTTGATTACTTCGGTCATATTTACCATGTCTAGCGTGCCGATCTCATCACTTGCTTGGTGGTAATTCGGCTCGTTGTTTGGTGCTTCTTCCATTTTGGCAGTGGAAACTGTATGCGCTGGAACTCCCAAGGCTGCCAAAGTTCTGTTGTCAGATCTGTAGAATAAATTTTGCTTAGGGTAGGGATCTGGCTCGAAATGAAATTTTGAGCCAGTTAAATTCTTCTGAAGTATTTCTCCCATGGAGCTCTTTTCAAAACCTGTGATATAAGCTGAGTTGGTTCCCCACTTACTTTCTGTACCGATCATTTCTATGTTGAACATGGCAACAACCTTGTCTGGATCTAGCTGCTCAGAGAAGTATGTAGCTCCAAATCCTCCTGATTCCTCCGCTGTGAATGCTACAAAAATCAGAGTTCGTTCGTTGTCTTTTAGGGAATTAAAATATTTTCCTAGCATCATCACCGCAGTAGTTCCTGCAGCATTGTCATTTGCTCCGTTGTAGATGCTATCATTGTTTGCATCAGATTTGCCTATGCCGATGTGGTCGTAGTGTCCACCAAAAACCACGTATTCATCCTTTAGAGATTTACCTGGAATTACACCCACAACATTCTGTAGCTTTTGCTCTTTGACGTTATTAGTGACTTTTAGATCGATTGCTTTTGGATCTAAATTCTCTGTCAGAATAAATATCTGTGAGTACTCCGAAGGGAATTTAGCTCTACCTGCATTTCTGGTCAGTCTAGCATAACTAGTAGCATGTGAAGGATCGATCAGAACGAGCATATTTTTCTTTGAGCGAAATGCGGGAGTTGCCAACTGATTGAAATTGGCATCCTTTCCTACTTTTACCACTTCGTAATTCGCTAAAGAATTGGCAGTAAGTGAAGCTGAGGTGCTATTGATAATTACGTTGCTAAGACTCAATGCTTCCTTATCTAGACTGCCACTGATTGCTGTAGGAGTTGTTTGGATCATGGAAAACGAATGCAAGTAGGAATCATTTTCACCGAAATATTTTAGCCCGCTCTTCTGGAACTCCCCAGCAATAAACTCTGCAGCCTTGTCCAGTTCTGGTGAGAAAAGTGCTCTTCCTCTCATATCATCTGCAGATAAGATTTTCTCTATTCGCTCTACTTCAGATACGTTAATGATTGAGCCTATTTTTGGAGAACAAGAGTATAAGCCTGCAGCCAAAATAGCTAGGGATAGTAAGATTTTTTTCATAGCGGAAAAGGGTATTACTTTTAGAAAAAGGAAGAAAGCAAAGATTGTTTGTTTTTGTCAGGAATGGAATTCCTTTATATAAATGGTATTTGTTGCGTCCAACTTTTTCAAAATTTTGAACTTTGGAAAAAGTGTCTAACAGCAAGTCTATGTATGTTCTCCATAGGCCATGCATGGCGTATAGGTAAAACAAAAAAAAGGCTCAGCGAATAAATCACTGAGCCTTTTTGTAAAGTTATAGTCCGAAAACCGATAGCTATTCTTATCTCAAAGAGTTGATCCATTTCGCGATTTTCATCGCATCTTCTTTGGATACCTGTGCCATTGGCGGCATAGGGGTAGCATAGTCAGGCCAGTTTTGAGGCTGTGGATTGTAAATCAATTCAACGATTTTCTCATTTGAATATCTTCTTTTCGCCACATCTTCATAAGATGGTCCGATTACTTTTTTATCCTTCATATGGCAAGCAGAACAGGTATTATTAGCCAAAATTGCTTTGATCTCTATATCAGTAGGAATTGCAGAGGCAACAGATGTAGCCTTAGCTGGAACTACTTTGGTGGCGGCTACTTGCTTTGCTGGCTCTTTAGCTGGTGTGAGTTTGATTATCATTTTGTTCCCAGCTGGAATGTTATGCAAGGTGTAATACGCTTCAGGGTGCACCAAAGAAAAACTTCCTTCTACTGCACGAACTCCGTTAAGTGTTAGCTTATGCACGTAGTTTTTTCTCAAACCATCAACAGCAATTCTAGCAGACATGCCATCTGCTGCCACTTCAACTCCTATTATTTTCAGAGTTTTGTTGTCAACAGGAGGACTGCCATAAACAGGGAAATACTTATAAGTAAAGCTTTCTACAGCATAAGAATTCAAATTTTCAGCAGAAGCTTTGTCGACCGGTTTGGTGAATTCTACTAAGAATCCATCAGGCTGAACTTTAACAGTTCTCATTTCAAATGGAATATTGTTATTCCAAACTAAGCGTTGCAAACCTTCATTTGCTTCACCAGCTGAACCCCAACCACGGTTGGTTTCTCCGATAAATAAAGACTTATCTGGAGCCCAAGCCATTCTAAGAATACCTGACTGGAAGCCAGATCTGAAATCAATAGAAGCGCCTTGCATCACACCGTTTACTTCCTCCAAGATGACACGCATGATTTTACTTTGTCCCTGATCACCGATCAAAACCTGACCTGCGAAAGGACCAAAAGTTCCTTCAGGAATCAAGATTGGCTCTGCATTAGAAATCCCTTGAATTCCGTGCGGCAACCAAACTGCTGGTAACTTCAATGCCGGTATCTTCTCTTTCGCTTGAGCCATGGTGATGTAGGGAGCATCAATTACGTTCTCCGGTTTAGAGAAGCCACCAGTTCCATTTGGGTTTTTCTGTGGATCAACAACTTTATTGAATTCCTCAGTAGTAAGTTTCAAAGGAGAATCAGGACGCCCTGTCCAAGCCAATCCTGCTGGATGACCGGTAAAATCGCCTTTATCAATGAACCAAAGCCCACCAGAACCCATGTAATCCCCTTGATTTTCAGTGTATACCAATTTATCACCAAGCATTCCTAATCCAGCTGGGGATCTCATTCCGGTTGCATAAGGTTCCATGGTACCGTCACGATTGATCTTCATGATCCAGCCTCGCATTGGCACACGACTTTCGCCTCTCCACCATTCCTGATCGCCAAAAGCAACGTTTGCAGAAACGAAGAATGAGCCGTCAGGACCTACTTTTGGGCCGAAGCTATACTCGTGGTAGTGAGCCGAAATAGGCCAAGCGTAAACTGTTTCGAACAGGTCGGCTGTACCGTCTTGATCCGTGTCAACCAGTTTGGTTAGCTCGCCTCTTTGTGCCATATAAAATGCACCATCTTCGTAATGTAGACCTAGAATCTCATGAAGTCCAGAAGCAAATTTTCGGAAGAAAGGCTTAGAGCTAGTTGGATTTTCTACAATATATACGTCGCCTCTACGAGTGGCAACACCGAGATTACCGTTAGGTAAAACAGTCAAGCCACCAACTTCCAGAAGTGTTCCCTCTGGTGCGGTAACTCTCATTATTTTAAAGAAATCCTCTTCTTTTGGGGATTCCTGTGCATCCACTTGCCCAGGTATCAGCTGAATAACAGCTGCTAGCCCAAATGCAATTTTTGTGAATTTATTCTTTAGTATATTTTTCATCTTTGCGTAGTCCTAGGATTAAAAGAGAAGATTATAAGAGATGTTTCCCTTTGAAGGCAAGAAAATACCAGGTTTACCGTCAGTGTTATGGGTCACTGGAGCTCCGTAAGTTGCCTCGTCGTATTCTAGATAAACACCCGTTTCAGGCAATAAGTAGTAACCCTTGTTGATTTTTTGGATCTCAGTTCCTGCTGCTACTTTGTAAAATCCATTGCTGATGCCTGTGACAGATCTTCTGATTCCTTTACCTGAATCCAATACTTTGATCTCATCTTTTACCGTTTCGCTACCAAGCAGGTAGGAGAAAATGATCTCTTCTGAACCGTTCTTCAATTGATATCCTTTGGTTCTGAATTCTTTCGAAGCACTGTAATCACTACCAACTGCATTTACAGCTGGAGCACTTAAATTGATTAGGGTACCTCTAGGCACAGAAACGCCATTTCCACGGCTATTCCACATAGGAGTAGCGTCCAAAAACAAACCTCTCCATACTTGGATCAGTGTGCCAGTTTCCATGTCATATGCGTAGTTCACCTGCTCCTTGCTGGCAACTGATACCACGTGACTCAATCTTTTTGATCCAGGATAGTCACGGAAGCTACGCAAAACTGGCGTTTCGTCAGCATCTACTAGAATTGGATCGGTATCTTGGGAAGCACCAGCTTCTGAAACCAGGAGGTTTGTGCTTCTAAGTCCTGGACCAGAAATGGCCAAATTGAATCCATCGACAGACCAGTTTCTATTTTTGGAAGCAATGATTTGGATTGGATTTGCTCCAGCTTTCAGCTGCTTTCTTACTCTAATTTGGTTGTTTGAAAGATTGGAAATGCTTTCACCTCCTACAGCAAAACCGGCTAATCCACCAGGTACCTGAAGCCTGATTTCATATTCTCCAGCTTCTATTACTGAAAGATCAGCAGTGTATTTGGTCAAATTGACGTCGGATACTGATACTGGAACTTCATTAAGGGTAGCTACAGACCCTTTGGCAACAGAAGTTTTACCTGCCACCTCATCTAAGTTGTTAAATGAACCTTGGAAAGTTTCAAAAGTTACATTTGAAACTGTTGGAGTTTTGGCATTGAAAGGAGTGATTTCAATGTTTCTGAAGGCTACAGCTCCGTGGTCTCCCTGTATTCTAAGGGGGCCTTCGGCAATATCTTTTCCAGACATGGAACCTCGAGTAGGGCCGTAAACTTCAAGATTTTCGTGGATTGTGACGCCATTAAGTCTTACGGAAAGAAAACGAGCATTCTGTGTTTTTGTACCAGCAGCATCAAAACGAGCCGCTTGAAAAGACACTTCCAACTTTTGCCAAACACCTGGAGCTTTGCTAGCATTTTGTCTAGGAGCATATCCTTGATAGCCTTTTTGACCTTCCGGCTTGCTCTCATCCCAGCGCTGATAGATTCCCCCATTGTCACCTGGTTTGGTGTTGGTGGTAGTCCAGCTATCTAGGATTTGAATTTCATAGTTTCCTTGAAGGTAAACTCCCGAATTAGATCCTGGAGCGACCATGTATTCCAAAGATAGATCCACATCTCCGAATTTTTCTAAAGAAATGATGTCAGCTCCCGCTTTTTTCTTAGAGGGAAGATTGGCTATAATGCTTGAGCCAGTGGCAGATTGAAGCATATTGGGAACTGCTGGATCAGCCCAGACTTTCCCTACTTCTGTCCAGCTGCCTTTATTTCCATTGAAGGAATTTAAGTCGAGCTTGATAGGATTTTGTTGTGCTTGCACTACACCGAGCTGGAGAGCTAATACAGCGGTGAGCAAGCCTACATGTTTGTTCAAAATCATGTGAATTTAAGTGTTAAGTTATTACAGATAGGTTACAATGCTTATACAAAAGAAGGAGTTTTGCAGAAAAGAAAAATGCTTCCCCACAAAACTCCTTTAAAATTACCAGATTGTTTGATACTTAATAACCAGGGTTTTGAGTCAAGTTAGGATTTAAAGAAATCTGTACGTGAGGAATAGGGAATAATGCTTTGTTAGGATCAGATGCTGTGTGATCCCACCAAGTAGCAGTTGTGAATTTTCCGAATCTGATCAAATCAG
This sequence comes from Algoriphagus ratkowskyi, assembly GCF_002150505.1. Lineage (GTDB taxonomy): Bacteria > Bacteroidota > Bacteroidia > Cytophagales > Cyclobacteriaceae > Algoriphagus > Algoriphagus ratkowskyi. The sequence continues at coordinate 120,528 of NZ_MSSV01000011.1, forward strand.
TTCTTCTTTTGCCCTCAAATATAAACTCTCTACCTCTTTCAGCAAGTAGTTCATCCATAGTTAGTGTTCCTGCAGAATAGGATGCATTTGCCCAATCTGAATCGCTGAAAGATCTTTTCTTCGATGCATTGATTAGCTCAACCGCTTCTGCATTGGCATTTCCACCATTTTTCCTCATGATTGCCTCAGCCTTATTGAAGTAGATCTCTGTAAGTCGGTAGATTACATAATCATTTTCCTGATAGTTTGGATCGTCAGATATTCCAGAGCGATACTTATGAAATCTAGCTCCCGAGTTTTCTTCACCTTCAGTCATTGATCCTATACCTGTAGCTCCTTCTGAGTTTCTACGAATATTATTTACATATACTAGTGGCTCACCGTCGTATTCTTCAGTGCCTAGGATAGGCTTTCCAGTTTTAATATCATACTGTGGGCCAAATAAGAACCAATTTTTCTTTCTCAAATCATTCTCAGCATAAGCGTCAAATGCATTTGGAGTAACTACGAACGCATTCCAACCACTATACGTGACATCAAGAGCTCTAGACATATTGCCATATCCAGAGAAGAATCCACCCCAACCGAAAGTAAAACCACCTTTGCGACTAAAAGCAAATTGGAAGATGTTTTCTGGAGAAAGTTGATTCTGATTGCTAAATGGACCTAGAATATTTGGGTCTAAGCTCATGCTGCCAGTTAGGCTACCACCATCACCATTGATGACTTTATCTGAATATTTGATTGATTCATCATACATAGCTGTGCCCGCCCAAACTTCTGCGTTGAGGTACAACTCTGAGAGCATAGAATAACCAGCAGCTTTGGATACACGACCTACCAATGCCTGAGATAGGGGCTGAAGTTTTTCTACGTTAGCTTCCAATTCCTCTTTTACAAAAGCAAATACTTCAGCTCTTGTGTTGTTTTGAGGATTGACAGGAGTACCAACAGTAGTTACGATTGGAACATTACCCCACATATCCATGATTCTCATGTAGTGGTATGCACGCATGACACGTACTTCAGACAGGATGGATTCCATCTCTGCATCTGTAAGTCCAGCAGCTTTGTAGTCAACACTTTCTAAATCTTCGAGTACAGCATTTACATAACCTAGACCTTCCCACATTAGTGACCAGGCATTTCTTAAGCGAGGTTCCTGATCGGTCCATTCATGGCGATGCAATCTTACGTGATCTCCACCATCATAACCATGACGACCTTTTTGTGGCCAGGCGATTTGATCTGCTGAAGACTCACCGTGGAAATAAAAACCATTTTGTCCTGTGGGAGCGAGCCACGCTTGCATATGCGTAAATGGTCTCAGTACGCCCTGCATAATTTCTACCTTATTGTTGTAGAAGTTATCCTTTGATAATTCACTGTAGATTGTCTCATCTAAATCCATGCAAGAGACAGTAGTCAGAAGTGCAACGGGAGTTAAGACAGCAGCTATTTTATTGAAATATTTTTTCATGATTTCTTCTTAGTTAAAATCCAACTTGTAGACCTAGGGTGAAGCTTTTTGTTCTAGGATAGAATCCTCTTCCATCGATGCCGGTGTTAAAGCCTACATCCTGAAGTTCTGGATCAATTCCTGAATAACCTGTGATAGTCATCAGATTACGTCCTGATCCATATACACGTAGGTTTCTTACATATTTGCCCTTCATTTTGAAGTTGTATCCTAAAGTCAAATTGTCAAGTTTTACAAACGAGCCATTTTCTAAGTAATAATCAGAATACTGTGGGTCATCATCTAACTGATCATGCTTTGTGATAGCACTTTCAAGTAGATTATTAGGCAACCATCTCTTGTTACCAAAATACAGGTCCTTTGTATTTAAGATATCAAAGTCAAATTTTCCTCTAAAGAAAATGGTTAAATCAAAACCTTTGTATCTGAAGGTGTTATTCAAAGAAGCCATATATTTAGGAACACCATTTCCGATCACACTTAAATCTTCAGAGTTCATGTCGCCAGCTCCACCGATAGTTCCATCTGCTTTGAAGAACTGCCATTTTCCATCTTCAGTAAATCCAGCAAAGCGCTTGCCGTAGAAGTTACCGATTACGCCACCTTCTTCCACACGGATTGCATTACCCAAATTACCTGGGCTAGGAAGTCCGCCGTCCTCGATCCAAGAGATCGTAAAGGTTTCGTTAGAAAGAGAGCTAAGCTTATTTCTCTGCGTATTTGCAGTCAAATCAACTGTCCAAGAGAAGTCGTTTTTATCTATGATTCTCGATGACAAGTACAATTCCACACCTCGGTTGTTGATACTTCCTACGTTTGTCAGCAAGCTGCTTTTTACGAAAGGAGGCTGCTGAGCTGTGTAATCATAAAGCAGATCTTCTGTTTTTCTATCGTACAGATCTAGCGAGCCTGTAAGCTTATTGTTGAATAGCGAAAAGTCAAAACCTAAGTTCCATTCTTTTTTGGTTTCCCATTTCAAGTCTGGATTTGGGTTTCTTGCAGCTCCATACGTTTGGTAGTAGATACCTTCCTGAGGATAAACCCCACCAGTACCCAATGTCACCAAGGAGAGATAATTGCCAATACCTTGGTTTCCAGTAACACCGTAACCCAAACGCATTTTCAAATTATTTACCACTTCGCTTGAGCTTAAAAAACCCTCTTCTGAAACTGCCCATCCTACAGAGACTGCAGGGAAATTACCCCATTTGTTATTTGCTCCGAACTTGGAAGAACCTTCTCTTCTTAAAGTTGCTTGTGCAAAATACTTCTCTTGGTAAGAATAACTTGCTCTTCCAAAAAACGCAATTAACGTGTTGTCATCTTTATAGCTTCCCATTCCTGGGCGAGGTAATTGCGTATTGTTAATCGCTGAGCCTGCACCTAAATTCCAATCAAGGAATCCATCTGTAGTAAATCCAGAGTTGTTTACATTAAAACTCTCTGTGGTGAAATACTGGTAGCTGTATCCTGCAAGTAAATCAAGCGAATGATCCATATTGATCATCTTCTTATAGTTCACAGTAGCTTCGAACGTATTATTCCAACTTGCATTATTGCTTTTGGAAGCATAGCCAGTTTCTCTAAATTGAGATGATTCTCTGTTTTCAAAATCATCTTTTGACTGATAATACCTGTCATTAAAAGATACGCGCTGATGAGCGCCAAAAGCAGATGCAGTCAAGCCCTCCATAATTTCCAAAGTCAATCTCACATCACCGGAAAGGTTCATTTGATCTCTTTCAGAGGTTCTATTAGCATATCTAGAAAGCGGATTGTAGTTATTGTAAGCCTCCGTTTCTACAAATGTTCCATTTGGATTGAAAATAGGTGCTGTAGGGTTTCTTTGTATAGCTTGCTCAAAATCGCCAGTGTTACCGCCTAGCAAATTAGCTTTGCTGAAGGTAGTGGCTAAGTTTGACGCCATAGTAAGACGATCATTAAGTCCGGTTTGAGTAAAACTCATTCTTCCACCATATTGCTTTCTGCTGTTTTCAACAGCAATACCTTGAGCATCATTGAAAAAGAATGAAGTTCTATACGTAGTATTCTCTCCACCACCCGAGGCAGCAAAATTATGGTACTGGCTTAAATTATCCTTGTTGATCAGTTCTTGATAAAGATCGGTATCAGATCCCAAATCATTTCCTTCACCGATAAGTCCCTGATCAATTAGGCCTCTGTATTGAGAAGCAGTAAGATTTTCAGGCCTTTTATCTACATATTCTCTTTGCACGTAGGTAGAATAATCAAATCTAGACTGACCTGATTTACCTTTTTTGGTAGTGATCAAGATCACACCTGCATTACCTCTAGTACCGTAAATAGCTGCTGCTGAACCGTCCTTCAACACGTCGAAAGTAGCTATATCATCCTGCTGCAATAGATCCAAGCTTCCACCAGGAATACCATCGATTACGATTAATGGTTGAGTGGTACCTTTCACTGAGCTAAGACCTCTCAATTGGATGTTAGTAGGTCCATTAGGGTTATTTCCCTGTGTTCTTACAATGTTCAATCCTGCTACTTTTCCTTGAATCAGTTCCATTGGGGAACGCATGCCTCCTTGGATAAAGTCCTCGCTTGATACATTCACTACTGCAGAAGTTATTTCCTTTTTCTTCTGAGTACCATACCCAATCACAACAACCTCATTGAGTGACTGAATATCATCCATCATGGTGATGTTGAATGTTCTTCTTTCGCCTACTGCCATCTCCACAGATTCCATTCCGATGAATGAGAAAGTAAGAACAGACGATCCAGAAGTCACATCAAGGCTAAATTTTCCATCAATGTCAGTGACAGTACCGTTTGTAGTGCCCTTTTCGATCACAGTCACACCTGGAAGTGCCATATTCGTTTCGTCCACAATTACACCTGTTACGGTAATTGCCGCAGCCTCCTCGATAGTAACAGCTGTTTCAGGAACATACACGGCTCTTTTTCTCACCATGATGTTCTGATTAATCTGCTTGAACTCTAGCTTAGTCTGTCTAGACATTTCCACCAAAGCATCAAAAACATTTGTATTGATGTCTATTGCCACAGCTGGAATCCCTTTGATTTCCTTGTTGGTGAAGACAAAATTAAATCCTGTAGCTGCTTCTATTTTCTTAAAAGCGTCTTCTACAGATGCATTTTTTAAATGCATACTTACTTGAACCTCGTCCATTCTTTTGTCCTGAATCTTACCCGTTGCGGCAAAGAGGACAGTCATGGTGAGGCACTGTACTAAGATTATCTGGAAAAATCTCTTAGATACAGCTAAAACGTGTAACCGTACGTCATTTTTCATAACTTTCAATTGGTTTAAACTACTTGGTATGGTTTATTCTTAAAATCCGGAATGCTTACTGAGCACCCGGAAACTTCAGACTGGAGATGTTGACGCATCTTCAGTTTTTTTGCTTTTTCACTTATTGAGGTTTCTTTCATAGATAATAGGGGGTTATTGTTTAAAATTTATTTGAATTTCTTTGCCTTCTATCTCATAATCGAATCGAGCGGTATAGCTCAATCCTTCTAAAATATTTTTTAGCGTCTCACCTTTAAATTTCCCTGATAGGGTCAGATTTTGATCTTTAAATTGGTTCACTGTGATAGTTACACCGAACCAGTTTTCTAGAATCTTAATAGCTTCAGGTAGGGGAGTGGCGTCAAAAATGATGGTTTGATACATCCAAGCGATCACATTTTCTTGATCGAAAACGTCTTTTTCCCAAGAATGCCCCTTTGCAAAAGTGATCACTTGCTCACCAGGAATGAGGTAGTCCATAAACTCCTGAACTTCCTGTGATTTAACCTCAACTTTACCGGTAATCAGAGATATTTCGATTTTCTCTGAAATATTTGCCTTTATATTAAAGGAGGTCCCAAGTGCCTTGGTCGTGATATCTTGTGTGTGAACTATGAATGGTTTTAGCTTATCATGCGCTACTTCAAAAAATGCTTCGCCTTCCAGGAATATCTCCCGAGTTTCCCCCACGAAATTTTGTACATATCTAATGCTACTTCCTGCATTCAACTTCACTACTGATCCATCACTCAGAGTAACTGAGGATTTTACGCCTGGTTTGGTGCTGTAGGTAAGCCAATTGATTTCTTGAGGTATTTCTCTTTCAGGCAGTGAATAGTAAAGAAATCCAAGCAATGCCGCCAACAAAACTATAGCAGCGATTTTTAGCAGAGGATAATTAAAATTTCTTTGGCTGGACTCCTGTGTATATCGCTTGATTGTTGCCTGTGAGTTAATCGGAATCGCTGATTTTTCAGTGTCTTCTGATACTTGATCCACTAACTTGGTATCTATTTTTGTCCAAAGAGAAGCGATATCATCTTCTTTGATTTGGTGGTCAGTCTTTCGGATATTCAGCACTATCGCCCGAGCTATCTGAATTTCTTTGATGCGATCAGGGTATTTTTCTAAGTAAAGCTCCCACCTAACATTTCTTTGATTGTTGGGATACAGTATCCATTCTCTGAAGTCAGAGTCTAAAACGAAATCTTCTACCGAGAAATTTGATTTATCCATAATGAGCCTATTCAGTACATTAAGGAGCGAAGAGTGGAAAGTTATCCTTCTAATTTTTAATTTTTTTTAACAATTACAGTTTCGTTATTAAAAAATGCGATCGATTGCGGAATTCGCAATAAAGCTTATTGAAAATTGATGATATGTAATGTTAAAAGAGAAATATAACTAGCCCTAAAACAGTGATTGCTTTCTTTAAAGCATTGATGGCTTTCCAAGCTAATGTATAAGTAGAACGAATATTAATATCCAGAAGGTTGGCAGTTTCCTCATAGCTCAGCTTCTCAAAAAATAGGTATTGCAGCACTTCTTTTTGGCGAATAGGCAGTTTATCCATTGCTCCATACATCTTATCAGTGATTTCTGTTTCTGCTTGATTTTTCACCAACTCATCTTCTATTGAGTTCACCGAAGATTCTTGATCAGTTAACCAATGAACACTGGATCTTCGGGCATTTTTACCTAATTCTTTTTGAATCCGATTTGACAGTGATTTGAATAAATATTGCTTGACGATTACGTCACTGCAAAGTTTAGCTCTGTAATTCCACAGATCTATAAAGACATCTTGAATTGCATCCTTTACTAGTGCTTCATCAGCGTGAAGGCTCATTCCAAAACTATATAAATCTTTGATGTACAGAGTGTAAATAGCTTCAAGAGCAGGCTTTTCTCCAGATCTAAGGGAATTCCACAGATGGTCTATCGTGAGATTTTTGAGATGAATAGTATTTGAAAAAGACAATTAAATCTTGGGTTATTTAAATTGATGTGCCAAGTAACGGATTTTATACAGGCTTTAAAAAATATTCTTTATTAATGGTCATGGAAAAGATTTGAAATAGGCTAGATATTTCACTGAAGAGAAAGGACTTCTAATCCAATTACACCAGAAAATCCAAATATGTATCAAATCTCATCGAGGCCTTTACGATGTGGTTCAACTTGCTTTTTAAACTCTGTGGGAGTCATGCCAATTTCCTTCTTGAATTGTGAAGAAAGATAAGCCACGCTGCTATAGTTAAGCTGATCTGCAATTTCAGAGAGATTTTTCTCATTGTAAAAAATCAGCTCCTTCACTCGTTCAATCTTCAATTTGGTGATATATTTCTCGATAGTTATACCTTCTACTTGTGAAAAAAGTTTACTCAAATAAGTGTATTCATGCTGAAGATGCTCGGCTATAAAGCTGGAATAATTTTCAGACATAGGCTCGTTCGAATGCTGGATCTGCTCAATAAGTATGCTTTTGATTTGAGAGATCAGCATAGACTTACCTTCCTCTAGCATTTCGAATCCTCTGTCTCGTAGTGAAACATCTAATTGTCCCTTCTGTGAACTGCTAATAGGATTGTCTAATACAATTTTTCCCAATTCTACAAAAGAGTAGGGTAGTGCCAACTGTTGCAATACATCCTCTACAGAAGTGATGCATCTAGGACAAACCATGTTTTTGATGATTAGAGTTGGCATTTTGTGTGAAGGTTTCTATGGTAAAGGGAATCAGTTATTCAAAAGTTCTAACTTAGGTATTTCTTCTATGCAAATACCATTGAGCGAGAGGTTTGAGTAGATTTTCATAAATATTTTAAAAAGATTAGGTTCTGTATTTGCAGAACCAACAGAACTTATATTACCTTTGTCCCGTTACCAGATCATAATCCAAATTAATTGAAGATGATATTAACCACTAAACACAAAGAGCTAATTGAAAGAATAGGGGTATTCCATGAGCACAAAGGAATGCAGCCTTTAGTAGGTAGAATTATCGGTTTGCTATTGGTACATGAAGAAGGTGAGGTTTCATTCGATGAAATCGTAGAGAACTTAGGGGTCAGTAAAAGTGCCGTTAGTAATGCATTGACTTTCCTTCAGGCCAAAGATAGATGTGTGTATTCTACGCGGCCTGGAGATAGGAAAAGATACTTCGCTCTGAAGGTAAGTGATTGGAGAGAGGATTTTGAAAAGGAATTATTGGACATCGCAGAAATCCAGAAATTCATTGACGAGGTATTGGAAGTCAGAACTCAAAAAAACCCTGAGTTCAATTGTAAAATGAAGGACTTCTCTAATTTCTTGGGCTTCTTCAAAAAGGAAATACCATTGTTATTTGAGCGATTTAAAAATCAACAGGGATAAAAAAATTTGAACATTTAGTTCATAAAAAACAGAACCAACTATATTTATTATAACCAACTAGTATTCAACGACATGTTAAAGAAGTATTTAATTTATGCATTTTTCTTATTGGCTCCAGCTATGGCTATGGGCCAAGAATCGGTGCAGGAATTTAGTCTCCCTGATACGCTTACACTGAAGGAGAGCATTCAGATTGGTTTGGAAAATAACCGAACCCTGAAAAAAGCGATTTTAGACGAGGAGAAGGCCAAGTATCAGAGAAATGAGATCAGAGGAGCAGGTCTTCCACAGTTCTCTGCTTATGGTCAGTACAACAATTTCTTGGATGTATTCCCTCAGGCAGTACCAGGTGGTATTTTCGGTGGAGATCCAGGAGATATTCAAGTGATCTCGCTTGGCGTACCTCAGTCACTCAAAGCTGGCTTCCAATTGAACCAATTGATTTTTAGTAATTCCTATTTAATTGGTTTGAAAGCAGCCAAAACTGGCGAAGAGTTTTACCGCATTTTGGCAGAGCAATCCGAAGAGGATGTGATTCACGAAATTTCCATGAATTATTTAGGCGTGATTCAGCTAGAACTTCAAAAGGAGAATTTGCTTGCGAATATCAACCAGCTTGAAAGTTTGGAGAAAATCCTCCAAGCGCGATATGACAATGATCTAGCGCGAAAAGTAGATCTAAACCGAGTTAAGGTGAACCTGACTTCAATTAAATCTGAGCAAGAAAACCTAGATATCGCAATCTTTCAGCAGGAAGGTTACCTCAAGCTATTGATGGGGATTCCGGTGGATACAGAGATCAACCTAGATCATTCTGTTTCAGATATGGACCAGAAAGTGAAGAATTTCCAAGTAGGTGATTTCAATATTTTCGATAGAAAAGATATTCAAGTGCTTGGTGTGCAGGAGCAGTTGTACGAGTATGAATACAAGAATATCAAGGCTGCAAATCAACCTCAGTTAGTTGGATTCGCTGATTTCAACAAGAATGCTTTCTCTAATAACTTTGATTTCCTCAGCCAAAATAAAGTATGGTATCAGGGGTTCCTGATCGGGGTAAAATTGGAGATACCAATTTTTGATGGAATGCAGACCAAATACAAAGCTGCACAATCAAGAGTTAGTGCACAGCAATTGAATTTAGATCGCCTTCAGCTGGAAGATGCTGCTGATTTGGAATATAAAAATGCGATTAACAAGTACTACAATTCTTTAACTACGCTTGCTTCTCTGGATAGCAACCTGGATTTGGCTGATGAAGTGATGAAAGAAACTACCCTGCTGTACAAAGAAGGATTAAGCCCTTTGACGGACTTGCTAGATGCAGAGACCACGCAGAGACAAGCACAAGCTAACTATAACAATCAAATCATACAGGTGAGAATTGCACAACTGGAGATTCTTAACTCTTCCGGCAAGATCACTAACCTTTTACTGTAAAAAAAAACTCAAACCAATGATGAAATCGAGCATATCCTATGCCTCCCTGATAGGGATATATGAACTATGCGAGATTTTCTTAACCGACTTAAAATATATCATAATCAGATGAAAAAAATACTAATCATAGCTCTTCTATTAATAAGCGTAGGTGCTGTAGCTTTCACGCTTTACAATAATAAAGAAGAAATGAATGAAGCTGCCACGCTTGCCATGAAATCCAGTGAATATATCTCTGTGACTGTGGAAAAGGTGGAAGAAAGGACAGTAAATAGAAACTTTGAAGCAAACGGGATTTTTGAACCTTCTCAGGAATTGAAGTTAATGGCTGAAACTTCTGGAGCGATTGTGAAGATCCAGCGAAGAAAAGGTGACTATGTGAGAAGGGGAGATTTGATCGTACAGATCGATGATCGATTGATCCGCTCTGAATATACGATTGCAAAATTGACTAGAGATCAAGCTGAGAAAGACTTGAAACGTTTTGAAAATCTCGCATCAACAGATGCGATTACGAAAAAGCAATTGGAAGAAAACGAAAATGCGTTCAAAATCGCAGATGCTCAACTTTTAGCTTTGAAAAAGAGACTGGATGATACGCAAGTCACTGCTCCGATTGCCGGTTTTATCAACGAAGACTATTATGAATTGGGAACTTTGGTTAGCCCAGGAATGCCTTTGGCAGATATCATCAATAAGAATCCTTTGAAGCTATCTGTGAATGTGACTGAAACTGAAATCTCAAAAGTGAAGAAAGGTGACGAAATCGCTGTGCGGGTGAACGCTATGTCCGATCAAGATTTTACTGGTAAAGTACATTTCATCTCTGATATGGCTGATGCCTCTTTCAAGTACCAAGTAGAACTGATCATGAATAGCAAAAATCAGGATGAGATCAAGCCAGGGATGTTTGGAACTGCTCAGTTCAAATTTTCTCAGGAAGAGATGGTGTTGATGATTGATAGAAAATCTATTTCAGGAAGTTTGAAAAACCCAGGAGTTTACCTGATCAAAGACGGTGTGGCTGTCTATCAGTCTGTGAAAATCCATCCCTTAGATGACGGCTCAGTTGAGATTTTGGATGGCTTGAAAGCTGGTGACGAAGTGATCGCTTCTGGTCTGATCAATGTGAAAGAAGGAACAAAAGTCAAAGTTCAGTAAGCTATGCAAATCACTAAAATATCAATACAACGGTCCACCATGGTGGTCGTATTGTTTACCGTATTGACCTTGCTGGGGATCTTTTCCTACACGCAGTTGTCCTACGAGCTTTTGCCAAAAATGGAAACCAATGTGGTAACCATTTCTACGATCTATCCAGGTGCAGCACCTTCAGAGGTGGAAACTTCTGTGACTAAGAAAATCGAAGACGCCGTCGCTTCTTTGGAAGGGATCAAATCGATGAATTCAATTTCTCAAGAAAGTGTATCGATCATTACGATCGAGCTAAATGCTGGAGAAGATGTGGATTATGCTATGCAAGATGCACAACGAAAATTGAATGCGATTTTGGGAGATCTTCCTGAAGATGCAGATCCACCAAGTTTAGGCAAGTTCGATTTGGATGATTTGCCGATCATGCAATTGGCGGTTTATTCAGATTTGAATCCTTCCGAGTTTTATGATTTGCTGAAAAATAAGATTCAGCCATCACTAGCTCAGATCAAAGGTGTGGCGCAAGTGAATATGCTGGGCGGTACCGAGCGTGAAATCAAAGTAAACCTGGATAGGAACAAGCTGGATGCATACGGGATTTCTCCGATCGCTGTAGCTCAGACAATCAATGCAAGTAATCTTGATTTTCCTACAGGAAGATTGAAAGATAATGAAGGCCAGGTTTTGATTCGTCTTGCAGGAAAGTTTCAGACTATTCAGGATATAGAAAACCTCGTGATTGCCTATCGTACAGATGAGTCACCGATCCAGTTGAAAGAAGTTGCTGAGGTGGAAGATTCCTACAAAGACGATGATATACTTACAAGACTTAATGGTAAATCAGCTATTGGTCTGACCATACAAAAGCAGTCTGATGCCAATGCGGTGGAAGTTTCTGAGGTTTTGGTTAACGAGCTTCAAATTTTAGAGCAGACCTATTCTGCAGAAGGAATTTCTTTCCAGATATCTCAAAATACTTCAGAGTTTACCTTAGAGGCAGCGAATCACGTGATTACAGATTTGATTATTGCGATTGTTTTGGTGGCTTTGATTATGCTATTATTCCTACACAGTATTCGAAATGCAGTCATCGTAATGGTGGCAGTTCCGGCATCTATTGTAGCAACATTCACGGTGATGTTCTTGGCAGGCTTTACGCTGAACTTGATGTCATTGCTGGCCCTTTCACTTGTCGTAGGTATTCTAGTCGATGATGCGATTGTGGTAATTGAAAATATTTATCGTCACCTAGAGATGGGTAAAACCATTGCTCAGGCATCTTATGATGGTGTTCGAGAAATTGGTGCTACGGTAGTTTCGATCACCTTAGTTATAGTAGTAGTATTCGTGCCACTTGCGATGACAGGAGGGTTGATTGGAGGTATTTTGGCACAGTTTAGTATTACAGTGGCTACGGCCACGCTTATCAGTTTGCTTGTAGCATTTACTTTGATTCCGCTACTAACATCGCGATTTTCCAAGTTGGAGCATTTGGATAAGAATTCTTTCTTTGGAAAAATTGTCTATGGCTTTGAAGCTGGTCTTGACGCTTTCGTGGATTGGATGCTGGACATCCTGAGATGGGGATTTGCGCATAAAGCAGCATTACTGGGATTGACTGTACTGCTCTTTATATCTTCTTTCTTTTTGGTGATCAAAGGTTTTATTGGATCTGAGTTTGTTTCCGAAGGAGACAGAGGAGAATTCTTGCTAAGGCTAGAACTTCCAAAAGATGCAACGCTAGAGCAGACCAACTTTAAGACGCGTGAAGTTGAAGATTACCTAAGAACACTACCTGAGGTCACGGAAGTATTCACTACCGTAGGTGTGGCGAGTGGCCAGTTTACTGGTTCTCAATCGTCTCCATTTACTTCTGAGATTTTGGTGAAATTGGTGGGTCCAGAATTCAGATCTTTGTCTGGTCCCGATTATGCAAGAAATCTAGAGAATTATCTAGAAGAAAATATCACAGGAGCAGAATATACAGGCGTTCCTATTTCGATCATGGGTACTGCAAATGATGCACCAATTCAGGTGATCGTTTCTGGTCCAGATAAGGATTCTATTCGAATTGTTTCAGAGAAAATAGAGGCGATACTAGTGGGTTTGAAAGGCACACGTAAAATACAGAGTTCTTTGGAAGAAGGTAATCCAGAAATCCGAGTAGAGGTTGATCGATACAAAATGAATGAGCTTGGACTCTCCATGGATATGGTCGGTGGGACGTTACAGGTAGCTTTCAACGGAAATGATGATTCTAAATACACTGATGGTGACTACGAATATGACATTCTCGTGAAGCTGAATGAGTTCGACCGTAAGTCAATCTCTGATGTGCAAAACCTAACTTTCCTCAATAGAAATGGAAAATTGGTGAAGTTGGAGCAGTTTGCTAGCGTGAACCAGTCTGAAGGGGCAACCAAGTTGGAGCGGAGAGATAGAGTTTCTTCTGCAAAAATTACTGCACAAGTTGCCGGTGTGCCTTCTGGTACTGTAGGTGCTGAATTGACCGCCGCCATAGATGCGATGGATCTTCCTCAGCAGGTACAGATCAACTACGATGGGGATATGAAAAATCAAGCTGAAGGTTTCGGGTCCTTGGGGCTTGCGCTAATGGCATCGATCATTTTGATTTACCTAATCATGGTAGCTCTATATGATTCATATGTGTATCCATTGGTTGTAATGTTCTCACTTCCTATGGCATTGATAGGAGCTTTGTTGGCTTTGGCATTGACCAAAGGCACACTAAGTATTTTCTCTATCATGGGTCTGATTATGCTGATGGGATTGGTAGCTAAGAATGCGATCCTTCTCGTCGATTTCACAAATCAGCTGAAAGAAGAAGGAGTAGAAGTGAAAGCTGCACTTGAGAAAGCCGTGAAAATCCGATTCCGTCCAATTTTGATGACTACCATTGCGATGGTAATCGGTATGATGCCAATTGCTTTGGCTACGGGTGCCGGTGCTGAATGGAAAAACAGCTTGGCATGGGTGATCATCGGTGGATTGCTTTCTTCCATGTTCCTGACCTTGATCGTTGTCCCTGTGATTTACTATCTATTTGACAGATTTATGATGAAAATAGGCAAAGGGGAGAAGAAGCATATAGAACTAGAGGATACTAATGTGGAGGATTTTGAATCTGAAGCAGCCGCGTACGTCTAGGTGAAAAAAAATGCGACTGAAGACTGGAGACGGGTGTCCGAAGTAACCTCAATACTAGGTTTTTGCAAACCTATTTTGCTTCTCATTATTTAGTAGAAGAGAGAAAAAATTGAAAATGATAAAAAAACAACCCTTGCTAGTCTGCAAGATTAGCAAGGGTTTTAAAATCTATAATCACATGAAAAACATTACTGATTTACGGAAAATCTCTAAAGTCTTCCAACAATATGGAATTGACATTTCAGGAAAAGAAAAATACGCTTCGTTCGAGAAGGATCTCAGGATGGACAAAGTTTTTGTTTCAGGTTTGATTTTCGAGTTGGAATACGAGCTCCACCGAGAATTGGAAGATGATAAAATTGCTGGTATAACAGCTCCAGCACAAGTTATAGAGTTGTTGATGAGTTAATTGACAACATTGTAGAGGCGAAAAATCTTTAGCCCCCTACGATCGAAAAGAGTCCCACATGTTCGGGACTCTTTTTTTTTAGAAAAATGTAGGACAAGACTGTCAGTTCAACCCTTTCAGGGTTGTCGTTTCCAATCTTCATATCACTGTCCACGGGTTGCACCCGCGGCTATTGAAAGGTTCGACCAGTTCCTGGTCATGATTTTTGTTAATAATAGGTTGGAGATTTTGTAAAACTTTTATGATCCTGAAGGGATCAAACTTCTGAATAACCATGGGTGCAATCCATGGTTTGAACGATGGCGATTGATCTCACCGACATTGAAGGTGGTCGAACATAGGTCAGTTCAACCCTTTCAGGGTTGTCGTTTTCTATCTTCATATCATTGTCCACGGGTTTCACCCGTGGCTATTGAAAAGTTCGACCAGTTCCTTGTCATGATTTTTGTTAATAATAGGTTGGAGATTTTGTAAAACTTTTATGATCCTGAAGGGATCAAACTTCTGAATAGCCATGGGTGCAACCCATGGTTTGAACGATAACGATTGTTCCCACGACCCTGAAGGTGGTCGAACATATGTCAGTTCAACCCCTTCAGGGTTGTCGTTTTTGATCTATATATCACTGTCCACGGGTTTCACCCGCGGCTATTGAAAAGTTCGACCAGTTCCTGGTCATGATTTTTGTTAATAATAGGTTGGAGATTTTGTAAAACTTTTATGATCCTGAAGGGATCAAACTTCTGAATAACCATGGGTGCAACCCATGGTTTGCAATGATGACGATTGATCCCACGGACTCTGAAGGTGGTCGAACATATGTCAGTTCAACCCCTTCAGGGTTGTCGTTTCTGATCTATATATCACTGTCCACGGGTTTCACCCGCGGCTATTGAAAAGTTCGACCAGTTCCTGGTCATGATTTTTGTTAATAATAGGTTGGAGATTTTGTAAAACTTTTATGATCCTGAAGGGATCAAACTTCAGAATAGCCATGGGTGCAACCCATGGTTTGGAACGATAACGATTGATCCCACGACCCTGAAGGTGGTCGAACATAAGTCAGTTCAACCCTTCATATCACTATCCACGGGTTGCACCCGCGGCTATTGAAAGGTTCGACCAGTTCCTGGTCATGATTTTTGTTAATAATAGGTTGGAGATTTTGTAAAACTTTTATGATCCTGAAAGGATCAAACTTCTGAATAGCCATGGGTGCAACCCATGGTTTCAAAACAACGACAAATGTCCCACGACCCTGAAGGGGTCGAACATATGTCAGTTCAACACCTTCAGGGTTGCAACTCATTGCACCAATCAAGATGATGATGCCTGATAGAATACATACAAAAAAAATGACTGATCGGATGACCAGCCATTTTTACATTTATGGATAAGCGTAGTGGCGAAAAATCTTTCGCCACTACATTATTCTTCTATCAAAGTCTGATTAAACAACTTCAGAATACGCTTGTATTCATCTGTCCAAGAGCTGGGCTCTACGAATCCGTGGTCTTCTACTGGGTAGATCGCCATTTCCCAGTTATCTTTTCCTAACTCTATAAATCGCTGTGAAAGTCTCACCACGTCTTGAAAGTGAACGTTCACATCGACCATACCATGGGCCATCAGTAAGTGTCCTTCAAGGCCTTCGGCAAAGTAAATAGGAGAGGATCGACGGTAGGCTATTGGATCTTCTTCTGGAGTATTCAAAATATTGGCAGTGTAACCGTGATTGTAATGAGCCCAATCAGTTACTGAACGAAGAGCCGCACCTGACTTGAAGGTTTCTGGGTTATTGAAAAGTGCCATCAAAGTAATGAAACCACCGTAGCTACCACCGTACAAGCCAACTCGCTCAGGATCTACTCCATGATTAGCAACCAAGAATTTTACTCCATCTACTTGATCTGAAAGATCTTTTCCGCCCATATGACGATAGATACCAGTTCTCCAGTCTCTACCATATCCTGCAGATCCACGGTAATCAATATCCAATACGGTATAGCCCAAATCTGTCAACAAATTATGGAACATGTATTCTCTGAAGTAACTGCTCCACCATTTGTGGACGTTCTGCAAGTAGCCTGCCCCATGGACGAAAACGACAGCTGCGCCATTACTTTTGGCTGGGTCTGGGGTGTAAAGTCTGGCCGGGACCTGAGCGCCGTCTTCTGCAGTAAATCGTACTAATTGTGGATCTCTCCAATTATAGGCTTTGAATTCTTCACTTTGACCTGAGGTGAGTTGCTCGGCTTTGGCACCCACTTTATTCTCTTGGAAGTAAAGCTCAGCAGGCTTGTTACTATATGAGTAAATAATGGCTAATTTTTTCTCATCAGGAGAAAGGGAAACTTCATTATTGCCTGTCATGGAAGTAAGCTTCTGCATTTTACCTCCCATCAATGGCATCTTGTAGAAATGACGCTCTCCAGGATCAACTTCGGAAGTAGTCAAGTACCATGATTTTTTGTCTTTTGACATAAATGGACTGAACACCTCATAGTTTCCGGAGGTTAATGGTTTCTTTTTTCCAGTCGTTACATCCAATAGATAAAGGTGTGAATAGCCACTTTCCTCTGACTGAAAATAGATATGCTTGTTGTCAGGTAACCAGCCTAAAGTTCCTCCAAAAGAAGATCTTCCAATGCCAGGTCCAGAAATCCATGCTTCGTCACGTTGACGGTCTAGCGTGTTTAATTTTCCAGTCTCTAACTCTATAGATGCAATCCATCGATCTTTATTATCTACCGAGCCAATGTTTATAATTGCGTTTTTTCCATCAGGAGAAAAATAAGGGCTGGAAAACATCACATCTCTTTCCTTTTCTTCCCAAGTTTTATCAGGGTAGTCCTTTACATAATCAGGAAGATCTTTGATGCCAGTCAACTCAGACGCGCTGATGAAATAAACTGTATCCCGTTGTAAATCATAAATCCCGACCTCGGTTTTTGTAGGTTCATTACCCACCTTAGATCTAGTTTTTAGATCGGTAGTAAATCCAGATGCGTCCACATAGTCAGGAACGATTGTATTTTTATTGCTGGAAGAAGTATAAAGAGTGAAGGTTGCGAATTTACCGTCAGGAGATATTTGCAGATTCACGGGGCTTTTTCCTTCTGTATAATAGGTGAATTCCTCCTCTGCTGATTCACGATATGCTTCGCGATAATCACTACGCATTTTGCCATTTTCTTTGCGCTCATTTACCACGCTGAGAAGCTCTAAATTCTCAGTTTCCAGCCAGTTCACTTTTTCATCGTCCTTTTTAGATTTTTCTTTTGGCTTTGTTTCTGTGGAGATATTGGTAGCTTTTCGAAATGCTTTAGTAGTTCTATTTACAACATAAACATTACCCTTAGATACGAAAGAAATTTCTTGCTCATTAGCCATGAACTTCGGCTCATTGAAGTTCTCCGGCCATTCCATAAGTACAGAGGAAGTGTTGGAAGACATGTCCTCAAGCATTAGTTTTTTGTCCACTTGATAAAGACGCAGTGACTTATCAGCATTGAATTCTTCTGAACTGCGTTCGTTTTCTTTCATTTCTTTCCAGCCAACTTTAGAAATAACTCCTTTTTGTGCCAAGGCTAATTTATATAATGAGTCAGCTGGATCCTTGTCACGATTGTATCTGAAGTAAATCGATTGTGAATTATCACTCCAAGATGCTGAAGAGGGGAAAGTTCCCATCCACATCGGATCTCGCATGATGTAATCCACGCTTAAAGTTGATTGCGCCTGAGCTTGCAAAAGGACAAGGCATAGCAAAGGCAAAAACAATAATTTTCGCTGCATATTCTTATGGGTTGGTTTATTCTGTATTTAATTAAGAGTTTCAAGAAACTGATTGAGCTCAGTTTCGATATTTACAAGGTGAGTCTGTAGTTTTTCATTTAATCTTGTGAAGTCTTCCACATTGCGCTCCATTTCTTCTAAAATCTTTCGTGTTTTTAACGCTCCTATGTAACTCATACTAGGTTTTGATTTGTGACAGCGTTTCTTAATGGAAGTGAAATCATCTTGCTGATGGAAAGTTTCCAGTTCCTTCAAATCTTTTACGTTGGTTGCTAGAATTATTTGAATCATCTCTTTTATCATCTCAGGATCATCATCGCCGAAATACTGATAAATCGATTGCTCACTTATATATTGATTCATGTATGGGGTAAATGTCGGTAAGTTGTAAAAGTGGATTTGGTCTATCTTCCTAAAATTAAGCACAATTTCCAAAAAGTATAATTTTAGGACAAGGTCTTTCAATATTTCATTAACAATGGCCACAGATCTCCTATGATTGGTTAATTTTGCATGTGATAAAATCAGAAAATTAGTACGGAATGCCTAGGAATAAAAAAATGTTTTTGATTCTGTTTGTGATTTTTATGTTGATCATGTGTTATATCGGTTACGATATTTCGCAGAGAACTACTTTC
Source organism: Algoriphagus ratkowskyi (assembly GCF_002150505.1). Lineage (GTDB taxonomy): Bacteria > Bacteroidota > Bacteroidia > Cytophagales > Cyclobacteriaceae > Algoriphagus > Algoriphagus ratkowskyi. Next base: position 139,289 of record NZ_MSSV01000011.1, read on the forward strand.
CCTGGCTCCAAAGGTAATTTGGAACAGAGAATAGGAAATGATCTAGAGAAGGGTGGTAAATAATTCCCCTCTTGTCATTGCGGTACAAATGGATTTCACGTATTCGGTAGCACTACCGAGCAAAAACCAACTCAATGGATAACTTAATGACCCGACAGCTAGACCTCATTTTACGTGAGGGCGATGTGGATTTCGAGCGGGATTTTGATTTAGAAATAGAACCTAATTATTTGGATCAAAAAGGTCAGAAATGGCTTGCAGAAATCTTTACAGATCTGGGAGGGATAGGCGCGATACCTCTGTTGCAAAAGTTAAAATTTGACTTTAAAATCAATCGAAACCTGTTTGTATATGATGCGGAATATCACTTTAATAGGTATAGACTACTTACCTTTAGATCAGATCTTTATTCAGAACTTAATTTCCCATTTCTTGAGACTCAAAAAAGACTTTGTAGAAGCTACGAAAAGGAATGTCTAAAAGTAGGGATGCAGGAAAGAATTTGGAGTGGAGCTCCCATTGCCAAGCATAGTTTTGGAGAGGCAAGTGAGCCAGGAGATTTCTCTGGAAATGGTGCAATAGGATGGAAGCTCTCTGCATACAACGATGCTCAGTTTGATTTGCAGACACGAATTCATGGTTATAAGTTATTTCGGATCACACCCTATGAAACGCTTATGACTGGAGGTTCTCTCAAGCGACTGGATCAGTTGCTTATCAACCCAAAAGAAGAGCAACGCACGATGCTTTTAAATTGGTTTATAAGGAAATATCAGTCGTAAATTTTAATGGCCGAGGCCACGCAGGATTTGCAGTGGTTAAAAAAAATACCATATAGCCACCTAGAGATCATAGAAATGTATGCTGTGATAATTAGGTGAACTATATGGTATTTGCTTTCCTTTTTCTTCACCCACTATGCAAACAACCCGAAAATCTCTCGTTCTACTTTTTCAACTACAAAGGAAAAATCCGCTGGGTTCTCAACGAAGTCTAGATTATTGACGTCAATAATCAACAATTTCCCTTCTGTATAGTTAGCAATCCATTCTTCGTAGTGGGTATTTAGGTTTTTTAGATAATCTATTCGCATCGTTGTTTCATAGCTTCTACCGCGCTTTTCAATCTGCCCCACGAGCTTTGGGATATCTGCTTTCAAGTAGATTAATAGATCTGGAGCTTTCACATGAGCAACCATGCTATGGAATAGACCCTGATAATTTTGATAATCGCGCTCCGTTAGTAATTGACTTTTATGCAGATTGGCTGCGAAAATATAGGCGTCCTCATAGATAGTTCTATCCTGAATCGTTGGCTTTTTACTCTCCTGAATTATCTTTATTTGATTGAATCTTGAGTTGAGGAAATACACTTGTAGGTGAAATGACCATCTTTCCATATCTCCATAAAAGTCAGAGAGATAAGGGTTTCCATCTACAGCTTCAAATTCAGCTTGCCAACCATAATGTTTGGCAAGTTTTTCGGTAAGCGTAGTTTTACCACTCCCGATATTTCCAGATACAGCGATGTGCATTTATTTATTTTGTAAAGCGTGGAGAAACTATTAAATCTTTGCTTCCAGGGGTATATCTGTAAAATCCTTCTCCAGTTTTAACCCCTTTAAATCCAGCTTCCACCATATTGACTAGTAGGGGACATGGAGCATACTTAGGGTTTCCAAAACCGTCATGCAGTACTTTTAAAATTGATAGGCAGACGTCCAATCCTATAAAATCTGCCAGTTGTAAAGGTCCCATTGGATGCGCCATACCGAGCTTCATCACCGTGTCAATCTCATGTACTCCAGCGACTCCTTCAAAAAGCGTGTAAATCGCCTCATTGATCATAGGCATTAGAATTCTATTTGCCACAAAGCCAGGATAATCATTCACTTCTACCGGGTCTTTGGAGAGATTAGCCGATAAACTCATGATTTTCTTAGTTACCTCATCAGAAGTCGCATATCCACGAATCACTTCTACTAGCTTCATCACGGGTACTGGATTCATGAAGTGCATTCCTATCACCTGTTCTGGTCTTTTAGTGACTGCAGCTATTTTGGTAATCGATATGGATGATGTATTACTAGCCAGAATTGCATGCTCTGGACTGAATTGATCGAGTTTTCTAAAAATATCCAACTTGAGATCCATATTCTCAGTAGCAGCCTCTACAACCAAATCAGCGGATCTTATGCCATCTTCTAATTCTGTGAATAATTGAATCCTACCTAAAGCAGCGTTTTTATCTTCTTCAGAAATCAAGCCCTTACCAACTTGTCTGTCTAGATTTTTGGTGATTGTAGCCAGCGCTTTGCTTAAAAATTCCTGTTTGATGTCGATCAAGCTGACATGATATCCATGCTGTGCAAAAACGTGAGCAATACCATTACCCATCGTTCCTGAACCAATGACTGAGATATTTTTCATAAGGAAGTGATTTACTTTTAAGTTAAAATTTGGGTGAATTGAACTGATTTGAGCAGTTGAAGAGACCAAAGCTACTCTCGACTCTCACCAATTCCAATTTTTTAACTTTCGTTTCCTGACTTTGTTTGTCGCAAAACTTCAGTTTCAAACTGCGATTAATACCTACCTTTGTTCTATGAAAGAACTCGGTTTAATTTCAAAATTACCCATCAATAGATTTACTGACTTCGGAGCTTATCTGGCTTTGGGTTCAGGAGAGGAACTTTTACTTCCAAAAGGCTACCTCCTTGGAGAGGAAAAGGAAGGGGACCTGATTGAAGTATTTGTTTATACTGATAGTGAAGATCGTCCAGTAGCGGTAACGCAAAAGCCACTTGCGCTTTTAGATGAGTTTGCCGTATTGGAAGCTAAGGAAGTTACATCCTTTGGAGCATTTGTAGATTGGGGCTTACCAAAAGATCTTTTTGTGCCAAAATCTGAAATGGGTAAAAACATGGAAGTTGGACAGAAATACTTAGTGAAGATCTGCGTCGATTTTAAAACTAATCGCTTGATTGGAGTTAATAAGTACCGAGACTTCATGCGTTTGGCTCCATTTGACTGGGAAGAAGGAAAGGAATTAGAAGGAGTTATCTTCGAAGAAACAGATCTAGGATTTAAGGTTTTGATAGACAATGAGTACGAGGGATTACTTTTCAAAAATGAAGTTTTCCAACCTATTGCACTTGGTGAGAAGCGTAAGGTGTATGTAAAAAAGAACCGTGAAGATGGGAAATTGGATTTACAACTACTAGCGCCGGGAAGAGTGAAATATGATGAAGGATCTGAAAAAATAATAGCTATTTTAGAATCAAAGGGCTTCTTGCCACTGCATGATAAATCTGCTCCTGAGGAGATTCAGGAGCATTTGAGCATGAGTAAGAAGCATTTTAAGCAGTGCATTGGACAGCTATATAAGGCTAGGATGATTCAAATCGAGCCAGATGGAATTAGGCTAAACGCCTCGAATTAAGCTTTAGAATATCAGTAGGAGTAATGCAGAGAATTGCTTTTTGACGAAGACTTGCAATAGGTGCTTTAATCAGGTTAGGAGACTTGATCAGAATATTTAGCCAGCTTTCGTCATCCCAGTTTTTTCCTGCAATATTCTTTTGATAATCAGGATGGGCTCTATTTAAAAGATCCTTTGCACGAAGGTTTAATTTGAGCAACAGGGTATTCCATTGAGTGGGAGTAAGCCTTTCTTTACTTAGGTCAATTGTATTGACAAATTGATAGATTGATTTGGCGTATGCAAGTGTTTGCTTATCTATTTGCTGTGAAGGTGAATGATAGAAATACAATTCTGAAGGGTGAGTTTTCATGATTATTAGGGTTTAGGTGATTAATAAGATACTGATAATCTACAGTTTAAAAAAGAATTATTTTTTACAAATGAATTTAAAACATCATTTAACTTCCAGATAAATTGAGAATAGACCTCAGAAATTTTGATAAAGAGAGTAAATCAGAATATTCTTCTAATCAAAAATTAAGAGCTAGGCTGAGAAAAGTAAAGCCAAAAGCCTTAGATGAAAGATTTGCGGAACTGCACGAGAAAGCTTTCAGAGAAATCAATTGTTTGGACTGCGCAAATTGCTGTAAGACGACGAGTCCTATCTTTTTGAATACAGATATTGATAGATTGGCTAAAGGCTTTCGGATGAAAAGCAGTGCTTTTATTGAAGAGTATTTGCATCGGGATGAGGAGGGGGATTTTGTGTTGAATTCCTCTCCTTGTACATTTTTGGGAGCAGACAATAAGTGTCTGGTCTATGAAGATCGCCCGAAGGCTTGTCGAGAATATCCGCATACTAATCGTAAGAAAATGCATGGTATTTTGGAGCTTTCTCTTAAAAATACACTTGTTTGTCCTGCAGTTTTCAAAATTTTCCAGCAGATTGGGGACGATTATAGGAAGTAATACTTTTCTTTTGCTTTTTTGAAACCATAAACCTATTAATAATACTATGCAAAATCAGGAAGCACACTTCCTTGGAGTGGATGTGGGTGGAACTCACTTAAAAATCGGTCTCGTAGATAGAGAAGGTAACATATTGGACTTTGAAAAAGAGAATACCACTCCATATAGAGATAGTCCTGAGGGGTTTGGGCCTACTTTTATTGCAGGATTAGAGAAGTATCTTCTTAAATATCCAACTGTTAAAAACGTAGGAATAGGTCTTCCTGGCTTAATATCCAAAGACAGAACTACAGCACTTGAGATCCCTGCTATTCCTGCCTTAAATGGTTTCAATTTGAAAGGTGGATTAGAAGAGAAGTTTCCGAAACATACATTTTTCTTAGAAAATGATGCCGCAGCTGCTGCTATTGGTGAGTTTTATTTTGGAAAGGATGATCCTGCTCAAAATTTCTTGTTTATCACCATGGGTACCGGAATTGGAAGTGCCTTGGTATTAGATGGAGAAGTATTCAAAGGCTCACGTGGCAACGCGATGGAGATGGGACATATGCTTTCTAAAGGAGCCGCAAGATTAGAGACACTAGTCGGAAGGCAAGGAATATTAAATATCATGTCTCGCCTCATAGATGCTTACCCTGAAAAGGCTGGAGTTTTGGTGGGAGCTGAATTAGGAACTCACTTACTAGTAGACACAGCAAAAGCTGGGAATCCTGTTTCTTTGATGGTGTTTGAGGAAGTTGGGAGGATTTTAGGAGAAGCGATTGTATCAGCTATCCGGATTCTCGATGTAACAGAAGTTTATTTTGGAGGTGGGATTTCTGCTGGATTAGAATTTATGATGCCTACGCTCGATCGTACGATTAAACAATATTTGACACAGTATTATGGCAAAGATTTGATTTTGAAAAAGGCAACGCTTGAAAATAATGCAGGAACGCTCGGAGCAGCGGCGCTCTGTTTTATGGGTTCTGGTTTGTAATCGTCACCTCAGAAACTTTACTTATTGCATTTAATCGAAAAAGAACTCTTAGGGGTTTTTTTTCGATTTCCACCCCATCGCAACCGTTACTAGGTTCCAGGAAATAGAAGAAAAAGGTCTGGCTTTTATCCACCAATTCTACGCGGTCCGGACGACCAAAGGTCTTGATCAAAGCTTGATTGTCAACACCTAAAAAAGTGTGCTTTAGCCGTTCTAATTCATCCAAATCTTGCATTCTCAAGCTTTTGCAGCCGTAGTGATCAGCTTTCCAGTTTTCCATATTCATACTTCCAGTATCTCGCTTGGAGCTGCAGGAAAAAGCAATAGAAACAGAAAGAGCCGAAAAGAGCAAGAAAGATTTATTCATGATTAAAGAGAAATTGAGGGGATTTGAGAATTAAGCTGCTGATTTCACCAGAGCCAAAAGAAGGAACCCAAGCAATAGACCGCTAAAATTCCGATTAGAATCGGCAAAGGTAGGAGAGATTGAATCAAGAAAAAGACGAGTCCTGAAAAAGAGATAATTCTTAATACTTCCTGTGGTAGGTACCAGATTCTCTTTTCAAATATTCCGGAGAAACTTACAGTGGTCCAAATGATTATTGTACTTACGAGTATTTTAGGCAACCAAGTGAAGCTATCAACTTGGAAGAGAAAGAATCCTGTCAGTAATAAAATTAAAAAGTACTGTGCAAAAATATACCAGTTCATAGATGCTGGTACTACGGTGTCGAATTTCTGATAATCATCCTCAACTTCCTGTGGAGCACGATATCCACCAAGTGAATCAGGTAACCAACCTGGCTTATAGAATAGATATTTAACCCGATCTGACCATTTCGGGATCATTTTGAGTTCATCTTTCATATTAGCATAATGTGCCAGATTTACCCATACTGGATTCCAGCTATTGATGGGAGTAGTGATGCCATAGGTGGGTTTTTCTTCCTCTTCTTGGAATGTTCCAAACCATTTGTCGAAAACGATAAACGTACCTGCGTGATTTTTATCGATGTATTTGGGGTTCCGTCCATGATGAACCCGATGGTGAGATGGCGTATTCATGAATTTCTCAAGAAATCCCATTCTATCTATCGCTTCGGTATGAATCCAAAATTGGTACAGCAAATTTATCCCTGATGCTAACACCAACATAACAGGATCAAATCCCAGTAAAGCAAGTGGGAAATAGAAGAAGAATGTCCAAATGGTCTGAGTACTACTTTGTCGAAGGGCTACAGAAAGATTGTATTCTTCACTGGAATGATGCACTACATGTCCACCCCAAAATAAATTGATCTCATGACTCATCCGATGTGCCCAGTAGTAGCAGAAGTCATACAAAAAGAATAATAGAAAAAACGTCCACACATTATTCGGAATGTGGTAGAACGCCAAGTTTTCGTAAATCAGCACATAAATACCGATGGAAAGGACTTTGATGAAAATTCCCGTGACCTGAGAGATTACCCCACAATTGATGTTAGTGATTGCGTCATTGAGCCGGTAGCCGGGATGTTTTTGAAATCTGAGGGTGATCATCTCTACAGCCATTAAGATGAAATACATCGGGATAGCGATCACTACTGGACTGAGGTTCATTATTTTGGGAGTTTTTGCGAAGCCACTTGTCAAAGATAATGATAAAACGAACAAGGATAAGTCCGATTCAGTTAGTCCAAATCCTTTATATTAGCGCATTCAATTCCCCTCTATTATGTATTACCGATTCGGAAAAGCCTTTTATTTCCTGAGTATTCTCCTCTTTATTTTCTTTTTATTATACTTCTATTCTGCAATGCCAGAGAATGTTAGCTATAATTTCGATGAAAATGGTTTATCTACTGAGAAGCTAAGTAAAGGTTCGTTCTTCTATGGAATGGTCGCAATTTTCATTCTTATGAATGTACTCGTTTTACTCCCGCCTAAACTACTTGAAACCAAAAACCACAAAGGATTGGTTAGAATTTTCCCCATCGGGGATAAGTTTCGAGATTATTATTTGGGATGGTTTTACTCATTTGGAGGTATATTGAATATGAGCTTAGGTATGTTGGTTTTATTTGTACATGCAATCAACAACCAATCTGAAATTGCAGCTAGTCAGTACAATTTCTTTTTTTACCTCTTCCCAGGACTACTCGTCGTCTGGGTAATAGGATTATTTGTAATCCTTGTCGGTAAATTCAATCAGGTTACAACTAAATCTTGAGCAGAATAGCACCCAATAGAATATGGCTGAAGAAGTAAAATATACCGAGGACAGTATCAAATCCCTTGATTGGAGGGAGCACATCAGACTTAGGCCCGGTATGTATATCGGTAAACTTGGCGACGGTAGTGCTCAGGATGATGGGATTTATGTCCTTGTAAAAGAGGTTCTGGATAATTCCATAGATGAGCATATGATGGGATATGGCCGAACCATCGAAGTGAAAATTTCTGAACATAAGGTAGAAGTACGTGACTATGGACGTGGAATTCCACTTGGAAAAGTCATTGATTGCGTATCCAAAATCAATACTGGAGGAAAATATGACTCTGGTGCTTTTCAAAAATCTGTTGGATTGAACGGTGTAGGTACCAAAGCTGTGAATGCACTTTCTGATTTCTTTAAAGTACAGGCTTACAGAGAAGGTGAGACTAAAGTCGCTGAATTCGAAAAAGGAATTCTGGTAAATGATGCGCCAATCGGTAAATCATCGGATCGTAACGGTACAAAAATAGTTTTCACGCCTGATGGAGGCATTTTCAAAAACTATCATTTCATCCCTGAATATCTAGAAAATCAGATTTGGAATTACGCCTATCTGAATGCTGGTCTTACGATCAATTATAATGGGAAAAAATACTTTTCTGACCGTGGGCTATTTGATTTACTTTCTAACAAAATTGACGAGGAGTCTCAGCGCTATCCGATTATCCACCTGAAAGGGAATGATATCGAAATGGCACTTACGCACTCTAATCAGTATGGAGAAGAATATTATTCATTTGTAAATGGCCAATACACGACTCAGGGAGGTACGCACTTGGCGGCATTTAGAGAGGCCTTGGTAAAGTCGATTCGAGAGTTTTTTAAGAAAGATTACGATGCTTCCGATATACGTCAAAGTGTCGTGGCTGCTATTTCAATTCGTGTTCAAGAGCCAGTTTTTGAATCTCAAACCAAGACGAAATTAGGTTCTCAATCTATTGGGCCAGATGGGCCAACTGTCCGTACGTTTATTAATGACTTTTTGAAGACTGATCTAGACAATTATCTTCACAAAAATCCGGCAGCTGCAGATGCTATACTTAAGAGAATCCTGCAATCTGAGCGGGAAAGGAAAGAGATTTCTGGCATTAAGAAACTTGCTAACGAGCGAGCTAAAAAAGCCAATCTTCATAATAAGAAGTTGAGAGATTGTCGGGTTCACTACGATGATCCAAAAGCCAATGAGGAAGTGAAGAATAATACCATGCTATTCTTAACGGAAGGGGATTCGGCATCTGGATCTATTACCAAATCTCGCGATGTGCAGACTCAGGCAGTTTTCTCTCTTCGTGGAAAGCCCTTGAACTGCTTTGGGATGACTAAAAAAGTGGTTTATGAGAACGAGGAATTCAATTTGCTTCAACATGCTTTAAATATTGAAGATGGGATAGAAAACCTTCGTTATCGTAAAATTGTAATCGCTACGGATGCAGATGTTGATGGGATGCACATTCGCTTGCTGATCATGACTTATTTCCTACAGTTTTTCCCTGACCTTGTAAAAAATGGTCATTTGTTTATTCTAGAAACACCACTTTTCCGAGTGAGAAATAAAAAGGAAACAATCTATTGCTACACAGATGAGGAACGTCAACGTGCCATTCATAAATTAGGCAATAAGCCAGAAATTACCCGATTTAAAGGTTTAGGAGAAATTTCTCCTGATGAATTTGGTGGGTTTATAGGAGAGGATATCCGATTAGAGCCAATCATTCTCAACAAGGAAACCAAAATCGTTGACTTACTGACTTTCTACATGGGCAAAAACACCCCGGACAGACAGCAGTTCATTATCAAAAATCTTAAGATTGAGAAGGATTTGGCACTGGAAGACCCAAAAGCTAAAGAAGATGAAACTGAGGAAGAAGCAGCTGCTTAGTTTTCATTTTTATCAGATACGTTGATTTCAATTGATAAAGATTATAGGTTTAGATGGCTTTGGCCATTAGCCTTTATTAATACAAGACTATAACATGAGTGACGAAAACAATTTGCCTGAGAAAGGAGACGAGACACTACACACTTCTGTCCCAGTGACAGGTATGTACAAGGAATGGTTCCTAGACTATGCTTCTTATGTGATTCTTGAGCGTGCTGTACCTGCAATTGAAGATGGTTTGAAGCCTGTTCAGCGCAGAATCATGCATGCAATGAAGGAGATGGATGATGGCAGATTCAATAAAGTAGCCAATATCATCGGACAATCCATGCAGTTTCACCCGCACGGAGATGCCTCTATAGGTGATGCCATAGTCAACTTAGGTCAGAAGGAATTGTTGATCGAAACTCAGGGGAACTGGGGAGATGTACGGACAGGAGACCGTGCAGCAGCAGCTCGGTATATTGAAGCTCGGCTATCTAAGTTTGCGTTGGAGGTGGTGTTTAATGCTCAGACTACCGACTGGCAGCTTTCTTATGATGGTAGAAAAAGAGAACCAGTTACGCTGCCTGTCAAATTCCCACTTTTGCTTGCCCAAGGGGTAGAAGGGATTGCTGTTGGCCTTTCCACTAAGATCCTCCCACACAACTTTATTGAGCTGATTCTAGCTTCCATAGAAATTCTCAAAGGAAATAAAGCAAATGTACTTCCTGACTTTATGACCGGAGGGTTTGCTGACTTCTCTGAGTACAATGAAGGACTACGAGGTGGTAAAGTTAAAGTTCGAGCTAGAATTGAAGAGGATGATAATAAAACTCTTATTATTAAGGATATACCTTTTGGAGTGACTACGGATACCTTGATTGATTCTATCCTAAAGGCAAATGATAAAGGCAAGATAAAGATCAGAAAAGTAGTAGATAACACAGCAAAAGATGTAGAGATCGCAATTCAGTTGGCACCTGGAGTGTCTCCAGATGTTACGATTGATGCACTATACGCATTCACTGATTGTGAAGTATCGATCTCTCCAAATGCATGTGTGATTATCAAGGATACGCCAGTTTTCCTTACAGTAAATGCGATCCTTGAGTACAATACAAAACAAACCAGAGCACTCCTTAAGCGCGAATTAGAAATTCGTAAAGCTGAATTGTTGGAGAAGTTGCTTTTTTCCTCCCTGGAAAAAATATTCATCGAAAATAGAATTTATCGCGACATCGAAGAGTGTACTACTTGGGATGAGGTGTTGAAAGCAATTGACCTTGGTTTGGATCCCTACAAGCCAGATTTTTACAGAGAAATCACAACTGACGATTTAGTACGGTTGACAGAAATTAAGATCAAACGTATTTCCAAATTTGACGCTTTCAAGGCAGATGAACTCATGAAGCGCCTACAAGATGAGCTGAAAGAGGTAAATCATCACTTGAGACATTTAACCGAATATGCGATAGCGTATTATGAGAATCTCCTTACCAAGTATGGAAAAGGGCGTGAGCGAAAAACTGAAATCAGGACTTTTGATGCAATTCAGGCAAATACAGTGGCTGCAAGCAATGCTAAACTATATGTGAATCGTGCCGATGGCTTTGTAGGCTTCAGTCTCAAAAAAGATGAGTTTATCTGTGATTGCTCTGATTTGGACGATATTATTGTAATCCGCAAGGATGGTGTATGTATGGTTTCCAAGATTCAGGAGAAGAATTTCATGGGAAAAGACATCTTGCACGTCGCTGTGTTTCGAAAGGGAGATGAGCGGATGGTTTATAACTATATCTATTTAGACGGTGCTACAGGTCGGGCGATGGTGAAACGTTTTCAAGTCTTGGCTGTCACACGGGATAAGGAATACTTGCTAACCAAAGGAAGTAAAGGAACTAAGCATCTTTATCTGACTGCAAATGCCAATGGAGAAGCAGAGATTATCACAGTTTATTTGACTCAGGGAGCAAAAGCTCGAGTAAAGGTATTTGACTTTGACTTCGCTTCCATAGAGATCAAAGGTAGGGGAGCTGGAGGTAATATCCTGACGCGATACCCGATCCGTAAGATTCAATTGAAGATGGAAGGTGTTTCTACTTTTGGAGGATTAAATATCTTCTATGACTCTATTGTCGGTCGACTTAATACAGATGAGCGAGGTACCTTGATTGGTAATTTTCTTGGCGACGACAGGATTTTGGTTTGCTACAAAAATGGTGATTATGAGTTGACGACATTTGAATTGACTAATAGATACGATGCCTCTAATATTGTTCTTATAGAGAAATTTAGTGCTGATAAAGTACTGTCTGCCATTTACTTTGATGGTGGAAGTAAAACCTATTATATAAAGCGTTTTCAGATAGAAACTACTACTTTAAACAAGAATTTCAATTTCATCTCTGATCATAAGCAATCCTATTTAAAGCTTGTTTCTACGGAAAAACAACCTCAAGCCCGTGCCACGCTGGTAAAAGGAAAAGAGGAAGAAGTGATGGAATATGACTTGGATATGCTGATAGATATCAAAGGTTGGAAAGCCTTAGGTAATAAGCTCAGTACCTACGAGGTGAAAGATTTGAACTTGATCGAGTCCAAAAAAGCTCCAGAATCAAAAGATACTGAGTCTGACATAAGTGATGAAGAATCGGATTCGGATGATGACTTAGAAATAGGTTCTACAATAGATTTGTCAATTAAGAAAGAAGATGATGAACAATTAGGGCTGTTTTAGTCCCTATTTTTTGTATGGAGAAAAGTAACTTAGAATCTATAGACCAAGGTTGGTTGGATTACATAAGCCAATACATCACTGAGAATAAAAAAACAGTAATGGAAAAGGTCCTCACCCAAAGGACTAGATTTATGACCGTGGTTTTGGAGGATATTTTCAAACCGCATAATGCCAGCGCAGTCCTGAGAACCTGCGATTGTTTTGGGATTCAGGATGTTCATGTCATCGAAAAGATCAATGCCTATAAGGTCAATCCTTTTGTGACTAGAGGAGCTTCTCAATGGATTGATCTACATAAGTATCATAATAAAGAAGGAAACGCAGTTCAGGATTGCTTTTCTGTTTTGAGGGAAAAAGGATACAAAATCTATGGTACTAGTCCATTACCTGGTTCGATATCAATTCATGACTTAGAACCGGATGAAAAGATTGCGCTGGTATTTGGAAATGAGCATGACGGAATAAGTGCTGAAGTACAAGAAAATGTGGATGGCTTAGTTCACATCCCCATGTTAGGCTTCACGGAGAGCTTCAATATTTCAGTAGCAGCTTCTATATCCTTATATGAATTGGTGAAAAAAGTGGAAAAGTATAACCACCCTGATTTCTATTTATCAGAAAACGAAAAGCAACTTTTAAGGATGAAATGGTTTAGATCCGTGGTCACACGACCTGACTTGCATGAAAAAGCGTACTTAAAAACCAAGATCGCTTAATTCTTCTTCTTAAATATGGAGTTGAATTGCTCATTCAAAGGGATTTTTTGAGACTTGTTTTTAGCTTTTTGTCGCTGTCTCTGCTTTTTCTTCTGCTCCTTACTTTTTACCAAAACCATTCGAGCTGAGATTCCCACTTGGCCTCTGTAAAACTCTTCACGACCAGCTATGTTGACATTCGGTTTGTAATCCAGAGAAATGACGGCATTTAACAGGGTGAGTTCTACTCCACCAATCAAATCCACACCTACAGTGCTATTTCCATACGTATGTAAAATTTGGTTGCTTTCAGGCTCTTTAACAAAGCTTTCTTCAACTCCGAAAGTGGCTCCAACGCCATAGTAATAGTTAAAACGTTTGGATATAATTGGACGGTGCTTTTCTAGTAATGCGGTGAAGGTAGTATTCAGTTTAAAGTCGGATTGAAGTATTCCTTCTACTGTAAGTTCTTTTGCAATTCGTTGCTGGGCAGTGAATCCTACTGTTCTGTAGAGATTGCTATTTCCAAATCTAAGTCCGACAGCAGTCCCATAGCGTTGAGCGTGGGATAAGGTAAGCGAAGCAAAAAAGAAAATAGAAATTAAAGAAAGTTGTATTTTCATAAACTTTATTAAAAGAAATGAATTTGGTTCAATAACCATTCCAAGAAAGTCATCTTTTCAATAGCCATATAATTTTATGAGATTAAAAGGGATTTAGGCTAACTTAGATTCTACCTGCCACTACATTTTAAGTCTTTCAAATTTGAGATCTGTCAATTTTATGAAGAAAATATCTCTATATATTTTAAGTACAATTTTAATCCTTGCACTGGCAGCATATATTTTTTCTATATACCAATTCAGAGATAGACATCCTAACTATTGGGTTGACATTGATCTCCAATCAAGCCAAAATAATCTCTTGGCAGGTTTTGCGAAAGTGGATATAAGTCCAACTATCCCTGATACTTGGATTGATGTGAACGGTGACTTTCGGTATAATCCGGTAGATGGAGATACTTACACAGATGGCAATGGAAACGGTCAATTTGATGGAGTTTGGTTAGCCGGTTTTCATAATTCTCGACCTGCGCAAGGTGTTTTGGATCCACTTTGGGCTAGAGCAATGGTATTAGATGCAGGTGATGTCAAGATGGCTTTGGTAGTAATCGATATGATAGGATTTGGGAATGACGAAGTGATAGCTACTCGTAAAATGATTTTGAATGCTAATCCTTGGTTGGATTATGTTATTATTTCTAGCACACATGTGCATTCCTCACCAGATTTGATGGGAATGTGGGGACCTTCGGAATATAAAAGAGGAGTCGATCCAGCTTATCTACTACAGGTTCAGGAAGGAATAAGAGATGCTGTGAAGGAAGCTTTTGGGAAAGTAAGACCTGCTTTTTTTAGATTTTCTGAAGAAAATGATAAGTTAAAGCCTCTGGTTGGTGATTCAAGGGAACCTCAAGTTTTCGATGCTGGCTTAAGGCTAATGCAAGTAATAGACTCGGAGTCATTTGAAACTCTTGGTACGATCATGAACTGGGGAAATCATCCTGAAACCCTATGGTCTCAGAATATTCAAGTGAGTTCTGATTTTGCACATCACTGGCGAGAGTTTGTGGAAAATGGTATTGTAGAGAAGGATAGTGTTTTGTTGGAAGGAGTGGGAGGGATTGCTATTTTTTTAAATGGTGCGATTGGAGGATTAATGACAACACATCCTTCTATGGAAGTGAAAGATCCATACACCAATGAGAAATTTTTAGAGCAAGGTCTAGGCAAAATCATAGCTCAGGGTAGAGCACTTGCAAAAATTACTTTAGAAACACTTCATGATAGCAATTATGTAGAAGTGAACAGAGCCAATCTATCTATTCGTGCGGAGACTATAGAGCTAAGAATGGATAATAATCTTTTTCATCTCGCTGCCTATTTGGGGGTTTTTGATCGAGGTTTTACTAAGTGGAAGCATATCCGATCAGAAGTTTCTGCTTGGAAATTAGGTCCAGCGACTTTTGTTCATGTACCAGGAGAGCTTTACCCGGAAATTTTGTATGGTGGAATAGAAAGTCCAACTGGCGCAGATTTTGGAATTTATCCGGTAGAGGTTCCTGCTATACATACCCAAATACTAGGTCAGTTTAAGTTTTTTGCAGGGATGTCTAATGATATGATAGGTTATATCGTTCCAAAAAGTCAATGGGATGAAGCCGCTCCTTTTACTTATATTAATAAAAAAAGGCCTTACGGGGAAGTCAACTCTCTAGGTCCAGAAACTGCACCTAAAATTCATTCCTCAGTTTTAAAGATTTTACAAGAGATCAAATGAAAAAAGACTCCATTAGGTTAAGAATGAAGCCTTTTTGATTTTTATTTTATGTTTACCCGCTTGTCTTCCAATAAGAAGATTAAAGCATTCATTAATAGCTAGATTCTGAATTTAATGACACTTCGCTTCCATCCAGTAGATCAAAGCAAATAAGGCTACTGGCATTTTTGAGGATAATCATACACTGTTTTCAACTATTATGATTCGGAGATCGTAATCTTTTCGATCTTGTCACCAGCCTTTATCTCATCGATAATGTCCAGGCCATCCACTACTTTACCAAAACAAGTGTGATTTCTATCCAAATGAGCAGTATTATCACGACTGTGGCAAATAAAGAACTGCGAACCCCCGGTATTTCTACCTGCATGAGCCATAGACAGCACACCTCGGTCATGGTACTGATTTTCGCCGTCTAATTCACATTTGATAGTGTGACCAGGGCCACCGGTACCATTTCCCTTAGGGCAACCACCTTGTATCATAAAGTTTGGAATAACTCTATGGAAAGTCAATCCATCGTAAAAGCCTTTCTCGGCAAGATCAATGAAATTTTGAACTGCAATTGGAGCATCCTTCTCGTAAAACTCCACTTTCATGGTGCCTTTCTCGGTAATCAATTCTGCTGTCTTCATCTTTTTTGGTTTTCGTTTTGTCCAATCTGGAGTTTTTTGAATTCTCAGGAAAGCAAAAATATAACAATTCAGTATATTTTTAGCACTTACTTAGGATTTTGAAATAAATCAAAATTCAAAATTGACTTTATAGAATTCCTTTTTGTGTAACGGAAACCTTACTGCATTATGAATATCCATCATAATGTACTACTAATCAATAGCTATAAGACTTAGATTCAGGGATAGGATTCTGCGTTGAACCTTAAAGTGGTGCGCCTTTTAAAATATCTTCAGAAGCAAAATCTTTAAATTTCTCGAAATTCGCTTTAAAAGCCTCTGCAAGTTCTCTGGATTGCTTGTCATAGGCCGCTTCATCACTCCAAGTCAGTCTCGGATTAAGTATTTGAGAAGGTACATTTGGGCATTCTTGAGGTATCTCTAAACCAAAAACGCGGTGTTTTACATATTCGACTTGATCTAATTTCCCTTCAAGTGCCGCTGTAATCATCGCACGTGTATAAGGCAGTTTCATTCTAGAACCTACTCCATAGGGCCCACCAGTCCATCCTGTATTTATAAGCCAGACATTAGTCTCATATTTCTCCATTTTTTCCCCAAATAATGTAGCATATTTAGTAGGGTGAAGTGGTAGGAATGCAGCTCCAAAACATGCTGAGAAGGTCAGCTTTGGCTCTGTGATACCCATTTCTGTTCCTGCGACTTTGGCAGTATAACCAGAGATAAAATGGTACATGGCCTGGCTTTTATTCAACTTAGAAATTGGGGGAATCACTCCAAAAGCATCAGCGGTCAAGAAGAATATATTCTTTGGAATGCCTGCTGTAGACGGATCCAATGCGTTGGGAATAAAGTGAATTGGATAGGCCGTTCTCGTATTTTCAGTCACGGATTTATTTGTAAAATCGACTTCACGAGAATTTTCTTTGAATCTGGTATTTTCTACAATTGCCCCGAATTTGATTGCATCCCAGATCTCAGGTTCTTTCTCTTTACTTAGGTCTATTACTTTTGCATAGCAGCCTCCTTCGAAGTTGAAAATACCATCTTCAGTCCAACCATGCTCATCGTCACCGACTAAGTTTCTATTAGGATCAGCAGAAAGGGTGGTTTTACCCGTTCCCGATAGACCAAAGAAAATAGCCGTGTCTCCTTGAGCTCCCATATTTGCAGAGCAATGCATAGAAAGCACATTCTTATCGTGAGGAAGGATAAAATTGAGAACTGAGAAAATGCCTTTTTTCATTTCACCAGCATAACCCGTTCCTCCGATCAAAATAATTCGTTCGGTCAGATTAATAATGGCAAAATTTGGGTTTCTGGTGCCATCAGCTTCTGGGTTTGCTTCGAATTCTGGTGCACAGATGATGGTGAAGTCATGCTCAAAATTTTCTAGTTCAGCTTCAGTAGGTCTGAGGAACATATTGTAGCAAAAGAGATTGTGCCAAGCTTTGGTGTTGATCACCTTCAATTTGAGCCTGTGATTCTCATCTGCCCCTGCATATGCATCTCTAACGAAAAGCTCCTTGTCTGCCAGGAAAGCTTTCATTTTGCCTAGAAGTGAATTAAATTTCTTAGAGTCGAATGGGATATTGATATCTCCCCACCATACCGATTCTTTAGTATTATCGTCAAGAACGATGTATCGGTCTTTTGGCGATCTTCCTGTAAATGAACCTGTATCCGCCATCAATGCTCCGGTGGATGTGAGTTTACCTTCCTTTTTCGATAAAGCAATTTCCACCAGTTCTGCTGGTGGAAGATTGAAGTGTACCTTTCTAGAAGCGGTTGGGCTAAGAAAAGCCAGGGATGAAGTCTGGGTCACCAGATTTAGTTCCTGCATAATTATTTGGGTTTACAATCTGAAAATTGTCTGCCCAAAATTACAAAAAAGGCTTTTACAAAAACCAATTAAAAGTGCTTTATTTTTAATTACAATCGGTTGCATTCAAAAAACAGATGTTTATTTGGGAAGTCTTTTATACTAACAGAGATATATAGTGGATATTCATTTCCAATGGTGGAATAATTGGGCATGACACGTTAATTCAGTGTCCTTAACTTTGGAAACAAGCCCTAAAAAGGTTTATCATTGTAAAATTTATTTCACCCAAATAAAACTATCCTTGGAAAAACAACTTACTCCTGAATTTGATGGGCCTACTATTTTTGGCCATCCAAAAGGTTTGATGCCTCTCTTTTTTACAGAAATGTGGGAGCGCTTTAGCTATTATGGTATGCGTGCATTATTAATACTTTTTATGACCATGGCTATCTCAGAAGGAGGACTTGGTTTTGACGATCAGACCTCGGGGGCTATTTATGGCCTTTACACGATGGGAGTTTATTTACTTGCTTTACCTGGTGGATGGCTTGCAGATAGACTTTTTGGGCTAAAAAAGTCAGTTTGGTACGGAGGTATTATCATTGCAATAGGTCACTTTACCATGGCTCTTCCAGGAATTAAGGCCTTGATCACGGGAGATCATACTATCCAACCTGTGTTAAGTACGCTTGACACCACTTCATTCTTTCTTGGATTAATACTAATTGTACTTGGCACAGGTCTTTTGAAACCTAATATCAGCTCGATTGTAGGACAACTATATCCTAAAGGAAGTGCAAAACGAGATGCTGGTTTTTCTATTTTTTATATGGGAATAAACATAGGTGGGTTCATTGCGCCAATAGCATGTGGTACTCTTGCTACTTACGACATGCACTTAGGATTTGGCCTTGCAGGTCTGGGAATGATCTTTGGCCTAATCCAATATAAATTGTCTGGTGCTTTATTAGAAGGTCATGGAGATCCTCCATTAGTGGTGACAAAAGAGGAAATTTCTAGTCAAAAGAAGCTGAAATTAATAGTTACTTATTTGGTAGTTGGTTTGATGGCGGTAGTTGGAATACTTTTCATGGGAGTAATACCAATCAATGTTTCTGCAATTGCAGGAGCGTCAGGTACAGTTATAGCTTTGGTAGCTTTCGGATATCTGGGTTATGTTATCGCGTTTGGAGGATTAAATAAAGCAGACAAAAATAAAGTAGGAGTAATTGCAATTTTGTTCCTTTTCTCTGCGATGTTCTGGTCTGGATTTGAGCAGGCTGGCTCTACGCTGAATCTATTTGCTGAGCGTTTTACGGATCGTAGAATTATGGGTTGGGAGATTCCTACTAGTTACTTCCAATCTGTTAACTCTCTTTTCATTATTATTTTTGCACCTATTTTTGGTGCACTTTGGGTTTGGCTGGGTAGAAGAAATTTAGAGCCTAGCTCCCCATTGAAATTCACTTTTGGTCTTTTGCTTTTAGGCGTTGGCTTTTTCGTGATGTATTTTGCTACCAAAATAGCTGCGTCTGGTGATTTGGCTGCTCCTACATGGTTGCTTTTGACATATATGCTTCACACATTTGGTGAGTTAAGTTTATCTCCTGTAGGCCTCAGCCTTGTGACCAAATTAGCACCTGAAGGCTATGGTGGACAAATGATGGGTATTTGGTTCCTGTCAGTGGCTTTGGGAAATTTATTTGCGGGATTGATCGCTGGAGAAGCTAGTGGCGGAACAGAGGAAGCATTGGCTCAGATGCCAGACCAATACATGTTGATTGTTTACACCGTTTTTGGGTCTGCGGCTTTACTCTTCTTGCTGAAACCAGTGATTCGAAAGATGATGGGAGATGTACACTAGATAAATTCTGCGTACGTAATAAATAAAATAGGCTGTCGAAAAACGACAGCCTATTTTATTTGAGATTAATATACTAGTTCTACTCAATACCTTCTTTATCTGCGACCCAGGTTTTAAGTTGGTGTAACATAGAGTTTAACTGCTTACGAGAATAAAACTTTCCATCTTTGATCACGTGTTCGAGGCTCAAAGTAGCGGAGATATCCTCCAGAGGATTATGATTCAGTATTATAATGTTCGCTTTTTTACCAGCTTCTAAGGATCCAAAATCCGTCATCCCAAAATAATCTGGACCATTAATTACAGAAGCTATTAATGCTTGCTGAGGAGTCAAACCAAATTCTACAAACTTTTGTAATTCTAAATGAATAGCAAGCCCTGGGATATCATAGGTGTTCAAGTACCCTGCATCTGTCCCAGCTATAATCTTCATGCCTGATTTCTGAATCATTGGAAGAAGTGCGGATACTTTTTTATAGGTATCTTTTCTTGCTTGAGTTACTTCAGCTGTTTCTCCCGCCATTCGCTCAATTCTCCATTGATAACTAGCTTTCAGTTGAGGACCTATATAATTTAATATCGTGTCACTGGCGAAGTCATTTTCATCTAAGTAAGCTATGTTATAACTGATAAGCAAAGTCGGGACAACGGCCGTACCTTGGCTTGCCAGTTTCTGGAAGTTGGCAAAGGCTACAGAATCATTATAAGATTCTTCCTGAAGGGTTGCAGCTTCAGCTCCTGATAATTTTCCAGATGCCCTTCCGGCTGATATTTCTGCTTCCAACGAAGTAGTGGTTCGCATCATATACGACAAGTGCTCGACGGTTTTTTGCCCAGCCGCAGAAACTTGATCTAATGTCAAAGCTGCCGGAATATGTCCTGATACGCTATAGCCGCGAGCAGTGGCCTTTTCTACAGCATTGAGAAATAGCTCAGGCTTCATGGTATTGTCTGTGATTTTTATAAAATCAACATTCAGTTTATCCAAGGAGTCTAAGGCAGCATCTAGCTCCTCTTCTGTACCTACTTCTAAATCGCCCGGCCAGATCGATTCAATTCCCTCCAATTTTGGCCCCGATGTCAATATTTTTGGTCCAATTCTTTTACCCGAATTTATTTCATCTCGCCATTTCAGTACTTCTAAACTGATATCACCAGCAGCATCACGCACTGTTGTCACGCCAAAAGCCAAGTATAAAGGAAGTAATTGCTCGTTTTCGTCAATGTAATTAGCTCCTCCAAAATGTACATGATTGTCCCATAAGCCTGGCATTAAGAATTTCCCTTCAGCATCAACTTCTTGACTAGCTTGATAATTTTCTAATAGAGAAACATCACCAACTGCGATGATACTATCTCCTGATATAAAAACGAATTGGTTATCAACTTGAGAACCAGCTTCTATGTTTAAAATGGTCGCATTTTTTATAAGAAAGTCAACTGTAGTTTTTTGTTGGCAGCTGGACATTATCAAACTTACCAGTACTAGTTTTGCAATTTTCATAGTTAGAATAAGCTCCCTTGTACAGTAGTTTTCTTTGTTGCTTGAAGTGTTCCTTTTAGCATTTCTTGCATTAAGCGAAGGAAGCCAAGTTCCCAATTTTCTGCATGAAGTTTGAAGTCTTTTCCCTCAAATTCTATCGGGCCAAGCATTTTCTCATAACCTATAATCATGCTCCAGATTGTATAAAATGTAATTTCTGCGTGTAATTCCGCACGGATACTTCCATCCTTAATTCCTTGGCTTACCATCATAATACCAATTTTGGCTGGCTCATGATGAATCTCGAGAAGCTTTTGAAAATGCGTAGATTCCAATGTTTTTGGATCAATCAGCTTGCGTGTTTCTGGATTGTTGTATTTTTTAAGTAGATCGAGAAAATTCAGAATCGAGTCATAATAGACTTGATTGGCTTTGGCAAAGGCCACTATTTTCACCATAAGATCACTGATCATTTCTAATCCAGACTTACCTTTTGATCTATACACATCTCTAAATTCATCTTTGAATTGATCGAATGCTTTTTTGGTCAATGCCATAAAAAGATCCTCTTTGTTCTTGTAATAGAAATAGGTGAGGCCCTTGCTGATCCCTGCTGACATAGCTACATCTTCCATTCTGGTGGCCAAATAACCTCGGGAAGTGAAAAGTGCTACAGCTGAATCCAAAATTAGTTTTTCTTTATTTTTCTCTCCTGCCATGAGTTTGTTACTTTTTCTAAAAATTGATTTCAAAGATATTAAACTTGGGTCAAAAAATTAGGGTAGATACATCATATATTTTGTTTAAATGATATAAAAAAAGGCTTTAGGGATTTCCTGAAGCCTTTTTTTGGTGAGTATCAACTCATTACTTAACCTCAACGATGTAGTAATTTTTCTTTCCTTTTTGGACCAAAAGATATTTGTTTTGAAGCAAAGTCAAATTTATAGTTGCGTTGGGATCAGAGAGCTTTTCCTTGTTGATACTCACGCCACCACCTTGGATCATTTTGCGGGCCTCACCCTTGGAAGCAAATACAACTCCCTCTGTGATATCGCCGAATAAATCCAAAATTGAACCTAATGAAGCATATTCATTATGATCCACTTGAACCTGAGGTACTCCCTCAAAAACCTGAAGGAAAGTACGCTCATCCAAAGCGGTCAGATCTTCAGTGGAAGACTTGCCAAATAGAATATCGGAAGCCTTCATTGCCATATTCAATTCTGACTCTCCATGAACCATGATTGTAATTTGCTTGGCTATTTGCTTCTGCAGAACGCGCAGGTGAGGTGCTTCAGCATGCTCAGCTTCCAGATTTTCTATGGTTTGCTGATCCAAAATGGTGAAAATTCGAATGTACTTTAATGCATCCTCATCAGATACATTTAGCCAGAATTGGTAGAATGCGTAGGGTGAGGTCTTTTCAGGATCTAGCCAAACAGAGCCACCTTCAGTTTTACCGAACTTGGTTCCGTCAGCCTTAGTAATCAATGGAACGGTCAAGGCGTACGCGCTTCCTCCTCCCATTCTTCTGATCAGTTCAGTACCTGTCAAGATATTTCCCCATTGATCTGATCCTCCAAGCTGAATAGTGCAATTTTCATTTTTCCACAAATGATAGAAATCGTAGCCTTGGATCAACTGGTATGTGAATTCGGTAAATGAAAGTCCATTTCCATCTTCCAGACGCTTTTTTACAGAATCCTTGGACATCATGTAATTCACAGTGATGTGCTTACCAATATCCCGAATGAAATCCAAAAAGCTGAATTCGGACATCCAGTCGTAATTATTGACAAGTTCAGCTTTGTTGGAAGTGGATCCTGAGAAGTCCAGAAACTTTGACAACTGACCTTGAATGCCTGCTATGTTATGATCTAGCGTAGCTTTATCAAGAAGGTTCCTTTCTGCAGATTTAAAGGAAGGATCTCCAATCATACCAGTAGCTCCACCTACCAGAGCAAATGGTTTATGTCCCGCACGTTGGAAATGGAGCAAAGTCATCACTCCGACCATATGACCAATATGTAATGAATCTGCCGTTGGGTCGAAACCAAGATAAGCAGAAGCCATACCTTTAGTTAGGTGTTCTTCGATTTCTGGGGTCATATCCTGAAGCATGCCTCTCCAGCGTAATTCTTCTATAAATGAGTTCATCTAATGCGTTGATTTTCGAGGTGCAAATATAGTCGTGTCTGCCCAAGGAATAAAGTAAAGCTCCAATCCATTATTCTTTTTTGATTTCATTCTTATTGAATTGTGAAGTAATACATTTTACAATTTTGACTACTTTGAAGCGCCAAATATCAAGCTCATGACTAATAGACTTAAAATTTTTGCAATTCTTTTGAGTTGCCTGATAGGACAAAATGCAGTTTCGCAGGAAATCCCCAAATGGATGCGTTATCCTGCTATTTCTCCTGATGGAACTCAAATTGTATTTACCTATAAAGGAGACCTTTATTTGGTAGGCAGTAGTGGTGGAGCGGCACGACAGATTACTTTTCACGAAGCCCATGATTATCAGGCTGTTTGGAGTAGAGATGGTAAGACTATTGCTTTTGCATCTGATCGCTACGGTAACTTTGATGTTTTTTCAATGAGTCCTGATGGCGGATTAGCCACAAGACTCACATTTCATTCAAACGACGAACAACCTTTTGAATTCTCTGCAGATGATCAATCTGTGGTCTTTGGAACCCAGCGAATGGATATCGCTGAGCACAGGCAATATCCTACTGGTTCGCAGCCTGAACTCTATTCAGTCCCAAGAAAAGGAGGTAGGGTAGATCAAATTTTTACTATTCCTGCAGAATCTGTAAGTATCAGCAAGGATGGTAGTAAGATGCTTTACCATGATAAAAAAGGTGGGGAAAATGAATGGAGAAAGCATCAGGAGTCTGGCATAGCTAGAGATATTTGGGTGTTTGATGCTAAAAGTAATGAGCATAAGATGCTGACGACATTTTATGGAGAAGACAGAAATCCTGTTTTTTCACCTGATGAATCAGAGATATTTTATCTCAGCGAAGCCAATGGGAGCTTCAATATCTTTTCTATGAATGCTTCTAATCCAGCGCAAACAGAAGCTGTGACTACACTAAAGAATTTCCCTGTGCGTTTTTTGAGTATTTCTGATGATGGCTTAATGAGTTTTGGATACGATGGCGAACTCTATACGCTACGTAAAGGTGAAACCCCAAAGAAGGTAGCTGTCACTATTCAAACACAAGCGATAAGCAATTCTGATAATTACATCGCGATCAATGGTGGAGTAAGGGAAATGTCGGTTTCTCCTGACGGCAAAGAAATAGCCTTTGTGGCTAGAGGTGAGGTATTCGTAACTTCAGTGGATGGATCTTTAACCAAAAGAATTACTAATACGCCTGAGCAGGAACGTTTTGTTGAGTTTGCCCCAGATGGCAAATCATTGGTTTATTCGAGTGAAAGAGATGGCAAATGGCAGATTTTCCAAAGCACCAAATTAAGAGCAGAGGAGCCTTTCTTTTTTGCGTCTACATTACTTGAAGAAAAGTTAGTAGTTAGTTTGGAGGACGAGGCCTATTTGCCCAAGCTCTCCCCTGATGGCAAAAAGTTGGCATATGTGGAAGGGAGAAGAACGCTGAAAGTCCTTGATTTGGCTAGCAAAACAACGGTGACTCTGATGACTCCGGATGAACTTTTTCACATGCGTGATGGAGATCAGTACTTCACTTGGGCGCCAGATAGCAAGTGGCTATTGGCGACTTATCGTCCTACCATGGCTAACTCAGAAGTGGTTCTTTTGGACGCTTCAGGAAAAGAGAAAATTAAGAACTTGACGAATAGTGGCTATGGAGATGATAATGCCATGTGGGTGAACGATGGCAAGCAGATGCTGTGGTTTTCCAACAGAGATGGTTTGCGTAGTTATGCGACAAGTGGTCAGAGTCAAAACGATGTCTATATGCTATTCTTTGACGAGACCGCATGGGATAAATTCATCTTATCCAAAGATGATTTTGAATTGATGAAAGAGATCGAAAAATTGAATAAAAAGGATGAAAAGGACGACAAAGCGACAGATGAAAAAGCAAAAGATAAAAAAGTAGAGGATTTAAAATTTGATTGGGATGGTATCGAAGAACGCAAAGCTAGATTAACGATCCACTCTTCAGCGTTGGGTGATGCAATTTTGTCTAAAGACGGAGAGAAGCTTTATTATTTGGCAGCATTTGAAAAAGGCATGAATCTCTGGAGTACAAATCTGAGAACGAAGGAAACAAAGCAGGAGATTAGTCTTGATGCTAATTCAGCAAGTTTAGTATGGGATAAGGATCAAAAGAATTTGTTCTTATTAAGTAATGGTACCATATCCAAGATCAATCCAGAGGGGATGAAGAAAGAGGCGATCAAAATTTCAGGAGAAATGACTTATGACAAAAAAGCTGAGATGGAATACATGTTTGAGCATGTATGGCTACGTACCAAAGGCATATTCTATACTCCAGACATGCATGGAGTAGATTGGAAACAGGCCAAAATTGATTACGAAAAATACCTTCCTTCAATAGGCAATAGCTACGAATTTTCTGAGATGATATCTGAGATGATCGGCGAGTTGAATGTGTCACATGCTGGCTCTCGCTTTTCGCGCTCTACTGAAATGGGAGATGCCACTGCTGCTTTGGGCGTATTTTGGGATTATGATTTCGAAGGAAATGGTATCAAAATCACTGAAGTCATAGCTGGCGGTCCATTAGACAAGGCTGGTTTGGAGATCAAAAAAGGGATGATAATTGAGAAAATTGATGGAGTGACTATAACTTCTGATACAGATCTAGCCAAGTTCCTCAATAGAAGAGCAGACACATTCACTTTGATTGAATTAGTAAATCCTGTTTCGAAAGAGAGAAAGCAACTTACTATAAAACCTATTTCACTCAGAGAAGAAAATCAATTGCTCTATAAGCGATGGGTAAAAATGAATCAGGCTGAAGTTGAAAGATTAAGCGAAGGCAAACTTGGCTATGTGCATATTCCAGGCATGAGCGATGGTCCTTATAGAAATGTATATGAAGAGATGATGGGGAAATACTATGATCGGGAGGCTGTAATCATAGATACACGATTTAATGGTGGGGGTGATTTAGTTGCTGACTTAGCGATGTTTTTCACTGGTGAGCTGTTTCTTACCTATGCTACTGAAGCCAGAGCAGTAGGGTATGAGCCAACTGCACGTTGGATAAAGCCAACGCTTGCGATGTTTAATGAAGCTAACTATTCTGACGGGCACTGCTTTGCGTCAGGCTATACAGATCTTAAAATAGGTAAGACTATAGGAATGCCTACACCGGGTACTTGTTCATTCGCTGGATGGGAGGGACTGCCAGATGGATCAAGATGGGGAGCAGTGCCTATATCAGCTAAAAACAAAGCTGGGGAATGGCTAGAAAACAACGAGACGCGCCCACAAATAGAAGTGAAAAATATGCCAGGACAAATAGATCAGGGTATTGACCAACAACTGGAAAAAGCAATTGAAGAATTGCTGAAAGAGGTGAATTGAGAAAATAAGCATAAAAAAACCTGGTTTCTCTACCAGGTTTTTTTATGACTAATTCACTCACTCAAATTGATTACTGAAACGATTTTGTGTTCAGCGTTTCATCATTTTTAAAGAAGTCAGATAGTTTTCCGAAAGAATTATCGAAATAACCACCTAGCATTTTCTTAATAATGAAAGAACGATATTCGTCTTTCGATACGATTGGAAAGTACTCGTGACTCTTTCCATAAGATTTGTGACTTACGAATCCTTTGCGTTCCAAAATTCTAACTATCGTTGAAACAGTGTTGTACGCTGGCTTTGGGTCTGTCATTGGCGTAAGGATGTCTTTGACAAACCCTCTTTCGATTTCCCAGAGGATTTGCATGATCTCCTCTTCTGCTCTTGTTAATGGTTTCATAAATAAGGTGTTAAGTTTTAATTGTTAGAAAATTATTCGTTTAGTTTCACAATTGCAAAGAAAACCACCTTTAGTTTTAATATTTTTTATCTAGTGTGATCTGCTGTTCATACTATAATAATTCATGTTTGCAAAAAAAAAGCCTCAAGAGAGGCTAATTGATCTATGCAGGACGTAGTTTAATTATTTTCGTCATGTGCAGTAATTTGACGATAGGGTATGTAGGATCAAATTCATACCATTTAACTGCGAAGTTAGGCCTGTTAGGAAGCCTATGGTGATTGTTTTGAAATAATTCTCCCAACATCAAAACATCTAATAAAAGGCTGTTTTTAGAATGATCGTTATTGTCAAAGTTTGCATACCCATATTTATGTCCGCTCCAGTTGACGATAGCTCCATGCACAGGGCCCATCAGGAAGTGAATAGGAAGTAAGAAGTACATCCACCAGTGCGTACCCGGCAGATCAAAAACTGAGATACATAAGACATAGATTGCTACGTACAATAATCCCCAACTAACTCTTACGAGCATGGTGTCAGCAAATTTGTCAAACTTGTTCCAGTCCGGGATATCTTTTGAAAACCGTTCCTCAGGCTTCAAGCGGAAAGAAAAATACTCGTTATAGATGTTTTTTGTTTTCCACATCATCGTAAACAAGTTCTCTGTGTGGTGTGGGCTGTGTGGATCAAGCGGAGTATCGCTGTAAGCATGGTGCATTCTGTGTAGAATAGCGTAAGCTCGTGGTGATAGGTAGGAGCTGCCTTGCCACATCCAGGTGAAAAAGTAGAAGAATTTTTCCCAATACTTATTCATATAGAACATTTGATGTGCAGCGTACCTATGTAGGAAGAAGCTTTGGCAAAACAGCGAGAAATACCAATGCAGCACAAAGAAGATAATGATTATCACTCGGCTTAAGATTTATGTTAGTTAGGCAAATATAAGATAAAGGTCGCTCAAGTAACGAATTTTGCATAGGATGGATTCCATTTTTATGAGATGATATTTATCAGATTCTAAAGAAAATTATTTCTAAAATGCTTATTTTGAAGTTATGGCAAAGACAAATAAACCAATGAACTTTCTGGTCAAAATCTTTTTGGGTGGGATAGCAGTTTTGATTGCAGAGTTTTTTTTGTCTGGAATTCACATCGATACATTCGTGACAGGATTTATACTTGCAGCGGTCATCATCCTAATCAATATAACACTCAAACCGTTATTGATCATTTTAACTTTACCTATCACAATATTTACTCTTGGTTTATTTCTCTTGGTGATCAATGCCTTGATGATAATGCTGGCTGATCGTATTATTCCAGGTTTTCAGGTGGATGGTTTTTGGTGGGCGATTTTGTTTGCAATAGTTTTAAGTGTAATCAACTCCCTTTTCGGTAACAATATGAACCCAACAGATTGACCACAGCTTGACTATTTTACAAGAATTATAATGTGTGACTAGTTTTAAAATTTGGATAAGAATACTCTTATATTGAATTCTAAATGTTTATTCCAACTAATTCCACAGACTATTAAAATTTCTAAATTGAAATATCAAGGGAATTAGGTTGGACAGTTATAAAATTGCGGCTTGAAAATTATTTTTCTAATTGATTATCAGTTTATTATAATCCTTAGAATACCAAATTTTTTTATAAAATTCATAGGTATGTTTTGTGGTTTCAATTTAAATCCGTTAGATTTTGATTCCATTTTACTAAAGGATTTAGTACTATTGAACTGCTAATCATCTTAAAAATATATTCTTTAACTATTTGACTATGTCAATTTCAAATCCAGGGTTTGACCCACAACGCATCGAAGAGCTAAAGGAAGAGCTAGGAAAGCTTAAAAAGACCTTCAAAATTCTTCCCGAGGAAGAAAACTCTGAAGAGTTTGTTAATTTCTATTTTATAGGAATGTATCAGGGCAAAGAAGTAATCTACGATGCTGCATTGTATACGCTCAGACTTCATCATGCGAGTGAGGTATATGAGTTGGCGGAGCATAAAGCGGCTCAGAAGTTTCAGAACTTCAAAAGTATTTCCTATGAAGAGGACGAAAATGGTAATTTAAAACCATTGACGAGTGAGGAGGAGGAAATCGGATGGTTTATCACTGAGATCATTATGGAGATAGAAGAGGATGAAAGTGTAAAAGTTCAGGAGTTCGTAGATATAGATACACACCACGATTACGGAATCGGTGTAGATGCAGGTTTAAATGTAGATCTAATTGATGAAGACGTGATTTCCAATTTTATCAAGGACTTTAATGATGATACATTAGTGCTAGACGATACGATGTATGCTTTTCAATCTGAAGAGGAAGATATCGAAGATTAATTTTAATTTATTTTGAATTTTAAAAACGACGCTTGCTAATCACAAGCGTTTTTTTATGCTGAAGATCGCGTTTTCTCCTATATACAAGCACCATTTGCCTGATAATCATAGATTTCCGATGGAGAAATATGAACTGCTTCCGGGCCAGTTACTTTACGAGGGAATAGTAAAAGAAGAAAATTTCTTTACTCCCAAGCCTATTGATGAAAAGTGGATTCTAACGACACACACAAAGGAGTATTGGGATAAACTTAAAACGTTGAGCTTGTCCAAAGCTGAAATTAGAGCGACAGGGTTTCCTTTATCGGCAGAGCTCGTGAAACGAGAGATCACTATTTTAGATGGTTCCGTTCAAGCTGCTATTTACGCCTTGCGCCATGGTATAGCTATGAATATAGCAGGCGGCACACATCATGCGTACGCAGACCGAGGAGAAGGCTTTTGTCTGTTGAATGATATTGCAATTACAGCCAAGTATTTGATCCAAAATCATTTGGCTATCAAGATTCTGGTGGTTGATTTGGACGTTCACCAGGGCAATGGCACTGCAAGGATTTTTGAAGATACTCCTCAGGTTTTTACGTTTAGTATGCATGGGGAAAAAAATTATCCCATGCGTAAAGAAGTGTCAGATTTGGATTGCGCTGTACCCGATGGCACAGGTGATGAAGTTTATTTAAATTTGCTTCAAGTGCAACTTGAAATAATCTTAAAAAAATTTTCTCCTGATTTTCTAATATATCAATGTGGAGTAGATGTTTTAGAGAGTGACAAGCTGGGAAGATTGGCGATGAGTGTAGCGGGAGTGAAAAAGCGGGATGCGATAGTCTTGAATCTCGCTAAATCACTCAATGTGCCCATTATGTGCTGCATGGGAGGTGGCTATTCTACGAGTGTAGGTAAGATTGTAGAGGCTCATACACAAGTATATCGACTGGCACAGGAGCTATATTTCTAGTATGTTAAATTCAAATTTCTCCATTGATCTCAAGTCAGTTCTTGTAAAATCAATACTTTCTTTATATTTGCGCCCTTGTAATCAAAAACATTTAGAAAGTGAAAAGAGGATTAAAACTAATCGGTGCATTGAGCCTTGCTGCAGTGCTTTTATACGGCTGTGATACCGCTGGAACTTCTACTGCAACAGGCGAAAGCTCGGCTAAAGAAGTGAAACAAGGCGATTTGAATGTTGCTTTTATTTACACAGACAGTGTGATCAACAAGTATGATTACTTCAAGACGAAATCTGAAGCACTTACTGAAAAAGGCAAGAAATTCGAAAGTGATCTTCAGGGAAGGGCAAGTGGATTCCAGCAAGAAGTTCAAAATTTCCAACAAAGTGGCGGAAACATGACTGTAAATCAGCAACGTGCAAAGCAAGAGGAATTAGGAAAAAAAGAGCAAAACCTAATGACTTATCGTGATAATTTGATGCAAGAATTATCTGCCGACGAAGCTGCACTATATAGTGAAGTTTATGATAAAGTACAGAATTACCTTAAAGTGTATGCTGAGCAAAATGAGCTTGCTTTGATCTTGAGTTATACTCGAGGTGGAGCTGTTTGGTATGGCAATGGTGCGTTGGACATCACAGCAACAGTAATTGAAGGAATCAATAAAGAATTTGCTGCAGCTCCTACGGACACAGTAAAATAAACAGATATACCAATCACAATATTGAAACCCGGCATTGGCTGGGTTTTTTTGTGGTCAAAAATTGGGTAATTTTGAAAGATCAACGAAAATTTACAGAATGAAAATCACTGAATTTTTAAAGCACAACTACCGTCACTTCAATGCCGCAGCCTTGATAGATGCAGCTGAAGGGTACAAAACTCACTTGGACAATGGTGGTAAAATGATGGTAACTCTCGCAGGTGCCATGTCTACGGCTGAGTTGGGTATTTCTCTAGCTGAGATGATCCGTCAGGATAAGATTCAAATAATTACCTGTACTGGTGCCAATTTGGAAGAGGATGTTTTCAACTTGGTTGCACATGATTACTATGAGCGAATTCCAAATTACCGCGACTTGACTCCAGAGCAGGAGCAGGACCTTGTAGAGCGCCATATGAATCGGGTGACTGATACATGTATTCCAGAGATGGAAGCCATGAGAAGAATAGAAAATGTAGTATTGGAAGAATGGATAAAAGCAGATCAAGCTGGAGAATCTTATTTCCCGCATGAGTTTATGTATAAAATTCTACTTTCAGGTAAACTTGACGATTCTTTCCAGATCGATCCTAAAGACAGCTGGATCTTGGAAGCGGCAAAGAAAAATATACCGATGATCGTACCAGGATGGGAAGATTCTACCTTGGGAAATATGTTTGCAAGCCATGTGATCACAGGCGAAGTGAAAAATGTACATACCGTTCGTACTGGTATTGAATACATGATGTACTTAGCAGAGTGGTATACAAATACGGCTACAGAAGAAAGTACTATCGGATTTTTCCAGATTGGCGGGGGAATTGCAGGAGACTTCCCTATATGTGTGGTGCCGATGTTGCATCAGGATTTACAAAGGGAAAATGTGCCACTTTGGGGCTATTTCTGTCAAATCTCTGACTCGACCACTTCTTATGGTTCGTATTCTGGAGCTGTACCAAATGAAAAGATCACTTGGGGAAAACTAGGAATCGATACTCCGAAATATATCATCGAGTCTGATGCAACGATCGTAGCACCTTTGGTATTCGCCATTGTGCTTGATCAATAATCTATGACAAAATTTAATAACGTATTTATAAAAGCAAGCAGCTTAACGCTACTTGCTTTTTGCATTTCATTCCATCTCCAAGCTCAAGATGTAGTTTCACTCTCTGGCGCTAACAGCCCTCAGGATGATATAAATCCTGTCTGGATTGGGGACAATACTTTATTATTTACACGCGCTTTTCACCCTGAAAATATAGGAGGAGTATCTGATCCTGGTGATATCTGGATGACTAAGAAGTCTGATTCAGGAGAGTGGCAAGAAGCAGTTCATCGTGCTGACCTTAGTACAGATGGCTATGATTTTTCTCTTGGATTAGAGGACTATCTCACTTTGCTAGTGTACCATACTGGTGGTGCAAGATTCGGAATTTATCAATATTCTAAATTTGGCAAAGATTGGAATTTCCTTCGTCAAGTGTCTATGGAAGATTTGGATGAACTTTCCAAACGAGTTACTGGCAGAGTAGCTTCTGGAGGGAAACTGATTTTTCTTTCAGGGCTAGGAACAGACTCCAAAGGAAATGAAGATATCTATGTAAGTGAAAAGACTGGCCCGACAACTTGGTCAAAACCTGTAAATATTGGTGCTGCTGTAAATACCCTTGGGCAGGAGATGAGTCCTTTCTACGATGTGAAATCTGAACAGCTTTACTTTTCATCCAATATGCATGAAGGTGCAGAAGGAAAGGATATTTACATAGCGAAGCGTATGGGTGATGGCTGGAACAATTGGAGTAAGCCTGTAAAATGGGAGCAAGTAAGTTCTCCGGGTTCTGAAGTTTCTGTTACATTTATCAATGACGAGGAAGTAGTGTGGACTAGCACGCAGAACAGTGATGGATTTGCCGATTTGTTAACTTTCCGAACAGTGATTCCACTCGTGATTCCTGAGGAATTTGTTGCTGCAGTACTTGAGCCTATAACTCCTATCGCGAGACCAATTCAGCCGAATTCTGTTACAATAGAGCCGATCTATCCATCTTCTTCTGTTGGTTTCCCAGAAGTGAAAATGACTGTGCAGGCATCTGAAATTAAAGAAAAGCCAATCTCATGGTTTGTAGTAGATGCGAAAAACAAAACCTTGGTTCCTTTTTCCATCAGCTGGAAGTCGGGAGAAAGTATAATCTCCAAGAGTCTCGCAGATTCAGTAAAATTCTCTGATTTGGCAAATTCGCAGGTGAAGGAAGTTAAAATCAGTTCTGACGGTTACTTTCCAAAATCTGTTTTGCTAACCGAAATAAAATCTGCAGAGCCAACAGTCATCTTAATGACAAAGGCTGAATCTGGTAGCATAGTTTTATTAGAAAATGTGAATTTTAAACGTGGTACAGCGGAATTGGAGGGAGAGGAGACTAAAGAATCGCTGTCAGAATTAGCTGAGTTTCTGATTGAAAATCCTACTATGAAACTTAGAATTCACGGACATACTGACAGTGCGGGTGATCCTGGACTGAATAAAGGACTTTCACTGGAGCGGGCTGGAAGTGTCAGAGACTACCTTATCACGCAAGGAGTTCCATTTGAAAGCCTAAGAATATCAGGATGGGGTGGAACGAGACCAACTGCTTCGAATGCCACTGAAACCGGTCGATCTAAAAATAGAAGAGTAGAGCTAGAAGTAGAGAGGTAAAATCGTAGTTATCAGTTGCAGTGATCAGATTCCAATTTTAGTAAAGAAGATAAAATTTGAATTCGATATCACTTACGTAAAAAAAATGGCTTTGAAAGTAATTTCAAAGCCATTTTACTTTTATAGAGAATAGTCCCCTCTATACTTACGTTTTACAAATTGATTTGCAGGCTCGAAGTTAGAGACTTCCATTTTTGGTCCGTCCCACACGAGCTTAATTCCCCTGCCTGGGTAATCAAATTGCGCTGGATTATCAGCCTTTGGAGTTCTATAGTCATAGCTTCTTATCGCCAAATTACCCATCAGGACTGATTCAGTCAGAGGGCCTGCGATTGAGAATGGAGAACTTAGATTTTTAAATTCTTCAGAACCATGGCCTGCGATACATGCTTCTACCCAGTTATTGTAGTGACCACCATCTCCACCAGGAACTCGGTAAAGTGTTTGAGGTACATTTGCATCTTTGGTTTTGGAAGTTGGAAGCAGTTGTGGGTTTTTTCCGTAGGTAGAGCACATCATTTTTCCTTTAGTACCCTCGATGATTACGCCGTTTCCACCGTCACCCATTTGCTCATTTGGAGCGAGTTCCTCAGGTCTATTTGGTTGAATACCGCCATCCATCCAGTGAAACTCTAGATCGTCTTTTCCAGGTCTGTCAAATCGTAACGTGATATGAGAAGAAGGAGGGCAGCTCTCTGGGAAATAACCTCTTTTAAATTCACCTACATAAACTGACCCCACGGAGCATTCAGCAGATTTAGGATATCCTAAGCCCAACACTCGGAATGGAGGCTCCATAATATGGCAAGCCATGTCACCAAGTGCACCTGTGCCATAATCCCACCAACCTCTCCAGTTAAATGGCACTAAATTACCCACGTAATCTTTCTGCGGAGCAGTACCAAGCCAAAGATCCCAATCCAGATCAGCTGGAGGAGTCACAGGCTCAGATGGCCATTGAATTCCTTGAGGCCAAACTGGCCTATCGGTCCATGAATACACCTTAGTAGCCTCACCTATCAGTCCAGCATCATACCATTCTACCATTTGGCGAACCCCATCTCCAGAAGAACCTTGATTACCCATTTGGGTGACTACTTTATATTTTTCTGCTGCTTCTGTAAGCATTCTTGCTTCGTAGATATCGTGTGCAAGCGGTTTTTGTACATACACATGTTTTCCCATTTTCATGGCAGCCATAGCCGCAACCGCATGCATGTGGTCTGGAGTTGATACAGAGACTGCGTCAATGTTTTTTTCCTCCTTTTCAAGCATCTCCCTGTAATCCCTGTAGTATTTTGCGTTAGGATGTAATTCTCTGCTCGCTTTTGCTCTGGTATCGTCCACATCACAAAGAGCGATGAAATCGACTTTTTCTGTCCGGGTTATGCCGCGCACATCACTGCCACCCATTCCACCTACACCTATACTAGCTACTCTTAGTTTATCACTTGGTGCGGTAAAACCTGGGCCGCCAAGAACATGTCTAGGAACAATATAAAATCCAGCTGCTGCTAAAGCAGAGCCTTTCAGAAATTTTCTCCGGGAACTCCCAGAATTTGAGCCTTCACTTTTCATTAGAATAATAGTTATGTTGAAGAGGGGGTAATTGTTATTTTGGCTTTCATGCCTACAAATTAATTTTCCAAATCTGAAATTATCAAAAACTCCTTACAATCTAGAATCCATTTAAAGAATTCTGCTCTAGGATAGTACTAATGTTTTCAAGTTTGAATGTTTAGATATAAAATCAATTTTGGATTCAAACATTCTTAAAAAAATATATTAAGTTTACTCAAACTTTATTTTATGAAAAATTCCTTTCTTACTTTATTTGCTATTGTAGCATTGACACTCAATTCCTGCCAAACTCCCAGTACAACGAAACTCGATGAGGCTAGCATTATACCAATTCCAAGTTCCATTTCATCCTCTTCTGGAGTTTTTAAATTAGGAAAAGCTTCTTCCATTCAATTGATTGGTTCAGGAGAGGATTTGTCAAGGGTAGGGAATTTTTTGGCTGAAAAACTACGTCCAGCAACTGGGTTTGATATTCCTGTTTCTACAGAAAGTGGGGATTTGGTAATAGAATTAATTAGTGGTGAAGCAACAGAAAAATACAGCATAGATATTACAAGTGAGCAGGTGAAAATCTCATCTACGTCTGCAGCAGGTTTATTTTACGGAATGCAAACTCTAGTCAAATCTTTGCCTGTAGCGATTGAAAATTTATCCCTAGTAGAAATGGACTGGATTATAGGGAATGGTACAATTGAGGATGAGCCAGAGTTTTCTTACCGTGGAGCGATGCTTGATGTTGCAAGACACTTTATTAGTGTAGAGGATGTGAAGCATTACATCGATCAAATGGGGACCTTGAAACTGAACTACCTACATCTTCATTTATCGGATGATCAAGGATGGCGAATTGAAATCAAATCTTGGCCAAAGTTGACTGAAATAGGAGGGAAGACTGAGGTAGGTGGTACGGAAGGTGGATTTTATACCCAAGGAGAATATACTGAGCTTGTTAACTATGCAGCAGACCGATTTATCACTGTAGTTCCGGAAATAGATATGCCAGGTCATACGAACGCTGCATTGGCGGCTTATGCAGAATTGAATCCAGGAGTTAATCTTCCGGATGGTGATTTTGCTACTCTTACTGATGGCAAGATTGATTTTAATATTCTAGATAGAAATCCACAGCCAGCAGAGATTTATACAGGTATTGAAGTTGGGTTTAGCACATTTGCAACCAATA
Source organism: Algoriphagus ratkowskyi (assembly GCF_002150505.1). Lineage (GTDB taxonomy): Bacteria > Bacteroidota > Bacteroidia > Cytophagales > Cyclobacteriaceae > Algoriphagus > Algoriphagus ratkowskyi. The sequence continues at coordinate 175,775 of NZ_MSSV01000011.1, forward strand.
AAGAAATCACTTACACTTTCGTAGAAGACGTGATAAGAGAGATAGTTGAGCTAACGCCTGGTCCATATTTTCACATCGGTGGAGATGAGTCTCTTGTGACCGACAAGGATGATTATATCTATTTCATAGAGCGTGTACAAGAGATTGTAACTAAGTACGGTAAGAAAAGCATAGGTTGGGATGAGATCGCAACTGCTAAGCTGTCCCTAGGTACAGTTGCTCAGTTTTGGGCGAAAGACGAAAATGCAAAGCTCGCTAAAGAACAAGGTAATCAGATCTTAATGTCACCTGCAAAGCGTGCTTACCTCGATATGCAATATGATTCCACTTCTAGATTGGGACTTCATTGGGCGGCATATATAGAGCTAGATGATGCATATAATTGGGATCCAGCAACGTATGCAGATGGAATAAATAAATCAGATATTTTGGGTGTGGAGGCACCACTTTGGACAGAGACAATTGATGGTAGAGCAGATATTGAGTATATGGCCTTCCCAAGATTGGCAGCACTGGCAGAAGTTGCATGGTCATCGAATGAAAGAAGGGATTGGGAAGATTTCCAAAGAAGAATTATCCAGCAAGGTAAACGCTGGGATATCAATGAAATAGGTTTCTACAGATCACCAAAAGTGAAATGGTAATTAGTAATTGAATAATAAAAAAACCGGTCTAAGCCGGCTTTTTTATTGCCTTACGCGCTATATTCTTTGATTTTCGTAAAAATGAACCTAATATGGATGTTAATTTTAAAATCATCCGGTCAAAAACCTTGATTACAATAACCACACAACATTAATGGGCGAATACATAATTTCCTTTGCTAACTGGATTTGGGGAACTCCTATGCTTATTATCTTAATGGGTGGGGGAATGCTACTCCTATTTCATTCCGGGTTTGTTCCTTTTCGCAAAATAGGACATGCTATTGGACTGTTAAGAGGTAAATACAATGACGACATGGCTCCTGGTCAGATCACGTCATTTCAAGCATTGTCCGCAGCTATAGCAGCTACAGTGGGTTTAGGGAATATCAGTGGGGTTGCAATCGCCATAAATATGGGCGGTCCCGGAGCAATATTCTGGATGTGGGTTTCAGCTTTTGTAGGCATGGCTACAAAATTTTATACCTGTAGTCTAGCTATTATGTACCGAGGCAAAGATTCTGAGGGTAACATTCAAGGAGGACCTATGTATGTGATCGAAGAAGGCATGGGTAAAAAATGGAAATTCCTATCGATTATTTTTTGTAGTGCTGGGGTTTTAGGTTTGCTGGCAATTTTCCAAGCTAACCAATTGACGGCAGTTTTAAGAACTGTAATCCTTGAACCAGCAGGTTTGGATGAAGGAGATAAGACTAGGTGGATTATTGGGATTACCATGATGATTCTTGTAGCTATCGTCATTCTTGGCGGTATCAAGAGAATCGCTGCTGTGGCATCTAAAATGGTTCCTTTCATGGTCGGACTCTATTTTGTAACTGTCCTGATAATCGTTTTCAAATACATTGGTGACGTGCCAGACATGCTTTTGAAAATAGTCACTGATGCATTTACTGGGGAAGCTGTAGCAGGTGGAGCTGTGGGAGCAGTTATTATTGTTGGGGCAAGAAGAGCTGCATTTTCCAATGAAGCAGGAATAGGAACAGCTCCAATGGTGCACGGTGCTTCCAAGAATAACGAGCCGATTCGTGAGGGCTTGATTGCTATGCTTGGTCCTTTTATTGACACAATTGTGGTTTGTACTCTTACTGCATTAGTGATTATGCTTACAGGAGTTTGGGAATCGACAGAGCAGGATGGGGTGAGACTTACACTTGCTGCCTTCGATATGGCTTTACCTTTTTATGGAAGATATTTATTGATGATTGCCGTGCTTGTATTTGCGCTATCCACGATGTTCACTTATTCTTATTATGGTCATAAGTGCTTTGGATATCTATTTGGAGCCAAAAAAGCTGATTATTACAACTACTTCTACTTGGTTACTATCGTAGTGGGTGCTGTGGCATCATTAGAAGTTGTGATTAGTTTAGTAGATGGGATGTATGCCATAATGGCGATACCCACCATGATTTCCACGATCTATTTAGCTCCAAAAGTAAGAGTAGCCATGAAGGACTATTTTCAACGAATGAAAAATACCTAGTTATGAATATCTTGATCTCTCCAAATGCTTTTAAAGGCACCATGAGTGCTCGGGAAGCTGGGGGAATTATTCAGGATTTTATTAAAGTCAAATTTCCTCAGGTTAACTTTGAATTACTGCCAATTGCTGATGGTGGTGATGGGACCTGTGAGCTTTTGACAGAATTATTAGATTTGGAGAAAAGTGAGGAATGGTCTTTAGATCCTTATGGACGCCCCATCGCCTGTTCGTATGGATGGGATAATCATTCACACAAAGCCTATATAGATGTCTCTGCTGCATCTGGGATAGCACTGCTAGGCAATGAAGTGAAAAACCCTTATGTCGCTTCTAGCTTTGGCACCGGCCTACTGATCAGACATGCAATCGATCAAGGAGCTGAAGAAATAATCTTGGGTCTTGGTGGGAGTGCTACGGTTGATCTTGGTGTTGGGATTTTAGCCGCTTTAGGAGTTAAATTTTTAGATGAAAATGGGAGAGAATTAATTCCGTTTGCACCTAATTTTCTTTCTAAAATACGGCATATTCAGAAATCACTAAATATTCCAAAAATTAGGTTTTTGCTCCTTTGTGATGTTAAAAACATGTTTCTGGGCGAAAGAGGAGCAATACCTGTTTTTGGACCACAGAAAGGTCTTTTTCAAAGCCAACTTAAAACTTTTGAATCTGATTGTGAAGTAGTAATTGGACAGTTGTATCGAAAGCAAAAGCTAGCCTTCCAAGATAAACCAGGCTTCGGAGCTGCAGGAGGAATAGCATTAGGTCTTTCAGCTTTTTTTAAAACGGATATTAAATTCGGCTCAAAGTACTTTTTCGAACAAGTAAACTTGGTTGAAAAAGTGAATTGGGCTGATTTCGTGATAACAGGAGAAGGGAGATACGACAGCCAATCTACTGATGGTAAAGCTTGTTTTGAATTGATGCAATTGGCTCATAGTCAGTCTAAAAAGATCGCTTTAATTACGTCCGGTGAAGAAGATGGTTGTAAATTATTTGATCAGGTATTGACATTACCAGATCTAGATTTCTCTAAACAGGATTATCTAAAAAGGTCCAGAAAAAATCTCCGTTTATTGCTTGAACTGAAGTTCTCTCTGGACTTTTGATTAGGGTGATTTAAACTCGGTGATGATCAGCTTTCCAGTTTTTGATATTTTTTTTAATCTCTTTCGGGGAAGTATTTTCTTTGACAGCTTTGTCCATTAAGGGCAAAAGCTCTTCATCTCCAGCAAATCTTAATGCTATTATCTGTGCTGAATTGAGGAGTTTTTCCTTTTCGTAAAATTGAGTGCCCGTAATCTCATGAAAACGTTGTCTCATCTCCAATCGAATAATTCTATTTTGATTTTTGAGGGCGTAGATCCTTGGGAGATAGGAAATTAAAAAGAGAGTAAATGCCAACAAAAATTGGTACAAACTATCTGAAATGGCCTCTGAATTACTAAAGTCCATTCTTACTACCGTCCATCCTAAGAAGATTAATGCTAGAGGGAGAATGAAGAAGTGATGGAGTGGATAGTACTTCGCGTGGTTTTCGAAATTCTGCGTCTTTAACATATTGAGGGACATAAAAAAAGGAGGCCTAAGCCTCCTTTTTAAGTAAATTATAAATTATTAATGATCAGTTTTTTTCTTCTTAGTGAAAACGCTACGAGTATCGATTGCAGTGATTCCGGCACCCAGACCGATTAAAACACATACAATCACAAGGAAAGTTTGGGCTCCTCCAGCAAGTGGAGAACTAAAAACATCAAGTAGTATCATGATCAATTTGTTGAATTTCTAAAGATTGCTCGAAGTTAAATCCTTAACTCCAATTTACCAAAGGATTCTAGTTAATCGAATTGATCATCGTCAAAATCATCCTCCTCTTCATCATTGTCATCATCGAAAGTTACGATGTTGTCATCTCCTAATTCATTATCATCGTCGAGATCATATTCATCCTCGAACTCATTGCCGAAATCTTCATCATTATCGAAGTTATCGTCTTCTGCTAAATCATCTTCAAAATCCGCCATAGTAGTATAGATAGAGGGTTTACTAATTAAACGTCACTAATTAAAGTAAAAAAATAATTAGCACAATACTGATGGTTAAATTTTTTTACAACTTTTTTTCGAATCTTCTATCGATGTAGTTTGGTAAGTCATATGGATTGAAGCTAGCTGATTTCGAAGCTTGCTGAAGTTTAAAATATAACTCGATTAGAAATCAACTTGCCTGGGTAATTTCTGGTTTTTTGAAGGTGTTTTAAGCGTATAGGTTTTAAGTTGGAGCAAAAAAAAGACCCAAATTTGGGTCAGGTAAAGATCGATTTAATGTATTTTTTAATGAGAGGTTTTGACAGGTAATCTTTGACCACACTATAACCGCTAGCTTTATTGATGTCTCTTTCATCCACAGAACTACTTAAGATGTAAATTTGTGCCTCATTTTGTTCGGGATTGAATGAATCCAAGAAATCCCATCCTGTCATTTCTGGCATGTTAAGATCTAGAAATAAGTAATTAGGCCTAATAGAATAAATTTCCAGTAATGCTGCACGTGCACTTTGGTATTTATAAAACTGGCAAGGCTCCTTCACATTCCTAGAAATGAGTTTTTCAGTTACAAATGTACTTATAGGGTCGTCGTCTATTAAAACTATTCTTAACATCGAAATGCAAAAACTTGTGGGTCAAATACAATATATATACTACAAAAGTAATATGTAATTGATCTTTTGCAAATATTCTGACAAATAAGATTAAAAAAATTAATAATTAATGATTAAAGCTTCGTATGGATAGTCTAATTGGACTAAAATGCGATATAGAGCTGAAACCTTTAACTTATTTATTTAAAAAAAGGAACAATCCTACGGCTGGAGATTATTGGCTACTCTTAACTTCATCTATAAAATAACCAATGATTTTGTCGGTCGTTTTAAGTACTTTTTTACTTTTGGTCTTGTGGCTACTTACTTCCGTAACGCCTGTTAAAGTCATCAGTAATTTATCTTCTTTCTGATCAATGAAATCCACTATCACTTGTAGCAACTCATAAGATGTGGTGCTAGAATTATTCCGATTGCTCGAATAGGGATTATACATCCATGGATCCCAAACTCTATAGCCCCAATATGGATAAGGGTTGTAATTCTGGGTGGATTCTCTTTTTCGTAGATCTTCATTTGAGGTATATCGGATCACCAGTTCAGGTTCGGATTTGTCGTAAATCATGCCTTGAGCTTCGAGTGCTTCTTGTAGGTGAATTTGAACTTGTTGATCAATGAATTGCGAAGAAAACCCCTGCATACCCACTTCTTTATTAATGATGACAAACGAACTATAAGGTTTTTTTACAGGCACCTCTGTGTTTTCCTTGAATATCTCAATTGAGCTACAGGAACTTATGACTATGAGTAAAAGTAGCGTTATTGAATTGCGTAGGTATATTCGATTCATTGGTTTATATTTTTTCTTGAAAAACGTGGATTGAAACAGAAAGTTAGAATTTACTATTAAACGTAAAAGTTCTACCTATTATTCCGAAATTTTTGCTTCTCTTCGATTTCTAATGCTACTTTTGCCGAAAGCATTAAAAATGATTAGACCTGATTTTGATGATATTTATATGGAACTGGCGGTCAATTTGGCCAAGCGTTCCCATTGTATCAAAAAGCACGTGGGTGCTGTTCTTACCAAAGACACGCGTATTATTTCTATAGGCTATAATGGTCCTCCCGCTGGTACGCACAACTGTGATGTGGAATTTCCAGTCCATGGTTGTGCCACTGATAGTAAGGGAAGTTGTTCTTTGGCACTTCATGCAGAACAAAACGCAATTCTTTATGCCGTAAAAAACAATACGGCAGTTGAAGGTTCCACCTTATTTGTGACACTTTCTCCATGCTTGGCCTGTGCGAGAATTATTTTCTCTATGGGCATATCTAGAGTGATTTATCTCTACTCATATGCAGAATACAAGGGGATTGGATCTGACGAAGGGGTAAACTTCTTGCGGAAATTTGGTGTGCAAGTTGACAAATATGAAAAGACTCTTGAAGTCAATGATAGATTAGTCTAGAGAAAATTAACTTCTGGATGAATAGTGATTTTAAACTTATCGAAAACTGATTGCTGAATTCTGGCAGCTAATTTTTTGATTTCATTGCCATCGCCATCCCCATAATTGACCAGCACAAGAGGCTGATTGGCATGTACTCCAATTTCTCCAAATCTTTGACCTTTCCATCCACATTGCTCAATTAGCCAAGCTGCAGGTACTTTTACGCTATCAGAAGTTGGATATCCAGGAATTGTTGAATATTCACTATTTAAGAGTTGGTACTGGTCAGCAGAGATGGTAGGATTTTTGAAAAAAGAACCTGCATTCCCAATTTCTTTTGGGTCTGGAAGCTTGGATTGTCGAATTGAGATTACAGCATCTGAAATAGCTTTTAGGCTTAGATTCTTTATACCGGATGTTTTTAGAGTATCTTGAATAGCACCATAATCTATGCGGAATTCAGGTTTTTTACTTAATCTAAAAACGACACTGCAAATCACATACTTCCCTTTCAGATCATGCTTGAATACACTTTCTCGATACCCAAATTGACACTGTTCCGCATCAAAATTCTCTAAATCTAAGCTATCTATGTTCAATGCTGTCAAATTGGAAAATACATCTTTGATTTCGACACCATAGGCCCCGATATTTTGCATAGGAGAGGCCCCGACAGTCCCTGGGATCAGCGAAAGATTTTCAACCCCAGCCCAGCAATTTTCTATAGCAGTGAGTACAAATTGGTGCCAATTAACGCCAGCACCCGCCTTTATAAAATAGAAATTTTCAGTCTCTTGTATCATTTCGACGCCCACCAGCTCGATTTTGATTACCAAAGTATCTTGGTTTTGGGTCAAAAGTATATTACTTCCACCGCCCAGTATCAAAGGTTTGATATTCTGTGATTTAGCCCAGGTTAAGGCCTGTTTTAATTCTTCGATGGATTTTATAGTGATAAAAAAGCGAGCATTTTTATCTATTCCAAAGGTGTTAAATGCCTTGAGGGAGATGTTTTCTTGTATATTCATAAGACTATAGTGCCTTGCGAAATAAGCAAGATTTTGGCCCAATAAGAAATGATATTACGCTAATGAAGTTGAATTAGTGAAATTGAGTATGACTAAATCGTCTCAAGCACGATAGCATAAAAGTCATGCAAGGTTACATCCCTGTAATATCATGACAGGTGTGGCCCCTAGAAAACAAATATTTAATACATGAAAGAACTTCTAATAAATGGCGTAAGGATCAGGCCTGGCCAATCAATGAACCTTGAAATTGCCATTGCAAAACTTCCTACCCACACCTTAATTGATCTTCCTATTTTTATCCGATCTTCCAAAGAAGAAGGTCCGGTTGTATTAATTAGTGGTGGCGTACATGGAGATGAAATCAATGGAATAGTCACTGCTAAAAGATTGCTCGAAGAAGTGGATGAAGGCTTAGAGCTACTCAAAGGCACTCTTATTTTTATTCCTCTGGTGAATATTTATGGCTTTCTATCTAATAGCCGCACGTTTCCAGATGGAAGAGATCTAAATCGAAGCTTTCCTGGAAGTAAGAAAGGATCGCTTGCGGCAAGTATTGCTTTTATTCTGAGCAATGAAATAATCCCTCAAATTGACTATGGAATCGACTTTCATACAGGTGGTCGTATGCTAACTAATTTTCCGCAAATCCGAGTGGATTATAAGGATAAGGCGGCATTGGTTTTGGCAAAGGCATTTGGAACTCATTATATAGTTAATTCAAAATACATTGAGAAATCCTTCAGAAAAGAGGCTTTCAAAGCGAAAAAACACATTTTAGTGTTTGAAGGTGGTGAATCTATGCGATTGGATGAATATGGGATAGAGGAAGGGGTGAATGGCACCAAGAGAATGCTAGCGAGTCTAGGAATGCTTGCAAATGCTCCATTTGCACAAGAGAGTATATTTTTGAAAGAAAGTAATTGGGTAAGAGCTAGAGCTTCTGGGATTTTCAATTCGAGTGTAAAAGTGGGGGATTCTGTGAAAAAAGGGCAGATTCTGGCACGGATTTCGGATCCATATGGTCAGGTAAAAATCCCTGTCAAAGCACCTACAAATGGTCATATAATAGGGATGAACAATTTGCCTGTGATCAATGCTGGCGATGCTTTAGTGCATATCGGTAAGGAATAATACATTTAATCATTAACCTTATAGTCTCTTAATATCAACCTTTTATGTCACTAGTAGAAGCATATCAGAGAGTAAGAAATCACTCGCTGAATCTTTGTAAAAACTTAATTACTGAGGACTATAGCTTACAGGCTTCAGAGGAAGTAAGTCCCCCAAAATGGCACTTAGCACATACTACATGGTTTTTTGAACAATTTATTTTGTTGCCAAATGATTCCACTTATGAGGTAAAACATCCTCAGTTTAACTTCCTATTCAATTCTTATTATAATTCACTTGGAGCCAGAACGGCCAGAAATCAGCGGGGTTTAATGTCTAGGCCTTCAGTTGACGAAGTCAAAATTTATAGAGCTTATGTGGATGAAGCGATGAGTAATTTGATTCAAAAAAATATTCTGGAACTAAGTGAATTGGTAATTCTTGGAATGAATCACGAACAGCAACATCAGGAATTATTGCTTTCAGATTTAAAATACAATCTCTGGTTTAATCCATTAAATCCTTCCGTCATGGATATTTCAGAATATACGCCGGAAACAGAATCAGTCTGGATTTCTGTCAATGGCGGAGTTTTTGAAATTGGCTTTAAGGGAGATGGATTTTGCTATGATAATGAGCTAAATGCTCATAAAGTTTATGTCCAGGATTTCGAGATTTCTTCCGCATTAGTGACGAATGGAGAATATTTGGAATTCATGAATGCAGGTGGATATGATGAACCAAAATACTGGCATGACGAAGGTTGGGCTTGGACAAAAGACTTGATAGTAAAAGCACCTCTCTATTGGGAAACAAAGAATCAAGACTGGCATTATTATACACTGGAAGGCTTGAAACCTGTAGATAAAGAATCGGCCGTTGCTCACGTTAATTTCTATGAAGCATCAGCTTTTGCTGCATGGAAAGGGATGAGATTACCGACCGAATTTGAGTGGGAAGTAGCACAAGATCAATTCGATTGGGGCAAAAGATGGGAGTGGACAAATTCCGCCTACTTGGCTTATCCGGGATTTACTGTGGCTGAAGGCGCATTAGGAGAATACAATGGTAAATTTATGATCAATCAAATGGTACTTCGTGGAGCTTCTGTTGCAACTTCTCCAGAGCACTCAAGACCGACTTACAGAAACTTTTTTCATCCAAAACACAGATGGCAGTTTATGGGTATACGCCTTGCCAAATCGATTTAATTTATGAACGCAAAAAATACGGATTTCGGATCATTTGCCCAAGATGTAATGCTAGGGCTTAATTCAACCCCTAAAACTTTACCTTCGAAATATTTCTACGATTCCAAAGGTGATAAGCTATTTCAGCAGATCATGGCTTTACCTGAATATTACCTTACACGCAAGGAATATGAGATTCTTGAGCTTCAACACGAGCAAATCTTGGAGCAAATTTTAGCTTCCAGTCAACCTTTTAATTTGGTGGAGCTGGGAGCAGGAGACGGAATGAAAACCAAAATCTTGCTCAGATATCTGACCGAAAAGAAAGTCGAGTTTACCTATTATCCTGTAGATTTTTCAGGCTCAGTTTTGGAAGAACTGGAGGTAAGTCTTGCGAATGAGCTTCCAGAATTAGTGGTCAAACCACTTCAAGACACTTATAGAGTTTCGTTAAAGAAGCAAGTTTGGGAAGATGGTAGACCTAATCTGATCTTGTTTATGGGAGCCAATTTGGGGAACTTTGGAGTAGAAGAAGCCAAGAATATTATTGACCATTTACGAGTTGGGACTAAAAAAGGCGACCTTGTTTTGCTTGGTTTCGACTTAAAAAAGAACCCTCAAACGATACTCAGCGCCTATCACGATGAGCAAGGAGTTACTCGTGAGTTTAATATGAATTTGCTTGATAGAATCAATAGAGAATTAGATGCTAATTTCGAAAGAGATTCGTTTGTGCACTGGCCTACTTATGATCCTGTAAGTGGAGAGTGTCGAAGCTATCTAGTTTCTCTTAAAACACAGGATGTTACAATAGGAGCCCTAAATCAAATATTCAAGTTTGAGGCATTTGAATCTATTTTCACTGAAATATCTAAAAAGTATAGCTTGTCGGAAATTAGCTATCTAGCCTCTTTGGGTGGTTTTGAAGTGAAGGAAAACTTTATGGATTCAGAAGGGTATTTTGCAGATGTCTTATGGGAGAAAAAGTAATTGATTATCAATGAATCAACTATTCCCCACTTACTTTCGTGATCTTGTTCACTTATTTTGTTAAAGCATACACTACTATTTTAGGGTTTTTCTCTTCATCTCCATCCATATCTCTAATTATTGTGAAGTAGTTGTCCGCATTTAAATGTTTTGGAAATACTTCATACGAGTAACTTTCCGAAGGAAGTTTCATGCTGAATTTTGGGACTCTGTTTTGTAAATCAAGCATTAGATGATACGAATCTTTTTTGTAACCTACGAGTATGCTAGCATAGCCATCATTAATTTCTGCAGACTCAATTCGTAATGTATCCGACTTTCCAAAATCTGTGAAGTCAAGTTGATACTCAGGAACCTAGTGATCATCTTCCATTCGGTAGATTGTATCCTTCTGATCAGTCAACCCTTCGAATCGCACACGAGGAAAGTAAAAGAGAGTTGTATCGTTTAGTTGGCCAAAAGCTCTGAGGAAATTGTGGACCCTGTTGAATTTTGAAGTAAAACTATACAAATAATTTTCTTGGTTTTTTATTTCTAACGTAGTTGGCGATATGGAACTTAACAATACCGTTTGCTGATCCTTTTGGTTGGTATCAACTCCCTCTTGTACTACTAAAACCTCGCCCTTTTCCTGATAAAAGGATATTGGAAGCCCTGGCAATTTTTTACTTGAAGCGATAAAATTGCCATTAAGATCATAGGAATTCACTGCCATTTTAATCCAATCTGCTACCAGAACTACATTATCTTTTTCGGCTACATAGATTGAGGTGGGCATAAGATATTCATCCGGACCTTCACCTTTTTTACCTAGGGTTTGAAGAAAATTCCCTCCGTAATCATACTTTAATAAACCATGTGTTCTATCCAATAGGAAAATGTAATCCTTTGCGAAAGCTATATCCTGGATTGATGTAAGATAGGGATTACCTGGACCTTCTAAATCTATGGTATCTTTTGCTTTTAACGGTGATTCATTTACTTCACTGAGCAAAAACTCTTTATTGATTTCAATTGTATGTAGCGAAGTTGTTGTTTCGACATCATTCTTCTGGTTACAATTCTGAAATATTGAAAAGCATAAAAACAGGAAAATCAATTGGGAATATTTCATGACAGTCTGGATGTTTCGATTTTACTATAATACAATTTATAGTTAATAATTAGTTTGTTATAGCTTTCGCATTTTCATTCCAACATATCGTGGTTTTTCGATCGTCAAATTCTCATAAATCAAAATGAAAGCACTGATTTCTCAGTGCTTTCATTTTGTCATATCTAAATTTTTAACTGAAATATCGCTTCAAGCCTTCGATTCTTTCTTCAAGCTCGGCTTCTACTGATCTGTAATCAGCAACAGTAGTAAGTGGTGCATTTACTGAGAAATAATACTTAATTTTTGGCTCAGTACCTGATGGCCTTGCTGAGATTTTACTTCCGTCGACTAGGTAGAACTGCATCACATTAGACTTATCCATAGCAAAATTCTCTGATTTGCCTGTGTGTACATCTGTCACCGTACTCTTTTTGACATCCACTATTTTTGCAACTTTGATTCCATTCATTTCTTTAGGTGGCTTTTCACGGAAATCCATCATCAAAGCCTGAATCTGCTCAGCTCCGTCTTTACCTTTTTTGGTAACCGAGATTAGCGATTCCTTATAGAAACCAAATTGGTTATAAATTTCAGCAAGGACATCAAAAACTGTTTTGCCTTGAGTCTTATAGTATGCAATCAATTCAGCCACCATAGCACAAGCACTCACGCCGTCTTTGTCACGTACGAAGTCACCAATCAAATAGCCGTATGATTCCTCACCTCCGCCGATAAAGGTTTCTTTGCCTTCAAGATCCTTGATGATGGCAGCGATATTTTTAAAGCCAGTCAGTACCGAAAAGCATTTCACCCCGAAGCCCTCACAGATTTTATCAATAAGTTCCGTAGTAACAATGGTATTTACCATGAATTGCTTACCATCTAATTTTCCAGTCTCTTTCCATTTGCTAAGTAAATAATAGGTAAGTAGAGCACCAGTTTGGTTACCATTCAACAACTCAAACTCTCCGAAACCATTTGGAACAGCGGCAGCATAACGGTCACCATCAGGATCACAAGCCAGCACCAATTCAGCGCCCACTTCTTTTCCAAGCTTCAATGAAAGCGTTAATGCTTCTGCTTCTTCCGGATTTGGATAAATTACCGTAGGGAAATTACCATCTGGCTCTGCTTGCTCTTTTACTATATTCACGTTATCAAATCCATAAGCTTTTAATGCCGCAGGCACCATTTTACCGGAGGCTCCATGAATTGGAGAAAAAACGATCGGCATATCATTTTGAGCTTGGATAGCAGCAGGAGATAAGCTTAATCCTTTCACTAACTTCATGTAAATTTCATCAAAGTCCTCCTCTATGTATTGAAATAGAGAATCGTTTTTATCAAAATTTACCATATCAAACGAAGTGATTTTTTTCACTTCATCGATAATGTTTTTGTCATGGGGAGCTACTACTTGTGCACCATCATCCCAATATGCTTTGTAGCCATTGTATTCCTTAGGATTGTGGGAAGCTGTGATCATCACACCACTTTTGCAATCAAAATGCCTTACGGCAAAAGATAGCATAGGGGTAGGGCGCATTTCCTTGAAATACAAAACGTGAATACCATTTGCTGTTAACACATTTGCAGTGGTCATGGCGAAAAGCGTATTGTTAATCCGACTATCATGCGTTATAGCCACACGGATTGTTTCACCCGGAAAGCATTTCAGTAGGTAATTTGCCAGGCCTTGAGTAGCCATTCCAATCGTATACACATTCATACGATTCGTGCCTACACCCATCAATCCTCGGAGACCACCTGTGCCAAATTCCAAGTCCTGATAGAAGGAATCCGTTAATTCAGTGGGGTTTTGATCTATAAGTGTACGGATTTGGGCTTTCGAATCTTCATCGATAGTGCCGTTCAGCCAAGCGTCAGCCTTAGCTTGAATTGTAGGGTCTATGGTATTCATGTTTTAAAAATTGTTTGAGTTCTAAGATATATAAAAACCCAAAATATGCCACCTGTTACAGGTTTTGATTGTAAGTTCTTAACTTTTATTTTTTGAATTATGAAAATATAGAGCCTATTGAAAGGGTGTTTATGATAATGCCAAGAGATTAGCTAAGTAATCAATATTTCATAACTATATGACTCCAGTATTCTTAAACTAAATTTCCTTATTTAAATCTTCTTCAAGGTCATCTACTTCCCCTTCCGGTAATGGATCCGCTGGGGGTGGAATAAAATCACCTTTAAGAATTATTTCCTTTTTTTTTACCCTAGAATACTTCTTTCTAGGGATGATCCCATAGCCGTATCTGATTGAAAAAACTTTGGTAAATTCGGCGCCAAAGAAAAATATCAAACAGGAATAAGAGACCCAGAGCAACACAAGAATGATGGATCCTGCTGCTCCATAGGTAGAGCCAGGCTCAGCAGTCGTGAAATAAATTCCCAATAGATATTTCGAAATTGAAAATAGCAAAGAGGTTAGGATAGCACCCATCCAAACTGATTTCCATTGGATTTTGGCATCGGGAAGGTATTTGAATATTAATGCAAATAGCGAGGCAATCACTCCGAATGAAATAATAAACTCAATCAAGAAAGCTAAAACAATTACAACTTCTGGTAAAATGCTATTAATGTAATCGCTAAAGAAGGATAGTAGTGCTGTGAGCGCAAAGCTTATGAATAATAGAAAGCCAAGTACTAAAACAAACCCAAAACTTACCGCGCGGTCCAAAAACATCTGATACCATTTCACATCGGCATTTTGCTTCAAACCCCAAATCGCGTTGATACTTATTTTTAAATGTAAAAACACTCCTGAAGCACCAAAAATCAAAACGCCAATACCCAATATAGAAGCCATTGTGGACTTTCCGCTCGACTGAGTTTCCGCTACCATGCTCGTAAGAAATTCTGCAGTCTCTGGGCCCATCGCGGAAGACAACTCATTACTTAGTCGTCCCGTTACTATCTCCACACCCCAAATTGAACCTACCGTATTGATTACAACCACTAATAATGCGGGGAGAGATAATACCGCATAATACGCGATTACAGCACTGAGTCTCCATGGATCAGCATTGTTCCACTGCTTAAAACTCTCCACCATTAAGCTGGGGATGTGCGTTATTTTAAATCGATTGGGGGTTATTGTACCCATATTTTCTTCAGTTTCCATTAGCCTTCACCTTCGTTAGTGTTGCCGTTTTGCGATGTATTTGACAATCCTACCAGCTCATTGTTTAGCGGAACGCCTCCTTTTATTCCAAAATCCAAAGTGCGGATTGGGTATGGGATCATAATATCATTTTTATCAAAGGCTTTCTTCAAAGAAATTATTGCTTCGTTTCGAACAGCTACAAGTGTCAAATTTGTTTCCTTGTATTCACACCAGATATTAAGGGTGAAATTAATAGAACTATCACCAAACCCAGTCCAGTGTAAGGTGGGCTCTTCTGACTCTAATCGGCTTGAAACATTTCTAGCTGACTCTAATGCTACTTTTTGTACCTGCTCAAGGTCTTCCCCATAACTTATTCCACATTCAATCTGAACTCTTCGTTTTTTAAATTCTGTGAAATTGGTAAAGCTTTCTTGAAATAAATATCGATTTGGGACATATACGATAGGACCATTGAAAGTTCTAATTTTAGTAACTCTTAGATTGATGTCAATTACTGATCCTTCATGTCCTTCATGAGTTTTAATAATATCACCAAGTTTGTATGGCTGATTAAAAGTGATGTAAACACCTGAGATGAAATTAGCAGCTGTGTCTTGGAAGGCAAAACCTAGTGCCAAACCTATAATCCCAAGCCCTGCAAGAATTGATGATACGGTCTTGCTCAGATCCATGACTGATAAGGCCAGCATCACACCAAAAACAAGTATCACTATAAATATCAATTGACTTAAAAATCTACTGATTGTTGCACTCGTACCTAGTTTTTGTATATACTTAGCTGAGAATCGTTTTATTGTTTTTGCTAGGAAAATAGCCCCGAATAAAACTATTATAGCAAGTACAAAATTTGGTAGGTTTACTATTATGATGTCAAGCCATCCGCCTAGTTTATTTGTGATTTTATCAAAAACATGTTGGGTGTCATACCCGAAAATCTGTGCTAAATTCATAAATAGATAGTTCTTATTTTAAAGTAGGATGTCAAAAAAACATGCCATAATCAGCTTGTTACGTGTTCGCTCACCTGCGAACATAAAATTTGCATGAGTTTGATTTCTTCTGATTTGTATCCTTCTTCGGAAAAATCATTGGGTAAGCAGTACTTAATTTCTTCTGGATTCAGGCATTGGGATAAAATCACGGGATGTAAATAGGAGCTTTTGCAAACTGCCACGGTATGTCCCATATCTTCTGCAACCATTTTAATCAAAGTTGTTTCTGGCTTTTTCCTACTTTCTTGACACAGCGTGGCCACTTTATCAGTATGCTTAATACAAACACAGTTTGCTCCCCAAGTTCTAAAGTATTTGGCAGTGTAATAATCTCCTTCTGGAGCCTCATGGCTTATATATTCATTTAACTCTGAAGAATCTACCGTGTACCATTTGCCATCCTCTTGATATCGAAAAAGGTCATGTCCAGGTAGCTGAGAACAATCTTTGAGCAACCTTATCAATCGCTTATTGGTGAGAGCTACTGATCGCTCCTTGCCACTTTTAGCTATATAATTAATTAAAAGATTAGATCCATCTTCTTTTAAATGCTTACGTCGGAGTGTGGTCAAGCCATGAGTTTTGTTAGTTTCAGTGTATTGCTTATTACCAACACGCAGATGCAGCTCATCCAAAAGTGCTGTTGCCAGCGCCAGAACTTTATTTTTGTCCCAAGTTTTCTTTCTTAAGTCTTTTTGGTAGCGTTCTCGCAGTTTGGGTAAATAAAACCCAAACTTGAGCAGGTCATTGTATTTGATTTTAGATGAATATTCTGACCATTTTGTATGGTAGAGGTATTGCTTTCTTCCTTTATCATCCACTCCTGTGGCCTGAAGATAGCTATTCTTTTTTGGGCTGATCCATACATTTTTCCAAGCTGGAGGTATCACCAGATCTTCAATCCTCGCTAAATGGGAGCTATCTGAAAGTTTTTGGTTGTCTTTATCTAAAAAAGTAAAGCCACGGCCTCTTTTTTTTCTAATTATTCCTGGCTGTGAATCTCGGATATACACAAGACCTTTTGGGAGTTCGGCTGCAGTAACCATGTATTTGTGATGTTAGCGTTTGATCTAAAATCATTACAAGTCTCATGCAAGTCTTTGTGATGTTATTCTTCATATTGCTTTGCAAATAAATCTCTTGAACTAAGAATCAATAAGGAAAAAGCCGACTATTTCTAATCGGCTTTCCATCTTATAAATTTCCTCTCAATTCCTGTTCTCGCTCTATGGCTTCAAATAAAGCTTTGAAATTCCCTTTTCCGAAGGATTTGGCACCCTTGCGCTGGATTATTTCAAAGAAAAGTGTCGGCCTGTCTTGGATTGGTTTGGTGAAAATCTGTAATAAATAACCCTCGTCATCTCTGTCAACTAGGATATTCAAGTCTTTCAAAGGCTGTAAGTCTTCATCTATTTTGCCTACTCGGTCTAATAGATCATCATAATAGGAAGTAGGTACCTCAAGGAACTCTACACCTCTTTTTCTTAATTCTGAAACAGTCTCGATGATGTCATCAGTTGCAATAGCCATGTGCTGAACGCCTGGTCCTCTATAGAAGTCAAGGTATTCTTCGATCTGAGATTTTCTCTTCCCAGCTGCAGGTTCATTGATAGGGAATTTGATGAAGCCGTTACCGTTGGAGACGACCTTGGACATCAATGCTGAATACTCTGTAGAGATATCCTCGTCGTCAAAAGTCATTAGTAATTTAAAACCCATGACAGTTTCATAGAATTCTACCCAACGATTCATTTGGCCTAGCTCCACATTTCCTACACAATGGTCAATGTACTTCAGTCCTATGGGTTTCGGGGTAAATTTACTCTTACGAGGTTGATATCCCGGAAGGAAGATTCCTGCGTAGTTTTTACGCTCTACAAAGGTGTGTATAGTATCACCGTAGGTATGAATTGACGCTGTTTTTACTTCACCAAATTCATCTGAAAATGTTTGTAGCTCGATTGCAGCAGTGGCACCTCGGGAAGTTGTTTCATACAAGGATTTCCGCGCATCGTCTACCCAAAGCGCCAGAACTTTCACACCATCTCCATGTTTTAGAATATGTTCTGCGATAGGTCCTTCGGGGAAAATAGGTGTGGTGAGAACTAATCTGATTTTATCCTGCTTCAGAACGTAGGAAGCTCTATCTCTTATGCCCGTTTCTGGTCCAGCATAAGCAATCAGTTCGTAACCGAAGGCATATTGGTAATACAGAGCAGATTGCTTGGCATTTCCGACGTACATTTCGATGTAGTCAGTCCCATTTATTGGGAGGAAGTCTTGACTCATAGCAAAGTTATTTTTGGGTTATTTAATTAATCAAAGTTACAAAATAACCCAAAGAATATTTGGTCAAAAGATCTTTATTCCTGAGGGTTTTTATTCACTATTAACGAGATCCACGCCATAATCAGGAATGCCAAAGCCCAAGAACCTAAGGAGGTATATAGGGCGAGTAAAACTAACACCAAGTAATATGTAGGAGCTAAAACATAGCCTATCATCAACTTCCATGTAGATGAAAAAACAGGATCCTTAACACTTGGTTTTTTCCATAGCCAAATCCAATACAGAGGGAAATGGAAGATTTTCATCAGTTTATTTGCCAATCCTGATGGGGCTGAAACAGGATTTCGAACTTGACCGGTTTCAATAAATAGGCTTACGTCTGATTTGCTAGTTAAGTCTACGTCGTTTTCAATCAGCCTAGCCAAATCTTGTTCGTAAGTGTCCATAGGAATCTCTACTACCATACTTTTCAATGCCCTTTCTACAGCTTTGGTGAGCAATCCTGATTTGGAAGGTAGCATATCGACTGGAATAGCTTTTCCTATAGTTATTCTCACCTTGCCGCCAGATCTTTTGTGAGTAGAATAATCGATAGCGGTAGGCAATATCACAGGTTGTGTTTCAGGGTATTTTTCTTTGAGGCCAAAAGCCATTCTGGTAAATCCCTTGCTCAGTGGTCGAAGGTTACGGATGAGACTATGACTTCCTTCAGCAAAAATAAGTACTACTCCATTGTTTCGAAGTACTTCATATGTTTGATCAAAAGTATCTTGATTCTGCTGAATAGTGGAAAACCCGTCTCGTACACGATAGACAGGAAGCATTTGAATGTAGTGCAGGAATTTAGCAACCAAAGGCTTTTTGAAAACAGAGGCACGTGTCAGAAAGTAAGGTTCTATTGTAGTATGTGTACCTATTAGCAAAGGATCTATCAGTGCATTTTGGTGATTTGATACCATAATAACTGGGACATTTTTCGGGATATTTTCTTTGCCATCGACTATGATTTTTTTGTAATAGCCTTTCAATGAGAGCTTGACCAGAAAGCGAAGGTATTGGTTGATTAAGTATTTCATTGAGTTGTTAATAATTCACAGACTGTTGTCATATTCAGACCTTTAATTTCCAAAGACTTGCGAGTGTCATACCTGAGATTAAGTGCCAGATACCCCACCAAGCCGTAATAATAGCCATTCCGCCAAGGCCATCAAAATAAGTGAAAATCAAAACCAGACCCAAACCTGAATTTTGAATACCTGTCTCTATCGTCATAGTCTTCACATCAGGCAGGGGTAATTTGAATAGTTTCGCAGTAAAAAATCCTGTTCCCAAGGCTACGAAGTTATGCGCTAAGACCCAGAGGAATATCAGGGAAATATACTTGGTGAACAGGTCGAAATTCCCTGCAAAGGCAATCACCACAAACGCCGCAAATATGATAATACTTAAGGGTTTAAGGATTTTTGAAGCTTTTTCCGCAAAGCTAGGTGTATACATGTGTGTGATAATTCCTAGGATCAAAGGGATGCCAAGAATCAATGCTACGGTGGTAAATGCTTCTGAATAATCCAGACTTATTTCCCTGAGCAAATTTGAAGTGGGCGCATAGAATCCTGCCCAAAGCGCAAAATTTAAAGGTGTACTAATAATGGAAATTATACTGGAAAACCCCGTTAGACTGACCGATAGTGCTGTATTTCCTTTTGCGAGACTGCTTAGGAAATTAGAAACATTTCCCCCAGGACAAGCAGCTACCAGGAACATACCCAAAGCCACCGAGGGTGGTGGCTTCATGATCAATACCAGACACCAAGTGAGAAATGGTAATAGTAGAAACTGAGATAAAATGCCCAAAATAAAGCCTTTGGGATTTTTAGCTAAGTATTTAAAATCTTCAAATCTCAGGTCCAGCGCTACTCCATACATGATCAGCGCAAGCGCCAGATTCAATAGTAATAAATCACTGGAAGAGAAATTGAGTTGAATTGAATCTAGTTCATTGCTTGTGTTCATTTAATTCGAAATAGATAAATAGATAAGTCCTGAAATCATAGCTGTACCGAAGCTAAGCAAGGTTCCTATCAAAATATATTCGGTGAGTTTTCGCTCCTTGGATTTTTTTAAATCGCCAAATCTAAATACAGATTTGGCAGCCAGTAAGAATCCTACTGCTTCCCAGTTTCCGGTAACAATAAATGTAAAGACAAAAAGACGCTCTAGGATTCCTATGTATTTACCTGCATCCTGAAGAGACTGATCAGGCTGAGAAGGTATGGAATCAGACCATTTTTTGAGCAAGTTGGAAAGTATAATCGAGGTAGGCTGAGTGAGGAAAAGTACGAGTGTGATCAACCCTAGAGTTGAAGGGTTTTCAAATATCGACTGCCAATCCACCGCAACATTTGTAAATGATGCCCATATGATGACAATACTTACTAGATGCATCGCTTGATCGGCAATGAACCAAGTTGTTTTGGTTTTGATTTTCTGAGCGTAAAGTTTGGTGAGGTCTATAGCTAAGTGAACTACAGCCACTGATACTGCCAGGTACCAAAGGCTAAGATCCCAGAGAAGTATCAGTATAAGTAAACCATGAATTAATACATGGATATATAGTTTTGGAGAAGCTGCTTTTCGGCTTTCTTTCTCCTGCACCCATGAGGTAGGTTGTAGGAGAAAATCTCCGATTAGATGAGCGAGTATAAGTTTGATTAGGACTAACATTATATCAACTGGCTGATTTTCTTTCTGAATAGCTTTTCCATTGACAAGATGTCCTCGCCATTTGCTGCCTTGTATCTCTTGCTCACAGAATTTTGGTTGATATGAAGTACCTCGCCAATTTCAGCTTGCGTTCGATCTGGATTGGAGAATATCTCGGACATCAATTCGCCTGAAGAGATCGACCAGCTGTCCATCTGTATTCCCGCCAGTTTGAGGTAAAGGTTCATTTCATCGTTCCATTCTGTCCATGGTGAATTGATAGCCAGGGTAATCATTTCATTTTTCAGTTGCTCAAATTTCTCTCCGGATCTTATGAATGCATCTCCATTACTCTCGGAGATTCTATCTGAATCATAGGATTTTGTGCCTATCCCAATTGCCATTCGCACATCTACGGGAGAGCTTCTTTTATTTTGATCTGGATAAGGCAGGCTTTTCATCAATGCTTTGATCTGTAAGGCTGCAAGCAAACTTTCTTTTGGGTCTGAGATTTCCAGCTGAAAACTATCGCCTCTGAAGATTTCCCACTGTTTCGGAGTTTCTCCCCAGTGTGAAAGCAGTTGCTTAAATGGAATGAGCCATAAATTCTGGTTCTTCAGTTCTCTCGAATTGATAATGTCTCCTGTAAGTAATGCAATCATATCGCTAATATCACCGTAAATGGTGATATATCCAAATATCACCGTAAATGGTGATATATCAGATTATCACCGTAAGTAGTGATAAAGTGTTTGAGTTTATTAGCGAAGGAATAAAAAATACGCAATCGTTTGCACATCTTATTATGGCATCCAAATAAATAGTATTGATTGGTAGGATGAGAATGTTTAGATTAAAAAATAATAGCTTAAATACTGTCTATCAGTGAATAAATAGAATATTAAAGAAGCTTTTTAAGAAAAACAACAAACCCAATTACCTAATATTAACATGGAAAAAAGAAGAGAATTCATAAAGAAAAGTCTCTTAGGCACTGCTGGAATCGCAATGGCCGGAATGAGCATGAGTGCGAAATCTTATGGATCTATTATTGGAGCCAACGAAAGAATCAATATTGCAGTGGTCGGAATCCGTGGACAAGGAAGCAATCACATCAACCAGTGGTGCGCATTGAAAGATAACCGCAACGTGAGGCTAAAGACACTATGTGATGCAGATGAGCAATACTTCGAACCAAAGTCAAAAATTGTAATTGAGAAAACTGGAATTACTCCAGTGACCGAGTGGGACATGCGCAAGGTATTGGAAGATAAGGAGATAGATGCGGTTTCTTTAGCAATTCCAAATCACTGGCATGCATTGGGAACTATCTGGGCATGTCAGGCAGGAAAACATGTGTTTGTAGAAAAACCTGCCAGCCACAACGTGTGGGAAGGTAGAAAAATGGTAGAGGCTGCCCGTAAGTATGATAGAAGAGTGCAGGTTGGTTTTCAGAACCGTTCCATTGTTAATGTGATGGAAGCGATGGAATTCCTTCATAGCGGTGGAATCGGCGATATTTACATGGCGCGTGGTACCTGCTACAAACCACGTGATTCTTTTGGAAAAGTGCCCGATAGTGCACCGCCAGCTTCCTTGCACTACGACTACTGGAGAGGACCGGCACAGATGATACCTTACAATGAGAAGAAAGTGCACTACAACTGGCATTGGCATTGGGCCACAGGAAATGGTGATACAGGAAATCAAGGCCCGCATCAGTTTGATGTAGCTCGATGGGGGATGAACAAGAATGAGCATCCAATTTCTGTTTATTCCGCAGGAGGAATCTATGGTATCGACCCAAATGAATGCTCTCAAGAGACGCCAAATACACAAACCTCCACTTTCAAATATGCAGATGGAACTATGCTGGAATTTGAAACTCGGGGAAGGTATACCAATGGAGAATCAAGCTTAGGAATACATATTGGAAATGTGTTTTACGGAACAGATGGTTATTTGGAACTCGATGGGGGAACTTGGAAAGCCTTTCGACAGAAAGAAACCGAACCATTTGCCCAATCGAAAAAGGCAACTGCGCCAGCGCAAAGCACACAAGTGTTGGCAGCGCCAGGAGGTGCAGAGCATTATGCCAACTTCCTCGATGCCATCCGTGCAGGAAATGACCAAGCACTTCATTGTGATATAGAAGAAGGTCACAGATCTTCAGTTCTGCCGCTGATCGCTAATGTTTCTTACCTCACCAAACGTGAATTGAGATTCGATGGAAATACTGAAAAGTTTATCAAGGACAAAGAAGCGGATAAATTGCTTACGAGAGATTACCGTGATCCATACACTGTTCCATCTAAGGTTTAATTTTTATGAATTCAAAAAAAGTGAATACTAAAGAAGCAATGTCTAATTCCAGAAGAGATTTTATGCAAAAAAGTGCAGCTGCTGGAATAAGTCTAGCAGCAATGCAATTTCCCTTTGAAGCATTAGCAATGGCGAAATCAGGGATGAAATTCGGCTTGGTAACCTACCAATGGGGCAAGGATTGGGATTTGCCTACACTCATAGCAAACTGTGAAAAAGCAGGTGTGCTAGGAGTGGAGCTTCGTACTGAGCACGCACATGGTGTAGAGACAAGCCTGAATGCAGCAGAAAGGGCCGAAGTGAAAAAGCGCTTCAAAAATAGCAAAGTGACTTGCTTGGGTTATGGAAGTAACTTCGAATACCACAGCCCAGATCCGGCGGTGGTTCGTAAAAACATAGAAGAAACGAAGGAATACATCAAGCTTTGTAAAGATATAGGGGCGACTGGAATCAAGGTGAAGCCAAACAATTTGCCCGCGGATGTGCCGAAAGAAAAAACCATCGCACAGATCGCAGCTTCATTCAATGAAGTTGGGAAATTTGCAGCTGATTATGGACAATTGGTGCGAGTGGAAGTCCACGGAAATTTGACACAGGAACTTCCAATTATGAAGGCAATTTTCGACCAAGTGACAGAACCTGCAGTGAAGATTTGCTGGAATTGTAATGCAGAGGATTTGCTAGCTCCAGGATTGGAAGCAAATTTCAATTCAGTGAAGAAATGGTTTGGAGATACCGTACACGTACGGGAATTCAACGAAGGAGATTATCCCTATCCAGAACTTTTCAAACTTTTCAAGGGGATTAAATACGAAGGATGGATTCTGATGGAAGCACGAACAGAACCAGCAGATCGAGTGGCCGCTCTGAAAGAGCAGTTGGCATTATTCAATCAATTGATAAAATAATAATCTTCGAGACCGAATATTTAACTACTCCATTACCAAAAAAATAATAACAGATCTGGAAATTAGAACATGAAAAAACATAAAGTAATACTCTTTAACTACACTGCCTTAATTGCCTTATCAGCAGTGGCTTTCGCTTGCGGAAGTAAAGAGACTAAAGCCGAGACAGAACATAGCGCTGAGCAAAAGAAAGATAGAATTGAACTTGTTCGTGACGATGTTGCAAAGAAAGTAGATGTCATCATTGATGGGAAGTTTTTTACATCTTATATCTATCCAGACTCTCTGGAGAAACCCGTTCTATATCCAATCAACACTGCAAACGAAAATGCAATCACGAGAGGTTGGCCTTTAACACCTAGAGCTGGAGAGCGAGTAGATCATCCGCATCACTTAGGACTATGGTTTAACTATGGAGATGTGAATGGTCTGGATTTTTGGAACAATTCCTCCGATATCAAAGACAAGACGAACTATGGCCATATCGTGCATAAATCAATTGTGTCGGCAAAAAGCGGAAATGAAGAAGGCGTATTGAAAGTGAGTTTAGATTGGGTAAACAGCAAAGGTGAAGTGCTTTTGACTGAGAACACAACCTTTATTTTCAGAGGAAATGATGATCAGCGTAGCATCGATCGAATAGCAACCTTAACCGCTCCAAACGGGGAAGTGAAACTTACAGACAACAAGGAAGGTATGCTTGGACTTCGTACAGCAAGGCAACTGGAGCATCCATCGAATAAACCTGAGATTTTCACAGATGCTTCAGGGCAAGCTACAGATGTGCCTACAATGAATAATGAGGGTATTACAGGATTGTACCTCAGCAGTGAAGGGATAAAAGGGGATGATGTATGGGGTACAAGAGGAGCGTGGGTCAGTCTTAGTGGAAAGATTGACAACGAAGATATCTCTGTTGCTATATTAGACTATCCATCCAATCCAGGCTATCCAACTTACTGGCATGCACGTGGATATGGATTGTTTTCTGCTAATCCATTGGGTCAAAAAGCGCTTAGTGATGGCAAGGATGAGCTTAATTTTAAATTGGATAAAGGTCAATCAGCTACATTCAAGTATAGAATTATCATTTACTCCAATGAAACAATCTTAGATGGTCAGGTAAATAGAGATTACATCGAATGGGCTAAATAACCTCAGATAATTTAAAAAATAAGTGGCTGATTCCTATGAGAATCAGCCACTTTTTGCTTTAGAGCATTTGATGAGCTACTCTATGATTGTAATCGAGTAAGTTTTCATCTCACTTCGATTAGCTTCCAATTTCATAATACCATCTTTCTCTGCAAACTGATGGTTAGAATCAGAACTATCTCCTATACCCAACCAAGGTTCGATACATACAAACGGAGCTTCTGGTTTTGCCCAAAGACCCAGGTAGTCAAAATCCTCAAAGTTTACTGATAGTATATCACCTTTGTCCTTGTGTTTAATGGTAACTTCTCGCGATTTAAGTTGCTTGAAAATCAAGGCATCATCAACGAATAAATGGGGATGAAGCGGTAGTTTAGCCGTGTTGTCTAGCACTAGCCTCTGATTTAATCCTATTAGACCTGAAGGGTCCACTAGCTGTGTGTACGCCAATTCAACTTGAGCAAATTCTAATGAATAATCTTCATAAACTTCTCCTTCTCTCAATGGACAATTAAATGCTGGATGAGCTCCAATCGAATAAAGCATAACATTAGCTCCTAAATTAGAAATGTGATGCTCTATAGTAAGAGTTTTATCGAACAGCCGGAAAACCATATCAAATTGGAATTGGAACGGGTAATTCTGCAAAGATTCTTCATCCGATGTCAATCGAAATCTAAGGAAAGTATCCGTTTGCTCAATGAGTTTCGGTTTGTTGGAATTACGAATCAAGCCATGTTTAGGCATTTCATATTTCTTGCCAGCAATCAGGGTAAAACCCTCTTTCAATGCACCAACTATTGGGAAAAGTACTGGTGCTTGGCCTGCCCAAATAGCTGAATCTCCTTGCCAAATGTATTCAATACCTGTTGTTGATGACTTTATGGAGCTTAGCTCCATGCCTATAGGATTTATTTCAACTGAAAGATCAGCTGATTGGAGGGTATAATTCATTTATAAATAGGTTGTGAGTAAAACTAGTAGTGTGCTCTGTGACACAAGTCAATGGTGATGCAATTAAACCGAGATTAGGGTAGTTTATCGAAGTTCACAGTAGGAGAGACTCCTATAGGTTTTCGTTGATGCACGCTATTCAAGTTGACATGGCCATTAAAAAAGCCATCATTTCTAAGGTAGAAATGCCCAGCTTTTTCTCCGCCTTCAAAGTCTTTTCTATAGCCTCGTTTCGCGATGTCGTCACCAGTGAACTTCGCTTCTGTCAGTTTTTGCCAATTGCCTTCAGTATCAGCGGCCCATTGATTCCCGTAGTTAGCACTACGTTCTTGATAGCCAGTTTCTGGGACGAAGTTTTCCAAAAATGAATGTGGTCGTTTGTACCAAGTATCTGTCTTTGGCCGTAAGAAACTTGCTATCAGCATCCATTCTCCAACTTCTGGATCCTTAAAATAGGCTGTATAAACCGTGTTTCCTTTACCATCAGGGGTCACTGAATTGAGGAAGCTATAGGTCTTGCCGGCTTTCCAAGTGTATTTGAGATAGCTCTGTCCGCCAGAACCTTCGTTTCCAAATTCACCTGTGTATACATCTTCCCCCTTTTTCAAAAGGATAATTTTTTCGGCATCAGGAATCTCTCCTGGATTGTCTGTTTTATATGGACTCCAAACGGAAAAAAGTATTCGTCTTTCAATCTCCGAATTGACCTGAATTCCAAAGTATCCTTCCCCAAAACCATTGGCCATGAAATAAGAGCCTATTGGATCGGAGCCTTCTGGTACGGTAACCTCACTGTAAAACCATTGGAAGTTTTTGTCGGTGGGAAGGGAGTAACTTAAATGGACCGATGGGCCTCTACGTCCCCAGTAAAAACGATTATCGATATTGTCTTTGACGTAGTCCAAAACTATTACGTCATCCGACTTGATTTCAATATTTTTAATTTTGACGAAGTCAGTTCCTAATTTCTCTACTCCCTGCAGTTTGATCTCATTATAACCTTTTATCAGTTTCAGCTCACCTGCAGATACAAGCCCAGAAGTTCCAGAAGAAATCTCGACCCTTTGATTTTGGCCATTTAGATCAATACTGATTTCGCTATTGCCTTCCTGAGCAAAAATATCGAGATCCAATAAAACCCTTGAATCCACATTAGATTTCACAAAAATCGAAAACTCAGTATCCGAATTTTTCCAATTTGTAATACCATCAGCAGATATTTTTTCCTGAGAAACTCCTTTGGTTTGGTACGCATTACCGCCTAACGGGACAGTATATGTGCTTATAATAACATCAGACTTTATCTCTCCAGAATATGCTGCGGAGGAAACAATACAAAAGAAAAAAAAGACAAATCGTAAGTTCATTAAACTGTATTTTAGCCTGAAAACATAAAGGTAATACCCTAATTATAAATATTGCCACCTAATGTCAGCCTTCCTAGATATTCATTTTTGATAATGAAACACTTCGCAATTCATTTAAAACAAATTTTTGATTATTGGCTCAGACCTGTATTCTGAGACTTTTAAAAGGGGAGTTTTGATAAGCTTTCTTTTGAATCTTCTTTGTATCTTATTCATTAGTAATATGCTATCTTTTTAGGTAAAGAATTTCAAAAGATAAGTAATGATCACTTTTAATGAGGCTATAGATGATAAGACGCAGATTAAATACGGCACAATTACTTCTTCTATTAGGATCACCAATCTGGTTTTTTAGTTGTATAAATCTGCAGACTGTTGCTGATTATTCTGAAACATCCGTGATAGGAATCCAGAATTTTGAGCAGATTGACTACTCTTTTTTGCAACATTGCTTGGATAGATGTACTGATGAAGCGATTCGAAAATATGAGATAAAACGGATTCAAGATTGCGATTGCTCGATCTTTATAGAAGCTGACAGTGTCACTCAGGTTATCTACAGATCAATTGAAGGGTACTTTGAAGGGCTTAGTAAACTCTCATACAATGAACTTACAAACTATAGTACAAATGGGGTGATGGAGGCGCTGAGTTCCGATGAACTCGGTCCTGTAAAAATTGACGAGCGCACGGTAAATGCTTTCTCCAGTCTTTCCAATCTGCTGCTAAGAGCTTCAACAGATACTTACAGGCGCAAAAAATTAGAGTTATATATCGAACAGGCAAATGAACCAATTCAAGTTTTAATTGAAAAGTTTGGGGTAATTGTAGGAACCTCGCTTAAAGGAGAACTGCGATTCAAAAGAGAGCGACTTTACGGCTATTATATAGAGATGAAAATGAATAGGACCTTGCTTTCTGACTATGAAAAAGGCAAGGCTACTTCTGATTATTATCAGGCATTAGAAGCCATTCAACGAAAGGAAAAGGAATTGGAAGTTTTTTCAAAAAGTATTAATCAGATTGCTCAGGCACATCAGGTCTTGTATGAGAATAGAAATAAACTTTCGGTAAAAGATATCTCAGGCTTAATGATAGACTACTCCAGTAATATACAGGATCTGATCTCTGAATTTAACAAACTTAACGACTAAACCCATGGCAAATTTGACTTCCGACCAAGCTATAAGACTGTCAGATAATTTTTATTACCTGAGTTCTTCGATGCTGGACTTCAGGGTTGCAAACTGGGAGAAGTTATCTGATGATGATATTAAAGAACTCAGTGATATTCAATATTCTCTTTTAAGTTTTGGTGAGAATATTCTGGCACTTTCCACAACTCTAATCATGGATGAAGTTGTTGATTCTTTGGGAAAAATAAATACAATTACGCAAGAGATAAAGGATTCAATTAAAGACCTGAAGAATATCCAAAAAGGCCTGAATGTGGCCACAGGAATTCTCATTCTTGGTGCAATGATCATCAATCGCGATCCTCAAGGAATAGGGAGCTCACTCAAGGATCTGTTTGAGTTATGGAAAGCTCCGCTGGACTAACTTCAACTAATGTAATCAACTGTTTATAAACACATTAATAAAATAAAAAAACGATGAGCTATTCACCCATCGTTTTTCTTATCAAGCCATTTATAAGTTGGTAATCACCTAGCGAAAAGCATAAACTGCTTCATTGCCCAATGTTCTTCGCCATTTTCAGACGCTTCGATTTTCAGGAATCTTGTATTCTCCTGAGCTTTCCACTGAATAGTATTTATGCCTTTTACTCCAGATCCGCTCGCCACTTCAGTCCAGGATTTTCCATCTGCAGAAAGCGATACTTTATACTTTTTAGGATATTCTTTCTCACCGGAATTGAATTGTATTTCAGCTAAGTTTTTCTCCTTTGGTAGCTCTATCTGAAACCACATACCAGATTCTTGCGGGCTTTCAGTTTTCCATCCCTTGAAGCTAAATGCATAAGATGGATCCTTGGTTGAACCCACGCCCTGTAAAGCAGTACTACTTGCCGTGATTTTCCAGTTATCCTGGAGAGAAATTGCCTTAGGGATTTCTCCGATCAATTCATCAAAATCATAAGTACCTTCTTTACTAGCTGTTTCTTTTCGTAGTTGAGCGACAAACTTTGGACTCACGAAACTTCCTGAATTCCCGAAGTCATTTCGGATATATGAAACAACAGAAGCAATGTATTCATCATCATTGCTATCCATAGCAATCATTATACCCTCATATTCCTTCCCTTCTATAGCACCTGTCAAACCATGAAGAAGCGTTTTAACAGCATATTCAGGATGCCCCATAACTCTAGGAGAACCTGAAAATGCAGGAGCGAGGAGTTCGCCACCTCCAATAGGTGTGCCGAGACCATTTGGTCCGTGGCAGGTAGAGCAATAGCTATCATAGATGCTCTTTCCTTTTGTAAAAAGTGCTAGTTCTTGTGGTGCAAACTTGGTTGAAGCCATTTCTTTCTCTTTTGACATTCTCTCCAAAAGCTGGGTTCCAACCACCTGAATTCCTTGTGCTTGATTGCCTTTCAAAGTGGCTTTGATCAAATTTTCTACTTGATCTATATTCAATATATAAGCGCTAAGCAATGCTTGCAAGGCCACCTCAGTAGATGAATCCTTGATCAATTCTCTATAATTCTCCTCCAGACTTTTCTCGCCATATTTATACAAACTTTCACTGGCTCGTAATGCTTGAATCCGAATCTGAGGACTGCCGTCTTTCATCAGCTTTCGGACCTGATCAACCTTCAATGAGCTCAATCCTTCTAATGTCCACAGTGCATGGATTCTAGCCAATTCATTATCAGAAGTATTTATCAAGTTTTCCAACTCCTTCACAACTGATTTATCTTGATTTAAAATAATCAACTGCTGCGCTTGATCGCGCCACCATCCATTTGGATTGCTTAGATGGCGGACAAGTTCAGCAGAAGTCTCCTCGTACATTCTTGGCTTCTCTGTATTTCTCTCCATTCCCTCATAGGTCAATCGCCAAATTCTGCCATTTCCTGCAATATCATCCATTTGATACTGGAGAATTTTGGTTCGCAAGTAACTGCCTTCCTGAGTCCAGTTTCCTTGCTGGATAATTCCCCGATACATATCTACAATGTACATCGTGCCGTCAGGTGCCGTAGCCATATCAACTGGCCGAAAAAGTGGATCTGTGGATTGGATGAACTCAGATTTTTGTTCTAGGTAGGGGTTCTGAAGATAGGAGAGGCCTTCAGTTTTTTCTACCTGCACTTGACGTACAATCCTTCCAACTGGCTCTCCGTAGAAGTATTGATTTTGAAGTTCTTTCGGAAGTCTATCTCCACGGAATACATCATTCCCTGCCGATCCTGTCACGTTATTTAATGAATTATCTGGCTTGGTTTCTCGCATCCCAGGTTCGAAATCCGCTAATTTCACCAAACTGAATGGTTCTCTAAAACCTTCTTTCAACTGACCCTTTACACTAAAATTGCCATAGACAAGGGGGAACTGGTATCCTTGTGGAATGCCTCCTGCTCCATCTTGAAACCACACCTGACCATAATTGTCTTGTGTTACGCCCCATTGTCCCCATGGATTTCCAGTTGGTTCTTGAATTACCCCGTCTGGCGTCCAGCGAATTCTATGGGAATTATAGGTACTGTACATCCAGTTGTCCATCGTCCAAGTCAGGAAACTCGTCTGATGCTCAACATTTCCTGATCTTCCTAGGCCTGAAGCGAAAAGTTCTTTCTTATCAGCTTTACCATCTCCATCAGTATCTGTGTATTTATAGACATTATCTTCATTAGATTCCATGGACAAAATGGTGTTTTTTCCAAAAGGAACCACATAGCGAGGGAAAACTAGGCTGTCTAGAAAAATCACACTTTTATCATAGACGCCATCATTATCTGTGTCCTCCCATCTAGAAATCCTAGAAGTAGGCATTAGCTCTCCATTTGCATCAATATCCTGCATATAAGTTCTTAACTCTAGCACATACATTCTACCATTCCCGTCAAATTGAATAGCCGCAGGTTCTTTGATCTGTGGTTCAGAAAGAATAGGAGTCAGTTTATAGCCCGGCTGAAGTATAAATGATTTCAATTGCTCGTTTGCCGAGACAGGAACTACTGGCGGGACTGGACTTAGGTCTATGCCTTTCCATCTCGGAGATTCCATATCTGTGCCATCGGGAATAGTAATAGATGGGTAAGGAGCTTCCATTCTTTTTGGATCTAAAGAATCAGCAGGAGAAACGTCAAAGGGGGATTTTTGAGGTGTACAACTGGCAAAAATGACCAGTGAAACACCATAGACTAGTTTTAGTTTTTTGGAAATACGCATGTACTGAATTTGAAGGTAAGAATAGGTTTGGTGTTACTGTTGTATTGATAGTTTATCCCAAATTATGGCTTTCTTCGGGAATTGGTTTTACCGAAAAAATAATGTCTTGTATTTACTGCTAAATCTATAACAGGATCTCTATGCTATGACTTGTAGAATTGCCAGTCGCTAATATAACATCAATCCCCAATCTGGGGCAGATAATACTTGTTTTTGCAGATTATTGAAATGAAATAATGAAAACTGAGCACGCTGGAAGCAATTTGCCTTTAGCATGTATTTTGAACTACTAGTATAAAATACAAAATCATGAAAACTGAAATTTATCATATTAAGTCTGGAGTAAGAAGAATCACTGACTACTCAGAAGGTTTGACTTCATTAATTGCTGGTACTTATGTGCTATCTCTTGCTGTTACTAAAAAACATGTGGGATTGCGAATTGCACTAGGTGTAGTGGGTGCTTATTTAGTTTTAAGAAGTGGTGGGAAGTTAAATGCTGGCACCTTTTCTTTTGATGAGGAAGATGAGATCATAATTAAATAATCAGATCTTTTTTCAAAATTATAATTCAATCATCAAGTATTTTTTTTGATTTCCAAAGGTTTAAATCTATGTGTAATCCTCATTGATTTAAACCTTTGGATCTATTTTGCATTTTTTTGATTTAAGCTTACCTGATGTTCAATTAACAGTATTTTGGGATTTAAATTGCTGTGAAATATGATTAGAAACAGAGATTAATCGAAATTTTTAGCTAAAAATATTAGGCCTCATTTTATGCCTATTTGATCTATGGGTATAACTTTTTCTCAGTTTGATATTTTGACAAAGTTTGCCTTAAACTCGTGGTCTGAACACAATTACATTTGTTGCTTCTAAATATTTAGCCTTTCACATGAACTGTAAAATTTCAAAATACAATTCTGGGTAAAACACCAAAGTTAGGATCTATAAAAAGTGCCAAAAATTAGGATCGATATTACATCATTTTATAAAATTTTTACCCTGGCACAATCTTTAAATTTCCATCTGTCATCATCAATTATTTACTCATTCAGTTTCAATTCCATCAAACATTCCGATCGGTACAAAAGTTGTATTTCTTTCAGTCACTTATCAAAACTGTAACCCCTTCTTATGCTGAAATTTACTGACAAAGGTATTTACTGTAAGCAGGCTGATCTATACATCGACCCGTGGAAACCGGTAAAAAACGCCATTATCACCCATGGACATAGTGATCATGCTAGAAGTGGGATGAATAATTACCTCTGTCATACTGAAACAATGCCAATCCTCAGGTTGAGATTAGGGGCTGACATAAACGTGCAAAGCTTGCCTTATAATCAAGAAATTAGCATCAACGGAGTCAAAATCAGCCTACATCCTGCAGGTCATATTATAGGTTCAGCTCAAGTTCGCCTGGAATATAAAGGTGAGATCTGGGTAGTTTCCGGAGATTATAAGCTCATTCCTGATGGATTGAGCGTTCCATTTGAACCGGTCAAATGCCATCATTTTATCACAGAATCTACATTTGGTTTACCTATTTACAATTTTCCCTCCACAGAAGAAGTATATGCTAGCATTAATCAATGGTGGAAGCAAAATGCTGCTGAGGGCTTCAATTCTGTAATAATCGCTTATGCCTTGGGGAAATCTCAATCCATTCTACATCATTTGGATCAGGAGATAGGAGACATATTTCTGCATGGAGCTGTAGCAAATGTCAATAATGCATTTAACGAAAATGGACATAATTTCCCCGGCACATGGGTGAGTCCAGAAATGGATCGCAAAGCTATCAAAGGAGCAATGATAGTGACTCCTTCATCTGCCTTATCCACTCCTTGGATCCGGAAATTTTCACCTTCACGTGCCGCACTTTGCAGTGGATGGATGCAACTTAGAGGAGCGAGAAGACGCTCCGGAGTTGACCGAGGGTTTGTATTATCTGATCACTGCGATTGGTCACAACTTAACGAAGCTGTTTTGGCAACAGGAGCGGAAAACATCTATGTGACCCATGGCTATCAAACTACCTATGCGAAATGGTTATGCGATCGATATCAACTTAATGCTATTGAAATAAAGACTCAATTTGAACCTGCCACAGGAGACTTAGACTAATATGTTTATCCACAATCATATCTATAGCCTTATTTTCTATGCCTGCCAGATTGGAAGACCGATGGTAGGTGACCGAAGTAACCTCAATTCTGGTATTTGCCATGTAAGAGGCCAATTTGGTCTTTTATTGCCGCTATTTCGGAAACTCAAATAAACTATTCATGAAGGCATTCACAGCATTATTTACCGCCATAGATCAGACCACTAAGACCAACCAAAAGGTTCAGGCCATGGTAGATTATTTTACTCATGCTGAGGAGGAGGATAAGATATTTGCGGTTTCTATCTTAATAGGCAATAAGCCTAAAAGACCTGTAAAAACTTCTGAGCTAAAAGAATGGGCTGCAGAACTAGCCGAGCTCCCAATGTGGCTTTATGAAGAGTCTTATCACATTGTCGGGGATTTAGCTGAAGCAATAGCCCTGATGCTTCCAGATCCAGATAAAGAACAACATGTTTCCCTCCGTGAGAATTTAGAATTTCTTTCCGAATTGACTGATTTGCCCTTGGAGGTTAAAAAGGCTAGAATTATAGAGTATTGGATGAGCGCTGAAGTTCAAGAGCGCTTCGTGTTTAATAAGCTGATCACAGGAAATTTCCGAATGGGTGTTTCCAAGCAATTGGTAATCAAAGCGCTCGCGAAATATTTAGAACAAGAGCAAACTTCTATCGCGCATCAGTTGATGGGAAAGTGGGATCCTTATGCAGAAACCATGGATTCGATGTTTGCCGGGGAAACACATCTGGACAAAAACTACCTGCCTTACCCTTTCTTTTTGGCGTATCCCTTAGATACGGATCCCGCTACTTTAGGAGATATTGATAACTGGTATATAGAAAGAAAACTGGATGGAATACGTGGCCAGATCATCGTGAGAAATGAGGAGCTTTTTGTATGGAGCAGAGGAGAAGAATTGCTAACGGATAAATTTCCTGAGTTCAACTCCCTTCAAACCTCCCTTCCAAATGGGACGGTACTGGATGGAGAAATCATTCCTTGGAGAGATGGTAGCCCTTTGCCTTTTCAAATAATGCAAACCAGAATTGGCAGGAAGAATATTTCTCCTAAATACCTCAAAGAAGCACCATTGGTCATGGTATGTTTTGATATCCTAGAATACAACGGAGTTGATTTAAGAGCTAGACCTTTGTCTGAAAGGCGAGAAATTCTGAACGAAGTAATAGCAAAGCATACCGAAAACAAGTTGCTACTATCCGAAGCGATGGATTTTAAGGCTTGGGAAGAGGTAGGAAAGTTTAGAAGAAATGCTCGTGACTTCAACTGTGAAGGATTGATGCTAAAAAGAAAAACTAGTGAATACGAGACTGGCAGAAGGCGTGGCAATTGGTGGAAATGGAAAACAGAACCCATGACGGTGGATGGGGTTTTGCTTTACGCACAAAGTGGTCATGGTCGGAGAGCGAATCTCTTTACGGATTACACCTTTGCTGTGTGGGATGGAGATGTGCTGGTTCCTTTTGCCAAAGCCTATTCGGGTCTGACCGACAAAGAAATCAATGTCTTGGACAATTGGATCAAGCGAAACACTATTGATAAATTTGGCCCTGTGAGAAGTGTAAAACCTGAGTATGTATTTGAAATTGCTTTTGAGGGGATCAATTCCAGCCCAAGACATAAGTCTGGTGTGGCACTTAGATTTCCTAGAATTTTGAGATGGAGAAAAGATAAGTCTGTCAAGGATGCGAATACCAAAAATGATTTATTGCAATTACTTGAAGCCGTTAATTCATGAACAGTTTTGCAGACGCATGGTTTTCAAATGAAGGTTGGACGGCACATGCTTTTCAAAAAAAAACTTGGTCAGCTATGGCCAATGGCAATTCTGGCTTATTAAATGCACCTACTGGTTATGGAAAAACCATGGCTATTTGGTTTGGCGTGCTTCATCATTACTACATACAGCGGAAAGTAAAAAAAGGTAAAAGTGAGAGAAAGCTTCACTGCCTCTGGATTACACCTCTGCGCGCTTTATCCAGTGAAATTTATCAAGCCACCAATATCGTTAGCGATGATCTTGCGCTTGATTACCAGATTGGATTGAGGACAGGAGATACATCCACTAAGGTTCGTCAGCAGCAAAAGAAGAAACCACCGCAAGCATTGGTGACTACACCAGAAAGTGTACATATTTTGTTCGCTGGCAAAGGCTACACTGATTACTTTTCAGAACTGGAATTTGTGATTGTGGATGAGTGGCATGAACTGATGGGAAGTAAAAGAGGCGTGCTGATCGAACTCGCTTTGAGCAGACTGAAAGCGCTGAATCCAAAATTGAAAATTTGGGGAATCTCTGCTACTATCGGTAATCTGGAGGAAGCACAGGAAATCCTTCTGGGCACCGAGAACGCAGGTGTTTTAATAAAGTCGGCGATAAAAAAGAAGATTCAGATAGAGACACTTTTGCCAGAGGTCTTAGAGCGTTTTCCTTGGGCAGGCCACTTGGGCGTACACATGGCAGCTACAGTCATTCCCATCATCGAGAAAAGTCAATCAACCTTACTTTTCACCAATACCCGCTCACAGGCTGAAATTTGGTACAGACAGTTACTTGAACTTAAGCCAGATTGGGCGGGAGCAATTGCTCTTCACCATGGTTCTTTGAGTAACGAGATCCGTGTTTGGGTGGAAGCAGCGCTCCATGAGGGAAGTTTGAAAGCCGTCATTTGCACAAGTAGCTTGGATCTTGGCGTTGATTTCAGGCCTGTGGATACGGTAGTTCAGATAGGCTCTCCAAAAGGAATTGCACGCTTTCTACAGCGGGCAGGAAGAAGTGGCCATCAGCCTGGCGCACTCAGCCGAGTTTATTTCTTACCCACCCATTCTCTGGAGATTATGGAGGGAGCGTCTTTGAAATATGCGGTAAAAGAAGGCATGATGGAAAAGCGAATTCCCTACGTCCGATCCTTTGACGTACTGATCCAGTACCTAGTCACACTTGCGATTTCCGAAGGATTTAAAGCTGAGGAAGCCTATAGAGAAGTGAAAAGCACGCATTGTTTTTCATCCATCACCACTGACGAATTCAACGAATGTTTGTTAATGATCACCAAAGGCGGAAGATCCTTGGGTGCTTATGATGAATTTCACAAGGTGGTGGCAGAAGAGGGTGTATTTAAAGTGACTAGTCGCCGGATCGCCCATCGACATATGCTAAATATCGGTACCATCGTCAGCGATGCTATGATGCAGGTGAAATTTATGAGCGGAAAATTCCTGGGTACTATAGAAGAGTGGTTTATATCCAGATTGAAGCCAGGGGATACATTTTGGTTTTCGGGAAGAAATCTAGAATTGATCAAAGTGCGAGAGATGCAGGCCTTGGTCAGGAATAGTTCTGGCAAAAAAGGCGCAATACCCTCATGGATGGGAGGTAGGCTGCCACTTTCAGCAGATTTGGGTGCGGCGTTGCGACACGCTATGGACAGTGTCCACCAGCCAATCACCAAGAGTAATCCGGAATTACATTTCTTAAAACCGCTTTTTCTTAAACAAAAAGAACTTTCCGCACTTCCTGAAGAAGGAACGCTTCTGATGGAAAGTATTCAAACCAAATACGGGTACCATCTCTTTGTTTATCCCTTTGAGGGAAAATTTGTCCATGAAGGAATGGCGGCTGTTATCGCGTATAGATTGAGTAAGATCAAAGCTGCTACCTTCAGTATTGCTACAAATGAGTATGGATTTGAATTGCTTTCTGATTCACCTATTCCTGTGGAAGAAGCGCTTGAGTTAGGTTTGTTTTTTACGGACAATTTGATGGCAGATATTCGTTTGGGAATCAACACAACGGAGATGGCTAGACGTAGATTTAGAGATATCGCCAGTATTGCTGGTTTGGTTTTTCAGGGATATCCTGGCAAGCCTATGAAAACCAAACATCTCCAAGCCAATTCCTCCTTGTTTTTTTCGGTTTTTGAAGATTATGATCCTGGTAATCTGCTGCTGCGACAAGCATACGACGAGGTTATGGATTTTCAATTGGAATCTGCGCGGATGTATGCGGCATTTGTCCGGATCAGCACGCATGCGATTAATTTGACTTTTCCAGATAAACTTACTCCCTTTTCTTTTCCTATTTTTGCAGAGTCATTCCGAGAAAAGTACAGCAACGAGGATTGGCAGACACGCTTAAGCAAACTCAAAGAAAGACTGGAGAAATGACAGCTCCAGTATCAATCATGGATTTTTATTACAAGGAAGAATTAATACAACTATTACCCGAGAAAGTAGCTTTTTTGCCAGGACATCAAATGATGGTTGTTGCCGATCTTCATTTGGGAAAAGCTTCCCATTTCAGAAAAGCAGGAATCATGATTCCATTGCCAAACGTTTCTCCAGATTTGCTAAAAATGGATGAGTTGATAGATAAGTTAAACCCATCTACAGTGGTTTTTCTTGGAGATTTGTTTCATAGTAGCTTAAATAAAGAATGGGAGGAATTGAAGGATTTCCTAAGAAAGTATCCTATGATTCGTTTTGTGTTGACAAAAGGAAATCATGATATTCTTTCACCGAAGGTGATGGAAAATACATCGATAGAGGTGGTAGATGAATTGGAAGTAGGGAATGATCTCCTGCTAACTCATGAGCCAATGATCGATTTGGAAGAAGATAAATTAAATATTTCAGGACATATACATCCGGGAGTAATGATCAAAGGCAAAGGCCGACAGCTCTTCCGTTTACCTTGTTTTTATTATCATGAGCAATCTTTGATACTTCCAGCTTTCGGGAAGTTGACTGGTCTATATATTCTAAAGGAGATTGCGGGTGCGAAGATTTATCCTGTCTTTCCAGATGAGGTATTGGTTATATAAAAAGATATAAACACAGATTGCCAGATGAGTTTTAACTTTACCAATTACTTACCTTCCAAAAATATAAATCTATGACCCTAACACATACTGTAAAAGCTTTTCAAGAACTCAGCGTAGATGAATTATATGAATTCCTGAAGCTCAGGAGCGAGGTGTTTGTTGTGGAGCAAAACTGTGTTTTCTTGGATCAGGATGATAAAGATCAGAAGTGTCACCATCTACTTTTACATTCAGAGGGTAAATTGGTGGGTTATAGCCGACTTGTTCCTGCGGGCTTATCATATGAGGAAGTGTCCATAGGTCGAGTGGTTTCTTCGACTGCTGGTAGGGGAAAAGGGTTGGGAAGAAAAGTAATGGAACACTCTATAGCTGCATGTGAGCAACTTTTTGGTGCCAGCGATATTCGGATTGGTGCCCAAACCTATGCCTTGGGTTTTTATTCTTCTCTGGGTTTTAAAATCGATGGAGACACCTACGATGAGGATGGTATTGAGCATGTGGAGATGTTAAGAAAATCCTAAGAAAACGAGGACTTACTAAGCCAAAATCAGAGAAATTCTTTTAATCAAAAGCCGCTGTAAGACCAAAAGAATTATAGCGTCGATGTGCATTAAGGATCTTTAATTCAACTTAGAATGCACAGTAGGGAATTTATTTATGTGAAGTCCTCTACAAAGTGAGGTTTTTTTTCCTTGTAAATTTTTTCGCTAGGATGACGAAATATGCTTTACCTGCCTCTGATTAGCGTATAGTTATAATTGTTCCAATTGGCGGAGTATTTGGATGTTTTTTCATGACTAAAATTCTGCTGCCATGAAAACTCCGACACAAGAAAATTCCTTATATCTAAAGACACTACAGCAATGTATTAAGGATTGCGAGCTAATCATTAGTACTCAAAATGAGCGTTCAGGGATGGAACGCTGTATTGAACTAAGCAAAGTTTGTATAGTAGCTTGTAACGATTGCTTAGTCGCTTGCGAATCCGTAGGGCATGACATTGGTTCGATGCTCCAACTATGTGTGGATGCCTGTAAATCCTGCGCTGAAGAATGCAAAAAATTAGCTGGAATGAAGGAGAAAAAAGCTACGCTACAGCCATTCTATTCCTCAGGAAGTCTTAAAGTATTAGATTAAAAAGCTTCATCCATGCCACCATTGAAATGTATTGTGCTAGGGTAAACACGTTTTTGCCTGAATTACATTATAGATTCTTACATTATATAATGTGTATATCCGCAATTCTACCAGTAAGCAGACTAAAGCAATACAAAATAAGCTCAACTCTAAATTTTAGGCTACTTCGACCTGCCTACCGTAAGGGAGGTCACCTGTCTTCGGTCTTCCAGCCGGATGAGCAAAGAATTAATGGCTGCTTGCAAGAATGCGGATAATCATATTATATAATATAAAAATTTAAGAGTAGTGACTTTAGACTATTACAGCTTAAAACCAGTTTTATAGAATTCATCCACAAAACAAAACCATATTATGCCATTTTTAAAACACAGTAACGGAAGTGAAAAAATTAGAATTTTTTACCAAGATTACGGTAAAGGAGATCCTGTAATTTTGTTACATGGTTGGCCTTTGAGCCACCAAGCTTGGGAGGGACAAATTAGTGATTTGGTAGATGCAGGTTATAGAGTAATTGCATATGACAGACGCGGATTTGGCAAATCATCTCAGCCCTGTGGAAATTATGATTACAGTACCTTGACAGTTGATTTGCGGGAGCTGATTGTGGAGCTCGATCTTCAGAATGTCACCTTGGTAGGGTTTAGCATGGGGGGTGGAGAAGTAGTTCGATATTTTACAGATTTTAAAGGAGAAAGAGTTATAAAAGCAGCGCTGATTGCTTCAATTATACCTTTGGTAGCTCAAAAAGATGATAACCCGGATGGAGTACCGCAGGAAAATCTGAATGAAATTGTGGAGGCATTGTCTTCTAATCGGATTGGTTTCCTTAAAGGATTTCATGAGAATTTCTACAATTTCAAAGAACTGAAAGATGATAAAGTGAGTCAGGCGAATTTGGATTATGATTTTTCTATAGCAAGTCATGCTTCACCTATTGCCACGCTAAAATCTGCGGAAGCCTGGGCGACCACCGATTTTAGAAATGAACTGCAAAATGTCAGCGTACCAACGTTGATCATACATGGAGATGCTGACAATATTGTGCCTTATAAAACTTCTGCAAAGCAAGCGGCTGAAGGAATCGAAAACAATGAGTACCATCTGATTCCAAATGCTCCACATGGACTGAATCTCACGCATCGCGAAGAAGTGAATAAGTTATTGCTCGAATTTCTGAAGAGTTAAGGATAATGAGTTTAAGATATGATTCAATACTATGTTTCCAAGGTGGAAAACATATTGAATATACTTGCACTTAATGCATTGAACTCCAAACCTTCTGGGTTAGCCAAATCTTTGTGAATAGTAGGTTCCACATATGGAATATTTGCTGTGCGGCCATTCCAAAGTCTGTCTATCTTTCCAAGCCCACCAACAACAAGCATTTCACGGATTAGCTGAAAAGTAGCTCCAAAATCTTGTAATAGTTGGTTTCTTGAATCATCAGCATTGCTCAAATCTACACCAATGCGCTGAGCTAGAATTGACTTTCTAAACTCCTTAAGTTCATTTACCTTACCATGAACTCTATCAAATGCAGTGAAGACTAGGTCATTTGATCCGTCAAAAGTCAGACCTCTACGTCTAAATGAACCCGATCCAACCATTCCCCAGTTGTCGTCGATCAGTACGGTTTGTGTAGATATATTGCTTGGACGTCCAGGAAAGCCGATAGGGTGAAAAACTACCATTTGCCTTCCAGATACTGCCTGCAAATAGTCATAGCGTTCTTTTACTTCACTTTTCTCCCATTGGTTGTATGCAAATGAATAGTCAGGATGTTTAGGAATACATATAATTAGTTTTAATCCTGGACATTCAGCAAGTCTTGCACTTAATTTTGCTAAAAGATTGACGGTATAATTCGCGGGTGTTTCTCCTTCTGTAAAATTAAAACCTGGACTCTCGATGTATATAGATTTTCGCGCTTGACCTATTGCTTGCTCCAAAGCCCATTGACTATCTCTTCTTCCATATATTGAGGCACTTAGCTCTCTAAGAACTTCATTATAAAATCGCTCATTTTGGCTTTCAGAAAGTGGATCTCCATCTTTTAATCCATTTAAAAGATTTTTTAATT
The DNA here is from genome assembly GCF_002150505.1 of Algoriphagus ratkowskyi. Taxonomy (GTDB): domain Bacteria; phylum Bacteroidota; class Bacteroidia; order Cytophagales; family Cyclobacteriaceae; genus Algoriphagus; species Algoriphagus ratkowskyi. Next base: position 217,781 of record NZ_MSSV01000011.1, read on the forward strand.
CAGTCTCAATATTGCCTAAAGCGCCTCCAACTGGCTCAGGCATTCCAGATAAATCGAGATTCAAATTATCTATAAACTCTACAAGTAGATCAATTAATTCATCAAGATTTTTTGGGATATCATCAATCCTATCTTCTAAGAAAATTTTCGAAATAGAAAGCTCTGGAGTTTCACAGTTAGGACTGACTGTTTGTAATAAGGCACCTGCGAAAATTCCTGCACTAACTGTAGGGCTATCAGATGCCGCTAAGGCTGTAGGGTTATCTGGCTGTTCCCATAAATCGTCTCGAATAGGCAAAAATCGCTCATAAAAAGAGGTTGTTCTTCTGAATGCCATTCTCGCAAGATCATAAGCAAGTTGACCAGAAGTTTGAATTCCCGTTACAGTATTTTCTGCTCCACCTGGAGAGCCAGGAGAGCCCAGATCTTGCTGGGCATGATGGAATGAAGCATTTAGCAATCCTCCTGAGATTCCTCCCTTCCAAACATCATTTTTCTTGGTAGCATAGAGCACTTCTCGTCTAGCCATGGTAGGTTGGCGAGGTGCATCTCTAGGATTGGTCTCGCCCATGAAACTGAGAATTGTGTTCAGAGTACTTGTGGAATCACTAAAGTCGAAATCACCAGAAAAAGAGTTTTTTAATCCTAGAATTGCCGAATTGCAAACCCCTTTTTTAGCTACAGATTCAAAACTATTGTCTGCGGGAGCAGTTGGATCTACCACATTCGGAGCTGTGATGGGGATCGTCAGTGCTCCAAATAGTCGTTTTGTTTTAGGGTTTTGACGGATTATCATCATATCGAAGATCAACTCCGGGTCTGTAGGAACGGTAGTGGTTCCGGTAGGTCTTAGTAAACCTAGAGGATCTGACAGTTTTAGGATAAGCTCCCCGTTAAATGTCCTTCCGTCCTCCGCAACAATTTCAGTGATACAGACACCACCTTTTCCATCGCCTCGAGAGACAGTTGCATCATCATCAAAATCTCGATTGAAAACTCTTACTGCCGCTCCAGAAGGAATTCCTCTTAATGTCAATAGAACTTCCGTGGGCTGACCTGCTGCCGGATGATTGATAAATTGAGCGGTGCTGTTGCTTTGGACTTGACTTTTAAAATTGGTGGGAAAAAAAACATCATCTGCTGGAGGTGTAATACTTGCAGGGATCGTAGGAAAGCTTGGCCATCTCGAATCTATAGAGTTTGGGGGCAAAGGTATTTTCGTATCAATCGTAGGAGCTACTAGCAAACTTTCATCTGGAGTATCTGAGAATAGCTCGTTTAAATGACCTAAGATTGAATTTCCGTCTGACAAAAGTGTCAGATTTTGATTTAATCGGATATATGGTTTAGGCTCCAACTTTGTACCATTGAATTCAATATTTGGAGAGCCAGTAAGGAAGTTCCTTAGGTCCATTACTTGAAAAGTAAAAAAATCATGGATCCAATTTGGATCATCAGTCTCAGGAATACTCATTTTTGGAACAACTACCTCAGCAAGCATTCTTCCATAGCACACATTACTTATCAAGAATTTATTTGCTAATTCTGCTGGGAAATCCCCATCTGCAGCTGTGGTGATTGCTTTTCTTTTTATTTCTCCCTGAAGTTCAGTGTCCGAGCCAGTATATACATCAAGATCAAATAATGCAGCGCTGGATTCTCTAACTGTGATGCCTTCAAACTGATCTCCAGTGTATGGTAATCCATTCATTTCTACAACCCTGATCATTTTGCTTGCAGTTTGCAGTCCAATTATTGTTTGCAATTGATTTTCAGGACTTCCTTCTATAGACAAAATAGGGTAGAACTTAAGTATTGCATTGAGCATTGAAGCGACATAAAGTGGATGGAGTATAAATCCTTGTTCGTCAAAGAAACTAATCGTACCAGATATTTCAGAATCTTCTCCTGCTTGGATACTGGTAGATATCAAGTCTGTTGGTGCCGTTCCTTCAATAAAAATAAATGCAGGTACTTGTCTTACTGTAGTGCCTTCAGCGCGTAGGGGAGTATGAGTGTTTTCAGTCTCTGTTTTTAATGCTATAAGTCTTCTCAATCTCAAAATAACCTGTGGAAAAATCTGAATCACTGCTCCTATAGAATTTATCATGGAGCCATCTGCTTTTTGTAATGAAAATTGAATGGGACGATCTGAAGTATTTGTTTTAGAAAAGAGCCCAGGGAGCGGGGCTAGCCAGTTCTCAGATGAACCAGACAAGGTCAAAGTAGCCTCATTCAAAGTCAATCCTGGATCAATATCAGCAACATCTATCCACTTTGGGGTGCAGGCAGGCATAGTTAGACCAAGGCCCTCTATCCCTTTTTCCTTAAGGCTAGTCTTAGCGAGTGTTTGGAGAAGTGTCATGCGGATAGGGATTTATTATGATAAAAGTTGCTTTAGAGCTCAATTTCCGATGCTCTGTTCTGAGGATCAATCACCTTAAGAATCAAAGGTTTTGGATTCAATGGAATCGCTATGCTAAATTCTGTGATGCCTGTGGCCAGCACTGCTTTTTTTCTTACTATTCGTGGGTAGCTGGCTACTTCTGCAGCGTTCAAAGGAAGGGTCAACGAATTTTGACCTCTGGCGGTATCTGAAGCAATGAATTCGAAAACCTTCTGTCGAGAACCATCCTCATGTAACTCCAAGATTTGGATCACTGATTTACCAAGTGGGATATGCTCAAAAGTGATGGATGTTGAGAGAATATAGACTTGTCCCAAAGCATTGCCAGAGGTTGATATTAACAATAAGGAAGGTGCAGTCTTTGGCGTGAACCAAGCGATATTAGTTACGCTAGCGTCACTTTCACCACCATATACTCCATTGGCTGGGTCACTTTGTCCTATAGCTACTGCCTGGTAAACGAGAGGTTTCCAGCTTCTTGCGATGCTTGTGTTAATGAATTTCTTACCGGATAATATAGTGCCATCTGGGAGGTTCATCGTAGCATCTTCCCATGTGAGATCACCTTCTTTCAAGATTGGTAAACCCATAGTTCCGACGTCATTGTTTATTGGCATATTTCGTATTCTAAATAGTCTGTAGCCTTCGGGTTCATCTCTTCCGTTATTGATCACTTTCACCTCGACACCTTCCACCGTTCCTGGGGGTGAGAATTTTGTCGGTAGGCTTGTTATTTGAATTAAAGGAGCGGAAGGTTTTACAATTTTGGGAACAGCAAAAAATGCTCGATTGCTTTTTCCACTTTCTATATTTGCACTATTCATTGAAGAGATAGAGTAGAGCATCAATGCTTGACTTCCACCTGGGATTTCTATCTGAAAACTTCGTCCAGTTAAAGGAGTTTTGGAGATCCTGCTAAACGTATTTTGACACATGTTCATATATTCAGCCTGATCGAGAAGATCTTTGATTTGCGTCGCTCTAGCTACTAAGCCTGATGTGAATGGTAATAAATGTAGCTCTGGAGAAGTTGGGAATCTTCTTTTTAATTCTTTTTCCAAAACTGCTCTTATTGCCGATTCCGAAGCCTCCCAAACATGATAGAAAATAGCTCCACTTGCTGCCGGCCAGTTTAAAGTTCCCCTTGCAACCCTTGTGTTGTCTGGAAGAGCAGTGTATTGTACGTCAGCTAGAACTGCGGTCACTGCTGGAGGACGTGGGTCTGGCAGACGAGTAATTGCTGGTCTATCTCTTTGAGACTCTGGTATAGAAGTGTCAATTTCTAGCCACGCACTCCACACATCTGCTGTTTCCCTGACCTTTTCTAAGCCTCTGGCATAGAGAGCATAAGCTACTTCATAAGGAAATGCTCCTGTGAAAGTTGCAGTCATATCATCAATGATCAGTTTGTATTTGCGTAGGTTGGCAGCAGGATTCTCCTGACTACCAAAAGTAGGATTGCCACTGTCATCAGCGGGGATTGAAGACTCGATCAAACTCACAGATCCTATAGATGTACTGGGAGTTTGATTAATTCCTGCATTGGAAAAAGTAATTACGATTTTATCTGCAGTTGTGCTTGGATCTGACTTTGCAAAACTGGTAGGTACAGGACCTGATGGTGTAGCTAATAAGGCCGAAAAGAATTTCCCAGTAAACTCAATTTTCCTTGGTGAACGATCAATCCAATCCCAAGAAAATTCTATTTCCAATCTACACTCCACCTGATTAATAGAAGGACTAAAGCCACTTGTGTCTTCTCCGTTTGGCAAGACCAATCTTACGGACATTATTCCTGGCTTTTGAGGCTTAGGAGCGGAGACGGAATGCCTTTTTCTTATCCAGGCCCCCCATCTTCCAAACACATCAATTGGTGCCATGAAATAGGTGTTGACCTGGCTACCAACCATAGGAACTGGTTCCTCTGGCAAGGTATGTAAAGGTTTTCCGTGATCAGCTCTTTCCCAATCACTGGACTGATCTTTTGGTATAGGTGAGAAAATTCCAATCCTGGCTTTATCGTTGAAAGGATAGTGGTCGTTTTCCAATTCCACCATGCTGGGAGAATAGCTTTTTGCAAAAGCAGAACTAGTTATAAAATTTGGCTTTCCCCACCTGAATTTTAGAGATTCAGTATATGACAAATCAATTCGCTCAGGTCTGTTTTGGCGAAGCCCTAATACTACTAAATCTTGAACTTGAACTAAAATAGGCATCTCATCTCCCAAAGCACAGAATTCTGTCTCTTTTGAAACCTGATTGAAGAATGGTAACTCAATAAATTCTGATGGTCTGATAGTATAACTTGCTCCAATCATGTAATCACAGGTCAAATCCATCAAACCAGATGTAACTGGAGTTTGACTTGACGCAGCACTATGTATTACCAACGGTTTACTGTCTTTACTAGTTTGAGCATTTCTCGCAGGTTCTATAAAGTCTGTTGTGCCAAAACCCAGCCCTAATGCAGCCGGACTTTCAGTTGATACGCTAAGTAATGTATGAGCTACAACTGGAATCCTAACATTAGCATCTTCACCGGTATTCCCACTTCCGACTTGACTTATTCCATCGATGGAAGTTTCATATACATAGGCAGGTTGCCTTTCGATTGAAAGCCAAGATTGATCTTTTGACTTTTCTAGACATGATTTAATTATATCTAATTGACTGCCAGAGCCACTACTCAAAAAATTTAAATACTGTCCGGGATCAGGAAACTGCCAGTCCACATCTGGTACCTGACTATCAATACTCGTAAGTGATCCGGGTTTGCCAGAAAAGAACTGACCGATCATAAGTCTAAAAAGCGCTGCATCTTTTGCATTTATCATCACGTGTGGATTGAATCCTTGCAGATCCCCATTATATCCTTCACCCTGAATTTTTCCAGTTCTAAATGGAAGACCAACTGTTTGGATTTTACCCCAATCTGAAGCATTTAGGATATCGTCTTGTAGAATTCCTTCCACGCGAGTCATCGTCCCGTGCCCTATACATTTCACTCCTATCATAAATGGACTTTTAAAAAGCACAGTTCCAGATTGATTTAGTGTGATAGTTTTACTTCCTATCTCAATCATGCCTTTACCCATTGGCGTGAGCACCATACTTTGTCCTGGGGTGACGGTCACAGAGACCACCATTAAGTAAAACACATCTACTGAAGAGATGAATTGCCTTTGAAAAACGATCGGTGCTGAGGTGTCAGAAATGATGGACTTGATTTGAAATTTAGAATAATCTGAGACTCTACGATAGACAGAAAATGGCTGGCGCGGAAATCCAAATTCAGGATGCATATTCCATCGTAGTGCCACTGGCATTTGCTCAGAATTGAATTTAAGCGTTTGAAGCTGATCATGATTTCGGGCAAAATCCACAAACTGTTTCATTTTTCCTTCCTGAAATGCATCAGAAAGAGGGGCTAAGATTAGTTTGAAAGAAGGATGAGTAATACGCATGTCAAAAAGAGTTCATTGGTTTGAATAAATACTATTGGTATGACTTAGCTTTCTTCCCATGGTGCATCCGGGAATATCGGAAGTGATATGAGGTCTACGGTTTTCTCCGTCATTTCATAGAAGGCGATTTGATTTTGCCTTATTTGTATCGTTAATTCTTCTCCGTCCGGATTCCATAGCACAGTAGGATCTAGAAGAATCAATGTTCTAGCTCCAGAACTCGTCCTAATAAACTTGGTAATTCTATCCTCACCAGGCAATGCGACAAGCTCAACACTTTTGGTTTTATGGTTTTCGTAGATAATGAAATTTGGATCAATAATTTGGTTCTGTTCGTTTCTAGGATTAGTCTCAGAAGAGATAGTGATGTCTCTCCAAAGTGGCTCCAACGCATCAATTAGAATTCCATAAGGGACAAAATCACCCGAGCTTCCCATTTGCACCCAAAGTAATGTAATGATGGTTTCCTCTGGGGCATCCTTTGGCATATAGCCAGCATTCCTCAGCATTGATTCCATCTGCGAATCTTCTAGAATTGCGACTGGAATATCAGGCCCAGATCCACCAGGTGTGGCAGACAATTGAGCTGTCAATGCTTTTTGATAGTATTGACCTTTTTTAATATGATCAGCCATACCTTCCAAATTTGCATAGCGACTGGTTTTAAAGCTTCTACGGAAAAACGGTGTCTTTACTCCTGATTCCGGAAGTGGCATCTCTGGACTGATGTCAATATCAAATGTGTATGGCATATTAGGCTTAAGCTCAAAACTTGGAGTATAAACTGGATGTAAAGGAATATTCAGAACTCCAGTACAAGGCAAAAATCCTAGTTCTATCAATCGCTCTACTGCTGCTCGATAGGGACTAGTAATAATTGCAGGAATACTACCGGTCTCTTCCACAGCTTCAGGGCTATTGAGTACTGGTTTACCATCTGCACCTCTGATAATACCTTGCAATTCCTTACCGTATAGGTCATACATTTTCAAGAATGCATTGTCATTGAATACCACCTTAATTGGATCTTGGAAGAAATGAAATTGTTCGTCCATTTCAGGAGTAGTTCCTAGCACATAAGGCGCCAGTGGCAGCGGAGGTGTATTATCTGTAGCAAAAGCAAAAACTTGGTTTCCAGGTTTTGAATGTTCCACATATGCTTCATTCTTATTCTTTCTTGTACGAACTATTGAAGTGTAATCAACAATCAGCTGATAGGTCTTACCAGGTCGTAACATGGGGATTTCAGAGTCATTATTGATGAATGCATCTAGTGTTGTTCTACTTGTATCTTGTTTGATCTGCAGATCTGCATGATGCTGAACTTCTGATTTTCTCAGTACTTCAATCGCACTGATTAGAAACATGGGAGCTCCTGACATTCCACCTGTCACAAACATTCTAAGCTTAGTCATCTTTGAATTCTTAGGCTTAAAGTTTAATGTGAACTTATAATAGTTCTTCAAATCCTCTGTGGATAGGAATGAAAGTAGATAAAGCACTTTTTCTCGAAGAGCAGCTCCTGGCATAATCCAATGTGCAGGCAATGTTGTTGAGTAATTAATTAATGTTTGTACAGGTAGGCTGTTAAATTGATAGCGCTCAAGGACTTCTCCTGCACTACTTAATTCTTCCATCCAGACGAAAGAAGTTCCCTTTTTGAAGTTTGCTCCAAGAATGAATAGCTCATCACAAGCGCCAGTTTCGAAAATTACACCCGCCTCTTGGTCGAGTAGAGATTTTGTGTCATTTTCAACCGCTTTGACAAGCTTATTGTATCGTTTTAGTAATTCGCGATCTTGATTTTGGAACCATGGAAGCTGCAAAGCGCGGAAGCAGGGAAAGGTCAGCTGAGCTTCTGTGGGTTGAGTAACTATGATTTTTTCATAACATACTTCTATAACCTCAACATGGAATTTGGAAGCATGTACCTGCACGTATGATATGTCTTGACCAGATAGCGTGATTGATCCTTTTCCAGGTTTTGTAGATTTAGGCGAAAATGTTTGTTCACTTATGATTATTCCTTTAGTATCAAATGCAATTGCTGTTAACCTTGTGCTTTTAATCAGGGTGGTATTTTCATATTCAAAATTTATTAAAGCAGTCGTCACAGGTGTGTTTAAGAAGTGTATTCTGATCTCTGGATCTACTGGAATCCCAGTCTCCTTAGCTTCAATAAACCTCTCAGGAAACACCAAATCTGGACGCTTAATAATTGGAGCATCCATAATAGTTGCTAAGTTTTTAAGATTCGTGACTCTCTCTTTAGGTTGATCTTTTAATGGAGTATTAATGGTATTTGTACCACTAATAGGTTTGGTAATGATGATTCGATCTAATTTAATTCCTGCTGGATTTGCAACTACTTTAATATCTGGAGCAATAGGCTTTATACCTTGGTTCAGAAGTGAAATTTTAATTTCCTTGCCAAACGTATAAGTTGATTCATACTTGTCTTTGACTTTCACTAAGGTATTGAAGCATTTTTTCTCTTTTCTCGAGGTAGGTGAGATGCTGATTTTGTCAATACCAATCACCTGAGCTTGATTAGAATGTGGAAACCCAATTCCTTCCAAGAAAATATCTGCTAGGTCTGCCTGAGCTTTTCTATCGTGAATTACACGCATAGTTTTATCAACAGGCTTTACACGTATGGTGTCTTCCGGGTCAGCTTTTGCTATTCCGTCTAGAGTCCATCCAGACTGCGAGTACCCAATGTGTTGTCCGCAGAAACTAAAAAATACTGAAGCTGGAGGCGCTGCTTGTTTACAGGCATCTTTCCAAGTTATCTCGACATTTGTATTTAGTTCAGAACTACGCTCTATCGCATAGGGAGCAGTAGCTGGAGTTCGACTGAAGGTGGCAAGATCTATAGCAGTATCGGTTGTGCTACCATTACTAGGTCTATCAATTCGCCAAACTGAAGGTGGTTTTTCTTCAGATGTACTTTCATAAACAGCTCCATTTTCCAGTAGTTGGACCTTGTTCAAAATATACTCTACTTCCACTTCCTCACTCAATTGTAACTTTCCACCTATACCACTAAAAGTGCCTGGGTCTGTCACAAAGGAATCACCTACAAACGTACTTGCTATCCTAGGAGAGGCGTGGAATTGAATGACTGGAAGTGTATCAATGGGAACTTTGATAAGCTCCGAAGGAATCGCCCCCAGCGTAATTTCTTCTCCGTTTCCAAGGCTTGCATCAATAGGCTTGATACTACCCTGACCACTGTTCAATACAGGGCTGAAACTCTGCAAATACAAGCCTCTAACTAATTTAGGTGGCTCTACTTCATAGCCCTCGTCTCCGATCTCCACACCAATACATGCTGATATTTCAAAGAACCAAAGGTCTATGCTTCCGCAAACCTTGCCATTGATATATGTCTTTAATCCTTCTTGTCCGGATCTCTTACTCACAAGGATATTGAACTCTCCACGAGCACTGATGCTCACTATCAATAGACGTAGATGACCTTCAAAATACATGTTGCCAACCACCAAGAAAGGGGCAAAGCTTACGCCTAAATGTGCACCTGCGGCAATTTTAAGATAAATGCCGCTACTTTCTCTTCCAAAAACAATGGAGGCCTCAAGCCCAACTGCAATCGCAATTCCATTTAACGTCTTGTCACGGAAGAACTCTGGAACTCGTGATCCGAATTCGCTATAGACAAGCTGATTTCCTTGAATCATCAAATAAGCACTACCTCTTACTATGTTCAGAATAGTAGCAGAGGCAGGCTGAGCAATTGTACCCAGGTACAAATGCCAATTACTAGGCTCATCCCATTTGAAGAATAGCTCAATAGGTAATGAAATCTCCAAAATCTCCTCTATGCTGAAGTTGATCATCACACCCAGAGTCAATTGCTTTCTGCCGAAATCTATATCTACAATTCCGATGATCCCCATCTCTAGATTTTTGGCAGGATCTGCAGGATTGGAGGGAAGCACACTCACCATTTTGACTTTCACCATGATGAGAATCCTAGGCCCAGGAAGTTCCAGTACCAGCATTCCTTGCAAATTGACCAAGAATCCTCCTTCGACTGTTCCCAGAAGCACTCCTATGCCAAAGCTCCAACGATCAAATGCCATTCCCCATAGCTTATTACCTGTGGGTAGCATTGCTGTGGTCTCTGCGGAATCAGTACGCAATTTGGTAGGGTCACCACTTGCTTTGATCAGCCAATTTAATGCTGGTCCCACTGCTTTAGTAGGATCTGGCTCAGCTTCCAGTCGCTTATAGTGCATGGCAAAAAGACCCATCAGCCCGTAGATTCCAAGTCCAGTTGCACCCAGGATTATTGGTGTTGGGAACTCTACCCGAAGACCTAAAAATACACTTACAGCTTCACGTTTGGAGATTGGGTCTTTCAAAGTGCCTATTCCAACATTGGCAGCAATCCTGATTTTAAGGCTAACTAAAGTTAAATCCAATCCACCTTCTACTCCCTTGGTTGAAATTTCTACCCCTAAATCATTTATGTATTTGGAGTCAATGATTTCCACAAATCCATTTCCAACTATTACTCCTGGAATATTTACTTTAACCCCACTAGGAATAATCTGTGGGGCGTCATCCGTGTCGATTGGGATTTTTAATTTAAACTTATCTACCGTGATAATACCAAGATCAACTTTTATCACAAAGTCAACTTCTAGCGTAGTCGGATTAAATCGAGCTAAACGTGCTCCTGCAATGTTAAATAAGCTATTTAGTGGTTCTGGAATCGCAAATAATGCAGGATCACTTAGGTCTAAGTCATAACCTTTGCTAGCATCAAAAATTGGCTCATAGGTCAGGCCATCATATTCTTCCGTTTTTGAATAATTCAGATTGAATCCAATTGCTTTATACCTAGCCTTCAATGGCTCTGGTAAGGTGTGTCCTTCTCTTGGTTGTCGATCCAGTCCTATTCCTAACGGCTGAACGATTATATCAAAGTGTACTTCATAGTCAAAGACAATCCCTACATCCAGACTTCGTAATGGCTCACCCGGTGCAGGTGTCACCCATCTTGTTCGGGCTTCTCCACCATGCAGAATTATTTTTCGGGTGCGGAATATACCTAAGCTACCAATCACTATGGGTACAGCTACAGAAGCGCCTAGACCAACCCATGCAGCTCCATCTTCATTGTTTTCTCCAACATTTTTGGCAGCACTGTTTATGATAGGGGCAAAGATCAGTAGTGCTCCAAAAATATTGATGAGGAGATTGTCATTTGAGGCATTATTAGTCAATGGAGGAATAATGCCATCCGTATCTCGTTCGTCACTTTTGAGCAAAAAGCTCAACGCAGTCTCTTTAGTTGCTCGATTGTATTGGTAACCCAATTTAAAATCCACTAGTCCATCTTGAGGATTTCCTCCCTCTCTTAGCTCACCCGTGATAAGTTCTGTTGATTCTGATCGTATCTCAGACTCTAATTTAGTTTCAAAATCAATTTTCCCATAGAGCTCAAGCAAACTCATTTCATTCCGCTCAAATTTAATTCTTATTCCCAGTTGCTTCAGGACGTCTGGAATATCCCGAGGATCAGTTGGAGCCTCAGGAGCCTCCTCTGGCTGCTCCACAGGAAGCGTTGGGTCTGGAGTGGCTGGCACCTCAGGCCGTTCGATTTTTGCAGTTAATTCGGTGAGATCTAGGGTGCTATGTTCTATAGTCACTCTTACCATGCGATTATTAGGATTGGTTACAGGAGAATAGGGAAGAGGAATATCTTGTCCATTCGGCGTCCCTAAAGGAATAGAAATGGCGGTAGGAAGATTGCTTCGAAGTATTGCTCTAACTACTTCATTTCTACGACTTGCCAAATCCCTGTCTGCGTCTGCTGATTGTCTGTTTTTGCTCGCATACCCAGTAAAATTAATCGACGAAATTAAATTTGGTGTAGGTAGGTGATTGTTGAGTAATTCATTGACACTACTTAGGAAAATAGGATCTGGCTCGCCCATATTGCCTGAGCTTGCATAGGAAATGTACCCTGATTGTTGGCCATCTTTTGGTCTTGCAAATTGGAATTTGACTTCGTGAACAATGTTAGGTGCGGTACTGGCCGGAAAATTCACTGCTACATCCAACTCTGTCCCATTTGGGGCAGGTACGGAAATTCTTCGCTGGTTTGTAAAAGTCTGGGTCAATGGAGCTCCATTTCTAGAACCATTTAATTCTACAGTGAAATTACCGGCTCCTCTGATTTCCAGATCTACATTTTGACCATTGGACACCATGATAAGACTTCTATTATCCGTGTTTCCAGTGATTGCAAAAGGAGTAAGTGCCTGTAGCGCATCTTCTGGCTCAGGCCTATCTTCTGGGAGTCCATCTGGCGGAGCCGCTTCCTCTTCAATTTCGACTTTCACTCTTAAGTATTCTGAACTACGCAATGGGCTACCCGCTCCAGTAGAAGAATCTGTGACTATAATAAAGATATCCTGATTGCCAAGGTCTGAAAAAGTAGCTGTTCTGCTCGATGCATCCCAAATGTCTGTCCCATCCTGCAAAAGTACTTGAGTGAGATATGTCGGCATTCCCCCATGAATCTGCAAATGCATCACAGCTCCGGGAAGTACAGTGACCTGGCCAGCAGGTGTGCCGCTGGGTCTGGTAGGTACAGGAGGAAAAATTACTCCTCTTCTGATTTCTGTGACTTTAGTAGCTCCATTATAAAAAGTAGGCTCTGCGGTGAGTATGCCCAAGGTGCTGTTTAAATAAATATCCAGTGCTGCTTCAAAACTAACCTCCCCATTGGTAGAAACTAGTAAGTCATTGACCCTGAAATTGAAACCTACACCCTGATCATTATTGAAGAAAAGTAAGGCTTGACCAATATATAATCCTTTCCAAGCCTCGTCTACACCGAAATGCTCCAGCACTTCTGGAGGAGTAGCTTCCTCACTCAGATCAAGTATCACCCGATCAATGCTGAAAGCAACTAATTCATTGGCATAGACTGCAATGGGTGGCTCCATTCGAATAAGTTCTCCCATCTTCAAATCCTGAGGAGCATCAAACCCCGCCACTCCCCAGCTTTTAACTTCAAATTTGGGGTTCAGATCTGCTTCAAGATCTCCTTGACTGTATTCCAACACTACTTTTGGTAGCTTAATTTTCACTCTGTCTGTTGCCAGTGAATTATCTATTCGTACACGATTATCGTTTGGATCAATTTTTCCTGGCTTCCAATCATCACCTAAGGTGAAGTTTAGCACATCAACCAATAATTCTAGTTTGAATCCAACCGCAGGAAAATCTGTAATCACATCTGTTGCATCCATATCCTGATCTGGCTGAGGCCTGAGATCATTAAGTAATTTGGATACTTCGGGAAGTTTCCCTGCTGTCGATGGGTCGGATGAATCAAAATCATTAGATGCTGAATCAATAAATTCAGCGCCATTTCTAGGAATGATCATCCTAAAATGAATGTACGGAGTGTCCCAACTGAAATCAGATCCATTGTTAGAATTCATATGGGTAGTATTCCCTTGCTCGGGTAATTCCAAACTGGCCTTCCCCGTGTACACTACCTCTTCTGAAGTATAGAACGTGTCAATTTTGTCTATACCAATTATCCCCAAATACTCTTGGAGTTGCTCAGGCAATTGAATTCCTGCTAGGTATTGTGGAGTGATTAATTCAACTAGACTTAATCGGGGAGTTGCCATTTTTTGAAAAGTTAGGTCTTATAAAATATCCTGGAAGAATGGACCCAATTGCGAGCAAGATGCAATTCAGGTTAAAAGTATTGAGGCTTATCTTTGAGATAAAAAATGATGAGAAGCCTATAGCATCATTACCGTAATTTCATCTTCAAAATATATAATCTATTTCTAAAATCCTAAGGAAAGCTCTAATAATCAACGTATAAGTGATGTGATTTTATTTAAAGTATAGTTTAAAAATGATGGTTTAAATACAAATTGATGTTCTTTTTTGAAATTCCATTTGCTACCTAGTTATTATTTAATAGGACTTGGATAGATGGCATTTGTAATAAATTATATTTTTTAAAAATCATACCCAATCTTAGAAATATTGTTTAATCTGTCACTCGGAGTAATCCTCATCCCTGATAAAATTTATTAATGTGTATATCCGCAATTCTACCAGTAAGCAGACTAAAGCAATACAAAATAAGCTCAACTTTAAATTTTAGGCCACTTCGGTCACCTGTCTTCGGTCTTCCAGCCGGATGAGCAAAGAATTAATGGCTGCTGGCAAGAATGCGGATAATCATATTTATTAATTTCCGTAGTTTATTATTGGAAGAGGCAAGTCATTTTTTTGCTATTATAAGCATTAGGAAGGTTGAATTACACAATTGAATTGAACTCAAAACACACAATTTCTAAGGGTAAAGTAATTAGCATTTTCCCAGTTCAACCTAAAACTACGCGTGTCCATTCAAGACCAAAATGAAAAAAATAAAGCACACAGCATCACATGTTAAAATTTGAAATTAATCAGGTGCCTCAAAGATTTCAGATGATTTTGACTGGCGTTTCATCTTTGGAATCGGGTGAGTCTTACACGCGCTTTCCTATTTAGACTAAGTTAGTTCCTTTATGAATTGAGTCTTCATATTGCGACGAAACTTTAGCTACAATCCGAGATTTAGCCGAAAGGAGCTTGGACTGTAGAAGACAAACCTTTTGCTCTTCAGAAAACTGAGCATTGCTGAGCAGTTTTTTGAGGACAATTGACCCTACATTGCAATAGATAATACCTCAATTGCCCATGTAGTGGCAATCAGGTTTTTAAGATTTACAGAGAGCTTTTTATTACTTTTCACAAAAGTAATCTCCTTCAGAACCCTAATTAGCTTTATCGTTTAGCAGATTCCATGAAAAAAGCAACTCGCTTAGAAATAGCCTTGTGAGGGAATTGAGGGCTTATTATAGTCAGGGAAAATAGCTATATATGCTGATTAGGGATATTTCAAAAACGAAGTTGTAGACATATCATGTTTTGATTTGCTGGCTACCACTTCCAATTCAGATGGTTAAGGATTTTATTGGGCATGGTAATTATGTATATTTCTATATGAAACATAATTCATAAACCTAAAAATAAAGAACCATGGATAAATTAGAAAAAGTGGAATTGATGGATAAAATCCTCAACGAATTTGAAGATTTGAGAAATAGTCAAACTTCCGTTTTGAAGAAAATTTCCAAAATAGAAGCAGATAATATTAATCTGGGTGTAAGTCTTCTCGAGAAGAAGCTGCCTGATATGTGGCAGAATGTAAATAACAATCTGGAGTTAGTGACTGCACTGGAAGAAGAGTTTCAAGCCTATCGTGAAAAATACTTTACTGATAATAATATCAAGGCACTACAAGATGCCGAAGAATAAAGGTGTATAATAAGAAAATGTTTTAATTCATATTTAGTAAGTCCCTGCCTAAAGCGGGGATTTTTTTATGATCTCCATCTGAAGATGGATTGAATCGGAATTCCATGGTATTTCGAATTTCTTCACTATTCAATAGCAATTTGGCTTTAGCTTATTGCTAATTGTATATGCACCCCCACACAGGCTTTTGCCAAATTCCAAATGCATTTAAACAGTAGATTATCCAATCTCTGCCCGCTGTAAAACCAAAACATTCACGGTAACCAGCAATTGTCCGAAATGCCTTTGGATATGTTCGGCAGCATGAAATAGTAAGCCATTTACAGTAGATGGAAGCTGAGCTCTGCCCACACCTCGAAAATCATAAACCGTATTTGGATCAATCTCAGAGACTAGTTGTAGGAATTTCTTGATCTGTATGTCCAATCTCTTTACTAAAGTTTCGCTTGAAATGGACCCATCTGAAACACCTTCATTCTTCAGGTAAGCTAGTTGTTCCTTACTGAGCATTTTACCTTCAGCATAAGTAGCCAAGCGATCCATCACTCCGGCCATATGCTGCAAATGGAAACCCGGACTAGCCATTCCTGCAGGCTTTTCCCAGAGTAATTCCGAAGGAAAATCTTGCATCAATTCATGTATCTCTTCATGTGCTTGTAAGATTGCATGCACCACTGGTTGCAGTGCTAATGGGTAAGAATCGATTGGACCTCTAAGCCATACTTCAGGTTGAGATTTCATGCGGGTGAATTTAGGAGGATTTGGAAACTTGAAAACTTGTGGTAAAATACTTACTAAAATTAAGTATGACCAATAAATGAGATGTTGATAAAATTAGACTGGGTAAGTTGCTAGTTTCCAAATACCAATAATTCCGTGCCTAGGTGATGGAGAAAAATAATCACTCGGTATCAAAATTGTAATTCACCAAAGCGATTTTCAATGTAGTAAAAGGTAACCTATGCGGGAATGCTTTCGCTTACCTTGTTTTCACTTCCTAAATCAATTTTTATTACTCCATGCGTTTACGATGTTGATCGGGAATCCAGTTTTGTAAAAAGCAGCTAGAGCCAAGATTTACCCGGTATTTTGAGATGAGCTTACGGTATTGCCTTAAATAGGCATTTGCTATTATTTCAGTGCTACTGAATAAGAAGGAATTCTCTTGGCTCTTTTATCCAATACACCTTTTTTAAGCAAATAGAATGATTTTACCAGTCTATGCTTCCCTTACCTAATTATCTTAACTTTATAAATCACATGCTAAATCCGCTTGAAAGAAAAACTTAAACTACTTGAACTGTTTCTAAAAAGCTCCAATTTTGACCGAGGAATTCGGCTGGGAGTGGGTATAGCAGTCCCCTTTGCTGTATTATATTTTTTAGGGTATGTTGAATATGCGCCAGCTGTTGTTGTCGGTGCTTTTTTAAATGCGCCTGGTGATATTCCGGGTAGTTTCAAACGTAAAATCAATGCTATTTTACTCAGTATAGGCTTAACTATGGTTATTACAGCAATCATTCTGTTTTCAAAACCATTCCTGCCTCTACTAGTAGTGGCGCTGTTTACTATTTCATTTATTGTCTCGCTGATTTCTGTTTATGGTTTTAGGGCGTCTTTAGTTTCTTTTTCTGGTTTGCTCGCAATGGTAATGGCATTTGCCATTCACAAGGATACTCCACATGAGATTTTCGTACAGGTTGGTTTGATGGGAGTTGGTGGCCTGTGGTATTTGGTAGTATCCTTTGTTTTCCAAAAACTTGCGCCAGTAAAAGATCAGAACCAGTTATTGTCGGATACGCTTCTCCTTATTGGTGAGTATCTAACATTACGAGCTAAGTTATTAACAGGGAAAGCTAAGCGTGACGAACGCATTAAACAAACATTCGCGCTTCAGCATAAAATCAACGAAAAGCACGAAACACTTCGGGAAGCACTGCTTACAGCACGTAAACGTTCTGGACGTTCACATTACGAAGAAAAGCAACTTCTCATTCTAATTTCTTCTATCCATATCTTCGAATTAATAGAAGCAAAACACTTGGATTATAAACTGATCGATCAGGTTTTTGGCAAGCGTAAAGAGTTTCTTAAAGCTTCAAAGAAATTGAGCAAAATAATGGGGAATCATCTCATACGTTTGTCTGAATTATTGATTCAAAAGGATAAAATACCAAATAAGGATACTTTGCTAGATGCATTATCAAATGCTAACGCATCTATCACAAAATACATTGATACAGTCAAATTGCCGGAAGCCCGTGAAGGTGCTTTGATCTTGAAAAATCTATACGATTACCAAGAGCAAATCCTTCAAGAAATTAAGGCTATCAGAAGAGTGATGGCAAATGTCAAAAATGCCTCTGTAGTATCGCTGAAAAGAGAAGATTCTAGTCATTTTTTGACACTTCAAGAATACAGATTAAATGTTCTTAGTCAAAATTTTAGTCTGGACTCCACCATGTTTAGACATTCGTTACGCCTCACCCTTGCGATTGTGGTTGCTTATCTCATAGGTTTTCTGTTTGATATTCAAAACAGCTATTGGATTTTGCTGACCATTATAGTTATTATGAGACCTAGCTATGGACTAACCAAGGAACGTTCGAAAGATCGTATCATAGGAACTCTTATAGGTGCTGCTTTTGCTGTTAGTATAGTTTTGCTTACTCAAAATATAGTGGTCTATTCTGCGCTGGCATTTGTATCGATGATATTGGCATTTTCATTGATCCAACAGAATTACAAGTATTCAGCTGCATTGATCACCATTAGTATTGTCTTTGTGTATTCCATAATTAATCCTAATGCTTTTGAAGTGATTCAATTTCGGGTACTCGACACGATGATTGGGGCCGTTATTGCGGTGGTTGCCAATTATTTAATTTTTCCAAGTTGGGAAGTCAATAATTTAAAGCAAGTGCTGCTCAATACATTGGCGATGAATAAAAAGTACCTGCTAGCAACACATGAGCTGTATCAGGATGTCAACAAAAACAATCACGCCTATAGTGTGGCTAGGAAAGAAGCTTTTCTTGCCATAAGTAATTTGAATGCAGCCTTCCAACGACTGACTCAAGACCCAAAATCGAAGCAAAAGGAATTTCAACTGATTTATGAAATAGTGACGATAAATCAGACGATGATTTCTGCTATTGCATCCATTGGTAATTTTATCGTCAGTCATAAAACCACCCCTGCTTCTAAAGAATTAAATCTACTCATTGAAAAAATTTCTAACACCTTACAATTTTCATTCGAAAGCTTAGCTCATACTGAAATAGAGAAAGGTGAGGAAGAAGAAAATAGTGAAGATGCACAGGAGAAGTTGTTAGAAAAATATCACCAATTATCAAGTATGAGAGATGAAAATATCCGTCTAGGTAATACCGAATTAGATACAGAAACGCTTCATGGACTTCAGGAAGCATACTTAATGGCCAATCATTTGAATTGGCTTAAGTCACTTTCTGAAAACTTAAAAAAGGCAACTGAACGGTATCGTATAGCTATTGTAGAAAGTGAGTAGGTACCTTAATAATCAAATATTCTTATCCTGCTTCTTTTTTGTAATTAATAAAGACTTGAATCATGATACGGTTGCAATTCAATTTAATAATACAAGCAACTTTGATAGATATGACTGTAATTTGGCGGAGATCATCTATAGTCATACTGTGAAACTAATGAGAAGAGGAAAAAGCTAGCAATATTGGATAAGGTGTTTTAAACAACCTAGATGAAGAAGTTGACAATAATAGGAGGAGGTCCAGCAGCACTGATACTTGCCGCTGAGCTGGACACTACGAAGTATAAGGTGACCCTGTGTGAGCGAAAGAAAACTATGGGGCGGAAATTTTTGGTAGCAGGTGAAGGTGGACTGAATTTGACCTATAATTCTCCAATTGAAGAATTTATAACTCATTATTTTCCCAGTGATTTTATGGCTCCTTTCTTCCGGCAGTTTACAAATACGGATTTGATAGCCTGGCTGAATGAGCTCGATATACCCACATTTATAGGGTCAAGTAATCGTGTTTTTCCAGAGTCAGATCTTAAGCCTATTGAGGTGCTGAACAAAATCGTGCATGCTATCAAAGCTCGAGGTGTATCATTTCAACTAGACACGAAATGGATCGGCTGGACTGCAGATGGGCGTTTATCCTTTGAAAATATAGAAGCTATAGATTCCGATATCGTAATATTTGCGATGGGTGGTTCCAGCTGGAAAGTAACTGGCTCAGATGGAGGCTGGAAAAATCTATTTGAAGAAAGAGGTGTGAAAGTGCAGCAATTTAGAGCAGCCAATTGTGCTTTTGAGATAGATTGGGATAAGGACTTTATAGAGAAACACGAGGGAAAACCCTTGAAGAACATTGCACTGACCTACGATAAGCATATTTCAACAGGGGAGTTGGTCATCTCCAAATTTGGTCTGGAGGGAAATGCCATTTATGCTTTAAGCCAAAAGATCCAAGAGACCTTGCTTACCGAAAAAAGCGTAATTATCCATTTGGACTTAAAGCCTACCATGACCCTGGCTCAGTTGCGATCCAAATACAAAAGCTCAAGTCAGTCAAAAGTGACTGCGATTTTAAAAAACGACCTAAACCTAGACCGAAGCTCTATCGGACTTTTGAAGCATTTCTGTGGCAAGGAAACCTTTTCTAATCCTGATCTGCTTGTACAAACTATCAAATCTGTTCCTGTTACGATCAAATCCGCTGGAGGATTAGATGAAGCGATTTCCAGTCTTGGCGGCATCGCCTTGGATGAAATAGATGAAAATTTCCAGTTGAGGAAAATCCCTTCAGCTTATGCAATAGGCGAAATGCTAGATTGGTATGCGCCAACGGGAGGATATTTACTCCAAGGTTGCTTCAGTATGGGTTTCGTATTAGCAGCATATTTAAATAAATTGGATGAATAAGTGATAAGATGATCACCTGCTTCCTTCATCCATAAAATTGAGATATTACTAAATTTGATAATCCGCATTCTATAGTTTCATGTCAAGAACCGGTTTTCCTAGCTTTGATTGGTGGGAATAAAGAAGTAGCCTTAATCGAAAAAGAGCCAAATCAGAATCACATAGATACTTACACAAATAAGTACCAATAACACATTAAGAATTTTTCCTTCCAAAAAACCTGTTAACAACAACATTATGAAAATTTATTTAACCGCAATTGCCAAAGCCAAACCTGAATTTCTTTCCGAAATAAAAACTGCTTTAGAGCATATGGTTACGGAAACTAAGAAAGAAGAAGCCTGTATACAATATGATTTACATCAGGGGATAGATGATGCCAACACCTTTATTTTCTATGAGATTTGGGAAGACCAAGCGGGATTGGATATTCATAATAAGCAGCCTTACATTCAAGATTTCGGTGCTCTGGCTGCAGCAAAACTTCAGGAGCCACCGATCATCATTAAAATGACAAAAGTCTAACAGGAAATTTTCCGCAGTTTGACATGTAGGCTGACTTAAAAGTTGCGTGTCATTCTGCGGATTCCTGTATTACTTCTTTAACTCATTCTACTATTATTCTTATCAATTGGATTAGCCTCCATCTTTCTCAAAAGACCTTGTCTCTTAACCCAATAGTCAAGATCCTTTGCTTCCGGACCTTCCAGAAGTTCTTTTGCTTTTTTATATTCCTTCTCTAAAAGCCTGTTGTCAAAGCTTACTTTTTCGAGGATGGTTTTATAGTAGTTCAGAAAAGAGCTTTTATCCATTGTTTCATTAATTTTTGTTCAACATAAAACTCAGACTTACTTAAATCTGCAAGTCGCCAACGATAATTGGCGAGGTAGAAGTAGTAAAAGGCAACCTTGATAGATTGCCTTTTGACCCTTAAGAAATTTGAATTGTTTTTACTGGTTTTGGCTTAGCTTCCTCCCGTTTTGGGATAATAAGCTTCAGAATACCATCCTGATATTGAGCCTCTATTTTGTCATTTTCTACCGTATTTGGTAAGTAGAAGGAGCGCCTAAAGGAATGGTAACTGAATTCTTTACGGGCGTAGTTGACATTTTCACCATTACTCTCTTCTGAGTTATGGGATGCTTCTGCTTGTATAGTCAAGGTGTTATTATCCAGCTCCACCTTGAAGTTCTCTTTTTGCATTCCCGGAACTGCCATCTCAACTCGGAAGTCATTCCCAGTTTCAGCTATGTTTACGCTCGGTGAGGTGCTGCTTTCGCTTGATCTTCCAAAGCCAGCTACATCCAGCCAGTCAAATAAACTTCTGCTAGGAAAGTCATCATATAAGCTTGTTGATGGACGGTATCCGTTTCTTTTCATTACTGTGTTCATTGCTTTTACATTTAAGAGTTAAACAAATAAACGTTCTCGAAATGACGAGTCAGGAAGACTACCAAATCAAGAAATCAATATAAGAATCGCGATTCTAGGAGAAAAAATACAAGTCAAATGCCAAATGCTTTATGATTGCATTTTGTCATTTATTTCTGAAAAATTGTCAGAATTACAATGTTAAACAGGAAAAAAATGTCAGTATTAGCCTTCTTAGTCGATATAGAACCTATTTATTGACTAATCAAGATCAGCTTTTCCTGAATCTATTCTGTAATTAATTCAGGGAAAAACACCGAAAAAGTACTCCCTTGTCCAGGCTCACTTTGCACCTTAATGCTGCCTTTATGGTTTTCTGAAATCCTTTTACAAAGCGCCAAGCCTATTCCTGTGCCCTTAAATTCCGAAGATAGACGCTCAAATGGTTCGAAGGCCTTTTGCGCATATTTTTGATCAAAGCCAATTCCATTATCTCTGAAGTTGATCTGGTATCCTGATTTCTGCTGTAAATCATCTCCAATTTCAAATACTGGAATGCAGGAAATGTAGATATGGGGAATTCCACGATTAAACTTGATTGCATTGCTTATCAAGTTGCTCAGGAGTTGATGAATCTGAACGGGTACCCCTAGAATTACAGGTAAATTGGATACTTCCAAAACAGCCTGCTTTTCGGAAATTAACACTTCAAATTCGGACAAAACATTAAGCAGCTGTGCATTCAGATCAACAGGGATAAATTGCGTATGATCATGCGAAAGCTTTGAAAATGCTAATACGTCTTTGATTAGCTGAACCATTTTTGCGGCGCTGCTGTCGATTTTCCCTAAATACCATTCGAGTTTTTCTCTATCATCAATTTCAGCTTTTGCCAAATCTGTAAATGCCCTTATTTTCCGTATAGGTTCCTGAAGGTCATGTGAGGTCACGTAAGCAAATTCTTCCAATCGTTTATTCTGCATTTCTATGCTCTTGGCATCACGCTCTTTCTGCTCTTCAGCCAACTTGCGCTCTGTCAGATCGCGCGTTACTTTGGTGAAACCTATCACATTATTCTGTTCGTCATGCAATGCAGTGATTACTATAAATCCCCAGAATGTAGTCCCGTCTTTACGTACCCGCCAGCCCTCATGAGTAGCTCTACCATTGAGCTTTGCCTCATTTATTAATTTGCCTGGAAGTCCTTCTTTTTGGTCTTCAGGAAGATAAAATAGACTGAAGTTTTTGCCTATAATTTCCTGCTCATTGTATCCTTTTATTTTTTGAGCACCCTTATTCCAATTTTGGATAGTACCATCCTCGTCCATTAGAATTATTGCATAATCCTGCACTTCTTCAATCATTCGCTGAAAACGGTACTCAGACTGGTATGTAGGAGTGCTTTTATAGTCTTTCATTTAATTTGTAGCATTTAATACAAAGGGTAATTTCTCACCTGAGATCAATTGAGTTATAGTCTCTGTCAGCGTTTTGATGCTATGTACTTTTGTGAAAAAATGCGTAGCTCCTAATTTCTGGCAATCCTCTATATCAACCTTGTAAGATGAGGTAGAAAAGATGATGATAGGCACCTTGTCATATCCTGCTAGCTGGCGGATCTGAGGGAGACATTCCTTCCCCGAAAGTATGGGCATATTCAGGTCAAGGAATATGAAATGCGGTTTGTCACTCGAGCTTGAAAGTAAATCAAGTGCCTCAAGCCCATTTTTGGCTGTGGAGTAATTTATAGGCATCGGCACCTTCTTCAGACCGATTGCAAAAAACTCCTGGTCATCCAGATCATCGTCTATAAGTAAGCAGTTTGTTTCAAGCATATCAGTATAATCAAGCTCCAATTTAGCACATAGATGTAAGCGGACAAAACAAGTTTTTTGGGTTTTGTAGATTTAAGCAGTATTACAAAGTGTTTGCAAAAAATTAGTAAAAGGGCTTTGTATCCCGCGATAAAGTCATTTTTATCCGGACTTATACTCCACAGAGAAGTAGTATGCTGTACTATTCATAAAGCGTTAAATACAGGTAGAAGATTTTTATGTATCTAAATTTTCATACTAAGAAATGAAAACTAAGCCGCTAATCTTTTTAACTTAGAATATTAACTAACCAATCTAAACTAATCTAATGGGCATTTTAAATAAAATACTGGGCAATGCAAGTGTGGTTTCTGTAGAAAAGCTGACAGAGAAGTACGGAAGATTACTTGCTGAGGGAGAGCAGATCGAATTGGGCTTTCAACTGATTCGCGATACGTTTATGTTTACAGATAAGCGCCTAATTATTATTGATGTA
Source organism: Algoriphagus ratkowskyi (assembly GCF_002150505.1). Lineage (GTDB taxonomy): Bacteria > Bacteroidota > Bacteroidia > Cytophagales > Cyclobacteriaceae > Algoriphagus > Algoriphagus ratkowskyi. The sequence continues at coordinate 241,638 of NZ_MSSV01000011.1, forward strand.
CAAGGACTTACCGGTAGCAAAGTGGAGTATAAGTCCATGCCTTATAAGAGCATCTCCAGATTTTCACTGGAAACAGCTGGCACCTTTGATTTGGATGCTGAACTTAAAATTTGGATTTCCAGCGAAAACATGCCTTCCGTCAGTAAGCGATTCAATAAAAGCATTGATGTCTATGAAGTTCAAAGGTACTTAGCCGCTAAAGTGATGTAGGAGGGAAGTGAAGCCCCTGATTTCATTTTGGAGTTTAAGTGACCCTGTTGTTCGATAAGCTGTCTTTAATTTCCAACAAATAGCCCTAATCTATGTTACTAGGGTAGAAGTGGAAATTAGATAAGAACCTTTCAATCGAGCATAGGGGTATGGGAATTAAAAAGGAAATAGAAATCAGATGTCATCCCTTAATGAGTTGGGATATCTCAAATCCAATTCTCAGTTTGAAAAGTAGAACTAAGGAGGATCTTAAGTTGCTCAGCGAGCTATCAAAGCAGAATAACTGGGAGGTGGATTTTGCAAAAGAACTAGCTATGAGCTATCAGACACTAGTTCTTACCGATTTGCAGCAGACCATCTTATGGGTAAATGCTGGGTTTCAGACGATGACAGGATATACTGCTGACTACGCATTAGGGAAGAAGCCAACATTTCTACAAGGTGAAAAGACCTCAGAAAAGGTAAAAAGCCGAATCAGAGAAAAGCTGAGCAAGGGAAGGCGGGTATCTGAAACCATCACCAACTACAAGAAAAATGGCCTAGCCTACGATTGCCTAATTACAATTATCCCACTGCTCGATTCCAATCAGGTGATCACGCATTATTTGGCGCTGGAGAGGGAAGCGGCGTAGGTGGAATTATATACACTGTCGGACTGTATATTACCGTGCCATTTTCTAAATCCCTGTCATTTTTGGAAACTTCAACTTTCAGTTACTTTTCCCACCAAATCGAATTTGGGTAACTGATTTTTGGGGATTAAAATATCCATGAACTAATTATAGTACGATACAGATTTTTGGATTAAAAAGACCTTCGATTTTGCAACCGAAGGTCTTTTAAAATTAAGATCAAAAGTGAGATTCCATTATTTGATTGAAATCCATTAAAATAAAAACTGTATCCTACTAGTCATATACAGTATATGGATTAGTTAATTCCAACTGCTTTAGCAGCATTGACAAATCCGTTACCATAAAATTCATCTTGTCCTGGTTTGCCTAGATCAGTGGCAGATTGGAGCATCTTAGTTTTTACCTGAGCAGGAGACATTTTACCACCATTAGCTTGTATGATCAATGCCGCCACTCCTGCAGCTGCGGGCGAAGCCATCGAAGTGCCTTGCGCCCATCCGTACCATCCATCTCCACCAAATCCTTTTATAGAACTAAAAACCATGTCATAAGTTTCACAAAAGTTAGTGTGATTAGCAAAAGTTCCGTTTAATGTACAAATATCGTCATACCCTTCAATAATATAGAGTCCAATCGTTCCTCCTGGTGCTGCAAAATCAACCAATGATTTCCCATGATCTGTGTAATATGCAGGTTGAGAGAAGTTAGTATTTCCCAATACCCAACCAGTAGGACCGGTAGAGCTGATTGATAATACATGTTGATTTTCGGCAGGCAATTGATATAGTTCATTTGCAACATCATAATTGTTCCCACCATTACCAGCGGCGGCAAACACCGTTACTCCGTTTTGATAAGCATATCTGGTTGCTCTGTCAAAGATTTTCTGCATTTCTCTAAAGTAATCTCTGAAATCTTTGTCTCCCCAGTTATTTCTGTAATCAAAAGTTGCACCTAAGCTCATATTGATGATTTGGGCACCAGCTCCGCCCTGTGATTGTGGTTTCGCAGCGTATAGAATTCCGTCTAATACAAACTCAAAAGCTCCTGATCCATTATGTAAGGACTTAATCCCTATTAATGTGGCTTCTGGGGCTATTCCTACTATTCCTACACCAGCTGCGGCAACAATACCTGCTACGTGAGTTCCATGCCAAAATGTTCCTACATCTTCATTGAATAAATAACCTGGATATGTTGAAATTGAACTAGTGATATCAAAATTTGGTGCTAAATCTACGTGGGTAGAATGAAATCCCCCGTCTATTACAGCTACTCTGACACCGTCCCCAGTATATCCTGCGTCCCATGCTGCAGGAGCTTCGATGGAAGTTGGAGCCCATTGAAACCCATCAAAAAATGCACTCTGATAATTAAAGGGCACACCAATGGTCGTGGTTTCTAGATTACTCTTATTTGTTCTACCCTCCGGATTTTTAGTGTATTGCAAAATAATATCCGCTGTGATAGATTCAATTTCCTTAAGCGCTTTGGCGTTGGCATAGAAATTACTTGATCTGGAAACTGCTACTGCTACACCTATTTCTGGATAGGTTTTCACTATTTCACCACCTGCTTTTTTAATGATGCTCGCTAGGTTATTGGGTAGATTTTGGCTTTTGCTAATAATCAAAAATCTACCTGTGTAATCTCCTTGCCGTAAATTTGTAAAATCGGTTATTTCTATTAACTCACTCAGATTAAAATTGCTGGAATTAGTTTGCTCTTCCAGAGCTTGTGCATCGATCGGCTCATCCACCTGCACCATGTTACTGTCACATCCTGCAAACAGTAAAATTGTTATCACAACTAAATGTGATAATCTGTTTTTATTAGTTTTCATCATTTTGTTTTTTTAGTGAAAATTTTGAAAAATTAAAATGAGGTGTAAAACAATGTTGGCTTAACTGTTCTTTTATAAGAACTCATTAACTAGTAGAAAAATCTACCTTTTGATCTCTATTTTAATTTACCTGTTTTTTTTAAAAAATCAATAGTAATATGCTGAATTTCAAGTCGTTATATACAATGTTAGTTTACTGGTAATTTTAGGAGTAACATCATTTTTTAATATATGAGAATTCAATTAGCCTTAATCAAACTGTGGTTCAATCTCGCATGTGCCGAATTGAAAGAATCAATAATCTATGGAGCTTAGGATTGCAGTAAAATCGGGAAATTGGAGTAACGATGTGGCTACCAATTTCTTTTTAAAGCATCTTAACCCAAATTAAAATTGCAAGAGCATACACTAAATTCAAGTGAGATGTTCAGAGGTATTAGCTGAAATCATCAAGTGCTGCCAACATTATCAATGGCGATCTATCAAAGCAGAATAACTGGGAGGTAGAATTTGCAAAAGAACTGTCAGTGAGCTATAAGACCTTAGTTCTTACAGATTTGCAGCAGACAATCTTTTGGGTAAATGCTGGGTTTCAGAGGATGACAGGATATGCTGCTGACTACGCGATAGGGAAGAAGCCCACTTTCCTTCAGGGTGTAAGTACCTCAGAAAAGGTAAAATGTCGGATTCGCAATAAGCTAAACACCGGAAACCGTGTTTCTGAAATTATCACCAACTACAAGAAAAATGGCCTAGCCTACGATTGCCTAATCACAATTATTCCCCTGTTTGATTCCCATCAGGTGATCACGCATTATCTGGCTTTGGAGCGGGAGGCGGCTTGATTAATGATGGCTGAGAAGAGGAGTTTTAGGAACTTGATTTATATACAAGACTTAGAACGCTTAGTTCTGTTTTGCATTTTTAGTATCATGCTCACAAATCTTTACTAACTACAGCCCGTACTTACACTTAATTGAATAAGGTTGAAGGGTCAGATTTTGTGTATAGAATCACCAATTTAGCCCTTACCCATACTTTACTATTCACTACAATACTATTCACTACAATTTTTTATAAAAAACAAAAATCAATCACGATGAATAACATCACAAGATATATTTCCATGATTTTAGGTCTTCTTTTAGCATTCCTTCTAAGCCCAGGAATATCCTATTCCCAAATTCCACAGAATACACCCCAACCAACAGGTCCAATTGACTTTTCAGAGACCAGTAACGTGATCATTTATGTCGTCATTCCCGGTGTGATCCTTATTGTCTTTTTGATTTTTAGAAAGAGAATTTTGAGAGCAATGCAAGAAAGAAGAGATAGAATAAGGAAAGAAAAGTAGTTTAAAGTAATGCTGATATGGAAGGATAAGTCTTGCGGCACAACCTCTCAAGAATTCAGTAGTTCGATAGTGGAATTAAAGCATTGAATCAACCATTTCTTACTTTAGAGCGTTGAATTTGCCTTCTAACCAAAATGAGTTTTATATATTCAAGAATGGCTCTCATGATTTATTACTTCCAATTCTACACCACCAATCCACTCAAACTTCTCATTAGCTAAAAAGCAATCGCTAAAGTCACCTAGCTGAAATTGACTTTGTTCAATAAGAAATTTGATTGTTTTGATTGCTGCATCCTCATAATTCAGACTTCCCCAGGTTAGAGCTACTTTTTTAAATACTAGGGATTGACCTTTGTACTCAGCTAGTTTAATCTCACCACCAAAAATGTTAATTAAATTTCAAATCCTTTTTACTAATAAATAAGAAGATTTCAATACTTCTAGGATAAGTTGGCTCCTTATCTGTAAACTCAAAACTTTTAAACTCATGCCACTCATGATCCACCGCTGGATTATATGGCGATGAATGCAGTCTGGCTAATCCCCAATCATCGGGAACAAAAAACTCCTCAGAGATCAACTTTGGCAGGAGCAGGTCATTAGCTTCTTCGATAGATAGACTAAAGGGATTGGAAAATACCACCGAGCCAAACTGCTTGTAATTATCTGCATCACGATAGCGGTAGTTTAGTCTGAGATCTTTTATGCTCATTATCTTAAATCCTCCAAAAAATCATCCAACTCCTGCTCACTACAAAACGACCTATTCGGCTCCTGTCCAGACTCAAAAAACTGAATCAGCCTGATTAAACTGTCGAAATAATGAAAGTGAAGCCCTTCATAATTGTAGATATATATCGGTAGGATGGAAGCAGACTTGACAAGATGTAGTATATCTATGGATCTGGAAGGCCTGATATACTCGGTAGTAATTGGAATTAGATTTTCCATGGGAAGATAGTATTGAGGTCCAAATATAATCAATCACTCTCAATTTGTAGACTATAGTCGGTGGCACGATAGTCTACATTTTTTCAGATTGCAGTATGGACGTCAAGGCGGAATACGGTAAAAAAGTAAGAGCTATACGGAATAGTAAAATGGTTTCTCAGGAGAAGTTAGCAGAATTAGCTGAACTAGATAGAACATATATCTCAGACATCGAAAATGGGAAGCGAAATGTTTCTATTGAGACCATTTATAAAATCGCCAAAGCTCTTGAAACGCGATTAATTGAGTTCTTAAATATTGATTGATTTTTTGATGCAAAGAAGCTACTATTCTAGTTCCATTTCTGAATTTATTCTGGATAATAACGACAAGATTCTTGGTCAGTTAATCAGAAATCACGATTTCGCAGCGGACATCTTACAGCGAAATGCATGGATCAAACAGATTGAAATCCTTAAAGTTGAATTAGCACCATTTAATATGGGACAAATTCATTTTGAGTTTTCAATTCCTAGAATGGGTAAACGGGTAGATAATATTCTAATTATTGAGGATTTCATTTTTGTTTTAGAATTTAAAGTTGGTGATACGGAGTATCAAAAGCATGCAATTGATCAAACGGTAGACTATTGTTTAGATTTAAAGAATTTCCATGAAGGTAGCCATCATGAAAAACTGGTTCCAGTAGTGATTTCTACCAGAGCTCCCCGTATTACAAACACTTATGAAGTGAGCGACAAATTGTATGAGCCTTTGAAGGCAAATCAAAGCAATATTGGAAGTATTATAACTCAGACTCTTTTATTAAGCGACGGAATAGAGATCAATTCCCTTCTGTGGGAGAATTCAAATTACAAGCCTACTCCAACTATTATTGAAGCATCACAGGCTCTTTACAGAGGGCACTCTGTTTCGGAAATTTCCAGACATGATGCGGGTGCAATAAATTTATCTGTAACCACTGAATGTATAAATAGCATTATTGAACGATCAAAGTCTAATGGGGCAAAATCAATTTGCTTTTTAACAGGTGTGCCGGGAGCAGGTAAAACGCTAGCTGGACTTAATATCGCTAATGAACGAAGAAAAGCTCACGAAGATGAAAATGCTGTATTTCTTTCAGGAAATGGCCCATTAGTTTATGTATTGAGAGAGGCTTTGGTGAGAGATGAGGTTCAAAAATCAAAAGAAAAAGGCCAAAAGCTTACCAAAAAACAGTCCGCAATAAAAGCTAACGCCTTCATTCAAAACATTCATCATTTTCGAGATGATAACATCATCTCGAACAAAGCACCAGACGAGAAGGTGGTTGTTTTTGACGAAGCTCAAAGGGCATGGACTAAAAAGAAAGCCTCGTCTTTCATGAGGACAAAAGGCAGGGATTTTGAGATGTCCGAACCTGAATTTCTGATTGATGTGATGAATAGGCATACTAATCACTGCACAATAATTTGTTTAATCGGCGGTGGACAGGAGATCAATACTGGAGAAGCGGGACTTTCTGAATGGGTAAATGCTTTGAAGAATTATCACCAAGATTGGGATATCTATTATTCCAATCTTATCACTGATGACAATGACTATTTAGCAGATGAAGAATTAAAAAATTATCTAAAAACAAATGGTAAATCAGAAGAGTATCTTCACCTTTCTGTTTCTGTCCGCTCATTTCGATCAGAAAAAATATCATCTTTTGTTCACGAGGTTATAAGGGGTGATTCAATTCAAGCAAAGACTATACTGACAGATATTAATAATGTTTTTCCTATTTGTGTAACTAGAGATTTTAGTGTTGCAAAACAATGGCTACGAAAGAAAGCTAAGGGAACGGAAAGAATCGGTTTAGTTGGTAGTTCTGGAGGTAGACGATTAAGGGCAGTAGGCATTGATGTGAAAAATGAAATAACTGCGGAAGAGTGGTTTTTAAATGATGCCTCTGATGTTCGTTCTTCTTACTTTTTAGAGTCAGTTGCAACTGAGTTTGATATTCAGGGTTTGGAAATAGATTACCTGTGTTTAGCATGGGACATCAACTTCTATTTCAAGGACGATAAATGGAACCATCAATCCTTTGAAGGATCTAAATGGAAAGCTATCAAAAGTGAGGTCGAGAAATCCTATCTAAGAAATGCCTACAGAGTACTTATGACTAGAGCTCGACAAGGTATAGTTATTTTTATTCCTCATGGAAATAGTTCGGATCGGACTAGGCCTTCAGCTTTATATGATAATACTTTTGAATTTTTACTTTCTTGTGGTATTAAGGAAATTTAATTTTCAACTAAAGAAGCATCGGGTATGATACCCTGATGTGGGGGAGCAAAGAAATATAAATAATGGATTTTATAATATGAATTTCAAGGCTATACTTTTTTTCGTTCTTTGTTTGGGTTACATAATTCCTGCTAAGGGGCAATCTAAAAATTGTACTAATCAACATACAAAGCTCATCGGAACTTGGGAGTATGTCGATCTTAGTGACTCATTGGGAGCAAAGATTGATACAATCTGGCATGAGGTGGTGAAAGGCTATGAGATACCCAAAGGACCGCAGGCAAGTTTTCAATCTGAAGGTATGTATACCATGCAGTTTACTAAAGAAAATATTGATAGAGGGATTTGGTGTTATGATTCTGATAACTCTAGGATTATCCGAAAACTATATTACCAAACACCATACAGTGCTTCAGCAAAATATTTAATTGCAAATGGTCATGCCATACAGGACGAAAAGGGGGATTACTATGAGGTACAGATGGATTCTGTCATTAAATTGACACGGAAATCCTTGATTTTATCAGAGGAAAACAATCGGCAGAGAAGATTTCGAAAGATAAGATGATTTTAAAAGTGCTTTTTTATTCCCTCTCCTAATCTATGCAATAAAGGGTTCGGATATTTCTTATTATTTCAAAAAATGAATCGATTAATAATTATTGGAAACGGCTTTGATCTAGCCCATAGAATTAAAACTAGCTTCAATGACTTCATAACAGATTATTTCTGCAATGTTATGAGAGAAGTAGCTAAAGGCAAGAACTATAGCGATCCTTTAATTCAAATAAAAGTTAACATGCAAAATTATTGGAGGTTGAATGATCCCATTAAAACCCCTGTTAATAGAGCAAATATTTTTATTTTAATTGAGGAGATAAGAAAATCGGAAGATTACGAGTTTATATTTTTATCCCCTTTATTAGAAAGGGTTTATTCAGAATGTTCAACCTTGTTTTGGGTTGACATTGAAATGGAATATTTCAATTTGCTTTTAGATTCTCGGCATAGGGAGAAAGGAGTTAATCAAAGAGGTTTAGTTAAAAAATTAAACTCAGAATTGGAGTTTCTTAAAGAGAAACTTATTGAATATTTAGAACAAGAGCAACTTCAATTTGGAGGAGCTAGAGATAGTGATTCCATCTTAGATTGCTTTTGTAGCGATATAAAAAAGCATGAAATAGTTACAGCCGAACTGGTTGAAAATTTAAAGCCAGACAAACTATACTTTTTAAATTTCAACTATACCAACACATTTGAAAGGTATGCTGAACGCTGTCGTGAGAAAATACCATCTGAATGGAACTACATACATGGAGATTTATATAAGTCTAATGGCAAACCAATTTTTGGTTTTGGGGATGAATTAGATAAGAATTATTTGGAGTTTGAGGATGATCGGAATAATGAGCTTTTCAAGCACATTAAATCCTTTGAATATCTTCAAACCAAAAATTTCTATTTGTTAACTCGGTTCATTGAGTCTTGCGATTTCCAAGTGCATATTTACGGGCATTCATGTGGACTATCTGATAGAACCATGCTAAATCAGATTTTTGAGCATGAGAACTGTAAATCCATTAAAATCTATTATTTCAAAGAGAGTGATTCGAGAAATGATTTTGTGGATAAATGCTATGAAATATCCAGGCATTTTAAGGACAAAACTATGTTGAGAAAAAAATTGATTCCCTTCACTTTTTCTGAACCTATGCCACAGCCAGGAAATATCAATGAAAATAGATGACTACACTTTAAGCCGGCTTGATTACCTTCTCCTTAAGAGCCTGTCCCGGTTATATCGGGAAAAGGGCAGTGGGTGAGGTTGAAAAATACCCTGTAAAAGGTATAAATATAAACGGTTGACAAAAATTTTCATGAACTAAACCAAATCCACCGGCACCATTCAACCTACTCCCGCCTCAATCATCAGAATCCATTAAACAATATTTGCGCTGGCTAGTAGGCGGTTGTTGTGCGTTAGCAATATACAGTTGTCAGTTTAATTTCTCATGAATTTAGTTTGTTTAGAGCTCTATTGTGATAAACCACCAATACCATCTGATAATCGCCAATTAATTCAATAAAATCAATCATTAAATTTGCGCAAGTTCTAGATAGAAGAGTAGGGCACAGGCGTTATTCAAATTAGGGAATACAAATAACTACTCCATAAGTATAAAGTCCCATCGCTAGCTCGCTACCTAACCATCCTCCACACCGCTCCGCCATGGAGAAAATCCCAATTCCCTCAGTTATTCTTAATTCAAACTTTCCTTAAATCCCTTAAAAATCTTCTTAAATGAATCTCCTGTACCCATGTTTGCTAAAAACATGGGATAACTTAATATTAACTTATTAGAAAATACAGGAATGGTTAGGGTATAGTTAATAATTTTATCAAACTTGAAGTAATAAACTCTATTTAATCTTAGTATTTTGATATTTAAATCCAGTGCAATTTCAAGTATTGGCGCATATTTGTCCTGTACTAAGCATTGAATATCAAAGATTTATCCCGTATTAAAGTCTGCGGCTAGCTACCTAGTCACTGTGATTTCAAATCAAGGAATTTTAAATTTTAAAAAGTAAGCTCCAATCATTAAACCAGCTGAATGCCTATGTAGAGACAACAAGCCTTACAAACAAAAAGACCATCAATCAAAACTGGATTTTGCGGTGCAGTGATGATCAATGATCCGATTGAGTACAGACAACAACTTATTATCTATAAACAGAACTATTATGAATTCAAAGTTACTGATTAAAATTGTTGCCAGTGGGAAATTAACATTTCTTACACTGGTGATTCAGTGCTTATGCATAAGCACGCTAATTGCCAGCGGAAGCAGTGGCAAAGTAGAACTATCGACAGCTCTTCCACTAGAAGTTGCTAAGGATGTGTTGATTAAAGGTACGGTAGTGGATGAAAGCCAATTCCCAATGCCAGGTGTTACAGTCACCGTGATGGGGACATCTACTGGTACTGTCACTGATGTGGACGGTAATTTTTCTTTAGATGCACCTGCTGGTTCTTCATTGGTATTTTCATTTATTGGTTATACTTCACAGACTATTGAGATAGGCAGCCAAAGCATTATCAATATCACCCTGGCAGAGGATACTAAAGCCTTAGATGAGATCATCGTCGTAGGTTACGGTACTCAGAAAAAGGTGAATCTAACGGGTGCAATTACGGCAGTAAAAACTGCTGAAATTAATGAGATCCCTGCCACCAACCTTTCCAACACACTTGCAGGACGTGCTCCTGGTGTAAATGTCACAGGTACCTCTGGTCTATCTGGAGCATCATCTTCTATCCGTATTCGAGGGAGCTTCGGTGATCCTTTGTATGTGATTGACGGAATAGTAAGAGACAAAGAAGCGTTTGATGCGCTTAACTCAAATGAAGTGGATAACCTGAGTTTCCTAAAGGATGCTGCTTCTGCATCTATCTATGGATCCAGAGCAGGAAATGGTGTAGTCTTAGTTACTACCAAAAAAGGAACTGAGCAGAAGATGACTGTTGGTTTCCAGACGTCTAACACAACTTATAACCCTACTCAAGAACTTCTATCTGATAAAACTACTGCAACTGATGAACTGATCTATCAGAATCGAGTAGCGGAGTTTTTGGGAACAACACTTCCTAACGGACCTGAAGAATTTGCCTATTTTGAAAACAGAAGTTATAACGTTAATGACTTTATCTGGCAAAATCCATCTAGTCAAAATTACATCTTGAGCGTGACGGGTGGTAGTGATAAAATAACGTATTACTCCATGTTAAGCTTTCTAGGAGAAGAAGGCGCTTATAAAAGTGTGGACCACGGCAAGTTCAACCTGCGAACAAATGTATCTGCAAAAATCACGGATCGAATTACATTAGATTTGAATATCTCTGCCAATCAGCAGAACCATGATCGTTTCTACTGGCCTTTTTCTGCCGACGATGATTACGATGTATCTGATCTGTACCGGGTAAGTTTCAACTGGCCTAAAGTCTATCCTTTCTACACACAAGCTGATGGTACTCCTTCGGATCAAGTGACGGACTTTCCACTTCAGACTCCCATGGGTAGCTGGCAGGCATGGTCTGTCATAGACCAGATCGTTGGTGACCGATACATTAAAACCAGAAAACGTCAGGTTAATTCTATTCTATCATTAAACATTGATTTGAGTGATTTATTAGATGGTTTATCTACGCGAGTAACGGGAAATTACTTGGCAACTGATTACATGCGCAAGAAGTATCTGACCTACCAGAAGAACTACGTGTTTACACAGGCTGATCCTGATGGAAATAGATTTATACCTGCGGCTCCAGATCCAAACAATTACAACATCTTCAACTTTAGCCAGAATCAAGAATTTTTGAGTTATGAGCTAGAGACAGGCTGGAGTTATCAGTTTAACTGGTTTTTGAATTACAATAAAACCTTTGATAAGCATGGCATTAATGCTATGCTGGTCTACGAGCAAGCAGAAAATGGTGCTTATGGTGCTTTTTCTAAGGCTGAAGATCCAGTTACAAATTTGGATCAGGATTTTGTGTATTCCGAAGATGCTGAGCGTAGATATGGTCGAGGCTGGGAACAGATCGGTGCTAGACAATCATTGATAGGTAGAGCAAACTATAATTTTGATGAGAAGTACATTGCTGAATTTTCTTTCAGATACGATGGCAATACCTTGTTTCCAGAAGGAAATAGATGGGGATTTTTTCCTTCCGTATCTGGAGCATGGAGAATAGGGGCTGAAGAGTTTATGTCAGGTACCTCTAGTTGGTTGGATGATTTGAAAATTAGAGCTTCATATGGTACCACTGGTAACGACCTTGATGTATATAACAGAAGAATTAATCCATTCTCCTTTGTAAATACTTACAGCAACGGCGGTAGCTACATTTTCGGTGATAAGCTTTACACCAGTATTATCCCAGGAGCTACTCCAAATCCTAATTTGACTTGGGCAACCTCTACGACTTTTAACGTCGGAATTGATTTTGAATTGATTGATACCAGATTGTCAGGTTCTATAGATGCCTTCTCAAAGCAGGAGGTTAATATTTTGGGATCAAGGTTAGTCACTCTTCCAGATAATTATGGACAATCTCTAGCACCGGAAAACTATGCTGAAAGATCTTGGAAAGGTGGAGAACTTGCTTTGCTATGGAGAGATCGTGCTGCAGGAGGCAAAGTGAACTATTCAGTGTATGGTAATCTAGGCTATGCCCGCGATCAGTGGGATAAACTTGATCAGGATCAAATTTTCCTACCTGGTGGAGCTCGAGAGTTTGAATCTCAAATCGGACAGCCAAGCGGAAGAATTTTCGGATTGAAGTCCTTGGGTATGATTAGAACACAGGAGCAATTAGACGAAGTACTAGCAACTGGATTGAAGCAATATGGCAGAACACCTTATTTGGGTGGATTGTATTTTGAAGATATCAGAGGCGATGGTTATTCTGAAGGTCCTGACGGGAAAATAGATGGTAACGACTTTCAGTTGCTTTCCACCAATGCTACTCCACGTATCAATTACGGATTTGGCTTTAATGTAGAATGGAATAATTTCTCTCTTAATTCTCACTTCCAAGGAGTTGGGGTTTACGATAGAATTATTAGCAATCAAGAAGGTGAAGGGATGAGACAACATGGTGGATCAATACGTCCATATTACCCGATTTGGGCTGATGACGTGTGGACTCCTGAGAATCCAGATGCCGCATATCCACGTCCAGTAGGGAAGAATTGGTATGAGTCAGGTACTGGTGCTACTTCGTTCTGGATTAAAAATGGCGCTTACTTAAGGTTGAAAAATTTGAATCTAGGATACAACATTCCAAAAAATGTTCTCTCAAAACTTAACGTTCTAAGTGCTAAAGTTTTCTTCAACGGCACCAATTTATTCGCCATCTCTGAGGTAAAAGAATTTCAAGATCCGGAACAGAAAAATTATGATTCATTCCCACTAATGAGATCATTTACTCTTGGTATAGATGTTAAATTTTAAAGAAACTCTAATGAAAAGAATACTATATATACTCGGATTGATTGTAATCACATCGGGCTGTTCTAATCTCCTTGAAATTGAAGATATCAATAATTACAGCCCAGAATTGGTGTGGAGCGATCAAAACTTAGCCAACGCATACATGGTGAATTTGTATGGGATGTTTGGAAACTGGAATACTGGTGCTGACAGAACTAGTCAGCAAATTGCAGGTATCGATTGGTACACAGACCGTATTACCATTTCAAATGGAGCATACAAGGACTGGAATTACAACAGAATTCGTTTGATCAATCAAGCAATTCAGGACGTAAACGAAGGCTCACTTGCGCAGCCAATAAAAGATAATATTACTGGTCAGGCTCTCTTCATGAGAGCATACACTTACTTCAACATGGTAATGTTTCATGGTGGAGTTCCATATATCAAAGTGCCTCAAGACCGCTATGAGGATGATCTGTTTGTAGCTAGAAATAGCACAGCTGAGTCTTTTGATTTCCTAATAGAAGATTTGGATCAAGCAATCAACTTATTGCCTGAAAGCATTTCGCCAGGATCTGGAGATTTCGGGAAAGTTGACGCAAGTTTTGCATTAGCATTCAAAGCTAAGGTATTGTTATACAAAGCTTCGCCACAGTTCAATCCTACCAATCCATTTGACAATAGTCATTGGTCAGTGGCCCATGCTGCCAACAAGCAAGCATATGAGTCTCTAAAGGCTCTTGGGTATGGTCTTGAAGAAAATTATTCTGATATCGCCTTGGATGAGGGGAATAGAGAGACTGTATTTTCTGTAATCAATAGTTATCCTAACAAATCGGCGAATTGGGACTTTGGTGTAAGACCAGGTTCTGAAAGTCGAGGACCAGCTTCTGCTACTCCTACATGGGAGTTTATCAAAGAGTATCCTATGCTTGATGGAAAATTATATAATGATCCAACAGGGGATTACTACATGACGGATGGGGAATTTCTTCAGAACTACTGGAAAAATAGAGATCCAAGATTCGACCAATCCATCGTTTGGAATGGGAAGGTCTATGAAGTTTCTGGGAAATCGGGTAAAAGACAATACACCTCTCTTGGAATAGCTCATGAATTGGATGATTTTGGAATCAACCCAAATGCTGGAATCAACTCTACGAATTTGGATAGATACACTGGCTTCTTTATTCTAAAGAACAGTATGTTGAAGTTGACTCAGCCAGAGGTGCAGCAGTATGACGTTGATTATGTGTTGATGCGCTTCGCTGAAGTGATGCTGAACTATGCAGAAACAGCGAATGAAACTGGTGATATCTCCACTGCTATGAGCGTTCTAAAAAGCATTAGAGGGAGAGCTGGAATTAAGGCTGGAGCAAATGGGAACTACGGCATTGTAGCCAGTACTCGTGAGCAAATGCGTGAAGCAATATTAGCTGAAAGAAATATAGAATTTGCTTTTGAAGGTCATAGATTCTGGGACTTGAGAAGACTCAGAATGCTGAATAGACTTGATGGTAAGACCAAGCACGGAGTTGAGGCAATAGCTATAGATGGAAGTGGCAAAGAGATTTCTCTAGCAAAAGGCAGGGAATTGGCTTCTAGCTATTCGTTAACGGAAAAAGACTTCAAATACCAAGTTTTGCAAGTTCCAAGATCTGGCGTTCAGAAAAGTGTTCTACCAGAAACTTATTACTTCTTTCCGATTCAAAAATCAGTTTTGGACAGGAATAAAAACCTGGAGCAGAACATAGGATGGGGCGGAACTTTTGATCCGACCTTGTAGGATATTATTCATAAGTAAGTTTTAATTGATAAAGGCTAGTTGATTATTCAGCTAGTCTTTTTTTGTTTTTTGAGGTGTGGTTTTTTTTTAAAAAATGCCTTTGAAGGAATGGGCTAAAGCCACATTCCTATTCAATTGGATTGCTTTACGAATGGATTAAAGCCACATTCCTATTCAAATCTGATTCATTTTAAAATGGGCCGAAGAACATTTGGGCTAAAGCCCATCTAACACTGCCATTACACTAGATGAATGGGCTAAAGCCACATTCCTATTCAATTGGATTCCATTTAAAATAACATTAAAAATAGGCTAGCAACCTGCCTAATCAAATAAAACCCTATTGAATTCTATCTTGAATTGCCTCCTGCTTTAGCTGGAGGCCTACCAATGATCGCTATATATGCTGGGCTTTAGCCCAATCCATCTTTTAATTTCTGAAAACCATATTTGACCAAAAACTCCTCGTATTCATCTGAGAAAGTTTTGGTTTGATGATGATCTTCTTGGTTTTTGATATAATTCCGTACTTTATCCAGCTGAGATTCTGATACTGAAACCGCAAAATATTCATCTTGCCATTCGAATTTCTTCTGGGTCAACTTGTTTTTATTAATCCAAAATGAGGATTCACCTTTTAAAAGCATAACAGTCTTTTCTATAGTTTGGTCTAAGCCAAGGGAAATCAGACAATGACAATGATCAATATGCCCATTGATGAAATCCACGAATATCCCTTTGGCACGACCATTTTCCTGAATGTGATTCCATACAGAGGTTCGTAGCTCTTTTGAATTCATGTAGGGGTATCTGTTTTTGGTACTCCATACGAAGTGAATGTAAACTTTTACAAATGACATGATTGAAAAATTTAAGAGGAAAGGAATTGGGCTAAAGCCCTACTCGCTAA
>NZ_MSSV01000012.1 GCF_002150505.1 Algoriphagus ratkowskyi
CCTTAGAAAAATAGCCATAATAACTAGGCGTCAGGAAGTACTTCAAATCAAATTGGAAATAATTACGATCAGACAAGCAAGGAGCTTATTACCTGAACAAATCCTATTTATAACCTTTCACGCAATATCAGCTGCTTTGCCTATAGCGAATACCTCAGTGTAAAGGCAGCATCATCCTCCCATAACTTGGTGAAATCGGTAAAATTATATGCAGGTTTCCAATAAAAGCCCACATAAAAGTTACTGCGGTTGATATTATATTCCAATCCAACAATAGCATCTATACCAAAGGCATTATAATCTTGATCAATCTTTTCCACCCATGGAGGATCCCCTTTTCCATCTTTCCACATTCCATAATGAGCTCCTCCTCCAAAATACCACTCCAAACCTCTCAATTCCCGGATATTCAAATGATGTTCATACAAAGCTGCGGCAATCAATCCTTTCCATCTACGATAGATAAGAAGATCTACAGCTCCCTCTGCCGAAATAAACTGTTTCGCTGTGACACCAATATTGGTGCCTGCTGTCACCCCTATCATTGTATTATAGTCTCTGAGCTGTGCCTTAGAAACTAGAGCAAATGAAAATATTAGAATTAACGTAGCAACAGCCACCATAAGAGTGAATCGCATGGAATGATTAGTTTAAATAAAGTCAAAAAGTAAGGATATTTTCTGGCGTTATACAAAAATCAAGAGGTATATCGTGCAATTCAGAAGGAATATGTAGCTCTGCAGAGAATAAACTTAACCCAATCTTACATACTGAGGAATCAAGACTACTCAAGAATAAATCATAATAACCTTTTCCAAAACCGATTCTATTCCCTTTTTGATCGTAAGCCAGCAACGGGACAAAAACTACTTGGATCATCTCATTTGATACCAATAAATAATCTTTTGGTACTGGGATCCCCCATTTGTCAAGATAAAATTTGGTATTTGGTTGTAACTGCAAGGTCTGCAAAGCCAATGAATCAGCCTCAACTCTAGACGTGTAAATAGTGTTTTTCCTTGCTTCCAAAAACTCCTTAATTAAAAATGTGTTGATTTCTCGTTGTTTTGAGATGGGAAAAAACAAATGGAAATGCTCCAAGTCCTTTCGCTCCTTTAAAAACACAATTAAATTATCGAGTATTTGGAGAGATTTTTTCTCCAAATCTTCATCTGAAAGACCTGCTCTCAGTTTCTTATAAAAAATCCTAAGCTGTTGCTTATCAAGACTCATTTTCTAATACCATCATCCTAAAATCGAGAGGATCAAAACAGTCCAGTAGCTCTGAGATCAAATGAGGATTACTCATGTAAAACTGCATCATATTTACCACACGCTCCTGTGGACTACCTCCAGGCTTTATTAACTCCTGAATACAGGAAGCACGCTCTATCTGTGTGTGTAATCTTCTTTCTTCGGCCTTACGAAGTTTGCTTGCCATCTGATCAATAATCTTCAGGGAGCGAACTTTGCCAGCTTCAAATGCATTCTTCAGGGTTTTCTCTAAATGCAAGGCTTCCTTTCCTTTCGAATCAAACAGCATAGAAATAACCTCCTTTTGCTTATTCAACTCTATATCCATACTAGCCTCAGCTTTCACAAAGGTCTTTTTCCAATGATCGACATCCACAAATAAATCTTCCATATCCCAATTTAACTGGCTCATTTTGCGTTTTACCTTCTCGTTAATCAGCAATGCGAAGTTACGTGGTAAAATCATTGGAAAAGGAACGTCAAAATGATCAAAAACTCCTTTTAATTGAAGCCAGTAAACGACTTCTGCGGGACCACCCAAATACGCGAGATTAGGCAAAATAATTTCCTGATAAAGTGGCCTCAATACGACATTTGGACTAAAACGCTCTGGATGCTTCTCCACCAAGGCTTTCATTTCTTCGTCCGTAAATCGAAATTCAGTGTTAACCACACCGAAGCCTGACTCCATTTTCTCGATTCGCTCACGAACACCCTTATCTAAGTAGAAAAAATTAATCTCACGAGGAAATATCTGACTATCATAACCTAACTCTTGTAAAGCTTCCGTTGCTTCAGAAGCTTTTTCGAAAGGCTTGTGCTCAAACAAATCAGAAAGAATGACTTCAGTGAACTCGCTTTTCAATTTCACATCATCTCCATCCACTATCAATAACCCTTCATCACCAAAGAGCGAATTGACATATTTGCGCACTGCCTCAGCTAGTGTTTTGGAAGAAGAATAAGCCTCCACAAAGACCTCTGGAGCGAAAGAAACTGTCTTGAGAAATGCCTTAAAACTCTTATCCAATTCGAAATCTCCAACAGCCCCAGTCTGCTCAGAGCTCCACTCGTATTTCTTTCCATCCAACTTGAAGTAGTTGATTTCGTCAAAATCATGATCTTCCGTCGCCATCCAATACACTGGAACAAACTTATATTCTGGGTATGTCTTTGCTAATTTCTTGGCAAGGTTGATAGTAGAGACGATTTTGTAAATAAAATATAGAGGCCCGGTAAATAAATTCAGCTGGTGACCAGTGGTTACTGTGAATGTCTTATTGGATGCCAAGGAGCTTATATTTGCGGAGACTACATGACTCACTTCTAAATTAGCATACTGACTTTGCAGCGCCTCAACCAATATGTTACGATTGCCTTCGGAAAAGGTCTTCTGCTCAATCGCTTGCTTGAAGCTCTCTAATTTGGGTAAATGAGCATAGAAAGGCGCTAAAACCTTTTTCCCTCCGATGTAATCCAAAAAAAATTGTGAAAACTGTCCTGTCTTTTGGAGTTCTACGCAATGTTTTTTCATAGTGATTTTGAGCTGAGAGTTTTATTGGCAGGCTAACTTAGGCAATGATTTCAAAGTTCGTTTTTTTTTTGAAAAAATTAGTAATGCTTACACCAATGGGATTCTTGTTGGTTAAACTGAGCTTTTCTCTTGAAGGTTTATTTAAAATACATCTTCATGATTAGCCAAAATTGCCAATTATCTTAGCTTTGCAAGCTACAATTATGCTACCCTACACAAGATTTTTCCTAGAAAACGGCCTCGAAGTCATCGTCCATGAGGATCATGGCAGTAAAATCGCTGTTTTCAACCTTCTCTACAAAGTCGGATCCCGAAATGAAAAGCTCGGAAAAACCGGACTTGCCCACTTTTTCGAGCATTTGATGTTTGGAAGTTCGGCCAATGTCCCAGTTTTTGACCGAGAACTGGAGCGAGTCGGCGGTGCATGCAATGCTTTCACCAGCCCTGATATTACTAATTACTACATCACGCTTCCTGCTGCTAATTTGGAAACTGCATTTTGGCTGGAATCAGACCGCATGTTACAACTAACTCTGAGCGAGAAAACTATCGAAACTCAGCGAAAAGTAGTCATGGAGGAATATAAACAACGCTACCTCAATCAGCCCTATGGGGATGTGTTCCATCATCTAAGAGACCTCGCATACACTACACACCCATATCGCTGGCCTACTATAGGTCAGAATCTGGACGATATCATCAATTACACCCAAGAAGATGTATGGGATTTCTATCAGGCAAATTACAGGCCTGACAATGCCATCTTAGTAGTTGCTGGTGCTGTGACCCAAGCCGAGGTTGAGCGTTTGGCTAAGAAATGGTTTGAGCCAATCCCCAACCTTTCCAAATCAACAGGTCAGATTCCGGTCGAACCAGCTCAACAAATCAAAAGAGTTAAGTTAGTCGAGGCGACTGTACCAACAGATGCACTATACAAAGCTTATAAGATGCCAGCAAAACTGGCTGAGGGATACCTAGAAGCTGACTTGATTACCGATATCATAGGATTCGGGAAGTCTTCTTTATTAGAGCAAACCTTGGTGAAAAATGGAAAACTTTTCGCAGCTGTTGGAGCTTATGTCTTAGGTTCGATAGATCCCGGGCTTTTGATTTTCTCTGGAAAAATGGCAAGCGGTGTGTCAGCGGAAGAGGCTGAGCATGCACTTGATGAAGTAGTGTCGAAATTCCTAGCATCTGAAATTTCTAATCACACAATTCAAAAAGTAAAGAATCAGGGAGAAGCGATGAAAACTTACGAATCCATACAAGTATTAAATAGAGCGATGAATCTTGCAAATTATGCTCAATTGGGAAATCCCGATTTATATTATGAAGAGTTCGAAAATAAATCAAAAATAAAAGGAGATGAAATCATGACTTGGGCAAATCGCCTTATCCGTGAGGAAAACTCTTCTGTACTTTATTATAAATCTGTACCTGCATGAACAAATTCAGAATAGGTTTCGGTTACGACGTCCACCAACTCAAAGAAGGCTACGACTTCTGGTTGGGTGGAATTAAATTGGATTATGAAAAAGGTGCTGTCGGACATTCCGATGCAGATGTTTTGATTCACGTGATTTGCGATGCGCTGCTAGGAGCTGCAAACCTTCGTGATATTGGATATCATTTTTCAGACCAAGATCCAAAATTCAAAGGCATAGATAGCAAGATTCTGCTTACTGAAGTAATGGTCCTCGTTAGAGAAGCTGGCTATGAAGTGGGCAACTTGGATACTACCATTTGCCTACAACTCCCGAAAATCAATCCGCACATCCCAGCTATGAAACAGTGTCTCTCCGAGGTAATGAATGTTTCTGAAAATGATATTTCTATCAAAGCTACTACCACTGAGAAACTAGGATTCGTTGGAAGGCAGGAAGGTATATCCGCTTATTGTTCAGCTTTAATTTATTCAGTATGAGTGGAAAATTAAGAATTATCACCACTGAAGATGGCTCTCACTCTCTATACAATGACGACTTAAAAGAGAGCTACCACAACTCCGGAGGTGCATTCAGAGAATCAATCCATATCTGCATGCTCTATGGATTAGACACTTGGATCATGAACAATCCAAAGAAAAAACCTTTGCGGATTTTTGAGGTAGGTTTTGGAACAGGATTGAATGCTTGGCTCACTTTAATTTGGGCGGAACAGAATCAAATTCCAGTTCTTTATCATACTATTGAACCATTTCCGCTAACTGAGGATATTTATTCCCAGCTGAATTACGGAGATATGGACGATGCAATCTTCCATTACAAGCCATATCTTCAGCGTTTACATAAAGCTGAATGGGACAAAGGCATTATAATGTCGGAATATTTCAACATGAAAAAGGAGAAATCAACTCTACAAGATGTAGTACTTTATCCCTCTGACGTGGTTTTTTATGATGCATTTGCGCCGAGTAAACAACCAGAAATGTGGTCCAAAGAAGCCCTAAGCAAGGTATGCGACACATTGAGCCAAGGCGGAATCCTGACGACGTACTGCGCTACTGGTCAGCTGAGAAGAGACTTGACTGAGATTGGACTAGAAGTAGAAACTTTACCTGGTCCTCCAGGTAAAAAAGAAATGACCAGAGCCTGGAAAAGATAAATTTGTCATCTGGAATGCTGTTTGGATATCAATTATGAAAAACCACCAACCTCATGAAATCTAGCATGATAATGCGAGATTCCTTATGGCATTTGATAAACAAATTTATAATTATGAAAACTGCAATCTTTACCTGGCTCTTTTTATTACCAATTCAAATTTACGCTTACAGCTACGACTCTCAATTCAGAGAGGCTACGCTAGAAAATTCAACTATTGAAGTTGAAGGAATGGTAAATAAAAATGCGGATTTGATTGCGCGATCTGAAATGCTTGCAGGCATAGAAAATTTTCAAGCAATTGCCGCTTCCCAAGAAAAAGATATTCAGAAACTCAAAAGCCAACTAGCGCATAAAAATCACGAGATCAACTCCCAGGAATTAACCCAATGGAAATCCCAATCAGCTACTTTGATCTTTTTTGTAGGCATGCTAATTTTTGCGTTTTTATATATCAGAAACAAACTTCATACAGATCAATCTGAACTGATTACAATTCATACTTATACCCCAGAAAAATGAGCCTAAGTCTAGTTCTATTATTTTTAAATTTTTTCACACCTCAATTCAATGAAGCTGGCCAGGCAAAGTTGGAAAAAATGGTTAAAGATCGTGACGCACTTACCGCTCAATGGAAAGCGTCTGAAAGTCAAAAGTCCGGAATCTTTGGCAACAGGACCAAAAAAGATATGATCGAGACTAATGAATGGCTTGAACGCATCATTAAAAAGGACAATCTGATCATGGATGAGCTTCGCATGATAGGAGATATTGAAACAATCACTGCTACTCAAACAGGAGATGACTATAAAGCGATAGCTTTCAAACAAGAAAAAGATGTCCAAGCACTCAAGAGAGCTGTAGCGGAGCGGGACAAACAACTCAAAGAAAAGCTGAGCGAGCGAAGAACATTTGAATGGATCAGCCTGATCTTATTCCTGATTTCTTTAGGACTTGGATTTGTAGTCTATAAAAAAGTGATAAAGCCCTGAAGTTTTTTACTTCAAAAAGAGCTCTTAATCAAGAGCTCTTTTTGGTATTAAAAAATTTGACATCGGTCAATTATCCTTTCAATCTCGCAATTGGCGTTCTCCCACCCTTAGTTTTTTCCTCTAGCCCAACCAATATCTCGGCATCTAATGGAAGATAAACATCCACACGAGACCCGAATTTTATGAAACCGAATTCTCCGCCAGAGACTAACTCAGAGCCTGGTTTCACATACCATTTGATTCTTCTAGCTAAAGCTCCGGCTACTTGTCTAACGAGAAGCCTAGTGCCATTCTCATGCTTCACCACCATGGTAGTACGTTCATTCTCTGTACTTGACTTAGGATGCCATGCCACTAGGTATTTCCCTGGATGATATTGAAAAAACTCTACAATTCCTTTGATCGGAGACCTGGTGATATGCACATTGATAGGAGACATGAAAATCGAAACCTGTCTTAGATTCTCTTTCAGGTATTCTTCTTCAAAAGTCTCTTCGATCACCACTACTTTACCGTCTACTGGGGCATATACTAAGCTTTCGTCAACTGGCAATTTGATAATTGGACTTCTGAAAAACTGGAGAATGATTAGGTATATCACGATACTTCCCAAAACGGCAACATTCGAAAGTATCCTGGCATCTGGCATAAAATAGATAATTAGGTAATTACCAGCAACAAGGATGATTAGCATCCAAAATAACAAAACTCGTCCTTCTCGGTGTATGGTCATAAGCTTTAAAACTAAAAAGCGTGGAGATCTCCCCACGCCTCAAATATAAAATATTCTTTTGATAGAAAGGGCTTAGAATCCTCCTCTATATTCATATGTCTTCGCCACTTTATCAATAGCGACGATATAAGCTGCTATTCTCATTGGCACATCATACTTTAAGGAAGTTTGATATACAGTATCAAAGGCATCTTTCATGATTCGATCTGATCGTCTATTGACACGGTCAGCCGTCCATTTGTAGCCCAGCCTATTTTGCACCCATTCGAAATATGACACCGTCACTCCTCCAGCATTAGCTAAAATATCTGGCACTGCCATAATACCTTTTTGGTTAATTATAGCATCAGCTCTTGCTGACGTGGGCCCATTGGCTCCTTCTACAATCAGCTTTGCCTTGATTTCATTTACATTGTGAATTGTGATCACGTCCTCAACAGCAGCAGGAACGAGAACATCAACTTCCAAGGTGAGCAGATCACCTGCATTTAACATTTTGTCTCCACCTTTAAACCCTTCTAAGTTCCCACCATTTGCATCTCGGAATGCGACTGCCTCGACGATGTTGATCCCTTTTTCGTTGTAGAATGCTCCGGTATGATCAGAGATTGCTACGATCTTCAACCCTCTTTCTTCAAGAAGTCTAGCTGCCCATGAACCTACGTTACCAAATCCCTGCACCGCACAAGTTGCTTGGAAAGGGTTGATTTTAAGTTTTTGCATAGCAGCCAAAGCTGAGACCATCACACCACGACCAGTTGCCTCTGTTCGTCCCAAAGATCCGCCAAGAACTAATGGCTTACCTGTCACCACTGCACTGACAGTCATGCCTTTCGCTTTGGAATACTCATCCATCAGCCAAGCCATTTCTCTCGGTCCTGTACCCATATCTGGAGCTGGTATGTCTTTATCAGGGCCAAATACGTCAAGCATAGAAAGGGTGTAAGCTCTTACCAGACGTTCGATTTCACCTTTTGACATCTCTCTAGGATTACATCTCACGCCACCTTTACCACCGCCATATGGAATATCGACCACAGCACATTTCCAGGTCATCCAAGCTGCAAGTGCACGCACCTCATCGATGTGTACATCAGGAGCGAAACGGATTCCGCCTTTAGCTGGGCCTAAGATATTAGAATGGATAACTCGGATGCCCTCGAATACCTGAATTTTTCCATTATCCATGGTGATAGGTAGCGAAACGATTACTTGTTTGGCAGGGTTTTTCAACACATTGTACACCTCATCAGAGAGGCCGAGCTTTTCAGCTGCGATGTTGAATCTTTCCATCATTGACTCCAAAGGATTCTCTTTATCCTTTATCGGAGCCGGTTCAATGTAAGCCATATTCGGGTTTGGATTTAGTTATTCAAATGCAATGCAATATTAAACAGATTTTCAATCAGGAGGGGTCAAAATTAGAAGATTTTCAAGAAAGCAGTAATAAATGGGGCCGAAAGTAACAATCCGTCAAAACGATCCATAAAACCGCCATGACCGGGTAGCCCTTTTCCAGAATCTTTGATTTCAATAGATCGCTTAAATAACGACTCTATCAAATCTCCATAAGTACCTGCAATAATGATTATCCCTGCTATTACTAGCCATTTCCAATCCTCTATCACGTGGAAATATCTTGTCAATATGAATGCCACTCCAATTGCAGAGAATGCGCCTCCTAGAAAGCCTTCCCAGGACTTCTTGGGTGATACTCGCTCGAATAACTTAGTCTTACCAAATTTTGTTCCCGCAAAATATGCTCCTGTGTCACTAGCCCAAAGTATCAAAAGACAGCCAATAATAATCTGATAATTATAAGTGGCATCTACTGAAAAAACGGCAAGATTGAGCAAGGAAAATGGTACTGCGACATAAAAAAGGCCTAAAAAAGTATAGGCCACTCCTGTGAAAGGTTTTTTATCAGTTTTTTTATAAAGCTTAATAAAAAAGGTAAGTGAGACTATTGGAAAGATTAAATAGAAATATTTCATGGACAAATGCTCCTTCTCTACCATGAAGGTCAAGCAAAAAATCATTAAGCCTAGAAAAGTACCAAAACTTCTCAATGGGAGCATTCCATCCAATCCACTTAGCTTATAGAATTCCATCTGTGAAAAGCCTAAAATCCCAGCAAACACCAGGAAATAAGTGTAGTCAGAATAAAGGCAACCACCCACTATAATCAATGCCCCGAAAAGTGCAGTGATGGCTCTCTGCCCCAGATTACTGTAATTATTTATACTAAAACGTGATCTCATTCTGGATTAGATTATTTGCCTCCACCATATTTTCATGCTGCACATGTACTTCGTAATTCCCAAAAATCTGATATACAGTTTCTTTCTTATTTAGAATTACAGCTTGTATTTCGTGCTCTTCTAAGATGCCTTTGACGATCTCAGCTCTCACCTGCATAGGGGTTTCAAACACCTTGTTCCAGTTCTCCATAGGGCTTATTTGTTTTCTTAAAGTAAAAGATTCCTACCATAAGAACCAATAATCCGCCTAAAGCAGCTGGATAATACACCGTGTCTGTAGATTCCATATCAAAATCTATCATCCCCTGATTAGACGCATAGACCATAATTACAGTAATCGTATTGTTAGCAATGTGGGCCAAAATAGGGTAGGTTAGACTTCCAGAATAATAATATAGGTACCCAAACATCCCCCCCAAAAATAACCTTGGAAGAAAGCCGTAAAACTGAAAATGTATAGCGGAGAAAATAAAAGCAGTCAACCATACTCCTGCATGGCCATTACCGGTGTATAAGTGCATTTTGGGTTGAATCAACCCCCTGAAAAATACTTCCTCACCAATTCCAGCAAGTACCCCAATCACCAAAACCCCCATCAAAAGCTCTGGAATAGATTGAAAGTCAGTAAGGTATAGCGTGAGCTCCATTAATTGCGCTTCCATTTCTTTCATCCATAACTCTACTCCAGACATAAATTCTGGTAGAATCAATTGAGAATTCCAATAAACTAATAAGCCATTGAACAACATACCTCCTAAGGTGATCAAAAGGATAAGTCCAGCACCTTTAGCAGTAAATCTCTGCATTTGAATATTCCAATGCAGGTTAGCTTTATCTATGAAACGTATGATAACATAAGCTGCCACCCAAAAACCAATTCCTGACCCAATGCCTTGCACAAAAAACATGGCCATCCGACCATTAGCAGGAGAATAATCACCTGTCATCAAGCCCATAATCTCCTCTATAGAGATATTAAATAGATAGGGGGCGACTGCCAGAGCTGCTACTTGTAGCACAACCAAAACTCCTATTCCCACTAAAACTATGACTATCAGGGACAATAGCCAACTCTTTCGTTTGCCAATTTCTGATTCCGTTTCGTATATCTCCATAATTGAGGTAAATTTACGCGCAAATTTAAAATAAGAAGTGGTTAAGATAGGAAACTTGGAATTGGGAGACTTCCCATTGTTGCTTGCACCGATGGAAGATGTGAGTGATCCTCCGTTTAGAGCCGTCTGCAAACAGAACGGAGCGGACTTGATGTATACGGAATTTATCAGCTCAGAAGGCTTGATTCGCGATGCTGCAAAGAGCGTGGCGAAACTTGATATTTTCGATTATGAGAAACCTATCGGGATTCAAATTTTCGGGAATGAGATTCAATCCATGCGGGAGGCTGCCGCGATTGTAGCCGAAGCTCGACCAGATATCTTGGACATCAATTACGGCTGCCCAGTCAGTAAGGTGGCCTGCAAAGGAGCTGGTGCGGGAATTCTTTTGGATATTGACAAAATGGTCTCCATGACCGCCGAAATTGTCAAGGCTGTAAATATTCCCGTTACAGTGAAGACCCGCCTCGGCTGGGATAGCAACACTATTAGAATCGTTGAAGTTGCTGAGCGACTGCAGGACGTAGGAATCCAAGCCATCAGCATTCATGCACGCACCAGAGCGCAGATGTACAAAGGTGAAGCAGATTGGAGCTATTTAAATAAAGTGAAAGAAAATCAACGATTACATATTCCTGTGTTTGGAAATGGCGATATAGATTCCCCTGAGAAGGCGCTGGAATATAAAAATAAATACAATGTCGATGGGATGATGATAGGCCGTGCATCGATTGGATATCCTTGGATCTTTAATGAGATCAAGCATTTCCTCGCTACTGGAGAAAAGCTTGCAGCGCCAGGATTAGAAGAAAGAATTGCGGTCACCAAAAAACACTTGGATTTCTCGGTTGAGTGGAAAGGCCCAAAACTTGGAATTTTAGAAATGAGAAGACATTACACAAACTACTTCCGTGGCATGCCAAACTTCAAGCAATATCGTGCCGAAATGGTCACTGCAGAAACGTATGAGCATGTCTGTGAGGTCTTGGAGCAGGTCTCAGATGTCTATGCGGATCATGTTTTTTAGAGAAAATAAAGCTTAAAAAAAGTGGTAAAATTGAAAGGTTAGCTTCAGTTTTACTTTTTTTTTTGGGTTTTAAAAAGGAGTAGCTTTCTAATTTGCTAAGGAAAGTTTTGTTTACGAAAAACATAAACAATCTCATTTAATTATAGAAAATCTATTTGACTTATTGCAAGAGCCTGAAACATTTCTTAAAACATAAGAATCACTTCAGGCTCCTGAAATTTTTCAACAAACTTTTCTTTGGTTTTGCTTCCTTTGCAAAGCAGACATTTATCTGCTCTAGCCAATGTCTACAACCACCAATGACAGCAACCTCAGAAACTGGGGCTTATTGATTCTCTTGTCTCTTATCTGGGGCAGTTCTTTTATACTGATCAAGCGTGGCCTAGAAGTATTCTCAGCAGGAGAAGTTGGTGCGTATCGAATTGTAGCGGCAGCTACTTTCCTGTTACCTCTTTCTATTCCAAGGATAAAAAATCTAGACAAAGCTCAGATAAAGAACCTCATCATCGTGGGATTGGTTGGTAGTTTTATTCCCGCCTTCCTTTTTGCAAAAGCTCAAACACAGCTCAGCAGCTCATTGACTGGAGTATTGAATGCACTCACACCATTGGCAGTGGTAGTTATAGGCGCCTTATTTTTCAATTCAAAAATTACTCGCAGGAATGGGATCGGCTTAGCAATAGCTTTTATCGGCGTTTTTATTCTAGTCACAGTGAAGGAAGGCTCAGGCTTCGGGGCTTTTGCCGATATAAATTCTTATGGCTTTTACGTAATCCTTGCTTGCATTTGCTATGGTTTTAATTTGAACATTATCAAATACCGTTTTCAGAAGCTAAAGCCAATTGAGATTACTGCTATCTCACTCTTAATGGTTTTGCCTCTAGCCCTCGTTTTTTTGATGGCAGGCACACAGTTTTCCTATAAAGTGGTCAATGTAGAAGGTGCATTGACAGCCTTAGGATATGTCACACTATTGGGAGTAATGGGCACTGCTATAGCCTTGATTATTTTCAATATGATGGTGAAAACTGCGACACCTGTATTTGCTTCCTCTGTAACTTACCTTATACCTATTGTTGCCATATTTTGGGGCGTGTTAGATGGTGAAGTTTTACTTTTTGGTCACTACATCGGGATTGTTGCAGTGATTATAGGTGTATGGGTTGGGAATAGGAAGAAAGTTATTCGTCCCTGAGAATATCTTAACCTTAATTATCGGCCTCGTAAGCTTTCTTCTCTTTTTTATTCATTTCTGCAGTCACTACCTCCTCGGGATGTACCACGACTATTTCTTGCATTTCGGCGACATCAGATACTCCTTCCTTCGAGAAAAACTTCATTGGAGTCATCTCATACTTAAGTTTGGTTGAGCCATCCTTCACTGGCTTCATATTAGCCAATCTTACATGAAAGCCCGAGTTATAATCTTCCCCAGAAGACTCAGCTATCACATCTCCCGGAAAAACTACCTGACCCAATTCCACTTTTTCACTTCCTGGGCTTAAGACCATGATTTTGGTTAGCGATCCATCCTCATGGAACAGCTCTATGAAGTTTTCTCCCCGGTCAAAATCCAAATTATTTTTATCTGAATATTTATTCATACTGATCTCTGAAACCACTCCTTTGCGAGGAGCTACCACCTCAGTAGGCAAGCCAAACCTGAAAGAAACTCCAACATAATCCATATTCTCCTCCTTTGGTTGGAGACGGTTTTCGATATGCGTCATACGTATGCCTGTTGCAATAGTGCCTTCTGGCAAAGGAATCAAGTACACTGTTTCACCTCTTGATTTTCTGCTATAATCACCTTTTATGAAAGAATAAGTATAGCTCATGTTTGTAGCCTGGTTTTCCACTGTCCGCTTTAAAGTAGCCACTTTAGATCTTCCCGATCGAGCAACTACCATCGCAGAACTTCCTGTTGAAGTTAAGTTAGTCAGTTCGGAGTAATCTAATAAAATTGTATAGGGAATAAAAGTCGAGTTTGTGGCATAAATCTCCATGTTTCCTTCTTCACCTCTCTCGGTTTCCATCGTGATTTGCGCTGCACAAATTTGGCTGAATAAGCATAAGGAAAGGATCGCTAGAAATGGACGCATAAAATGATTTTTGAGGTAGAAGCAGAAAAGAAACAAATCAAGTAATACCAGAACCAGTAGGAACAGATCCCAAAATAGTATTTTTATTGCATCGCCTCTAACTAAAAATAAAAAAGTTGCTAAAATCTTGCGATAGTCTCTATTTCCACTTCATGCGCTCTCTCCAAGCATACACCAGCTTGGGCAATTGTTGGTAGCTGTTAATTCCAGCCTTGACTCCCTGAGTTTTCAAGAAAACATCATTGGTTTTCCTGCTTAATTCCAGTGAAAAAGGTACAATCGCATCACTATTACGCTTGATAGACATCATATCATTTCTGATACCCGGATCCAGATCACGAAGCCAGATTTTATATTCTTCAGGTGCCATGCGATAGTAATCCCTGATCTGATACATAAGCAACCTTAATTGTCCTGAATATTTTAAAAGGCGGCTATCACTGTTTGTGCAAATAACCCAAGCTATAAAATTCGCTTCGCCTTCATTGGTCACTCCATAGCTATGAGCCATCTCGTGTGCTACTGTAAATGGCTTCTCTAGTGCGTGCAATGTTGGATCGATGTAGCTTTCTCCCGTAAAAGGAAAATAGATGCCGAGAATACCCATTTTCCGCATAAAGCCTGGTGGCGGGAAAAGCTTGGTTCTAGGTCTTCCTGTAAAATTCAAACCAAGCATGTCAAGATTGTCTGCAATGTTCACCCGAACTAGTTCTTCTAACTCAGGATAAGGCAAAACCTCCTCTATTGCAGCTGTATCCCTTGTAATAGAGTTTCTGTACTGAATTGCGAGCCTAGTTGTAATTTGTACCTCAGATTTCAGCTGATCCAGATTCATCGAAATTGACTTAAGTCCCAATTGCTCAACTATTGGAGTTCTCTGATAGTTGAATCCCCAGAGGAAAAGGAAAAAGAATACCAGCGTGCCAAGCCCATTTGCAAGCGCACGAAAGGAATAGAAAACTCTGTTTTTCCAACCAATCCTTTTGCGAAGCCTAAAAAGATAAACACCAATGACTAGCATCACCGATATGATAAACAAATAAACGCTGGGAAAAGGCAATCTTCCCAGCGTCAAATCGATTATATTCCGAATACCCGGAAAGAAAATTCTTGAATAAATATTGTCTGTTGCCTCAGGGTTTTGTGCCGCCAAATAACGTATTCCCAAAGCAATAACTCCAAGAATCGCCCAGGACCAATCTCTCTTACCCATAAAGCAGCAGCTTAAACTCCCTCTGCTACCACTTCCTTCACTTCTGGAAGCATTCTAGTCAGGAGATTTTCGATGCCCGCCTTCAGTGTCACTGTGCTTGAAGGGCAACCTGAACAAGAGCCTTGTAGAAGCACTTTCACGATTCCGTCTTCGAAAGAATGGAATACAATTGCTCCCCCATCCTGCTCTACAGCTGGACGGATATACTCGTCAAGTATTCCTTTGATTTTTTTCACTATCTCAGAATCATTCTCATCAAAAAGTGGATCCTTCTCAATATTTACTGGAACTGGTGCTTTGCCGGCTTCCAAATATTGCTTGATATGATCACGAACAATGCCCTGAATTTCCGCCCATTCTACAGATTCTGACTTGGTCACAGTCACAAAATTAGAAGCAACAAATACGCGCTCAACTGCTGCGAAATTGAATAACTCTAAGGCAAGAGGGCTGATAGAGGCACTTTCTGCATCTGGAAAATCAAAACTCACACCCTCATCTACCAACATAAAGTTGGCAACAAATTTAAGGGAATTTGGATTTGGATTTGCCTCCATGTAGAGGTGAACAGGTCTTGCTTGTGCTTGTAGCATGGTATTCTTGATTTTAGTTTAGAAAACCGAATTGCTGGCATTAAGTTCCAGCAATTCGGTTTTTTACGTTTAGATCTTACGTCTTAACTGAATAAGGTACTGTGAATTACTAAGCCAAATGCATACTGCCTAGTGGCTTGTAGCACACAGCCCTTTCCAATCTTGTGATCTATTCGATTTATTTATTGAATGGATGTCCTGTCGCTGCATACCATATTCCACCGGAAACATGCTTCAAGAAATCAGCTTCTACCCAAGCAGACTCCACATGACCAAGTGCGGTATAGAATACTCTTCCTCCATCATACTCATGGTACCATGCCATTGGGTGATTATCTCCGTTACCTTTCCCTACCTTATAGGTGCTTTCATCTGCTTTTATCAAAACCTTAATAGCTGGATTGATATCCCTAAATTCATATAGCTCATCAAACCAAAGCCAGTTTTTTGGCAGGTGCCAAGTTGCTGGGTGATTTTGATCTACTACCTCTAATCTAAGCGTTTGCTGAGCTGGATGCGTGAGGAAATATGCACCAATCATCTTGTTGTACCAAGGCCATTCGTATTCTGTATCCGTGGCAGAGTGAATACCCACTACTCCTTTTCCACTTTGTACGAACTTCTGGAATGCAGCCTTTTGCTCCTCATTGAAAATCGTCCCAGTCGTGGAAGCTAAAATAACCACATCGTATTTTGCTAAATTTTCGTCGGTGAAAGCTCCAGCATCTTCGGTCGTATAAACGCCGAATCCTTGAGTTTTGCCAAGTTCCTTGATCGCCGCTACGGCTTCAGGAATTGATTGATGCCGAAAGCCGCCAGTTTTACTAAAAACTAAGGCTTTGAATTGCTGTGCTTGTGATACCAGCGCTATACTGAATATCAGCGAGAGGGTGAGAAGTGTTCTTTTTAAGGTCATAGGGTTTGAGTAATTGTAAATTTAAAATTGATAATTAATACTTGAACATTGAATTTGATCAGTGTCTATTGAACAATGCTACTTAATAATTTGAAACTTCTCGCCGGCTTCTTTTCTGGAAAAAGCATTGAAATGCCACCATTCCGATCCGATTCCTGAGAAGCCATTTGCTGTCATTACTTTCCGAAGAATCTCCCGATTAGCAACTTGCCCTTTTGTGATTTGTCCTTCGGCAAGCATTTGTTTTTCGCGATCAGGATAAGCAGGATAGCCAAAGTAATCATAGCCAGTTCCCATATCCAACGTTGAGTCAGCTTTTGTGTCAAAAATCGTCAAATCCACAGCAACACCAAAATTGTGCAAACTGCCTTTTTTAGGATCGGCTACATAAAGTGGCTTCAGCTTGTCAGGTTTGTCCAGATTGTCCCAAAGAATCTGCTGCACAGAAGATGGACGAACGCCGTCATAGACCAGTAAGGTATAGTCTGGAAATTCAGTCTGTAGCATTTTCTGCGCCTTTTTCAGAAGCTCAACTACTTCCGGTTGCAAGTAAGCTTTGGTCAGATCACCATAGACATCTTGCTTGAAGAAATTATCCGTGGTCGAATATTTCAATTCTACCTTAATTCCTTGAATTTTCTCCTCCACATTCACCAATCCCTGATCTATCAGCACCTGCTCCATCTCGGGTATTTTCACTTCCAATTCTATGTCCTTTACAGGGTCTAATACTTCACGCTGCTGCTCAGAGAAAATCTCCTGATCACTCTTTGGAGCACTGCAAGCAATTGCTAGGCTGAGAAAAATTATCGATGTTCTTTTCACAACTTCGAATTTCTATTGACAACGGTAGCCGAAGCCTGAGCAGTAGGAAGCACCACTACATCTGCGATGGTCACATGAACAGGTCTTGTTACGGCAAACTCTACGATATCCGCAATATCCTGAGCTACCAGAGGTTCTATTCCCTGATAAACTGTGTCTGCCTTGTTCTCATCTCCTTTGAATCTCACCAAGGAAAACTCAGTCTCCACCAAACCTGGGTGTATCGCTACCACACGAATACCAAATTGATTTAAATCTATCCTCATGCCTTTGGTAATAGCATCTACCGCATGCTTGCTTCCACAATAGACGCTGCCATTGGGATACACTTCCTTGCCCGCGATAGAGCCTATGTTGATAATCATTCCTGACTTCCTTTCTGTCATCCCGGGAATAATCGCTCTTGAAACATACAGCAATCCTTTCACATTAATGTCTATCATCGCATCCCAATCGTCTAGATTGGCAGTTTGTACTGGATCGATTCCATGAGCATTGCCGGCATTGTTGATCAGCACATCTATGGCTTTCCATTTTTCTGGTAGATTCTCCAGAATTTCCAATACCTTTTCTCTATCACGCACATCAAATATCAGAGGCAAAAATTCAACTCCTTCAGGCAATTCTGACTTCAGGTCTTCCAGACGATTGCCACGTCTTCCTGTAGCAATGATATCGTAGCCAATCTTGGCGAGGGTAATTGCAGCAGCTTTGCCGATTCCAGAAGTCGCTCCGGTGACTAAAGCAATTTTGTTTTTCATAGAGGCAAGATAAAAAAATTATCAATGGACAATAATCAAAAACTTACCACCCATCTAAACTACTAGCTAACTTTTATGCTTTACTGAAAATTCAGATAGATTGTAATGCTTTTTCTCTTGATTGACTCGATTGCTCCTTGGAGTTCTGGAAGGGTATTTTCGGCTTGATAAGCATTCATCAGACCATGCGAAAAACGAATCTCTGGAGCAAACTTGAAGTATTTGAAATAGATTTCAAAACCCATCCCTGCCTCAAGCGACACATCCTGTCCCGTCATCACAATATCATCTACATTGGCTTCATCCTGACCTTTGGTACGAAACTGATAGCTCGCACCACCCAGCCAATACATACGAGTATTATTGAATCTAACTGACCTATACTTTAAAAGTAAGGGCAACTCTACCATAGTAGCTTCTGAGCTATATTCCACTACTTCTCCTGTACTAGAAACCATTTCACCATCTGGCGTCTGAATGAGGCCCGGATCCAAAGGGTCTCTGAAATAAATTACTTCTGTTTTATATTCATAAAAGCCAACCTTAGGGGTAAACATGAGAGATACTTGATCATGTAATCTCAAAATACCAATAAACCCCAAAGAAAATCCAGGTGAAAATTTGGTTTGAATACTTCTTACATCTGTAAAAGCATTTACAGAATTAGGGTTGAGGAAAGCATCTGAGTACTTTATTCTGAGTGTACTGGTATGAGCAGCAAGGAAAAACCCATAAGAAAGTGGTTGATCGTCTGAACCAGAAGTAGAGGTCAAACCAAACATTCCTTGCCCAAACGTCGGACTTGCTCCTAAAAAGAAAATCAAACCTAGTAGGATTACTTTGTTCCTACGTAGATCGAGCTTATTCCAAATGTAAGTGGTTTGCATAGATTGCTTGTAAATCCAACGTTATTCATAATTCTCAGGAAGTCCATTCCGTCTGGAAATGCCTGTACTGACTCAGGAAGATAGGTGTAAGCAGAATTATCTTTCGAAACTAATTTACCGATTTGTGGTAAAATAGCTTTAGAATAAAACGCATACGCCTGTTTCATGGGTGCTTTGGTGGGCTTGCTAAATTCCAAGATAACCACTTTACCTCCAGGCTTTAATACGCGATACATATCCGATAATCCTTTCTCTAGATTTTCAAAGTTGCGAACTCCAAAAGAAACGATCACTGCATCAAACATATTATCTTCAAAAAGTAAGCCTTCGGAATCACCAAGCTGAAGCTCGATTT
Source organism: Algoriphagus ratkowskyi (assembly GCF_002150505.1). Taxonomy (GTDB): domain Bacteria; phylum Bacteroidota; class Bacteroidia; order Cytophagales; family Cyclobacteriaceae; genus Algoriphagus; species Algoriphagus ratkowskyi. The sequence continues at coordinate 19,172 of NZ_MSSV01000012.1, forward strand.
TATCTTCAAGACCTTTTTTCTTTATTTTCTTCCGGCCTTCTGCCAGCATTCCTTCGGAAATATCTACTCCGATAATCTTATCTGGGTTCAGAGTTAATGCTTCAATTGCAAAATCTCCTGTCCCAGTAGCGATATCTAAGATCAATTTCGGCTGATCATCTTTCAGGTATTTAATTGCTTTTCTCCTCCAGGTAATATCAATACCCATGCTGAGCACGTGATTGAGCAAATCATATTTGCCAGAAATGTTATTGAACATCTCAGCTACCTGATCTTTTTTGGAATCTTGCTTGTCTTTATAAGGAAGTACTGCCATCGAAATTCTGTCTTTGAAAGGACAATAATAAACAAGAAACATGAGGAATGGAAAAATGTTCTGAATCGAGTCGACCCTTCCCTTTTCGGATAATGTCGTACTTTTGCACACAAATACTAGCAGATGATCCAGAAAGCCGCCTTTGTAATCAGTAATTCCAACCCGGGAAATTGTCCAAAACCAGATCGAGCTGAGATCGCTTTTATAGGCAGATCAAACGTGGGCAAAAGCTCACTAATCAATATGCTGGTCAATCAAAAAGGACTGGCAAAGACTTCGCAGAAGCCAGGTAAAACTCAGTTGATCAATCACTTCATCATCAATGATAAATGGTACCTGGTCGATCTTCCTGGCTATGGCTTCGCCAAAGTAAATCTGAAAGTGAAGCAAGGCTGGGAAAGTATGATCACTACTTACCTCACCAAACGAGAGAATCTTTGCGGGGTATTTGTCTTGATTGATAGCCGATTAGAGCCACAGCAGATAGATCTGGAGTTTTTGCTTTGGTGCGGCACAAAAGAGGTTCCTACTGCACTAGTTTTTACAAAAGCTGATAAACAGTCCAAATCAAAAACTGATCAGAACATCAGTAAATTCTTAAATAAGACAAGAGAAATCTTTGAAGAAGAACCAGATTACTTTGTCACCAGCGCAGAAGCTAGCACTGGCAAAGCAGAGTTAACAAAGTTTATAGAAGAACTAGTAACAGAATATCAAGCTGGGTAGATCATTTAATTGATAATCCTATATTTGCATCCTCGAAAAAATTAAATCAAATGAATTTTAAAGATCTTGCCACCGTATCCGGTAAACCCGGTTTGTTCAAAGTTTTGAAGCCTTCACGCACGGGAGTAATCCTCGAGAGTATGGATGCAAAGAAAACTAAACTCGTTGCAGGCATGTCCCAGCGTGTATCCATTTTAAGCGACATTTCTATCTATACCTTGACAGAAGAAGGCGCAGAGCCGCTAGAATCTGTAATGCAAAAGATTGAAGCAGAATTTCAAGGTGACTTGGGTTTAGATGCAAATCCTGATGATGCGGAGCTAAGAGCATTCATGAAGCACGTACTCCCAGAGGTGGATGAATCTAGAGTTTATACCTCTGATATTAAGAAACTGATCACTTGGTACACTTTACTTCGAGTACAAGCTCCTGAAGTACTTCAGAAATCTGAAGAAGAAAAACCAGAAGAGGCTAAGCCTACTGAAGAGAAAGAGCCTAAAGCTCCTAAAAAAGCTAAGTCTGATAAAAAATCTGACAAATAAATCATAACAGACTGTCTCAAAAGACATTCTGATGTCACATAGAGCGAAGCCGGTGGCGAATTATTACAATTGTAAACGCATTTCGACTTCGCTCTATGTGACTTAGGCTTTTTTAAGACAGCCTCTTTTTTTTGGCACTATCATGAGTGAATCTCTATCTGAAGAAACTTTTTCGCTCCTAAAAAAGGAGTTCGACTTTCCGGAAAATGTAGCTGCATTTGATGAAGAAAAAGCCATTGCTACACTTACCAAAGTCATAGCCTACATGTTGGATAGGCAATTTGAGCGCTTACTTCAAATTTGTTACCGCATAGATCTCGGTGAAGAAAAACTGAAAAGAATTCTCCACGAATCTGAACCTGACCATATCGCTTCGGATTTAGCAACAGCACTTTGGAACAGACAAAAGCAAAAAGTGGAAATCAGAAAGCGATATTCTGCAAATGAATAAAGCTGTTTTGTTAAAATGGCACTCTCAACACTTTTTTTACTTATTTTACACTTTGTACACTAAACCCTTTTTCCCTATGAAATCAATATTCAATCTCAATTATTTAGTGGCTATCACTTGTCTTGTCATATTAGGATCCTGTAGCGAAGATAAAGATCCAGCCAAAACGGATGCTGAAATCATAGGCTCTGGAATTGCATGGAAACTAAGCGCTGCTACATCGAATAATGTAAGCGTAATTTCACTAATCGATTTATGCCTTCGAGACAATCTGGTCACTTTTAACTATGAGACCCCTCTGAGCATAGGTGTAGTGGATGCAGGCGCTACCAAATGTGACCCTACAGAACCACAAACAGCAGACTTCACGTGGAGTTATAATGAAACAACCAAGATTCTAACGGTAGATACTAATATCATTGATGTGCCTGGAGCACAAGGTTCTTTGATGGTAGAAAGTGTCACCAATACTGAACTGGTACTTTCTCAAAACATCTCATTTTCTGGCTTGACACAAAAAGTGATTCTCACTCTGGTTCATTAATATCCAACTAGTGAACATCAACTTATTCTAAAGGAAATAACCTATCGCTTTGTAAAGTCGCTGGTTGTTTCCTTTTTCCATTTCATCAAAACTTCCCAAAAAATGGCAAACCCTATTTGGATCATGACTTCCGCTTTTGACCAACTTAGCCTGGATCAAACAATAGAAAAAGCAGTAGAAATCGATGTACAGGGACTTGATCTTTGTGTATTTAGAAAAGATGGAACTCGTGATGACTTCGTCGCAACTCACCTTGCTTATGAAAACTTCGGACCTGAAGAAGCCAAACAACTCATTCGGAAATTCAATGGAGTCAGACTTCGTCTTTCCATCGGAGCATTTGACAATCTAATCGGTGGAGATCCAGCAGAGCGTATCAAGAATCAAAACCATCTTTTGAAACTCATTCGGATAGCTTATCTGCTGGGTGGGGATGAAAATGATGTGAAGGTCGGAACGTTCGTGGGATATAATCACGAGCTTGGCAATCAGGATGGCGGATTTGAAAAAAACCTGCTGGAATACCAGAATGTTTTCGGTCCGATCATCCGCTATGCAAATAGTCTCGGAGTCACAGTTCTATATGAAAACTGCCCGATGGAAGGCTGGAGAAGCTCAGGTCATTTTGGCACATTTAATAATTTACCGGGAATGCTGGCAGCCCGGAAAATTATGTACGAACTCATTCCAGAATCTAATCATGGAGAGATTTACGATCCCTCGCACGACATCTGGCAGCATACCGATCCTGTAGAAGTGATCAAAAATACGGATATGAATCGCCTTAAGCGAATTCACGTCAAGTCCACGCGAAACAATCCTGATCCTTTCTGGGGAAACATGTATCCAATGCAGGAAGTAAAAGCAGAATGGGCTGAGAAACTTGGAATTCCTTCCAGCAACAATCCTTGGGATAGACATCACTACGAAGCCACTTTGCCAGGCTTCGGCTTGGGAGATTCTATGGACTGGAGAGCATTTGTGAATATTCTAAAGGAGCGCAAGTTCTCTGGGCCTTTCGAAATCGAGAACGAAGCGGTTCTTTCCAAGCAAACAGGGAATATGGGAGCAATCATCCAAGGCTGTAAAGCAGCCGTTCAAAATCTAGCTCCTTTACTTTATGAATTGGGAGAAAATGGCTGGCAATATCCAGCGTCAGAATACAAACCACTTTTGGAACTGAATCGAGAAGATATTCCCTTGATAACAATGGAGAAATTATAAAATCTGAAGTCTGAAGTACTTTTTCAGATTTCAGGCTTTAGATCTTTAACTTTTACTTCTGGCTCTCTTCGTATCCAGTATCAGCTGGTAAATTAAACCCCTCTGCAGCCTGAACAGCTAGCACATCACAGCGCTCGTTTTCAATATTTCCAGCATGCCCTTTAACCCAGATAAATTTTGGTTTATATTTCAAGTGAAGTGGAATATATCGTAACCATAGGTCTGGATTCTTTTTGTCTTTAAAGCCTTTTTTCTGCCAGCCCCAAAGCCATCCCTTCTCCACAGAATCTACCACATACTTGCTGTCTGAATAGATCTGAACAGGAATTCCTGTCAATTTAATTTCTTGAAGCGCACGAATTACAGCTAACAGTTCCATGCGATTGTTGGTAGTTCTTCGAAAGCCTCCAGAAAGTTCTTTGCGGTGGTTATTATATTTCAAGACGGCTCCATAGCCTCCAGGACCGGGATTGCCTTTTGCAGCACCATCAGTATAAATAGAAATCATGAAGTAAAGTAAGTGAAAATAGGAAAGAGAATGAGTTTAAATACCCGATGCTACTCCTATAGGAAAGGCATTTGTTTTGAAAATCTTAACTGCGATAGAAAGCAAAATAATCCCAAAAATCCTTCTCAGCACATCCAGACCCGTTTTGCCTATTTTCCGCTCCAGCCAACCTGTACTTTTCAGCACGATGTAAACCAAGACTAGATTTAAAAGAATTCCTATCGCAATATTGATCTGAGCAAACTCAGCTTTCAGTGTCAAAATCGTAGTCAGAGTACCTGCACCTGCAATCAAAGGAAAAGCTATCGGAACAATGGAAGCTCCAGCTTTGGCCTCGGGATCTGATTTGAACAGTTCAATTCCCAAAATCATCTCAGCACCTATAGCAAAGATGATTAGGGCTCCCGCGATCGCAAAATCCTCCACACCAATGCCAAACAAACTCAAAATTGACTTTCCCGCAAAGAGAAAAAGAATCATCAATACACCCGCAGCAAGTGTAGCCTTCTCCGATTGGATATGGCCTACTTTCTGCCTTAGATTAACAATAATCGGGATAGAACCGAGGATGTCAATCACGGAAAAAAGAATCAATGAAACAGATAGAATTTCCTTTAAATCAAACATGCCGCGAAAGTAGGAAATTAACCTTTGAGGTCATTGGATTTAGGAGGAAATCTGTTCGTGAGACACGGCAAAAAGAATATTATTGAAGACCGAAGATATGAGAATATGAAACCGTGAAGTAATGTCTATTTGAAGTAAATCTGTATAAAAAAGGTCCAAGTCAGGAGACTTGAACCAAATTCGAGTAATTGAAAAATAAAAATTCATTTAGATCTAATAACTTCAACGATTTAAAAAATAAGATCTTTTGAGTCAAGTTAATGGCTACAAAGTCTTTAAAGGTTTTAAAATAAGACCTTCGGGGTTTTAAAAACCCCAAAGGTCGAAATCAATACCTCCCCAAAAACGAAATCAACTTATCCATTTCTGCATTTGTAATCGCAGGAAAGTTGGCGATTCGGAAACTCGTTGGCTTATGAGGACCATAGCCAGAACCAAGCTGCATCCCTTCTTTTTCCGCGTCTTTTTTGATCGATGCGATCAATTCTTCAGACCCAGAAACTGCCAAAACTGTTGTGCTACGTGTCGCTGCATTGTCCACCAGCATTCGAAGTGACTTAGATTGGGCTACGGCTGTTTCCAGCTTTAGCATGCGCTCACGAAGGTTTGAGTCGATGTGCTGAATTTCTTCCAAATCTTTTAAAACTCTATTTAGCAAGTAGATCCCCAAAACGTTTGGAGTGTAATGCGTCTGATAATTCGCCGCATTTTCTAAGATAAAACTCAAGCTGTTGTACCTGCCTTTTTCTCCTTTACTTTCACACTTTTCTATGGCTTTTGGAGAAAGAATCAGTATTCCCAAACCTGCTGGAAGCCCAAAGCATTTTTGCACAGAAGCATACCAGATATCCGCCAAACTGAAGTCTAACTCAATTCCTGACATGGATGAAGTTGTATCAACAGCAATCATTTTCTCTGGATATTTCTCTTTAATCGCCTCGATAGTAGCCATTGTAACTTGAGTCGCATTAGCAGTTTCATTTTGAGTCAGCGCGATTACATCAAAGTCCTCGGAGATTTCCAAATCGGCAACATTGATTTCTTGATTTGCTTCAATTTTTGATCCATTGGTATTAGGATTGATATGCTTCGCAAATTCGATCCACTTTTTCCCGAATGAACCAGAATAGATATGAAAACTTGCTTGCTGCACGATAGACTGGGTGATAATCTCCCAATTTTCTGTTGCGCTGGAAGTGAAAAGCAACTTGTAATCATCGGGCATATGGAGCTTCTCCCGCATCAATTGTTCAGTGTTTTGATACAGAGACATGAAGGCATTGCTGCGATGATTGGCACTTAGAATGCCTGCAGCGTAAGCATCTTGTAAATAAGTAGGAAGGGCATCGTAAACTTTAGATGGCCCGGGTGCGAAGGTAAGCATAGGTAGATAGGTTATTGAAAATAGAGAACACCAAGCGCGTAGCCTTTCAATCCAAGTCCGGATATCATTCCAACGCAAGACTTGGAAATAATGCTTTTGTGGCGGAATTCCTCACGCTTATAAATATTCGAAATATGGACTTCCAGTGTTGGCGTCGTTACTCCAGCGATGGCATCCGAGATAGCAACGGAAGTATGTGTATAACCTCCAGCATTCAGCAAAATAGCATCAAAGGTAAAACCGACTTCGTGGATCTTATTGATCAATTCACCCTCCACATTACTTTGGTAATAGTGAAGATCAATGTCAGGAAACGCGATTTTCATACCCTCAAAATATTCTTCAAAAGACGTACTGCCATAGACTTCTGGCTCTCTTTTGCCTAGTAAGTTTAGATTCGGCCCGTTTATTATCTGGATTTTCATGTGTTTAATATTGATTTTCATTCGCCACATGGAATCTTGCATTGATGATCATCATCACAGTATGTGAAGCTTGAGTCATGCCTGTCTGCCTCAGGCAGGCTCGATTTCAAAACAAAATTCGATTTGATGGTTGATTGTATAAAGGTAATCGTATTCAGATTGGAAAGTTAAAACCTTTCAACATTTGAACCTTCCAACTTTCCAACCTAATTTTCCAATATTTAAATTTTTCAATAGGAGAATGCTCAAAACCTGGCAAAGCCATATTCGTCAATTCCGTCATTACATCAAGTTGGAGCGCTCACTAAGCGAGAATTCTATAGAAGCTTACACGCGAGATGTGGAGAAATTAGCTAAATACTCAGAAACAAATTTTCCTGAAAAAAGCCCTTTAAACTTAGAATTGGAGCATTTACGAAGGTTTGTGAATGACCTAGCCAAACTTGAAATCTCGGATTACACGCACGCCAGAATTATCTCGGGGATCAAGGCTTTCTACAAATACCTAATGTATGAAGATGCGATCACCGAAGATCCGGCCCAGCTTCTCGAAGCGCCCAAACTTGGGCGCAAGCTTCCAGACACGCTAAGCTATCAGGAGATCGTCCAACTTCTGGAGGCTATTCCTCTCGGCGAACCCGAAGGTCATCGCAACCGAGCCATACTGGAAATGCTTTACAGCTCAGGTTTGCGTGTATCCGAACTTACAGAATTGAAGAAAGGACAAGTTTTCGAGGATGTAGGGTTCCTGAGAGTAATCGGAAAAGGCAATAAAGAACGACTAGTTCCTATCGGAAAAGACGCTTTGAAATATCTGAACATCTATAAAGATGAAGTTCGCGTGCATCAAGCGATAGCAAAAGGCCATGAAGAGTTTGTCTTTCTAAATCGCCGTGGTAAAAAACTTACTCGTGTGATGATCTTTCTGATCATTAAAAAAACCGCTGAGCAAGCTGGAATTGAGAAAAATATAAGTCCGCATACATTTCGACATTCCTTTGCCACGCATCTCATCGAAGGAGGAGCGGATCTTCGAGCAGTACAGGAAATGCTCGGTCACGAAAGCATCACTACCACGGAGATCTACACGCATTTGGATCGGGATTATTTGAGGCAGGTGCTGACGGATTTTCATCCGAGGAAATGATTATTGGTTGTTGGTTGTTGGTTGTTCGATAAGCGATAAAAATAAATATGGTTAAATAAAACAGAATTTTGTAGTTTTTGCATGAATTATAAACTGATCACATAAAAATTCACCCTAAGTCAAATTGAATAATGAATTTTCTACTTTATAAACTTTTCCCTAGTCTTAACAGCCTGACTAAGCGCCAGAAAATAATGTTTCGCCTATTGCTTCTCAGTGTGAGTATGATACTTTTTGGAGCCTATTTTAAAATCGACGGTAAACCAAATACTGATTTAATCCTAGGTTCAGCAATGGTTATTCATGTCATTTCAATCGTTGGATTAATGAGCAAATGGGCTAAATATAGAACGATAAGTGAGGTTTCTAATTGATTAAAGTACTCTCAATCTTGTATTTAGTAGTTTAAAGACTACACTTTTTAGAGTCAAACTTATAAGACTTAAACCAGCTTATTGTGCATGAATTTCCAACCAAGTATTCAAATTCATCTGCTTCAAGTCACACTGGACAGAAGCAAATGACTTCCGAGGTGAATTAATAATCCTCTTATATTCAAGCCCATGAAACACCTGGTCATTTTACTACTCATGGTATTGATGAGTCTATTTCCAAATGAATCCCAAAAGACCCATAAATCTTTCAAGGAGGATTTTTCTAGATCCAAATCAAAGAACTTTCGCTACGGTTCTACAGGAACTCACGCGGATTTCAAACATAAAATGGGAATTGAATCTCTTTCTGAACCAGAGACTAGTATTCTTTCTTTCAAATTAAACCCTGATGAAAAAGCAGGGCCAGGAAAAGGCCCAGAGATTATTTCCAAGCATTTCACCCATTTTGGAAGCTATTCGACTCGGCTCAAAGTCCCTGATGTAAGCGTAAAACAAGCAAATGTTGGAGCCGTCGTGGGGTATTTCACTTATCATGAAGACCACAAAGGAGGGCTAAGTGAAATAGACTTTGAATGGCTGCTTGCTGACCCAAGAATCATCTACGTTGGGACTTGGACCGGTGAGCATGATAAACTTCAGCGCATCGGAAGGATCATCAATTTGGCAGAAGGGAAAATCATCGAAACAATTTCAAAGGTAAATTATGACGGCGACCCAACACAATTAACTGGCTTGCAAAATATACCTGAAAGCATTCCTGCTATTGAGAATTACGACGCTTCTTCAAAATTCCACACGTATGGCTTTGACTGGGAAAGTGATCGCATCCGCTGGTGGATGATTCATCCGGAGACTTCCGACACACTCGTATTGTGGGATTATCAGGGTTCACAACTCGGGATTCCTCAGCATGCTTCTAAGTACCGAATGAACTTCTGGCATACAGACAACTGGGCCGTGGAAGGCAATCCGAATGCTCTAGAAAAACCAGAATTCCCCTTTGAGCTGGAAGTGGACTGGATGGCGTTTAACAAGAGGTAATGAGTTGCGATAAAACATCCCTCTAAAAACTGTTTAAAATCATTACATAAAGAACGGAAACCATAACATCACCAATTTTCCAGAACCATTATCCATCTTCCTGCCTTACGTCTGTTTACATTTTTTAAATAGTTACTTTTGCGCCCTCGAAAGCATTTTATCATGGATAAGGAAATAAAATCAGACAACCCAGTGAAAATCACCCCAGAACAAATTGCACAGTGCATAGCTGTTCTTGAAGGATTGAATGCCGACACTGACCTGATTTTTGACATTCCGACAGAAAGTAGGACTGCGCTCCTAATGGCTGCTGGACAATTTTCCCGACCAAGCAAGGAAGAGCTTGCCGAGCGAAAAAAAGGAGCCAAAAAGATTCACAGAAAGAAGAAATCGGAAAAAGACAAGACTGCAAGAAAAACCACCGGCATTCGTTCCGCACGGGAAGCTTCGATTTTTATCGCACCAAGCATGTTGGCGTTGACAGGTAAGGAATCCGACGAAGCTATTCAGCTGGAATCGCCACGTGAATGCTATGTCTGCAAGGAATCCTTTGACAGATTGCATCATTTCTACGACACGATGTGTACAGGCTGTGGAGATTTCAATTATGCCAAGCGTTTTCAAACAGCAGATATGAAAGACCAAGTGGCATTAGTCACTGGGTCACGCCTAAAAATCGGCTATCACATCACACTCATGATGCTTCGCGCTGGAGCGACGGTAATAGCAACAACTAGATTCCCGGTGGATTCTGCTTTGCGATTTGCCAAGGAACCCGACTTCAATGAATGGGGTAATCGACTTCACGTCCATGGGTTGGATTTGAGACATATTCCAAGTGTGGAGATTTTTTGCAACTACATCGAGCAGAAATATGATCGCTTAGATGTACTCATAAATAACGCCGCTCAGACAGTTCGTCGCCCTTCTGGTTTCTATCAGCATCTGATAGAAAATGAGACATTGGCTTGGACTGATCTATCTTCTGCTTCGCAAAAAATGCTTTCCGATCATCACGCTTGTCTGCAGGAGATACGTATTCTCAGTCAGGAATTTGCCGAACGCGAAAATAAAAACCTACCTGTTTCCTGGCATGGAAAGCAACTCGGAATTGGCCTGACCTCTTCCGCTCAGCTTACTCAAATCCCTTACAGTATCGATGATTCTTTGAGTTCTGAAGAAATTTTTCCTATAGGAAAACTTGATGCTGATCTGCAGCAAGTGGACCTCAGAAAAACAAACAGTTGGAGATTGAAACTGGGTGAAATCCACACCAATGAGATGCTGGAGGTGCAACTGGTAAATTCTGTGGCGCCTTTTGTTCTTTGCAATCGCCTCGTGAACATCATGAAGAAAGACGACACGGGGAATAAGCATATCATCAATGTATCTGCGATGGAAGGAAAATTCCACCAGTTTCACAAAGAAGCGCGCCATCCACATACTAATATGGCAAAGGCCGCTCTCAACATGATGACGCTAACTTCTGCGGCTGATTTACATAAGTTTGGGATTTACACCAACGCCGTGGATACGGGTTGGGTGACGGATGAAGATCCTGCGGAATTAGCAAAGCGAAAGCAAGACTTGCATGATTTCCAACCGCCATTGGATATTGTCGATGGCGCTGCACGTGTGATGGATCCGCTATTTGACGGGATCAACACAGGAAAGCATTGGAACGGAAAATTCTTGAAGGATTATAAGCCGACTAGTTGGTAGATTTTAAGCGGTGAGTTAGTGCTTTATAATTCCCCTCAAAAGTGCAACCCTATTACTGCTATAGCAATAGAGAGTCGTAAATCTTAAAAGCTTTCTATTTAAAAGTGGTTCTTCTAACCTGTTTACTTTCTTGATTTTTTAAGGCTCTGTACCCTACTATCAAACAATAATGCCTTTCTAAAGTAGGCATTTCGGGCTGAAAAGGATAATTTTGCACCACTTACCAACTAATCCCCAGATATATGGCTGTTAATGATTTTATCCGTGACAATAAGGATCGCTTTTTAAATGAATTGCTGGATTTACTCAGAATTCCATCGGTCAGTGCTGACCCGAAATTTAAAGGTGATGTCATTTCGGCAGCCAATTTTGTAAAGGAGAGTTTGGAAAAAGCGGGAGCTGACGTAGTTGAAATCTGCGAAACTTCTGGCTATCCAATAGTCTATGGAGAGAAAATAATCGATCCTTCCCTTCAGACTGTTTTGGTCTATGGGCATTACGATGTACAGCCAGCCGATCCGTATGAGCTTTGGGATTCCCCTCCTTTTGAGCCTGTAATCAAAAAGACGAAAATCCACCCTGAAGGAGCAATTTTCGCACGTGGGTCTGCAGATGACAAAGGCCAGTTTTACATGTATGTGAAAGCTTTTGAAGCGATGATGGCTTCGGGTGATTTACCTTGCAATGTCAAGTTCATGATCGAAGGTGAAGAAGAAGTTGGTTCAAGCAACCTGGAGAAATTCGTCATCGAAAACAAAGAAAAATTAAAGGCTGATGTCATTTTGATTTCAGATACACATATGATTTCCATGCAAGATCCTTCCATCACTGTTGGACTTCGTGGCATGGCTTATATGGAAGTGGAAGTGACTGGATCCAATCGTGATCTTCACTCAGGTACTTACGGAGGGGCAGTTGCCAACCCGATCAATGTGCTTTGTGAGATGATCGCATCGATGAAAGATGAGAATGATCACATCACGATTCCTGGGTTTTATGACAAAGTGCAGGAGATCACAGCTGCCCAAAGAGCGCGTTTAAATGAAGCTCCTTTTGACCTAAATGAATACCAAGAGAAACTGGATATAGCAGATGTTCATGGTGAAAAAGGCTACACGACAATCGAACGAGTAGGCATACGCCCAACACTTGATGTGAATGGCATTTGGGGTGGGTATATTGGAGAAGGTGCCAAAACGGTTTTACCGTCCAAAGCTCAAGCGAAGATCTCGATGAGATTGGTGCCTGATCAGGATTGGCATGAGATATCAACTCTTTTCGAAAATTACTTCAAATCAATTGCCCCAAAATCTGTGAAGGTGAAAGTAAAAGCACATCATGGAGGAGCTCCGGCTGTGGTTTCAGATTCATCTGTTGGATATAAAGCTGCTGAAGCTGCTATGGAGGAGACATTTGGGAAAAGACCAATTCCTACACGAGAAGGTGGATCTATTCCTATCGTTGCTTTGTTCCAGAAAGAATTGGGTTCTGATCCGATTTTATTCGGTTTTGGATTGGATACGGATGCCTTGCATTCACCTAATGAGCATTATGGAGTCAAGAATTACTTTATGGGTATCGAAACCATTGCTGCTTTCTTCCGTCAGTTTAGAAAGCTTACAGAGAAATAGTAGTTGGTTTGGTAAAGATCAATAATTCTCTTGCCTTAAAAACATTGCTCATCAGGACCGAAGACAGGTGACCGAAGTAGCGAATTCGCTAGCCTTATCCATAATTTAAGACGATTTTGGTATCCTCCTTCAAAACCGAAATTCCTTAAAAAGTAAATTACAATCAACCTTTCCTTCATGAATAAAGCCATCGGAAAATCAGGACATTTAGTGCTTTTAGTGCTGTTTTTCTTTAGTTCTTTTGCGCAAGCACAGATCATAAAACCGCCTAAATGGACAATTTCTATAGATTCGGAAACGCTCAAAGTAGGCGAAGAGGCTAAGATTGTCTTCGAAGCTGAAATTCCTGCGGGGTGGTATATTTATGCTAATGATTTTGATCCAAATCTTGGCCCTTTACTTACAACTCTTATTCTAGATCCCTCTGAAAACTTTCAGCTGAAAGGGGATCTAAAAGCGATTGATGTAAAAACTAAGTACGAGGATGTTTGGGAAGGAAATGTCAAATACTTTATTCAAAAAGGAAGGTTTGAGCAGACGTTTATTCCAAAAGCTACAAGCGGGACAATCTCTGGATCCTTAGAGTATCAAATGTGCTCTGATTTGACTGGTCAGTGTATAAATTTTGATCAAGATGTAGAACTCACTTTCAAAGCGGTAGGAACTGTAGAAAATAATCCTGCATTAACTACCTCCACCGATACAGGAACTACCAATAAAGAACCGGAAGTTGATTCTCCTTTCGGGATAGAAGAAGATCAGGGTGAGCAGGAAGTCGCTTCCAGCACAACATCCTTTGAGATTGTTCCTCTTCACGAGAATGAATCACTATGGGGATTTATGGTCTTGGCATTTCTGGCTGGTTTAGCTGCCTTGCTGACGCCTTGTGTATTTCCTATGATTCCTATGACGGTAAGTTTCTTCACTGGACGAGCAGGAAGCAAAGCTACTGGAATCAGAAATGCAATAGTTTACGGATTTTCAATCATCGCGATTTATACAATTGCAGGTACTGCAGTAGCAGCTATTCAAGGCCCGGAATTCGCCAATTGGTTAGCTACGCATTGGCTTCCAAATCTATTTTTCTTCGGTATATTCATTTTCTTTGCGCTGGCATTTCTTGGCATGTTCGAGATCACTTTGCCTTCAGGATTGGTGAATAAAGTGGATGAGAAAGCTGAGCAAGGTGGTATGATGGGGATCTTCTTCATGGCTTTTACCTTGGTACTGGTATCCTTTTCATGTACAGGTCCTATCGTAGGTTCTATCCTGATATCCTCCGCAGGTGGAGAATTGATAAAGCCAATCTTGGGGATGTTTGCTTTTTCACTAGCCTTCGCTATTCCGTTTACCTTGTTTGCAATTTTCCCAGAATGGATGAATCGACTTCCAAAATCTGGTGGCTGGCTAAATTCTGTGAAGGTGGTTTTGGGTTTCTTAGAACTCGCTTTGGCATTCAAATTCTTATCCATAGCAGATCAAGTGTATCATTGGGGAATCCTCGATCGTGATATTTTCTTGATTATCTGGATCGTGATATTCAGTGGATTGGGACTTTATCTTTTGGGGAAAATTCGTCTGCCACACGATTCGCCTATGGACAGTATTGGAGTTCCAAGGTTGCTTTCAGCATTGTTTGTATTCATGTTCGTTCTGTATATGATTCCAGGATTATTTGGCGCTCCGCTCAAATACCTAAGTGGCTATCTTCCCCCTATGTCCACACAGCAATTTAAATTAACTGGGGGGCAAAACATAGTTGAGGCTAGTGAGAATATTCTGGGCGAGTCTGTGAAATACGCAGATATCCCGCTGGAGATTCCTCATGGGATTCAAGGTTTCTTCGACTACGAGCAAGCGATGCGAGCTGCCAAGAAAGCAAACAAACCACTTCTAATAGACTTCACAGGACATGGCTGTGTGAATTGCCGTAAAATGGAAGAGAATGTATGGGTTGATCCTCAGGTATTAAAAAGATTAAGAGAAGACTTCGTGATGGTTGCGCTTTATATCGATGAGCGATTGGAGCTTCCCGAAAACGATTGGTACACTTCGGAATATGACGGGAAAGTCAAAAAAACGCTAGGGAAGCAAAATGCGGATTTCCAGATCACACGCTTTCAAAATAATGCGCAACCCTACTATGTGATCGTGGATCATAAGGAGAATCTCCTTGCTCAGCCTAAGGGTTACGATACCAATATTCAGACATTTATCGAGTATTTAGACGGAGCGAAACGTGAGTTTGAGGCTAGGGATTAATCCTCTTTAAACTTATAAGTCAGCAATCTAGGATTGACAGTCATCTGCACCCAACCCCAATTGTTGGTATTCTCAGAAGTAATTCCACCCTTCACGGCACTCATGCTCTCAGTCGCAAACATCTGAGAATATCCAGCTGCTAGCTTTACATATTTTCCAAGAGATGTACCATAGACTAAGTCTAGCTCAGTGCCTAGATTTTGACTTAGATCATTTGCCATTTCAGCATTTGCATAAAACAAATGAGCGTTTAAGCCCAAAGTAGATTTTTCACCTGTAGCCAAGGAAATCTTTCCATAGAGATCATTCAAGCCTACATTATTCGCGTGATTACCTACGTAGAAATAATCCATGTATCCATTAAACTTGTGATTTGTGCCATATAGCGGGAAGAATGATTTATTCTTTTCCTCACCCACTTGATCGGTACCGCTCAAAGACTCAAAACCTGCGATCAAAGTCATTATTCCAGTCTTGTACTTTGCTTCTACCATATACTGATAGCCACTAAGGTCTGTGGCCGCATTTGCTTTTCCTGTCTGCAAATATGCCGAACCAGTAATAGCTAGCACAGAAAGAGGAAATGTAAAATATGCACCGGTTGTTTGACGATAATAAAGACCATCCGTTACTGGAATAAGATCATTGGTGTATTTCTGAATGCCATTGTTTAGGAATAGAAAGCTGAAGGAGGCTTTGTCCCATGCTTGCGTCAAATGCGCCATCTGCATGGTTTTGTAAGAATAGCCACCTGAAATAGTGTAGTCTGTGCCTATAGAATTTTGCTTCTCTTGATTGTAAGCAAAAGCAAAATCCAACTTGAATTTATCTTTGGAATACTGAAGCATCGCAGCATCATGAAATCTACCTTGCATCGCCCAATCTACCTCTCCCAGGATTCGTTGATTATCATAGGAAATAGTTTGTCGCCCTAGCTTTAGAGCCAAATTCTCAGTGAATGAGTACCTAAACCAAGCCTGAAAGAGCGAAAAAGAATTATTGTTATCCGAAATAGTTAGCGTTTGCTCATCCCCCCAGGTGCTCACATCCTGGAAGCTGAAGTAAAGACTTAGCTTATCTTCAGTGTAGCCCATATTTAGACGCGTTCTCTGTGTGACAAATGCAGCAGGCTTTGCATCATCTGGAAAAAGACTTCCATATCCATGTCTATACTCAAAGCGTGGACGGAGATCTGCATCAAGTGTAAACTCCTGGGCTATAGTAGTTTTCAGCGACACTAATAAAATCACCATGAGAAATATAAACTTTTTCATAACTAAGAAAATTCAACGGTTTGAATGCCCAAATGTATATGTAAAAGACTATGGATCATGTGCTATTAGAATGATATAAATCAGGTTTAATCCTAAGTTTTGAGGATTTATTCACTAACTGATCTGCCTGTTTTACTAATGCACTTTTAATAATTGAAGCCCTAAAAATATATGCGTGGGCGTAGCTAATTCTACAGAAGTGAATATTCGCTCTCGAAACGGAATTTCAAGAGAAAATTGCTTCTTCAATCAGCTTTAAACTGGATGCAGAAAGAGGCAGTTTCAAAGCGGCTCTATGCCCCTTTTCAGACATTTTCCCCCACGTTTTTTTAAGGATATCAATTATTTTTGCAGGCTCATGTTTTGCAGAGAATTCTTCGAAATAGTATTCGAGAAATACGAGACAAATAACATCTTCCACAGTTTGCGTCTCAGGGTCAGTTTTGAGTTGTTTCTTTCTAATCAGGAATTTTGTTTTCTCGATCGTCTCCTTTTCGAAACCAGCTTCTACTAAAATTTCCTCCGCCTTATCAGCATGCATTATCTTTAATTCCTCTCTCCATTTAAGATACCCAACTCTATCCATTGGATAATTTGAACGTGGAATCTTCCAACGTCCAATATGCTGAGCTCTGATAGCTAGTTGCACAGCTTCAGAAGCTTCAGGATCGAATTGATGGAGTTTGTCGGTCATGCGGATGGAATACAGCAGTTCTTTTGCAATTTCTTTTCCAGCTACCAATTCTTTAATAGGATCTTCTGCATTGACCTGATCGATCAATGAAATTGCTTGATGAAATTTGTTCATGTATGGATATTGATTAATCTATGAATTCAATATATAAATTTCCCTCCCAAATTTGGAGTGTACAGTTTCCAATGCCGTAACCATTAAAAACATAAAAATCATGTTTCAAAGGTTTCATCTTGATTAGAAAGCAGGTCTTCACATCTATGGAAAATGAAGAATTTAAAATCTATTATGATTGTATTTTAAAACGATTTATGACAACCCTCCCTACTCGGCTTAGATCTTGACATTCAAACCAATAATAGGTATTTACTAAAATGGAAACCCGAAATTGACTTTAATCAAAAAAAGCATCCCAGTCTAGGATGCTTTCTTCTTTATTTATTATCAGGAATTAACCCACTCTCTCAGTCATAGAGAAGTAGAATGATCCTTCGATCGCTGCATTCTCATCTGAGTCAGAACCGTGCACTGCATTTGCTTCGATAGACTTAGCGAAGATCTTGCGGATGGTTCCTTCCGCTGCATCAGCAGGATTAGTAGCACCAATCAATTTTCTGAAATCTTCCACTGCGTTGTCCTTCTCCAATATCGCTGCGATGATAGGCCCAGAAGACATATATGCACATAGATCAGCGTAGAAAGGTCTAGCAGCGTGAACTTCGTAGAATTTACCAGCGATCGCTGGAGTCAATTGGGTAGCTTTCACGGCTACGATTTTGAAGCCTGCTTCTTCGATCATTTTCAAAATTGCTCCTGAGTTTCCTTCTGCAAAAGCATCAGGCTTGATCATGGTGAATGTTCTGTTAGTTGCCATCTTATTCGTTTTTCATTAGTTTAAATCGGGCGCAAAAATAGACTTTTTCACAGCATTCACCATAAAAAATTTTTCATTTATCAGTTACAGACTTCATTGTCAGCACCGTAGAAGAGTTGGGAATTGTAAATAAATTCCTGACCTTTGCGAACTACAAGAGCCAAAGAGCAGCTAAATGTATAAAATGGAAGCTTTAGCCTCATTTAAGAGAGAGATATCTTCACCAAAAAAAATATTCATCACCACTCACGTCAAGCCCGATGCCGATGCATTGGGTTCTTCATTGGGATTGGCTAACTACCTACTCAAGAAAGGACATGAAGTGACCGTGGTGACTCCAACGGATTACCCTTCATTTCTCAATTGGATGAAAGGCAATGATGCAGTATTGGATTTCAGCAATCCTACGCAGACAGAATTAGCCACCAAGAAGTTGAGTGAAGCGGACATAATCTTTTGTTTGGATTTTTCTTGCTTAAGCAGAGTGAACGAATTAGGTGAATTGATTCGCAAATCAACAGCATATACTGTCAACATAGATCATCATCAGGATCCAGAGGATTTTGCAGATTATCGAATATGGAGTACCGAAGCAGCAGCTACTTGTGAATTGGTCTATGAGCTCATCGTGCAACTAGGTGATGAATCACTTCTAGACAAAGACATAGCAGAATCTCTATATGCTGGCATCATGACAGATACGGGTGGCTTCAGACATCCAAATACGACAAAAAATGTGCACCTCGTGGTGGCAGAATTATTGGATTTGGGAGCTGATAGTTCACAAATAGCGAATTGGATCTACGATTCCAATTCTGTGAATAGATTGAAATTTATCGGTTTTGCAATCAGCCGACGCTTGGTGGTCCATGAAGATCTTCACATGGCGTATTTTGCGATTAGCAAAAAAGATCTTAAAAAATATCAAAGCCGCACTGGCGATACAGAAGGTTTAGTCAATTATGCCTTATCTTTGGACGGGATAAAACTGGCTGCCCTTTTTTCGGAACGCGAAGACGGTGTCAAAATTTCTTTTAGATCATCTAGTGAAGTAGCTGTCAACAAGTTTGCAGCGGATTATTTTGACGGAGGTGGACATAAAAATGCCTCAGGAGGTAAGTCCACTATGAGTCTAAAAGATACAGTAGAGCGATTTGAATCTTTGGTAGAAAAGCATCAGGAAGAATTATTCCGCGCTGTTCCCGCTACCGCGATTTGATTAGCTTGTAATCCCTCCCTATTACTTTGAAAAATCACTTATCCTTTATGAAAAATTCAAAAAGCCTTTTGGCGATCCTGGCTCTCTTAGTAGGAGCAATTACATTGACTTCATGTAAAAAAACTAAAGTCACTGATGTAGATGGTATCGAGTATACCTATGTAAAAGAAGGAAATGAAAAAGCCCCAAACGGGGAGTTCTTGCTTTACAATTTTGAGGTGTTGACTGAATCTGACTCAGTGCTTATCTCTACCTCAGATAATCCTTACCCAGGTTATATGCAAGCAAATGATTCCATGCCGGTAAAAAATGGAATGGATGAGATCTTTCTTAATTTGAGAAAAGGAGATAGTATAGCTTTCGAATCAACTGCAAAAATAATTTTTGGTGATAATTTACCTCCTTTCCTGAAAGAAGAAGACGTAATCAAAGTTAGATTGGGAGCTTTTGAAATCATGAATGAAGAAGCTATTCAAGCATATTTCGATAAAGTAATGGCTGCTGAAGAAGTGAAAAGATCTGAGAGAGCTGTAGAAATATTGGCTGAAGAGGACAAGACGATCCAAGAGTATATCAAGGAAAAGGGTCTTGATGCTAAGAAAACAGAAAGTGGACTATATTATGTGATTGAAGAAGAAGGAACTGGCGAGCCAGTGACTCCAGGTACTACAATGCACGTAAACTATGCTGGTTACCTTTTAAACGGTTCTTTATTTGACACTTCTATTGAAGCTGTGGCTAGAGCAAATAACGCATTTACTGAGGGTCGCCCTTATGAGCCGCTTCCAGTGTCTGTAGGTATGGGACAAGTAATCCCAGGATGGGACGAAGGTCTATTATTGTTGAAAAAAGGATCTAAGGGTAAGTTTATCATCCCTTCTCCACTAGGTTACGGTGAGAATGCAATGGGTGATAAAATCCCTGCGAATTCTGTACTTGTTTTCGACGTAGATGTAGCGGACGTACAGTAAATCTCGTACAGTAGATATATCTAGTTAATTAATACAAAACCAACTACAATGAAAATCAGAATATTTGCCCTATTGATCTTGATCGCAGGAACTTTCTCCTTTGTATCTTGCATCGACGATGAGGCAACTGACAGCTCTATTCTTACAAAAGATAAAGCAGCTATTGAAGAATATATTGCAACCAATACAGTAGTCAATGTAAAAGAATTTTATGACGAGATTACCGGCTTAAGGATAATTTGGCAGGAACTATCTGGCTCAGGTCAGGGCGTTACTGCAGGAGATACTTTGCAAGTAGATTACACTGGTAAATTGCTTTCCAATAAAATATTTGACACATCTATTGAACAAGTTGCAAAAGATGAAGGATTGTATACTTCTACCAGGAAATATACTCCACTCTCGTTTCCGGTAGGGTATAATTTTCTAATACCAGGGTTTGAATTCGGTGTTGGACAAATGGAACAAGGCGACAAAGCTACAGTTTACATCCCTTCTCAATTCGGTTACGGAAAACAAGGAAGTGGATCTATCCCTAGTAATGCGCCGATTATTTTCGAATTAGATCTTATTAAGGTTACTCAAGGACCACAACAGTAAAATGAGTATTTATAAATTAAGTATTTTCTCTCTCCTGATTCTGGTTATTGCTTTCAGCAGTTGCGATACCAAGAACCCCTATGATACAGGGCCTGCATACGATATTGAAGGGAATCTTGCGAAAGACAGCCTTCTAATTGCAGCCTACTTGAAAACCGCAGAGATTGATAGTCTATATCGTATTTACGATCCTAGCGGGGTAGTAATCATCGTTCAGAAAGAAGGTAGCGGCTCACGCCCAATTACGGGGAATGCAGTCTTTACTAGATACATTGGTTCCTTGATGAGTGATGGATCTGTATTCGACACAAATATCCAGCAGGTAGCAATTGATAATGGTCTCTTCGTGGAAGGAAAGAAATATGATCTCCTTAGTTTCTCTTTAGGTGCTGGAACAGTTATACAAGGCTGGGATATTGGATTTAGACGCTTACGCTCAGGCTCCAAAGCCCAGTTGATTATTCCTTCTACCTACGCATATAGAGATGCTGCAAATAATGACAGAATACCAGCAAACTCCATCTTGATATTCGAAGTGGATTTCAAGGGAATGGAATAAGTATAAGAGAGGGCTTCGGCTCTCTTTTTTTTTGCTTTTTTTTAACGTACAGGAAACAGAACCTTATAAAGGTTGTAAAGCTTTTTTTTAAGATTCACTTTGAAACAGGGGAAATTGGATTGCATTTTCAAGCAAAAGAATCATCAGTGCATACCTGAATTTCCAACAGCCTCAAGGCAAAAAAGACGATGAAATAGCTTTCTGCACTAAGCCACCCTATCAATTATTATTGTTGCTCTTATGCTGTATTTTTTTTCTACACTTATAACCTGAAGTAAAACAGGAATCATTGAACATCTTATTTGATGTCTAGCTTCTGGAAAAACTAATCAACTGCTAGATCTCTGCAAATTCCGATGGTAATTTGGAATTTGTGCCTGCCCTGATTATAAATCTAAAACAAAAAAAAGGAACCTATTACTAGGTTCCTTTTTGATTTCAGGCGTGTGAAATCTTACTTTCTCACTCTGATTTTTTCCTTGATACGTGCAGCTTTACCCTGACGTCCTCTTAGGTAGAATAGACGAGCTCTTCTTACTTTACCTTGTCTCAATAGTTCGATTTTCTCGAGCGCAGGAGAGATGATAGGGAAGATTCTTTCTACTCCGATACCGTTAGATATTTTTCTTACAGTGAAAGTCTCACCGTTAGAGTTAGGATTTCTACGCTGGATCACAGTTCCTTGGAACTGCTGGATTCGCTCCTTAGCACCTTCTTTGATACGTACGTGTACGTTGATGGTGTCTCCAGCTTTGAATGAAGGGAATTTAGCTCTTGCTTCGCTGTATTCCGCTTCTACTATTTTCATTAGTTCGCTCATAGCTTTATGTTTTTATGCTTTCGCTGTTTGCCAACGCGTGGCTTATTTAATTATTTCTTATACGATTCTGCATCGCTTACCCCAGCGTCTTTACTGACTAGCAAATCAGGTCTTCTTTCTTGGGTTCGGCGAACCGATGCTTCAAATCTCCACTCGTTTATCTTGGCTTCATGTCCTGACAGCAAAACTGCTGGTACTTTCATCCCCTCATATTCAGCGGGGCGAGTGTACACTGGCGGTGCTAGCAGTCCATCCTGGAAAGAGTCTGTCAATGCAGAGGTCTCATCATTCAATACTCCTGGGATCAGTCGAATCAGTGCATCAGCCACTACAGCTGCTGCCAATTCTCCGCCAGAAAGCACATAGTCACCAATACTGATTTCTTTGGTGATGAATCGCTCTCTTACCCGCTCATCCACTCCCTTATAATGACCACAAAGAATCAATAGGTTCTGACTGAGCGAAAGTGCATTTGCCATGGGTTGGTCGAATCGAGCTCCATCGGGCGTCATGTAGATGATCTCATCGTACGTTCGCTCCTTTTGAAGTGCTTCTATGCATCGAGCGATAGGCTCAATGGACATTACCATCCCGGCTCCCCCTCCAAAAGCGTAGTCATCGACCTGCTTCTGTTTGCTCGTTGAGTAATCCCGTAGGTTGATCACGCGAATACTGGCCAGTCCTTTGTCTTCCGCTCTTTTCAGAATGGAGTGTGCAAAAGGCCCTTCCAATAATCCCGGTACTACAGTGATGATATCAATGTGCATGGGTTAGTCTTCCAGATAAATTTCAAGTAAACCTTCGGGTAATTGGCAGTAAACTTTTTTAGCTGCCTTGTCCACACTTAGAATAATTCCGTCCTGCATAGGTATGAGAACTTCTTTTTCCTGATGAGTAACTCCGAGGAGATTTTGTGTCTCCAGATCATAGACGATCTGAACAGGTCCGATCAGGCCCTTGGTCTCGTCAAAGACCTCGAATCCGATCAATTCATGGAAGAAATACTGATCATCTTTCAGTTCAGGCAGTGCTGTAAGGGGAAGGTAAACTCCCAATCCAACCAAATCTTCTACCTCATCCAGCGAGTTCATATCTTCAAACTTCGCTAATGCTTTATTTCCAGGTTGGAGTACAAAGTGCTCCAGGAAAAACGGCACCAGCCGAGATCTTTGCTCTAAGAATACATGCTCAAGTGTCTCATAATCTTCAGGAAAATCGACATCAAGCACTAGCATTACTTCTCCACGAAGTCCATGAACTTTAGACACGTAGCCTAATTGAAAGCTTTGGTCTTTATTCATGGGGATTTATATTAAGCTTTTGCTTCGTCTTCGCCAGCTTCTGGAGCTTTTTCTTCAGCAGCAGGAGCTTTCGCCTCAGGTGCTTCTTTAGCAGCAGGAGCCTCAGCAACAGGAGCCTCTTCTACTACAGGTGCTTCAGCAACTGGTGCTTCTTCAACAGCAGGAGCCTCAGCAACAGGAGCTTCTTCAGCAGCAGGAGCCTCAGCAACAGGAGCTTCTTCAGCAGCAACAACTTCTTCTTCTACAGGAGCAGGAGCAGGATTGTTAGCAGCCTCAGCAGCAGCTAAAAGAGCTTTTTGCTCATCTTCTCTTGCTTTGATTGTGTCAAGTCTAGCTTGGTTCTTAGCAGTCTCAGCATCAAATGCTTTCTTACGCACATCCGCTTTAGCAGCAGAGATACCTTCAGCTTTACCAGCAATCTTTGTGTCTTTATCGTTCGACCATGCTTCGAATTTAGCATCTGCTACTTCTTGCGTAATCGCACCTTTCAAAACACCAATCTGAAGGTGTTTTTTCAGCATAACACCTCTGTAAGAAAGCATAGCTTTCACAGTGTCTGTTGGCTGAGCTCCGTTCAACAACCATTTAAGAGCGCGCTCATTGTTGATGTTGATAGAAGCAGGATTTGTGTTTGGATTGTAAGATCCGATCTTTTCGATGAAGCGTCCATCACGTGGAGCTCTTGCATCAGCTACAACCACGTCGTAGATAGCTAATTTCCTTCTACCTCTTCGTGCTAATCTGATTTTTACTGACATAAATTATAATATATTTAGTGAGTGGATGGAACCCGTCCATCCTAATTTTGGAGTGCAAATATAGTGTAAATACTTGTAAAGCTCTAAGTTGACTAGTTAATATTTGCCTAAAAGAAGGGTTTTGGGTTAACTTGCGAGAGATTTACTACAGGAGGACTTTTTTTTCAGTTCTGGCCCCATAGTTCAACGGATAGAATGAGCGTTTCCTAAACGCTAGATCCAAGTTCGATTCTTGGTGAGGCTACTTCATTGCGGATTTAATGAATAATATCCCAAAACTTCCAACATATGCTAAAAAATGAATATTTCATGTGGGGAAGGAATGATTATGCCAGGTAATTTCGCAGGCTCACCTTGGCCTTGACCAGATGGTTTTTGACTGTGTTTTTAGAAATCCTCAGATGCTCGGAGATCTCTTGGTAGGACATATTGTCAAAATAGGAAAGATGAATGACTTTTCTTCTTTGTTCAGAGAGTTGACAAATCCCCTCTTCCAATCTTTTAAAAAGTATTTCCTGTTCCTCATTGATGTCCACTGGAGTTTCTATTTTATTAGTGTAATATTCTTCTACTTTTTTTCGGTTGGAATTCAACTTATTAAAATAATCAATTACCTCATTTTTAGAAATGGTGAAAATGTAGGAATGCAAGCTCTTATTGCTATCCAAATGGGTTCGCTTTCTAAGGATTTTTAGGAAAACATTATGAATATTGCTTCTGATTCTTCAGCATCTTTAATAAGTGAGACTATGAAGCGTATCACATAAGGTTTGTAAAAGTTATAAAGCTCGTCTATAGCTTGTATGTCTCCGTTTTGGAAGTCGGTAAAAGTTTGATTATTCACTATTTTCATAATCTTCCAGATATCTTATTACCAAATTTTAAAAAAATTCATGTCCAATAGTGCCGTAAATCGCGAATTTGAATCCTCAATTTGCGTTTAATTGCCCATTGTTACCTATTTGTAATCAGAATGTTATGAGAAATTTAACTAATCGAAATAGTAGATTAATTAAAAAAAAATGATCCTTGCAGAGGTATTTTCTAGCAAGGATCATTTTAATAGAGGAGTTGATGAATTAGCTTATATGTATTTCCGCGATTGTTTCAATAATAGATTATCAGCTATTTACTATATAGTAACACTAGAATTTAGGCTACTTTGCTCACAGGTACAGCCGCAGTAAAATCTACTTAAAGCTATCAGATTGGGATCCTATTTGCAGAATCAAATATCATATAATATGATCCAGAATACTGTGATTTTTTCAATAGGATCAGCTTGAAGACTAATCTATAACTTCAAAATATCTACCCATCCAATATGGCAAGAGCCAAATGTCACCTGGGCTGTAAGCAGTTTTTCCATTTCCATTATTGTCCAAATCGAATCGATTACCATTATGCCTAGCTATTCTTGTTTCTGCTGGAGTAAGTACTGTTGGCGTGCTTTGTCTACGGAAATTTGGAGGTAAAATTTCTATGTCCTTTCTATGGCTATTTTTCACATTCCACTGGATCAAGTCAAGTGGATGTTTCTGCAGCCACCAGATCGATTCTCCTAAATCGAAAGACTCAGGCTGGACCAATGCGGTAGAAATATTCCAAAGACCATCCTTTTCAGGCCGTTCTGCCTCCCAGTGATCCAAAATACTTTTTTTGAAATCTGCTTTCAACTCGTCATTTAACGCATACTTGTACAATCCCCAATAGCCTAAAAAGTACATTTCATCATCTGAATGATTCCAAGATTCAGATAGCATTTGCGCATATGAATCACTATCACCACCGGACATTCCTATGATGGCCATCGGCCTCATCAAGTTTTCTAAATAGCCATAGTCATTCATTAATTCCAAAGCCTTTTGCTTATACTTTTCTTTTCCTGTGAAATGATAGGCCGTTTGAAGCATGCTGATACTATTGGAGGAATTGAGCTTTCTGTCGCCTACCGTAGTAGGAAAACTATTCACATAATCTGGATGCCATTTCCCCCAAAGGGTAGGCTTTCCATCAAAATCCACCAGATACATATCATTCTTTATAATATGCGACATTAGAGTATCAAGTAACTCAATTGATTTTTCCCTGACCCATTTATCCTTCACCACCTCTGCCAAGACTGAAAAAACGAAAACGTGACCAATCACCTCGTCACTACTAGTGGTGGTTTTCCAATCCCATTCAGGGTCTTCAGTTGGCTGCCATCTTTCTGGATCAGATAATATTTCTATATAGCCACTCCTTTCGAATGATCTGGAAGGGAAACCGGGAACTGGATTGATGGTGTAGAGTCTCTCCATAGCTAGGAGGGATTGGCGAACTTGGTCCAGAGCCTCTTGCTCTTCCGTGACTGCATAGCGAAAACCCTGTGAAGCTAAATACATAGATGTCCATAGCCCATCATTATCAGAGTCTTTAAGTCTTCCAGTTTCAATTTTGCCTGACTCTGCCAAAATCAATGATGCATTAAATCCATTACGGAGGTGGTTTTTACGCAGACTTTTCTCATAAAACTCAGCTTTTTCTGCTAAAGTCATTTCTTCCTGCATAATGATTCCCAGTCCATTATCAGTTAACATAGTCACACTATTATCTTGGATCTCCAAGTCGAAAACTCGCTCCCCTGGCAACCATCTTTCTAAATAGTAATATCGGATTTCATCATTGCCGTCAATTACAAATGCCCCTTGATCAGTTCCAAACCAAATGTCATCCCCTTTGGATTTAATGGTATTAATAGTCAAAGCAGGTAATTCGTCTATTATAGGCGACTTAACTTTAGTAATGATATCATAGGTGAAATAGCCAATGGAAGTCCCTACAATTAATTGTTTTTTGGATAAGAAAAAATCAAGAGCCGTCATACCGGGATGAGAAAACTCTTCTTTAATTTCTTGATTTTTAGGATTAAATGAAAAAACTTTCTCTGCTGTCAGCATATAAAACAGCCCTCCGTTTGAATCAAACTTAATGGAAACGATATTTCCCGGGATTTGAATAGCAGGAGAATTGCCTTGTTTATTCTTGAGATATTGGATGGTTTTACCCTCAGCGATTAGAAAATCAAAGTTTTCTCCACCTTCGAATATATCTGGCTGACCAAGGTCATGTTTAATATATAAGCTTCCTGCCCATGCATTGCTAAATAAAGCTTGGTCATCTAAATATACTATCTGCTCCTTATAGCTTGAAATAGCTGAAATGTTCTTGTCTTTCATAGGGAGGTAGCTTTGATCTGCTACTAAAGTGCCCCAATCTTGGAAATGTCCGCTGCTTGGCCGAAGGAGTTGGTTGTTGTTCAATATCTGTACAACTCCATTTTCGTCCGCTGCCAAACTGAATTCTGAAAGGTTGTGAAGCGGAGTGGAATAAATAATGGCATATTCCTGTGTAAAATGTACGTCTTGATGTACCTCTCTGCTTACTGATTGTGCAGATGCATCATAGATAAAAATTGAAAATATGAAGATCGAAATCTGAATGAGTTTTATTTTCATGTTTTAGTGGATTTGTCGAGGATCCAATAATCTGTATTGAATAGTTTTGCCCTCTGAGAGATGTTTAGAATAAGTGATATGAACAAACCCTTTCGAATCCTGAATCATAGCAGGGTAGGAAAATCTACTTTTGTTATCGGATTGAAATTCAAGGTAAACAGGCTTGGCCCAAGTGCTTCCCTCGTCGTCTGAAATCCAAAGAGCCAATTGATACCGGCCATCGTACAGATCATTGCCCACCATCCACCAACGCCCATCTTCTAACTCCAAGATTTCAACACTAGCTGTATTAGGAAATTCTGTTTTTTTGGACAAACTCCAGCTTTGACCCTGATCAGTGGAAAGGCTTTTATGGATTTTGGGGGGAGCATCACCTGAGTCTCGTAGCATTGCGATAATATCGCCATTTGCTTTCTGGACCAATGCTGGTTGAATAGGTCCTTTCCCCACTAATGGTAGGCTAGGCATCCAAGTTTCACCCTGATCATCAGATATCGCCATCATAGAAAAATTATATCCGTCAGAATATAAAGGAAGGATGATCTTTTGATCGATTATCAAGGGCTTAATTCTTGTCATCCAACCAATACTCCGTTTTTTAGAATCATGGGAAGCGTCGATTATCATATCTTTATATCGTGGAGCATACTCTGCCCAGCCTAAACCTGAATCGGCAAGCTCAGAAAATTTCCTTTCTACTTCTTCCGCAAATTCTTCACCTGGCTTAAGAAGGATATTGTCCTGCCATGTCCATTTCGGGGCTGATTCTTTGGTGAAATCAGTGCTTCTTTTAACTCTGAGAATGGACTGTTCCCAGCTATTTGCCATAACCGCGATCCACACCAAAAAGAGCTCATTATTTTGATTTAAAAACAACACAGGGTTACAATCGGGTATTCCTGGGGTGTCGGCCATTAAGAAGGGTTTGGTCCAATGATCTTGTCCTTGTTTTTTTCTCGCTCCCATGATTCTGACATCATCTGCTTCCCTTTCACCCGACCCTTGGAACCAGGCAGTAAGCAAGTCTCCATTCGGGAGATATACAATACTACTACCATGTGCATGCTGCTCCTGAATTGGGAAAATGGATTCGTCTAGAATGGTAAGAGCTTTGTTTTCCTGTGCCAAAAGGATTGGTGGAAGCAATGCAACAGCAAATAAGAATGAAAGTAAAAATCGGAGCATATACTTAAAGTGTAAAAGTGGAATTAGTGATAGCTTGGGAAATTCGTTTTTAAACCAAATCCTGTGGTTATATTATACAAAAGGTACAATTGTATTTTATATGAGGACTACTTGGTGAGTTTGGTTGATTTACTTATGTTACCTTTTGAATTTCAAAATGGACTATTGTTATTTAATATTTATTTTGGCTGAACAAACAGTTAAAACTTCTTTTTTTACATGTTTTAAGGAATCTTAAAATTTTAAAATCAAAAAAATCAAAACATGAAAATCAGCAAATCGATTACGAAGAAGCAAAATGGACTGCTGTATTTAATTATTTTGATATTTTTCGTTATTTCCCTGATGTCCAATATTCTTGGTCCAATCATACCAGGAATCATAGATAGTTTTTCCTTAAGCTACATGCTAGCTGGGTTTTTACCCTTTTCTTTTTTTGTAGCCTATGGCTTGATGTCCCTTCCTGCTGGACTTTTTGTCGAGCGATGGAAAGAAAAAAACACGCTGTTGTTAGCATTTAGTTTGGCAGCTCTCGGTGCGTTGATGTTTGGGTTCAACCCTCGATTTGGCTCTTCCTTGGTATCGCTCTTTATTATTGGGATGGGAATGGCAATTCTCCAAGTGGTGATCAATCCTCTTTTGAGAGTGGCTGGAGGTAAAGAACACTTTGCATTTAACTCGGTATTGGGGCAGCTAGCATTTGGAACTGCCTCTTTTCTCAGTCCTATGCTCTATACTTACTTAGATCGAAATCTCTATTCCTCCACTGCGCCTTCTTGGATTAAGATGTTAGAGAATTGGGTTCCAGCTGACATGAAATGGGTTTCTGTATATTTTGTCTTTGCTGTAGTGGCCTGTTTAATGCTCTTACTGATCGGATTTTCTCGCTTTCCCAAAGTAGATCTAAAAGATGATGAAAAGGTGGATATAGGCAAAGACCTCCTGAGTCTCTTGCGTAAAAAAATGGTTTGGATTTATTTCTTCGGAATCTTTTCCTATGTCGGTCTGGAACAAGGAATTGCCAATTGGGTTAGCCAGTTTTTGCAGGAGTATCATGGAGTGGACCCAGCAACAGGTGGAGCTCAGGTTATATCCTACTTCTGGGGGTTATTGACATTGGGCTGTCTTCTAGGTTTACTTTTACTTAAGTTTTTGGACAGTAAATTAGTATTGATTGTATTTGCCGCAGGCGCAGTCGTCTCTCTTTTGACAGGATTACTCGCTGAAGGGTCTCTTGTATTATATGCGTTTTCATTTTCCGGCTTTTGTCTTTCAGTAATGTGGTCAATCCTCATTTCCTTGGCTTTAAATTCACTTGATTTCTCACATGGCACGTTCACTGGTATTTTATGCTCAGGCATAGTAGGAGGAGCTGTAGTGCCCTTGATTATAGGAGCGTTGGCGGATATAGTAACTCTTCAGACGGCTATGTTTTTTCTATTTGTTCCGTTATGCTATATTATTTATATAGGTTTTTGGGCAAAACCATTAGTTTCCAATGCCCGAGTAAAGAGCGTAAAAGAATTATTCAACTGATAACATGTATCGAGTAATTTTATTATTGGATTTTGCTGAAGATTATAGCAAAGACCTGCTTAAAGGAATTAGCAACTATTCAAGTCAGCACGGACATTGGACATTCTGTAGAATGCCACTTTATTACCGTGAGATGATGGGTGTAAAAGGAATTTTGAAATGGGCAAAAGAATGGAAGGCTGACGGAATAATTGGGCAGCTATATAATGAGATGGAGAAAGGCTTTGAAGCTGGAGATATTCCGGTAATAGCACAGGATTTCAAAGAGAGATTCCAGAATATTCCAAATATTACCGGAGACTACAAGAGCACAGGTATCATGGGGGCTGAGTATTTTTTAAAAAAAGGCTATTACAATTTTGCTTTTTATGGTTTCAATAACATTGTTTGGTCGCGGGAGCGTGCCAAAGGCTTTGAGTTTGCCATCCAAAATGCTGGATACAATGTTAATTATTTTGAGCATAAAAAAGCAAGGTCCATTGATATCTGGCATTACAAAAGCAAGTCACTTTATAAGTGGCTCAAAAGTCTACCAAAACCAGTCGCCTTGATGGCATGCGATGATAACCAGGGTATGCATATCATTGAAGTTTGTAATCACAATAATATTAGAGTGCCGCAGGATGTGGCTGTATTGGGAGTGGATAATGATGTGATGCTCTGTGAGCTTTCTGACCCTGGCTTATCGAGCATTGAGCTAAGTATCGTGCGGGGTGGTTATGAAACAGCAAGGTTACTGGCAGAAATGATCCGTGAAGGCAGCAGAGCTTGCAGAAATATCATGGTTTTACCTGAAAAAGTTATCACACGCTCATCTACTGATATGTATGCCTCCTCTGACGAATATGTGGCGGAAGCATTGGCTTTCATTCATAAACATTTGGATAAGAACATCTTGGTAGATCAGGTGGTCAATGAAGTCCCTCTTTCTAGGCGAGTTTTGGAAAAGAGGTTTGTAAGCGTGACTAGCCTTCCCATTTATAAGTATATTACCAAAGTTCGAATGGAAAAGTTTGCGCTAAAACTCCTCAGTTCTGATCAAACTATCTTTGAAATTGCGCTTGATTTAGGATTTCCGGATAGCAAAAATGTATCAAGACTATTTAAGCAAGTAACTGGTTTTGCTCCCAATGAATATAGGCTACGATTTGGCTCTCAAACAAAAGACATAAATCGATAAATTTTTTATACTAACATTACTTGAGCCACTAGCTAAATCAAATTGATTTGGCTGTCCGATCTACTCTGTGTCAGCAGATGTATAGACTAAAGCTGGGGAGAGCGCAGCCTCACTGTACTTTCCCCTCTCCTATTGCCTGATTTAATCCGAAGGCTGAATCTATCGAAGCCAATTGGGGAGGTAAATATTTCAAGAAATCAGGATCCGATCTTATTTATTACGTGCACTACAACTTTTTTAAGTAGTTCTAAAAGGCAAATTCCCTCTTCTCACCCTCTTCTGATAGCCGCAAGTCAAATTTTTAGATTTTTCAGTCAGGCCTCTATTAAGAAATTGAGTACAGCTATCCTTTTGATTTAACCTATTGGTAACAAGGAGCTAGTAGTCTCATTTTTGTGATACGGGGTATTATAGATGAAGTGTGGATTTATGGAAAATATCAATTTTAAAGAATTACTTGAAAAATTGTCGAAAGGTGAAATAACTAAATCAGAGTTATTCATTTTTCTGCAAACTCTTGATGAGAATTCGGGATCGAATGAAGTAGATGAAGCTTTCAAAGAGTATTTCGACGCAATAGTATCCAGTGATCTAAATGACAAAAAAAACAATGCAAAATAAATTTCAAACCCTATACTAAATTAAATGCTTATGAGACATTTTTCCAAATATGTAATTCCCAAGATTCTCTGGCAAATGCTAGTGCTGGTGGGAATAACTGTCCTCCCACTTGCGAGTGCATTTGGAGGAAGCATGTATTCCTATGAGCTGCGGAATACAATTCAAGTGCAGACGGTAAGTGGTGAAATAACTTCCAGTGTCGATGGACTTCCATTGCCAGGAGTAACTATTTTAGAGAAAGGAACCAGCAATGGGACTGTCACAGAAATTGATGGGACTTATACCCTTGAGGTGGCTGGCCCTGCTTCAATTTTGGTTTTTTCATATGTCGGTTTTGTATCTCAAGAGGTGACATTAAGAAACCAGTCAGTGATTAATATCACTATGGACGAAACTGCATCTGATATGTCAGAGGTGGTTGTGACAGCCCTTGGGATCAAAAGAGACCAAAGATCTCTGGGCTATGATGTTGCTTCAGTCTCAGGTGATGAGCTCACTGAGGTTTCTCAGGAAAATGTCTTGAGCTCTTTATCTGGGAGAATACCTGGGGTTACTATTAGTCAAACTAGTGGGCCAGGTTCTTCCATGAGCATGGTAATAAGAGGAGCTACTTCCTTGACGACGGACAACCAGCCTCTTTTTGTAGTAGATGGTGTACCAATGTCCAATTCTCTTAATAATATCAGTCAAAATGGCGATGGCAATCAGGTAGATTATGGTAATGCGATCTCAGATATAAATCCTGATGATATCGAAAGTATCTCTGTACTGAAAGGTCCAAGTGCTGCTGCTCTCTATGGCACAAGAGCAGGGAATGGCGTAGTTATAATTACTACTAAATCTGGAAAAGCTGGGGATAACTTAGGAGTTTCATTTTCTACAAGTAATGTATTTGAAAGACCTACCCGATTGCTAGATTTCCATTACAAGTACGCCAACGGAAATAGAGAAGGAGTTTTTAATCAAGGATCAGCCTATTGGGGAGGTCCTCAACTGAATGCTAATAATTTGGCTATTCAATGGGATAGTCCTTTGGATGAAAACGGAAAACAAATTCCTACTGAATTGCTAGCATATCCTAATGCAATGAAGGACTTCATGCAGACGGGAGTGACCTCTACAAATAATCTTGCTATTGACGGTGGAAATGATAAGTCCACTTTTCGGATTTCGTATTCTAATATGATTCATCAGGGTATGATCCCTAATTCTGATTTATTCAGAAATAGCTACTCTACCTCATTGACCCATAAAATCACAGATAAACTAACATTCACTTCCGACCTCAATTACACCAATAGTAAATCTAATGATCGGCCGAGTACAGGTGATAGAAGAGCAAATCCACTTGAGGCAGTATATACATCTCCTTATGTAGATTATGAGAAAATGCGTGACATCTGGGTTCCAGGCCAGGAAGGGGTACAGCAAATCCGAACCACTGCTGGTGACAACCCATATTTCATAGCCTATGGAATGGAAAATGGTTTCGTTAGAGATAGGATCTATGGTAATGTAGCCTTGGACTATAAGGTTTCTGAAGCGCTGAACTTTCGTGTGAGATATTTATTGGATAGGTCTGATGAGAATCAGGAGACAAAGATCCCTTATAGTTACAGCAGAATGGCACGAGGAGGATATTATGTGACTGATATTTTAAGACAAGAATCCAATGCTGATTTTTTGGCTTCCTGGAATAAAAAATTCGGAAAGCTTGATGTTAATACCTCTGTTGGAGGAAATATCATGAATCAGTTTGGAAAAAGCACTAGTGTAGGAGTAGGTGGTGATAGAAACAATGGCTTGGTTATTCCGGGTATTTATAATGTGCAAAACATCCCTGCAAACAACAGATCAGTAAACAATTCTTACTATGAGAAAGGGATTTACTCTATCTATGGACTAGCATCCTTTGGCTATGCAAATCAACTATACTTGGATTTGACAGCTAGAAACGATTGGTCTTCTACCTTGCCTAAAGATAATCGCTCCTACTTCTATCCATCTGCATCTTTGAGCTGGTTGGTAAACTATACTTTCAATATGCCTGAATCTATAGATTTGTTGAAATTTAGGTTTGGTTATGCACAAGTAGGAAATGATACTGGGCCATATAATTTGTTACCAAACTTAGGATCTGGAGTCTATAACTCGATCAATACTGCAAGTATGCCTTCTGGGCTTTTGAATCCTGACCTGAAACCTGAGCAAGCGACTTCCTATGAAGGTGGCATTGATTTGAAGATGTTCGGTAACAAACTCCGTTTTACGGGCACCCTTTACCAGATAGATAATAGGAATCAAATTTTCTCTGTGAATCTACCTTCGTCATCTGGCTATTCAGGTCGTCTGATTAATGCAGGCTTGATGCGAAGTACAGGAGTTGAACTGTCTCTTGGAGCTACAGTCTTGAGTAAAAAAGATATTACTTGGGATGTAGATCTTAATTGGTCTAGAAACAGAACTACCGTGGTGGAACTAGCTGATGGATTGGATAGAATCACTCTTTGGTCTGAAAACGGTGGAGGAGCGATCACCTTTATCGGTGAACAAATTGGTGACATGTATAGTAGAGGATTTGTGGCAGTAGAGGATCCTAGTTCCCCTTATTACAAATGGCCAGTACTGGATAATAATGGAGAATGGCAAGAGCTTTCGCATACAGAAAATCTTAGAAAAGTCGGGAATTTCAATCCTGATTTCCAATTGGGTCTACAGACTTCATTGAATATTAAGAGGTTTGTGATCAGTGCTAGTTTTGATTGGAGACAAGGTGGGGAGTTTATGTCATTTACCTATAGATATGGTGAGTCTGATTGGAAATCCCAAAGGCAGCTGGATAATATGACTCCAGGTGGACTTTTATCCACAGACCAATTAATTGCGCTATTGAAATCTGATCCAGATCGATACATTATTCCTGGACCTGGAAATTTCCCTAGAGTAGGAGGGCACACTTCAGCTACAGGTGGATTTCCTGTCGACAAAAATGGAAATGACGGAGCATTTATCCCGGGAGTTATTCTAGTGTCTGGTGGTGATACACCAAACGACTTAAGCGATGACGTATATACTGAACATTTAGGCGGGACAGGAACCAACATATACCCAATCACAAATACCTATCCGTGGGGATTCAATGAGCAGGTAACTTTTGATGCTTCATTTATCAAATTGAGAGAGTTAAGTGTTGGGTACCGACTCCCTAATTTTGGGAAATTCAGAAATGCTACATTATCGATTTATACTAGAAATCTGATGGTCTGGACTAAGGCTGATATTGGGATTGATCCTGAAAGAGCCTTCTGGGCAAGTGGGGAAAATCAAGGAAATACTTCCTCCCAATTCAGACAGGGCATTGAGCGACAAAATGTGTTGCCATGGAGTTTTCCTTTGGGCTTTAAGTTGAATTTTAACCTTTAATTTCAAATCAAAGAATCATGAAAAATACATCTAAAATATTTAAGGCACTTTTGATGACTTTGATTTGTGGGCTTGCTTTGACAGCCTGTGATCAAAAGCTGGATGAAATGAATGTCAATCCTTATGGAATAGATCCTACGGAGGTAAACCCAAACTTATTAATGCCAACAATTTTGGCAGCATCTGCTCAAAATTATGCTAGTCTTGGCGTCAACGACTTGGCTGGCGCTGTACAACATACCCAGAAAAATGGCTGGTATGGAGGTCATAATACATATTCATGGGAAAATATGAGTTGGACTGGATGGTATGATATTTTAAGGAATAATGATCTGCTATATAATAGAGCAGTAACAATGGAAAGTAAATTCTTCCAAGGAGTCTCTTTGACGATGAAGTCATTTGTATTTGGGAATATCACTGATTTATGGGGAGATGCGCCATATACCGATGCATTAAAAGGAAATGAAAACTCTATGGACTTTCAATTTCCACAATTTGACAGTCAGGAAATCATCTACAAAGGGATCATTACGGATCTCAAAGCAGCAGTTCAGCTTTTCGAAAATGCAAATAATACTGGAGTAGTTCCTGCAAATGACCTGTATTTCAATGGAAATGTGGAAAAGTGGAAAAGATTTGCCAATTCACTATTGCTTCGGTATTACATGAGGATTTCTGTTAAAATGCCTGCTGAGGCAAAGGCAGGTGTGGAAGCTATTTATGCCTCTGGAGATTACATAAAGAATGCATCTCATGATGCTGCGCTAGATTATACTGGTGGGGCTAGCGACATCTGGCTCACTCGGCATGTAAAATTAAATCCAGATGATTTTACACGATATCAAGCCTCTCAGACTTTCTTAGACCAATTGATTGGGACTAATGATCCTAGGCTGACTGTTTGGTTTGCACCTGTAAGGGTTCAATGGGTAGCTGACAAAACTTTAGCAACTGCTACAGATAACAACATATGGAGGAACGGCGAGCCCTTGGGTGTGCTAACGTTGCCATTTGATGATTTTGTGGTATTGTACCCAAAAGATAAATTTACCAGAAGATATAATCCTGATTTGATCAGCTTAAATGATGCTCTATATGTAGGCCTACCCCCTGCTTTAGTGATACCCGAATCCTATAATGGGAACCCTTCGCCTGGTCAGGGTACTCACAATCAACATGTATCCACTTTGGCAGATATCTATCAGACTGCAGGGTCGACTGGAGATATTCTTAAAGCAAGGTTGATTTCTTCGGCGGAAGTAAGTTTCATTTTTGCTGAAGCGGCATTGAACGGTTGGTCAGTAGGATCTGCACAAGAGAATTACAATGCTGGGATAGAAAAATCTTTAGCAAGCTGGGGTCAAGCAGGTAAATTGTCTAAGTTTTTAGCTGAGGACGGAGTGGCTTTCAACAATACCCTTGAGCAGATTATGGTTCAAAAATGGGTTTCAAGCTGGACTGCAGCTGCTGAGTCTTTTGCGGATTACAAAAGAACAGGCTTTCCTTCTTTGGCTGCAGGTCCGCAATCTCCACAGCCACGCGTAGCATTGAGATTTCAATATGGAAATGATGAATACAACAACAATTCGATCAATATCAATAAAGCAATTGAAAACTTACAGTTAACTGACTATTCTGGAGGCTTTGGAAAAGACAGTCAATGGTCTAAGTCCTGGTTGTATCAGGGTACTACTACACCTTGGTAATTGTTGATAGTATTTTAATTGAAAAGCTGGTCTATATAGGCCAGCTTTTTTTATTTCAAAATTACTATACTATGAAACTGACTTTTCAATGTATTGATCAACTGTTGGTATTTAATCCGGCATGTAAAAGATGCTCATTTTTTAAGATCAACAGTAAAACACCCACAAAATAAGATGCCAGTTAGGTTAGATTATAAACCGATCAGCTTCATAGCCTCTCGTCTCAGTCTTCACCAAAAACACATCTCCACTTAAAGGATATTCTTTCAATTGGTCTGAACTCATATTTTCCTGAGCGCTGGTGATCAATAATGTATCTAGGTTTTCTCCACCGAAAGCACAAGATGTAATGTGCGGAACTGGTAGGTCAATTTTTTCGAGTAATTTTCCTGTGGTCGGATTCCAGCGATAAACTCCCGAACCTCCATAGTGCGCCACCCAAAGCATGCCTTCTTGGTCTATGCACATCCCATCAGGAAACCCCAAGTCATCGGGGATTTCTATAGCAACACGGTCATATTTAATTTCACCTTTTTCTAACTCAAAGTGGTAAGATTTGATCTTCCTAGTCGGCGTATCAATAAAGTAAAAAGTCTGATTGTCTGCTGTCCAAGCCATCCCATTTGAAATCGTCAATTGATCCAATTGCATCTCCGGAATCAAATCTTTCCCAACCCGATACAAAGACCCTGAGCCTTCGGTAAACTTTGTACTCATGGTTCCAATCCAAAGCCGCCCTTTCGCATCGCACTTGCCATCGTTGAAGCGATTAAGTGGAAGATCTGATTCTACTTCGGTCTGCCAAGTCAGGACTTCAGTGTCCAAATCGTAGGAAGCGATCTTTCGATCTAGTGCCAAAATCAATTCGCCCCCCTCCCCCTCCAAAATCAAGGTTAAACGATGAGGAAACGATTTGGTGTTTGTCTTTCCTGTGGCCAAATGATGTTCAAATAACTTCCCGTTTTCTATATCCACCCAAAAAAAACTTTGGCGTGATACATGCCAAAAAGGACTTTCACCGAGTAAGCATTGAGTGGGGATAGATGTAATAGTGTAGTTATTCATGGTTGAAAAGGTCGGTAAATTATTGATTGAGTTTTGAGGCTAAAATCAGGCTCGCGAAAATCATTGAAATTTCAAAAATCTTTAAGGGTCAAAGAAATCTCGTAAATCGCATATCTAAAATCTTCCATGACTATCGCCAATATTGAGATATTTTCTTTTTCAAAAAAGCCACAGATCGCTCCAGCTGATCCATGCCATCCACTCCGTCTTCTATGCTGATCCAATTGTCGAAACCTACCCTCTTCAATTCTGTGAAAATCGCATCGTAATCATTCATGCCTTTTCCGACTTCACCATGACTTAGTCTCGCTGCATATCCTTTTGCACCACCTTCTTCTTTTTTCAAATCTTCAATTGTGCCATACTTCAAAAATCGATCACTGGCATGCATAGTGACGACACGTTCGGAAACTTCATAAAGCAAGTCAAGCGGATCTTCACCCGCTAAAAAAGCATTGCTAGGATCGTAATTCACGCCGAAATTCGGATGCTGAATGCTTTTGACCAGCTTGGTGAAAAGTTCTCTTTTCTGGGCAAATTCCGGGTAATCCCAAAAGTCATCTTTGTAGTGATTTTCCAAAATAAGCGTAATCCCCAAGGATTTTGCATAAGGTAAACAGGCTTGAATAGACTCTGAAGCATATTTAATTCCCTCATCTTCGGAAAGTTCAGGGCGATACTGACCAGATAGAACCCGGCAGTATTTCCCACCAAGCTCGTCCGTCATCTCTATCCAACGCCTCTGTTTCTGAATTTCATTCTCTCGAAAAGCCTTGTCTGGATGAGTAAAATCTGGGGAACAACACATCATGGGGATGACCATTCCTTTATCCTCCACCATTCTGCGGAATTGACGCCAGTTTTCTTCTTTCTCCATTTCAAGGAACCCGGCATACCACTCCAGTCCATCAATTTCTAATCCTGAGGCAAGTTCTATCCATTCGGAAATTTTCATGCTTCCGTCCTTGCAAAGTGCATGCATAAAGGCTTTGGGGAAGGCGGCTATTTTTGGCATTGTGTAATGTTTTTAAGTTTGAATTTGTATGAGTTTTCTATCCGATTGAAGCAAAAGTCAGATGTGTTTTAGGAATTGGTAAATGCAAGCATTTAGGCCTCTTCTGTCTCCCGTCTTCTGTCTTCCAGCCTGATAAGCAAAGGCATTAAGGCAACTGCAATCTTTGGGGATAATCTCTCATTTATCTATGAGGAATTGTACTCGTGTCTTTGGGAGCATTTCTGCCAATCATAGGATATTGCTCCAGATCTATCACTTGTCCGCTGATCGGCCCACTTTCATCCGAAAGCCAATAAATCGCAGCAGCTGCTATTTCCTCTGGCCAAAGTATTCTACCAGCAGGAGCATACAATGCAGGCAAATCTTCGTACCAATTATCCGCTAGTCCATGTTCTCTTTTTCGCTCGATTTCCTTCTCTGTGAGTACCCAGCCGGGATTAA
The DNA here is from genome assembly GCF_002150505.1 of Algoriphagus ratkowskyi. GTDB lineage: Bacteria > Bacteroidota > Bacteroidia > Cytophagales > Cyclobacteriaceae > Algoriphagus > Algoriphagus ratkowskyi. Next base: position 58,862 of record NZ_MSSV01000012.1, read on the forward strand.
TTTGGTTTACTCTTACGCCATATTCTCGAATAAGCACATCGCCTAGATTTCTTGTCATCGTCATCAAAGCGCCTTTGGAAATACTGTAAGCCAATAAATTTGGCTCTCCGCTCCAGGCATTCACCGAGCCTATATTTAAAACTGCTCCGTGACTATCTGCGAGATAAGGAAGTGCTGCCTGAATTAGCTGAAATGGAGCAATGGTATTTACCTCCAGAACTCTATTCAAAAATTCTTTGTCGGTAGTAATAATATTCGAGGGAACCACAAGGGCGGCATTGTTCACAATCGCATCTAAGCGACCCCAAGAATTAATGGATAAGTCCACTAATCGCTGGGCAGCGCCATCTGCTGAGATTTCTTCAATATGAAGCCTTGCATTTTTATCACCGAGTTCCTTTACCACATCCGCTCCTAGATCTTCTTCTAATCCATGGATGATCACTTTTGCACCTTCTGAAACAGCCTTTCTGGCAATAGCTTTCCCAATGCCCATCGTGCTTCCGGTAATTATAATGACCTTACCTTTTAACCGCATATTAAACTGGTTTTAGCACACTTTTCACCACTTCTCCACTATGCATTTTCTCAAAAGCTTCATGCCATTCTGTAATCGGCCAAACGCCTCCGATGATGGGTTTCACATCCAGAATTCCGCTGGCAAGTAGCCCAATGACTTTTTCCCAAATCGGCCAGTTATGACTGAAACTTCCTTGAAGTCGCACATTTTTTTGTACCAAAGGATCCAGAGAAAAATTACAGGGAGTTGGTCCCCATCCCACCTTGGTGATTTGTCCATTAGGTCGTACTAAATCCATTGCGATTTTTAAAGTAGAGCTATGTCCTGCCGCGTCGATAATCAAGTCTGCTCCCAAGCCATCGGTTTTTCTCGCCCATTCTGAAGCGTCATTGATGATCGGAGTGACACCGTAGCTTCTTGCAATTTCCAGTCTTCCGCGATCTTTTTCTAAACCCAAAATAGCTACATCACCTCCACAGATTTTCGCAACAGCTGCGCAAAGAATCCCGATGGTTCCTGGACCGATTACAATTACCCGATCTCCTGGTTTGATGTGAGAATTAACAGCTACTGCATTGTAAGCAACTGAGCAAGGTTCGGTGAGGCAAGCTTCTTCGAATGACAATCCAGCAGGCACACGGTGCAAACATCTAGCAGGAACTCTCACGAATCTCGTCATTGCACCATTCACTCCGTAGCCAAATCCTTTTCTGGTAGGATCCAGGTTGTACAAGCCATTTTTACTCATAGGGTTTTGAGGATCGATCACTGCTGCTGTCTCGCTGACTACGCGATCGCCTATTTCCCATCCAGCTACTCTGTCGCCGACCACAGCGATTTTGCCCCCAAACTCGTGGCCCAAAACCACGGGATAATTCACTGGCCATGAATGATCTGAGGTCCATTGATGCAGATCGCTTCCGCAAACGCCGACATTTTCTACTTCCAAAAGAATATCTTCATCCCCAATTTCTGGAATGGGAATTTCTCTGATTTCCACTGAGCCTTTTTTCTCTGAAAAATTAACTACGGCGGCTGATTTACCTGAAATTGACATAAAATAATGAGTTTAATATTTGTTGATAGTTTGAGAATGGATTGCTGCGCAAATCTTCCTTAAAGAGGCTTCGAGATCTCCATCTGCAGTTTTGAAAGCATCTGCGTCTATTGTCAGAGGCGCACCGAGAACCACCAGAGGAGCGCCGAATTGGGGACATTGAATCGCTTGCTCTAGAGTTAGTCCTCCAACTGCCTGAACTGGTACATTCACTGCCTTCACAATTTCTCGTAATTGATCGAGCGGACTCGGCATTCTATGGCCAGCTGCGGCAATACCTCTCCGCTCATCGTAACCGATATGATGAATCACATAGTCGCATCCCAGATCCTCTAAAAATCTAGCTCCCTCCACCATATCTGGGCATCCCAAATTGTCACCCATCACTTTCACTCCATAATCTTTTCCTGCCTGCACCACGCATTTGATGGTTTCGGCATGTGCTCTTGCCATCACGACTACATGAGTTGCACCAGCTTTCGCCATCATTTCAGCTTCCAGATAGCCTCCATCCATGGTTTTGAGATCGGCCACAATAGGAATTCCTGGAAAAGCTTCCCGCAATTTCCTGACTCCGTGAAGACCTTCAGCTAGAATAAGTGGAGTACCTGCTTCCAGCCAATCTACTCCAGCACGCAAGGCCAAGGCAGCCGTTTCCAGAGCCTCATCAATGTCCGTAAGATCTAGGGATATTTGTACTATAGGTTTCATTTTAGGTTTGTTTAAAAGTAAATCAATGAAAAAGAGTCCCGACAGCAATCAAGATTTGCTCAGATTTTTAAGATAGGTAAAAATGGAAAAGATACTTTCCTGTTTTGGGATGAATGGAGTGTTTTATTCTGTAAAAATAAAAAAAGTGTCCTATCTCAGTTTTTAATCCTGCTATTCAGGCACGGACAGAAATCCTAATTTGAGACATCGAATCAATGCATACTATTTTTCCATTGGGGACCTCCGGGAAAACCTCTGTGATCTCAGTGATTAAATCACTACCAAAAAAAAGCCCTAATCTGTTTTAGAAAAGGGCTAGCTAGTGTCCACTATAAAATCAGGACCAGGCTTTTCGTAGAAATTTTAGCCAATTACCATGCATGACTTTGGCGATGTCTTTTTCTGTAAAACCTCTTTTGCGAAGCAACTCTGCAATAGTATTAAGATCAGTAATTGTATTTATATCGTGAGGAGACTGTTCAGTACCAAAAGCTCCGTCCAGGTCAGAACCAATTCCTATGTGATTGGCATTCCCGGCTATCTGACAAATATGTTCCATGTGATCCAACACGGTGTTTAATGTCACATTTCTCTCTTTCGGCGTAGATTTACCTCTTTCCCACCCTGGGCTCAGCATCCAGGCATCCATGGCTGCACCGATCACAGCACCACGATCAACCAATGCCTTGATCATCTCATCCGAAAATTGTCTGTTGTGGTCTACCAGTGCCCGGCAATTATTATGACTTGCCCACACTGGCCCATTATAAATCTCCAGCGCTTCCCAAAAAGCCAAATCGCATAGGTGTGTAGTGTCTAAGATTATTCCCAGCTCATCCATTTTGCGAATTAATGCTTTCCCTTCCGCATTCAAGGGAGCTGAAGCATCTGTGCCGTGCGCATATCTACCAGGTCCGTAATGAGCAGGCCCAAGTGCTCTAAGTCCATATTCGTATGCTTTTTCTAAATAATCAACCGTCACAATTGAATCTGCTCCTTCGAGAGAAAGAATAAAACCTACTGGCTTTCTAGAATTATCTTCTCCATTTTCCCAAAGTGCGAGATGCGCATCCAATTCAACAAGATTCGTGATTTGTGCCATTTCGCCTTGTTGTACCATAGTCTGATACCAAGCCAACTGACCTTGACTTTGAGCCCAAGCTTGAGCCGGAGAATTCCAGCCAGGAAGCGAATTACCCGGCGCAACATAGCGAGCAATTTGCGTAGCGACGACCAAGCCTATATTACCTTCTCTCAAAGCTGGGAGAGAAACTATTGCATTTCCTCGATCAGGTTTGTCAGACATCCCCTTTTCTCTGGCATTGATTGCTGAAACGGATAATGTCAGGTCGCGATTCCATTCCAGTGCATTCATACTCAAATCAAGATGGGCGTCTATCGTAAACATATTTTAAAAGCTTTGAAGTATGAAAACAGTAGGAATTTTATGCAAGTCAAATGGAAAGTTCTTCCATTCTTCTGCAGTTTTGGTCAGGATCATCTCGTCTGATCCAGTGATATTTTTTGCAATGCAAAGCTTTGTCTGAGGAGAAAGCACCCGAAGCAGATCTTCCAGCAATTGATTGTTGCGAAAAGGAGTTTCCATAAAGATTTGCGCCCTTCTTTCACGAAGAGATTCAGCTTCGAGCTTCTTGATTGCTGCAGTTTTATCCTTCTTATCAATAGGTAAATAACCGTGAAAAGCGAAAGATTGTCCAGAAAAACCAGACCCCATCAATGCCATAAACATGGAACTTGGCCCTGAAAGTGGCACAACTTGAATACCTTTTTTATGTGCATGCTCCACAGCCAGAGCTCCAGGGTCAGCAATACCAGGGCAACCCGCTTCTGAAATAATTCCGATGTCAGCACCATTCATAAGGGGTTGCATGAGTCGGTTGATGAATTCCGACGAGGTGCCTTTGTCCAAGATCTCCATGTGAATTTGTTCCAGATTCACCCCCAATTTGAGACTGCTGATGTATCGACGTGCAGTTCGCATATTCTCCACTAGATACACTTTGGTATTCAAGATTACCTCTTTCACCTGAGGTGAAATGACAGCATCTTGCGTATTGTCTGCTAGTATATTCGGTATGAGGAAGAGTTTTCCTTTGGCCATTTTAGGTGTGTTGTTTTAAAAAGAACGGAAAGTTAGGTGAAATAGGACTTGCTGAGAGCAGAAACTTTCGTGAAATGTTCCAAGAAGTTGATTATAAGGTTATTTCAAAAACCTTCTGATTTCGTCAATCACCGCATCAGGTTGCTCAGCATGTAACCAATGTCCAGCGTCTGCGATGAATTCCACTTCATTGTGTGGGAAAAATGCATCAATGTCATCCAAATCTGACTGCTGAATGTAACTTGAATTTGACCCTGCCATGAAAAGTGTAGGACCTGAAAAACTTTGACCTTCCGGCAATGCAGTCCCTACCTCATTGATGTTCTCAGTGATTACGGGAAGATTGATTTTCCACATAAAACCATCAACATCTCTACCGAGGCTTTTCAACAAAAACTGCCGAACACCAATTTCTGGGATATATTTGGCTAATTCGTCGTCGGCTTCCTTTCTAGATTGAATTTCGGTAAGATCAAGTGAATTTAAACCTTCCAGAATACTCTGATGATGTACAGCATAAAATCGCGGTGCAATATCGGCAACTATCAATTTATCTACTTTCTCCGGATATTTTAACGCAAAGTTCATTACCGTTTTTCCACCCATAGAATGCCCCATCAAGAAAGCTTTTTTCAAGCCCTCATCATCCATAAGTTCCTTCAAGTCTTCAACCATTACCTCGTAATTCCACTCAGATGATTGAGGAGAATCGCCGTGATTACGTTGATCAACGAGGTAAAGCGTAAAGTTGTCTTTAAGCTCTTTAGAAATACTAAACCAATTGTCTGCTGAACCAAAAAGTCCGTGAAGGATGATTAATGGTTTTCCAGAGCCTAATTTCTTGAAATTTAACTTCATTTTAAAATTACGATTTTTGATTTTGGATTTACGAGACCCTATGAACCTCTTACCTTCATCTCAGTTCACTTACAATTTTATTTTCTCCTAGTTCCCATCCACTGACTACCTCTGGTCTTCTGTCTCCGGTCTTCTGTCTTACAGCTCAAGTTTTCGTCTATACATCTGAATCGTATTTTCCAGACCATAATAAAGCGCGTCACATACAAGCGCGTGACCGATAGATACCTCGTCCAAATATGGAATGCTTTGTTTTAGGAATGCCAAATTGTGAAGATCAAGATCATGTCCGGCGTTTAGTCCCATTCCCAATTCCCGCGCCAATTCCGCCACTTCTACATAAGGCTTGACTGCCGAATCTCGGTCAATATGATATTGAGATGCATAAGGCTCGGTGTAAAGCTCTACGCGATCTGTGCCTGTGAGTTTTGCTGGCTCAAAGTATTTGGTCTCCGGATTGATGAAAATCGAAACACGCACGCCAGACTCGTGGAGTTCAGCCACAATATCCTTTAGCATACTTTGATGAGTAATAGTGTCCCAGCCATTATTTGAAGTAATCGCCGTCGGTGGATCGGGAACAAGCGTCGCTTGGGCAGGTTTTACCAAACGTACCATTTCCATGAATCGCTGATCTGGGTAGCCCTCAATATTAAATTCTGAAGTCACCACTTTCGCCAGATCCATGACATCCTGATAGCGAATGTGACGCTCATCAGGCCTTGGATGAACAGTAATTCCCTGTGAACCAAAACGTTCTACATCTAATGCTACTTGCACTACATTTGGATTATCGGCTCCCCGCGCATTACGAAGGGTGGCGATCTTGTTAATATTTACGCTAAGCTTGGTCATATCCGAGTCGAAAAAGGTATTTTTGTCTGTATAATTAAGAAGTGTAACACAAACTTAGGACTAATGAGTTTAAAGCAGAAAATAGAAGGCGAAATTAAATCAGCAATGATTGCTAGAGACAAGACCCGTTTGGGAGCATTGAGATCTATCAAATCACTGATTCTTTTGGAAGAAACAAAAAGCGGTGCAAAAGCTGAGATTACAGAAGAAGATGAGTTGAAGTTGTTGACCAAAGCAGCTAAGCAACGTAAAGATTCTGCGGACATCTATGAGCAGCAGTCTCGTCCTGATTTGTATGAAGTGGAAATGGCTGAACTCGCTGTGCTACAAGAGTTTTTGCCGAAAGCATTGACTGATGAAGAAATCGCAGCTGCGATCCAAGAGATTATTACTAGGACTGGAGCATCAAGCCCAAAAGATATGGGTAAAGTAATGGGAGTTGCGAGCAAGGAATTAGCTGGCAAGGCTGATGGAAAAGTGATTTCAGAGAAGGTTAAAGCTATATTGAACAGTTAAGTTGAGCATCATAGATATCATTATCGTGATCATTCTTGGTCTAGGAACCTATGAAGGATACCGTAAAGGTTTCCTTCTTGGTGTTCTAGGGCTTTTTGGTTTCGTGATTGCAGTGATACTAGCACTGAATTTCATGGATCCTATGAGTGATTGGCTTGGAAAAAATGTAACCGAATTCAACCTAGGCTTTCCAATTATGGGATTTGTAGTTGTTTTTGTATTAACTCTTTTGTTTATAAAAGTTGCGGGTTGGATACTGAAGCAGCTCATGGATATGGTGTTATTAGGTCCCTTAGATTCCATTGTCGGAGCGCTCTTTGGCGCAGTAAAAGCTGCATTTTTTATTAGCCTATTTTTCTGGCAGGCTGGTTTATTTAAACTGGAAATGCCTAAAAAATGGACAAAAGATTCCGAAATGCTTTATTTCATAGAACCCATCGCGCCTGCAATAGTTGCTGCAGTGGAGCCATTTTTTCCAAATATAGAAGAGAGTTTGAAGAAGTTGGAAGAGGTAGTGGATAAGGTAAAAGATGCTACTACTGATTGATAATTTTGACTCATTCAGTCATATGCTAGCTGATTTGTTGAGACGGACTGGCGAAGAATTAATTGTGCTTCGCAATGATGTTTCGCTGAAAGAAGTCAAAAAATTGGAATTTGACGGTTTGTTGTTATCTCCTGGACCAGGCATTCCACGGGATGCAGGAAATCTCAATCAAATCTTAGCTCACTACCACGATAAAGTCCCCATCCTCGGAGTTTGTCTAGGTCATCAGGCTATTGGCGAATTTTTTGGAGCTACATTGAAAAAGAATTTTGTTCCAACTCATGGAAAAGTGCATCAAGTCAGAAAGAATATTTCTCATGCCTATACAGCTGGAATCCCTGAAACTTTTAAGGTAACACGCTATCATTCACTTCAATTACATAAGATTCCTGAGGAATTAGAAGTAATCTTGGAGACGCAATCAGGTGAAGTAATGGGTATTGCACATCGGAAACTTCCGATATTAGGAATTCAATATCATCCCGAAGCATACTTGACTGAGTACGGTTTGGAATTGGTGAATAATTGGGTTCGACTTATCACTTCAAAAACTTAAACCTTACTTAAATTATTAAATTTTGGGCTCATTTGAAATTCCCAAAATGCCAGAGAACGCCGGCTGGATCGTGAAGAAAAAACTCATTGCCCCAGTCGTTATGTTGAATTGTGCTCAGCTTTGTTCCCGGGAATTTATCTGGCAAACCCAGCACCTTGATCGCTTCCCAATAAGACTCCAGATCACATTCAATTTCCAAGAAGATCATAGAATTCTCACACCAGGATTTCAGATAGGCATCCTGTAGGTAGAAAGAAAGGTTTTCCTTGACTACCACTACAGACATCTTTTCACCGACTGATCGCACTTCAAAGCCAAGCACTTCATAAAAACGGATGCTTTCTTCGTAGTTTTTGGTACCAATAAATGTGCGAATAGATTTAGCTGGATGGATCATACGCCGAATTGTGTGAGATGATGATCAAGATGCTTATAGAAGAGTGTATTCCACTCCTGAGCAGTTAGTGGACCAAAGGACAGAGATTCTTTCCCTTCAAAATATGAAATTCCCAAGTCACGCGTTTTTTCCAGATAACCTATCAAAAGTGCTTTCTCAGTCTCAAAATCTCTACGCTCTTCGATTATGAACGCAGGAGCTGTACGTCCATTTCTAGGATAAGGCTTGTCACCTACAACGCTATTTTTGACAAAGATTTTCAAAATGAATCGCATAAACGCATTAGGCTTGGCATGTTTATCAGTGTAGGCCATTTCGTAAGCTACCGAACAATGAGCCATCATCTGATCCACTCGCATGATTCCCCAGCGTGGTGTAGTCTCTGGCGTGAGCTCATTTATCCTATCGATAAGCTCTTGGGTGATTTGAGGGTGAAAAATATTTTTCATAGTAGGCAAGTTTAGTTGCAACACCAAATTAAGGAAAGTCCATTGAATCAATGGTTTGAATTAGTAAAAATATCTTAGGATCAATTTACAACAGTAAATCATAGGCCTTATAATCTTACGTTGATTTTGGATTGGCGAAGGAATTTTTGCTTGATTGCTAACTTAGATAAACTACGCCTAAGCCTTCCTCATGAAAAAAATTGTATTAGTCACCTTTTTAGCATTTTCTCTTACTCCGATTTTTGCTCAAATAAATGCCAAGAAAGTTCTTTTCGTGATTCTCGATGGAATTCCAGCAGATGTCATTGATACCGTATCCACACCCAATATTGATAAAATCATTGCCGAGGGCGGCTTTGCGATAGCAAGTATGGGCGGAGAAGTAGGTGCATACTCAGAAACTCCAACCATCTCAGCAGTGGGCTACAATTCCCTTCTTACAGGAGTTTGGGCAAACAAACACAATGTCTGGGACAATGACATTGAGGCACCGAATTATAATTACTGGACGATTTTCAGGATGCTGAAAGAGGCTGATCCAAGTAAGAAAACGGCGATTTATTCTACTTGGTTAGATAATAGAACCAAATTAGTCGGAGTAAATTTGGCCGAAACAGGCGACTTTATTTTTGACTATTTCTTTGATGGATTGGAGCTAGACTCTTTGAATTTCCCGCACGGAGAGGATAAAGAGTATATCCACCAAATCGATGAAGCGGTGTCCAAAGAAGCTGCTCGACATATCCGGAAGGAAGGTCCAGATCTTTCGTGGATGTATTTACAATATTCTGATGACATGGGACATGCCTATGGCAATAGCCCTCAAATGATCGAAGGTTTGCAAAAAGCTGATGTGCAAATTGGGCGTGTTTGGGAGGCCGTTCAATTCCGGGAAAAATCATTTAAAGAAGATTGGCTGATAGTAATTACCACAGACCACGGCCGTGAGTTGGATGGATTTGGCCATGGCGGGCAATCAGATCGTGAGCGAAGAATCTGGATTGTAACTAATGCCAAGATGACAAACCAACACTTCCAGCAAGTACCCGCAATGGTGGATATCCTACCCTCTATGGCATACCACCTGGGAATCAAGATTCCCAAAAAAATAGCCATGGAATTAGATGGAACTCCATTTATTGGACCAGTAGATGCTACTGATCTAAAAGCTGAACTGAAAAATGGAGAAATTTCAATGAACTGGCAATCACTTTCCAAAGGGCAAAAGGGAAGAGTCTGGGTTTCTACTACCAACGATTTCAAAACTGGTGGTTTGGACAACTATTGGCTGGTAGGCGAAGTGAATTTAGAGGATGGCCAAAAAACATTTTCACTGAATGGCACTCAATCCAAAATCTTCAAAGTAGTGCTTGAAACACCTTCAGGGTATTTGAATTATTGGGTGGAAAAATAGAGGGTTCTAATTGTGCGAAATGATACTAAAGAGTAAATATTTTGTCTAAGCTGGCGGGAAGACCAAAGTTAGGATACCTAAGCTGCTTCCACGGGTACTTCTAATCTAATCTTTGGCGCTTTTATTTGCATTCGGTGAAACAGCTAAAATTTCTGTTATTAAAAAAGGGTTAAACCAACTTACCACGTTAGTTTAACCCTTTTTATTTTTGACACTAAGTTTATTTCTAATCCAACATCACTTTTTCCTTCTTCGGGTATTTCACCTCATATTGAAGAGAAAGCATCTCCTGAGCACCAGGTGCTAAAGTGATAGTCCAAGTCACTTTTCCAGTCTGTGAATCAAGTTTTCCTCCGGAAAGAGCTAATGCTTCTACCGTAATATCTGAATTTACTGATACAGGAATCTGATCTTCCACATTGATAGTCACTGCCTGAGACTTATTATTTTTCACTGTGATTTTATACTCTCTACTTTCTGTAGTATTTGATCCGATTGCCCGCTTTTTGGAAAACTCATCATTTTTCTCTCGCTTGATCACAATACTCCTGTCACGACCCATGGAGATCTCCAATGTATCCTGAAGTGAGGAGCCATCCAAGATTGATCTGCCCACAAAGCCATCTTCAAAATACAAATTACTTTCTCCTTGCAGCAAACTATACTTGCTCCAATCGGCGATTTCAGCAATTAGAAAAGCATCATCATCCAGCTTTGGGACTACAGAATATCTGTAAGAAGCATCAACTTGGAAGTTTTTCAGATCCACCAGGGTCCGCTCTCCATTTGACTTGATCGAATATGGCTCAGCAACTTCAATTTCCACGGTTGTTTGATTTTCAATCACTGAAGTGGCAATACCGCTAGCATCTTCTACCTTCATCTGAGGAGCACTCATTCTTCGCTCTCTATTCGATATATCCATCCCAGCAACTTTACTTTGTAAGGCATTCCCCATTGAAACTACCTCATTTAATGCCTGCATATCTTCCATCATTGAGATATTTATCTGTGAGGAAGAAATTGGAAGTTGTCTCATCTGATATCCGATAAAGGATGCGACTAATTGACTGGCTCCGTTAGGCAGGGTAAGCGAATAATTCCCTTCTGCGTCGCTGACAGTCCCGATGGTTGTTCCTTTTACTATGACTGTCGTGCCTGGAAGTGGACTACCATCCGAAGCGCTTGTAACTCTGCCGGACACCGAGCCGAAAATTTGAGTTCTCCGATTGAACGTCGTCAGTCTGGCGAAATTCAACTCCCACTTCTCTAAGTCAGGGATTTGGCCACCTTGATTAGGATTGCCATTCGAGAACCTGAGTTTAACGTCTTTCCAATCCACTCCGGTATTCTGGTAAACCTCAGCCTTGTAAATTAGTGAAAGCGGAGAACTTATATTTTTCACACGCACATCGTACTTAGGATACCAGCCAGCGTTTGCCACAAGGTAGTTGATTTCGAAGTTTGCAGTACCCGCTCGATCTGCTTTTACTCGAATTCTGATTTCTGAGGTTGATTCATATGCTGAGGCTTGCATTGAGGTGATTTGATTACGTAGCTTATTCATTTCGGAATTTTCATTCTGAATATTCGCTTGAATTTTAAGTTCCTCTGTTTTGATTTTCATCAGCTCAGCATCGTAGAAATCCATCGCCTGCTTCAGCTCTGTAAGGCTAGCTCCATTCTGAGTTCCCCCAATATTTTTATTTGCGTTCAGCAAACTAGTTTTCTCCTTTAAGACTTCTAGGCGTGCAGACTCTATACTTTGGTTTCTTTGTATTTCGTAGATAGAATCCTGAAGCGCTTGTAATTTCGCTCCATTCTTCTGCTCAGAAAGATAGTCAAGGCGTTTGTTTACTGCCTGAATAGTGAAATTTCCCATACCTTTCACCTGAATACTTTTTTCATCTAAATAGGGAGAAAGTCCCTTGATCAAAATAAATGATTCTCCGGCAGAAACTTGCCCGCTTGAAGTTTCGAAGACTTGTGCACCCGAAAGAAAGACAGTGACTTCTTGAATTATTGACTGGAATGTGGACTCTTTGATTTCTTGTGAAAAAGCAATGAAAGCGACCAAACAAAGGGTGAACAAAAGGACTAGTTTTTTCATGAGCTGGGAGTTGAACTATTAATGAGGTAAAAATTTAACGGTTGACGAAATCACATGTTATTAAAAAATCTAAATTTCAGTATGTCTAAACGCGTCCGTAAGCTATTCGTATCATACCATTAAGGTAATTTCACTTGCCTATCATCTATCAATTAACTCTTTTAGGAATCTACATATTAGGTGTTTTAGTTAGATTTTTGGTAAAAATCTTCCTTCAATATAACTATACTGCGTTCGATTTCCATAAAAGGGATAGGAGCTCTATATCTTGCTCTTCATGTGGGAGCAGTTTTAGGTTAATTGTAAAATGGATCTATAAATGCTTAAATAAAAGAGCCCGATTAAATATATTTAATCGGGCTCTTTTATTTAAGCAGCAATGTTACTCCGTCTGACCGGCATGCTTTCCTTCTCGGAATTCCTCTATCATTTTTTTATTGAATGCTGGTAAATCTTTTGGGCTACGGGAAGTGACTAATCCATTATCTACCACTACATCTTCATCAATCCAATGTGCTCCAGAATTCTCCAAATCTTTCCTAATAGATTCAAAGGAAGTAAGCGTCCTACCATTTGTCACTCCTGCTTCAATGAGCATCTGAGGACCATGGCAAATTGCAGCAACTGGTTTATGATCGGTAAAAAAGCTTTTCACAAAAGCAACAGACGTCATATCCCTTCGCAATAAATCTGGATTTATCACACCTCCTGGAAGCATCAAGGCATCAAAGTCCGTGGCACTGACTTGATCTACACGTGCATCTACTTTTACTTCATCACTCCAATCCCCATTTTTCCATCCTTTGATATGATCATTCTCGGGAGATATTATAAACACTTCAGCTCCTTCTTTTTCTAATGCTCGTCTGGGTTCTGTAAGTTCTGACTCTTCAAATCCATTCGTAGCAAGAATTGCTACTCGTACATCTTTTAATAAACTCATGATAGTAGTGGTTAAGTTGGCAAATACTTTTCAGATAAAAGTAGCTTCGATTCGGAAGCACTTATAGAATAACCAACACCATTCCAAAAAGAGAATCATGCCTTAGAGAACGATTAGCAGGATTCATGATTCTCATGTTTTAGAATTATTCCACAATCTGAGGATTGAAAGCTGATATTTCGGTAAAAAATATAGCCTTTTTGAGTGAAGACTATCTGAAATTCAAAAAGCTTTTACTTAACCATTTTTCTTCTAAACTTATTTTGGCCCACTCACCTTTAAGTGTTGAAATGAATACTTCTTCAGACTTCATGAGATTATCCACGATAGAGAACTCAGTACCTGGACCACTTCGCACACGAAGCACATTAGCATTGACGGTAGCTCTTTGTACATCTAAAGTGAATTTCCCATAAACCCAGTGCGATTGACTGCTGGATATCTTATACCAACCGTTAGACTCTCCATACACTCTTAATATAGCACCTAATTGTGCCGCGTCTCGATTCCTAACCTTAGAGGCCGATCCTTTTGCATCTGTCCTAATATTTAGTGAACCAGCAGTCACTACGATATACTTCTCGATGCTATCTGACAAGCTCGGAATTGCAGTCCTTTGCATTTGCTGCTGCACAAATGGGAGGAAATTAGTCATACAATCATCAACTTTATTTCCACCAAAGAAATCTGTCCCAGGACAAGATTTATTCCCTCCAGTTCCATTGTTTCTTTTGCCAGTACTCAACTCAAACCAGTGATGATAGATAATACTGAAAGTGCTCACTGGAAGTCTGAATTTATCGCAAAGCGCAGCGTTCATTTGGATAATGGCAAGTCGATGTGCATTTGTCATTGTGTCTCCCCCTACATCAAAATTACCCAAATGTTCTATGCAAATGGAATCACGATTAGCTCCATAAATACAGGCTGGGGTAGCCTCTAGTGATCTTCCTGTCACAATAGTACCGTCTGGGAAACTGGTAAAATGCTGGCCAATATCACTCCATCCATTATTTCTGATGTGGTGATTTTTCATGGCTATCTGTCTTTCAAAATGATTTCTGCCATTAAAATGTGTGTAATTCGGACTCCAAGTGTGGTGTTGTTGCACCGTAATAATAGTACGCGCGATGCGCTGAGACTGTATCCAAGAAATAAATTCAGAAGAGGTCATTTTCACAAATCCATAATTACTTTCCATAAGAATAGGGGTTAACTAGTAATAACTGATATCAAATTCCTTCCACCCCAAGTTAGCCAGATTTGCTTAATCATTGATTTTGAATGATTTATAATTTAAACTATAAGTGATTTATAGATTTGTAAAAGTTATTTTTGATCTTCCATTATCAAAACTAACCAATCAGTATATTCCAAGAATCCTTACTTTCCTACTTAAGGTCATCATGAAAGCATTTCTATTACTTGTATTTATTATACTAGTTGGACCAATACAATGGCTACAGGCACAAGATGCGTATAAGAAGTCTATTCTGGAATTCCAGCATGAATTGAATGAGGAATATAAAAACCCTATAGAATCCCCCTTATCCATTAAGGATTGGAAAGCTTTTGAGGGACATCAGTATTTCCCCATCGATGAGAAATACCACATCGTTGCCAACTTCGAGAAGCTTCCAACAGCCAATTTTTTTCAGATGAAAACAAAAGCTAATTCTATTAAAGATTACGATGTATATGGGGTGGCGACCTTTACACTGGATGGAAACAAATACCAACTCAATGTCTACCAAAGTCATCAGCTCAGAACGCAAGAGAAATACGAAGATTATCTATTTCTACCTTTCACAGACCAATCCAATGGGGCTGAAACTTATGGTGGCGGAAGGTACATGGACTTAAAAATTCCTTCCGGAGATACGATTGAATTAGATTTCAATAAAGCGTATAACCCTTACTGCGCCTATGCTACAGGTTATGCATGCCCTATTCCACCTAAGGAAAATGATCTAAAGCTCTCAATCAAAGCAGGCGTGATGTTGCTTAAATGACGGGCGTTTCTTCACAAATTACAAATTAAGAAAAGTAAAATTGTAGTATAGTGCAGCCGGAAGATTCACAATTCCACCAAGAAATTTCCACAAAATAAGCCCCATCATTGAAATGATGGGGCTTATTCTAGCTAAGTATTTCTTATTTGCCTTTTTGTCCAATAGAGATCATAGCGCATCTGAAACCAATATGATTAGTAGCAGAATCTTGGTGCATAAATCTTCTAGTACCTGGAGCGAGCCAATATGCTACATCTCTCCAAGAGCCACCTTTGTAAACTCTTAGTTCGTCTGTAAGCATTGAAGTCTTATATGTATCTTCTTCATCTCCTACCCCTGTATTTCTAACTGGGTTAAGGTCATCTGCATCTTGAAATGTTAGTGGGCGATAAATATCCTGAACCCACTCGTTCATGTTACCAGCCATGTGGTACAAACCAAAATCATTTGGAGCCATATCATAAACATTGGTAGGAATAATGTCTCCATCATTTGACTGTCCTCCTGCTATACCAGCATAGTCACCTCTACCTCTTTTGAAGTTGGCAAGGAAATCACCTTGCTTACCTTTTCTTTTTACATTATAAGGATTACGAACTCCCCTTCCATCCCATGGATAGATTCGGCCGTATTCCTGATTTTCGTCTAAGTACTGAGTGCCGATCATTGCTTTAGCTGCGTATTCCCATTCAGCTTCAGTAGGTAGTCTATAGTCAGCAAGTGCTACACCTCTTTCTATAAGTTGACTTTTAGTAAAAGACGAGTCTATTCCCCTGTCTTTTCTAATAATCTCCTGAACGTATTCCGTTCTCCACTTTGAATAGGCATTTGCTTGATTCCAAGATACTCCCGCTACAGGGTAAAAATTGAACCCTGGAAATCTAAAGTAATAAGATTGGTACATGTCATTAAAACTCATTTCACCACCAGCCCACACATTATCTTTAGGCTCTAGCTTGAGAAGTGAATCTGCACTGACTTTTTTCTTCATATCGAAAAGATATTCTCGATAATCGTTGTTGGTCACTTCGGTTTCATCCAAATAGAAGTTTGATAGTGTTACTGTTCTTTCCTGATTGTCACGGAAAGCCATCACATCCTCTTCTTGCGAACCAAGAACAGCTCTTCCTCCTTGGATAAACTTCAAGTTAGGACCTGGAATTTGCTCAGCATTTTTGGCTACAAAAAATTGGGTAGAATCGTTTTCTTCAAAACTGAATTCTGCACCGGTAGTCGCACTTTTTTTACCAGGTTTTGCAGCAGTTCTTCTGCCGTATCCCGGAGTTTTATTACAAGAGGTTAAAATAGAGCTTCCTATTATAGCAAAAGCCGCTACCCACATTCCCCAAGATTTGTTACTCAGACGCATATATATAATTGTTTAAGGTCTTTTTCAGTGTGCTAATATAAATGCAATGTCAAGCACTTCCAATGATTTGATATGAAGTCCCTTAAATGGCTTTGACAAAAAACAGTCAAATCTTCAAGAGATCAACAAAATCGGTAGGCAAATCTGCAATTTTTATGCCATTAAATTATTTCAAAATTATGCTTCATTCATCTCCTTAAGCTTGATTTGCGCCTTAGAAATAGTCGAAACATTGGATAGTGTAAGAATCAAACGATTCTTGTACTCCTTTATTTTGCAAAGTTTACTATTCATTTGCGCAAATCGCATGATTTTTTGGAAAATATTCGAAGAATAATAATCATCGCGAGTTGAAGGCAATAAGTGACATTTCATTATACTTCCTTTCAATACCAACTTTTCAATTCCAAGCTTCTCTGCTTTCCATCTTAGACGAACCGTTTCCATCAAATCCACAACAGAGGCAGGTAAAGGCCCAAATCTATCCAATAGCATGGTAGAGAATTTGCCAAGCTCTTCCTCATCCTTGATAGCGTCTAGCTTTGAATAAAGCCCCAAACGCTCACTGATATTCCCTACATACTCTTCAGGAATCAGCAGTTCCAAATCTGTCTCTATCGTACAATCCTGAACCAAAACCTTGACTTTTTCTGCCAAATCTGTTTCAAATAATGCAGCGAATTCATTTTCCTTCAACTCCTGAACAGCTTCATCGAGGATCTTGTGATACATCTCAAAGCCTAAGTCTGTAATAAATCCACTTTGCTCGGCTCCTAAAAGGTTACCTGCACCTCGAATATCTAGATCCTTCATCGCCACTTTGAAACCATCTCCCAAATCTGAGAATTCCTCCAGCGTTTGCATGCGCTTTCTAGCTTCTGTTGTCAAGCCGGACATCGGTTGAGTAAGGAGGTAACAAAATGCTTTCTTGTTACTTCGACCAACTCTTCCTCGCATCTGGTGCAGATCACTCATGCCGAACATGTGTGCACGGTTGATCATAATCGTGTTTGCATTTGGGATATCCAAACCAGATTCTATAATGTTGGTAGATACCAACACATCGTATTCGTGATGAATAAAATCCACCATGACTTTCTCAAGCTTTTTCCCATCCATCTGGCCATGTGCACCAACCACACGGGCATCAGGAACTAACCTCATGATCAAATTGGCAATAGAGTCAATCTCTCCTACCCTATTGTGCACAAAGAAAACCTGACCTCCACGTCGTAATTCATAAGAAATTGCATCCCGAATTACTTCTTCTTGGAAGGTTTGAACTTCTGTAGTTACTGGCTGACGATTTGGCGGAGGCGTAGCAATGATAGATAAGTCTCTTGCTCCCATGAGGGAAAAGTGTAAAGTTCTTGGAATTGGCGTCGCTGTCAAGGTGAGCACATCTACGTTTACACGGAGGTTTTTCAGCTGATCTTTTACTTTCACTCCAAACTTCTGCTCCTCATCAATCACCAAAAGGCCCAAATCCCTAAAGACGATGTCCTTATTGACAATCTTATGTGTACCTACTAGAATATCAATCTCTCCAGTTTTAACTTGAGCTATGATTTCTTTGATTTCTTTAGCGCTGCGAAAGCGATTGATGTATTCAATTTTCACAGGGAAATTACCCAAGCGTTCACTAAACGTCTGGAAATGCTGCATCGCCAGAATCGTAGTAGGAACCAAAATAGCTACTTGCTTACGATCATTCACCGCCTTGAAAGCTGCTCGTATCGCAACTTCAGTTTTTCCAAAACCCACATCACCACAGACCAGTCGGTCCATAGGATATGATTTTTCCATATCCGTTTTTACATCCTGTGTGGCTGTAGCTTGGTCAGGAGTATCTTCGTAGATAAAGGAAGATTCTAGCTCTATTTGAAGAACAGAATCAGGATTAAATGCAAAACCATGTGCTGATCTACGCTTCGCATAAAGTGCTATCAAGTCCTTTGCAATGTCCTTAACCTGCTTCTTGGCTTTGGATTTCTTATTTTCCCAATCTGGAGAACCCAGTTTAGACATAGACGGAGCAGAACCTTCTTGACCCGAAAACTTGGATATTTTATGCAAAGAGTGAATATTCACATACAGCAAATCATCATCTCTAAAGACAAGTCGAACTGCTTCCTGCATTTTACCGACCACATCCACCTTTTCCAAACCTGCAAATCGGCCAACTCCATAATCCACGTGAACGATGTAGTCGCCTGGGTGCAAAGCTTTCAGTTCCTTAATAGTAAGAGCTTTGGATTTACTGGCTTTGTCTCGGGTTTTATAGCGATGAAAACGCTCAAAAAGCTGATGATCCGTAAAACAGGCAATCTTAGACTGTTTATCGTCAAACCCCTCCCGAAGTCCAAGCAGCATACTTTGTACTTGTAAAGTCGGGTCTAGTTCTTTGAAAATCCCCAGCAGTCTGTCAATCTGCTTACCATTTTCAGCTGTTAGAATATTGACAAAACCTTTCTTTTCGTTCTCGGCAAGTTGCGCTACTAATAATTCAAAATTCTTATTGAACGAAGCTTGAGGCTGAGAGTCCCAAGTAGTTTGCTTGGCATTTTTCAAATAAAACTGCTTCCCAAATTCCACTCGAGAGAAATTGGCAGAAAGCGTTGAAAAGTCATTTCCTCTATCAAATAAATCTCCAGGACCGAGGACAACTTTGGTATTGTTAGTTTTATTGATGATCTGGTCGAAAGCTAAAGATGCTTTGTGAAAGCACTCATCCATCACATCCAATGTCAACTGATAATCCTTAATCCAGACGATCGTTTGCTCGGGCAGAAAGCTCAAGAATGATTGCCGCACTTCTTGAAGAAGTTTGGTTTGTACGTTTGGAATCAACGCTATTTGATCCACGCTGGCAATTGATAGTTGGCTTTCTGGATCAAAAGTTCGGATGCTTTCAATCTCTTTTCCAAAAAGCTCTAATCTGTAAGGGTGCTCATTGGAAAATGAAAACACATCCAAAATTCCTCCTCGAATGGCAAATTGACCTGGTTCATAGACAAAATCCGTCCGCTCAAAATCGTAGCTAGCCAAGATTTCTGTGACGAACTCCATATCCACTTGCTCACCTACTTTGGCAGAAAAAGTGTTTTCAAGAAGTGAGCGTTTGTTGATCACTCGCTCGTAAATCGCCTCGGGATACGTGATGATTATACGTGATTTGCCCTTCTCCTCTAGCACGAGATTTAGAATCTCAGAACGCATCAGGACATTGGCGTTGTCAATTTCCTCGTATTGATAGGCCCGCTTGAAACTCGAAGGGAAGATCATGTGAGCCTCACTATTCAGCAGATTCTGAATATCAGAATTCAGGTAAGCAGCTTCCTCTTTGTCTTGCGCTATGATCAGATGAAATCCTCCTTTGGTCTGAAAAAGAGAAGAAAATAGCACCATATCCAAACTTCCCGATAAGCCCTTTATCTGGTGTGTGAGCTTGTCGCTACTTGAAATCTCGTGCGCGATCGTTTGAAAAATAGGGTCTGATTGGTAAATGGAAAGAAAATCTTGGCGATCCAAAAGCTTGTGGTTTGATTCTAAGTTGGTGGCGCAAAGTTAGCGTTTTATGAATTCTAACGATTGAATCCAAAAAGCTTTTCGCAGCTAATCCAAAAATAGGAAGGGGATTAGAGTTCGGAAACTTTGTCTTTATCCGAGCAGAATAGCTTTACAACGGATAAATCAAAAAATAGAACGGCGGAATTTCACATATTCCGCCGTTCTAATTCATATTTTAAAAGCTATAACCTAAACCTATACTTAGCCAATCACTTTTATATTTGCCCAGCCCTAATCCACGTGAATAAGAAGGGATAACATGCAAATGGTCAGTTATATAAATTTTGGATTTAATAGTTAGTCTTAGAGTAGCATCTTTGGCCAATCCAGTTTCTCTTACGTATGTTCCACCTTCAGGAGATCCGTACTCAGAAAGTAGCTGTTCATTGGTTTGGCGTAAATATGCTAATTCACCAGAAAGAATAAATTTATCAGACTGAAACAAGTCATATCCTGCCCCTATTGAATATGTTCTCATGTTGATAAAATCTATTTCATCATCATCCAGAAAGAAACTGCTGTTTCTCCCTTCGAAATGCATCATCCCATAACTAATATCAGCATATATTCTTTTGGTAAAATATCTAGAATAACCTATCACAATACCTTGGGATAAGACCTCCCCTCCTCCATTTTTTTGACCTTGATAAAAGGTATAATTCCAAGAAATGGTGTTTTTAGAAGTACTTAGCACTTGGCTTTCTCCTACAGAAAAAGAACTGAGGAAAATAACTAAAACGATAGATAAATTTATAATATTTCTCATAATGTCTCTAAAGTAAAATATGCTCTAATTTTTCCAAAAGGATACTTAGGATAACTAGTATCACCATAATAACCATATCCTTGATCAAGCCCATTTACATTATTATAAAGTGTAAAACACTTATCAAATGACAAAGCTGAAATTAATTGAATTTCCTCTTTTTTAGCAATTTTAACACTTAATTCAGTAGAGACCCCATCTTTTGTGGCTTTTATAGATCCAGTCACATCAATGTTCACATTAGATTTTACATAACCCCAAACTAAATACATATTATCTGCATCTGGATTCCAATTAGAAATAATAAATGGTGTTTCAGTACTTTTCCATCTTTGAATATTGGCTTCTTTTCTGGTAATTTTCAGCCCTCCAATCGGCATATTTACGTCCGCTGAAATGTTTGGCGTACCATTAGTTCCTTGAGTTACACTGCCTGAAGTTCCAACCCAGAGATATATATGATTATCCTTTGGCCAAGAAGCAATATTTTCTTCTAATCTTATAGCAGGAATTTTCACTATAAGATTTTGAGATGATTTTCCATTTACATCACACAGTTGAACAGGGGCGCCATTTAGCCTCATATTGTTACTAACTTTATCTTGACCATCTTCAATTTCATTCGAGGTAGGCTCATCAAAATTTCCTAAAACAACAGTCGGGTTTACCATTGCCCACTCATCATCAACTAAAAAATAGTTAGCTTCCAATGTTTCATCAATAGAAGGAAATACTAAGGAATCAAACTTCAATTTAACAGCTCTGGTCTTTCCAGTCCAATTTACATCTTTCTCCAAGTTTTCCCTTTCAAACTCCTCTGTCCACCAAGAAACCGTCAATTCATTAATTTCATCCATTTTGAAGTCTTCAGCTAAATAAGGAGCAGTAACTGAAATATTGTTATTCTCAATAAAATCAATCAAATAAGTAGGTGAACTGTTCGTCAACCTTGCTTTTTCATTAGTTAATCTTTTAAATGCATCCACTATCGCTGATTTTTTTCTAGATGTTGGATTTTCACCCTTTTCAAACAATTTTTTTAAATTATACTTAATACTTCCTGAGTTACCATCAATTTTAGAAAATGAGAATAACTCATTCAATGCTTGTGGATCTTTTAACACCTCTCCAAAAACTAAGCTCAATTCAGCCAAGTTCTTTTCATAATCAACACTAACTCTCTTTCCTTTTTCTACATTTTGAACAAAATCAATATTAGGTTCTTGAACCTGGTCCACACAAGAAAATGTGAAACAAAGAGTTATTACAAAAAAGGTTTTTGTAATTTTCTGACTTCATAATAATACTTAAAATGTTGGTTTGTTTACAATAAGGGTGCAAATATGCACTATGAAAACTGTATTTAAAACTAGATCATCAATGTAAACTGTATTTTTTGACAAAAATCAATGTTTAAGTAGAATGAAAGCTGAATTTCAGAGCTATTTAAATTGTTTGATTGCTTCTCAGATTTCGCCAAATAAGCACTGACATTGCTATTAAAAAAAAATTAAGATTGAAGTTGCACATCAATCGTCATCCTAGAGTCTTTAATCATTTAGATTATTGAATTTCCATTTCCCTATCTTTGCCCCCTGATCATAATAATCAAAATAAGCCTTCCCATTTACTGACGAGGGTATTGACACATAAATCCATGAGTAGAGAAGTTCGCGTAAGATTCGCTCCCTCACCAACGGGGGCTTTACATATCGGCGGTGTACGTACCGCACTTTACAATTACCTTTTTGCCCGCAAAATGGGCGGTAAATTCCTTTTAAGAATCGAAGACACCGATCAAGCGCGCTTTGTGCCTAGAGCTGAAGCTTACATTCAGGAATCTTTGGCTTGGCTAGGTATTTCTCCTGACGAGAGCCCTTGGAATCCAGGTGAGGACGGCCCATATCGCCAGTCTGAGCGCAAAGATAGCTACATGAAATATGCGCTTGACTTGGTAGAAGCTGGGCATGCTTATTATGCGTTTGACACCTCAGAAGAACTCGATGCCATGCGCGAGCGCTTGACTGCTGCGCGCGTAGTTCAGCCACAATACAATAGTATCACGAGAACTCAGATGAATAATTCGCTGACTCTTTCGGAAGATGAAGTGAAAGCTAGACTAGCATCAGGAGATCCCTATGTGATTCGTGTCAAAATCCCCCTTAAAGAGGATGTGCGCCTAAATGACATGATCCGTGGTTGGGTGATGGTTCACTCCTCCACACTAGATGATAAAGTACTGATGAAGTCTGACGGTATGCCAACCTATCACTTGGCAAACATCGTAGATGATCATTTGATGAATATTACCCACGTGATCCGTGGTGAGGAATGGCTTCCATCTGCTCCATTGCACGTTTTGCTTTACAAGTTCTTTGGCTGGGAAGAAACGATGCCTCAGTTTGCTCACTTACCACTCTTACTGAAGCCTGACGGAAATGGAAAGCTTTCCAAGCGTGACGGAGATAAGTTAGGTTTTCCTGTTTTCCCTCTAAACTGGGAAAATAAGGAGGATGGTGAAACTGCGGCAGGTTTCCGAGAAGCTGGCTACTTACCAGATGCATTTTTGAATTTCTTAGCTTTCCTAGGCTGGAATCCTGGAGACGAGCGTGAGATTTTCTCCATGAGTGAGTTGATCGAAGCATTCTCTATGGAGCGAATCGGTAAGTCAGGAACCAAGTTTGATATAGCGAAAGCCAAGTGGTTCAATGAGCAGTATTTGAAATCAAAATCAAATGGAGAATTAGCGCACTATGTGATCGCTGATGCTGCGAATGAAGAAATTACAATTCTTCAAGATACCGCCGAAGCTTTAGTCGGTTTGATGAAAGAGCGGGTTACATTTCCTGCGGAGATTTGGCAAGGAAGTAGATTCGTGGTAATAGCCCCGACCGAGTTTGATCAAGATATTGCCAGCAAAAGATGGAATTCAGATGCAGTCACTGTACTATCAGCATATGCTGAATTACTGGAGGGTTTCACTGGCGAGTATGATGCAGAAACGGCAAAAGCCATGCTGAATGAAACTGCTGAGGCTAAGGACATAAAACTTGGAAAAGTGATGCAAGCCGTACGTCTTGCTGTGACTGGAAATGGAGTGGGACCTGATATGATGGAGATATTTGCTATTTTAGGAGCTGAAGAAGCAGCCAAGCGTATCAGATTTGCGTTAGCCACATTAGATGTAATCGGTTAAAACCTTAAGCTTATGACTAAGAAGAAAAAGAAAAATGAAGATCCGAAAGTCCATGAAGACTTGAACGGTTTCAAAATGCAAATAAATTCCTTTGGTGAGATCTCCTCTTCCTTTTCTATTGATAAAATCAATGAGTTTCTCAATAAGAATGTAGAGGACAAAAAACTGAAAGACAGAGATGATTTGAAATCTGACGAAAAGGAAGAGAAATCTTAAATCAATATTTCTCGCTAACACATAAAAAAAGCTCCCGATTTGGGAGCTTTTTCTGTTTATATAAAGAACTTCAAGCGAATCACTTCCTGCTCTGAGAGGAAGCGGTAATGCCCTCGTTTCAAATCTTTTTTGTCAAGTCCTGCGAAAACCACTCTATCAAGGGCTGTCACATCATAACCCAGATGAGCGAAGAGTCTTCTCACAATTCTGTTTCTTCCAATATGAATCTCCAAACCAAGGATAGTTCTATCTAAAGACAACACCTGAAAATCATCCACATCCACTTTTCCGTCTTCCAGAGTCAATCCTTCGTTGATTGCTTCTTCGTCTTTTTTCGTCAATGGCTTATCTAAAGTCACCTGATAGATCTTCTTGATCTGATTGGATGGGTGAGAAAGCTTAGCAGCTAATTCTCCATCATTAGTGAACAATAATAGTCCAGTGGTATTTCTATCGAGACGACCAACAGGGAAGATTCGCTCTTCACAAGCATTCCCAACTAGGTGCATCACCGTTTTGCGATCCATCGGATCATCAGTTGTCGTGATGAAATCCTTTGGCTTATTCAGCAAAACGTAGGTAGGTTTCTCAGGATTGATCTTTCTCCCTTGATATACTACGCGATCAGTTTTCTTTACTTTTCTTCCAAGCTCTGTGCAGATCTCTCCATTCAAGGTCACCAAACCATTGCTGATCAATGAATCAGCTTCTCTTCTGCTGCAAATCCCAGAGTTGGCGATGTATTTATTCAAGCGAATGAGACTCTCATCAGCCTCCATTTTTTTCTTTTTCTGAGGAAGCGCGTCAAAATTGTAATCTGGTCTTTCTATATCTGTATCCTGATCCACAAAACGCTTTTTACCAAATCCCTTACTGTCTTTCTTTTCAGATTTGTCAGACTTGTAGGTTGGTTTTCCTGCTGCAAAAACTGGTTTCTGATCCCTTCCACGACCTTTATAAATAAGACCTTCTGATTTTTCTGAAGAATCGGATTTGCCTGGCTTAGCATCTCTTTTGTATGGCTTTGGGCCTTCTGCCTCTTCTTTTTTCCCGAAAAATTGCTTCTTAGCTCCACCAAAATCCTTCTTTTCTGAAAAGTCTGAGCCTTGTTCTTTTTTAACCCCAAAAGGTCCTTTTGAACCAAACTTCTTCTCGCCTAGATTTTTGAATCCGGACTTACTGATCGATCTAGGTTTTTTGCTAAAATCAGAAAAATCATCTTCGCTTTTCCCAAAGGACTTCTTGCCTGGTCCAGATTTAGAGAAACCTGAATCTTTAGATTTATTGAAACCTTCTGACTTTCCTTTATACCCTTCTGATTTTCCTTGGTATCCTTCAGATTTACTTTTAAATCCGTCTGACTTCCCTTTAAAACCGCCTCGTTGACCTGAGTTAGATGGTTTGGAGTCTTTTTTACCTTCGCCGAAAAACGGCTTTTTTGAATTGTTATCTCTCATAGATTTGCAGCATCACTGCTGGATTGATTATAATTAAAATAAGCGCTTGGTTTTCAACCGCTTAATCGGCTGCAAAGGTAAGGCCTATCTGGAGATATCTAATCATGCACTACAAAAATAATCTAGATTAGGAAACCTGTCAGCTTTTGGCAAACCCTAGTTCAGGTGTTTATAAAAGTATTCGGTTGCATTCCGAACAGAACCTTCACTCAGTAGAAGTCTATTAGCTGTCTCCTCATCTAGCCCTGTTGCTTCCAT
The DNA here is from genome assembly GCF_002150505.1 of Algoriphagus ratkowskyi. Classification (GTDB taxonomy): domain Bacteria; phylum Bacteroidota; class Bacteroidia; order Cytophagales; family Cyclobacteriaceae; genus Algoriphagus; species Algoriphagus ratkowskyi. Next base: position 84,761 of record NZ_MSSV01000012.1, read on the forward strand.
GATCATCTTAGTGCCTCTCTGCACGAGTTTCGCATTCGAAAGCTGCATATCTACCATTTTATTACCTTTCACTTTTCCGAGTTTGATCATCACCGTGGTAGAGATCATATTGAGAACTAGTTTCTGAGCTGTACCCGATTTCATACGTGTACTTCCCGTGATGAACTCCGGTCCTACAACTGCTTCGATAGGATGATCCACTTCTTGAGAGAGCGGAGAATCTGGATTACAGGTAATGCTTCCCGTCAATAATCCTTTTTCACGAGCTGTTTTCACACCACCAATCACATAGGGAGTTGTACCAGATGCAGCAATGCCTATAACCGTATCATGTTCATTGAAACCATATATCAAGATATCATTCCAAGCTTGATCAGGATCGTCTTCCGCATTTTCTACGGCCTTTCTGATCGCGGTATCACCACCCGCTATGATTCCAAGCACCATGTCAAATGGAACACCATAGGTAGGGGGACACTCTGATGCATCCAATACGCCAAGTCTGCCACTTGTACCAGCACCGATATAAATCAGCCTGCCTCCTGCTTTCATTCTAGGAACGATCTGATCTACCAATCCTCGGATGTTAGGAATGACTTTCTCTACTGCCAAAGGCACTTTCTTATCCTCTTTATTGATATTATGCAGTAAATCCAACAAATCCATTTGCTCCAGATTGTCATAATGAGAGGTGCTTTCCGTTACTATCATGCGTTTAAATTTGTTATTTATGAGTCACATGGAATCTCGCAATACTGATATTTTCCTCAAGCAGGTGTCGCCTGAGGAATACTCAATTTCATGTGTTTATAATTTCTCTTTGTGGTAAAGTGTCAAGCCTGCAATAGGGCTTTCTATAATAAGATTGACGTTAATCTGCAGATCGGAAGCAGCTTTCCGAAGTATATCATTGTTGTAAAAGGCAATCGATCCTACAAAGTTTACTGGCTTCTCTGTATAATCCTTGTACTTCATCACGTGCTGCTTAAAGAACTCCTGAAAAGAATTGTAGTAAAGCATGTAGCAATAAAGATTTGATTTATGCTCCGTAATGAATTTACAAAAACTAGCCATGTATCTATTAGGAAAAGGCTGTTGATAAACATTTTCCTGAATCATCGTACTATTCAGCTGAAAGCTATCAATTAAGGCCTGCTTGATTTCTAATGGCATCTCGTCATTGATAAAATCTTTCAAAAGCTTCCTGCCAACATAGCCTCCGCCGCCTTCATCGCCAAAAATATAACCTGGAGAAGGGCGCTTATCCACAATTTGTTTCCCATCGTAATCACAGCTGTTCGATCCAGTTCCTAAAATGCAAGCTATTCCAGATTGATGCCCGCAAGTGGCCTTAGCCGCCGCATTGAGATCGTGGTCAATTGTGATTTTAGCTTTTGGAAAAACCGTTTTCAAGGCAGATGAAACGTCATTTCTTCTATCATCGGTAGAGCAACCTGCCCCATAAAAAAATATCTCTTCGATTTCAGTTTCCAAATTCACCAGAAAACTATTCTGCATCTGAATAGACATTTCTTCGGAGGTTTGGTAATACGGGTTAAAACCAATTCCCCTATGCTGACTGATTCTCATGTCAGAATGAATTACTCTCCAGTCAGTTTTGCTGGAACCACTATCTGCGATTAAAATCATTTATGCTAATTGCCCTATGGCTTCAAATTTCTCAAATACTTTTTCTGTGTGGGGTGCATCTGGAAGCTCTTCAGTGAGATCCTGGCCAGCCCAATGCTCATAGTGCATGCCTTTTTTCCAAAGTCTAGAACTAGTCACATCATATATTGTTCCTTGATAGGCAACCCATATTTCGGGTTTATCCTGACCATTTCTTAGCGCAAGTTGCTGCTTAGTATAGATTTTCATCAAAGAAGTTTGATTTGAGCATTGATCCAACGCTCAGGAATCTCACCTTTTTGTGCCATCTGATAGTCAGCATAGCTACACGGCACTGTACTTACTCTGTCAAATTTTTCAGTTTCATTGTGAGGAATTTCCATCCACCATTTGCCACTTCTTTTACTTTTATAGAAAACCAGCGTGTTTGGTTTGGAGTCTAATGAAACTGTGTACTTGGTATAATCACTGCTCTTGAAAGAGAGGCTGTCCTTGCGAGAATAGAAACCTTCCAAGAAATACCAAATCATCACTGATACTACTTTTGCAGTCTTATTGACCGAATCGTCGTAATAAGGGTCATAGCCATAAATCCCAATTGAGCTCAGTTTTTCATTTGTCCCCGCAAACCAGCAAATCTGACAAGCTTCCTCACCTGTAAGTCCAAAAGGCTCGGCATTGACAGCTCCGGGAGCATCCGCAGACTGGATTGCACATAAGTCAAAGCTTAACAAATCAGCATTTCTAATCAACGGTTCCACCTCTTTAAACTCATTTCTTAGTTCTCCCAAGCGAACATGTTCAAAGTATAACTTTTCTACTACATTGATCAGGGAAGGGTCTACTAGGAAACTCTGATAAGCTAAGTGTGCTGAGGAAAAGAGAAAATTAGGCTGATGCAAAATGATCTCTTGCGTGTGTTGGTCCGCAAGAGGTCCATCCTCTTCCATGTCTAATTTTGCATCCACAGTCAATAAACTCACTAGCTTTTTCATTTTCTGGTAGGACAAATATTGCCCGTAATCCAAATCATGAGACCCTCCAAAATAGATCGGCAGAATTTGTTGTTTCATGAGAAACTCTCCTACCTCCTGAATTCTTTGATAAGTATCACTAAGCTGTTCTCCCGAAATCAAATCGCCTAAATCAGCTACTCTGTAGGCTCCAAAGCCTTTCTTAAGCTCATACAGCTTCTCACGAATCTCGCTACTTCCGCGGTCTGCACTCTCTACCTTGGCTAGACCTCGGTTTTCTTTGATTCCGACTAAGGCAATTTGCACTCCTTTTAGATCAGGAAATTCTTCACCGAAAAAGTGTATTTGCTTAAAGAATGAATTGTGGGAATATGATTTCTGCCAAAGGTATTCAGCAACCGGATCGAAGTAGGACTGGATATTCATAAGGGTGATTGTCTTTGGTAAAAATAATCAAAAAAGGATGTCAATAAAAAATCCCGCCTGAGCGGGATCTTTAATTATAAATTAACCTCCGAAGTCATCAAATCGGATGTTTTCCTGAGGAATTCCTAGATCATCAAGCAATTTCAATACTGCTGAGTTCATCAAAGGAGGGCCACATAGGTAATATTCTACTTCATCTGGCTCAGGGTGATTTTTCAAGTAATTGTCATAAAGTACTTGGTGAATGAAACCAACGTATCCGTCACCTTCTTCCTCCGCTGACTTCTTAAGCTTCCAATTATCTTCTGGAAGTGGCTCCGACAAACCAATATTAAACTGGAAGTTCGGGAAGTCTTTTTCGATATCTCTGAATTGAGGAACATAGAAAAGCTCCTTTTTTGATCTACCTCCATACCAATAAGAAACCTTTCTGCTGGTTTTCTCAGTATGGAAAAGATGGAAAATCTGTGCTCTCAATGGCGCCATACCTGCACCACCGCCGATGTAAACCATCTCACGCTGCGTAGGATTGATATGGAATTCTCCATAAGGACCAGATATAGTTACTTTATCGCCAGGAACTCTAGAGAATACATAGGAAGAACAAACTCCAGGATTTACATCCATCCATTTGTTATTCGCTCTATCCCATGGTGGAGTAGCTATACGAATAGTAAGCATCACGATATTACCTTCTGCTGGGTGATTTGCCATGGAGTAAGCTCTAAATAGCTCCTCATCATTTTTCATCGTTAAGTCCCAAAGTCCGAACTTATCCCAATCACTTTGATATACATCAGCAGGGTGACCAAGATCTGGATGAGGAGTGATGTCCATTCCCTTGAAATTTACCTTTATTACAGGAACGTCAATTTGAATGTATCCACCTGCCTCAAAATCAAGCGTCTCTCCTTCAGGAAGTTTCACCTTGAATTCTTTGATAAAAGTAGAGACGTTGTAGTTAGAAACAACCTCACACTCCCACTTCTTAATACCAAAGATCTCATCAGGTACTCTGATCTTCATGTCATTTTTAACTTTCACCTGACATGCTAAACGAACGTTACTTTGCTGCTCTGCTCTGCTCAAATGGCCTACTTCGGTAGGAAGAACTTCTCCTCCACCTTCTTCGACCACGCATTTGCACATAGCACAAGTTCCGCCCCCACCACAAGCGGATGGAAGAAAGATTTTTTGGCTTCCTAATGTAGAAAGCAGTGTTGTTCCCGCTGCAGTTACAATTGGGGAGCTCTCGTCACCATTGATGATGATGCTGACATCACCTGAATTGACCAGTTTAGACTGGGCAAAAAGGAGGATGAATACCAGTAGCAAGATAATTACTGTAAATGCTACGATGGAAGTAATAATCACTGAAACCATGAAATTTCGGTTTAATATTTCTTATGGATGCCCCAAACGGGAGCACAAATATATTTATTAATCACTAAAAGAGACCAAATCATTGCTCAAATTTGGGTCGAATAATCAAATCCTTATAACAGTAAAGCGTTTAATTATTTAAAAGGTTTAGCAAGGTGGTCAATCGGCCCTTCAATTGGCGTCGATCTACGATGAAATCTAGAAATCCATGCTCCAAAACAAATTCTGAACTTTGGAATCCCTTAGGTAAATCTTTCCCAATTGTCTCACGAATTACTCTTGGACCTGCAAAACCAATCAGTGCTTCCGGTTCTGCAATATTGAAATCGCCTAACATCGCATAGGAAGCAGTCACGCCACCTGTAGTAGGATCGGTTAGCATAGAGATATACGGAACACCTGCTTGATTTAATAATGCAAGCTTGGCAGAGGTTTTCGCCATTTGCATTAAAGAAAAGCCTGCTTCCATCATCCGAGCACCACCAGATTTGGAGATCATTAAAAATGGAATCTTATTTTTCAGGGAGTGATCAATAGCCCTTGCTATTTTTTCCCCCACGACAGAACCCATAGATCCACCGATGAAATTAAAATCCATACATGAGATCACGATGTCCAATCCATTCATCTTCCCAACAGCAGATCGAACAGCGTCATTCAACTCTGTTTTCTGGATCGTAGCTTCTATTCGGGAAACATAAGGCTTGGTATCGGTGAATTTCAATGGATCCGCTGATGTCATATTAACATCCAGTTCCTTGAATTTATTGTTGTCAAAAAGAATTTCGAAATATTCTTTCGAACCAATTTTCACATGAAAATCATCATCCGGACATACATAAGCATTATTCTTAAGCTCTCTTGTATGAATGATGTTTCCATTTGGGGTCTTAAACCAAAGGCCATCGGGTGCATCTTTCTTTTCAGCTGTAGATGTTTTGATGCCTTTGTCAGTTCTTTTAAACCAAGCCATATATTGTGTTTAAGTTGTTTTTTTGACGAGTCAAAGGTTACAAATTTAATCGTTAAATCCCGTAAATAAAACCTGATTGGTAATTGAAGGAGAAATCAATTGCCTATAGGTAAATGACACATTGTGAAAAATCATTTTTTCAGTGATTAATATTTACCTTATTTTGAATTCACACATTACGATTAGATTTTTCCCTGTACATTCTATTCTTCTCAAAATTTCTCATCATGAACCTAGCAGTTCTTCTCCTCATTTCCGCAGTTATTTTATTTACAGCTTACAAAGTTTACGGCAAATATGTTTACCGAAAATTTGACTTAAATGACAAAAACCCTGCTCCATCACATACACATCGAGATGGCGTGGATTATGAGCCAAGTAAGCCTATCGTGGTTTTAGGTCATCATTTCGCATCTATTGCAGGTGCAGGTCCAATTGTAGGGCCGATCATTGCAGTGACGTTTGGTTGGATTCCCGCCGTAATTTGGATCTTAGTTGGAGGTATTTTTTTTGGCGCTGTTCACGACCTGGGAAGTATGGCCACTTCCCTCAAAACCGATGGAAAATCAATTGGAGTTATCATCCGAAATCAAATTGGAATGAAAGGCAAACAGCTTTTTGTAATCTTCAGTTTTTCAACTTTAATCCTTGTAATAGGAGTATTCGCCGATATTATTGCCAAAACATTTGTCACAAATCCAGGCGTTGCATCAGCGTCCATTCTATTTATTTTCTTAGCCATTGTCTTCGGTATTGTGAATAAATCTTTGGGAAATAGAAAAACAGCTTTTATCATCATCACAATAATTGGAGTGATCTTGATGTACTTCTTTGTCTATCTAGGTATGCAATTCCCATTTGTGCTAGATTACAAAATATGGGTTTTGGCATTGTTGGCTTATGCATTCATAGCGTCTGTTACTCCAGTAGGCATGCTACTTCAACCCCGAGATTACCTGAATAGTTTTCTGCTGTACGGTTTGATAATAGCAGCGGTATTGGGTGTATTCATTGCCAATCCTGAAATCCAAATGAGTAATGAAATACACATATCCGATGAAAATTTAGGCTACATTTTCCCAGTACTCTTTGTAACCATCGCTTGCGGAGCTATCAGTGGATTTCATTCATTAGTGGCTTCAGGCACCACATCTAAGCAATTGGATAAAGAGTCAGATGCTAAATTGGTAGGATTTGGAGGTATGCTAATAGAGTCATTTTTAGCAATAATTTCTGTAGCAGCAGTAGTAATCTTAACTCGTGGTGAATATATGTCCCGCCTTTCCGGGGAAGGTCCAGTAGCTCTATTCTCCACTGGTTTAGGAGGAATGATTGCTACCTTGGGGATTTCCGAAGCTTTTGCTGTTGGGTTTGTGGCTTTGACAGTTTCTGCATTTGCTCTTACCACTTTAGATACCTGCACTCGATTAGCGAGGTTCACTTTACAGGAATACTTTGAAGACGTGCCTCAGGCAGCTGGTCAATATCTAGCTAAAAATCGATACGTCTCAACAGGAATTGTGGTAATATTTTCTATCCTCCTATTACTTTCAGGTGAGTTCACAACGCTCTGGCCAATATTTGGTTCTGCCAATCAGTTGCTTGCAGCTCTAGCACTTTTGACAATTGCTGTTTGGCTGATCAAGAAAAAGATAAATGCACTTTTCGTGACCATACCGATGTTCTTCATGTTCACAGTCACACTTTCTTCCTTAGGACTATTTGCATGGAAAAACTTTAAAGATGAGGTTTATGTCCTTGCTATAATCGCTTCCCTTCTTTTTATTCTGGCAATTTCCTTGATGGTTTTGGCTACAAAAAGCCTGAAAAAAGAGGTTAATGAACCCGCAAAAGCACTTCAAAAGACATGAAGTAAATAATAAACATACCTCTGCATCCTTCTTGCATAGTTTTAATGTGTAGGGTAGTTTTTAGAATTAACAAGCAAGCTAATCACCTGATATCGGTGGCATACCACTTTGCGAACACCATTTAAAGGAAATATCAATAAACTAGGCCGAAAATAAGTCTAAAAAATATTTCCAAATGAATAGTATACTTAAAAGTATGAGGCTAGCACATCCGTATATTTTTAAGACTTTTAGACGATTCATTCTGTCCAAGAACCACAGCACATATACCGGTCGAACCAGTCCCGCTAAAAGGCTAAGTATCGAAATACATAGCAAAAACCAAAGCAAATAGTATAGGGCTAATAACATAGGGTAAAACTAAAAAAGGAACAGCAATGCGCTGTTCCTTTTCAATTATATAGCTAAGCGTAGACTACTTCTTACGCTTGATCTCTTTCATCTCGTAACCTTCAATTGTATCCTCAATTTCGATATTGTTGAAGTTTTTGATAGAAATACCACACTCGTATCCAGCTTTCACTTCAGCCACATCGTCTTTGAATCGCTTCAATTGATCGATCTCGCCTTCATGAATAACGATACCGTCCCTGATCACACGGATCTTGTTCTTTCTGGTGATGAAACCATCGGTAACGTAAGAACCTGCAACAGTACCAATCTTAGTGATTTTGAAGACTTCTCTTACTTGGATATTACCAGTAATGATTTCTTCGAATGTAGGCTCTAGCATACCCTCAATAGCATCCTTGATCTGGTTGATCGCATCGTAGATGATAGAGTAATGACGAATTTCAATTTCTTCCTGCTCAGCAAGTTTCTTCGCATTTGAAGAAGGTCTCACCTGGAATCCAAGAATAATTGCGTCAGAAGCAGATGCTAGAAGAACATCAGATTCAGAAATCTGACCCACACCTTTATGGATAATACTTACTTTCACTTCATCCTTAGAAAGCTTCAATAAAGAATCAGAAAGTGCTTCTACTGATCCATCCACGTCACCTTTTATAATGATATTCAACTCCTTGAAGCTACCGATAGCCAGACGACGACCGATTTCATCCAATGTAATATGTTTCTTAGTTCTTAAGCTTTGCTCACGTTGGATTTGCTCTCTTGAATTGGCAATATCTCTAGCTTCACGCTCGGTATCATACACCTTGATAATATCACCAGCTTGTGGAGCTCCTCCAAGTCCTAGTACCTGAACAGGCGTAGAAGGTCCCGCTTCTTTCAGCTTCTTACCTTTGTGATCAAACATCGCTTTCACACGTCCGTGATTTTGACCTGCTAGAATAATATCACCAATTTTCAAGGTACCTGCCTGAACCATGATGGTCGAAACATATCCACGTCCTTTATCCAAGGAAGCTTCGATTACTGTACCAGCAGCATTCTTATTAGGATTTGCTTTAAGTTCTAATACTTCAGATTCTAGAAGCACCTTCTCCAGCAAGTCATCTATACCTTCACCAGTTTTGGCTGAGATATCTTGAGATTGATATTTACCTCCCCACTCTTCTATCAAGAGGTTCATGTTAGCAAGCTCTTCTTTGATCTTGGCAGGGTTGGCAGAAGGTCTATCTATTTTGTTAATCGCAAAGATCATTGGTACACCAGCAACTTGTGCGTGGTTTATAGCTTCCTTAGTCTGAGGCATGATGCTATCATCAGCTGCTATTACGATAATTGCAACATCCGTGATTTTTGCACCACGAGCACGCATCGCAGTAAATGCTTCGTGACCAGGTGTATCAAGGAAGGCAATTTTATGACCAGTCTTAGTCATTACGTCATATGCACCAATGTGCTGGGTGATTCCACCCGCTTCATCAGCAGTCACTTTGGACATACGGATATAATCCAGCAAGGAAGTCTTACCGTGATCGACGTGACCCATAATGGTAACAATCGGAGCTCTCTCCAGCAAATCTTCTTCTGAATCTGCCTCTTCTGGCTCTATTTCATCTTCAATAGATTTGGTAAACTCTACTTCATACCCGAATTCATCAGCAATAATTGTAATTGCTTCAGCATCCAATCTCTGGTTGATCGATACGAACATGCCTAAAGACATACAAGCGGAAATGACCTGATTTACAGACAAATCCATCAATGCAGCTAAGTCATTTGCGGAGATAAATTCAGTAACCTTTAAGATTTTAACCTCATCAGTTTCGAAATCTACATCTCTTACTCTTTCAGCTTTCTTATCTCTACGGCTCTTACCTTTTCCTCCTCCGGCACTCTTACCTTGAAGACGGGCTAGAGTTTGCTTGATCTGATCTTGGATTTCCTTCTGAGTAGGTTCAGCCTTTTGAGCTCTTACAGGCGGTCCAGTTCTTGGATTACCACCTGGACGACCTCCCGCAGGATGCGGTCTGCTTCCAGGTGCTCCCGGAGGACGATTTCCAGGTCCTCCTGGTTTATCAATACGCTTACGCGGTCGTTTTTTATCTCTTCCTCTTTCGTCAGAAGAAGCTACTGGCCCGCCTTTTTTCTTAGGTCGATCAGCTGGAAGTTCTATTTTACCTAATACAGTAAGTCCTTTCAGAGACTCCGCTTTTGCAGAAATCACCTCATCCTTGGCTACAGGGGCCACTGGAGCTAAAGGAGCAGTAGGCGTAGGCTGCTGTGGAGCTGGCTTAGGCTGTTCCTTTCTCACCTGTGGTGCTGGCGGAACATTAGGTTTTTTGGCTTCCTGAGCTGGTTTTGGCTGTGGCTTCGGCTGCTGACCTGGATGAGGTTTTCTAGTGTCGCCATACTTTTGACCATGCTTGTTCTGACCTTGTTGCTGTCTGTGTCTAGGTACAGGAGCAACATTTTTGCTTAGATCAATTTTACCCAAGACTTTAATACCCTCTAATTTAGGAGTTTCAGAAGAAACTTTCTCCGGCTCGGCAGACGGAGTAGGTGTAGAAGGCTGCGCTGGTTTAGGGTCTTCAGCTGCTTTTGGCGCAACCTCAGGAGTTGGCACAGGTGCTACTGGCTTTGGTTCCTCAGCTGCTTTTGGTGCAGGGGGAGTTGGCGCAGGAGCGGGTGGCGCTGGCTTTGGCTTTGGCTCCTCTTTAGGAGTTTCTGGCTCTATAGAGATAGGCTCATGGCGCTTCCCTATAGAGAGGTGGGATGCCTCCTCTTTATCTAGGGCAGAAGATTTGAATTCCTTATTCAGCATCTCAACTTGATTCATGTTGATTTTTGAATTAGGATTATTCTCCACCTCATAACCCTTTTTAGCCAAGGACTCAACTATGGTTGCCGTACCAACGTTGAGTTTTCTGGCTATTTGGCCTAAACGCATCATTTTTTCTTCTGACATAAGCAAAAACTTCTTTCGAAATCTTAAATAATTAGGGTATTACACGGGGGTTATTTCCCGTTTTATTGATCAAATTCTTGTCCGAGGATCCTGAATATCTCGTCTACAGTTTCTTCTTCAAGTTCTGTTCTACGAGTCAAGTCCTCTTTGGTCAAGCTCAATACGCTTTTTGCAGTATCTAAGCCTGTTTTCTTTAATTCGTCGATGATCCAGCTGTCAATTTCATCAACAAACTCTCTCAAATCAACATCTTCCTCTTCGCTCTCATTCAACTCACGGAATACATCGATCTCATATCCAATCAATCTACTCGCAAGTTTGATATTATATCCACCTTTACCGATAGCAAGTGATACTTGGTCTGGCTTCAGGAATACTGATATTCTTTTTGTCTCCTCATTTGCGGTGATAGAAGAAACCTTGGCAGGGCTTAAGGCGCGAGTAACGTAGAGGTCCAAATTTTCTGTGAAATTAATCACATCAATATTTTCATTCTGCAATTCTCTTACTACTGCATGAATTCTTGAACCTTTCATTCCCACACAAGCTCCAACTGGATCTATACGATCATCGTAAGATTCCACTGCTACTTTAGCTCTTTCACCTGGCTCTCTTACAATTTTGATAATTGTAATCAACCCATCATATACCTCAGGAACTTCATTCTCGAACAAGCGTTCCAAGAAAATCGGAGAAGTTCTAGAAAGAATAATCTTTGGATTACCATTAGACATATCCACTCTATGAACAATTGCTTTTACGGTATCTCCTTTTCTGAAGCGATCTTTAGAAATTTGCTCTGCTTTTGGCAAAATCAATTCGTTGCCATCACCATCCATCAGAAGTATCTCCCTTCCTAGAATCTGGTACACTTCAGCACTTACGATCTCACCAACTAACTCTTCATATTTACTATATAGAATATCTTTTTCGAGATCTTTGATTCGTTGGATCAAGGTCTGACGAGCCATCTGCACAGCACGTCTTCCAAAAGCTTCCAATTCAATTTTCTCGTAAACTTCTTCTCCTATTTCAAAATCCGGTTCGATTTTACGAGCTTCAGCAAAGCTGATTTTGTCTAAATCCCAAATATCCTCAGAATTGTCGTCAACAATTTCCCGGATACGGAATATCTCAAGGTCACCTTGATCAGCATTAATGGTCACATCGAAGTTTTCGTCATTCTCAAACTTCTTGCGAATCATCGCTCTGAACACATCTTCCAAGATACGGATCATCGTAGGTCGATCCACATTTTTAGATCTCGCAAATTCAGCGAAGGATTCTATTAAGACTTTGGCATCCATTTGATTTATTTAAAAGATACTTGTACAATTGATTTCTTCATCTCTTCAAAAAGAAGAGTAACTTCCTCCTCAGTGGCTTTTTTGCCTTTTTCTTTTTTCTTATTCACCAGCACTTTTACACCGGTTTCTAATACCTCCAGCAATTTGCCCTGAATTTCTTCTCCCGAGGTCAAAGAAATCTTTAGCTCCCTGTTAATATTTTTCTCAAATTGTCTTCTACTACTTAAAGGAAAGTCTAATCCAGGTGAAGAAACTTCCAGAATATATGCTTCCGGCATCATCTCTTTTGCCTCAAGCTCTTCCGAAACTGCTCTGCTCAACTTAGCGCAAGCACGAATAGTCACCCCTTCATCAGCGTCCATAAGGATACTGAGAAGCGTTTTGCCTGATTTCTCAGACATTTTCACCTCAACGATGAAATGATTCTCATCCGGTAGATGCTTCTCCACAATCTCTTCGATAGCTTGTTTCAAGTCAGTCATAGTAGGTATAATGAAAGAGGGGACATACATGGTGTCCCCTCCAGAAACTTTCGAATACGACGCAAAGGTAAAATAATTTTGTAGTAAAAACAATGCGATCCCTAAATGAAGAGCTAGAGATAATTAGGTTTTTTTTGAGAAAAGCATGAATCAACTAAAGAAGCTTTAGAATCATTTAATATTGTTACCAAAAAATATCCCGATTATATCAATTTTGTCCCATTAAGATAATAATTTTGCCGACCCCCGTTTAATATGAATGCTTAGCATAGTATATTAAACTCTCAACTCCAGTAAATACATTCAAGACCTAAAAATGGGATTATTTGACTTTTTCTCTAGTGATATTGCAATTGACCTCGGTACAGCAAACACCCTGATCATTCATAAAGATAAAATTGTAGTAGATGAACCTTCCATCATCGCAATCGACAAAACTACCAATCGTGTATTGGCAGTAGGTCGTGAAGCCATGAACATGCATGAGAAAACGCATGAAAACATCAAGACCATCCGTCCATTAAAAGATGGGGTAATAGCCGATTTCTACGCTGCAGAACAAATGATCAGAGGATTGATCAAAATGATCCCTGGTCAGAAGAAAGGCTTATTCCCACAGTCTCACCGTATGGTGATCTGTATTCCTTCGGGAATCACCGAAGTGGAAAAAAGAGCCGTACGTGACTCTGCAGAACACGCTGGAGCCAAGGAAGTCTATATGATCTACGAACCTATCGCTGCGGCTATAGGAATTGGTATCGACATAGAGAAACCGATGGGATCCATGATTGTGGATATAGGAGGAGGTACGACTGAGATTGCACTGATCGCACTATCCGGTATAGTCGCAGACCAATCAATACGAGTGGCAGGTGACACGTTTACCAAAGATATTCTGGACTATATGCGTCGCCAGCACAATTTACTCATAGGCGAACGCTCTGCTGAAAAAGTTAAAATTGCCATTGGTTCTGCTTTAACGGAATTAGACGATCCACCTGAAGATTACGAAATCAGAGGTCGTGACTTAATGACTGGTATTCCTAAGGTGATCAAAGTTTCTTACTCCGAAATAGCTTTCTCTCTGGACAAATCTGTTTCAAAAATTGAGGAAGCTGTTTTGAAAGCACTGGAGATCTCTCCACCTGAACTTTCTGCGGATATCTACGATAATGGTATTCACCTTACTGGTGGCGGCGCTTTATTGAAAGGTCTTGACAAAAGACTCCATCAGAAGACTAAGCTTCCTATCCACATAGCAGAAGATCCGCTGAGAGCAGTAGTGAGAGGAACAGGCACAGCCTTGAAAAATGTACAGAATTTCCGAACAGTATTGATGACTTAAACCTAGAATGCTACGCATCCTTCAATTCCTTTATAGTCTAAGGTCTTTCCTCTTATTTGTTTTGCTTGAAGTATTGGCGATCGGATTAATTGTCTCCAATAACTCGCCCCAGGGTGCAGCTTTCTATAATAGTTCCAATGCCCTAACTGGCTCTGTCCTAAAGACCCGCTCAGATGTCATGGATTTCTTTTCACTTGCGGAGGCTAATGAAGCGCTCCTAAGTGAGAATGCCGGACTTCTTGAGCATCTTAAGGAAAGGGGTTATATTCCTGATAGCATCGCTTTAGCGTTAGATTCTGCATTGGAAGTACAATATAATTTCAAGGGCGCTCGGATTATCAGTAATTCGTTGCGCTTTGCACAAAACCACCTCACCCTTAATAAAGGGTCAAAAGATGGCGTCAAACCTGGAATGGGCATCTTCAACGAACAAGGTGTGATAGGAAGAGTCAAGTCAGTATCTGAAAACTTCTCTGTAGGCATTTCCCTGCTCAACACTGGAATGACATTGTCTTCCAAAATTAAAACTAACAACTCATTTGGTACTACCAATTGGGATGGTCTTGATTCTAAGCACGCCAAGTTACTCTATGTGCCTAGCCATGTTATTGCTAATGTAGGTGATACAATAGTGACGACCGGTTTCAGTAATGTGTTTCCGGAAGGCATTGAGATTGGGATTATATCTAGTGTTGAAAAAGGCGAGAACCCAAATTTCTTGGATATTGTCATAAGCTTAAGCACAGACTTTAGCAGTGCTCACTACGTCTATTTAGTGGAAAATACACAGGCCAATGAGCTTGACTCACTTTACAAGACTTCGCAAATAGAAAATGAATTTTAAAAATCTGATCGCTTACGTCTTCCTAGTGATCTGCCTATGCTTGGTGCAGATTTTACTTTTGAAAAATCTAGCGCTTTTTGGAGTGGCATTCTGCTTTATATACTTATTGGCTATTTTGAGTTTTCCTATCAGTATGCGTAGCTTTCCAGTAATCCTGATCAGTTTCGGCTTAGGCTTACTCATTGATGTGTTCTACGACACACTTGGACTTCATGCTGCAGCAGCAACTCTAATGGCTTTTTTGAGAACCTATTGGCTCAAAGCAATCAGTCCAAATGGCGGCTATGATGATGCGAATATTCCTACATTGCCTGAAATGGGGATTGGCTGGTACGTCAGTTATTCATTACCATTAGTATTTGCCTTTTCACTGATGTTTTTTGTTGCCGATCAATGGGGAACAGGGGGATTATTTGGTGTGTTGAACAAAAGTCTTTTCTCCTCGATATTCACAGTCATTATGGCTATAATTGTACAACTGCTGTTCTTCAAACGCAGGAGAGGAATCTGATGAACGACCAACGCCCCATAGTAATAATTGTTTTTGTATTCATAATAAGTGCGGTTCTTTTGACCAAACTGTTTATGATACAAGTGTTGGACGACAGCTTTCTCAAAAGAGCTGAGCGAAATGCTATTCAACGTGTAGTTGACCACCCCTATCGTGGCTTAGTATATGATCGCAACGGAAAATTGCTGGTTTATAATAATCCCATTTTTGATTTGATGATTGTCCCAAAAGAGTTTCAGGTAAAGGATACTACCCGTTTCTTAGAAATTTTTGGGATTACCAAAGAGCACTTAATCGAGACCTACCAGGCAGCAAGAAAATATTCCTACGTAAAACCATCAACCTTCATAAAGCAGATTTCGACAAATGAATTTGCGAGGATTCAAGATTTCCTGATTGATTACCCAGGATTATTCATCATGACTCGTTCTGTCCGCTCCTACCCTGAACCGGTAGCAGCGCATGCATTAGGCTACATAGGTGAAATCAGTGGTAGACAGCTCGAGCGCGATAGTTCTGGCTACTATGTTCAAGGGGATTACGTAGGTCTTAGTGGAATGGAACGCTATTATGAAGACCAAATGCGTGGAAAAAAGGGTGTTAAGTATAAAATGGTCAACGTCCGCGGAGTAGACAAAGGTCCATTTAAAGATGGTGAATACGATACTGCGTCTGTAGCAGGAAAAAATATCAACTCCTCCATTGACATGGAGCTCCAGAAGTACGGTGAGATGTTGATGAAGGGAAAAACTGGGTCTGTGGTGGCTATAGAGCCAAAAACAGGGGAAATTCTTTCCATGATCTCTGCTCCTTTTTATGACCCAAATAGCCTGACTGGTTCAGATTTTGGAAAAAGTTACACGGCGCTTAATAGGCTAGAAACAAAACCCCTTTTCAATCGTCCAATAATGGCGACCTATCCACCTGGCTCAATTTTCAAAATCGTACAAAGTCTCATCGGTTTGCAAGAAGGCGTTTTAACACCAGAAACCACATTTGCATGCAATAGATCATTGGTTGCTTGCCACAATCATCCATCCCCAGTGAATCTTTTTGGAGCAATACGTAACTCCTGTAACCCATATTACCACCAGGCTTTTCGTCAGATTATCAATCAGGAAGTCTCGAGTAATACCTATAAGGATACAGAAATCGGCTTGGACATATGGCGTGAACATGTAATGAAGTTCGGCCTTGGCGGAACTTTAGGAATTGACATGCCAAATGAAAAAGGTGGAGATGTGCCTTCCAGTAAATATTATGATCGTTTCTATGGAAATGGCCGCTGGAAATACTCCACAATTTATTCCCTGTCTATTGGTCAGGGAGAGTTACTAGTCACTCCAGTTCAGATGGCTAATTTGGCAGCCATATTCGCCAATAAAGGTTATTATTACACTCCTCACTTAATCAGGGCCATAGATGGAGATCAAAGTAAAATCCCCCAAGAGTACCTAACCAAACATGATGTGGGCGTGGATGCACACCATTTTGATATGGTTCAAGATGCTATGGTTCAGGCATTATTTGGCACTGCCCAGCGAGCACTAATGAAAGATATTCAGATCGCCGGTAAAACCGGAACTGCACAAAACCCGCACGGAGAAGACCACTCTGTATTTATAGCCTTTGCTCCAAAAGACAATCCAAAAATAGCAATAGCAGTCTATGTAGAAAATGCAGGATGGGGTGGTAGAGCTGCTGCTAGTATGGCTTCATTGATGATAGAGAAATATCTGAAAGACAGCGTCTCCAGATCTGATCTTGAGAAATATGTCATCGAAGGCAAATTTATGAATTAATGCGAGAGACGGATATCAACATAAATCGGGTAGACTGGATCACTGTTATGATCTATTTCGCATTAGTAATGATAGGCTGGTTTAACATCTATGCAGCTGTCTATGATGGTCAAGTAGATAAAGGCATCTTCGATACGTCAATAAACTCTGGCATTCAATTAGTTTGGATAGGTACAGCAATAGCCATCATAATAGTGATTATGGCGGCAGATTATCGTCTGTTCGAAAATCTTGCTATCCCAATTTATTTATTTTTTCTTGTGCTTTTGCTACTCACTCCTTTCTTAGGTAAAGCAGTAAATGGCCAAGTACTCTCAATTGGTGTGGGTTCTTTTAGAATTCAAGCTGGAGAGTTCGCCAAATTTGCAACTGCCCTTGCATTAGCAAAATTTATGGAAAGACCCACTTTTGATCTTTCCAAGCCCCAATATCAATTACAAGCATTTGCAGTACTTCTGATACCTGTGATACTAATCATCCTCCAACCAGATACAGGCACGGCTATGGTGTATTTTTCCATGCTGATAATGTTTTATCGTGAGGGGCTTCCACAAAAATACTATGTGATTGGAATAGGATTAATTGCCCTAGTTCTTCTTGCCTTAGGTATAGAAAATAATCTTTATTTAGCTGGCGCTATAATCGTAATCGTGGTGATCTTTATCCTGATGGGAAAGAAGACACCACAACAGATTATAGCTTTTAGTATCATCGGAATAGTATTGATAGCCTTCACTTATAGTCTTGACTTTGTTGTATCCAAACTTCCGGAGCATCAGCAGAACAGGGTTATGGTGCTCTTCAATCCAGACCTTGACCCACTTGGTGCAGGTTGGAATGTTACTCAGTCAAAAATTGCTATAGGATCGGGTGGACTTATCGGAAAAGGTTATTTGCAGGGCACCCAAACAAAGTTCGATTTTGTTCCAGAACAACATACAGACTTTATTTTTTGCACCTTAGGAGAAGAATTTGGCTGGCTAGGTAGTTTCGTAGTAATAGCACTGTTTGTCACTTTACTCACCAGATTAGTACTGATGGCTGAGCGACAGAAGAATAGATTTACAAGGATCTACGGCTATTGTGTGATTTCGATTTTGACGTTTCACTTTATGGTCAATATCGCAATGACCATCGGGTTATTTCCAGTAGTAGGAATCCCTCTGCCATTCTTTAGTTATGGAGGTTCTTCGCTTTGGTCATTCACAATTTTACTTTTCATTTTCATTAAAATGGACAGCTCTAGGGCACTTCAGCTAGGTAGAATGGGTTAAGATGCCAGCAGCTTTTTAAGCCATATTTGCTTCTTCGGCTCTCTATTTTTAATGGCAAATGGTGTATGATAACGATGAGCTTTCAAAAAATTTATCTGCAGTTCCTTCCATTGTTGCGCTGTAGAGATCACATTCATAGTCTTTAGTTCCTCGAATAATTTCTTGCTGATCTCAGGATAATCTTCCCTTCCTAAATAATCCAAATCAGCATCACAGAGAATTCGTTGTAAATGATTCTGGGGGGTTTGAGGGATTTTAGTAGCCAACACCAAACCTTTAACTGTCTCTATTTTATCATGGTTTACACCAATTTTCTGCAAAATAACTTCTGCCATTCCAGCACCTACTTCTTCATGATTTGCTGAACCTTTGAGAAAGCCCATATCGTGTACTATCGCCCCTGTTCTCAATAAGTCCCTTTCTTCTTTAGGGAGTTTTTCTCTTCTTATATACTGATTGCATACGTTCAGCACATCCATGGTGTGATCCAGCCCATGATAGGTCAAAGTCTTGGGCAAATTGGCTTCAAGATTGGATAAAACTTGTATTCGGAGCGTACGATATCCTTGCATGGGATGAAACAGGTCTAATGGCTAAAAAGCTGTCTTTACTGCGTAATACAATATATAGACAAACATTAAGCCAATATTAAATGATAAAAAGCGAACAGAAAGGTTGACATTTCTAAATTTGGTGGCAGTGATCTTAGCATTGATAAACACTTGCTCTCCGAGCTGGTCGAAGAGTGGCTGTCTTGTTGTACTCACTTTTTCCAGTTCTTTTATGTAGTCCTTAATAGGCCCATACGACGAGATAATATTTCCAAAGAAGAATACACTTTTATCATAGTTGGTTTCTATTTGGGGCATAAAGCATCTGAAGCTATAATAGATAGAAACGACACTAAAAACGAACCAAGTGCCCATGAATCCATATGTGATAAAATCAGATGTTGCCAGTTCAATTAGATGCTCATAGAACTGGAAGAAAACATTCATCAATAAACCGTAAAAAGAAAGCACTAAACCGGCTTTTATCTCAGAAGCTTTGATTAAATCACGCAAATACATGATTAGATACCAATAATTATCCACGGCATCTATACCGGGATCTAGAGGTGGCAGGTCTTTAAGTCCTTGGAATTTCTTACGCATTGATTGAAAAAAACTTGCTGAAACATATCAACATGTTAAAAACAAGTTAATCTCTGAATTAAGCAATTCCTATAATTTAAGGAGATTTGATTATGTAAATATAAAAAAAGCTATAAAAAAGCTCTTTTTATATTTACAAGTCAGAATCACTATACTTCAAATTTCCGATAGACAAGTAACAGAAATTCCTGAACAGACTCTGAATCCGATTTCCAGCCCAGTTCTTCTACATACCGTGAATTGACCAAACCTATCGCTTCCTCGAATGAATGACACTTGTCTATGGATTTTAATGCGTGCTTGAGCAAATCAGCATTCCCGTCAAAAAGCTCCTTAGTAAACATAAAGCGCTGATTGATAGCGAGACTTTCAGCTAGCTCTCCCAATATCCCTTTCATCCCTTTATAGGAAAGTGTTTCAAATTTTGCTTTCAAATTATATGGATCAAATCCATTTGAGGTAGCATTAGAATGAGTTACATGAACTGTTTTCGCAGGCTCAGGCTTTACCTCCACCATTCTGACTGGCTCAGGTGCTACATCTCCGATACCAGTAGCATTAATTTCTACCTGATCAAAAAATGAGCTTTTTGACTCCTGTTCCCTATTGGGCTCAGGCATTGAATCAGAAACCAAAATTTGCTCCTGAGCATTCTGACCTAAATAGGCATCCAGGTCAAATGGCTTTATGTCACCAAGAGTTGCCAGAAGTAGATTAACGGATTCCAAAGACCCCTGTATTGCCTGATAGTTGGCAGCGATGGCTCGTAGGTAAGCACTTTCATCATGACCAAATCCTGCTTTATCCACTAGAAATGTGATGGTCTGTGAGTGCCACTTATAATATTTTTTGTTGTCTCTCAGGAACTCATTGATTTGACCTACTGGTGCTTTTGAGATCTCATTCTGGTAAAAGGAGACCGGATCAGTAGCAACTTCAACTGCTTGCCTAATCGATGTTTCCAAGAGCGGCTGCAATTGTTCTTTCTCTATTTTAATTCTACGAGAAAGTACATTCATAAAATCCGTCAACGCTTCATGCACGGTGATATCTCGGTAGTCAAAATACGGGTTGCTCTTAAGCTTTGCTAGCTCATCCTGCCACAATTCAAAAAGTCTTTTGATGATAAAGAAATTCACCTGAGCACTATTCGTCAACTGCACGATATCTTGCCCAGTCATGTATGGTTTGGAAGAGAAAAACTGACCACAAACAATTGCGGCATAGTCTTCGGAGTATTTTTCTAAATAATTGCTGTTAATTTGAGTTGTCATTGAAGAGTGGTGTTTACAAAAGTCAACGAACAAATGCCTCAAATCGTCATAGAAAATCTATTTAATCTGAGGATTAATTCTGATAGCGTACATCGTAAAGTTATCGAAATTATTCATGAAAATGGCATCGACTGGATGCATGCTTGTGGGAAAAAAGGCAGATGTACCACCTGCAAAATCATCTTGAAGTCCGGCGAAGAAAATCTCTCCCCTCCTACCAAACCCGAGCTTGATTACCTCAGCCAAGGAAGACTGAAATGTGGGGAAAGGCTGTCGTGCCAAGCGGAACTTACAACAGGTGAGATAGTTGTCCGTGTTGGCGAATTCAATAAGTTTCCACATATAGCCTATAGCGAATAGTGAAATCATGTTTATAGAACCTTCAATAGGTAGATTGAGATCCTCAGGGAACAAAGGTCAGATCGAAGTGATCTGTGGTTCTATGTTTTCGGGAAAAACAGAGGAATTAATCCGCCGTCTGAATCGCGCGAAAATTGCGCGGCAAAAAGTGGAGATCTTTAAGCCCTCCATAGACAAGCGCTACGACGAAAACGATGTAGTTTCTCATAACGAAAATGTCATTCGCTCCACCCCAGTCAACTTCGCAGATGATATTCTCCTCTTGGCAGGAGATTGTGACGTAGTAGGAATAGATGAGGTGCAATTTTTTGATGAGCAAATAATAACCGTTGCACAAAAGCTAGCCGGACAAGGAAAACGAGTTATCCTCGCTGGCCTGGATATGGATTTTGAAGGCGAGCCTTTTGAACCTATGCCCAAACTGATGGCTGTAGCAGAATATGTCACTAAGGTAAATGCCATTTGCATGAAATGCGGGGAGTTGGCCGCCTTCTCCTTTCGCCTTTCCGACGCCAAAGAGAAAGTAGTGCTTGGAGAAAAAGAAAGCTATGAAGCACGGTGTAGAAAGTGCTTTTACGAGGATAGGAAGTAGTCAGGTCTTGGATTTCAGATGACCGATTTCACTATTTGTCAGTCCGAGCGTAGTCAAGGACCCTTCGACTTCGCTCAGGCTGACATACTCAACTGAGAAATGGTACAACAGGCTTTAAAATGATAAAGGTCGAATGATGAATATTATATAATGAAGTTGCCCAACCACTCATACACTAAGAAATACGAGACAGTCTATTATTCCAACTAATGCTCAAAAAGACCCAAGGGATAGTTCTTAGCGCCATTCGATACAAGGAAACGAGCATCATCGTGAAGATCTTTACCCGGGAGCTTGGACTAAAATCCTATCTAGTGAACGGCGTTCGAACCCAAGGAAATAAATCCAAAATAGCACTTTACCAACCACTGACATTACTTGAACTTGTGGTTTACGATAAAGACAATGGTGGATTACAACGAATATCGGAAGCTCAGCTAACAAGAGCACATCAGCTGATCCCCTTTGATTTTACTCGGACAGGTATTGCCCTTTTCATCACAGAAGTGATCAGCAAGTCTATTTATGAGAATTATCAGAATGAAAGCTTGTTTGATTTTCTACAGGAATGTATAATTATATTAGACAGCAAGGACGTGCATGTCGGACAATTTCCATTAGTGTTCCTGATCGAAAAAGCTAGGTATCTAGGTTTCGCACCGCAAGCAGCATTGGGTTTTTTATCAGAAAGTAGATCGCAGCCATTTTCACCCACAGAACTTGCTCAAGCTGAAAACTACCTATCGGCACTTATGACCTATTCATTCGCTAATGAAGCTAAAATAAGCAAAGCGCTCCGCCAAAAACTGTTGGATCACCTACTCGACTTCTATAGTCAGCACTTGGATAATCCTGGGAACTGGAAATCCCTGATGATTCTGAGGCAGATCTATGAATAATTTTCCTGCTTACTAAAGCTGCGAGGGTTAAAGAACCTTTGAGATCTTTTTTTCATCTCGAAGATTTATGTTGTGATGTTTACCTCCTGATGCTCCCGCTAAAATTCTAATGCGCAGTAATCCTTTCAAATCTCCGTGCTTCTCTATAAAAAATCTCCAATCTCGGATCTCTCATTCTAAATTTTCAATTCTAATTTTAAACTCTTTATTCTCCCC
The DNA here is from genome assembly GCF_002150505.1 of Algoriphagus ratkowskyi. Classification (GTDB taxonomy): domain Bacteria; phylum Bacteroidota; class Bacteroidia; order Cytophagales; family Cyclobacteriaceae; genus Algoriphagus; species Algoriphagus ratkowskyi. Next base: position 107,396 of record NZ_MSSV01000012.1, read on the forward strand.
TTCACTATGTTCTCACTGTGACCCTCTTAGATTTTTTTGATCTCGAAGGTTCTTTAGTAAAACTTTACAGTGAAAAAGCGAATGATATTTAACAGTTTTTTAAATCTCCTGCCAAGTTATATCACCCTCCAAAGCCTAAATACGAAGTTTTTAAGTCAACCAGATATTTTCGCTAGACATTCTTATTCGTTTATAAAATCTCCATTTTCTCATTCTCCCATTCTCTTTGTATCCCAGTGCGCACCTTTGTGGCTCTAGAAATTCACTAATCCTCTTATCACATTTCCAAAACAATAATTTGTATAATCCAAACTCATGGGTTAATATTGTAACATCACCGTGAATGTGCAAGTCAGCCCGCTTTGACTTGAGTGTTTCCTGCAGATCTTTTTTGCTCAGAAAATCATCCACGATCCCAAATACCGCATTACTACATTTTATTTATTTCATACCCTCTTTATGTACAACATAGAAGAACTCAGAGTCAGGTTACTGTCTGAACTGAAGGAAATCGCTGAGGAGCTTAGTGTAAAAAATCACAAATCTCTCAAGAAAGACGAACTTGTCTACGCAATCCTTGATCAACAGGCCATCACCCCAGAACAAGCTTTACCAAAAAAGAAGCCTTCGGCTGCCACAGAGCCAGCCAAAGGAATAGACAAACCAGCTGAATCCCTCAAGCCTGAAGCGTCTCCAAAACCAGCAGAATCCCCAAAAACTGCGACTGAAAAACCAAGCGAAGAGCCGGAATACAAGCCTAAATTCAAGAGACAAAACGTAACGGCAATCCCTAAAGCAGAAGAAACTCCTGCCGAAGAGCTTAAAAAAGCCCCTGAACCAAGAGCCAAAGAAGCTAGACCGGACTGGAAAGCCAAAAAAGAAGCTCAGCCTGAGCGACCAGAAAGAAAACCACAGCCACAACCACAAGCTGAGGCGAACGCTGAAGAACCAAAAACATTCAGACCAAGACGTAAAGTTTTCGAAGAAGTAGAAACAACGCCAGAAGCTAAGGAAGAAACTCAAGCTCCTGCGACTCCACAACCAAAGCAAGAGCATGAAGTAGAACTGCCGAAAAGGAAGAACTTCAAATCTCCTGACGAAACAATGGCTCCAGCAGCCGAAACAGTTCCTCATTCCAACCGCAGACGTCCAGGAGTGAATCCACGTGAATTCGATGGAGTAATCGAAAATGAAGGTGTTCTTGAAATGATGCAAGAAGGCTACGGCTTCCTTCGCTCGTTGGATTACAACTACCTCGCATCTCCGGATGATATTTACGTCTCTCCTAGTCAAGTGAAGCTTTTCGGTTTAAAAACAGGAGATCACATCAAAGGATCTATTCGTCCTCCAAAAGAAGGTGAAAAGTATTTCGCCTTGTTGAAAATCGAGACTGTAAATGGTAAGACTACCGACGAAATCAGAGATCGTGTTCCTTTCGAATATTTGACTCCACTTTTCCCAGAAGAAAGATTAAACCTATCCACTACCGGAGATAAATTCTCTACGCGAGTAGTAGATCTCTTTGCTCCTATCGGAAAAGGCCAACGAGGTATGATCGTAGCTCAGCCAAAAACAGGTAAGACGGTATTGCTACAGCAGATCGCGAATGCCATTACCAGAAATCACCCTGAAGTTCACTTGATGATCTTGCTGATCGATGAGCGACCGGAGGAAGTAACAGATATGGCTCGTTCGGTGAAGGCAGAGGTAATTTCCTCCACTTTCGATGAGACAGCAGACAGACACGTGAAGGTTTCCAACATCGTTTTGGAAAAAGCCAAACGTATGGTAGAAGTAGGTCATGATGTAGTGATCCTTCTTGATTCTATCACGAGACTTGCGCGAGCGCATAATACAGTCGTTCCAAGTTCAGGAAAAATCCTTTCCGGTGGTGTGGATGCGAATGCGCTTCACAAGCCAAAGCGTTTTTTCGGTGCAGCCCGTAACGTAGAGAATGGCGGTTCTTTGACCATCATTGCAACAGCGTTGGTAGAAACTGGTTCAAAAATGGATGAGGTGATCTTTGAAGAATTCAAAGGTACTGGTAACATGGAACTTGCACTTGACCGTAAGCTATCTAACAGAAGAATATATCCTGCTATCGATGTACTTAATTCAGGTACTCGTCGTGAGGATCTATTGATGGACAAAGAAGAGATGCAGCGTGTTTGGATTCTTCGTAAACTGATGAGCGACATGAATTCTCAGGAATCAATGGAATTCTTGCTTAATAGAATGAAAGGAACCCGCGACAATGCAGAGTTCTTGATCAGTATGAATGGATAAGAATGTTGGGTGTTCAATGCTGGATGCCCGATGTAGCTTTAATGATATAAAGAAACCGACTTGAGAAAGTCGGTTTTTTTTGTTTTATCTTCTGAAACATAAATTTTCAAAGTTTTAAACTTTGGAAGTGCTAGAGCAAATTAATTTTACACCATATTCTTTTGCTGATAGCTGAGGAATCATAGAATAAATATACGTAAGGCTACAATTTTTTTACCAGACTATTATCCAAAAACCGAGAAGTTTTTGGTAGTAAAGTCTGGTAAAATTACTCCAGCTTGACCTAAGCTAGGATCAAATAAATTATATCATATTTAATAATCTACTTGGTCAAACCAAATCCTATTTATCACCCTTGCACGAGAAGTTTCTTCCCTTATTATAGGCAAATTCGATACCTGTAATTTGGTATATATCACCTGATTAGTGCTTTGGAAAAGCAACGTCAACATAATAAACTCTTGCGAAAAAAATCTCTTAAATTTAAAAAGTATTTAGCTATACCTATTTTTTATTCAAAATATTATTTCAATTTTGCTAGGTATTTATCTGTTTTTCGGCATAATCAGTTATTATTTAAATTATATCGAAATAAAATTCTAAATACTATATATGAAAAACAATTTTATATAGATGAAAATTACCACATGTTTTATCTAAACCACTATGAAAAACTATTATTTACTCGCCCTAGTTTTAGTCTTTACATTCTATTCCTGTAATGACAGCTCAGAATCAATTATCGATGGGCCTATTTTAGAAAGTTATATCGTAGTCAACTCGGACAGTGAATCTCTCACTTCACGTGTGAAATTAGATAATTCGGGAGTAATTGGATTAATTGACCCTGACATTCCATCAGGTAGGCTATTAGAGGTAGCGTCTAATATCCCTCTCATTATGGTGTCTCAGGTTGATGCTCCAGAGTTTGAAGGAAAAAAACTCCAGGCTACTCATGTGGATATTGATGGCAAATATGCCTACGTATCTTACAATACAGCAGGCGACACCTACTTAGGAGCAGTGGATATATTTGATATCTCAAATATCTACAGCCCTAAGATTACAGAACAAGCTATATTTAAAGACGCTGATATCAGTGCAATTGAGTACAAGAATGGAAAGCTATATTTAGCAGCGGCTGTCAACATAGACAAAAACACACAAGTAACATCCCCAGCCAACTTAATTACTGTATCAGTTACTGCCGGGAAATTTTCTTCTGATTTTGTTTATACTTCTTTACCTAGTTATGTTGCGACTGATGTTGCTAACACAAATTCAAAAACGGCTGTAACTAGTGGGAACGATGGAGCAATAGGTCTTTTTGATGCGTCTAAGACACCTGGAGCTAGCACTAAAATGGAAGACCTAAGAGCTGTGGCTTTTGGGAATAACAAGCTTGCAGTACTAAGCGGCACCTCAGGAGTACATATTTTGGATCCTAACAGCCTTACCGAGGTTATAAATATTCCTTTGAAAGCAGATGTAGCTGGAGCTAAAAGAACACTAGATATTGATAAAGATAATTTATATGTAGCCGAAGGAGCCAATGGTGCAGGTATCTACAAAATGACTGACGGAAGCTTAGTTCAAAAGCTTGCTATTCCTATCAATCCTGCTGATGTCGCTGCCAGTGAAATTGTTACCAATGCTGTATCAGTAGATAAAAACTTGCTCTTTATGGCAAATGGTGGTGCAGGTATTTCTATTACAGATGTAGCTGATCTCTCAGCAATTAAAAGCCTGGGAGTTCTGGACCTGGATGGTTCTTCCAATTTTGTAAGAAATGAAGAGGAATTTGTTTTTGTCGCTACGGGATCTGGTGGTCTGCAGATTTTGAAGATCAGTAAAAGTGAAGGCGCTGAGAATTGCTCTGGAATACCGCCCTATAATGGTACTGCCTACTTAAATATTAACGGCAATGAGTCAGTTTCCTATTCAGGTTCTAGCGTATTGAAAGCAGTTAACATTGGCGGTACCTTCTTGTTTTGTGGCTCTTTGGCTATTGAGCAAAACCTAAACATCAATAGTGATGCAATAATGGCCGTAAACGGTTCCTTTGTTTTTGGCCAATTTAAAAAGAACACAAGCCTGAATTTAGGCAGCCTTTCTACATTGAAACTTCAAGGAAACACGGTCATTTATGGAGATTTAAAACTGAATAATGGATCTACTCTTGAATTTATTGGAGAAGGTAATTCCATAACGGTTTATGGTTCTGTTACAATAAATAGTGGAGCTCAAATAATCGGCAAGTTTACAGACACAGAAGGGAAGTTAAAGTAGCAATACCTAAATAAAATCAATAAATGACCCGACTTAATCCTGAGTCGGTTTTTTTCTCCTTAAGTTATGATTCATTACAAGTAGATATACAGTATTTAGAAAGATCACTTAGATGAATTTTCTAATTAAGAAGACGATTATTTTGAGCTTGTTGGTTTAAAACAAGTTGCTTGCTAGTTAAATTTAAAATACATTTTTATAGCAATGAAACTGTATTTGTAACCTAGATATTAATGCTTTTGAAGCAGTTTTTAACTAATACACATTCGCAGAATATCTTTCTAGCAAGTCTGATGTGCTTTGTTTTATCTTATAATTTTTTAGGAGCACAGACAGTGACATATAATTTTGGTGCAGGAAACTTCACAGTTCCAGATGGAATAGACACTATTAAAGTATCCGTCTGGGGAGCTGGCGGAGGTGGTGGTTTTAATAATGGAAACAAGGGAGCAGCAGGAGGAGGAGGAGGAGCTTTTATTTTAGCAAATATCTATATTGTAACACCGGGGGGAGCTATTGCTTATATGGTTGGATCTGGAGGGATAGGTCAAACTTCAGCATCCCCTGTATCATTTTCAGCAGGCAATGGAAATCCTTCCGTATTTGGACCAACAGGGCCCAAACAATTATATGCAAATGGTGGAAGCAGAGGAAGGGATGTTATCTTTGGAACTGGCGGCCTTCCAAGTATAGGACCATACTTTTATAGAGGTGGGGGTAATTCTGCAACTCCATCTAATTCGGGAAATAGCGACGGCTCAGGCGGAGGGGCAGCTGGAAGCTCATCAGGAGCAGGTGCAAATGGGACTAGTACAGGACTTCGGGGTGTCGGATCTAATGGCGCAGGTTCAGGAGGAGATGGGGGAGGATATAATAATGATACTGAAGTAGGAAAAAACGGAACTCAACCTGGTGGGGGGGGTGGTGGAGAAGGTCAGAGCGGAGCATCCGGAGGAAATGGAGGAGATGGTAGGATAACCATCGCATGGATTTGCTCTAATACACTTCCTGCAAGCACTGCAAATCAGACTCTATGTGCTGGGGGACCTGCGATCACAAATATCACTTATACCATGAGAGGTGCTTATGGAGCTACATTTTCCAATTTGCCACCAGGAGTCACCGGTGCTTATACAAATGGTCTTGTAACTATTTCTGGAACTCCGACTGCAGCAGCAGCCGGAAACTCCTACAACTATACAGTTACTCCTACCGGAAGCTGTATTAGCGCAATAGCCACTGGAACCATCACCGTTACCGGAAACAATACTGCTGGAACTATTTCATCCAATACATTCTGCCAAGGCTCAGCCCTTCCAGCTGGAGTAACTCAATCCACATCTGGAGCAACTGGCATTGGTACACCTACAGGTTTACCAAACGGAGTAACTGCTGCTTGGGCTGGGAATCAAATTACTTTTACAGGAACACCAACCGTTTTTGGATCTTTCCCATATTCTATTCCTTTAACCGGTGGATGTGGAAGCGTTAATGCAACTGGAACTATCACAATAAATGAAACTCCGTCTATAAAATCTTTCACATCCCCTGGAGGTACTCAATGCATCAATACTGATTTTCCTGATCTTTCTGTAGGCACGGGCTTCGGCTATACATATCAATGGTATAAAAACGCCGCTCCTAATAATACAACAGGAACAGCTATAATAGGAGAAACTAATAATACATTAGATCCTTCCAGAACCCCCGCTGGCACTACTTATTACTACGTGGTAGTTAGCTCCCCAACCTGTACTTCTTCTGTGACTAGTCCTGTTTTAGGCGCATATACTGTAGCTCCTAATAACACGGTGACAGCAGCCTCTGCTACCCCTATAGTTTGTATAGGTTCGCCTATGCCGACCCCAGTAACTCATACCACCACAGGAGCAACAGCGATTGGCGCTGCTACTGGATTACCTACGGGAGTAACTGCTACTTTCTCTTCTAATACTATTACGATTTCAGGTACGCCATCAGTCTCAGGAGTTTTCTCTTATACAATCCCTCTTTCAGGGGGCTGCGGAACAGTCAATGCTACTGGAACTATCACAGTCAATGCTACTTCTGCGATTACTTCTCCGGTTTTAACTGGCCAAACACGCTGTATTAATACCACTGCATTCAACCCACTCTCGGTTGGGGGAGGTCAAGGATTCACTTATCAATGGTATAGAAATACTGCCAATTCAAATGTCGGGGGTACATCAATTCCAGGAGCTACCACAAATAGTTATACTCCGGCAAATAACACAGCAGGCACACTTTACTATTACGTAGTAGTATCTTCCGCTACCTCATGCAGCACTGCCGTAACGAGCGCAGTCTCTGGTGCAATCATTGTCAATCCATTGCCGGTAGTTTCATTTACAGCACAGCCTTCTGGACCTACTGCCTGCGTAGATACAGATGTCACTTATTCGACACAAATTGGGGAAACAGCTTATGTCTGGACAATACCTGGTACAACGGGTGTAGATTACTCAATCACCTCTGGAGGAAATGGAAGTCCAAATCTTGTTTTAAAATGGTTGACCCCGGGCAATAAATCTGTTACTGTAAATTATACAGATGCGCAAGGTTGCGGAGCAAGCAGTCCTGCAACTTCGAATACTATCACTGTTCAGAAAACCATAGCAACTCCGCCTTCAAATCCTAATTCTAGTTCTTGCTACACTGGTGCATTCACATCAATTACCCACAGCACAACATTTGCGACAGGTATTACAAACCCTGGAGTTTCTGGAGCAAATGGACTTCCTTTAGGACTTTCTGCGATCTGGACAGGAACAGCAGCTAACGGAACAATTAGCATCAGCGGAACTGTCGATCCTACCGTAACTCCCGGCCCAAAATCTTATAGTATTCCTCTTAATGGAGGTTGCGGTACAGTAGTAGCCACTGGCGTCATCAATGTAGAACCTCAATACACAATAGGTCAAATTTTTTCAGTCTCCCCTTCGAGTACTGGAGGAAACGCTACGATTACACTCAACCTCGTTCCTTCGACTTTAGCTAACGGAAGTTTTGTGGTGAATTACTCCATGGGCGGAGCAAATCCACGAGCTGCTACAAATCTTACTGTCAATTTTATCAATGGTGTAGGCACGTTTCCTACAAGCTCAATTACCAATGAGGATTTAACTTCCTTGACAATAAATTCGGTCAGAAAAGCTTCAGATCCAACTTCATGTCCAGTACCTACAAGTACAAATAACATTACGTTTTTTGGTATCCAACCAAAAATTTTCCCTTCAAATGGGACATTTTATGTGCCGGCTGGAATCTTCCAAATCACAGTTAAGGTCTACGGTGGTGGTGGCGGTGGCGGCGGTGGATCAAAGGAAAATTCCGCTGGCGGTGGTGGCGGAGGGTATTCCGAAAATACCATTTCAGTAACCCCAGGTGAAGCCATTGGGATTTTTATAGGCATAGGTGGGCCAGGGCAAACAGGATCTGGGACAGCTGGAAATGGTGGCCCGAGTTGGATCACTCGAGACTCAAGCCTACCTAATCCTCAGACTTCAAGTCTAGCTTACGCTTTTGGCGGGGGTGGAGCAAATGTGACGACTCGTGGCGCTGCTGCTCTTACTGGTCTTAATGGATCAATAAATCAGCCAGGAAACATTGGTGGTCTACCAAACGTGCCTACAGCTGACACAGGAGGAACAGGTGGAAAAGGAGGGGGACCTGACGGAGGAAATGGTGGCCTTGGTGGCGCCGGAAATGGAAACAGACCAGGGAATACAGGATCATTGTTCGGTGGCGGCGGTGGCGGATCTAGAGGAAATGCCGATGGAGGAAATGGAGCTCGCGGCTACGTAATTATCACTTATCCACTTCCTCCACAATCATCTTGTTTTGAAGTAATTGATGATGGGGCAAAGTCTGGAACTACTGTAATTGAATTCACTTGCTTAGCCACATGGACTGCTCCAGAAGGCCTTACCAGATTTAACACCACAGTTGGTGGAGCTGGTGGTGGAGGTGGTTTAGGATCAGGTGGAGGTGGTGGTGGAGCTGGAGAACTAGTGCACAACTTGTCTTATTCCACTACTAATCCTTATGGATTTCCGGCAGGAACCTCATTTTCAATAACTGTTGGTCAGGGCGGTGCTGGATCTACCTCAATAAACTCTAAAGGTAATCCTGGTGGCACCTCTACAATTACCGGTAATATTGACGGATCAGCTATTACAGGTGCGATTGCCATAGGTGGTGGTGGTGGTGGGTCAAGAGGAAATGGTACAGGAATGGATGGCACTTCAGGGGGCGGTGGAGCCGCAATCGACAGTCCACAGACAAATTTTATAGGAGGAAAGGCAACAACTCCTTCAAAAGGTACTTCTGGAGGACGAGGAGATGCTTCTGGAAATGGAGCACACGCAGGTGGTGGTGGTGGTGGTATTACAACTATTGGACAAAATGGATCAGGTGCAGGTGCTGGACAAGGTAAAGGTGGGGATGGAGGAAATGGAGTACAATATATAATTGCAGGTTCAACGAGGAATTATGGAGGCGGCGGCGGCGGAATAGGAAACAATTTTAATGGCATTAATAAATTCAATGGTGTTGGGGGCTCTGTCGCTGGAATTAAAATTGGAGGTGATGGTAATCAAGATAATGCATCTTCTGTTGGATATCAAGGTCAAGATTTAACTGGTTCGGGTGGTGGAGCAGGGTTCTTAAGAGGCGGTAGAGGAGGAAACGGAGTAGTCTACATTTATTATGATAATTTTCGCATCCTGGAGGTAGAATACCTCTACTTCAATGCTAAATATAATCCCCAAACTAGGTCTGCAGATTTAGCTTGGGCTACTTCCAAAGAGTGGGAAAACTTAGGGTTTGAAATCGAACGCTCGGTCAATGGTGTGACCTCTTGGACTAAGATCGGAGAATTGGAAGGTAAAGGCTATTCGGAAGTTCCTTCAGACTATCGCTTTTCTGATTTAACACTTCCAGCTTCAGGTGGGATAGTGTATTACCGATTGAAGCAGGTAGATTTCAATGGTAAGTTTTCATACAGTGTCACCAAATCACTTAAGGTGGAAGGAGTCAAAGGAAGCGGTGCATGGATAGCTTATCCAAACCCTAGTTCATTGAAAAGTAAGGTCACTTTGGATTTACTCAATAGATCCGTGTATAATGATGAACTAATCTTGGTTCAAATCTCCGATATAAAAGGAATAGCTGAAACATTCACTGTCCATCAAATTGAGTCAGTTTCAGAAGTAGTCAATGCATATCTGGATCGATCCATCTCGGGAATGTATGTTATTCAAATAATTTGGGGAAATAAATCTGAGCAAATTAAATTGTTAAGAAATTGATTTTAAAGAAGATTTTGCCCACGGTTCCAAATTTGGGCGGGCCAGCCGCTTCGGGAATAGCTACTACTTAATTGTCGGGCCGAAATAGGCAAAGTAGAGGTGGAGAATTCAATGGAGGTGGAGTATCAAGTGCAGGAGCTGCAGTAGATGGAAATACTCCATCTGAGGACAATAATATAATTTAGGTTCGAAAGCTCCAACTGGTGGTGGTGGTGGTAAAGGAGGAAATGGTGTTCCTGAGACTTTAGAGGCGCGACTTACGCTATTGAGACATCAGATGGTGGAACAGGAAGGATCGGAAATAACAGAGGAAATAGGAATAGTCAAACTCCGGGAACATCTACAGAAATAGCAGATTTGAGAGTAGTTAATTTTGGCAATGATAAAGTAGCCATTCTATCACGAAATAGTGCTGTACAAATCTTGGATCCAAACAGCCTTTCAGTGTTAGTCTGTATTCCGCCTGAGTCGGACGTTGCTGGGGCAACGAGACACTTAGATAAAAATTTGGTACACTGTATTTAGCAGAAGGTGCAAATGATGCAGGGATCTATAAAATAGCGGATGGTAGCATAATTCAATAATTACCTATCCCAATCTAGCTTGACGATGTGGCTGCTTGAGATATCGTGACTAACGCTATGTTTGTTAACAAGGGTTTACTTTTCATGGCATATGGCGCTGCAGGCATCTCTAATTCAGATGTGTCTGACCTGACTACAATCAAGCAATTTGGAATGTTGGATTTGGATGGTTCTTCAAATTTTTCGAGAAATGAAGAGGAATTTGTCTTCGTAGCTACTGGTTGTGGAGGCCTTCAGATTTTTGAAGTCCAACCTAAGTGGAAAAACAAATGATGTTTCTTGCGTAGGATTACCTAATTACCAAGGTAATTCATTTTTGAATTTCAATGGGAATGAACCTGAGGCTTACGCTGGCGCTGCAGTTTTGAAAAAGATGAATATCGGAGGGACTTTTTTATTCTGTAGATCATTGGCCATAAGCAAAACTTGAACATCAATAGTGGTGCGAAGATTATAGGAAAATCAACTGATACGGAAATTAAGTTGAAGTAAATAGAACTTTGTTATGGAAATAGTAAGCCGGCTCAGAAATGAGTCGGCTTTTTTATTAGTCGTGGAATAATATTAAAAATCATTACATAATACATATGACTACTTTTAACACGCTACTAAGGGTTAAGTTTTTTATTTCCAGCAGGTTGTCGTTCATTTATGTAGGTTTTCAATAAAATCACATTAAATTTGAAATGCATTTTTACATATTTAAACAACATTTTCTTATTTAATGACTCTGATCAAGCTTTCTATATTAACCAACCCCAAGTTTTTGGTCTATGCCCTAAGCCTGTGTTACCTATTGGTTGGTATGAATGGGGAAGTTTATGGGCAGTGTCCAACAACTGATACCTATACAAGTGGCTCAAATACCTTTACCGTTCCTGCAGGTGTAACCTCAATTACTGTGGAAGCTTGGGGTGGAGGCGGAAGAGGTGGATATTGGGATTCTAATGGCACGGGAGGCCGTGGTGGCGGTGGTGGTGGTGGATATTCCAGATCTGTGATTTCGGTTAGTTCAGGCCAAAGTTATACGTATGTGGTAGGTGCAGGTAGTAATTCGGATGCAGCAGGAGAAAATTCCAGGTTTTACATTACAACAGGCCCTGGGCCTAATTTGGTACTAGCAAATGGAGGGAATTCTGCAATCAATAGTAGTACTGGGGCTGCTGGAGGTCTCGCCTCAACAGTAGGCGGTTTTAACAGGAGTGGCGGCGCCGGAGCTAATGGATCTGGAACAACCTATGGCGGAGGCGGCGGTTCCTCAGGAGGAACAGTTCTAAATGGAGTAAACGCAACTAACCAAAATGGCGCTATTGCCCCAACAGGAGGAGGAAATGGAGGAACTGGAAGATCAGGATCTGAAGGAGACGGTGGAGCAGGAACTATTCCAGGAGGTGGTGGTGGTGGTTCATTGAAAACAAATAATGGAAGTGGAACCAGAAGTGGAGGTGTAGGAGCCAATGGCCAAATAAAAATCACTTATACTTTACCCGCAAACACCGTAACTACTACAAATCCAAGTCAAACGCGCTGTATAAATACAGCTCTTACCCCAAATATCACTCATACAACTACAGGTGCTACTGGCATTTCCAATTCTGGCGTATCTGGAGCAAATGGACTACCTGCTGGAGTAAGCGCTACATGGTCTGGAAATACTATTACAATTACTGGAACACCTACTGCTTCAGGAACTTTTAATTATTCTATTCCGATGACAGGCGGTTGTACAATTGGTCAACTCCCTGCGACTGGAACGATAACGGTAACTCCAAATCAAACGGTTGGCGCCGCATCAAGCACGCCAACGCTTTGTATCAATACTGGTCTAGTTGCTAATATTACACATGCCACTACCAATTCAACTGGCATCGCAAATAATGGTGTAGCCGGTGCAAATGGATTGCCTGCGGGCGTTTCTGCTTCTTGGGTTGGAAATACCATTACCATTTCCGGTACGCCGACCGCTTCAGGAACCTTCAATTATTCAATACCGGTGATTGGATGTTTGGCTTCCGGAGTAATTGCCACTGGAACTATTACTGTTACTCCGAATAATACAGTAGGAGCTGCTTCCAGTACTCCAACTCTTTGTATCAACACTGCCTTAACCAATATCACTCATTCCACCACTGGAGCAACCGGAATCGGTGTGGCTACAGGTTTACCTGCAGGAGTCTCTGCTGCCTGGTCTGGTAATGTAATTACCATCTCAGGAACCCCTACCGCATCTGGGACTTTCAATTATTCCATTCCTCTAACTGGAGGTTGCAATACGCCCGCGGTAAATGCTACAGGAACTATCACAGTCACTCCGAACAATACAGTGGCAGCAGCTTCCAGTACTCCAACTCTTTGTATCAACACAGCCTTAACAAATATCACTCATGCCACCGTTGGAGCAACCGGAATCGGAGCGGCAACAGGTTTACCTGCAGGAGTCTCTGCTGCTTGGTCTGGTAATGTAATCACCATCTCCGGCACCCCTACCGCTTCTGGTACTTTCAATTATTCCATTCCTTTATCTGGCGGTTGCAATACGCCGGCGGTAAATGCTACAGGAA
>NZ_MSSV01000013.1 GCF_002150505.1 Algoriphagus ratkowskyi
AATATCACCCATGCCACTACCGGCGCAACCGGAATTGGAGCAGCAACTGGTTTACCAGCAGGTGTTTCTGCTGCGTGGTCTGGTAATGTAATCACCATCTCCGGTACCCCTACCGCATCTGGGACTTTCAATTATTCTATTCCTCTAACCGGAGGTTGCAATACGCCGGCGGTCAATGCTACAGGAACTTTCACAGTCAGTCCGAACAATACAGTGGCAGCAGCTTCCTCTACTCCTACGCTTTGTATCAGCACTGCCTTAACTAATATCACTCATGCCACCGTTGGAGCAACCGGTATAGGAGCAGCAACTGGTTTACCAACAGGTGTCACCGCATCTTGGGCTGGTAATGTAATTACCATCTCCGGTACGCCTACCTCTTCTGGGACTTTCAATTATTCCATTCCTCTGACTGGAGGTTGCCTTGCAACCGCAGTAAGTGCTACAGGAACTATCACAGTGAACCCAGCTACTATCATTGTCAGTGAAAGTCTAGCTGCACAATCCATTTGTATTGGTCAAAACTTTACAAGCATTTCTATAAGTGCTACAGGTACAGGAACTTTAACTTACCAATGGTATCGAAATACAGTCAGCAACAACACAAGCGGAACTGCGATCGTTGGGACAAATTCTCCTTCCTATACCCCAGCATCCACACCTAGTGGAACTTCCTATTATTATGTCACAGTTTCAAGTAGTTGTGGACCCATTAGAACTTCAGGTGTTTCGGGAGCATTTATTGTAGATCCAATTACCTTAATCACTACCCAGCCGGATGACTCTGGGGAAATCGAATGTTTTGGAGACGGTTTTGATCCGATTTCAGTAGATGCCATAGGTGGCGACCTAAGCTACCAATGGTATAAAAATGCGGATTCTTTAAATACTGGAGGAACAGCTGTTCCTGGAGCACAATTAGCATCTTTTACTCCGCCTTCCATTATTTTGGGAGAATTATTTTATTATGTGGTGGTGACCGGCAATTGTGGAAATGCAACCTCTAATGTATCAGGGAAGTACAGAGTAAATCCACCTGTGACAGTAATTGATTTAGCACCTTCTCCTGATGATAAAACGATTTGTTTGGGAGATTCATTTGCACCTATTACTGCATTGGCATCAGGTGAAGGAACGGTCTCCTATCAGTGGTATAGGAATGCAAGCAATTCAAATTCTGGAGGAACATTAATCTCCGGAGCAACTTTACCATCTTATACACCACCTTCGACTCCAGTTGGAACCACATATTACTATGTTGTTGCAAAGAGCAATTGTGGTACAGTTCCTTCAGACGTTTCGGGGGCGTTTACAATCACTCCTCTAACATCCATTAATACACAAAGTCTTGCTACACAGACCATTTGTTTTACAGAAACTTTCAATCCTATTTCTGTTACTGCATCGGGTACTGGTACTTTAAGTTACCAATGGTATAAAAACACTGCCAACAATAATACTACTGGAACTGCAATTCCAGGAGAAGATTTGCCCTCCTTTACACCGCCGTCTTCGTCCACTGGTACAAACTTTTATTATGTCATTGTTTCTAGTGGATGCGGTCCTGACCAAATCTCAAATCCATCCGGTGCATTTACAGTAACCCCTACGAATACCACAGGAACGCCTTCTGCAAATCCTACCATTTGTATCAACACCGCATTAACCAACATTACCCATGCAACTACCGGAGCAACCGGAATCGGAGCGGCAACTGGTTTACCAGCAGGAGTCTCTGCTGCCTGGTCTGGTAATGTGATCACCATCTCAGGTACCCCTACCGCTTCTGGGACTTTCAATTATTCCATTCCTCTAACTGGAGGTTGCAATACGCCGGTGATCAATGCTACTGGAACTATCACGGTCACTCCGAACAATACAGTAGGGGCTGCTTCCTCTACTCCTACGCTTTGTATCAACACTGCATTAACTAATATCACCCATGCCACTACCGGCGCAACCGGAATCGGAGCAGCAACTGGTTTACCAGCAGGCGTTTCTGCTGCCTGGTCTGGTAATGTAATCACCATCTCCGGCACCCCTACAGCATCTGGTACTTTCAATTATTCCATTCCTTTATCTGGCGGTTGCAATACGCCGGCGGTCAATGCTACAGGA
>NZ_MSSV01000014.1 GCF_002150505.1 Algoriphagus ratkowskyi
ACATTCCTTTATCTGGAGGTTGCAATACGCCGGCAGTCAATGCTACAGGAACTATCACAGTCACCCAGAACAATACAGTGGCAACAGCTTCCAGTACTCCTACGCTTTGTATCAACACTGCCTTAACTAATATAACTCATGCCACCACCGGAGCAACCGGTATAGGAGCAGCAACTGGTTTACCAACAGGTGTCACCGCATCTTGGGCTTCGAATACCATAACAATTTCCGGAACTCCAACAACATCCGGAACTTTCAATTATTCCATTCCTTTGACTGGTGGATGTAACACACCTGCTGTAAATGCAACTGGAACTATCATCGTTACGCCCAATAATACTGTAGGCACTGCTTCCAGCACTCCTACTCTTTGTATCAACACTGCCTTAACTAATATCACCCATGCAACTACAGGAGCAACTGGAATCGGAGTTATAACAGGATTACCAACAGGTGTTACCGCTGCTTGGTCTGGTAATTTAATCACTATCTCCGGTACGCCTACCACTTCTGGGACTTTCAATTATTCCATTCGTCTCACAGGTGGATGCAACACGCCTATTGTTAGTGCTACCGGAACTATCACAGTCACTCCAAATAATACAGTTACATCAGCCTCTCCAAATCAAACACGTTGCATTAACTCAGCCTTAGCCAACATTACCCATTCCACCACTGGAGCAACAGGAATCGGTGTGGCAACAGGTTTACCAGCAGGTGTCTCTGCTGCCTGGTCTGGTAATGTAATCACCATCTCCGGTACGCCCACCGCTTCTGGAACTTTCAATTATTCCATTCCTTTAATAGGCGGTTGCAATACACCAGCTGTTAATGCTACCGGAACTATTACAGTAACAGCAGCAAATACCGTTTCAGTAGCATCTTCCTCTCCTATTCTCTGTATTTATACACCTGTGACGCCCATCACTCACACCACAACCGGAGCAACCGGAATAGGAGCGGCTATTGGATTACCAGGTGGAGTGACCGCATCAAGGTCTGGAAATACAATTACAATTTCCGGTACACCATTCGTTTCTGGAACTTTTAACTATTCAATACCACTAACAGGTGGATGTGGATCTGTTGCTGCTACAGGAACTCTAATTGTCACACCAAATAATACAGTAGGTGGCGCTTCTTCAACTCCAACACTTTGTATCTCTACTCCACTAACTAATATCACACATACCACCTCGGGAGCAACTGGAATTGGTTCGGTCACAAATTTGCCAGCCGGTGTCTCTGCTGCTTGGTCTGGTGATATCATTACCATATCCGGTACTCCTACAGTATCTGGAACTTTCAATTATTCCATTCCTCTCACTGGTGGTTGTAACATACCCGCTGTGAATGCTACCGGTACAATCACGGTCACACCTAATAATACTGTTACCTCTAGCGCACCAAATCAAACTGTTTGTATCAACAATGCTTTAAACAATATCATCCATGCCACCACGGGAGCAACCGGTATAGGAGCAGCAACAGGTTTCCCTCTCGGTGTGACTGCTGCTTGGTCTGGTAATACAATCACCATTTCCGGTACACCAACACAATCTGGTACATTCAATTATTCCATTCCTCTATCGGGCGGCTGTAACACTCCGGCTGTCAATGCTACAGGTACAATCACAATTACTCCGAACAATACAGTAGGAACAGCCTCAACTGCACCAACACTTTGTATCAATACTCCTTTAACCAACATCACACATGCTACTACTGGTGCAACGGGAATCGGTGCGGCAACAGGCTTACCTGCAGGTGTTTCTGCTGCCTGGTCGGGTAATGTAATCACCATCTCCGGTACGCCTACCGCTTCTGGGACTTTCAATTATTCCATTCCTTTAACCGGAAGTTGCAATACACCGGCGGTCAATGCTATTGGAACTATTACAGTTAATCCAGCTACCACAATTGTAAGTGAAAGTCTAGCTGCACAATCCATTTGTATCGGTCAAAACTTTACAGGCATTTCTATAAGCGCTACGGGTACAGGAACTTTAACTTACCAATGGTATGGCAATACGGTCAATAACAACACGAGTGGAACTGCGATTACCGGAGCAATTTCACCTTCTTACACCCCACCTTCTTCACTTCTTGGCACCAACTATTATTATGTGACTGTCACAAGTAGTTGTGGGCCAATTAAAACTTCAAGCGTTTCGGGAGCATTTATTGTTGATCCAATTACTTCCATTACTACCCAACCAGATGACACTGGGGAGTTCGATTGTTTTGGAGACGGTTTTGATCCTATTTCAGTGGTTGCAAAAGGCGGTGACCTAACTTACCAATGGTATAAAAATACTGCTGCCTTAAATACAGGTGGAATTGCAATGACGGGACCCCAAATGGCCACGTTCACTCCTCCTTCCACTATTCTTGGAAATTCTTATTATTATGTGATTGTAACCGGAAATTGTGGAACTGAAATCTCAAATGTGTCTGGATTATATACAGTCAATGAGCCTGAGACTACCATAATCCAACATCCCTCAACTGATTCAGAAACATCTTGTCAGGGGGGAATTCCTTTCTCTGAATTAATTGTAGAAGCGCAAGGTGAACCATCAGTCACTTATCAATGGTACAGTAATTCATCACCCTCAAATACTGGAGGAACTTTAATCTCCGGAGCTACTTTACCAAATTTTACACCACCAACTACTTCCGTTGGAACCTTTTATTATTATGCCACCGGATCCAGTGCATGTGGTACAGTGCCTACAGATGTGTCAGGCGCCTTTACAGTTACCCCTTTAACAAACATAGATTCAGAAAGTCTTGCTGCCCAAACCATTTGCTTCACCGATAATTTCACTCCTATTTCTGTTACTGCATCTGGTTCTGGAACTCTATCTTATCAATGGTATAAAAACACGGTAAATAATAATACGACAGGAACATTAATTTCCGGAGCAAATTTACCAAGCTATATCCCTCCATCTTCGTCCACAGGTACTAACTTCTATTATATTATAGTTTCTAGTGAATGTGGTCCAGCACAAATCTCAAATCCATCTGGCGCATTTACAGTGACTCCTACTAACACAGCAGGTGCTGCCTCAAGTACTCCAACACTTTGTATCAACACTGTCTTAAACAATATCACCCATACAACGACTGGAGCAACCGGAATTGGAGCAGTAACAGGATTACCGGCTGGTATCACCGCTGCATGGGTTGGGAATTCTATTACTATTTCTGGTACTCCTATCGAATCCGGAACTTTCAATTACACTCTCCCACTAACTGGCGGATGTGGTGCAGTAGCTGCAACAGGAACTATTATAGTCGAGCCAATAGCGACAGTTTCTCTGCCTTCTGTTACATTCCCGAGTGTCTGTATAACTTCTCCGACATTATCCCCTTTCACTCAAACTACTACGGGCGTTACAGCAATAGGTGTACCTACTGGATTACCTCCGGGAATTTCGGCATCTTTTAATTCCACAACTGGATTAATTACTTTCTCCGGGACAGCCACCACAATAGGCTTGTATAGCTATAGCATCCCACTTGTAGGTAATTGTGTATATGGTCTAAATGCAACCGGGACAATTGATGTAACTCCGGTATATAATATTACCTCTGTTTCTTCAGTTTCTGCCAGTAGCATTGGTGGCGCTGCAACCGTAACGTTTTATGGAAACCCTGCAACAATTCTAGATGGGACCTACAAAATAACCTATCAAATTAAACAAGCATCCGGTGCCTTTACCACAGTGGGACCAGTGGATGCAACAGTGGTAAATGGCAAAGGAACTTTCACAACTATCCCAATTAATAGCAATGTGGATACCTACACGGTCCAAATTTTAACCATCAAAAAATCAACTGATTTTTGTACAGTAACTTTAACTACTCCACCGACTACCTATTTTGGTGTCTGTTCAGCTGTATTTGGCAGTAATAGCACTTTTTATGTTCCTGCAGGCGTTTTCAGTGTTACGATAGAAGTATATGGAGGCGGTGGAGGTGGTAATGGAGGTGGTGGTGGAGGCGGTGGATATAGCATTCTAAAAAATATCCCTGTAACTCCAGGAGAATCACTTGCTGCATTTGTAGGCAATGGTGGAGGTCAAGGTCAAAATGGAGGCGTAAGTTATGTCACTCGTGATTCAAATATTGCTAATCAACTAGGTAATAGCTTGGTTTTGGCAAATGGAGGAAATGGATCTACTGCAGGAAATGCGGCAGGAGGTACATTTGACCCTCGATACACAGGTTCCAATGGTAATCCTTCAAGTGGAACCAATGGAGGTAAAGGAGCTGGTCCCTCAGGTGGAAATGGAGGAACAAGTGGAAATAATGGAACTTCACCTGGAGGTGGAGGCGGTAATTGGAGCTCAGGTAAAGGAATTGGAGGAAATGGTCTAATAGTAATTTCTTACTCTTGCCCGGATTCAGATATTAGCGATTGTATTAAGGTTATTGATGATGGATCCAAATCAGGATCTGGCATAATTGAATTCTCTTGTGATTATAGCTGGACAGCACCTGAAGGGCTACAATCATTCACCGTTATTGTTGGTAGCGGTGGTGGTGGTGGAGGCAGTGGATTTGGTTCTGGTGGCGGTGGATCAGGTGCATTAATTTTACAAAAGTTTAGTACTTCTAACCCATATGGTTTACCTGCCAATGCAACTTTCCCAATTACGGTAGGTCAAGGTGGGAATGGTGCAGTAGGTGGAACTAACCCTGGCTTTACAGGAAATCCCTCTACTTTTTCTGGAACTATAGATGGAAGTTCCATTAATATATCCGTACACGGTGGCGGTGGCGGCGGGTCTCAAAGCTCCATTGGAGGAGCAAATGGCGCTTCTGGTGGAGGTGGTGGTGCAAGACCAAATCCTGGTGCTCAAGCTGGGGTAGGTGGAAGCTCTATTCCTATTGTGTATTCCGGCACTGATGTAATATTATACCAAGGTAATAAAGCAGGAGATGGAGCTCATAGCAATTCTCAAAATTCCATTGCGGGTGGTGGTGGTGGTGGTCTGGTTGCATTTGTACCCTCAGATCGTCCAAATGGCAAGGCTTCAGGGAATGGTCAGGGTGAGGGAGGAGATGGAGGTAAAGGTGTCTCACTTACGATGGGAGATTCTCTTCGCCAATTTGGTGCGGGTGGAGGTGGAATTGGTGAATATTTCAATGGAACAGAAAAAGTCGGGATAGGTGGATCAGCCAATGGAGTTAAACTTGGTGGGGATGGAAATTTAGCGAATCCATCTGCTATCGGTGGAGCAGGAAAAAATAAAACCGGTTCTGGTGGTGGAGCAGGATACGGCGGCGGAGGCAGAGGGGGCAATGGTGTCGTTTATATTTATTTTGATATTTTACGCATCCTTTCAGTAGAGTACCTTTATTTCAATGCCACCTATAACCGGGAAGAAAGATCAGGATTATTAGAATGGGCTACCTCTAAAGAGTGGGAAAACTCAGGGTTTGAAATAGAGAGATCGGTAAATAACACTAACGATTGGGAAAAAATCGGCGAAAATGCAGGAAGTGGATATACTGATGCTGCTACAGCATATTCATTTACTGACAAAGAACTACCAGCATCCGGTGGAAATGTTTTCTATAGATTGAAGCAAGTGGACTTTGATGGGTCATTCGGCTACAGCGTGGTCAAGTCCATACAGGTAGCAGCTCTGAAAGGGAAAAGCAATTGGGTAGCCTACCCTAACCCAAGCTCTTCAGGTGACTATGTTGTAATTGACTTACTTGACCTGTCTGCCTATAATGACGAACCTATAGTTATGCTGATCTCTGATGTAAAAGGTGTTTCAAGAACCTACACTTTAAAGCAGCCAAATGAGGTATCTGAAGTAGTCAATGACTATTTAGATCAAGCACATGTGGGCCTATATATAGTACAGTTGATATGGGGAGAGCAAAATCAGCAACTTAAGTTAATGAGGAAATAGACAAATTTTTTATATCAAAAGCCCTTTTAGAGTTGATTCTAAAAGGGCTTTTTGTATTACTAATAAATACTGCCTGGCATCAAAGTCCTAAGAAATTTTGGCTGCCATTGTATAGAAATTGCTTCTTGATCAGAGGTTATAGAATTTGGGGAAGTTTGAAAATGTATCCTAAGTAGACAATACTGGAGAAACGAACGAAGACGACAAACATGCCTTATTACCCAATTCTCTAATCACTATATATACCTTACTCCTCCTCATCTTTTCTTTTTGGAGCTTTGGCTTGCCCCAATCCCACAGCACCTTTCAGCCCGCTAAAAGTTGCCCTCCACCAGCCTCCAAAAATAAACTTGGTCTTATCACGCTCAAAATACACCCTTGATGTCACTCTATTGTTAAACAGCTTTCTAGGATTACTTTTCTTTGTGATGGTATTAGCCAAAAAAGTCATCAAACCCAACTTTCCTCGCCCTCTCTCCAGTGTTAAGGAATCAAGAAATTCTATATGCAGATTTTCATACCTAAAGTTCATTTTCCCTTTAGCCACAGCATCATCAATCTTGAAATTCCATTTTCCATCCGTCACTTTTCCATCAACAATTCCAATAAACGTTCCTCTTGAGATCATATTATTCAATTTAGTCAAATCAAATTCACCTAATTCAACCTCCACTTCCATAGGATAAGGAGCCCCAAAACTCATATCCGCCTTAATAGTAACATCACCATCTCCCATCAACTGGGCCGTAGCAAATAATACGCTGGACTTCAATGGGAATTCCTCCGAACTTTTTCGTAACACAAAAGGCGCTATAGAAGCATCAACATCTTCAAAATGAATAGAGCCGGGAAGCATGGCTTTGGGAGCAAACTCCTCATATCTAACCAGCCCATTACGTACAATAACAGAATCCACGTCCAAATCAAAGGGAGCATTTTCCATCAAATACTGTGGCATTTGCTTGACAATACCTTCTTTGAAAGGGATCCTCTTATCTCTGAATACATCCAGCTCCAAACCATCCACTCTTAGTGCGTGAGCCTTTAAGATGTTAGTGCGAAAATATTCTTCAAAATCAATGTCCTCAAGATGAATTTTTGACACAAAAGCATCCATTGTATTATCCTGAAAACCCTTTTTCCGCAAAAACTCATAGCGACCCATTGTTGGATTGAAAAACACACTGTCGAGAATGATCGAATTATTCAAATACTTAATCTTTCCTATTTTAAGTTTATTGAGACTATCCTTTGTATAGACTTGATAATTAGTAAGTGAAAGACTCAAGTCTTTTTCTAATAGCAATTGAGGACTTACATCACTGCCTTTCCTCATCAAATCAAGATTCAGATCTTGCAATCCAAGGTTTACATTGTTAAATGCCATTCTTGGAATCTGACCCGTCTCCTTGTTATTAAGCACAATTTTTCCATTTTTGATCAGCACATCCTGAAGAAGAATAGCTTCTATTAAGCCACCATTTACAGCACTTACAGAATCAGGCTTAAGTTTAGGCTTTCTAACTTTATTCGCCGTATCGAGATACACCATAATCTTTGGATTCAGTAGCCTTAGCTGAGTAAGGTCAAACACCCCAGTAGATTGTATCTCACTTATAGAATTATTTTTCACTCCAAGTTCATCTATTTTAGCAGACAAAATAGGAGAGCCAGGGTTTCCTGTGATAGTACTTGGGACAATTTCAAAATTAGAAAAAATAGTTTCCGAAGATGAATTATCCACATACAGATTAGAAAATTTGATCGTATGGATACTGTCGGGTAAGGTATAAGAAAAATCATTTAGCGTCAGGTTGATCGCATCAAATAACCCTGCTATGTCTTTCTGTGCATTTGCCGTGGAATCCAGATTCAGTCCTTTTATCTCAAGGTCAAAATCTGTCTGAATAGACTCAAAATCATCCTCTCCTACTCTATAATTAATACTCAATTTTGAATTTGTTGCTTCTATATCCCCAATAGTAACTTTCTCAATGGATTTTGGCAAAGTCGTACCCACACCCTGACTAAATTTTTCTTTGGAGTCTTCCTTTTGAAAATCCCTTTTAACTTCAAGAGTTATCCCACTTCCATCCACCGCGAGTTTATCCAGATTCAGTATATTCTCGAATAAGAAAGATTCAATATCCACACCCTCCAGAGACACACTAGGTAGATTCAAGGATAAAGCAATTTTGCTCTTAATAGACTTACTTGGACTCAGCGTAAGGTTATCGATTTCTATTGTCTTAGAACGGGAATTAAATCGGAGGCCGTCCGTGTCTACATCGTAATTTCCACCTGCCACACTGAAGTCATATTTCCTCAAAATCAGATCGATCTCATCTGAGAAAAACGTTCTTTCGGGACTTTTAAGCTGTCCTTTTTCAAGATAAAAGCCTTTCAAACTAAGAGAAAGGCTATCCTCACTTAAAGAGAGATTTTTCTTACCTGCAAAATTCTCATACTGAACTTGCCCATTACTAAAACTTATAGAATCTATCTGAATGGATGAAAAATAGGATGTCAACAAGTCTTCGATCTCATCTGTAGATTCTACTTGTACTGTAGAATTTCCGCTACTCTTTTTCCTAAACCTGGTCAAGTTAGCAATC
The DNA here is from genome assembly GCF_002150505.1 of Algoriphagus ratkowskyi. Lineage (GTDB taxonomy): Bacteria > Bacteroidota > Bacteroidia > Cytophagales > Cyclobacteriaceae > Algoriphagus > Algoriphagus ratkowskyi. Next base: position 8,555 of record NZ_MSSV01000014.1, read on the forward strand.
GGTGATGGCACTAGAATCTGCCGAATAATGAGCTTTTCATCCAAATAAGCCGACATCAAATCAATCCCCTCTACTCTAAACTCAGGAATGCTGATATCAAGAATGACAGACCTGCCATAGGTATCCAGAATTGCCTGAGTAGAGTCTGGGTTTTCTGGCCGAAGCGTAAAGTTATTTATCACCACTAAGGATTGTTTCGAATCTATCAGGACCCTATCTGCCAAAAACTCATGCAAATTATCACGCAATTTCAAGCGGTATTTGTCCAAACTAAGTACCATACCTTCCGCCAAGAACTGGTTTTTTACATCTTTGGTCGAGTTTGGCTGCAAAAATACTTCTTCAAGCAACAGACTAAATTTCTCAAACCCAATATCATCACTCCTCAGTCCCTTCTCATTTTTGAACTGAACTTCACCATCGCGAAGGTCCATTCTACCAATCGACAACTCGTTCATATAGCCCTCCAATAGCTCTTTTACTGGTATACTAGCTTTACTTTTATCGCTTTGACTGATCTCAGTGATCTCGACTTTAGGCGATTGTACAAGCATCTCATCAATTTTGAAAACTCCTTCATTATACAAACGCTTCAAGTTTGCTTTGGAAAGTGTCAGTTTCGGTAAGGAAATTCGCATAATTTGATTAGCCAAACCTTTTGCCAAAGCATCTTCCTTAGGCTCTACATGAACGTTCTCTATGATAATTTCATCTTTAAAAGAAGAAACACTCATCCGGTCCCCGTAGATGACATGGACATTGTCTGACAAGTACAAATCCGCATTCTCGATATCCATGGCAGCTTCTTCTCCATAGAAAAATTGGTTAGTTTTCCTTGACTCATCATCGCCCAAATAAAAATTGATCATCTTAAAATCAAGTTTCTTGATATCAATCCGGTTTTTCAGCGTGTCAGCGATGCTGTATGTTGTGAATTTCCCATTATTCACTGAGAGCTCTTGGACTTCAAAAGACTTCAAAACCCCTTTTATCAATTCATTCAGATTTCCTGTAGCTGTGCTATCTTTTTCACTGTAACTATTATCCTCAACTTTAATCTGTGGATTGTTAAGGATAATTTCGTCAATCAGGACATTAGAAGTCATGAAGGCTTTGTTAAGATCCACATTCCCTACACGGAGCGCACTTAATCTAACCTCGTAATACGCTTTACTGTCAACTGATTTATCAGAATTAAGCCGGAAATCAGTAATATTAATCACGTTGTCCAGCGAGCTTACATAGACTTTTTCCGCTTGAATGGAATGCACCCCATCAGGCAAAGGGAAGTTCACATTTTCCAGATCGAACTCAAACCCTCTAGCGTTGAAGGGTGTCGCCCACACGTCTCTGGTGGTCCAATTGATATCTTCGACAAGCAATCGCGTATTTTCAGCCTTTAGTGAGTTCTGACTTAGAAAATTCAAAAAGAACAGATCTGCATGGTTTATCTCCAATTCACGGATATACACACCCGTGAAATTAATTTTATCAATAATCTTTTTCAGCTCGTCCTCAAGAGATTTTACTGGAGAGCCTGTCGATTCTCTGGTTGAATCAACTTCCAAAAGTTCCTTTGAAGGCAAATCCATACTAATATTTGGATTGTCAAACTCTAATCTACCCACATACAAGATTTCTTCTGAGAAGTCATACCAGAGATTTTTTAGCGCCAATTGATCTAGAGACAAATCAAATATTGCCTGCGTTTGGTCTGGCCTTCGCTCTCCTATAGGCTTCATCACTATCCCGTCCATGAAAAGTCCACGACGAAACAGTGAAAATCTAACTCTATTGAAATCAACTAAATAAACATCCTTGGCGGCCTCATTGATTTTACGCCTTGCCCAGTTGGAGAGCAGAAGATTGGAGCCAAAATAGACTACAAACTCTAAAAAAAGTAGAGCTAAGAAAGTAAACATTACCCATCTAAGAACCTTCTTTCTAAAAGGGTGTCTGGAATGCTTCGTAATATGCTCTTCTGTCATTCAGGTGATTTTTGTCTAAAATAGACATTTAAGAACAAATCTAAACGAAAAAAGCAGCACTTAGGTGCTGCTTTTTTTTGCTGTAGGAGAAGGATTCGAACCTCCACGGAGCAGTTAGGCAATAGTCCGGTAGAATTACGCTTTATTCTTGAATCCCCACCCCCGAGACAGGAGGGCTTGTCTGCCAATTTCAACATCCTACAAGGTTGAATTTTCACTCGCTGCTAGCCATTTGCCAGCTTTGATGGTTTTTTTAGAAAACCAAAGTTTAATAGGTTTGAGAGGACTAAAAATAGTCCAAAATAACGCTTGCCCTTAAGCAAACTTTTATTTCGCTGGGTCAAAATTAGAAAAACCTGCCATTTATTAAAATTTTAATAAGAATTAATTATTTTTTTTACAGTATTAATATTTAAAAACATGTTTCAATACCATATCAATAATTATAAACGTAATTAGAAGACGCTATTTAACTATTCAATAATTGAGTCTCTGCGTATATTTGCAATAGCTTATTGGGAAAAGATATAACTAAACCAAATTAAAGCTAATCTCCATTTTGGACTGGGCATAAAAAAACCATGAAACAAAATTTCATGGTTTTAGTCAATTAACAATAAACCCAAAATAACCTGCTGTAGGAGAAGGATTCGAACCTCCACGGAGTAGTTAGGCAAATTTACGAGCTCGCTAAATGCTTTATCCTATAACCTCCACCCCCGAGACAGGAGGGCTTGTCTGCCAATTTCAACATCCTACAATGATGTGTATTTTAAATATATTCTGGGTACTTAGAGTGCTTACCGTTTGTTTGCTCTCTTTCAATACTTCAAATATAGCAGACGGGTTTCTTTATTAAAAATAATTCAAAAAATATTGTGAATTTTTACAGTATTTTTAATGAAATCGATTGAAAAATACAGTATCGTTAAAAATGAGTTCTTTTACCAGTTCCAAATTATCTATATTTCAATGAGAGAGCTCATAAATGACAATACGCTCATTAAACGGCTATTTTATTGCCAAAACATTAATAAAAAAGATAATTCATTGAATATTTAGCAATCAAATCCTGTTATTCAAAATTCACGTAGTTTTCCCACTTATCCAAAACAGATTGGAAATCCTCTGGTAAGGGAGCTTCAAAATACATCTTTTCCTTTGTCGCAGGATGTATGAAACCCAATGACATTGCATGCAAAGCTTGGCGAGGTAGCAATTCAAATGCATTGTGAACAAATGCTTTATATTTTGAAAACTGGGTTCCTTTTCTAATTTTCTCTCCACCGTAGGTCGCATCATTGAAAAGCGGATGCCCAATGAATTTCATGTGTGCTCTGATCTGATGGGTACGGCCTGTCTCCAGATTGCACTGCACCAGGGAAACGTACCGTAGCCTCTTTAACATTTTCCAATGTGTCACTGCATGCTTGCCTTGGTTTCCATCAGGGAACACATCCATGATTTTTCTGTTCTTGGCACTTCTACCAACATGCCCAGTTACGGTCCCGAATTCCTCATCCATTTCCCCCCAAACAAGTGCCTTATATGTCCGCTCAATGGTGTGATGGAAAAATTGCGAAGCTAAATGCGTCATCGCATCCTCAGATTTGGCAATAACGAGTAGCCCAGAAGTGTCTTTATCTATTCGATGCACCAAGCCTGGCCTACCTTCATTTCCTTTCATCTCAGGCAAATTCTGAAAATAATACACCAAAGCGTTCACCAAGGTACCTGTCCAGTTGCCATGAGCTGGATGCACGACCATCCCCGCTTCTTTATTCACCACCAACAAATGCTGGTCTTCATAGATTATATTTAGCGGAATATTCTCTGGAACCACCTCTGTATCTCGTGGCGGTTTACCGAAAAGAACCCGGATATCATCCAGAGGTTTTACCTTATAACTACCCTTGATAGATTCGCCATTAACTTGAATCGCACCCGAGTCTATGGCTTGCTGAATCTTATTTCGAGTAGCAAAAGCGATCTTATCTGTCAAAAATTTATCGATCCTGATGGGGGTCTGACCTTTATCGATTAGAAACTTAAAATGCTCATAAAGTTCTAACTCTTCGTCTTCAAAATCTTCGTCTGGTTGCATGCTCATGCTGCAAAAATAGGATTATCAAGCTTAACTTTGGCTACTCTGCAAAAAAGCACCGAAAATGCTCATCCAAAATCCAGTTCCCGTCCAGTCTCTTACCCATACTTTACTTGCTGAAAAAGCAATTCAATTGTCCGTGAAGCGCCTGGATTTAGTCCATTCTGACGTTTCTGGAAATAAATTTTTCAAGCTCAAATACAATGTAGAAAAGGCAATCCATGAAGAAAAAAGCACACTATTGACTTTTGGAGGGGCTTTTTCAAATCACATCTATGCTACTGCCGAAGCTGCAAACGCGGAAAAGCTACTATCTATAGGAATAATCCGTGGGGAAAGAACAGAACCTCTAAATGCTACACTTGCACGTGCAGAGCAGTTGGGCATGCAGTTCCATTTTATTGATAGAAAAAGCTACAGAAATAAGATGGAGCATGAATTCTTGGATAGCCTGAAAGATAAATTCGGTAATTTCTATCTAATTCCTGAAGGCGGAACCAACGAGCTAGCCATCAAAGGAACTCAAGAAATTCTCGATTTAGAAGATGAGCAATTCACCCACGTCTGCAGTTCTATAGGTACAGGAGGCACGTTTGCAGGTCTCTATTCTTCATTAGCAAACAGTCAAAAAGCACTTGGCTTTTCCTCATTGAAAGGAGATTTTATTCATCAGGAAATCACTGACCTACTCCAGCAGCATAAGCTGAGCAGTCTAGGCTCTTACGAAATTTTCACTCAGTACCACTTTGGTGGATACGCCAAATACAAAAAGGAACTTATCGATTTTATGTGGTGGTTTTACGAGAGTTTTGATATAGTTTTAGACCCTATATATACTGGAAAAATGGCCTTCGGAATCTGGGATTTGATCCAAAAAGACCATTTTCCTTCTGGCTCAAAAATAGTAATGATCCACTCTGGAGGACTTCAGGGAAATGCTGGATTTACAGAAAGAACAGGGATTAAACTTCCGAGTCTTTCAGCGTAAAGTAATCTTCTGATTCCCGCGGGTGGATTTTCAGCACGTTTGCCAGCACCAGTCTAACCAGCGTTTTGGAAGCCATAAACCGCGGTAGCTTCGCAAGCTTGGCAAACTCCTTTAGCGTAATTCTGTCGGAAACTCCCAAAGCTTTCATCAATATCTCTTCCTTTGTACCATAAGTAAAAACCATGTCTTTAGGATTTTTACCTCTGCGTAAAATCTCCCAAACCTCCTTGCTAGCCTGCACAGATCGGTCAGCTACACGTATATAGCCTTGTTTTCTATCTTTTTCTTTCAAGTAATGCGGACGATTCAAGCTTACTGGAATTTTAAAAACAGCTACACCTTTTTTATCATTGAGTTTAAATGAAATTACCTCGTATTCTATTACAGGAAAAATAAACTCTTTGATGGCTTTTTCCATCACATAAATCTCCTCCTCGATGTACCGCTGCCCACTGACAGTCCCATCATCATCCACTCCGATGAGCAGATCTCCACCGGAAGTATTGGCAAATGCAATCAGTTCACGAACAATTTTCTCAGGAAAAGTCGCCTTCTTCTTAAATTCTATTTTCAGACCCTCACCTCTTGCAGCGAGCAACTTCACATCCTGCAGCGTCATTTTTATAGATTTTAGATGGGGTTAATTGTAAGTAACAATTGATTCAATGTTGGAGAATCCAATTATAAAGAAAGAGAAATTTCGCTTCTAGTCTATTGAGCATTTCGTTCCCTAGGAACGTTTGGTTGGAAGAAAGCTGAGTTTATTTACCAGACGTTCCTACGGAACGAGGAAACAAGCTTGTTTCCGATTGAACTACCGACTAGTTGTTCCGATGGAACAATCCATCTACACTCCTACTTAATTTATATTCTACACAAGATCAAAGAGATGTCAATTGCGTTCTCTGCGAATCCCGATAGCTATCGGGACTCTGCGTTTTCTCTGCGGTTAAAACATTCTTCGCGGTTAAAGATCCTATTTACGAACCCCTTGATTTAGTTGATCCAACCTTGATTTTTGAGATTGCCACTCATCTCGTAGTCTCGCTGCTTCCATGAAGTTCAGTTCTTTTGCCGCTTTTTCCATCTGCTTCTGCGTCTGCTGGATCAGTTTCTCCAGCTTTTCTTTGCTGAGGTATTGCACCACTGGATCCGCCGCCATACTCTGTTCTCCAGGCATAGGCTCTGCATAGTATTTCGCGTTTTTCTTCGAGTCAGCAACTTTAGTCTGGCCCATGATTTTATCATGTGACTTCACTACAGTAGTCGGCGTAATGCCATGCTCCAAATTATACTCGATTTGTAAGACCCTTCTTCGCTTCGTCTCATCCATCGCCAATTGCATGGAGTTAGTAATCTTGTCCGCATACATAATCACACGGCCCTCGGAATTTCTTGCTGCTCGACCAATTGTCTGCACCAAACTTCGCTCATTTCTCAAGAAGCCTTCTTTATCCGCATCCAAAATCGCCACTAAAGAGACCTCTGGCAAATCCAATCCTTCTCTCAACAAATTCACGCCTACAAGCACATCGAAAACACCCAATCGTAATTCTCGCAGGATTTCTACTCGGTCTAGCGTTTTCACTTCAGAGTGAATGTAACGAGACTTTACCCCAGCTCTTTCTAGAAACTTCTGAAGTTCCTCAGCCATTCTTTTGGTCAGGGTAGTCACCAGTGTTCTCGCACCAGATTTAATCGTCTGATCTATTTCCTCCAGCAAATCATCGATTTGATTTTGGCTTGGTCGCACCTCAATCGTAGGGTCCAAAAGTCCAGTTGGCCGGATGATTTGCTCCACAACCACTCCTTCGGTTAGGGACAACTCATAGTCCGCAGGTGTTGCCGAAACATAAATAGCTTGATTCGTCAGCTCCTGAAATTCTTCAAATTTCAGGGGACGATTGTCCAATGCCGAAGGTAATCGAAAACCAAAATCAACCAAATTGATCTTTCGAGATCGATCTCCGCCCCACATTGCTCTCACTTGCGGTAAGGTCACGTGGCTTTCATCCACTATGAGTAGAAAATCATCTGGGAAATAGTCTATCAAGCAAAATGGCCTTGCTCCTGGTGCTCGCCTATCGAAATACCTGGAATAGTTTTCCACTCCTGAGCAATAGCCCAATTCACGCATCATCTCCAAATCAAACTCCGTTCGCTCCTGAAGTCTTTTCGCCTCAGCAAATCTGCCTTCTCTTTCAAAGAAATTTACCTGATCCACCATGTCGTATTGTATCTCATGAATGGCTGTTTGCAGCGTGTCTTTTCCCGTCACAAATAAGTTTGCAGGGAAAATAGAAATAATTTTTTCGTCATTTAGCTTCTTTCCAGTCGCTGGATCAAAGCGCTGAATCGCTTCAATCTCATCTCCCCAAAAGAAAATCCTATATCCCCAATCGGCATAGGCTACGAAAATATCCACTGTATCACCTTTCACCCGAAAAGTACCATGTGTCAGTTCGAGTTGCGTGCGGCTATATAAAATATCGACCAACTTGAACAGCAACTGATTTCTGGGAATGCGATCACCTTCTTGAAGCTTGATAACATTTTTAGAAAACTCATCTGGATTTCCAATACCATAAATACAAGACACCGAAGCAACCACAATCACATCCCTACGCCCAGTAAGCAATGCGGAAGAAGCACTCAATCGCAGCTTCTCGATCTCTTCATTGATCGAAAGATCCTTCTCTATATACGTGCCCGAAGTAGGGATGAAAGCCTCTGGCTGATAATAATCGTAGTAGGAAATGAAATACTCGACGGAATTCTCGGGAAAAAACTGCTTGAACTCCCCATACAGCTGCGCCGCCAGAGTCTTATTATGACTGAGAACCAGGGTAGGTTTTTGGGTTTGCTGAATGACGTTTGCTACTGTGAAAGTTTTACCAGAACCAGTAACACCGAGTAGCACCTGTGCCTGATCGCCATTGTTTACGCCAGCGGTGAGCTGTTCTATAGCCTTGGGCTGATCTCCAGTAGGTTGGTAATCTGAGGTAAGTTTAAATTCCATAAGCTTCGTCCGAAAATACCCAACACCAATCCTCTATGCAAAAGTTTACTTAGGAAAGAATTTCTAAGACATTCGTAAGATGATTTGAAAAGGCGGATTATCCTCAATCAAAAAATTGAGGTAAGGCATCAGGAAAAGCAAATCGTAGCTAAATCAAATCCTTGCCAAAGGCAAGGCCTGTAACAGCCCAGAATGAAATTCTGGGTTTCAAAGAGAAGTTTATTTTTTAGAGTGCCAACGGCACGATCAATAAAAAACTAAAAGAAACAGCTTCATTACTAACTTACCCCCTAGCATATTAATTTCGAATGATGAATACTGAATAATGAAATGGTGAACTCATAGGCTTACACCACTTTTTTAAACTTCCCCACATTATAATACAGGTAATTCGTTCTGAGGATCATTACCAAAAGCAAAGGAATCAGGCTAGGGTGAAAAGATTGCCAGCCCAAAATCCAGAATACCACCGCTGCATCTGCCATAATCAAGGCAAACAGCAAGTACTTTAGCACCCAAGGTTTGATAGTTTTCTTGAGCAAAACAATCGCTAGGACTAAGTGGCCAGGGAAAGCCCAGAGAATATTCCAATTGTACCTGGTAGAGGGGATTTCCGAACCTATCCAAAGCAAGGATATTACGATCCCTATGATTCCTAGGATACCAAAAAAAGCCACATCAAAACCCACAAAAAGCTTTTTCTTCTTAAATCCTAGGAAGGTTATTGCTGTGAAAATAAGCGCTACTAGCCAAAAAATCCAGTATGGATTGATTGCTCCAAATGCCCCTTCTGCTTTCTCAAATTTCAAAACATCTCTACTCTTCTCCACCAAAAGGCGTGTAGGGCCATCGCCTTGGATTTCTGCCCGAGCAAAAGCTCCTTCCACATACTTGGGTAGAAACTGCTCCTCTAGCGGAGTGGCGTCTTTATCTAGGCGTGATCCTAACGCAAGATCAATTCCCAGATCCGACCATGTCATAAAATATACCATCTCGTCGATTAGACCACGAAAACTCATATCTACCGGCTCACGCACGGCATCGTTCCAAACGAGCTGATCTCCCAGCACAGTGGCTAGCGCGTCACGCACCCGAGTAGCACAGTTATCAAAGAAGAAATCATACCGATATGCCCGATTCTCTGGCAGGTAATTGTTCTCCAGAAACCTGATTAAATCCAACTTCTGCTGCTCATTTAGATCAAGTACCTGCTCCCGCACGGAGCGCTGAAAGTAATCGTATTCGGCTATAAAGCGATCAAAAGTGGAAACCGAGAGAAAGTAATCCAGTCTGCCTCCAGCAAAGTTTAAGACAAAATTGGGCGCGCCAAAGTCAAAGGTGCCGTAGTTATAGACCACATCCCTGCCGGTAGTCAGCTCTGTGACCCGAATTCCGCTATGCCCAAAGGAGCTGTAGATCTCCTCGCCGGGATCGCAAGTCAGGAGGGAGATTTGGTATTGCTGGGCTTGAACAGCACCTAACCAACTGATAGTCAGTAAAAAAATTAAACTAATTGCTATTTTTTTAAAATTCATTTCACTAAATTAATAAACGCTTTTTTAGAATACTTTTTCTAATGAAAATACGGGACATAACGTTGGCCCAGGAGGCAATTTTTAGGTGCCGAATATACCTCATATTCTCGGTAGTTGCATTTAATTGTCTTTACTTAAACGTTGCATTGAGTCAAGAAATTGGGGCATACCGCACAATTGCTAGTGGGAATTTTGGAAATATAGGAATATGGCAAGTGTATAACGGCACACTTTGGACTCCGGCATCCGCCAAACCTAGTCATGTGAATGACATTTATATAGACCAAGGTCATTTATTAACCTTAACGGGTAACGAGGAAGTCAAGAGTGTCTTTATTAATGCTGAAACTGGAGCAAATCAGAAATTGAATCTGAATGCATCGAATCTAAATATTTATGGTACGCTTCAGGCATTTTCAGGTGCTGCCCCAGGTTCAGCTACTGGATCATGGAACAGCCAAAACTGGATAGGCAACTCCATTATAAGCACATTAACATTTAAGGGGAACTCAAGAATAATTATTCCTAAAAATGCTTGGAGTGGATTTACAACCCAAAGTAGATATACAGTGATTTTCGATCCTGGAGCAGGAAAAACTTTGACAATTGAGGAGCCATTTAAAGCTGTAAGATTTATTGTTAGATCGGGTATTGTACTGCAAAAATTAGATACTTCTGTAATTCCAAACTTTTGTTCATCACTCTCTTTCAATACGGAAACCACCTTCTATCCTGCAGGTCCGTTTGGAGATTTTATAATCGAAAATGGTGGGATATTTATATCTGAATGCAATGAAAAAATAATAGCAAGATCTGTGACAGGATCAGTAAGTGCCAATCTCTTTAATATTCAAACAGGTGGTGAGCTTGTTTTGGAAGGCACAACTCCGAGAATTGAAGCAGCAAATTTTCAACTTGAAGGAAAAGTAACATTCAGGGGAGGCTCATCGACTAAGACATTACTAACATCTTCCTTTGCTGATGCAGGTACTATCAATAGCTTCCATCATCTGGAAATTCAAGGAACTCAAAACGTTTCCTTCCCAGCATCTATATCCGTAACTGGCGACATTTCTAAAGTTGGTACAGGCACATTCCTAACATCAACTAGCCATATAACTTTCACAGGAAATCAGGTCCAAACTGTTTCCGGATTTTCCCTAACTCCAAGGGATTTGACAGTCAACAAATCAGGAGGAAAAGTCAATTTAGCCCAAAATCTTACAGTCCTGAGAAATCTAACTATGCTTAATGGAAAACTTGATTTCCAAAATAATCAGCTCACAATTAACTCATCCAATTCAGGAACTTATAACTATACAGGAGGGTCATGGGAGAACTTATCCAGATTCATATACAACAATTCACCGACAAATCTCACTGCCATCAATGCTACGTTTCCCTTTGGAGACAGATATCATGGTGGAATCCGAAAAGTTCAAATGCTCGGCACCTCAGCTGGCGGCAATCTCTCTATCAATTACACCGAATACAAAGGGGCAGATTTCAATCCTGGTTTTGAAGACACAGGAGGTATTCCAATTCTATATCGCCTATTTAGCTATTTCCAATTCTCCGGATTAAGCACATCCTTAAATCCATTGGAATTGAGGATTTCTGCAAACAATTTAATAGTTGATCAACCTGAAGATATTAGATTAGTTTGCACTGGATACGCTGCTCCAGGAAACCATATTTTGAGTATGGACGCTATCAATCTTTGGGCAATTCGAGATCTTACATTTGACGATCTCCCTGGGAAAAATTTTACTGTTGGCAGCTTCAGAACATTGAGTATTCTTCCCGTCACTTGGCTTTCTGTTTCTGCGAAAAAACAAGGAGCAAACAACCAAATCACCTGGACAGTAGCGCAGGAAAAAGATAATGAGAAGTTTGAAGTCTATCATTCCACAGATCCATTGGTAAAATGGACGAAATTAGGCGAAGTTTTAGGCAAAGGCGACACAGACACACCCGTCTCTTACTCATTTATTGATCAAAGTAGTTCTAATTTATTTATATCCTATTACCAAATTAAGCAGTTTGATTATTCAGGAAAATGGGCTTGGAGCCCTGTGTTTAGACTGGAAAGAGATTTATCAAATTCAAATGATCAACTTTCCATATCCCCAAATCCACACACCTACGGCAAAATTAGCGTTGTCCTAACTCAAAAATTGCATTCTGAAAAAACCCTCGTAAAAGTTCACACCACTCAAGGTCTACTTATTTCATCCTTTAACTTTTATGAGGCTCAATTCTCTGAAAAACTAGAATTATTGAAGCCAGGGCTGTATCTCATCACCTTTTCAAATGAGAAATACAGCCATCATATCAGATGGATTAAGCATTAACAATCTTTTGAATGAATTATCTTAGCTGAAATACACTTTATCTCATTTTTTTTATCTTAGCCAGCTAAACCCAACCTCAATCGATGACCATTCTTCTTGTCTTGCTCAGTATTGCCATCCTGGTGCTTCTGATCGTCTGGGCCAAGCTCAATCCTTTTTTAGCTTTTCTGATTTCCTCCATTGCAGCTGGTTTCCTTTTGGGACTTCCCGCAGACCAGATCGCTGGCTCTGTGCAGCGGGGAATGGGCGTACTATTAGGTGACTTGGTCATCGTAATCGTGATGGGCGCGATGCTCGGTAAGCTTGTCGCCGAAAGTGGTGCTGCGCAGCGAATCGCTGGTTTTCTGATGAAAGTCTTTGGCGAAAAACGCATCACCTGGGCCATGGCTATCACTGGGTTAGTGGTGGGTATTCCTTTGTTCTATAATGTAGGCTTCGTCCTGTTAGTCCCGTTGGCCTTCACAGTAGCGTATCAGTATAAAATCTCAGCTGTCTATGTAGGCATTCCTCTGTTGGCAGCACTTTCTGTGACGCATGGGTTTTTGCCTCCACATCCATCGCCAGCAGCTTTGGTAGCACAGTTTGATGCAAATATGGGTTTGACTTTATTCTACGGTTTTCTGATTGCTATTCCTACCATTGCGCTGGCAGGACCTATTTTCGCAAGAACTCTGAAAAATATGAAGGCGGAACCGCTGAAGACTTTTCAGGCAGAGATAAAACCTGAATCTGAGCTTCCTTCTACTGCTAATAGTTTTTTTACGGCTTTACTTCCAGTCGTATTATTGGTGGGAACCACGGCACTCAATCTCAATATAGCTGAAGAAAGTCCTCTTGCTCCTTTCATTCACTTCGTAGCTGATCCGGGAATCGTGATGTTGGTTTCAGTGCTAATTGCCACGTACACACTTGGTCTAAAACGCAAATTCACCATGAGGCAAATCATGGATCTATATACTGTGGCGACCAAGGACATTGCGATGATTTTATTGATCGTAGCAGGAGCGGGTGCCTTGAAGCAAATCTTTACTGACACAGGAGTCAGCATGGTGATCGCTGAAGGATTGCAAAGTTGGGATATTCATCCTTTGATTCTGGCCTGGGTTATTACCGCAATCATACGTGTATGCGTGGGCTCAGCTACTGTTGCTGGACTAACCACTGCTGGCATCATCGCTCCTCTGGTAACTACTATGAATGTGGATCCAAATCTTTTGGTACTTTCCATCGGAGCGGGAAGCTTGATGTTCTCCCACTTCAACGATGCTGGCTTCTGGATGTACAAGGAGTTTTTCAACGTAAGCATCAAAGATACCATCAAATCCTGGTCGGTCATGGAAACCATTGTAGCATTAGCCGGCTTGGGTGGGGTCCTACTCTTGGATATTTTTGTATAAAGTAAAAGTGCTTTTCTTTTGGTCAGTGGAGACACACATCGCCTTTCATGAAGCTAAAAAAATCACCCAGATTTATTTAAACAATACCTCTCTGTTTCAGAGAATCAAGTAAAACAATAATATAATTATGGAAACCCCAGAAAACAATTTTTCTAAACTTGGTCTAACGCTTCCCCCAGCACCGAAACCACTAGGCGTGTATAAGCCATGCTTGATTGATGGCAAATACCTTTATCTCTCAGGTCATGGCACGGTACAAGCTGACGGAACCCTGATTCTTGGTAGAATTGGCGAGGATATGGATCAAGAACACGGCAAATTAGCTGCTAGACAGGTGGGACTGGCAATGCTTGCAACAATTAAAGCAAATCTTGGCTCGCTAGATCGCGTGAAGCGAGTGATCAAAGTGCTTGGAATGGTGAATTGCATCTCTACTTTTGAAAAGCACCCCTACATCATCAATGGATGCAGTGAGTTATTCGCACAGGTTTGGGGTGAAGAAAATGGTATAGGCGTACGATCAGCTGTAGGAATGGGTTCGCTACCTGGTAATATCCCAGTTGAAGTAGAAGCGATGTTTGAGCTTCACGAGGAAGCATAGAAAATCCCGAGGTCTGTGAGGACAGAGACCTCGGGATTGAAAATGGTAATTTCCTGGTCTGTGGAGACACAGACCAGGGCTTCATGCAAAAATTACTCGGATTCTTCAAATCCGGCTTTCCTTTTAAGGATGCACAAGTGCTTTGTAAGATTCGAATACGCTCATCACGTCTTTGACGTAGTTGACTGCCAGATGACCTTTGGCAAAGCCGCTTTTCACAATAGGATCCTGGTAATAGTCTGGATCGCTTTTTAGCTCCAAGAATTTGGAAACATCTGCCCAAGTCTGGGTATTTTCCCCAAATTTCAAGGTTAATCTCCAGGCATCTTCCACATGCCCGTGACCGATATTGTAAGATGCTAAGACAAATTTCAGGCGCTCTGAAGTATCTGGCACTCTTTCCATCCAGAACTTATCCAAGTATCTCAAATAGCGAACACCACCCATCAATGACTCACTTGGATCATCTGGGTTCTGTACGCCAAATCTCTCTAAGGTCACTGGCATCAATTGCAGCAAACCTCTTGCTCCAGCATAAGAAGTCGCCACTGTATCAAACCTAGATTCTTTATAAACGAGTGAAGCAAGTAATCTCCAATCCCAACCTAATTGTTCAGCTCCATCCTTAATGATATCATCGTAAACAGAAATTTGATTTCCAGCTAGAGATGAAAATGGACTATTTGTTCTGAAGTAACTGTTTTTGGAATTCAAAAAATACTTCGCATAGACATCAGGAATAAATCTCTTCTGCTTATCTGAAAGCCAAGTATCTAAGGAAGCTAAAAGCTTAGGGGAATTCTGACGTACGACCCACGATACATCATTTTCTTGTTGAACCTTCCATGAAATATCCAGTCCTTCGTAATAAGTAGCATTAACACGAGCAATATTCTGGTCGGCAATAGTCCATTTTATCTTCCCTTCTATTACTTTATCAATCAATGTTTCTTCGTGATCAGGCGAAGTAATTACTGTGTAATTTAACTGTAGCGAATCCTTTAAAGCGCAAAGCTGAGTCTTGTAAACAGCGCCTTCACGTACGTAAATTGTGTCAGTTTTTAATTGATCCCAAGAAGTGATCTTACCCGATGATTCATTGCCAACAAGCACTGTACTCATTTTGCCTAAAGGAAGAGAAAAAGAAGCTTTCTCAGATCTTTCTAGATTCTTTTCAAGATTCATTGCAATCACATCCACCTTGCCTTCATGCAGGTAATCAAATGCAACATCTATTTCAGAAACCATTACGAGATGCAATTGAACATTCAGACGTTTAGCAAGATCCCGCAGGAGTTCATACTCGTAGCCCATTCTTCGTCCACGGTATATGTAATACCCCGTCGAATTATTATCCACTGCTGCGCGAATAAATCCACGATTTTGGATGCCTTGAAGGTCAAGCAGGTAGGTATCCTCTTTGGCGATAGAGCCGAAATTCTTCTCTATAAAAGTGCATTGCACACCGAAAAGTAGAAGTATTAATATGGAAGAAAATAAAATTATCGCTTTTTTCATTCACTAGAGCCGTCAGACTCTGGATGTTACGAAAAGCCAATTGGCAAATGTTATGCCAAAATAAAATAAATACATCTGTTAAAAAAAGCAAATAAAAAAGTGAAGGCTACTAAATTAGCCCTCATTTAGCTATTAATCTTCTGACGTCAACTCAAAGCTTTCTAAACTATTTTCAAAAAATATCTTTCCTGAAAGTCTTCTTAATTCTATTTCCTGCTCCTTGATATTGAAAATAGATGTGATTAATCTATTCTGCGCTGTCAACAAATTGACCTGTGCATCTCGAAATTCAAGGTAGGATGAGATTCCTAACCTAAACCGCTCCAAGGCAATATCTGTACTTTCTTTCGCGGTTTCGTAATTCTTCTTTTCCACTTCCAAAAGATTCTTATTGGTCAGGTAGGTATTGTAAGAACGATGAATATCTGATTTCAACTGTATTCCAAGCTGGTCGGTAGCATAAGATTGAATTTTCTCTTGAACCCTAGCATTTTGAATTCTACGGTTTAATGTCAACCCGTTAAAAAGATTAATAGTGATATTTCCACCTCCATTAAATCCTTGACGTTGATTTTGAATTAAAAAGCCCGCGTCTGAATTAGAGGTATTATTGACATAATTTCCATTCAAATTTAAAACCGGCAATCTAGATATTCTCAATTCCTTCATTTGAAGAAATGCGACATTTTCTGCCCGTTGTGCGATCAACAGGTCCTTGTTATCAGTGAAAGCATTTTCTTCTAAGTCCATCAAGTAGAGCGGATCACCTATCAAGATGGTGTCTTTTACTGTGAAGCTACTGCCAGGATCCAAAGCCATCAGCTCATTCAAGTTCACACGCGCATTTTGAATCACCTGATCTTGCGTGAGTAACATCGTCAAATCAGAATTGTAATCAACTTGAGCAGTAAGGAAATCACGTTTTCCCGCCCCACCCAATTCGTACTGTGCCTTGGCAATATCCAACCTAGACTGACTAAGTTCTAAAGTAGTTTTTAAAACTTCGTATCGTTGTAGCTCAAGTACTAATCTATAATAGGCGGAAGATATACCTGCAACTGTGTTTTCAACAACTACTTTTGTTTCTAGCTCTGAGATCTCGGTAAGCTGCCCCAATCGCTTCATTATTACAAAACTTTCGGGCCTGAATCCATAAATAGCCGCGACAGAAAAGTTTTCATTTCTCGATCTTGCATCATTGATCAT
The DNA here is from genome assembly GCF_002150505.1 of Algoriphagus ratkowskyi. Lineage (GTDB taxonomy): Bacteria > Bacteroidota > Bacteroidia > Cytophagales > Cyclobacteriaceae > Algoriphagus > Algoriphagus ratkowskyi. Next base: position 25,265 of record NZ_MSSV01000014.1, read on the forward strand.
TCGTGGCTCAGGATCATTGAGGAATTTCTGCTCTACATCTTCTTTGCTGAAACTTCTCAAGTAAGTAGCATCCACACGTGGCATGAAGAGATCTCCACTACCAATTTTTTCATCTCCTTCACGGAGTGTAACAGTTTCCACTGCCATTTTTATTTGCAGATTATTCTCAAGTCCAAGTTGAATGGCCTTCTCCAAATCCAGAGACTCATTACTTTGGGCGTACACGCTTGTTCCAAAAATGCTCAAAAAGAGCAATAGGCTAAGGTTTTTCATTAAATTCTGGCTAATCTTCCTTCTTTGGAAGTGAGATAAGTGTAAATAGATGGGATTACAAATAGCGTCAAGATAGTTGCGAACGCTAAGCCACCAATAACGGCAGCTCCCATCGGAACACGACTTTCAGCTCCAGCTCCTAAACCTAGTGCGATAGGCAAAATCCCCAAGATTGTGGACAAACTAGTCATTAAAATCGGTCGGAATCTGGCTACAGCAGCACCATAAATTGCCTCATGAACTGTCATGCCCATAGCTTTTCTCTGATTTGCAAATTCCACAATCAAAATACCATTTTTCGTCACCAAGCCTATCAGCATGATTATACCGATCTGACTAAAGATGTTTAATGTAAAATCAAATATCCAAAGTGTGAATAAAGCACCGAAGAGTGCCAATGGCACAGTAAACATGATCGTAAGTGGATCCAAAAAGCTTTCAAACTGTGCAGAAAGCACCAGATAAATCAATACTAAAGCGAATATAAATGCAAATAGTAAACTGTTTGAACTCTCTCGGAATTCCTTAGAGGGACCCGATACATCAGTGGTGTACGAATCATCTAAAACTTCAGCGGCAATCCGATCCATTTCTTCTAATCCTTTTCCAATTGTATATCCTTCGGCAAGGTTGGCGGAAACTGTTCCTGCTACGAAGCGATTGAATCTGTATAATTGCGGTGGAGTACTGTTCTCTGTGACAGTGACCAAATTATCTAATTGTACTAATGTACCATTTTCAGCACGTACATAAAGCATACGTAGGTTAAGTGGCTCATTTCTATCTTCAAGTCTCATTTCACCCACCACTTGATACTGCTTGCCATTCTTGATGAAGTAAGCAAATCGCTGTCCTGAGTAAGATAATTGAAGTGTTCTGGCAATTTCCTGAATAGAAACCCCAATATTTCTCGCTTTTTCTCGATCTATTTCGATCTCCAGCTCTGGTTTAGTAAACTTTAAGTTGATGTCAGAGAAAATAAATACAGGACTTTTACCTACCTCTTCCATAAAAGTCGGAATTACCTCTTTCAACTTATCCAGGGTGGGAGCTTGCAACACATATTGCACAGGCAGACCACCACGGCTATTGCCAATGGATTGAGCTTGAGAAGCAAAAGCCTTTACTCCAGTATAACTCTTTAGCTTCTCATTTATCTCATTGAAATATTGGCCTTGGGTCTTTTCCCTATTTTCCGCATCTGTAAGAATGAATCGGACAAAACCTGAGTTAGTACTTGATGAACCAAAGCCTGGTGAGGTAACAGATACTAATCCTTTAACTTCTTCTTTAGGAAAATGAGCCTTAAAATCTTCTACCATTTGATCAATCACTCGATCCATGTAACCAAATGTAGCTCCTTCGGGGCCGCTCATTCGTATTACGATTTCGCCTCGATCTTCTGTCGGTGCTAATTCAGTAGGTATTTCATTGAACAGCCAATAGATTCCGAAGCCCATCATTCCTACCAATAGGAAGGATACCCAGCGAAATTGCATAAACCATGACAGCGCTGAATCATACTTGTTATTGATCCATACGAATCCAGGCTCAGTAAACATATAAAAACGGTTGTGCTTTTCTCTTTTTTTCAAAAGCTTAGAACTCAACATAGGAGTCATCGTCAAAGCCACAAAAGAGGAAATAATCACTGCCCCTGCTACTACGATTCCAAACTCTCGGAAGAGACGTCCCGTTGTTCCTGTCAAAAATATAACCGGAAGGAATACCGCTGCTAGCGCCACTGTAGTTGCGATAACTGCAAAAAATATTTCTTCAGAACCTTGTGCTGCTGCTTTTTCTGGCTCTTCTCCTTTTTCTATTCTAGAGTAAATATTCTCCAATACCACAATTGCGTCATCGACCACGAGTCCAATCGAGAGGACAATTCCCAATAAAGTCAATACGTTGATCGAGAAATCCATCAAATACATGATAAAAAATACCCCTATCAAGGAAATAGGAATAGTCAGTACAGGAATGAATGTCGTGCGCCAATCCCTTAGAAACAGGAAGATAATTGCTACTACCAAGACAAATGCGGTGATAATAGTCTCTTGAACTTCAGAGATAGAACTACGGATATATTTGGTAGTATCAAAACCTATTTCAAGACCAACATCTGCTGGTAAGTCCTTTTTGATGAACTCCAATCTACGGTAAAACTCATCCGCGATTTCAATACTATTAGAACCAGGCAATGGCACTAAGACTACCCCAACCATGGGTACTCCATCTCGCTTTAAAATACTACGCTCATTCAATGCAGCTAACTCAGCTTTGCCTACATCCTGAAAACGAACAATATTATTCTGATCTTCTTTGATAATCAAATCATTGAATTCCTGAGGCGTACTCAATCTACTTTTTGTCCGTACTGAAAGTTCAATGGTCTCGCCTTCTATTCTTCCTGAAGGCAATTCAACATTTTCACTTTGCACTTTGGAGAGTATATCCAGTGGCGTAACTCCGTAAGAGGCCATTTTGAGCGGGTCCATTCGCAGGCGGATTGCATATTCTTTTTCTCCCCAAATCTGTATTCTGCTTACTCCAGGAATTGTTTGAAGTCTTTCTTTGAAAATATTCTCTGCGATATCTGAGAGATCCAACAGGCTTCTTTCATCACTTTTTACATTCAAAAATATGATAGGCTGGGAATCTGCATCGGCTTTTGAAACGACCGGAGGATCTGCATCGGGAGGAAGATTTCGTTGTGCACCAGAAACTTTATCACGCACGTCATTTGCTGCCGCTTCCAAATCTGCACCCACATCAAATTCCACTGTTATACTACTACCTCCATCATTAGAGGTAGAAGTCAGGGATTTGATGCCTTGAATACTATTTATAGCTTCTTCCAAAGGCTCGGTGATCTGCGCCTCAATAACATCGGCATTTGCCCCAACGTAGGAGGTTCGCACATTTATCACTGGGGGATCTACACTAGGAAATTCTCTGATACCTAACATAGAAATGCCGATGGCACCAAAAAGTATAATGACCAGAGACATTACGATGGCCAAAACTGGCCTGTTGATACTTATACTAGATAAACTCGCCATCTTAATTGATTTGAGTGAATTCAACAGGAGATCCCGTTTTTGCTTGCAGAACACCAGTGGTGAGCACCAGATCTCCTACATCAAGACCACTAATGATTTGAACGTGAGTATCTGTACGAGTACCGATTTCTACTTTGCGCTCCTCCGCTTTGTTATCAGCACCAACTACGAAAACTTTATAGCCTTGTAATTCTGGGACAATAGATTCAGAAGGTACCATCAAAGCATTTTCTGTCTCTCCCAATACAAAACGAATTCTAACGAACATTCCCGGCAAATACTTCCTTTCTTTATTTGGACTTTCTGCACGAAGCTTCAATGTACGTGTCGCAGCATCGATCTGAGGCTCAAACGCATACACTTTCCCCATAACTTCCTCAGGAGATGATTCATTAGAAAAATAAATAGGAGACCCCACTGATACCATATTAGCATAGCGCTCAGGAATGGAAAACTCTATTTTGATCGGATCAATATTTACAAAGTTTGCTATGATATCATTTGTTCCAATTACAGATCCTTCACTAACTTGTCTCAAACCCAAAATCCCGTTGAAAGGGGCTCTAATAACCGTTTTCGACAATTGGGCTTCTACCAGTTTCAAATCTGAAAGTGTAGTATTGTATTGATTTAAAACTATATCGTATTCTTCCTGGCTGATTGCTTCACGAGCCAAAAGTTGTTTTTGTCTATTTTCCTGGCTTTCAAAAAGCTTCTGCGTATACTGAAGTCTCTGAAACTGTGCCTGCAACTCATCGTCGTTTAAGTAAAGTAAAGGTGTTCCTTTACTTACAAATTGACCTTCTTTAAAGGAAATTTTTGTAATCAATCCTTGGATTTCAGTTCTCAGATCGACAGACTCGTTCGGCTGAATTGTACCCGTCACTGACAGCTGATTTCTTAGTGTTTCTCTCTCCAGTTTCACGACTTTAACGGGTAAACTAGAAGGAGCACCAGAACCAGCGCCAGCGGAATTAACAGCTGAATCATTGCTTTTGCGAGATTCAAGTCTTGGATAAAAATAGGCAGCCGCTACGATCACAATTACCGCAATGATCAATAAGGTTTTGGTTTGTTTTTTCATCTGTTTATTCTTGCTACACTTTTTTCCTTGGATAGCTTTCAAGAGAAAAGTAAAGGGCTTTTTAGATTTGTTTTTTGAGAAATGCGAGTGATAGCTGATTAAATTCCTCCGGTTTTTCGACGTTCACTACGTGGCCACATTTCTTTAAAATATTCAATACTGAATGTTTATGCGTTTTAATTATTTTCTTTACCGGCTCCAAAAACATCACATCCTGATCTCCCATCACATATAAGGTAGGAATACCAAGATCAGATTCTTTAAAATAACTGAGCAAAGGATTGATGTCCTTTGTCAATTGAAACCATCGTATAAATTCTTTCTGACAGAGTTTTTGAGCTTCTCTGACAAACAGATTTCTTGATTCCGAATGCTGCTTTCTGGGCATGATCACAAACGCGAACAATTTATAAAGCCACATATATGGGATCACCCGTTTAAAAGTACTCCCTAAGAAAACCAAAACCCTCGATTGAGTAGTCAATCTGGTCACCGCACCTGCCATCACAAGCGATTTAACTCTCCATCGCTCTAACTCCGCCAATTGCCGAACTATGATCGTTCCTAATGACACGCCCATAAAATGTGCAGGTGGAAGATTCAGATGATCCAACACCTCAATTACATCGGTTGTTACTCCTTCAAAAGTATATTCCTCGTTATATATAGCCTGAGGAAGATCAGCAGACTTACCATGGCCACGAAGATCAATCAAGAGAAGATTGTACTTTTCTCTAAAATCCTTCAACTGCTTAAACCAGACCGCAGAGGATCCTCCAGCCCCATGTATAAACACGACCCATTCCTTACTCACCGAATGAGAAAATATTTTGTAATACAGCATGTTAGGTTAACCAGTACGCCTTTAATAAGGTTGTCGGAATACAAAAATAACTCACTTTATTCCGGAAAAAGCAATAATACTTACTAAAGGCAAATCCCTACTATCAATGGGAAAAATACAGGATACTGAAAGAAAAAGGCTCGACATCATTGATTAAGCTGATGTTCTTATTTAAGTTCTGTTTTCTATAATTTCCAGCCCAAAGTAATCTGAAATACATAAGCGAGCTTAATAGCACCAGTAATTGGCTGATTATCAAAATTTTCGATAGTTCCTAATTTAACATAATAGTCAGAAAAGAAATCTATCTAAATATCATACTCAAAATCCTTATGAAATCTATTTTATTCTGAAAAACTTGAATACGCCATAATATTAGTCAATAGGTTCAAATCGGCTATGCCATAAAGATTAAGTTCAGTACCAACCACTCCTTCTCCAGAATTTTTAGAATAAATATCCTCAATTAGGATTCCGAGTTTAGTTTGATTTTTCTAGTCTGCTTTGTTATTAGAACACCTTTGTCCTACTTATAATAGCCACTTTAATAACATCGGCATTCTTCAAAATTAAAAAATCTGTCTGCGCAAAAGAGGTAAATGACAGTCCTGAAATCAGTAACTAAAATAGTGATAATTTTCCCATAGCGACTCAATAAATAATTTCGAAAGTAACTGATGCTAGACTTATAACAAAAAAAGCATCCCCTTTAGAGGGATGCTTTTAAAATGAAATTACTTCTTTTCTTAGAATATATATCTTAAACCAAACTGCATGCTCCAGGTGGTACCGAAATTACTTGCATTTTGAAAAGGAGTAGATGGCAATTCACCAGAAACTCTGTTCATGTTAAAGGTAGGTGTCTGAGTAGCGTTTCTTTCAGTTCGAGAAAGCAGGTTTTGAGATCCGTTTAGGTTCTCCTGAATTCCCCAGTCGCTATTCAGCAAATTTCCAAAGTTCACAATATCCAAACTCACCTGAATAGTATTTCTTCTTTCACCGATGTTAGTGAAGATATCCTGAAGTACTCTCACGTCGAATCTGTTCAACCATGGAGTAACAAATGCGTTTCTTGGCACATACTGTCCTCTATATTGTTCTAGGTCATTTCCAGCTACAAACTTGTCAAAAGCTGCAGCTTGTTGCGCGGCTGTGATAGGGCTTGAGCCATTAGAACCAGGAATTTCCTTGAAGTTCAGACTGCTAGTAGTCTCTGGTATGAATAATAGATCAGCATTGATACCATCGCCATTGAAGTCGTTACCATAGGTGTAAGAGAATCTACTTTGATTCGATCCATTATAATAAACGCCAACTGAAGTAGCAAAATAATTTCCGTATTCTAATCTGTAAGCTACGTTAGCAACAACTCTATGTGGAGTAGCGAAGTTGGAGATGTTCAGCATCTGCTCGTTAGGGCTATTGATGTTTGGACTAGCACCCCAAGCAGAGTTAGCAGAAGAACCAGAGTTTGCACTCACTTCCTTTGCTTCTGAGTAGGTATAATAGACACTTCCAGAAATACCATTGTAATCAGGAACCATTAAACCGGCGGTAGCACTGAATGCATACCCTTTTAAATCTGTGTTAGTCAGGATAGTTGCATTGTTTGCACCTATATTAGAATTGTATTGAATATCGCTATTTTGTAAAGTGATTTCTCTATCATCTCCTTCAACATAGTTCATCTTATTTGGAGATTCTTTTCTATTCGCTCCAAACTGGAAGGCTGCATTGATATCTCTTGTATACAAGATGTCAGTAGTTAATACAAATGGCGAGTTGCCCAACTGGTAATCTGCACCTAAGCTAGATCTCCATACAGATGGCATTCTAAATTCTCTGTCAACTAAAGCAAATGAACCAGGAGCTCCTGCTTTAGGGCTTGAGATGAATACACTTTCACCTCCCGCTGGAGGATTGTTCACATAGTAATAACGCTCTGGCTGGAAAGTTAAGTTGCCAATCCAAGGTGCTACTTCTCCGTAACTACCTGGCTCGATCGTGTTATGAAGAACTCCTGCACCGGTAGGCATATTGGTCAACCATACAAAAGGCACTCTACCTGTAAAGACACCCGTTCCACCTCTTAGGATTAAGCTTCTATCACCTAGTACGTCATAATTGAATCCTGCACGAGGAGAAAGCATAATTCTAGACTTAGGCCAGTTGCCTGAATCATAGTTTTTAGGTTGTCCAGCAGGATCTAATAAAATGAGATCGTTGATAGATTCGTTTGGAGTCAACTCATTCATGTAGATTGGAAGCTCCGCTCTCAATCCAAGAGTTACAGACAGTTTATCATTTACTGCAATTTTATCTTGCGCATAAAGTGATGCTAGGCCAAAGTTTACTCTGGAATAAGTCTCTTGACCTTCATATGGATAAGTCAAACCAAACATAATCGGAGCTACTTCATTCGGAGTGCCAGTAGACAAGAAATCTTCAACAGTCGCATATCTATAGTAAGAAGTACCCATTCTAGTAAAGCTGTTTCCAAACTTCTGTACCTCAAATGCTGCACCAGCAGTGATGGTATGGCGACCTTCGATGTAGGTCAAATTATTGATAAAGGAGAAGTTGTCGTTGATTACGTCGTTGTTGAAAGAGAATAATTCTGTTCCGAAACTCATGTAATTTCTTGTTCCATCACCTATTCCAAAATCGAAAATATCCACCATTGGGAAAAGCTGGCTACTTGGCGTACTCCTAGTATCCTGAATTTTGGAGTAAGTAAATAAAAACTGATTAGAAATTTTTGGGCTGAAGAAAGAGTTCAATTCAGCGGTCAAGGAACGCACCGAGTTTTCAAAACCATAAGCTGAATTCTCAAATGACATAGAGTTTTGACTCACACGGTTGGCATCATTAGTTGTTCTTGGTCTAGGACCAGAGCTTCCGTTAGTTACCTGATTAGAAATACCAACTACTTGGTTATATCTCACGGCAAGCTTGTGCTTGTCACTGATGTTCCAATCTATTCTCGCAAGAAACTTAGTGTTGAACTGTTCAGCCTCATTTGCATAGCCTTCGAATCTACCTGGATCATATCCCCAAACATCACGCAAGTGACTTTGAACTGCTAACAGATCTGATCTTTTTACTCTAGTGATATTATTTTCAGCATCGGCAACACCATTTTCTGATGGTCTCCATAGGTTAGTTCCAGAAGCATTTGCCCCAGACTCAGTTTCTCTTTCAGCATTGACGAAGAAGAAAAGTTTGTTTTTGATGATCGGACCACCTAGTCTAAAACCAAAGTTTTTAGTCCCTGCATCTACAGCCTCCAATTCATTGTCTCCAATTTTCTTACCCTGCAGATCCTGATTTTTTGTGAAATAGTACGCAGATCCAGTAAAAGTATTAGTACCGCTTCGCGTAACCGCATTAATTCCAGCTCCAGTAAAACCACTTTGCGTCACATCAAATGGAGCAATATTTACTGTGATTGCTTCGATGGCATCCAATGAAATAGGCTGTGCATTACCACCTGGAAGTGGATTACCGCTTAAACCAAATCCGTTGTTGAAATTAGCACCATCAACCTGAAGGTTATTGTATCTAGAATCACGACCTGCGAAGGAAGTACCGTTAGCCTGAGGAGTCAAACGTGTAAATTCTGTTACAGATCTGCTAATTTGAGGAAGATCGGTTAACTGCTTATTTGAAATATTGGTAGATGTACCCGTCTTGTTGGAATCAAACTCAGAAGATCTTGCCCCGGAAATAAGCACTTCGCCTAATTCAGTGCTGTCATCATTTAGCGTAACAGAAAGCTGATATGGCTCACCTAATCTAAGAACTACGTTGCCATAAGCAGACGCTTGGTATCCAATAAAGCTTACCTGAATAGTATAAGGACCACCTATTCTCATGTTTGGAATAGTAAATCTTCCGTCCAAATTCGTAACTGCACCGTAACGAGTACCTGATGGCTCGTGAGTAGCGACTACATTTGCACCAGGAAGTGTCTCTCCAATTGCATCTACCACTAACCCTACTACGGAACTAGTGGTTACTTGCGCTTGAGAAACACTAATAGTAGCAAATGCTACCAATACGAGTGACATCAAACTTTTAAGTAAATTTTGCCTCATAATTTGTACGATTTGTTATAAGTTGGTTTTAATATATTCCCTACAAATGTAAAATCGACCGGATAGATGAACTAATACAGCCCGTTAAGTTTTACCCTGCAAATTTCACAAATTTTAACTATTTCTTAACATAGAAACATGAATAAAATTCTGTCCCAATCACAAATAATATTGGTTCTCCATCATCTTACCTGTAAAACTGATTGTATTTTAGAATATTATTTCAGAAATAGCGAAAATACAGAATATTGATACCACGTTAGTTCACAGGATATAATTCTGGAATAACTCTCTATTCAAATTAATATTACACAGTATAGTTGCATCTCAAAATTATCATCTAATTGAAAAGAAAAAATATCCTTTGGCTTTACCTCTTTTTGTTTGCTTCGCTCACAGATATCGCATTCATGCTAGAGCAAAAAAATGAGCTAAGAATATTCTCCAAGCCACTGATTATTTTAGGTTTAGTAGCCTATTTCTATCAAATCACCAGACCTATCTCCTCAACGTTACTCGTAAAATCAATACTTGGAGCTTTGATTTTTTCCTGGATTGGAGATATTCTACTCTTGTGGGATAGTCTTTTTATTTATGGGTTAGGGGCTTTTCTGATGGCGCATATTTGCTATATCATAGGGTTTAGAGTGGCACAGAAAGCTCAAGAGACACCTCTCAAGGTGAATTTTATTAAGACATTTTTCTATAATCTGCCTGTTTATTTCATTGCCGCTTTTGTGTTCTATTTAACCAATCCTAATCTCGGCGCGATGAAGATTCCCGTAATTATATACATCCTCGTCATTCTCAGCATGGTTTCCGTAGCTAGAGAACGGTTTGGGAAATGTAATCCAGCTTCCTTTTGGCAAGTTTTTATAGGTGCATCTCTTTTCTTCATTTCGGATGCAACTATCGCGTTGGATAAATTTTATTACCCTATTCCCGATGCTGGTATCATCATAATGGGGACATACGTTATTGCTCAATTAATGATCGTGATGGGAATCAGGTCACATATTCTACAGCCAACGTTGAAGTGAATTTGTACGAGGCAAAAAGTAAATGGTGTGGTATTCGAATGAATTCAACGGCTTAGGCACAAGTCTAAACTTGGACCTACAACAATGAAGCGTTCTAGTAGGCATAGACCCAACAAAAAGCAGTGAAAACTGCATTAAAATCCAAGGACTAGGATGAGCTAAGCCAGAGTTACTTTGAAAAAAAACTGAGTCACTCTTATTTAGGAGCCACAATCAACTCAATAATACTTGGAGTATGTGATGATCAAGATTAAGCTTCCAAAATAAATAGGTCAACCGCAGTGCTTAAACATGTAAGTTCTGACGCTGATCCAGTTCTTACACTTGTAACTTTTAAGCCTTTCCAAGCTGGCGGAGCATTTTGACATGATCCGAAAGTGCAGCTACAAAAGTTTTCTTAACTAGGTAAGGGACATTAAATTCCCTCGCAGTTTCAGACACGATCTCGGACAACTTACTGTAATGTATATGACAGATATTTGGAAACAAATGGTGCTCTACCTGAAAGTTCAATCCCCCTATTAACCAAGAGAACACCTTACTTCGAGGGGCGTAGTTGCTTGTGGTGGCGAGTTGATGTACTGTCCAATCATTGGAAATAAGCCCTTCTTGGTCTGGCTTCAGGAAAACTGCATCTTGTACGATATGGGCTGTCTGAAATACAAGACTTATACAAATACCAGTCACGAAATGCATACTTAGAAAAGCCAGAATAATAATCCAAGCTGGTAGCGGAATCATAATCAAGGGGAGGACTAGCGCGTAAGAATAGTAGAGAAGCTTCCACGCAGCAATTTTCATTACTTCCTTGTTGTATTCTCCTTCTTTATTAAAAAACCCCATGTCTCTATACCTTTTTACTCTGACGAAATCCTTGGTAGTAATCCATGATATTGTAGAAAGCCCGTAGAAAAACCAGATGTATAAATATTGAAAGCGGTGTATCCAATAACGCTTAGTATTTGGGGTAAAACGCAGGAAAAATGGTGTATTGATGTCATCGTCACCTTCATCTACATTGGTGTAGGTATGATGTAGAACATTGTGTTGAATCTTCCATACGTTGGCACTCGCACCAATCAAGTTCATACTGTAGCCGACGTACTTATTCACCTTCTTATTCTTTGAATAAGAGCCGTGAAGCGCATCATGCATCACTCCCATCCCGACTCCAGCCATGCCTAATCCACTGGTGATGTATAGTGCAAAAATGAGTGCAGGACTGGAAATCAACCCTGTGCTCATCATAATTAACGGTATAAAGAATACGGAAAGCATGATAATAGTTTTGATTACCATGCTCCTATCTCCATAAATGGAGGTTTTTGTATTTTTGAAATGTGCATTTACTCTAGACCTTAAGATTTTAGAGAATTCTGCACTTCCAGTCTTATCGAACTTTAAGTTTTTCATGCGTGCTTCAATTTATATTTTATGGCATCTGCCAGGTGTGCAAGAGCCATTAGACTTAATAGGTTTGCAATTCTGCAAAGAGCAGGTGCAACTCCTCTTTCGTCTTTTGGAGTTTTTGGGAGAGTCGATTAAGCATTCCTTCTCTTTGTCCCTCTATAAATTCGAAATCAGCATCATTTAGCACGGTAAACCGCTGTTTCAGCATTACTTTTTGTTCCCGCCAGCTTCTTGTTATATTCATCTGTGTGCTCATAAAGTTGTAGATATAGTTTATTTTTAATAGGAATTAGGCAGTGATTATCTGGGTGATAAGAGCCTTAGCCTCTCGAACAGCCTAGTATAGAAATAAGTTTGAATAGCGTATGCTAGTTGTTTACTTCTATATGAAGCCTCAAAATATAAACCCTGTGAATTTGGCATCCTAAATTCTTGAAACATTTTAAGGTTTATTATTATTTTATTTAATCTATGTAATTGCAATAACGAACAAAAACCAAGTTAGGATTTGAATAAACCTTGCGTCAAGCTTTCACATAGCTATTTCTGCCGACCTTTAGGTTATTATTCACGAGATTAATTAAAAGCCAAGACCATGTATGACTTATCCTATTTTGTGAGAGGCCTTATGTGTCCGATATCAAGGTGCATGATTTAGAATAAAGATTCAAAACCACGAGATCGAAGCATTTGAAATTGTCATAAAAAAAGGCTGTCTCATCTCTGAAACAGCCTTTACAATAAGGTTATTCGTTATCGGGAGAAAGATTTTTCGTCCCTACTTCTTAATAGCTAACTGAATAGATAACTCTTTCAATTGCTCGTCTGCAATGCTGCTTGGAGAATCGATCATCACGTCTCTTCCAGAGTTGTTTTTCGGGAAAGCGATGTAATCACGGATAGAATCAGATCCTCCGAAAATCGCACACAATCTATCAAACCCAAAAGCAATACCTCCGTGTGGTGGTGCTCCGTATTCAAAAGCTTCCATCAGAAATCCAAATTGCTTCTGTGCTTCTTCTTCTGTGAATCCGAGATGTTTGAACATTAATTGCTGAGTAGCACGGTCGTGAATACGAATAGAACCTCCACCGATCTCCACCCCGTTGATCACCAAATCGTAGGCATTTGCTCTTACAGCTCCGGGATCAGTATCCAAAAGTGCCATATCTTCCTTTTTAGGAGATGTAAATGGATGGTGCATCGCATGGAATCGTGAAGTCTCTTCATCCCACTCTAACAATGGAAAGTCCATCACCCAAAGTGGTTTGAATATGGTACGATCACGAAGCCCTAGCTCTTCACCCATTTTCAAACGAAGCTCTGAAAGTTGCTTTCGCACTTTATCAGCATCTCCGCTTAGGATCAGCATCAAGTCTCCCTGACTTGCTCCAAATGCATCTGCCCAATCCTGAAGATCATCTGCAGAATAAAATTTATCCACAGAAGATTTGATCGTACCGTCAGCATTGTATTTGGCATAGATCATGCCCTTAGCACCAATCTGAGGACGTTTTACCCATTCAGTCAATGCATCCAGTTGCTTACGCGTATATTCTGCAGCTCCTTTGGCACAAATCCCAACTACCAATTCTGCTCCATCAAAAATACTGAAACCTTTGCCTTGAGCCAACTCATTCAGCTCCACGAATTTCATATCAAAACGAAGGTCAGGCTTGTCGTTACCATAATATTTCATGGCATCGGCATAGGTCATACGCTTCACTTCTTCCAGCTCCACTCCTTTTACTTGGCTAAACAAGTGCTTAGTCAAGCCTTCAAATGTATTTAGAATATCCTCCTGAGTTACGAAAGACATTTCGCAGTCTATCTGAGTAAACTCAGGCTGACGATCTGCTCTCAAATCCTCATCACGGAAGCACTTTACGATCTGAAAATATCTATCAAAACCAGAAACCATCAGCAATTGCTTGAAGGTCTGTGGTGACTGTGGCAATGCATAGAATTCACCAGCATTTGTACGGCTAGGCACGACAAAGTCACGCGCTCCTTCTGGAGTTGACTTTATCAATACAGGCGTTTCCACCTCGATGAAGTCCTGCGCATCCATGTATTTGCGCGTCTCTTGCATCATTTTATGACGCAATTGAAGCTTTTCCCGGATCACATTTCTACGAAGATCCAAGTATCTATATTTCATCCGAAGCTCCTCGCCACCGTCTGTCTCATCTTCGATCTTAAATGGAGGTACTTTGGCGGCATTCAACACCTCAAGTGTTGTTACTTTGATTTCTATAGAACCAGTTGGGATCTTATCGTTTTTAGCACTTCGCTCAATTACTTTTCCAGTAGTCTGCACTACAAACTCACGTCCTAGCTCAGCCGCTTTTTCCAACAATGCTTTTTCGCTGGAATCCTCTTCAAAAATCAATTGGGTCATTCCGTATCGATCGCGAAGATCAACCCAGATTAAACCTCCTTTATTTCTCACTCGCTGTACCCAGCCGGCAAGAGTAACTTCTTGATTTACGTGATCCAGGCGTAGTTCGCCACAAGTATGCGTTCTCAGCATGTTTATTTCATTTTTTTGGAAGGTCAAAGATAAAGAAATGACCGTGAGTACACAGGAATCATTGAAGGATTAGCATTAATTTCAAGCATTTACTTCCATTTTTCACGGAAAAGCAATGAATTCTTCAAGAAAATTCAACTCAGGGGGATTCGTTAATAAACCTGACTTAAAAAATTTTTTATGAAATAATAGAAGAGTTCCATTCGTTGGTATGATAGTTGGAAAGAAAAGATCCAAAGGTTTTTACCCCAAAACTTGGAAAAAAAACCCATTTTCGCTTGATTAAGTTAAATTTATCCTCCCCCAAATAGTATTAGATTAATGAAAAAGATCTGGATAGGAATTGCTACACTTGTTATAACTGTTGGCGCAGCATCTTCACTCCAATTTTTCGACCTGCCTTTTCAAACTGAAAAGGAAGCAGCGATAGTTGAACCACCCTTGCTTGATTCCCTAGCAAGTCAAGTTTTCCTCTACGGAATCAACGTCACTGGGCTGAATATTGTAGAAGGTACCGTGAGTAAAAATCAAACTCTGGGTTCTATTCTTGCACCATTTAATGTGCCTTATCAGATAATCGATCAAATCGCCAAGAAGTCAAAGGAGATTTTCGACGTGAGAGGCATCGCAGCCAATAGGAAGTTTACCGTTGTCACTCCAGCTGATTCGTCCCAAGCAGCATATTTTATCTACGAGCCAAATTCAGCTGAATATGTAGTTTTTAATCTAGACTCTATCGACATTTATAAAGCAGAGAAACCAGCTGAATTTAGAACCAAAGAAGCTGGAGGAATTATAAACTCTAATCTTTCGGCTGACATGACTAGCCAGGGAGTTACTTACGACATCATTGACCAGTTTGCCGATTTGTATGGTTGGTCTATTGATTTTGGAGCCTTGCAAAAAGGCGATAAATACAAAGTCACTTATCAGGAGAAAGTAATAGATGGAGTAGTTGTCGGAGTTTCAGGTATTCAGACAGCCTATTTTGAACACAAAAGTGTACCATATTATGCGATTCCTTTTGAGCAAAATGGAGAAGTAACCTTCTTCGATCAAAATGGAGATAGCTTCAAAAAAGCATTTTTAAGAGATCCTCTCAAATACTCTAGAATTAGCTCTAGGTATAGTCTCAAAAGATTTCACCCTGTTCAGAAGCGTTACAAAGCTCACTTGGGTACTGACTACGCTGCACCGACTGGTACAGAAATTAGATCTGTAGGTGAAGGCACAGTCGTAGATGCTAAATACAGTTCTGCTAATGGCAATTATGTGAAGATCAAACACAATGGTACTTATACTACACAGTATTTGCACATGTCTAAAATAGCCAAAGGCCTCAAACCAGGCGCTCGCATCAGACAAGGCCAAGTAATTGGATATGTAGGTAGCACAGGCTTAGCAACCGGCCCGCACCTTTGCTTTAGATTCTGGAAGAATGGCAAGCAGGAAGATTGGCTGAGTGAGAAGATCCCTCCTTCCGAGCCAATTTCGTCAGCTAACAAATTAGCATTTGAGTCAACGAAAATTGAGTATATGGAAAGGCTAGCATTGATCAGACTTCCTGGTGAGCCAGAAATTTTGCTTGCAGAAACTCCAAAGCCATTGGCTCCAGCTAAAAGCGAGTAAGCTATAACGTAATTTATACAAAAGCGCAAGTCCTCGGATTTGCGCTTTTTTTGTTTTTAACCGTAAAGGCACGAAGGTTTCACAATGGTCATAGGTAAAATGTTTCAAGATGGACCAAATCAATTTTAACTAAAGATTTTAAATTTGTATTTCGCCCTTTCAAAGCTTATCTATCTGGATTATAAACTTTAACCCAGCCCTTCAGGCTGGCTCTTTTATTTTGAGCTTTCAGCCCAAGATTTAAAATTTAAGAATATCTGTGTTCTCTGCGGAAACTCTGTGTACTCAGCAGTTAATCAAAACAAAGTCTTCGATCTGTTTACGTAACTTGCAGCCCTAATCCATTTTCAATTTCCAGTGGAAGCAGATCAACAAATACGAATCAATAAATACCTAAGCGAAGTAGGCTTCTGCTCAAGACGAGCGGCTGACAAGCTGTTGGAAGAAGGCCGAATCACTATCAACGGCAAAGTCCCTGAGCTTGGCACAAAAGTAAACGCTACGGACATAGTTGCTGTAGATGGTGAAGCGGTCGGAAAACCAATCCAAGCACATACCTACATTGCTTTCAACAAGCCTGTAGGAATAGTAAGCACTACTGACGTCATAGGTGAAAAAGATAATATCATTGATTACATAGGACATCCACAACGAATTTTTCCAATTGGCAGATTAGATAAGGATAGTGAAGGATTAATATTTTTGACCAGCGAAGGTGATATAGTAAATAAGATCCTTCGCTCGAAAAACAATCACGAGAAAGAATACATCGTCAGGGTGGATAAGCCTGCAAATGATGAATTTTTGAATTTAATGAGCGCTGGAGTTCCTATCTTAGACACCATCACTAATCCTTGCAAAGTAGAGCGAATCAACAGATTTAAGTTCCGTATTATACTCACCCAAGGTTTGAATAGGCAGATCCGAAGAATGTGTGATCACTTTGGTTTCAAAGTAGTCGAATTGAAGCGCATCCGAATCATGAATGTGCATTTAGATATTCCGGTTGGAAAATGGCGTGATCTGACAGAGAAGGAACTGGCAGAAATTAATGAGCTGATCTCGGATAGTTCGAAGACATACGATTGAGGATTAAATAAGCTATAGGTAGGCCCTAAGGATCTTACATTATCTTTTTGAAAGGTCTATGTTCTAATCGCACAGCCACTCCAAAATGCAAAAAGCCACTCAAATCGGGAGGCTTTTACTATAGATTGAGGATATGCTTATTTAA
This sequence comes from Algoriphagus ratkowskyi, assembly GCF_002150505.1. Classification (GTDB taxonomy): domain Bacteria; phylum Bacteroidota; class Bacteroidia; order Cytophagales; family Cyclobacteriaceae; genus Algoriphagus; species Algoriphagus ratkowskyi. The sequence goes on from NZ_MSSV01000014.1 coordinate 42,471, forward strand.
GCAGCTCTTTTCGTTTAAGAATTGTTTCCATAAATTTTCGCTCATTATCAGAGTTAAAGATCCGGAATGGAAGATGAATAAACTGCGCTTTGGACATGTAAAGCACGTAGGAATCTTTACGTTTTTCAGCATTTTTGATCATGTTCCATTGCACAGGCATTCCTTGTTTGGAATTGATCTTCATCAATATTTGACGACTATCGATTTCATAAGCCATCTTATCGAAAATCACTTTATTCTGCTCCATCTGAGTAACTCCAGTAAACTGTATCGCCCAGAATAGAACATAAAGTGCGTAGGCTATCAATCCGCCAATGATCCACCAAATCGAAGGAATCCAAAAATAGCCACACATTATTACCAGTGCGATTGGAATCACCCACCACTGCTCTTTCAGCACATTGAGAAGAGCCATTTTAATATAAGTACCGGTTGGAAGTTGATATTTTTTTGTTTTTACAATCATCACATGTCTTTTTCAGAGCGCAAATATCCACCTATCCAAGGGAATTAGCAAGTCCACTTAAATCATATAAATGTTCTTTTCCAGAAACAAATCGGCATTACCATTGATTTAAATATTGTATTCAATTATCTTATCTCAAACTTTTAGCGATGAGCAGTCTTATAATCGATTTGATTCTGTGTGGATTGGCGTATGTCATCTTGATATATGTCATGGCCACTATGACCAAAAATTCCTTGCGAAAAGGTGGAAGTAGTGAGGATGATGGAGATGGTGGGATTGAAGATCTTACCCCTCCAAAGATTGATCTGCCACCAGGAGTTCAGTGGCCAAGTGATTCTCCAAAATCAAGAGTTCCGGAATCCATGGAAGTTTAATAACACTTATTGCACACACCTTGTACTAATAAACTCATTTCTTTCTTTTTGAATCCCTTCGGCAAGTTGATATTAGGAAGGGTGATAGCATCTAAGCAGGTTGTTTCTCCGCAGATTTCACATTTGAAATGAACATGCTCATGGTTGTGCACTTCGTCTTCATGTGAGCACAGTGCATACTTGGCTGAGCCACTATCATCGAGTACTTTATGTACTACATCTTTGTCCACAAATGTCTTCAGTGTACGGTATATCGTCACTCGGTCAAATTGACTATCCAGAGCATCTTCTAAGTCTGAATGTGCCAGCGCTACCTGCTTATCAAGAAATTCTTGAATAATTACTTGGCGACAGTCTGTGATGCGTAACTTATGACGTTGTAAAATCGAAAGAGGAGTTGACATGCTCATGGGGTTCAAGCAAAACTAATCAAAATTTGATTTTAAGTGCTATTCTCTCAGAACGGCACGGCGGCACAACGTTTTAAATTTGAATAGAAGCCTTCATAAGAAACTTCCCTTTTCGGTTTATAGATTTTAGCATAAATCCTTAAAAAAGCTTCAGGTAAAATTCTGAATTTTATGCCGCTAATAGAAGAAACGTCAGGGACTGTGCACTGCCGACAGCGGATTTTTCAAAATAAATGGGCACCAAATCTGGCGCCCATTTAAATTATCCTCTACTCTATAACCCTTACTTTGGATCTAGAATAACATTTACTCTTTCTAATGCATCTTCAAGGTGAAGCTTAGACATTCTGTCTGAAGTTCTTGAGATCGCAGATCTGATATCTCTTTGAAGTATTTTCAACTCACCTCTTGCTATCGGTCTGATGTCAGATTGCGAAGCATTGATCTGAGTGCCAGATCTTCTACCCGTAGCTGATGGCCCGTCATTGGTCATTAAGAATTCCAGACGCTCAATATAGGCTCTTTGCAAAGCTCTTCTATGCACATCTATCGTTCTACCTGCGGCAAGCTCAGACCAGATACCTTTTCTTAAGTCATCAAAAAGCTCAGTCATTTTGTAAGCGTCATTGCCGTTCAATGCTTCATTTTCGATTACTCGACCAAGTCTTCCAAGATCAAGAACTGAATTCAAAGTACCTGCTTGAACACCTCTAATTTTCTCCAATGCTCCAAAATCCTCGGTTCTAGCAAAGATATTATCTTGCATCATCCACTCAGGAGTGGTGAAAAGTTCCTTATTAAGGAATGTGATCGCAGACTTCTGGATTTCTTTTGACGTATGAGTATAGACTGGCAAATCCTGCCCTGTTGCTCTATACACCTCAGCAACACCACCTACATTGGTTTTCACATGACCCATGTATCTATTGAACTGCGTGATCACCTGACTGTACATTTCTCCCAAATCATCAAAATCCTTATATGGCTTATCTGTATCAGCTGTCCACTTCATAAGATTTGGCATGATACGCTTCAAGTTGGCAATGCCATATTCAGAAGCTTTCATTGAGTTGTCACCCAAATCTTCGCTTTGTGCAGTAGGGTCATAGCTATTGCCCTGTCGGCCGTATCTGTAAACTGGGTCACCTTGCTTTTCTAAGATCCACTTATCAAGTGTCATTAATTCGTCTTCAGGAGAAGTAGCATCAAGTATTGGTCTATAACCCCATGCGATCGAATACTTATCATATGGACCTACGTTAGGCATCAAGCTTACTCCTTCGTCACCTGGCTGAGCGATGTAGTTAAATCTCGCATAATCCATAATAGATGGAGCAGTTCCGTTTTCCTTAGTGAAAGCAGCATCTCTTAACTTCTCAACTGGATAAGCATGAGAAGAAGCGAAGTTATGTGGAAGACCTAGTGTGTGTCCTACTTCGTGAGAAGAGACAAACTGAACTAACCTGCCCATCACTTCATCCTTGAACTGAATACTTTGTGCATCTGGGTTGATAGCGGCAGTTTGGATGAAGAACCAATTCCTCAATAGATTCATCACGTTGTGATACCATCCGATGTCGGATTCCAAGATTTCACCTGATCGTGGATCAGATACGTGTGGGCCGTAGGCATTCTGAATGTCAGAAGCGAAATATCTAATTACAGAATACCTCGCATCTTCTGGACTCCATCCTGGATCCTCTTCTTTAGTAGGAGCTTCTTTGGCGATGATCGCATTTTTAAAACCTGCAGCTTCAAATGCAACTTGCCAATCATTCACACCTGCAATCAAGAAAGGAACCCACTGCTTTGGTGTAGCAGGATCGATGTAATAAACGATCTGCTTCTTAGGCTCTACTAATTCGCCGGCTTTGAACTTTGCAATATCCTCATCCTTCACCTCTAGTCTCCATCTGTCAAGGAATGTGCGGTTGGCAGCTTTCTGAGCATCTGAGCCATAATCGACCACAGATCTGCTAAACCAACCTACGCGCTGGTCACCCAAACGCTGCATCATTGGTTCCTTTGGAAGCAAAAGCATAGAAGAGTTCATCTCTAGTGTAATAGATCCAGTAGAATTATTTGAAGGCGGTTCGCTCGCGAGATAAGTCATCACATATCTCGCCTCAATGTTAATCGGATACGTATGAATATGTTCAATGTAGGACCTATCAGTGTCTAAGCGACTTACTTTATATTGTGTTCTTGGTCCTTTAGGAAGTCCTAAAGCTTGGACATCCTTTGCCCACAAATCTGTTACTTCTATCACTATTCCTGTAGAGTCTGTGCCTAGAGATTTGATGGCAAATTTCTGAAGTAATGGCTCCAAGTTAGAGTTCTTCACTGCAATTGCGATTGGTAGAGAATCTGCTGCAAAGTTGTTAACAGAGATAACCTTTAGATGGATATCATTGTTGTTCTTTTCCCATCTAAGCATCAATGTGTTAGTTCTCTCACCTCCATAGCCAAGTCCAGCTGCTGTTTTGGCGATAGTGGTTACCATCAACATGTCTCTACCTAAAAGAGAATCGGGAATCTCGTAGTAGTATTTATCTTCAATTTGGTGAACTTTGAAAAGGCCGTCTTTGGACTTTGCCTTAGCTGTGATAACATCTTTGTAAGGTTTTGGATCTGAATCATTACCTTTTGGTTTGGCAGGTGTTGCTGGAGTGGCAGTTTCTTTCTTGTCGTCTTTTTTCTTCTTTTTCTGAGCAAAAGAGTCCGTAGAATACAACATGACACCCATTACACCTACTACTAGAGTTAATCTTCTAAGTAATTTGGGTATGGTATTTCTCATAGTTATTATTTGGTTAAATATTTTCTAAACCGTGAATTTCCTGAAAGGATATTTAATGAGGTTTCATTTTTGATAAGTGGCTCATAAACAAATTTAAAGGCAAAAGTGTGAAGCATAAGTATGATATTGTAGTAATTGGAGGGGGCCTGGCCGGACTGATATCTGCCTTTTTGTTGGCCAAAAATGGGCAAAAAGTACTTTTGGTCGAAAAGAAGCACTTCCCATTTCATCGGGTTTGTGGAGAATATATTTCCAATGAAGTGCTTGATTTTTTGAAAAGAGAAAATCTGATCCCCTATCATTTTGAGCTTCCGCAGATATCTAGATTCCTGTTTTCTGATACCTATGGAAAAAGCGTCACAACTCCTTTAGGTTTAGGTGGTTTTGGGATAAGTCGCTATGTTCTGGACGACCATCTTTACCAGAAAGTAATGGAAAAGGGTGCTGAAGTAAAAACAGGAGTTCAGGTTGACACCATTTCATTTGACGAACAAGAGCAACTGTTCTATTTAGAATTAGCTGATGGGAAGGTTGTATCAGCGGATTATGTAATTGGTGCCTTCGGCAAAAGATCTAAATTGGACAAGGTACTGCAGCGTAGTTTTATACAGAAGAGGAGTCCTTATATAGGAGTGAAGTATCACATCAGAGCTGACTTCGATCGAAATACAGTTGCACTTTATAATTTCGAAGGTGGCTACTGTGGATTGAATGCAATCGAAGATGACAAAGTAAACCTCTGTTATTTGGGAGATCGCGAGCAGCTAAGAAAGTATGGTTCAATCGAGGCTATGGAGAAGGAGATTTTGTGGAAAAATCCTAGCCTAAAGCCATTTTTTATTGATAGCGATTTTCTCTTCGAAAAGCCTGAAGTGATCAACGAAATAAACTTTGAAAGAAAAGAACCTGTGGAAAACCATATTCTAATGGCAGGTGATTCTGCGGGTTTGATTACACCACTTTGCGGTAATGGAATGGCTATAGCTATCCAATCGGGGAAGCTGGCAGCTGAAACAATTTTAGCAGGAAAATCTAGATCAGAAATTGAATCAATCTATGCAGCTTCTTGGAAATCACTATTTGCGCAAAGACTTTCTCTTGGCAGAAATATTCAACGGCTATTCGGGGCCAAAAAAGCCTCGGTTTTAGCAAGAAGGATAATTCAATACGTTCCTTTTGCCGCAGACCAACTGATAAAAAATACCCACGGGAAACCCTTTTAATATCCTAAGGCCTGTAAAATCTGCGTGTTTTCCAGAAAGTAGTAAATGAAGAAAGCATTTAGCGAGAGTGCTGAAAAGTAGTTCATTCCCATTGCCCAATTATAATTGGCATATTTAGTAGGATTGAGGCGTATAAAGCTGAACCAAGTCAAGAAGTATAACATGATCGGAGTCATAGCCGCAAGAAATATCCAAAGCATATCTATTTGATTTCTATTTAGAAAAAACCACGCAAAGGCTGCTCCAGTGATCATAAAAACTACAGCAGAAAACAGGAAGGTTCCTTTGATCCCTAACACCAAACTCAAAGTTCTATCTCCTCGACGGCTATCTTCACCATGTTGATACACCTGTGTCAGCGGATAATTTCCCCATAACATTAAACTAGTCAAAAGCCCTGGAATGAATACGTGAGGTTTGAAAAGAACGTCCCAACTTAAATTGCTAATCCCAGCATAAGTCATAGCGAATGTGAAGTAACCCTGAAACAAGCCCGCAATAAACCAGCTCATCCATGGATACTTTTTGATGCGGATAGCAGGGTGAGAATACGCCATACTCACCAATCCATAGAGCAGAATCATGAGTGCAAAGCTAAAATTGATCGTTGCACCAATCCCAATTGCAATCAAGAAAAGTACTAGCGAAATCCAATAAAGGTCTTTGGTGACTTTTGGTGGATGTTTCAACCCGCCGATGCTTTCTTCATCCTTGTCAAAGTAGCTATTGTAGCCGTTACTCGATGGATAAAGAAAAAGATGTAATGCAATGAAGACCCATAAAATTCGAGATTCATTATGATTGGGAGTGAATGCAAGTGCAAAGAAAAACACAGGCATTAAAAATAGTGAAAAAGAAATCCGGAGGTGCTTAAGACTGGAAAGGGAGATCATAGCGTAATTGAGGGTTGGCTTATAACTTTTCATTGTAGTTATGGTTATTAAGCATTCCGCCAATTTAGAGATATTACGTTAACTTGATCAAATCAACTATGCAATGACTCAAACATTTTGGTATCTTTTTGAAAAATGAAAGTAATCTTCCTTCCTAAAAACTAAACATGATAGTGATTTCACCGTACCCAAAATCTTCTATATGAGCATTGGAATTGTAAGCATAGGTTTGGCAAATCCTGGAAATCCAATTGATCAATCTTCCATAGCCTGCTTTATGCAGAAGGCACATCAATTAAATGAGCTGGATTCTAGAAAATTGAGTTTTCTCTACAGAAAATCTGGAATTTCAACTAGACACAGTGTATTGCGTGATTTTGAGAAGTCTGACGCCAAGGACTTTTCATTTTTTCCAAGTACGAAAGATTTTGAACCCTTCCCCAGTACCAAGGCCAGAATGGAGGTTTTTCGGCAAACTGCGCCGCAACTGTGTGAAGAGGCAGTAAAAAATTGCCTATCTAAAACTGATGTCAATGCATCAGAAATCACCCATTTGATTTTGGTTTCTTGCACCGGAATGGTCGCTCCTGGGGTTGAGTTAGAATTAATGAGAATGTTGGACCTGGAGGATTCTGTGGAACGCTATTGCGTGCACTTTATGGGATGCTATGCTGCTTTTACGGGTTTGAAATTAGCGGATAAAATAGTGAAGGCAGAGCCAGATGCTAAAGTACTTATGGTATCTGTGGAGCTCTGTACCTTACATTTTCAGAAAGAATATGTGGAAGATAATATCCTTGCCAATTCACTTTTTGGAGATGGAGCTGCGGCGGCTTTGGTAATGAAGTCCGAATCTGGCTTAAAAATCAAATCTTACCTTAGTCAATTACTTCGTGAAGGAGAAAATGATATGGCTTGGGGAATCGGAGATTTCGGTTTTGAGATGCGACTGAGTAAGTATATTCCAACACTTTTAGATCAAGGAATCAATAAATTGAAGAGTAAGTTTGAAGAGAAATTCAAGTTATCCACAATAAACAACTTTGCTATACATCCCGGAGGGAAGCAGATTCTTCAGAAAGTTCAGGAAGCTTTTGACCTCCCCGCTTCAGCAAATATTCATGCGACAGCGGTGCTAAATCAGTTTGGAAATATGTCATCTGCAACTATTCTTTTTGTATTGGAGCGAATGATGCACGACGAAGCCATTCGAGGAGAAATTCTTTCAATGGGTTTTGGTCCAGGGCTTACATTAGAAACTTTACTTTTAGAAAAGGGATGAGCAAATTTGCGAAGCGAAGTGAGGAAAAAGAGTTGATGGATGACCTCAATTGCTCAGGGGAGGAACTTAATCAAACGCTACGAGAGCTTAAAACTATAAATCGCTGGTTGGGCGGCAACTATGTGACAACATCTGGATTGGAGAAAATTTTTAAACGTTATCCACAAGAATCCTATGCTGTGGCAGACATTGGATGTGGAGGCGGAGATATGATCCGGGTGATGCATGACTGGGCAAAAAGACAGAAAAAAGAGGTGAACTTTACAGGAATCGATGCAAACAGGAACATTATTGACCTCGCGGCGGTTAGATTAGCTGACTTGCCCAAAGTAGCCTGGAGAGCTCAAAATGTTTTCGACACTGGATTTTCATCCGAAAAAGTGGATATCTCTACGTGTACGCTATTTACACATCATTTTACAGATGGTGAATTAGTAAATCTTCTTCAGTCCCTTCGTGAAAAATCTCGACTTGGTATTGTGATTAATGACCTTCATCGACATCCATTGGCTTATTATAGTATTAAGTGGCTGACAGGGGTATTTAGTAAATCAAAGATGGTGCAAAATGACGCTGCCTTATCAGTATTGAGAAGCTTTTCGAGATCAGATTGGGAGAGAATAGCAAAGGCTGCTCAGCTTGACCATGTTGAGGTCAGCTGGCATTGGGCTTTCCGCTGGCGAGTGATCATTATATTTAAATAATCAACCAAAACAGTATTTTAAAATGGAAATTTCTCAGGAAACGGTAAATGCATTCTATGAACGCGCAATAGACTTGGCGTACTTAATTGTTCCAAGAATAATATTTGCCATAATTTTTTATTTCATAGGTAAATTCATTGTAAAAGCCCTACTGAAGGGATTTAAGAATCTTATGGAAAAAAGGGATACTAATCCATCTCTTAATGAATTTCTATTTGGGTTTATTAAAATAGTCTTATACATCACTTTATTCATGGGGGTGGCGAGTATTTTGGGAGCCCCATTAGGCTCCACAGTTGCAATATTTGGTGCAGCAGGCTTAGCTATAGGTCTTGCATTGCAAGGTTCTCTATCAAATTTTGCTGGAGGTATTCTGATTTTAGGTTTTAAACCGTTTGAAGTAGGAAATGTCATCATTGCACAGGGACATACTGGGACAGTTTCTAAAATACAGATTTTATATACGCACCTGATGACATTTGATAATTTAGAGGTCGTTATCCCAAATGGTAGTCTGGCTAATTCGGATATCGTGAACATGAGTACGCAAGCGACCAGGAGAACCGAACTTAAAGTTGGTGTAGCTTATGGAACAAATATTAAGGTGGCAAAGGAAATTTTGCTGAATATCTTTGAGAATGACCCACGTGCCTTAAAGGATCCTGCTCCTTTCGTAGCTCTTAAAAATTTTGGGGATAGCTCTTTGGATCTGATTGTTAGAGTTTGGGCTAAGTCGAGTGAATTATGGCCAATGCATTTTGACGGAATGGAGGCAATTAACACGGAATTTGAAAAGGCTGGAATTGAAATTCCATTCCCTCAACGTGTTGTTCATCAGATTAAGGAAAAGGCAGCTGAAGAAGAATTAAATTCTGAAGAGGTTTAACATCAGAAAAAAGGCGATCAAATGATCGCCTTTTTTGTGTTTAGAACTTTTTGATAATCTCATCAAGTGGTTTTCTATGAATATCAGGAACGTATGTTTCTGCTTTTGCATAGCCCACTGGGATCAGTAGATAAGGTTTCTCATTGAAAGGCCTTGCCAATATTTCACTTAAAAAATTCATTGGGCTTGGCGTATGTGTCACAGCTACTAAACCGGCCTGATGTATAGCTGCAATTAAAAATCCACAAGCTATTCCAACAGATTCATTCACATAATAATGCTGTACTTTTTCGCCATTTTCCATGCCATAGGATTGCTTGAACACTACAATTAAATAAGGAGCTTCTTCTAGAAAGGGCTTTTCCCAGGTAGTACCAAGCGGTTTCAAATCAGTTTTCCAGTTATCAGGCATTCGTGAAGAATAGCTGATTTTTTCCTCTTCTTCAGCTGCATCTCTGATCTTCTTTTTAATAGCGGGATTTGATATGAGGCAAAAAGTCCAAGGCTGCTTATGCGCACCCGAAGGCGCAGTGCTGGCAGTGAGGATGATTTTTTCCACTATTTCTATAGGCACTGGCCTTGGATCAAATTCTCTAACTGTTCTTCTTTGATCCATTTCCTGATAAAACTGCTCAGCACGTTGGATCATTTTTTCCTGACTGTGCTGAGGGCGTTCATATCGAACATGCGCAAAACCCTCAATTAATTTCTTTTCCATAAAAAAAAACGGCTACCTCGAAAGATAGCCGTTTAGATTTTATTTTTAGAAGGGAATTAGTCTAACGTTACTTCTTTAGATCCGCCAGGGTAAATAATTGTAGCCTTTTTATCACATGCGCCAGATCCATAATTTATAGATAAATCCATGCCGTTGTATTTGATTAATAAGATTCCTGAATTGGGGGTTGTTACACCTGAATCTATACAGCTTTTTGTGTATACTAAAGGATCAGTAGTAGCTCCTGTATAGGCCATTATCTCACGACTCATTCCTGAAACAGTGCCTTTGATCGAAGCTTCGTATCCTTGAGCGTTCAATTTAATAGATCGCTCCTGGTTGCTAGTTAAGGTCATAAAAGTATTGTCCGGCCAAGTAACTTTACCATTTTGAATAATTACTTCTAGGTTGATTGTGTTGGTTTCTATATTCACTCCTTTGTTTAAAAGTGTTCTGGTTCCTTCTACTTTCAAACCATCAACTTCATAGCCTTGAAAGGTAGTAGTAACTTTAGCTCCAGGAAATCCAATTTTACCTGTATAAGTCAAAAGCACGATACCTTTTCGTACGGTACCATTTGTATTAATACAGCTTGTTCCAAAGTCCATTGTGATAGTCTTTTTTGTCTCATCCAAAGTAACCTTGGCACCATCACAAAGTGATGAGGCAGGTATATTTGCATTTGTTCTTGCGCCGAGACCACTACTGCCTAATACTGTGAGTGTAATATTATCTAAATCTTCAAAGACCCTATTCACTAATGCTTGGTCATTGACCACAGACAGGTCAGGCTGAACAGAAGGTGTGTCATTAAATTTATCACAACTCGTTAAAATCATCGCGCTTATAAGTAGCAGCAATAGTAAAGAAGGATTAATTGTGTTTTTCATAGAATTAATAGTTGATGAGGGACTGTTATTTAGGTGATTTCTTAGAGGTATTAGCTGGTTTCTTGGTTTTTCCGCCTACACAGCCAATGTTTTGAGTAAAAGGGACGTCATCAGGAAGTATTCCCATGCCTGATGATAAATCCCACTCTTCAGCTGGCGCTGGATCATTCTTTTTAGTTTTATTCTTTTCCATTTCTTAGGTATTTAATCTTCAAACGTGAAAATCTCCTTTAAAATTTTACTCATAGGCAAGGATTGAGCCAATTAGATTTCAAAACATATACCAATCCTTATCTTTGGGACAATGAACGTATTTGATTTTGAAAATTCTGGTCTCGAAGAGAAACTTAAAACTGTAAAAAGTAAGGCAGGCTCCTTATCCTTTTTCAGATTGATAGTCTTCGTCGCAATGATAGGGTTGTTTGTATTGTCAGTTTCTGAAAACCTCCTTTTTTTGGTTGGATTCGTGATTTCAGTGGCTGCTTTTATTTCTCTAGTAAAAAAATACAATGATCAAAAAGACCAGGAGGCCATTTATTTGGCCTTGAATAAAATGAACCTCAGAACTGAAAAACGGATTGCTAGAAATCTAAAAGGCCTTGATTCTGGCATTGAATTTCAAGAGAAAACACATCCTTTTTCAAATGATCTGGATCTATTTGGAGATCATTCTCTATTTCAACTTTTGAATCACACGGTTTCTAAGAAGGGAAAAGAAAGCTTAGCAGCAAATATCAAATCTCAGTTTGATTTGGGCAAAGCAGAGACTTTGCGTACAGCTTCTGCTGAGTTGTCCACGAAACCAACATTCCTTCAGGCCATGGAAAGCATAGGGACGGCTTTTTATAATGAAGAAAATACAAACTCCGGTTGGATCAAGTGGTTGAATGAAGAGGACAAAAGCACGCTTTTGATTCCAATCTTTGCTTATATCGGTCCTCTCGGAGGTTTGACACTTGCTACCTTGATTTATTTAGGCGTTATACCTGCAGCCTATTTTGGGGTTTGGATTCTGATTGGGATGGTTTTTCTGGGGATGGTTTTTAAACCTTTAGTAAGGGCAGGTGAATCCATTCCTAGTAGAAATCAGTTGAAAACCTATCGCTATTGGCTAGGAGTTTTGGAACAGGAACAATTGCAATCACCCCTCCTAATGGAGATGCAGCAACCATTTCTTACCAAAGGGTTCAAAGCATCTACTCTTTTTGATCAGCTGGACAGTTTGGGACTCTGGGCCCAAAACAGGGTAAACCTGCTGTATATTCCTCTGAATTTATTCTTTTGGACAGATTTGTTTTTATACTTAAGATTAGCTTCCTGGAAGAAGAAACATGGAAATTTAGTTGCTAAAATTCCAGATCAACTAGTCGAGTGGGAAGTTATGATTTCTCTAGGGGCATTTGAGAAGGAAGTTGGAGGAAAAGGCAAAATCGTCTCTGTAGAAAAAGGATTGATAGGCAAGGCAGTTTCTCATCCCTTACTAAAACCAAGTATAGCTATTCCAAATGATTTCGAAATCGATATAAATAAGCAGTTAATTTTACTTACTGGGGCAAATATGAGCGGGAAAACAACCTTCATGCGAACGCTTGGAATTAATTGCGTGTTGGTAAATCTAGGATTGAGCCCCTTTGCACAGGAGTTCGGATTTAGTGGGTTTCAGCTTTATACCAGTATGCGGAATACGGATAATCTAGGGGAAAGCGTAAGTTCATTTTATGCAGAACTTAGCCGAATCAAGCAATTGATAGATAGAATAGAAAAGGGAGAAGAGATTTTCTTTCTATTAGATGAAATTCTGAAAGGAACAAATACCGAAGATCGCATAGCTGGGTCGGAAGCATTAATTAGGCAGGTCACCAACACTAGCGCTTTAGGAATCATAAGTACGCATGATATAGAACTTGCGGAACTAGAGAAAAGAATGAATACTTTAAAGAATTACAGTTTTCATTCCGAAATCCACGATCAAAATATTGATTTTGATTACAAAATAAAACGGGGAGCATGCCCGAGTTTTAATGCGCATAAACTGATGGAATTGATGGGAATTCGCTTTCAGTAGTAAGAAAGCAACGCAACTCTTTTCTCTCACTAGCAAATTTTTGAATTTAACAATACTATGTCAATACCATCGCAACCACTCATTTTGGGAGTCCTCGGAGGAGGTCAACTGGGTCGAATGCTTATACAGTCGGCAATCAATTACAATCAAGATATCCACATTCTTGATCCAGACCCAAATGCACCATGTAAAGATCTCAGCCAGCGTTTCACTGAGGGTTCACTGAAGGATTTCGACACAGTGTATGCTTTTGGACATAGCTGTGACGTTATTACAGTTGAGATAGAAAGTGTTAATACAGAAGCACTTGAGAAATTGCAGCGTGAAGGGAAGAAAGTTTATCCACAGCCACATATTTTAAGTTTAATAAAAGACAAAAGAAAACAAAAACAGTTTTATCAATTGCATGGTATCCCAACAGCTGATTTTATATTAACAGAAAACAAAGTTGAAGTCATCCATAATTCTGATTTCCTTCCAGCTGTAAATAAATTGGGTAAAGAAGGTTACGATGGACGTGGTGTTCAAGTATTGAGAACTACTGCCGATCTGGATAAAGCATTTGATGCACCTGGTCTTTTGGAGAAGTTAATTGACTTCGATAAGGAGATTGCAGTGACAGTAGTAAGAAATGAATCTGGGGAATTGATAGCTTATCCAGCGGTAGAATGTGCTTTTCATCCTACAGCCAATTTGGTAGAATTCCTTTTTGCTCCTGCTGAAATCAGTAAAGAAGTCGCAAAAAAAGCTGAGGAAATCGCTAAGGATGTGATTCTTAAATTGGGAATGGTAGGGATCCTTGCTGTAGAAATGTTTGTGACGAAAGATGGGGAAGTATTGGTCAATGAGGTAGCTCCACGACCACATAATAGTGGACATCATACGATAGAAGCAAACTTCACCTCCCAGTTTGAGCAACATTTACGTGCGGTAATGAATTGGCCTCTAGGCAATCCAGATTTGAGATGCCCAGCAGCAATGATTAATTTGCTGGGAGAAGATGGTTTTACTGGGCCAGTTTTGATAGAAGGTCAAGATCAAGCATTGGCTGAAAAGGGTGTATATATCCATATGTACGGAAAGAAAATCACCAAACCATTTAGGAAAATGGGACATGTAACTATTCTAGCTGATACAACAGAAGGATTAAAAGAAAAAGCACAACGAATCAAAGAGTTAATTAAAATCAAAGCGGAACAATGAATCTACAGGTAGGTATAATTATGGGAAGTCAGTCAGATCTCCCAATCATGGCCGAAGCAGCACAAATGCTTGAAGAATTGGGCGTGAATTATGAACTGACGGTAGTTTCTGCACATCGAACTCCACAGCGGATGATTGATTACGCACAGTCGGCTCGAGAGCGAGGAATTAAAGTAATAGTAGCGGGAGCTGGAGGAGCGGCACATTTGCCTGGGATGGTAGCTTCAATGACGAGTTTGCCTGTAATTGGTGTTCCTATTAAAAGTTCTAATTCCATCGATGGCTGGGATAGTATTCTATCGATTTTACAGATGCCTGGAGGTATTCCTGTTGCTACGGTAGCATTGAATGGTGGGAAAAATGCGGGCATTCTTGCAGCGTCCATTGTTGGTGCTTTCGATGCTAGAGTAGGTGAAAATCTAGATGCTTATAAAAACACTTTGAAAGAAAAGGTGGAGGAATCTGCGGCTTTGATAGAAGCTAAAGGCTGGAAAGAAATTCTTAAGAAATAGTAAAAATGCGGCTGAGAAGCCGCATTTTAAATTACTACCATGAATTGGAAAAAGATTATTCGATTTAAAGTTGGGGAAGTTCCTTGGGAAGTGCCCTTGAATATTTTAGTCCTTATGGGCGTGATTACACTGATATTAATGAGTGTTGGGGCCTATCTTGGCTTCCAATTTGGAAGTGGTTAATCTGTAAAGATTCCCCAACCATCATCATTTTTCTCTTCTGAATCAAAGCACTTTGTCCACTCAATAAATAGCAAGCGATATTCCTCTATAGATTCTCTTAGTAGCTCCAAATGCTCTTCTGCATGGGTTTCTTCTATTCCTAGCTGATAAGTCATGGTTTGGAGACTTTTAGCATGAACTTTAATGACTACTGCCTTCTCCATTTTCAAAACATAGTCAGAAATACTTTCAGCACCAGCAAATTTGGCACTCATGATCATCGCGTCTTCCATCATAATATTGCCGTAAAGCTCTTTTCTGGCTTCATCTAGGCTTCCAACTAAGGCACGAGTCAACCGAAAGACATCCTTAGCCTTTTTCATCAATGGGTGCTTGTAGATATTTTCATGCTCATTGGGCACATCGAATTCATCATCATCGTCCCAATCCGCGTCATCGTCATCGTCCCACATGGCAAAGGAGTTTTAGAAAGGTAGTTTATCTTCTTCGCCTTCAGAATGAAAGGAGTCCATCTCAGGCATAGCTGTAGATGCAGCAGCTCTTCCGCCACTTTGCTCTACTTTGAAAGCCTTAACTTCAGTGTACCAGCGACCGTTATATTCTCTGCTTTCCACATCTATACTTAAAGTTACATTTTCACCTTCATTGATAGAAAACTGATCGATTTTATCCCCCCATATTGACACACAAACCTTTTTAGGATATTGTCCTCCTGTTTCTAGGATAAATTCCTGCTTTCTCCAGGCATTGCCACTTTTTGAATTCCCACCTACTTCGGGTAGTTTTTGGATTACTTTTCCACTTAATTCCATTGTCGTATTTTTTAATTTCTATCTATGCGAAGATAGACATTGCGGTGGAAATCTTCTGTTAGAATAGCTGCAAATTACTTCGCTGTAATAGCTGCCTTTAACATTTTTTGGCATAAACATTGGGCATTGGTGAGTCTACATTTAAATTCATTTCTATTAAATTTTGCTATTGCATTCTTTTAAAAGATATAATTTGGTATGACGTCTGGATATAACGTGTGAGATAAAATCCTTGCGTTTTCTTTGCAGAGTTGTATTTGAAATCATACTTTTAAGACATATTATTTTTCTTTCACCCTTACCACATACTATGGCCTAGACCTTTACGTTTATTATAAACCAACTTAAAATGAGTAAACGAATTGGTCCTAAGGACAGCGAATTGATAGCACAGTATCGAAATGGTAGTGATGCAGCGTTTGATCTATTAGTAGATCGGTATCAAAGTAAGATGTACACCACGATTTTTCTGATTGTTAAGGATCAGAAAGTAGCTGAAGACCTACTTCAAGACGTGTTTATGAAAGTGGTAAAAACACTTAATTCAGATAAATACAATGAAGAAGGGAAATTTCAGCCTTGGGTGATGCGCATAGCGCATAATTTGGCGATAGATTATTTCCGTAAAGCCAAAAGATATCCTACCATATTAATGGAGGATGGTTCTAATATTTTCAATTCGCTGAAATTTGCTGAAGAAAATGTAGAAGACCGGCAGGTAAGAGATGAAAACATTGAGCTAGTGAAGCGCCTGATTGAGGAACTTCCGGAGGCTCAAAAGCAGGTCTTGATTATGCGACATTACTTGGATATGAGTTTCCAAGAAATTGCAGATCAGACTGGTGTAAGTATCAATACCGCTCTTGGTAGAATGCGATATGCGCTGATCCACCTGCGAAAAAAGATGAAACAACTAAATTTTGCATATGATAAAACCATTTACCCCAAATGACCTGCTAAGATATATTTATCAGGAAATGACGGAGGTAGAGCAAGAACTCTTAGTGCAAGCCTTGCATAGTGACAATTCGCTAATGCAAGAATATATAGAACTGCTGAGCACAATAGAGCAAATGGATCAAGTCCAGCTTCAACCTTCAGAAAAAGTAGTACAAGCGATCAAGTCGAGCGCTCAATCTACAGGACTCGCACGAGTCTGATGACATGGTAATCCCGCCTCGAGCGGGATTTTTTTTTAATTTTATGTATAGCATCAATTGCTTCACATAAGGTAAAAAGCAATTTTATGTAGTGTAAATAGTTGCATTTCCGGCACTTCGTTCATTCCGCTTCGGTCTTCCAGCCGGGTATGTAAAGAAAAAAGCGGTAATGGCTAATTAGGAACAATTACGTTTAATTTATTGCAATCTTGATAAAGTCCGCAGCCTGCTCAAATAATTGAGGATAGGTAGCCGCAGTAAAGCCATGACCTTGATTGGGGATTTTAATGAATGAGTGGAATACATTAGCCTCTATTAAAGAATTTTTCAGGAGCTCACTCTGTGAAATTGGAACTACGCTATCCGAAGTCCCGTGGAAAAAAATTGTAGGAGGGGAATTAGAGTTTACATACGTAATAGGACTGTTAATGGCATAAGCATCGGCTTCATCTTGTGGACTACCTCCAATTAGGCCATTTAAACCTAGCTGTGTTATTAGGCTAAAATCATATAGTTTAGCAAGGTCTGTTGGAGGAAAAAAAGCTATAACCGCTTTTATGTTGCCAATGCGCTGATGTTTATAGGAATGCAATAAAGCTAAATGACCTCCCGCACTAGCACCAGCGAGAATTAATTGGTCAGAAATATTCCAATCTGCAGACTTACTTTGTATATAATTTATGGCTTCTATAACGTCATTCTGCTGAGTTGGAAATTTATTACTACCATTATTTAGATTATAAAGGCTATAGTTAATGGCTACAAAAGCATAGTCTGGCAAAGCTGAAGAAAGTGCTGCCCGGAATTGTGTAAACTCTTCTTTGCTTCCCTCAATCCAAGCTCCACCATGAAGATAGATTACGAGTGGTGTTTCATCGGTCGATCTTCCAGCAGGTAAATAAACATCTAAGACCTGGATTCTCTCTCTCCCATAGGATTGATCAAATAAATCTAAAGCAGGTAAGAACCCTGTTGGGTTTTCGTCTCCGTTCGAAGTACAGCTGTATAGATAGGAACTAATTAGAAGTAAGAGAAATATCTTTTGAAAGAAGTGATTAAAAACTCTGAACATCCTTAAAACCATTTGATAAGTGACTCTATGATTTGCTTAGCTCGGATGCCATATGGCGGTCTGAGAAGCGTTACATTATTTAATCCCACACGTTGTTTGAGTACACCTTTCTCATTGCTAAATGCCATAAAGCCATGATAGCCGTGTGCTTTTCCAATCCCGCTATTATTTACACCTCCAAATGGTAATTCCATATGGAGATAATGAATGACACAGTCGTTGATGACTGCGTTTCCTGAACTTGTTTCTCCAAGAACTTTAGAGGCATGCTCAGAATCATTTCCAAAATAGTAAAGCGCTAAAGGTTTAGGCTTTGAATTCACATAAGCTATCGCTTGCTCAAGGGTGCTATAGGGTACGATAGGAAAGATCGGCCCAAAGATCTCTTCCTGCAAAACCAGCATTTCATCCGTTACATCTGTTAATATAGTTGGCTCTATATATCGTGACTGGGGATCTAACTTTCCGCCGAAGGCAATCTTTGCTCCTTTAGCTACAGCATCATCAATGTATCCTTTTAGCCTTTGGAAATTTTTGTCGTTGACGATCCTAGCCATATCGGGAGACTGATCTATTCCTTTGAAATCTGGATCATACATCTTTTGAAGTGCGACTTTCATTTCTGAAAGAAACATTTCCTCCTGAGATTTGTGTACCAATACATAATCCGGAGCGATGCATGTTTGTCCACAGTTGACATATTTCCCCCAAATTAATTTCTCGGCAGCATCCTTTAAATCAGCATCTTCATTCACAATAACTGGCGATTTTCCACCCAACTCTAATGTTACAGATGTCAAGTGCTCCGCAGCAGCTTTCATCACTATTTTGCCAACAGCTGGACTTCCTGTAAAAAAAATATGATCAAATGGAAGTTGAAGTAGGGCTTGGGATACAGCTACTTCTCCTAATATTACTGAAACCTCATTGGAGTTAAAAAGTTCAGAAATCATCCTGGCAATCAATTCGGATGTATGCGGTGTCATCTCCGAAGGCTTGATAATCGCAGTACATCCTGCAGCTAGAGCAGAGATTAAAGGGCCAATTGTAAGATTAAACGGGTAATTCCAGGGCGAAATAATTAATGATGTTCCTTTGGGTTCCTTATAGATCTTGCTTGTTGTGCCAAGCATGGGTAAAGGGGTTGAAACGGATTTCGGTTGCATCCATTTTTTAAGATGTTTGATCGTATGATTGATTTCGGCAGTTACAGGGAAGATTTCTGTAAGATCAGTTTCAGGTTCTGGTTTACTAAAATCATTTGCTAAAGCATCGCGGATGTCCTGCTGATAATCTTTTATCCAGGCTCTGACTTTTTTCAGTCGTGCTACTCTCTCGTCTAAAGTTGAAATTCTCCATTGGTAGGACGTCTCTACCTGAGATTGAAAAATAAGTTGAAGGTTTGGGTTTATTGATGAGGAGGGTGAGAGAATCATAGTTATTTATGGGATTATTTTAATCTAAGTTAAAAATAGAGTTTTCCATTGGAAATAGGAAAGTGAGTGTCTCTAATAATAAACAAGGACTTAAGAGTATTTTCAATTTACATTTCCCAAATTTCATAGTCATAATTATGTATTTTGTCAATTAGGTTTGGCTGACCCTTGGGTTATACAGAGGTCAGATATTTATTTTTTGGCAGGAATACTTTTGCAGGATAACATATAGCGGTCAAATTGACTCCCCAGAGTTAAGTGTGTTTTTGGGTAGGGATAGTCAAATTACATAGTGCTTAGTTTTTCTTATTAGGCTAAGGGAAATTATCCATAATCAAAAATTTTAGATATTTGGCTATGCAAATCAAACTGATCGCTATCGGCAAGACGGACAATAAATCCATTATATCCTTGATTGAGGAATACAGTAAGCGGCTGAATTTTTACATCAAGTTTGATTTTGAAGTCATCCCAGATCTGAAAAACACCAAATCTCTCTCCGAAATCCTTCAAAAAGAGAAGGAAGGAGAATTGATTCTAAAAAATATAATTCCTTCTGATGACGTGATCTTATTGGATGAACGCGGCAAAAGCCATAGCTCCATAGATTTCTCAGAATTCCTTCAGAAGAAGATGAATGCAGGCTTAAAGCAACTCATTTTCGTCATTGGTGGACCTTATGGTTTTTCGGACCAGGTTTACGCCAGATCAAACGGCAAACTTTCCATATCCAAAATGACATTTTCGCATCAGATGATCCGACCTTTTTTCATCGAGCAACTTTATCGAGGATTTACGATTCTGAGAAATGAGCCATATCATCACGAGTAAATAGTTTTCATTATTCGGAAAAAAGTAATCTGTGGACACGCTTATAAAAGACACTAAAAATTGATCACTAACCGTCTATCATTTCACTCATGATTTTTGCAGAAAGCAAGCAAAGGGGGATTCCTCCACCAGGATGCACGGAACCTCCGCAGAAATACAGATTTTTTATAGATGAGGAATAATTAGCATGGCGGAGAAAAGCCGCAAACTTATTATTTGAGCTATTGCCATAGAGTGCCCCTTGAGCAGAGGACGTCTTCGATTCTATCGATCGAGGATCTAAGATTTCTTCTACTTCAATCAAGGCTTCCAAATCAGTTTTTAGGATTCTATTCAACTTATGAATGATATTTCTCTTCGCTTCAGCTATCATCTTATCCCAATCTTGTCCTTGGTTATTGGGCACATTGATCATCGTAAACCAATTCATACAACCCCCAGGAGCGTCATCAGATTTGTGAGTTGAGGTAATATTCAGATAAATGGTAGGATCTTCATAGATCGTCCCACGCTTAAAAATATGCTCGAATTCCAAGGGATAATTATCTGAGAAGAGAATATTGTGTAGATCAAGCTCTTGAAATTCACGTTTGATTCCCCAATAGAATATCAGTGCAGAACTTGATTTGGGCTGGCTGAGCAAAAGCTTAGGTTGCTTCTCTTCTTTAAGGATCGTCTTGTAGGCATTAACCATATCCATATTATTTGTCACGAGGTCAGCATGGAAATCTTTGTCTTTTACTCTGATTCCTATTGCTTTTCCACCTTCGACTAAGACCTTTTCCACTTTCTGTCCAAAATGATAATTCACTCCGAGTTCTTCTGAAAGTTTGAACAGACTCATCGTGATATCATGCATCCCTTTTTTAGGAAAAAAGGCACCTATGTTAAATTCAAGATGAGGAATAATATTTAGTGTAGCAGGGGTTTCAAAGGGATTTGAACCGTTGTAAGTAGCATAACGATTAAAGAGTTGCACCAATTTGGGATGAGAAAACTGCTTTCTATTTGCTTCATTCATAGTAGAGAAAATCCCCAGTTTCCTCATTTTCAGATAGGACTTCATCGCTTGTGAATTTGTCCACGTACTGATCTTGTGAAGGGAGCGATTCATGAAAAGTGGAGCCAGACTATCGTAGATAAAGGCTGATTTGAGAAGCGCTTCGCGAATGTTAGAAGCCGGCTCGCCCAGCTTAGTCTGCACTTCTTCTGCAAAGTGATTGAGATCTGAGTAAGCTTTTAGCGTCGTCCCATCTTCCCAGAAATAATTACAAGCAACCTCCAGCTTTTCATATTCAAAGTAGTCTTCAGGATTTTTCCCAGCTAGTCGAAAAAGCTCATCGACCTGCTCAGGAAGTGTGAAAAGCGAAGGTCCCGCATCAAATCTGTATTCTCCTAGGTGAATCTCACTCAGTTTCCCTCCCGGATAGGTATTCGCTTCAAAGACTATCACTGAATAGCCTTTTAATGCCAGCCGAATGGAAGCAGCAATGCCCGCAATTCCAGCACCAATAATTAGTGCCTGTGTATGATTGCTTTTCATTTTTTCAAGTTTTAGAAATGCATCTGAAGATAAAAATTTAGCCCGCAAAATACTTTAGTATTTTTTACTAAAAATAATACAATAAAAAAAGCTTTTCAACACAATAAAAATGCTTTTAATAATTGTACTTTTTTTATATTCATACTCTTATACTCATATAACCATGAAAAATTATTTTTCAGTCAAAAGCACAGCCGGATCAGTGATCATGGCCGCTTTGTTGGTAATGGTTGGCTGTACTCAATTTGAGACAGCGGAACCTGCTTTGGACAACAGTCAGTCTGTTGAAGTATTAAATGAACAAGCAAACGGTGTATTTTTTCCGAATGCGAGAATCTCTTATGGTAATGTTGAGCCTGTGATTATCGATGGTGAAAACAACGGTGGAAATAGGACATGCGCGGAGGTGGCAGCAGCCCGCGAAATTCCTAATTTTCAATATTCAAGCGGTCGAATTAATTATGAAGGTAGTGCATTTTCAAAACCCTTTCCCGCTGGTTTTACAATTACTACTGACGGTACAAATGTAAGTTGGAGTTTTACTCCACCTCCCGGATATTGTCTGGATGCAATCGCTTTCATTGTGAAAGGTAGTAACGCTGCAAATGTTTATTATTACGGTCCGGATATTTATGAGGATTCGAGGCTTACATCACCTAACAATGCAAGTGGCGGGGCGGCTGGACTAAGCAACCTCACTATCTGTTATACCTTAAGACTTTGTGGAGATGTAAAAGAATGCTTTAGGGATGAAACAGCATGGGCATTTGGAAGCAAGTATATAACTAGAGGAAACTGGGCTACTTATGTCCAATACAGTAATGTGGTGAAAACAGTGAAATTATTTGCTGGACAAACTTATGATATTGGCAATGTGACATTTACTCCTTCAGGAGACGATGTAGAAATCAAAATTGAATTGAATGAGTTTGGCAGGTTCCAAGACATTGCTGAAAACGTGAAAATTCAGGGTTATGCCTTAATTCCAGCTGCTACAAATCCTTCACCTGGTCTATTTACTACTCATAAGGCAAAGGCTACTGAATCTCCTTACACAGTAGTTGTTCCTAGGTTCAATTATTATGGAGTACACGTAGATGCTGCTAGAGCGGTAGAATGTCCAACTGATTGAATTTTAAAAAAATTAATTTGAGTAAAACTTGAGCCAGTAGTCGAAACTACTGGCTCATTTATTTTTATGTTTCAGGATAAGGAAAAAGAGGGAGATAATAATTCTTTTTTAGTCAAAAACTATAGACATTACTTCTTAAGAATAAAATACAAGTTATGTAGCGTGGTAGCTATTTTTGACGTATTGAGTGTACACTTAACTCCTTTTTATGAAAAACTTCTTACTAATAGCGCTTGTCGCACTTATTTTTATTTCCTGTGACAAATTAGACGAACCGGAAATTTTAGGGACTTACACAAATACGCTAGATGGATGCGATTCAGTTGATGACCCAATGTTTGGCTGCGGAAGATTTATCACACTTTCTGCCGGAGGAGTAGCCGATGTTCTTCTCGGTGGGGACATGATTTCAAGAACTACTTACAAAATCAAAGGGGAAAAAATTAAGATCGAAAAAAGCGAGCAGTTTGGATTAGAATTGACTTTTAAACAATTAGATGATGGCACACTTAGAGAGGAGCGAGATAAATCAATTTGGTATCCGGCGGATATGGATTAAACCCTGCTCTTTGGGATTCCTGCTTCTCGAGATTTGCAATTCAGGAGAGTCTAGACGAGTGTTTTATTCATAGAGAATGTGAAAATACAACTATTAAGCAGTTGGTAGAAGAGATAAAGTTATTTGAATTAAATCTTTACTATCTTGTATTTACATACAAATATTATTTATCCGACTTTTTTAAATATATAAAAGACATTTTATTGTGAAGTAAACTAAAAACTTTTAGACCACTATGAAAACTTTTACAACAAAAATGCTGGTGTTAGTGACCTCGGCATTGCTCTTAGGAGCCTGTAGCCAAATGGCTACTTATGAAAATGAAGATCTAAATAATGGATTGGAAAAAGCAGATGAGTTGGGTTTCATATTGAATCCTTATGGAACTACCAATGGATTTGAGAATGGATCGGTTTTGTTTGGAAACGAAATTGACTGTGAAAGTTCTTATTGTGTTCCTGCAGAAAGGGTTGATGAAATACGCTTCTCTAGAAGTCTTACTCCTCAAAAAAGGACATCGGGTGAAAATGTTAAGGAGGTATATTCAAATGTATATTTAACTCTTTTACCAAATAACATGGCTTACTATGAGGTAGATGTTATTTCTGTTTTAATTTCAGGAGATCCACAATCTCTTGTATCTTTTGATGGTTCCATTGGTGGCTATAGCTTTGCGACATATCCAGGTCAGAGTTATCAGGATGTAAGTAATAATATAAGGACTAATTATTTTAGAAGTGAAATGTTTGACTTTACAGCTATTCATTGTGGTAATTCATTTGATTACATTATTAATGAAACAAGTTTTGCTGTGGACGAACCTGTAGTTTTCACAGGTACTCTTTATCTGATCCCGATTTGCAGGAGTAGTTGTGATGAAGAAACTTTTGACTATTCCAGTTCAGTAGAAGAGGGCATGGTTGATGTAACATTTGAATATAGTTACAGCGAAGAAGCTAAAGTATCCATTGATTTTACTTTTCCACAAATCATCATTGATATTCCAAATAATGGCACATATACAGGTGCTGATGGAAAAAATTACAGAGTAACAGGAAATGGAACTGTATTCCATTGGACAGGCGAAGTTAGCTGTTCTTCTGAATCACCAACGACATTTTCATTTAAGGGATTGGTTCCTGACTGTGGTGCAGGAAATTCAAATGATGGAAAAGCTAATATTTGGACAGGTGCGAAAGTAGTAGCAGTCGATGGTGTTTCACTAGTTAACAATCCAGAAACTTTAGACATTAATGAAGGATTTTATTCTCTTAAAAGAGAGCTTTCAAACATTGTATTTGAAGGTTGTCCAACTACAAAAAAAAGTAAAAAGAAAAAAACTTCTGAGAATAATGATGGGCCTCCAAAGAGTTAATCACTTATGTCGGGTATTTCTATGAACAGAAAATATATGTATGGGATCGACCTGCTACTCGGAATTCTTGTTTTGCTCTTATAATTAAATGACAGTGATTTGTCATCGCAAACCAGCAAAAAATCTCTAATCCCTTATGCCTTTGACAATAATTGAGAATTTCTATGAACTTCTCCCAATAGCAAGCAAAAACATTTACCCATTGATGCACCGTGAATATGACGAGGTGAATAGCTCCGTAATCTTGGATTTGGTAATAAATAACCATAATTGAAATTAAAATTGTCGGATTAAAAATTTTCGATATCGCTTCGGAATTTTAAATTTAGAAGAGCCCGCAAATCCCGAGAGAATCTCATAAAAAAACTCCTGAGATCGATTTCAGGAGTTTTTTTATGCTTTTTAAAATTCTTACAGCTTTTCAAAGATCCTTCTAAAGCTAGTCGCCTCAGCAATTCTTCCATGAAGCTCAGAGATAGGCACTCTTTCCTGCTCTGTAGTATCACGATGACGGATAGTCACAGTGTTGTCTTCTAGCGTCTGATGATCCACCGCAATACAGAATGGAGTTCCAATCAAATCCTGACGCGCATACCGCTTACCGATCGATGAAGCATCTTCATAGATAATATTAAAATCGTATTTCAACAGTTCCACTATTTCCTGCCCTTTCTCTGGTAAGCCATCTTTCTTTGTAATAGGGAGAATAGCTGCTTTCACAGGTGCTATTGCTGGATGAAGTTTCAAGAAAGTTCTGCTTTTCTCTTCAGTTACTTCCTCGGTATATGCGTTGCAAAGTGTCAATAAGAAAAGACGATCTGCTCCGATTGAAGTTTCCACTACAAAAGGAATATAATTCTGATTTATTTCTGGATCGAAATACTGCTGCTTTTTCCTAGAGAATTCCTGATGTGATTTTAAATCAAAATCAGTTCTGGAGTGAATCCCTTCCACTTCCTTGAAGCCAAATGGGAAGTCGTATTCTATATCCATAGCTGCATTAGCATAGTGTGCTAGCTTCTCATGGTCATGCTTTCTGAGTTTTTCCTGCGGAATTCCCAAAGCCAAATGCCATCTCATTCTAGTTTCTGCCCATTTCTGATACCATTCCAGCTCAGTGCCAGGACGTACAAAGAATTGCATCTCCATCTGCTCAAACTCACGCATTCTGAAAATAAATTGACGAGCTACGATTTCATTTCTGAACGCTTTTCCTATCTGCGCTATTCCGAATGGAACTTTCATTCTAGCGGTTTTCTGCACATTTAGGAAGTTCACAAAAATTCCCTGAGCCGTCTCTGGTCTCAGGTAAATAGTAGTAGAATCTTCCGCTACAGAGCCGACTTGAGTGGAGAACATCAGATTGAACTGACGAACATCTGTCCAATTGGAAGTACCACTTACTGGACATTTGATACCTTCATTGGTGATTAGATCTCTTACTCCGTCCAAATCCTCCGCTTCCAGCATTCTTGCCAAAGCACCTGTTAATGCATTCGCTTTTTCAATGTCACCAGCGCGTTCGAAAACTGCTGCATGTTCTTCAACAAGTACATCTGCACGGTAGCGCTTTTTAGAGTCTTTGTTGTCGATCATCGGATCGTTGAAGCTGTCTATGTGACCAGAAGCCTTCCAAGTGGTAGGATGCATAAATATGGACGCATCTATGCCCACAATATTTCCTTCTACACGTGTCATGGTTTCCCACCACAGACGCTTCAGGTTATTTTTCAATTCTACTCCATAAGCACCGTAATCGTACACTGCCTGAAGGCCGTCGTAGATCTCAGAACTAGGGTAAACAAATCCATACTCTTTGGCATGGGAAATAATATCTTTTAGTTGCGTGTTTTCTGCAGGAGTTTCTGTTTTTGCCATAGGGGCAAAAATAGGCAAAATGAATCAATTGGCGTAGAAAAATGAAAGTCTTCAAAGTTTGGGGACATATGATGCAACTAAACTCTTAACTGTATCGTGTAAACTTCAAACCTGAACTAAATCTTACACCATGAAAAAAGTATTACTAGGATTACTCGTATTTCAATTGGTCACTTTTACAGCAAATGCACAAATACAAAAAGGGAGTGTTTTGCTTGGAGGAAGCATCAACTTCGCTAATAGCAATAATGATCAGCAAAGGACTTCGGATTTAGGCAGTGATAGAAATACGACATCCAATGAGTTTTCCTTTGACCCTAAGATTGGTGTTGCCTTGGAAAACAATTGGGTTATAGGTGCAATGGTTATATTTAAAACTGGTAAAAGTATAATGGATGCTACCACTTACAGCAGCACAAACTCTAGTAAGGAAAAACTTACCAATGAACAAAATGCATTTGGTGTAGGCTTGTTTGCAAGAAAATACTTTCCCTTTGGTGATAAATTTTCAGCATTTGGAGAGTTAAATAGTGGTTCCCTTTGGAATAAAAACTCTTCCATCTATGAATATAATAATGGTACTCCTGCCGAAAGCGAGAACAAATACACAGAGTATCAGACCAACTTGTTAGCAGGAATTGCCTACTTCCCTAAAAATTGGATGGCAATAGAACTTTCTACCAACCTAGTGACTTTTACAAGCTCCAATCAAGAAACTAATACTATAGACTACAGTAATAATTCTTTTGATTTTGGTTTAAATACCTCCGCCATAAGCCTTGGTGTATCTTCTTTCTTAAACAATAAGTAAAACTCTTTTAAAACCAAAAAAGGTCAACTCATCGCTGAGTTGACCTTTTGGGTTGTAGGTGGTTTTTTCTTTTATGTGTATCAGCTGTGGCACGAGTAAAGATACATAGCAACTTATTATTTGGAAAACACTAAGATTGAGGCTAATTCGGTCACCTGTCTCCCGATAGCTATCGGGAGGTCTTCCAGCCTGCGGAGCAAAGAATTAACGTCTACAGGCATGATTGCGAATCGTAATAATTAATTAAGATTTCAGGCTAAACTAAAATCGAATCAGCTACATCTTTAAAATTAGCTACTTCGGTCTTCCGTCATCGGACTTCCAGCCTAACTAAGAATTGAGCAAAAATGCATCATTTAGGGCAACCATAAGATCTATCTAAATGTGTATTTAAATCCAAATCCTGCACGGAAGTAATCCCCATGATCAGTTGCTAAAATAGGCGTAGCTTCTAAGACAAGTCCGAGGTTTTTACTATTAAATGGAGTTACTAAAAGTCCGAAAGGAATCGCAATGTAGAAATCATCGTCATCATCATTTTTATGATTTCTATCATCATCCAATCCTAAACCTAATCCTAGGTAAAAGTTGACATCATCTTTCATAACAATATTATATGCTCCCATCACTTCAAACCCGATGTCGCCACCTGTCCCGATTCGGGCCTCACCGAAAATTTGTTTGTTGGGATCAGTTCCTAGGGTGACAAAAGTCTCAGAGCTTTGTAGGTTGACACCTGCGCTGATCTGGGCCTCAGCAAATGAGATGAATGCGAAAAGAGTAAGAGATAATAATACTAATTTTTTCATATTTCAGTTTTTATTCTGAACACCACTTTCCAAAACCTCAGCCAAAAAACCTTGGTCTACCATCCTCCTTCTGCTCTCGTGACTCTTTTTCCTACCTCAGAACTTTCAAATGAAGCTTCTATGATCTTCAATACGCTGATGGTCTGAGGTATGGTAATATCGAGGTTTGTGCCTTTTAAAATCGCGTCAGCGACATTCTGATACAATATTCTATAATTTCCCGGCACAGTTTCGTAGGCCCTTGTTTCCTCACTGAGGAAAATTTTCCCCCAACTTTCCGCAGGTTCCACACCCCAAGCTGCTCCTTCTGGCTTATGCCCAAGCTTAAATTCAGCTTCCTGCACGTCTAAACCAAACTTTTGATAGGATCCTTTTTTTCCCAATAGCAAAAACTTCGGAGTAAGAACATTCACCAAAACTCCTGCAGTCACTCTAGCTTTCAGTGTGCCGTAATCCAAAACAATATCAAAATAATCGTCAGCCACCGCATCGGTTCTTTGTTTACGAATATCTGCCTGAATCCAATTAGGTACGCCAAAAAGCAACACTACTTGATCTATCAAATGCGAACCTAGATCGAAAGTAATTCCATTCCCTGAAACATCCTTTTCCCTCCAATTATCAGAAATATCTGGACGGAATCGATCAAAATGAGATTCCAGATATACTAAATTGCCGAGATCACCTTCCCGCACTAATTTCTGTAAGGTCATAAAATCTCCATCGTAGCGACGGTTGTGAAAAACCGAGCAAATCAAGCCCTTCTCTTCAGCTAGCTCATGTAATTGCTCTGCTTCATGAGAAAAAATAGTCACTGGTTTATCTACCACTACATGTTTTCCTGCTTGAAGACATTGCATCGCCATCGGAAAGTGAAACTCGTTTGGCGTTGTGATCACAATCAAATCTGCAGCATCAGCTTCCAATAAAGCATCCAAACTTCTGTAGGTAGTCACATCAGGATACAATTCTTCACAGCGATTGGTACTTCTCTCCACTGCCGCTACTAGCTGAAGGTCTGGACATACAGTGATCAGTGGTGCATGCATTTTCTCTGCTACGGAGCCAAAGCCAATAATGGCTGTTTTGATAGGACTGCTCATGGATATAGGTTCATTTCGTGTGCTTTGTTCACCAGCTCAATTCGAGAACTGACCTGAAGCTTTTGATGGATATTTTTGCGATGAGTCTCAACTGTTTGCTTACTTAAATTTAGCATCAGGGCAATTTCCTTATTCTGGATACCATCTTTGATTAAATGTATGATTTCAGTTTCCCTGCGGGATAGCTTATACTTTACGCGAAAAGCATCAAAATAAGCCCCTTGAAGCGCTTGCTTTTTCACCCGGTCAAAGTTCAGCACGTGCCTACCTTCAAAAACTTCATGGATGGTAAAAATCAATTCGTCTGGATCAGCATCTTTGAGGATAAAGGCATCAGCCCTTTGATCTATGCACTGCTTGTAGATTTTCTCTTCGTCATACATGGAAAGGATCACCACCTTAAAATCAGGATGAATTTCCTTGCAATAATTCAGCACGCCAAATCCGTCCATTATGGGCATATTAAGATCTGTAAGTACGATATCTACCGGATTTTCGGAAATATAATCACAGAGTTCCTTACCATTTGGGAAGACCCCTACAACCGTAAGATCGTGTTCATCTTCTAGAATTCCTTCTATACCTTTCGCAAATAATTTATGATCATCAGCAATGGCTATTCTGATCATGACTTGAGGGGAATTAGCATTTCAGGATTTATTAAATTCTAAAATATACCGTAAAATCTAATTTGGCAAGGTTAAAGTGATTTCTGTGCCTTTTCCGATGATAGAAGTCAGTTCAAATCTTCCGCCTATGGTTTCCATTCTCTTTTTAAGATTGTACATCCCACTTCCACTTGATCGTTGGGAAGAGTCGAATCCTTTCCCATAGTCGGTGATGATAATTTGTCTTTTATGCCCGCTTTCATACATTCTAATCAGGATTTTATCTGGTGAAGCATGCTTAATCACATTATTTAGCGATTCCTGAATTACTCGAATCAACACCAGTTTTTGATCTTTAGGTAAGTCGATAAGTTCAAAATTTGCTTCCAGAGAAGTTTCACAAAAGCCTGTTTTCTGTATTCTTGATAACTGCTGCTTTATGAATTCATTGATACTGACCGACTCCACCCAGTCTAGATTTAGTTGCTTAGATAGTCCACGCACCTCTTGTATTGCCTGACCGAGTATGTCTCTTCCTTCAGCTAGTTTTTCTGGCTTGATCGATCCAAAATTGAGTTTGGCGAGCGAAAGTAACTGACCAATATTGTCGTGAAGCTCCCTTCCTATATGAGTCAGGGTTTCTTGCTGTATTTCATTTTCTATATTCAGCAAAGTCTTTTCATGCTCAGATTTGACCTGATCCATCTTTTGGAGGTTTTGTACCTGTCGTTGTCTGTGTAGTATGACCATGGCAATTACAAAGAACGACAAGAGAGCAGCCAGGAAAATACTCGCAATAATCATCGTAATAATGGTACTGCTTTCCTCAGACATAATTAGGCTCTCTTTCTAACTTCAGCTTTAGGCTATCGGTGGAATAAGATAACAACATCGTTATCATTATAAATAACCATAAAATTGTATTGATGTAATTTAAAGATTTATATAGATCCATATTTTCTGCCCAAAGGTACTTTTGCGAAACTGTTTTGAGGAAAATCATTGAGTGATAAAAAAGGATAAATGTTACTTGCCAAAAAGATGCAAGTCGAAGTGGATTTGATTCTAGATAGCTATCATCGGTAATAAAGCTCATGAAATATAATCCACAAGAAATAAGTATAGAACCCGCAGCTATGGAAAAAATCAATGGCTGGCTTCCGTAGATAGGCTCAAATCCAAAACCCACAATAAAAACACTTGTTCCTAAAAAGAAAAACATTAGCCAGTTGACAATTTTCTTTTTCCTTATAGACAAATAGGATTTCAAAAGATATAAAATCAATAGGGTAAGAAGCTGTTGATTAAAAATATTAAATACCCAGACATTATATTTTGGATTCTTGGTATTCCCCAGTAGTGCATTCACACTCCTTTTCATTTCAAAATTGAAATTAGTATAAGCACCAAGATTTTCATAAAAAAAAGCCAGCAAGACAATTAAAAAAGGAAGCCAATACTTAATATCGGCTCTCTTATCTTTTGGTCCCCTAGAGATACAAAAGACTCCTATAATTAATATGAGGTCTAAGATTATCATATACCAACCTCCAAAGGCCTGGTAAAATCTACTGTCCATTCTTAATTCACTGTAGGGTCTGGATCACATGTTGGAGGGCATTGCTTTCCATGATTTTCAAAATCACCTGCTCCCGGATCACCTGACCTCTCCATAAAATCCAAATCCTCCACTTGATCCCCTTCTAAATTAGCGGCTGACATGACTAATGTGATTAATCCATCATATGCCTCTGGATTATCAGGAAAATATTCTTTTGCAAGTTCAGTAGTGTATTCTCCAAAGTAAAATTTGATTCCTCCCGTAGTAGGATCTGACTTTTCCAATAACTTTTCTATAGTAGTTCTATCAAAAAAAATCCACTTTGTTTGGTCGATTACATTTCCATTTTGATTGGTGGCTGTTCTTCCGCTTCTCACCTCTGCATCATACTTTTTTCTCATCGCCTCTAGGGCCTCTCGGCTGATTCTCATAATAAAAGTCCTTTATAAAAGTTTGAAATAGGTTTTATACTTAGTTAAATATTCTCCAAAAGATACAAACTTTCCCGCTTAATGGGTAATAAAAAAGGGGTGGGATACGATCCCACCCCTTTTAGATTTTTATAAACTAGAAATCATTTAAGCCAATTTCTTTTCTTCAATTGCTTTATCACTTTCCAATTCACGCTTCATCAAATCCACTACTATTGGAGTAGCGATATATATAGACGAGTATGTACCTACTAGAATTCCTATAAACAAGGCGAAAGAGAAACCTCTCAACACTTCACCACCGAAAATCAACAATACTATAACCACAACCAATGTCGTAAATGAAGTAATCAAAGTACGCCCAAGGGTCTGATTTATAGCATCGTTAAATAATTTTACTAATCTATTTGTCCCTTTATTCTCGATATTCTCACGAATACGGTCAAACACAATCACGGTATCGTTAATAGAATAACCGATCACAGTCAACACTGCCGCAATAAATACCTGATCAATCTCAAACGTAGCTCCAAATGCACTTGCGATAGCAAAAGCTGCAATTACAAATAAGGTATCGTGTATCAACGAGATGATTGCAGCGAGTGAATATTGCCACTTACGGAATCTTAACAAGATGTATAAGAAGATCGCAACCAAGGCTACAATCATTGCCTCTAATGAAGATGCTTTGATGTCATCCGCAACGGTAGCTCCTACTTTAGACGAACCTGTAATAGCGAATTGACCAGCAGCTAATGACTCAGCATCATTTGTAAAGGTTAATCCGGTCACTGCAGCAATTCCTTCTTTTACTCTACTCTCTACTTCAAGGTTAGAGGCAGCGTCATCCTCATTTACCAAGTAAGAAGTGGTTACTTTCAATGTATTGTTAGAACCGTAAGTTTTCACTTCTACAGATCCATCAAATTCTCTGTCCAAACCTGATTTCAAATCAGAAGCGGCCATTGGCTCGTCAAAAGCAACAATATATGAGCGACCTCCTGTAAAGTCAACTCCAAATTTCAATCCGTTTACTGCAGCGATGCCTAAACCAATCACAATAATAGAAGTAGAAATCAAGTAAGCCACTTTTCTTTTTGCCAAGAAATCAAAGCTTAATCCACTCAATGCATTTTTAGCAAAAGGAGTAGCAAAGCTGATTGAACTGTTATCGCCTTTTTTGCTCATCCATGACACTATCACTCTGGTGATAAATACGGAAGAGAAGAAAGAAGATGCGATACCGATCATCAACACGATTGCAAAACCTTTTACTGGGCCTTGACCTAATGCGAATAGGATCGCTCCTGTAAGGAAAGTGGTTACGTTTGAATCGAGAATCGCAGAAAATGCTTTATTGTAACCTGCATTGATCGCAGCTATCAAACTTACACCATTGCGAAGTTCTTCTTTAATACGTTCGAATATCAAAACGTTCGCATCAATAGACATACCTATAGTCAATACGATACCTGCAATACCTGGTAAAGTCAACGCAGTACCTAGCTGAGCTAGAATTCCTAAGATGAAGAAGATGTTGAAAACAAGTGCTGCAATAGCAACAAATCCACCTTTAGCATAATAAGCAATCATGAACAGAACCACGATCACTAAACCTGAAACCATGGAGAGTAAACCTTGATTCAAGGCTTCTTTACCCAAAGTTGGACCGATAATGCTTTCTTCTACAATCTGAGTAGGTGCTGGAAGAGAACCTGACTTAAGGATATTAGCCAAATCCTGAGCTTCCTGTAAAGAGAAGTTCCCAGAGATTTCAGACTGACCAGTTGGGATCTCTCCATTTACTACTGGAGCGGTATATACATAGTCATCTAGAACTACAGCGATTCTTCTTCCGATATTCTCAGAAGTTAATTTTCTCCATTTTCTAGCGCCTTCTGCATTCATTTGCATAGATACAGCAGGTCTTGATGTTTGATCCAATACCTGGCGGGCATCCGTCACCACATCACCTTCAAGTGGAGCTTCTTCAGTTCCTCTTTCAGCTTGGATAGCGAATAACTCCAAAGTCTCAGAGCCATCTTCCGCTTTGAAAGGCTTCACTGCCCAAAGTAATTTGATATCTCTAGGAAGCAATGATTTATAATCCGCATTTTTCAAAATACGGTTGATCGCCATCGTGTCACGAAGCTCGTATGCCAAACCATAATTAGGCTTAAGTAAGCTAAACAAAGGCGAAACATTATTAGCAGCAGCATTGCTAGGATCGATCTCAGCCAGTTGCTTTTCTAAAGCATTTCTCAAAGAGTCTTCTCCTGTAAGTGCTTCAGTAGCTACCGTGTCAGCAGAAGCAGTATCAGTAGTTCTGTTTGCAGATACCCAAGCATTATTTACAGCTTCAAGTGCTGAACCGATTTCGTTTACTTCTACTACTTGCCAGAACTGTAGTTTGGCTACACCCTGAAGTAAGTTTCTAACTCTTTCTTGATTGTCCACACCTGGCAATTCGATCTGAATACGACCAGAACCTTGGATTCTTTGAATGTTAGGCTGTGAAGTACCAAATCTATCTATACGAGTTCTAAGGATGTTGAACGAACGTTCGATCGCATTCTCAATTTCATTATCAATGATGTCAATGATCTCTGAATCAGAAGATTCCAACGAAATACGACCTCTGTTGGCTGCAGTAGCGAAAATACTGCTAAGCTTTTTGCCTGAAGTATTTTTCTGCCAAGACGCATAAAATAGATCTACATATTTAGTAGAAGATGTTTTTGCCGCTTCTTTAGCTTCTTCTACCGAATTATTGAATGCAACATCTTTGGGATTGCCAGCAAGTCCTTTAACGATCTCCACAGGTGAAACTGCCAAAGTCACATGCATACCGCCTTGAAGGTCAAGGCCCAATCCAAGTTCAGTTTCTTTTACCTCCTGGAAAGTATAATCAGCACCTAAGAAGTTGTAAACTGGAGCTCTCCAGATGGAATCTAGATAGCTTTGTCTTTTTGAGAAATCCACGTTTCCAGACGCATCAGTTGCGTATTCCTGGGCTTTTTCCTGGATATTATTTGATACAAATGTGAATGACAGATAGTACAAGCATAATGCTGTAACGATCACTGTCAAAAACACAATGACACCTTTGTTTTGCATGAGAAATAGAAATTATTAATTGATTGTAAATACAGATTGAAGGCCTATCTACTAGTCAGATAAGCACTTAGAAATTCGGAAATGAATTGGGATCAGGGCCCTTTGGTAGATATTATTCGCTCAAAAAGTATTTCTACGAGCTGGTTGGGCTGAACAACAGTAGTTGCTTTAGTGATGAAAGTTGATCCTTCAAAACTTATTATATCATGAATAAGATAAAGAATGCTGTGTGATACATTTACTACAAAGGGCACTACTGCATCTACTGCTACAGTCAAAAAAGTTTGATTCTGATCAGTTGAAGAAGCTTTATCTTGGTTTTCGACTTTAACTACTTCGCTGTTTTCAGGAATATATTCTACGCTGGAAATAAACAAACATAACAGCAATGCCAGCATCACCGTGAGGCGTTGTTGGAACAAGTTGCTATTTCGTTTAGTTGCTTTCATGCGGCGCAAATATAGCCATTTATTTAAAAGGAGTGTTTCTCCTCTCAGATTTTCTAATTTTCGAACTCATAATCAGCATATTTAATTAAAAATCAGCCGAATATCATTGGGAACAATTAATATCAAGCATTCTTTGCTCTCAAATAGGTACGAATGACCTCTAGTGCTTTATCGAAATTGTGATTATTTGGCACAATTAAATCCGCGTCATTCATAAATGGCTTGATGTATTTCTCATAGGTAGGCATCACATGTTGCTCATATCGATAAAGCACATCATCCAAATCATATCCTCGCTCTACTTTGTCTCGGATGATTCTTCGTTTTAGTTTGATATGATCTTTGGCATCAATGAAAATTTTCAGATCAAGCAGACTTGCCAATTCTGGATAATACAATACAAAAATACCTTCGACCACAACCACTGGGGCAGAATTGAAAGTTAACATTTTCGGCTTTTTAGAAGCATTATTGAAGGTATATTCTTCTCGCTGAACTGTCTCTCCCGACTGGATTTTACGGATATCAGCAGCATATTCTTCAAAATCTAAACTTTCTGGCCTGTCGAAATTATGAACCCCATGTTCGTCGATTGGTTGCATTTCTCGTGGCTTGTAATAATTGTCCTGAGAAATCAGACAAACCTCCCCATCATCGAAAGAACTCAGCAGTCGCTCTAAAAAAAGTGTTTTTCCTGATGCAGATCCGCCCGTGATACCGACGATGAATGGTTTTTTCATGGAGCAAAGTTAACCTGAAATTATTTTTTAAACAGAATTATCTATGGCTAAGAAAGGTAATAAGCTCACTCACTGCTTTTCCTCTGTGAGAGATCCGGTTTTTTTCTCCCATGCTCAATTCTGCAAATGACCTAGAATCACCTACTGGACAAAAGACTGGATCATAGCCAAATCCTCCATTCCCAGTTCTGACCTTTAATATTTCACCTTCCGCCACTCCTTCAAATTTGTATTCCTCATCACCTAAAAGGAGCGCAATAACCGTTTTAAACCTACCTGTTCGGATAGAAGAATTCTCCAGATTTTTGAGTAAGAGATTTATATTTCGCTCATCGCTTCTAGGCTCTCCTGCATACCTACCAGAATAAACACCTGGCGCACCTTCCAGTGCATCCACTTCCAATCCAGTATCATCTGCAAAGCAATCCACACCAAAATGTTCCTTCACATATCTGGCTTTCTGAAAAGCATTATGTTCCAATGTGTCACCAGTTTCAGGAAGTTCATTCGAGCAGCCAATATCTTTAAGAGAAACTATTTCAAAGCTATCGCCGAGAGCAGCTTTCACTTCTTCGATTTTCTTGGGGTTATTAGTAGCAAAGCAAATTTTCATAGCTCAAAAATAGCGTTTAATGATCATCAGTACGATACCTTTTGACAAAAATTGAGAGGTATACCAGCAATCATTTATCTTGAATTATTTCAGCCATACCTCATTCTAAAATTTGTCGGTAGTAAACCAAATATTTTCGTTCAAATAAAGCTGAGAGATATACATAGTCTAGCTTCATGAAAAACAAAAAAATATGTTCTCTGCGAAAACCTACTCGAACACTGCGGTTAAAATCTTCATCTAAAAAAGAATCTAGTATTTTCGTACTCCAAATTAGCATCAAACTCATGAAGAAAATTACCATTTATTGCGGTTCCCGAAAAGGAGAGAATAAAGTATATGAAACAGGTGCGCGAGCACTAGCTCAAGAAATGATTAAACGAGACCATTCACTGGTCTATGGAGCAGGAAGAGTTGGATTGATGGGTGTGATTGCTGATGAAATGCTATCAGCTGGAAAAGAAGTGCTGGGAATCATTCCACAGAAACTCGTAGATCGAGAAGTGGCTCACCGTGGTTGTACCGAGCTGATCATAGTAGAAACAATGAGAGATCGCAAATGGCTGATGGCAGAGCGCGGCGACGCATTCATAGCCATGCCTGGAGGAATTGGAACATTTGAAGAACTTTTCGAAATAATGACTCTGAATCAACTTCACTACATACAAAAGCCATTGGCACTCTATAATGTAAATGGCTATTATGATAAACTGATTGATTTTTTGAACCACGCGATGAAGGAGGGATTTATGTATCCTGAGCAAGAAGAATTACTCATTATCTCAGATGATCCTTCAGATTTGCTAGATAAGATTGAAGCCTATGAGGCAAGACGACCTTCGGATTGGGGGTAATG
Organism: Algoriphagus ratkowskyi; assembly: GCF_002150505.1. Taxonomy (GTDB): domain Bacteria; phylum Bacteroidota; class Bacteroidia; order Cytophagales; family Cyclobacteriaceae; genus Algoriphagus; species Algoriphagus ratkowskyi. Next base: position 79,979 of record NZ_MSSV01000014.1, read on the forward strand.
ATCGATGTCTGGAGTTAGATGTCCTATGTTCTCAGCACATTGCAATTTTCGCAAAAACTGTAAGATGTAAAAAGTATCAAATAAAATTAAGAGGTGACAAAAACAACAGCGAATCTGCCAACCTTCTATTAATGAATGTCAAATGAAGAATCTCGAATAATGAAATGAGGTCAAAACATCGGGCCACCGACACCCAGCATAAAACATTATTTAACCCTATCCTATAAAAATAATTTCTTAATATTGCGGAGCAATGATTCAGAAACTCTTTCCATTAGACAAAAATTACATCCTTCGTCAGGCACAATCCGTGCTTGAAGAGGAGCTAATTGATCGAATGATTTTTGAATTGAAGCGTTCCTATACTTCCTTGTATAATCCGCTTCAGCTCATGGACACTACATACGAGCAGATTCTTGATTCCTTTGATTTTCCTCGGGAGCATGCTCGCTTAATCTACCGCCAACTTTGTGGTATCTATCGCTTCAAACACGGAGACAATCAACTTGAAATGCTTTTTGATGGGAGAACTCATCTAGAAAAATTTCAAGAAGAATGGGCAGGGGCATTTGTTGAATATGTGGCTCAATTAGGAATATATGGGCAATATGTAAAAACCATGCTAAGGATGACACTACTTTTTGACACCGAGTCTCGAGCAGAATGGGCAGAAAATCACTGCAAAGCATTTATCAATCAACACTTCGATTTAAAAGTGGTGAAAAGACAAGGCGAGCTTCGCCTTAAAGTCGGGTAATTCCCGCTTCTCATCCTATATCACTACTTCCAATTTATCATTTTATACTGTTCTTCCTTTTGAAAGCGCTCTGGAATAGATAGGAGTATTGATTTCCGGATCGCATGGATCAATACATTTTTGGCGAAATTCTTGGTCACCGCCAAACTTATTTCTCGTACTGGCTCTGGTGAATCAAATCTCCGAAGAAACTTGGTTTCCTTTTTTTCCATTACCGCCATTTCAGGCACGAGCGTATAACCTACTCCTTTATCCACCAGCCGAGTAAGAGATTCTATAGAGCCACTTTGAAATTCAAATCCAAAATTATTTTTTGAAAATTTATTATTGCATATCGCTAGTGTCTGCTCACGAAAACAATGTCCTTCATCGAGAACCAAAATTTGGTTGGCATCTAGCATAGCCGGAATAATATGATTCCGTTTTAGGAAAGGGTGATTTTCTGGAAGGTATAAGAGAAACGGTTCGTAAAATAAAGGGATCTCACGGATGCTTTTTTCTTCTAGAGGAGTGGCAAGCAATCCAATGTCCAATGTTCCTCGCTGTAATTCAAGAATAATTTCTGCGGTTTCCATTTCCCTAATTATCAATTTGGTCTTTGGATTTGTCTTCACAAATTCAGGCAAAAATAGCGGTAGTAAATAGGGAGAAATGGTTGGTATCACACCAAGCGTAAATTCTCCTTCCAAAGATTCCTTCTCTGTCAGTACAAATTCCTTCAATTCTGAAACTTCTTTAAGAATCTTTCTGGCCTTTAAAAGGATCAAATTACCCGCCACAGTCGGCTGAAGCGGTTTTGTGTCACGATCAAAAATTTTGACTCCTATCTCTTCTTCCAACTTTTTCACCTGTGTAGTCAAGTTTGGCTGAGAGACATTGCAGCTTTCTGCCGCTGTCACAAAATGCCTGAAATTATCCAAGGCTACAAGGTACTCTAGTTGGGTTAGTGTCATATAACTTAAAGTTATGAATAGATAAGAATTATCAATTTGATTTATGAAAAAATGTGAGGCAACTTTGTATAACAATCTTGAAAACTAAAAATAATAACAATATGAACAATCGCATGTTAGGCTTAGGAGCTGAATTCCCAGCCTTCGAAAAAACCGCAGTAGTATCTAGAGAGAAAGGACAAGAATTCCAGACAATCAGCAACGATATCCACACTGCCGATGGCAAATGGATGGTGATGTTTTGGTGGCCAAAAGATTTCACTTTTGTATGTCCTACTGAGATCGCTGAATTCAACAAGAATGCAGGTGAATTTGCAGACAGAGACACCGTTTTGGTAGGAGCATCTACTGACTCTGAATTTGTTCACTTGGCTTGGAGAAACAACCACGAAGATCTTCGTGACCTTAAATTCCCAATGCTAGCGGATACTTCTAAGTCTCTTGCAGAAGAACTTGGTATCCTCGAAGCAACAGAGAAGATCGCTTACAGAGCTACTTTCATTATCGACCCTCAAGGAATCGTTCGTTGGGTATCTGCTTACGATCTTTCTGTAGGAAGAAATGTTGAAGAAGTATTGAGAGTACTTGATGCCCTTCAGACTGACGAACTTTGCCCATGCAACTGGGAAAAAGGCGAAGAAACATTGAACCTGAACTAATTCAGATCTCAAGTCTAGTTTTAGCAAAGGAGGTCTGAGGATCTCCTTTGTTTGTTTCAACCCTAAAATCTAACATCATGGAAGTATTAAATATGAATCAATCAGTAGCCGAACTTTTGGAAGTAGTGGGCCTGAATGAAGAATTTACCAATGAATCTTTGAGAAATCTGGGCGATGCTGATTCCAGGTATGTGAAAGATTTGAAACTCAATTTCAAGACTATCCTCAAAGGTGATAAGCTAAACCAAAAGGAAGTTGCTTTGATGGGATTGGCACTTGCAGCTAACGCGGCAAACAATCCACTTCAGCGTTTTTTTAGAAAATTAGCAGAAGAAAACGAAGCTACTATTTCCGAGATCGGTGAAGCGGTGGCATGTGCTTCTTTGCTAAGCAGCAATAATGTGTTGTACAGATTCCGCCACTTCGTGGAAAAGGAAAAGTATGCACAAATCCCTGCCAGACTTCGCATGAACATCATGATGACTCCTGTATTAGGTAAAGAGTTTTTCGAATTGATCTCTACGGCAGTTTCTGCAGTGAACGGCTGCCAGATGTGCGTAGCTTCTCACGAGAATCACCTGATCGAATTGGGAACTACTGAAGAAAGAATCTTCGAATCCATCCGTATGGCATCTGTCATCACGAGCATGGTAAAAGTGATCTATTAAGAATTATAGTCCGGTATATAAGTGCAAAAACCTCCTGAGTGATCGGGAGGTTTTTTGTTGCTTTAACCACAGAGTGCACAAAGGTTTCGCGGAGAACGCAAGGAACAATTTTATTGCTGTTGTCCTGCTTCTCCGGAAGCAGGATTGGCAAACTATGGTAACATAAAAGCTCGTTGGAGAATCCGACGAGCTTTTGAATACTGCGATTGCGACTTAAAACTGATCACTGAACTCTGAAAACTGCCTACTTTTTCCCCCATTCAGTATGGAAGATTCCGTCACGATCAGTTCGCTCATACGTATGCGAACCAAAGTGGTCACGCTGAGCTTGGATTAGATTAAGTGGTAGTTTAGTCGAAGTATAAGCATCAAAATAACTCAAAGCGCTAGAAAGTCCTGGAACAGGAATTCCATTTTTTGCTGCGAAAGCAACTACTTCACGAACTGCTGGTAAAGTATCTTGCACTTTTGGAACAAAAGAAGGCGAAAGCAACAAATTTGGTATAGAATTATCTGCGGTATAGGCTTCCGCAATATCAGCCAATAATCCAGCTCGGATAATACATCCCGCTCTCCAGATTTTAGCAATCGTGGACATATCCAGGTCGTAACCGTATTCCTTGGAAGCGAAGGAAAGCTGATGCAAACCTTGAGAGTAAGCGATTATGAAAGAGAAATATAATGCTTGCTCTGCTTGAGCAATCAACTCTTCTTTGGCGATATGAGCCACTTCAGGTCGAGAATACAATTCGTCCGCTTGAACTCGTTCATCTTTCAAAGCAGAAATCTCACGCATACTCACCGCCATATCAATGGTAGGAACAGGAATTCCGAGATCCATCGCATTCTGAGAAGTCCATTTACCAGTTCCTTTTTGCTTGGCCTTGTCCATGATCATATCAACCAGATCGGCGTCAGATAATTCATCTTTCTGTGTAAAAATCTCAGCCGTGATCTCAACCAAGAATGATTGCAAACGTCCTTTATTCCAAGTTTCGTAAACCTGATGAAGCTCTTTATTCGTCAGGTCACAGGATTTTTTCAGTAAATCATAAATCTCTGATGTTAACTGCATCATGGCGTACTCTATGCCATTGTGGACCATCTTCACATAGTTTCCCGCTGATTTGGGACCCAAATATGCAACGCATGGCTCACCTTTGTATTTTGCAGAAACCGCTTCAAAAATTGGCTTCACATGAGCATAAGCTTCTTTGTCCCCGCCTGGCATGATACTAGGGCCTTTTCTCGCACCTTCTGCTCCACCTGAAACTCCAGAACCAAAGAAGTGAATTCCCTTTTCTTTCAAATAGGCTTCTCTTCTATCTGTGTCAGTAAAAAATGAATTTCCTCCATCGATGATGATATCACCTTTGTCCAGAAGTGGCAGTATATTTTCTATCGCATGATCTACTATTTTTCCAGCAGGTACGAGAAGCATAATTTTCCGAGGAGTCTTTAGTGCATGTATAAACTCTTCAACATTTGTTGTTGCCTTTACATTTTCCTTGTCTACAGCTTCCACCTCCAACGCCTTTACTTGAGCTTCACTAAGATCATAGCCATAAGCACTAAAATTATTGTCCGCGACATTCAAAATAAAATTTCGCCCCATTACTCCAAGGCCAACTAATCCAAAATCATACTTACTGTGCTCCATCATTTCTATATCTTAATTTTCAAATTTCCTTCTTAGCCCTATCTGCTACAAGGTTAGAATTAAATATGGGTTATTTTTGCATCTCTTCCTTCCAAAATTAATGGATTGAAGGTTGGCTTTATAGCAAGATTGATAAATTTGTGCATACCCAAAGCCGGGATTTGATATAAAAAACATAAAAATACACCCATACTGATGAAAAAAACACAAAACCAGATGCTAATAATTTTTGGTGCGTCAGGTGATTTGACTGCTAGAAAACTGATTCCGGCAATTTATAACTTGCACAAAGACAAGCATCTTCCCGAAAATTTCGTGGTTTTGGGTGCTAGCCGGTCCGCGATGACGGATCAGGAATTCCGCCAGAAGGTAGTTCAGGAAAGTGAATTTTTGAAGGATAGAATTAGCAAAGATGGCAAAGACTTTATTGCTGATTTTGCTGACAAGATATTTTATGAGGACTTAGGCGATAATTACGATAGCAGCTACAAAGCTTTGGCTAAGAGAATTGGTAAGCTGAATAAAGAAAAAGAATGTGAAGAGAATTACATCTTCTATTTGTCAACACCACCAAGCTTGTATGAAGTAATCGCCAAAAATCTTTGCGAAGCAGGACTTACTAAAGAAGAAACTGGCTGGAAGAGAATCATAGTGGAGAAGCCTTTTGGCTACAGCCTAGAAACTGCAAAAGAACTTAATGAGGGCTTACACAAATATTTCAATGAACCTCAAGTTTATAGAATAGATCATTATTTGGGCAAAGAGACCGTTCAAAACTTACTTGTAACACGTTTTTCAAATTCGATTTTCGAACCTACCTGGAATAGACGATACATTCATCATGTGGAAATCACCAATGCTGAAACGGTAGGTGTCGAGAAGCGCGGTGGATATTATGACAAGTCTGGTGCGCTTCGTGACATGTTCCAAAGTCATTTGCTTCAGGTACTTTCTTTGATCGTCATGGAGCCTCCCATTAATGCTAGCGCGGAAGAAATCCGTGATGAAAAGGTGAAAGCGTTGAAGTCACTCCGCCTCATGACTGATCCGCAAGTATTAGCTACGCACACGATGAAAGGTCAATACGTAGCCTCCACCATAGATGGAAAAAAAGTAAAAGGTTATCGTGAAGAAGAAGGAGTAGATCCGAACTCTAAGACAGAAACCTTCGCCGCAGTCAAGTTTTTTGTTGACAACTGGCGTTGGAAAGATGTGCCGTTCTACGTCCGCACAGCCAAATGTATGCCTACCAAGGTCACAGAAGTGGTAATTCATTTTAAGTCTCCGGCCCATGAGGTGTTCAAAAGTCAAGATGTGTATAAGAAGGACAATAAACTCATCATCCGCATTCAACCTGATGAGGGAATCCTGATTAAATTTGGTGTAAAAGTACCTGGCTTAGGATTCCATGTGGAGCAGGCAAATCTGGAATTTTACTATTCAGATCTTGACTCAGCGGAGATCATGGATGCTTACGAACGATTGCTACTCGATGCAATGCAAGGGGATGCGACACTTTATGCACGTGCCGATGAAGTAGAAGCTGCATGGAGGTTTGTGGATCCAATTTTGAAATACTGGGAAAATGAGGAGGTCCCAACTTTCGGCTATCCCGCAGGAACTTGGGGACCGAGAAATTCCGATGATTTGTTTGAGGGTCATTTCGGGTGGAGAAATCCAGGAGATCTTCTGACTGACGAAACTGGTTTCTGTATCCTATAAGATTAAAACCGCAAAGGACACAGAGGATTACGCAGAGAACGCAGCGTATAATTAGCCTTTCGCCAAAAAGAGCTGAAAGTTCTCGATAACATAGCCCAGCCTGAATGGTTGGGTAAAATGATAAATTAACTATCTCAAAGCTCTGAAGCCTGCCTTGCCGCTAGGCAGGGAGCGAAATAGTAATTCAAACCATTATGATAAAGTCCCAAATCATGCATATTTAGGGATTTCATAAATCTACTAGACTAATGACACTTAATATTTACGACACCAAAGAGCAAGTTGCTAAGGAATTTTCTGAATACTTTAGAGACTTGGCAAAGGGGGATCAACCTATCCACATCGCTCTATCTGGAGGAAGCACACCAAAAGTTATATTCGATTATTTGGCGGTTAATTTTGGAACAACAATCGACTGGACGAAAATCAATTTCTACTGGGGCGATGAGCGCTGTGTAGCTCCTTCAGATACTGAAAGCAATTATAAAATGACGGTAGATCATCTACTGTCTAAAATCGAGATCCCTGCGACTAATATTCATCGAGTTTTGGGAGAAAATGATGCAGAAGGAGAAGCCGATCGCTACAGTCAAGTTTTGGACAAAGAGCTTCCAAAATTGAATGATATTCCTCAGTTTGATCTAGTCATGCTTGGAATGGGCGATGATGGGCATACGGTTTCTATTTTCCCTGATTCTATTGGATTATGGGATGCTAAAGAAAATTGTGTGGTAGCTACACATCCAGACTCTGGCCAAAAGCGGGTGACCATCACTGGTAAAATCGTCAATAATGCCAAAGCTGTTGCATTCCTTGTAACGGGAGCTGGAAAGGCTGAAAAAGTACAGGAAATTCTAAAAAAGGAAAAAGATTTTGCGAGCTACCCTGCTCACTTGGTGCAACCATCAAATGGAGAGTTGATTTGGTTTTTGGATAAAGATGCTGCGAAAGGAATAAGTTAAAAACTTTAAATATTTCTAAAATCTAGCCTGCGAAGAAAAATCGCAGGCTTTTTTTGCTCTAATAACTTAGGCGCCAGAAAAACAAAACTAAAACGGCGACCGACATGTTGTGCCATCATACTTTATAAACCATTAATTGTCATGACACAAGTAAAAGCATACGCAGCACAACAAGCTGATCAACCATTAGCACTTTTTGACTTAGATAGAAGAACACCAGGTGAAAGTGATGTAGAAATCGAAATTTTGTTTTGTGGCGTCTGCCACTCAGACATTCACACCGCCAGAAATGAATGGGGCGGCACGAAGTACCCAGTAGTGCCAGGCCATGAAATCGTAGGCAAAGTCTCTGCTATAGGCACAGGTGTCACTAAGTATAAAGTGGGAGACACAGTTGGTGTGGGTTGTTTTGTAGATTCCTGCGGTCACTGCAATAACTGCGAAAAGGATCTAGAGCAATATTGCGAAAATGGAAATTCTCAAACCTACAATTCTTTACTTCAGGATAAGAAAACAATCACTTACGGCGGCTATTCGACTCATATCGTAGTGACAGAGAAGTTCGTGTTGAGCGTTTCGGACAAATTGCCTTTGGAAGCAGTCGCTCCTTTACTTTGCGCTGGAATCACCACTTATTCACCATTGAAACATTGGAATGTCAAGGAAGGTGATAAGGTTGCTGTAGTTGGATTAGGTGGCTTAGGTCACATGGCGGTAAAAATCGCCGCAGCAATGGGCGCAGAGGTAACTATGCTAAGTAGATCACCTGAGAAAGAGAAAGATGCTGATGCACTTGGAGCACATCATTTTGAATTGACCACTGTTGCTGAGAATATGAAGAAAATGTCAGGCAGATTTGATATCATCATTGATACTGTATCTGCTCAGCATGATTACAATGAATATTTGAAACTGCTAAAAACTGATGGCACCATGGTCCTTCTAGGTGTGCCACCACAGATGGAGCAGATTCACGCAGGCTCCTTAATTTTTGGAAGAAAAAGCCTTGTTGGATCACTAGTAGGTGGTATCAAAGAAACTCAGGAAATGCTGGACTTCTGTGCTGAGCATAACATAGTCTCTGATGTAGAAGTTATCTCCATTGACAAGGTAAATGAAGCTTACGAGCGTACCATTGCAGGTGATGTACACTACCGATTTGTGATTGATATGGCCTCTTTGAAAAATTAATACTATTTCCAACCATTCAATAAAGCGACTGAGATTAAATTCTCAGTCGCTTTATTTTTAGTTCCGACGGATTTTAAAATCTTATCTTTTGATTCAAATGTATTTATGTAAAAGATGAAACTTCACAACACCCTATTTTTCAGCCTACTTGCTTTTTTGATTAGTACAAGCTCTTTTGGTCAAGACCCAATTTTCAGTGAGTACAAATCAGAGCAGTTTACATTTGAAGGTCATGACGCTAATGTAGTTTTTCCATCAACACCTAATGATGAGAAACTTTGGATATGGCGAGCTAGATTTTGGGGGCATGAGCCGCAGCTAGACAAAGCCTTGTTAGATAAGGGTTTTCACGTAGTATATGTGGATGTAGCTGATCTGTATGGGAATGAGGAGGCTGTAGAGATTTGGAATGGTTTCTACAAACTATGTCGCAAGAAATATGGGCTAAACAAAAAAGTGGTGCTCGAAGGAATGAGCCGTGGAGGGCTGATCATATATAACTGGGCTGCTAAAAATACCGAAAAGGTATTTAGCATTTATGCGGATGCCCCCGTTTGCGATATCAAAAGTTGGCCGGGAGGTATGTATGCAGGTGCTGGAAGCCCTTCCGATTGGAAGAAATGTCTTGAAGCCTACGGATTAGATTCTGCTTCCGTAATAGATTTCAAAGGCATTCCGATATACAACAGCATTAAAGTTGCGAAGGCTGGAATTCCCGTAATCCATGTCTATGGTGATTCCGACGAAGTAGTTCCCTTCGAGGAAAATACGGCTTTGCTGGCGGAACAATTCCGTAAAGCCGGGGGAACAATTACCTTAATCCCAAAAGAAGGCATAGGTCATCATCCACATTCTTTAAAAGACCCTACACCGCTTGTAGAGTTTATTATGGAGAGTATTCGGAAATCATCTCACCAGTAAAGAATATCTTTTTTCTACATATAAACACCGCATATTTACAACTCCATGCAAAACCCAAGAACCTCCAACATACAAACGGTTTTGAGAATAATATTAGGGGCTTTTATGATCTTTGCGGCGGTTGGGCATTTGACTTACCAACGCCAGGAGTTTCAGGCCCAAGTGCCAGATTGGCTGCCTCTGGGCAAAGATTTGGTGGTAATTCTTTCTGGAATAGTTGAGTTTACCCTAGGTTTTGGGATGGTTTTCTTGTCAAAGCATAAAGTGAAATTTGGGATCGCTCTCGCAATTTTTTTCGTGCTTATCTTCCCAGGAAATGTTGCCCAATATGTGAATGGCACGAATGCTTTTGGATTAGACACAGATCAGAGTCGCTTGATCAGATTGTTTTTTCAGCCTCTACTGATAGTATGGGCGCTTTGGTCCACAGGAGCTTATAAAGTACTTTTCTCTAAAAATTAACGAATTAGATTAAGGCTTTCTCACAGGTTAAATATCAGTCGGTGAATAAACTTCATCTTGTCCACCACAGCAGGACTCACTACAAAAGGGTATGCATCCGGAATTCCCATTGAGCGATTGAGACTATTAATAGCAAAAGAAATTGGCGCCCAAGAATTGTAAATTGTGTTGAAATCGCTGATGGTGTACGGATCAAAATCCACAGATCCAGCCATGTTGTCCCCATTTAGAATTGGCTGAACGGAAATTCCAAAATAATAGGCTGTCTCGGTCATATCCATGATGTGCAGGTAATGCGCCCAAGTTTCGGCCCAGTCTTCCCAAGGATGAGAAGTTGCATATTGACTAATAAATGCGTCTTGCCAATTTGCTGGCGCACCATTCTGATAATACGTTTTTAAAGAGGCGCCATACTCGACTTGTTCATCTCCAAAAAGTACTCGAAAATCAGAGAGAACTCCTTGATTTGTAGCCACCAATCTATCCCAAAAATAATGACCTACCTCATGGCGGAAATGGCCAATCAACGTACGATATGGCTCTGAAAGTTGCTTTCTCATCTGCTCCCGGTGTACCGAGTCTGCCTCAGAAAGCAAAATGGTAATCACTCCATGAGCATGTCCAGTCATGATTTTTGTATTTCCTTGTTTGGAAATAAAATCAAAGCAAAGACCGATTTCAGGATTAGTTTCCTGTGGAGGAATAGCCAATCCAAGTGCGAGCAATTGATAGACCAGACGGTGTTTTGCGACTTCTAACTTTTGCCACTTCTGGAAGTTTTCGTCATCGGATAAATCCGGAATAGTACGATTTAGCTCACAAGCTGGGCAAAACTCGCTCTCATTCTCAGCAGGCAGGAGCCAATTACAAACACCAAATTCTTTATTTAAACAATAGTTAAATTCTTGCCCGTTCCGATCAGAAATCAGAGAATAAGTATTGGGTTCAAAAGTCAACATCGTGGCAGTTGTATTCGAATAACCTGTGAGATGTCCACACTTTTCACACCTTAGGTTTTCAAAAAACAGCGTGTGAGAGCAATTTCCGCATTCAAAAATTTTCATAATATGTGGGCTTAATGGAGTAAGATAGGAAGAAGTTTCACTCCTCTACTTCTAGCGTCCATAAAGACACGCTAGTCCTAATAAATTTCTTACAAATTAAGAGCCAGTGATCGTTAAGAAATACCAAATCCAATGAAATGGATCCTAGAGCTTGAACACTAAAAAATTTTAGAAGAAAATATTAGTTCGGGCTAAAAAAATAAATTTAAAGTAAAAATTCTTGCGTAATATTTATAACTAATAAACTATTTACAACCTCATTAAGTACAGAAATTTGCCAAACCTGAGTGACCATTTAACTAAGTGTTATCCTCTTTAGCTTGTTTATTTTATCCTAATTACAAATAATTGTCTCCAAATGAATATTATCAGAAAAAGGTCAATATTTGCATAGCAAAGATTTCCAATTATAATTTAACCCCTATTTATATGAAGTATTTAAAGATTCTGTCCCTTGTGTTATTTTTCGGTTTAGCTTCTTCTCTTGAGAGCAATGCCCAAGAAGTCGGTATCAGATTTGGCAATTTCTATGGAAATAATGTGGCTATCGATGGCGTATTTGAACTTGGCCAATTTAGCAGAATCCACGCAGACGTAAGTTTTGGAAGTCATGGAGTAGGAATTGATGCACTTTGGGATTTTATCTATCGTCCTATCAGTAACAGTGATTTCGACTATTATATCGGTGTGGGTCCTTCATTATACCTAGGCGATCCCTTTGTTCTAGGTGCTGCTGGTGAAATCGGTATTGAATACGCATTTCCTGATGTTCCCATTGCAATTGGTTTTGATTGGAGACCAACTTTAGTAATCATTGAAAACACACGATTCAATGCTGATCAGTTTGGATTGAACATCCGATATGTTTTTGGAAGAGTTACTGGTAATTAATTTTAAAATATAGAGCAGGCTATAAACCTGCTCTTTTTTCATGCAACTGATCGTAGAAGGAACATTTATTCTTGAAAGATTTCCTGGTAAGGGAGGTTGGACATTTATTAAACTTTCCGGAGACCTTATCACCACAGGTAAAGCTTTTGGAATGATGGAGATCTCTGGCTCCATTGATGAATACACTTTTGAGGACAAACACCTGATGCCTATGGGAAATGGGTATGTTTTTTTGCCTGTGGCCAAACCGATCAGAAAAGCCATTGGCAAAGAAGAGGGAGATAAGGTAAAGATTAGATTTTTCAGAAAAGAAGTCCCCAACAAGCTTCCTCAAGAACTAATCGATTGTCTCAACGATGATCCAGGCAAGTTGGAGCTATTTAAAAAGTTAACCAAAATTGAGCAGCAGCGTTGGATCGAGCATATTTACAGTACCGAGGATATAGACTGCAGATCTATTAGGATCATCAAATTGCTAGATTCGCTCAGAAGCTAGCCTCAAAACTCTACGATTATTCCGACAGTTGGAAGTATTGTACCAGCAGGATTGTCTAAATATCTCAGCAGGTATCGACTTGGATCTGATGGATCCACCAAAATATTTCCTTCCAGATCTCTTACAGGAATGAGTGAAGGTGGCTGTTGTGCCTTGAAATTATAGGCATTTTGGATATCCACATACCAGTTCAAATTCCACTTATTGAAATAATACTTTTTGTCCAATCTCAGATCCAGCTGATGGAAACTGTTCAAGCGAATCGCGTTAATCTGATCGAAATCCAAGATAGGCTGATTACGCAAGTCCCAGTTCGAGATTAAACTAGATTCATCGTAATCGTAGGGTGTGTACGGCGTCCCTCCAACATACCTCCATCTTGCTCCCAATTCCCAATTATTTCCAAATCGCTTCCCTGCTGTAAGGCTCATAATAACTCGATTGTCCCACGAGCTAGCAATATATCCAGTGGTATTAGGATTAGTAAATTCACTTCTGACCAATGTAAAAGAAGCAATTCCGTAGAAATTATTAAACAATCGTTGCTGTGCCAAGAACTCCAAGCCATATGCTCTACCCTTGGAGTTTGATTCTACAGGTTCATTTCCAATTACGCCGAAGTCTGCTCCCAAATTGGCTAAGGAGATGCCGTTTCTAATAGAGGAAGGGTAGTTGCTGTAATGCTTATAGAAAGCTTCGACTGTAAATCTTCGGTTTTTCTCTGGAGACTGGAGCTCGATCCCTGCGATCAGTTGATCGTTACGAATGAATCTCACATCGTTAGCTTGATTGATTAACTCACCCATTTCACGGTAGCCCAAGACCGTATAGGCAGGCTTCTGATAGTAGATTCCTGCGTTTGCAGTCAAATATAAATTAGACTTCAATTGATAAGAAGCAGAAACTCTTGGACTGATCTGGTTGAATGGATTTTGAGCAGACTTACCAAAGTCTGACCCATCCATTCTAATCCCTCCTGTTACTAAAAGCCGCTCCCCGATAAAGTATTTACTCCCCGATACAAATGCGCCGTAAGAATTGAAAAAAGAAGTGGATTTCTCCACCACAGTTTCCCCTTCAGTTGCAAGAATAGACCTATCAAAGTTCCTGATGTAATAGCGTGAGTATTCGTAATTTCCTCCATATTTCACAGTATATCCATTTCCAAAAATGCTATTTTCAGCACGAAATTTATTCTCAGATTCCTGAGATGTATAGTTAAACAGCAAATTTTGCTCAGAGCTTTCATCATTTCCTGCATACTTCACAGATCGATTGTTAAGCATATTTCTACTCAGAACGAAGGTCCAGAATCCATTTTCCCTGAAACGCTTCAACCTAAGACCAGTAGTATAATTCCATTGATTCTGCACAGGTAGTACGCCCAACAGATATAACCTATCATCCCGCTCCTCTTCAGTCTCATCATCAGGCACGTCTTCGTTCAGCACAAACTTATCTATCGCACCAACACCTATGAAAGTAAGCTCGGTTTTGTCATTGATTTTCGTAGTCGTCTTCAGCTGAAAGTCGTTGAAAGTGGGCAAAAATGGCAAACCAATTAACTTGAAAAGCCCCTGCAAATACGAACGTCGGGCAGAGAGGAGATAAGTAGTTTTCCCGCCAATCGGCCCTTCATTCGAAATCGTCAATTCCGATGCACCCACAGTCAATTGGGTAGCCATTTTATCTCTTCTCCCCTCTTTTAGTTGAATCTCAAAAAATGAACTTAGTGCATTCATCCGATTAGCTGCAAATCCACCAGCTACCAAATCCATACTCTTAATCAGATTCACATTTAATATCCCCACTGGTCCTCCTGAGGAACCTTGTGTAGCGAAGTGATTGATTACTGGTACTTCGATCTCATCGATATAAAATTTATTTTCATTAGGCGCACCACCACGGATCAAAATATCATTCCTAAAACTTGGCGTGCTCGCAACTCCCGGCAAGGCTTGGATCACACGTGAGATATCCCGATTCCCGCCTGGATATCGTTCTATTTCACTTGCATTAAGCTTTTTTACCGAAAGGGGTGTCTCCTCTGATCTGGAAAATTCCGAACTTACAACCACTTCAGAAAGCTCTGAAGCATCTTCTTCCAGTTCAAAATCCAATTGCACTGGTCGAGCTAAAGTCACTCGAACTTCGAAAACTGTTTTAGATTTAAAGCCTACAAAACTTGCCCGAAGATTATACAATCCTGTCGGAACATTAGTGATTTCATAGATACCATTTTCATTGGAAATAGCTCCTAATTCAGTCCCAATTACAAGAACATTGGCAAAAGCTACAGGTTGATTATTGATGGGATTTGTGATTTTCCCTCTTACAATTCCTTGAGAAAATGCGGTAAAGGAACTGCATACAAGTGCTAAAAGCAGAATAACTGATTTCATTAAAATTCTAATAATTAGGATTGAGATTCTTTCACGCTCCAAAGCCTCCACCAAGGGGTGCCGGGAGAATCATGATGCTCGTAGTGATAGCCAAAGAAATAACAAGTAATAAAAGCCCAAAAGTGATTTTTAGACAAAGTCGATGAACGATGAATATTATCATTTTCTCCCTTATGAGGAAGATATGTTCCAAAGTAAAATAGCTGAAATGTGGATAACACAGCCGGCAACATCCAGAATAATATTAAGTTTTCCACAGGTATATAAAGCTTGAGAACATTGAAAGTAACTGCCATCAGGAGAATCTGCCATATCGTGACATATTGCTTGATAAAGCAGAAATACCAAGCAAAGAAGTTATCAGATTCATGGTAATCTGGATCCTGAGCGGTGGCTACGAAGCGATGATGCTCATGATGTTTGGGAAAAAGTCTACTATAGAAATTATAAGAAAATAGTAAGGCCGAGAACCATCCAATAGCTTTATTTAATTTTCTATTTGAGGATACTAAGCCATGCATGGCGTCGTGAGAAGTAATAAACAGTCCTGTGTACAGGTGCATTTGAACCAAAACTCCCACGTAAAGGAGTGGACTGGCCCAGGTAAATTGGTAATTCAAAAGAAAAATCAAACTCAAAAACCATAGAATTATAATCGCCAAAGCAATCAAAATCCCTTTAGGATCAATAGAAGCATGTTTGGTTTCAGATTTCATACCAGCAAGTTGGGAATGTTTTCTCAAAAAGTCAGAACTCTTTCCTTCACCTGCTCCATCAGCCATAGAGGAGTAGAAGTAGCTCCACAGATTCCTACGCTCTCATTTTCAGAAAACCAATTAGTCTCGATTTGATCAGAATTCGAGACAAAATAAGTGCTTGGATTAGTTTCTTTACAGACATTAAAAAGTACTTTTCCATTGGATGATTTGGTACCACTGACAAAAATTATTTTATCAAATTGGGTTGCAAAAGCTCTCAGTTCCCTATCTCTGTTAGACACTTGTCTGCAAATCGTATCATTGGTATTAACTTCAATGCCATTATCTTTCAAGACTTGGTTGATCTCGTAGAATTTGTCAGTACTTTTTGTCGTCTGGCTGTAGAGTGTGATATTTTTGGGAAGTGTCTTCAGATCCAATTCCGAAATATCCTGAAAAACCACCGCTTCGTTATTCGTCTGGCCGAGCAGACCAATTACCTCAGCATGAGCATGCTTGCCATAGATATATATAGAATCGCCCTTGTCAAAAGAATTTTTGATCCTATGCTGAAGCTTCAGCACTACGGGACAACTTGCATCGATCAGCGTAAGATTATTTTTGATTGCTAATTCGTAAGTAGATGGAGGCTCTCCGTGAGCGCGAATCAAGACTTTTTCATCCTTAAGTTCTTTCAGAACCTCATGGTCAATAATTCTTAAACCTTTTCTTTTAAGTCTATTAACCTCCTCATCGTTGTGCACAATATCTCCAAGACAATAGAGATAGCCCGCCTCATCAAGCATGTCTTCTGCCATCTCTATGGCATAAACTACCCCGAAGCAAAACCCCGAATGTGTATCTATTTGAACGTGAAGATTCTTCATAAGCTAATAACTTTAAGCCTCTTGAATTGTTTTTCTATTTCTAAAATACTCAAATAACGACACATTCATGAGCAGTAACGTCATAGAATATATCGTATCCTCGATAGGAACTGTCCAGATTCGAATTCCCAAATTTTCGGCATTATTATAGATCACTACAGGTTCTGAGGTGAGGCCACCAGTCAGAATACCATTGAAGAGAATAAACGGAATAAGATGAACTAGATAGGCAAATAAGAATCTGCCCATATATTTATTTTTGAAAATCAACCAGTGTATTGCAAGCGCAAAAGCCCCCACGAAAAAATTCACGGAGGTGTACATTTTATCCAAATTTATAAATGCCAGAACGAGCAAAACTGGAATCATAACAAAGACAAAGGGCTTTCCTGCAGGTTGAAAAATATCTTTTGGGAAAAAGTAAATCAACACCTCATAAATGAATACGCAAGCAAAAGGAACAGTGAAGAAGAATAGCCACTCTTCAATTGGCAGCTCAAAAATGTAAATTCCCAGTAAATATCTAGGATTGAATTCCCAAATACCGATTACAGTAAACCAATGATCCCAAATCAAAAACAACGTAGCTGAGATTATAAGTGCAGGAAACAAGGCGTACCACTTACTTGCATACCTGATTTTTGACTCAAATGAACGGACAAGCGGGAAGGATATGGCAAATAGATTTACCGCCAGATAAAGATACTTTTCCATAGCTAGCCTAAGCCAAGTTTACTGCCGAAGTAGGTTCCGATAAGCAAAGAAAATTTTTGAGAGTTTGGAATTCGAATTCGCTCATGAGTGATGGTAGCAGCTGAAAGGCCTTTAATTTTGTCGAATAACTTTTGATAATATAAGTAAGCCACTTTAACACCAAGTTTTGCTCCATCTGGAAGTTGACATAATCCAATTAGTGCCTCATCAAAATCTTTTTGAATATCAATCTCAATTATACTTTTGGCACTTTTATCAAACAATTCGTATGAAACTCCTGGAAAATATACCCTACCACGTTCCTCAAAATCGCTTTTAATATCACGAAGGAAATTGACTTTTTGAAAAGCAGATCCAAGCATCTGCGCAGGCCTCTTAAGTCGTAGATACATTGCATGATCCCCTTCTACGAATACTTTCAAACACATTAAACCCACTACTTCAGCTGAGCCATAAATGTAATCTAAGTAGCAACTATCATTGTATGTGGTAAAATCTAAGTCCATCGCCATACTTTTAAAAAATGCCTCAATCAAATCCAGATCGATTTCATACTTATTTACCATCATCTGAAAACCATGAAGCACAGGATTAAGGGAAAGCCCTGAATCGATGGCAACATAGGTTTGGTGCCTAAATTCCTCAAGCAATTTGGCTTTATCATGATCATGAAATGTATCTACAATCTCATCTGCGTATCTGACGAATCCATAGATCGCATAGATCGGTGCATGGAACTTTTTATCCAGCGTTTGGATGCCCAGAGTGAAGCTGGTACTGTAACGCTGAGTGATCAGCTTACCACAGTCCAGGCTTGTTTGATCATATAACTCCTTTGCATCCATGATGTTGAATATACTATATTTTTAAGAATTTTCTCGAATCACCTCAGTAGCCACCACATAGCCCGAGATCAGCGATGGAGGCACGCCTGGTCCAGGCACAGTAAGCTGCCCGGTGTAGAACAGATTGCTCACCTTTTTGTTTTTAAGTGATGGCTTCAATAGCGCCGTTTGCTTCAATGTATTTGCCAGTCCATAAGCATTACCTTTAAACGCATGATAGTCAGATTTAAAATCTGAATGTGCATAGGATCGCTTAAATATGATATGAGATCGTATTTCCTGTCCACTTATTTTTTCCAACCTATCCATGATCATCTCATAGTACTTTTCTCTAGTCTCCTCAGAATCTTCCAAATCCGGCGCCAGTGGAATCAACAAAAACAGGTTTTCCATCCCATCTGGAGCCACCGTCTCATCCGTAATAGAAGGAACGCATGCATAGAATAACGGAGCTTCGGGCCATCTTGGATTTTTATAGATCGCATCTGCATGAGGACCAAGCGGTTCGTCAAAAAATAGATTATGATGACGCAGATTAGCTAACTTTTTGTCAACTCCTAAATAAAACAGCAAGCTAGACGGAGCCAACACTCTACTATTCCAATATTCTTCACTGTAATTACTATAATTTGGATTGACAAGGTGTCTATCCACGTGATGGTAATCTGCTCCTGCTACCACTATATCGGCTTTGATTCGTTCACCTGAGATTAACCTTACTCTTTTGGCCTCTCCACGTTCAATTTCTATTTCTTCTACTTCGGCGTTATATCTTATTTGCACACCTTTTTCCTCAGCCAAAGTCACCATAGCCTTGATGATTTCATGCATCCCACCTTTTGGATACCAAGTACCTAATGCTATATCTGCATAGTTCATTAAGCTATACAGTGCAGGAATATTCTCAGCAGTTTCTCCTAGAAAAAGGACTGGAAATTCCATCAATCGTATGATTTTCTCCGATTTGAAAAATTTACGAACATGGCTAGACATCGATTGAAAAATATCCATGCGTATCACATCTTTCATCAGAGCTAATGAGGCAAACTCCATCAGTGATCTACTTGGACGCTTCACCAAATCGTGAATCCCTACCTGATATTTATATTTGGCCTGTGCCAAAAACTTATCTAATTCTGCAGCAGCTCCTGGCTCTATTTGCTCCAAAAGGGATTTGAACTCATCTAAATTTGCAGGAATATCCAAAATATCCTCTTCTCCATAGATCACTGAATAGGACGGATCAAGACGTATTAATTCGTAGTAGTCAGCAGGCGTTTTTCCGAAATGTGAAAAGTAATCCTCGAACACATCGGGCATCCAATACCAGCTTGGCCCCATATCAAACGTAAATCCATCACTTGAAAATTTTCTCGCTCTACCTCCTGGAGAAGCATTTTTTTCTAAGAGGGTTACTGAGAAATTGTTGGTAGCGAGATGAGTTGCTGCAGAAAGACCTGCAAAACCAGAACCTATCACGACCACATGTTTTTGCTTCATTTTCTTAATTTACATGTTTATAAACACTTAAATCTTCTTTTAAGTATTTACGGGCAATATGAATTCTATTTTTTACCGTACCAATGGGAATGCTTAGACGATCTGCGATCTCATGGTATTTGAATCCTCTATAATAAAGCAAAAAGGGTACACTAAAGATATCATCTAGCTTGTCGATAGCTTTATAAATATCGTCCATCGCAAAATCTCCGTAAACTGAGTTTTCGATCAATGAACCGCTGGAATTTATGTAGTGTAGATTGTCTGTGGTATCTACAAAAGTTGCCCTTCTCACCATTTTCTGATAATTAGTGATAAAGGTGTTTTTCATGATTGTATACAGCCAAGCTTTCAGATTTGTTCCCTCGGTGAATTTGTCCTGATTAGTGAATGCTTTTACCATCGTGTCTTGAAGCAAGTCATTTGCGTCGTCTAGATCTCTAGTCAACTTCATTGCAAATGGCTTCAAAACACCCGAAAGCTGGTTTAGCGAATAAGTGAATTCTATTGAGGTCATTGTTTTGTGGTTTTGTTTAATCAAATATAGTATATGTTAAACAGAATTACAACTTTTTGTTTAACTTTATTACGTTTTAATTAAACAATAAAATTCAACATTCTATAGAAATGGCTTTAAATAAGGATTTAAGGCATTTTTGGGCATAAAAAAAGTATTCACTAAGAATACTCTTGTTTAACCAAACTATAGTATATCTAAACTTTTTGCTTCTCCATTTTTATCAATTCATCCTTAATTTCCTTCGCAAAAGTGAGCAATCGGATATTGGAAGGAATGGAAATTGACTGATCTAAGGCCTGCAAACCTGATACAAAAATTTCGGAGTCTGTGAATTCTCTACCCAGCATATCAACATATTCTTGAACTTTATCTCCAGCTGGTGATGAAGTAATCACCGTAAGGAGATAGTTCGGTTTCTGCATTTTATAGACAGAAATCAAATCTGCATTTGGAGTACTTTGACCTAGATAGATCACTTTATGTCCATGCTTTTTAATCAAGTAGCAACTGAAAAGCAATGAAAGCTCGTGTAATTCT
Organism: Algoriphagus ratkowskyi; assembly: GCF_002150505.1. GTDB lineage: Bacteria > Bacteroidota > Bacteroidia > Cytophagales > Cyclobacteriaceae > Algoriphagus > Algoriphagus ratkowskyi. The sequence goes on from NZ_MSSV01000014.1 coordinate 100,488, forward strand.
CCTTCAGGAAGAAAAAGCATAAAAGTCTTACCCTGATTATTTCCCATCTGACCATCTATGGCAACGATTAGTTTTTGACGTATCAGGTTGGAAATAAAATGCTCCTGAGCAGGACTAATTGCGCCCGTTTGCCAAAGAATTCCAATTTTAGAAAGAAAGGGATATATGATGTTGAGAACAGTATCCTCAAAACCCATCTTAAGGATTATTGTAGATAGCACCTTCTCAAATCTAACTTCATCCAATTCGATCATACAGATCGTGAGCGCCTGAATCTGATCGTTATGATCGATGGATTGATCCGTGAGTTTGATGATTTCCTGCGAAATATCTCCTGCACTCATCGCTGCTATTTTGCTAATTTTCAGCCCATTGGCATTCAACATTGCCACATTTAGAATCCGCTTCAGGTCAGCATCATCATAAAAACGAATGTTTGTATCTGTTCTTTTGGGACTGAGTAAGTTGTAGCGTTGTTCCCAAATTCTCAGCGTATGCGCTTTGATCCCAGATAGTTGTTCTAAATCTTTTATTGAGTAGTTGCTCACCTTTCTCTATGCTTAAAATATTTCTTTGGCACCCAAAACAGCCCAAAGGATACTGCTCCCTCTTTCCTCACACTATGATGATGCGCTTGATGTGCTTTTAATATCCCTTTCAAAAACCCGCTCTTAGGACGATCCAACCATTTCACTCGGCGATGGATCAGTACATCATGTAGAAAAAAGTAGAGCATTCCATAAATACTTATTCCAACTCCCATCCAAAATCTATAATCAAATTCCCCAACTCCCAAAAAAATCAGTAGAACAGCAATACTTCCAAACAGTAATGAAAATAGGTCATTCAACTCAAAAAAGGAGTTGGAATGTTCGTGATGAGTTTTATGAATCATCCACAAAGGTCCATGCATAAGATATTTGTGAATCGCCCAACCAGTCAATTCCATTATGACAAATCCCAAAATGGTAAATCCTATCGCTTCAATCATCAGACGTACAACTTGCGCTGTTTCTTTTTTGTTTTAGAATTAATTGCTTTCAAGCTCATTTTATGATAGAAAATCATAGCTCAAGCGTGAAATTAAGAATAGTGAAGAAGAGTATCATAGTTACTAGCACAAAGGCGGCGATGGGATTGCCTTTATCAAAATTCCCTTTTCTATAAATCAAATGAATCAGAAATGCCACAGCAAACCACGTCAGGTAATTTTCGGGAGGGATAACTTCAAACTTCCAATGCCACATATCTAATGCTACAGCTACTGGCTCCATGATGTAGTCGATGACAAGCATGGCAGTCGCCCCAAGTGTAGCTGCCAACAAATCATTGTCTGTGACTTTGTAAAAGACCGCCCCGGTTAGATAAACCAATATAAACCAGTTTACACCAATAATGATCGGTACTTCCCAAAGCATAGGGCCTAATGTAGGACCATAAACATAATCACCAAAAATATATCCCGTATGAATTCCGATAAGCTCAGCTCCGAAACCTAACCAAAATGCCGCTGCAGCAAAAATGGGAAAAGCTTCAGACCAGCCTCGGTGAAACCCCAGAAGTAATACAAGTGTAATCAGTAGCTGAGCTGGAGTGAGCATCAGAAAATACTCCCGATATTCTGGCAAACTTAAGCCAACGACACCAACTCCATACAAGGCAACGACCACAATTTTGGCAATTATCAATCGCAAATTCTGAACCTGTGGGGGCGCCTGAGCTATTTTATGCATGTTTAGGTAAAGCTTTGGAAGAAGTAAATTCAATTTTAGTGTATGGTTTCCTAACTTTGGAAACTCAAATCTGTTTGCAAAAAAACGAAATTTCAGCCAAAATCCCCCGATATGATTCTTTACAACATCACGTTCACCGTTTCCAATGAGATAGAAGAGGATTTTGTCCAATGGATGAAAGACACTCACATTCCTGATATTTTCGCTACCGGACTATTTACTGAACATAAATTCTTCAGACTTTTGAACAGCCCAGACGACAATGTCACCAATTACGCTATCCAGTTCTTTGCTGAGAACACGAAGAAGCTGATTGAGTACGAAGCTCGATTTGCACACGAATTACGCTTCGAAACTCAAGCGAGATATGGTGAGAAAGCAATTCCATTCCGTACGCTAATGGAGTCGGTGGATTAGGGCCTAGAAAGCAGATATTAGTTTTAATCCTTTACTAATAATTCAACCCCTTTGGGGTTGCCTTGATAGATCATTATTTCATTTAGCCACGGGTTGCACCCGCGGTTATTGAAAAGTTTGATCCCTTCGGGATCTTCAATTTGAAGATTTAAAATCGAATGTTTATAGATTCAATAGCATGACCACAAAGTGGTCAAACCTCTCAATAACCATGGGTGCAACCCATGGACTGAGTGACCAATCCAAGACATCCCCAAGATCTCATTCCCTCCACTTCCCCAACCAGCATAAATATCAAATCAGTATATCATAATTTCCAAGCCTCATTTTATTGCAGTTCCTAACTATTTTTTTGATTTTTTAACATTTTAGGATCGCTTTTTTAAGACAGTTTATTTAGTTTTATAGCTAACCCTACTGTTTATGAAGAGATTATTTTTTTACGCTACTCTACTTGTTTCTCTTTATTCCTGTGAAACTAAAGATACTTCAGAATCCACTTCACAAAAAAACATCCTTGAAAACCTGACATATTCTGTGGATACAGTGGTGGTGGATCCTGGAAATGAAATTATAGATCTTTCGCATGGTTCACGGTTTTCTTCCATTTCGCTAGACGAGAAGAAATTCTTCCTATATGACTACAGTAAAACAGCCATTAACGAGATTGATCTAAAAACATTAGAATTGACAAATGTCTACCAATTCTCAAGGGAAGGCCCAAATTCTATCGGTTTCAATCCTCCCACTATGCAACCTTTGAGTAATGATAGATTCTTATTTGTTTCTTCCTTAATAAATGTCGGTACCTATTTCAAGAGTGGAGAACTGGAGAAAAACCTAAAATTCAATTTTAGAGAAATAGAAGGTCTCGATGTGGATGAAGGAGGCCTTATTACCAATAAAGCCCATATCTCCCATGACGAAAAGCACCTCTTTGCCTTGACAAACCCTTACAAAACAAGTTCGGATGTAAGACTAATTATTATAGATCCAGAAGCAAAAACCGGAAAGTCAATTTCACTGCCTGCTATGATTTCAACGCTAAAGTTTAGAGTAAGCCTCAACACAGGAAAGCTATTTATGGGAAGGGGTGAAGGTGTTTCTTTGAATATTTTGAACAACAAACTTTTTATTACAAGCAGTGCCAATTCAGACAGCTATGTGTATGATTATCAAACTGACTCTCTTCGATTAGTTGAATTTCCTCACCAGCTAGTTGCTCCAAGCAAATCAGGTGAAATAAAACAAGAGGTGTCCGATGAAAATGAGTTCAAGGCTGAAACGGCCAAATTCATTTATCAAACAAGCTTTGATGATTTCTTATGGGATAAGAAGCGACAGAAATATTTCCGATTGGGATATAATTTAATACCACAGGAAACGCCTGAATTGGAAAAAAAATCTGACGTTTTCCTTTTCACCTATGACAAAGACTTAAATCTCCTCGGAAAGAAACAACTAGATCAAATTGATTATAGACTTGAATCCCCCTTCTTCAAAGACGGCAAGCTCTATTCCTATGTCAATGTGGATGACGAGCTCGGCTTCGCAGTATTCACTTTTAATTTTTAAGAAACTATGAAAAAACTCCTTACTATTTCCATTCTAGCACTTCTTTCTGCCTGTGGTGATAAAGAGTCTGAATCGACAGAAGCTAAAAATATCCTTGAAAACCTGACATATTCAGTCGATACCGTGATAGTAGATCCTGGCGAGGAAATTATAAATCTCAACTATGGATTGTCCGGTTCTACCCTAAGTCAGGATCATCAAAAGCTTTATAAGTTTGATGAAACAACCTTCCAATTACAAGAAATCGACTTGAACAAATTAGAGCTAACGGCCAGCTATTCTTTTGAAAAAGAAGGTCCAAATGGATTGGGTCCTTATAAAGGATTTATGACGGGAGCATCAGATGGATATTTCATTTTCACAAATAGTCAAAAAATAGGTAAGTTTTCCAAGTCCGGAGAGCTATCGACTGACTTTGACTATTCAATTAAAAAGCTTATACCTAGTGAAAGTGCGGAGCGAAGTATGCTTTCGCAGTTTGTTTTCTTGGCAGAGCAACAAAAGGGATTTTTGTTGGAAACTGCTTTCGATCAGCCTGTCTTCAACCTCGTTGCTATCAACTTTGAAGGGGAAAGCAACGAGGTGATAGACTTGCCAGAAATGGACCGAACGCATGACTATAGAATCGTTTCAAATGAATATGGGTATAAGATGAGTTCGGTCCAAGAAGTCAACGTGCAAGCCATTAATTCCAACGTGTATATAACCACTGCTGTGAGCAGCGGAGTTTACCGCTATGATCCAGAGCAGGATACTCTGGAATACATCACTTTCCCCCTTATGCTGACCCCAACAGAAAAGACAATAAAAATAAAAAATGAAGTTTCCTCAGCAGAGGAGCGAAAAGGGCAGAATGCTTTGCTCAATTCTGATGTGGGTTTCGAAAAATTGCTTTGGGATGATCAATCGAAACGGTTTTTTCGCTTCAGCTCCTTACTTATTCCAAGCATTTCTGAAGAGCCTAGTAAAAAAAATAAAATCTTTCTTTCTGTTTTTGATCCCCAGCTGAACCTGATTGGTGAGAAACATTTAGTAGAACTTAATACAATACCATCATACCCATTCTTTAAAAACGGCAAGCTCTGGTCCTATGTCAATGTAGAAGACGAGCTAGGCTTCGCGGTATTCACTTTTGATTTTTAGCCAACTATGAGAAACACATTTCTACTTATTCTACTCTCAATTTTTTGCCTTTCTTGCAGCAAACAACCTGATGGATCAAATAAGAGTGAATTTGACTTTTCTTACTCTATCGATACCGTGATGGTAGATCCTGGAGATGGGATTATTTATCTGAAAAGATGGCTAAACACTGCTGCACTTTCTCCCGATAAGAAAATGCTGTTCAACTTCAATCCAGATATCCCTGAGTTTGAAGTCATCGATTTGGAAAACCTGAACCTAGATCGACGAATCAAAATGGAAAAGGAAGGGCCACTAGGTACAGGAGATCCAAGTAGTGTTTTGATTTCTACAGATGGTAAATTCTTTTTTACAAGTTTCGTAGATGTCAGAGAATTCAATGCTCAGTTGGATTCCCTTAAGACCTATACTATTCCGAAAGAAAAATTTGAAGGTTTAAACGCTGATGAATCCTTGGATGCTGATTACCATGTCTCTACAGACGGCAAATATTTGTTTGTTCCCTATGGGCCAGAGGATTTTCAAAAAGCTAAAAATGGATTAGCAATCGTAGAGCTAAGCACTCGAAAATTAAAAAAAGTGCCTTTAGATCTATTTGAACGAAGCAATCAATACGTCCGAACATGGATGGAAAATGGTAATCTCCAATCTCAAACTCGGGAATCGCTGAGCTATTATCAGTTAAAAGACAAGTTGATTATCTCATCACATAATTTCAACGAGGCAGTCCTTTACGACCTCACGACTGATTCTTTGACGCACAAAGTCTTCAATTCTAAGCTAACCCCGAATGCTAAAAAAGTAAGTGAAAGGACTACCGGAAATAGCTTTGAAGAAATGATGGAAATCAGGGAGGAAGCCCAAAAGCAAGTCGAATTCGGGAACTTCCTATATGACGACATAAGTGATAAGGTATTTAGGTTCACTACAGATCTAGACCGAATGATTGGGGATTCGGCTACGTTCAAAAACGTCATTACCATTTTCGATTCCGACTTAAATCAACTTCATGAAGAAGTCGTGGATTTCAATAGACCCAACTTCTCTTTCTTTAAAGACGGCAAACTCTACTCCTATGTCAACATAGAAGACGAGCTTGGCTTCGTCCGCATCAAACCTAGCTATGACTAAACTCAGATTCCTATTTCCAATTATTTTGGTGGCCTTGGCCGGCTGCGGTTCTCCAGAAAATGCTGAGAATACACAACTAGAAACAATTTTTTTCAGCTATGAAATAGATACGGTTTACATCGATGCGAAGGACGAGTTTCTATTTCTGAATATGGGATTGTTTTTTTCGGATTATTCTGCGAAAGACGGCGCATTGTACAATCTAAACTCTCAATCGGGCAGGGTGGAGATTATTGATCTGAAAAATAAAACCCTTGAACGTCTGGTTCAATATGACCTTGATGGGCCCAATAGTATAATTGAAATGGCTCTAACTGGAATAAAGAAAGCTGATAATGGCAGTTTATTTTTCATGAATTACATGCTGATGAATCAACTGGACTCTATGGCTACCAAGATTGCGTCCTATAGATTGTCTAATGAATTTTTGAAAGGTGATGACTTGAAGGCAAACGAAGAAATAGATGGGATGGGTCAAATCGCTAATGATGGTTCTTACTTCGCCAGTGTCTATGGAGTGTATCAAACTGGAGGAACATATACCGGATTAGCTAAAGTCACTTTTGCAGATAGCAGTTTGCAGCTAATTCCCTTGGACTTTTGGGCTGATATGGACAAATACAATATCAAAATGGATGTGGGAGATGGTAGAGCTTTTTCTTCTCCTGAGTATAAATTTCTAACACTTGATGGAAATAATTTGATTCTATCGACTACCGCCAAAAATGAACTTTGGTACTACGAAGCTGCTATGGATAGCACTTTTCATAAAGAATATTCCAGTGCTTTTACTCAAAATGAAAAGGTGGTGAACTATCCAAAAACCGCCAATTCTCAGGAATCATTTGATCAGGCTAACAAACAAAAGAATGATCAAGTGGTATTTGGTCCCTTAGTGAAGGACGAAAACTTAGGCCGATTCTATCGCTACAGTCGTGAAGGGGATGACAGTGAAAATAACTACGCTTACGTACTCACAATTTTCGATGAGAAACTGAATCAGCTTCATGAGGAGAAAATGAGAGATGAAGTAACTATTCCCGGTCACTATTTTGCTGCAAAGACTTTTGTACACCAAGGAATGCTTTACACATTTTTAAATATCGGCGATGAACTGGCTTTTATACGCCTTAAACCAAATTTTCATGATGAATAAGAACCTCATTTTACTCATAGCACTTGCTCTTGCAAGCTGCTCCTCGGAAGACTCTTCCAAAAGCGGAAACGATGACTTCCAATTCTCCTATAAAATTGACACCGTGATGGTGGATGCCGGGGATCACTTCTTTTTTCTCAACGAGGATTTGAGTTTGTCAGATGTTTCCAAAGACCGGAAACTGCTCTATAATCTAAATCCAAAAACGTTCCTACTGGAGATTGTGAACTTGGACGATCTCAAATTAGAGAAGACAGTCCAATTAGAAAAAGAAGGTCCTGATGGAATTGGGCTGCCTTATTATGGAAAAATTCAGGTATTGGAAAATGGTAATATCGGTTTGTTTGGTCAGTTTAAAATCCACATTGTCACCGAGCAGGGTAAGCTTGTTAAAACCATTGATCTTGATCAAATCAAAATTCAAAATAACGATCAAAAAGAGAAAGAGAAAATTGGATGGAACAGCGTACTTTCTGATGACGGCAAACTACTCGCGAGCACACTAGTCAACTTTGATTTCAAAAAACCAGCAAAAGGAATCGTAGTGATTGATTTAGAGACTGACTCGATAAAGTACATTCCTATGAAACTATTTGAAAAGCTTAAGCAATTTGAAATAATTCATCAAGAGGGAAATGCTCCTGGTATCACTACAGGAGAGTTTCCTTTCCTGAGATTCATTGACAATAATCTGATTATCTCCTCCTCAGCTTATAACGAAGTGTATCACTATAATACAAGCTCTGACAGCCTGTCTCACTACAGTTTTAAAGCAAGCCTTACTGACAACGAAAAGATTCGAAATTTCCCTAACGAAGTGCACTCAAGCAAAGAATGGACAGATGCTGAGAAGGCAAAAAACGAACAAGTTTCTTTTAGAGAGTTTTTGAAATTACCTGAGCAAAATATCTTTTGGAGACTGAGTACAGACAAAGACCGTATGATTGCGGATTCTGTTGTTTTCAAGCAGGTCGCCACTTTTTTTGATGCTGATTTTAAGATGCTTAAAGAGCAGGAATTAGAGAATTTCCATGATTTCAGGAATTCTTTCTTCAAAGATGGAATGCTTTACAGCTTTATTAATATCGAGGATGAACTGGCTTTTGTGAGACTCAAACCTAACTTCGATTAGAATCAGGCGGGTTTATCAAATCTTAATCACTTCGGAAACTTGCGGAGAATACCTTCTTTATTCTCCGCAAAAATGCGGTAAATAGTTATTACCACCGCTGATTTGCGGGTCTACACGTACATAAATTCTCCGTACGTCAGACAGGCCATGGCATACAGACATAAATGGAGGCAGAAAAGACTCTAGTCTTTATTGACAGCATTCACATAAAGTTGGCTTTATGGATTTTAGAACCTATTTTTTAGAACATGAATCTTAAGCCAACTGCACTTCTTTTCCTCCTTCTGATCTCCTGCGGAGAAAAAACGATGGAAGTGCAGCTGCCGGTAGCAAATGTTTTTCCCGAATTCAACTACGTCCTTGACACCGTGTTCATCGATGCTGGCGAAGAACAAATTTACCTAGACATGGAGCTGAGTATGTCTGATTTTTCGGTAAATGAAGGGCTTCTGTATAATCTAAAACCTGAAAACGGTCGAGTAGAAATCATCAATTTGAATACGCTGAAACTTGACAGCGTGATAAACTTCGATATCCGTGGACCTAACAGTGTGAAGCAATATTTCCCTTTTGGGCTCAAGAAAACCCTCTTTGGCGACACTTTTTTTAAAGAATATCGAGTGATCCACAAACTTAATTCAGCAGGCAGAAAAGTTGATTCCTATGAACTGATCAATCGGAAATTATCTGGAGATCGTTTGCCTTTTGATACAGAGATAGACGGCCTCGGTGAGATTTCTACTGATGGATCATATCTGGCGAGTTTCTACGGCAACTTCAAAGTGGGTGGCAGTGTACTAGGAATAGCAAAAGTTAATCTGTTGAATAAGTCGATGAAGCTTATTCCAGTTGACTTTTGGGATCAACTGAAAGAATATACCGTCACAGTGGATTATGATATTGGAAGGAGAAATAGTTCTCCGGAACTGAAATATCTCCTGCTCAATGGTCCAGATATCATTCTATCTACATCGGCAAGCAATGAATTGTGGTATTACGATGCAGAAAGTGACTCGGTGTTTCATAAGAGTTTTCACAGTGGTATCACTGCCGATCAGAAGTCAGGCAAATACCGGAAAGATATCACCGATCAACGTCTCTACATGTATTGGGTCAAGCGCAAAAACGACGAAGTAGTATTCGGCCCACTGGTCAAAGATTATCAGGCACAGCGATTCTATCGGTATAGTCGTGAGCTGGATAGTAGCGATCCACAGAAACCAACCTATGTGTATGTCTTAACTATTTTTGACGAAAAACTCGATCAGATCCATGAGCAGAAGTTGCAAAACAGCATCCCGATTATGGGTAAATACTTCGAGGGAAAGGCATTTGTGCATAAAGGCTCGATCTATTCCTTCTTGAAATTATCAAATCAGCTGGCTTTTTTACGATTGAAACCTAGTTTTGGAAATGAGTAGAAGTCGAATGGCAGGCGAAAAAAATAACTTCAACTTGTTTTGGCGATGCCTCAATTTCTCAATTGACATCTAATCGGCCAAAACTCAAACTATCCTCCATTTCCACACCTCGGGGTTGAAACCCCGAGCTATAAAAAAAACCGTCCTCACATGACTTATTAGCTATTCAAGAGTAGAAATGCACATTTGTAGAACTACTCTAGCCGATGTTAGTGTCTCCATAAACATCAAATACTAATGGCCTAATACCTGCCTGTTCCATAAAATCCTTGCCAAAGGCAAGGCCTGTATAAGCACAGAATGCAATTCTGGGTTATAACAACGAAGAAGGTTCTGTAGAGTGCCAACGGCACGATCGATATCTAATACTGGCTAAAAATATCATCATCTGGTTTTGGCGATGCCTCAATTTCTCAATTGACGTCTAATCGGCCAAAACTCAGACCATCCTCCATTACCACACCACAAGGTTGAAACCCCGAGCTATAAAAAAAACCGTCCTCACATGACTTATTAGCTATTCAAGAGTAGAAATACAAATTTGTAGAACTACTCTAGCCAATGTTAATGTCTCCATAAACATCAAATACTAATGGCCTAATGCATGCCTGTCTCCTAAAATCCTTGCCAAAGGCAGGGCCTGTATAAGCCCAGAATGCAATTCCGGGTTATTACAACGAAGAAGGTTCTGTAGAGTGCCAACGGCACGATCGATATCTAATACTGGCTAAAAATATCATCAACTTGTTTTTGGCGATACCTCAATTTCTCAATTGACATCTAATCGGCCAAAACTCAAACTATCCTCCATTTCCACACCTCGGGGTTGAAACCCCGAGCTATAAAAAAAACCGTCCTCACATGACTTATTAGCTATTTAAGAGTAGAAATGCACATTTGTAGAACTACTCTAGCCGATGTTAGTGTCTCCATAAACATCAAATACTAATGGCCTAATACCTGCCTGTTCCATAAAATCCTTGCCAAAGGCAAGGCCTGTATAAGCACAGAATGCAATTCCGGGTTATAACAACGAAGAAGGTTCTGTAGAGTGCCAACGGCACGATCGATATCTAATACTGGCTAAAAATATCATCAACTTGTTTTGGCGATGCCTCAATTTCTCAATTGGCGTCTAATCGGCCAAAACTCAAAGCATCCTTCATTTCCCCAACTCGGGGTTAAACCACAAGCTAAAAAAACCGTCCTCACATGACTTATTAGCTATTCAAAGATAGAAATGCAAATTTGTAGCGGATTCACTATACCCGCAACCTCTCGTTACCCTCTGCGCCCACCGTGGTTAAAACAATCCAAAACTCTTTTTACATATTTCTGAACCTTCACCTCATAAGTATGTTTTCTGAGTAATGGCATTGAGCAAACAGCATCCTACTCTTCTTCAGCGGATTGAAAACCTTCATCCCTACGAAACCATGCTCTATTTGGGGATGTTTGGGAGTGGGCTGATATTTTTATTCCTAAGCTTTGCATTTCTTTTTTCTTCCCGAAATTTACTCGCGGGAATGAATCAGACCGTACCGATAGCGTTTCTCATTTCCACCTTTCTGTTAGTTTTGAGCGGATTTTCGGCTACCTCCATCAGACATGCCTACCAGGAAGAAAACACTGAAAAGCTGCTGGGATCGCTTAGAATTACCGTCATTCTAGGATTTGCATTTACAATTTTACAGGTGATCGGATGGTATGAATTGAAGGCAAAAGGAATAGAATTCACGGGAATTCCGAGCGGAAGCTTTTTATATGTGCTAAGTGGGATTCATATATTCCACCTACTTGGCGCCATGATTTTTGGACTCATTCTTTATTCCCAATTAGTCAAAAGTCAAGAAGATGGAGTACGAAAGTTAATTCTCCACACCAATCCATTTGAAAAAATGCGTGTTCGCTTGTTCACCTTCTACTGGCATTTTATGGATGGTATTTGGCTGATTCTCTTCTTGTTATTTGTCTTAAGTTTTTGAAAAAAATGAAAATCAATCTATCCACTCAAGTTAATCAGGATTATCTCTCGGTAAAAAATGGTTTTGATGAAACCCTTTTCACCAAGCTAAGCCCTCCATTTCCGCCAGTTAAACTAGCGCGATTTGACGGGTCTGAAGTTGGAGATTTAGTATCGCTTGAGTTGAATTTTTTGCTTTTCAAACAGCTATGGACTAGTGAGATCACCCAAAGCCAAACAGACGAAAAGGAATATTTCTTCGTGGACGAGGGGATTAAGCTTCCTTTTTTCTTAAAAAAATGGAGGCACAAACATCGTATTATCAAAGAAGGAAATGAGACAATCATCAGAGATGAAGTGGAATTCTCGGCACCCTTCGGTTTGGCAACCCTGCTTTTATACCCGGCGATCTATCTGCAGTTTTTGTACCGCAAGCCAATTTACAGGAGGATTTTTTCAATTAAATAATCACGATGTGCACTTAGTTTTTTCGCAGAAGATGCATTACGAAACATCTTTCAACTTGAATTTCGGATTAACTGTCAATGATCGTGTCAGCACAAACATCAATTTTCCACTTGTAAGAAAGAGCTGCAGAGTAAAATCCTAAGTGCTTTCTTAGTTATCCTATATGACCTGCGCAATTTCTCACCCTAGAACTCCTGCAAGTTTTCACAATTTTCAATTTCACAATTCCCATACAATACTAGTGAATGACTAGTGATCGCCGATTGAAAACTTCTACCTGTTTCCTCCTTGATCTCATTGATTTTGGGGTCTGAAAACTCTCTGATTTTCCGGCATTGATTGCACACATGATGATCATGATGTTTATAAGTAAGTGCTTGCTCGTAGAGTGCAACTTTATCTTTGAATTGGTGCTTTACAGCCAAGCCACTTTCCACCAATAGGTCTAACGTATTATAAATAGTAGCGCGGCTGATGGTGTAACCTTTATTTCTCATGCTGAGAAAAAGCCCCTCCACATCCATATGCTCATCCTCTGGAAGAGAGTAAAGTTCGTCTATTACTGAAAATCTTTCAGGTGTTTTCCTGCTTCCTTGCTTGGAAAGGAAGTTTTCAAAGATCTTTTTTGCCTTTTCTATCAGGGCCTTGTCTGCCATGGTGTTAAAATAATTTGAATTAAAGATCAGTCTTAATCCATTTTTTGGCAAACCTAAGTGGCTAATCTTCTTAATTTGGTTTCAGTCTAATTAAAACTAAATCGATCAAATCCGTAAACAGAATGGAGCAAATTACTAGTATTCGTTAGAATAATTCTATTTTCATAAAACAGAGCAACTTATTTGTGACCTCTGAGTTTTCATCAATCTATGTATAAAGGCATATCGCTTTTCCTTGCTTTTTTCTTTGCCACACAGCTTCTGTGCCTAGCTCAGGTGCCAGGATTTTTTATGAAAGAGGATAAGCGAAAGGCTGTTATACCTTTCAATGCATCCAATAGCCTGATCATAATTCCAGTTTCCATCAATGGAAATACTCCAATAAATTTTCTAGTTGACACGGGTGTACGATCTAATATTTTATTCAGCAAAAACTTAGGGGATGCTCTGGAACTAGTTTATACACGTAGGATCAAACTAGTAGGTGCTGATGGCAATGATGATCTCATGGCCTCAATATCACCAATTAATCACTTTGATTTGGGTCCAGTTGAAGGGGTGTTTCAAAGCTTACTTGTGTTAGAAGATGAGTTCATAGAATTAGAATCTGTACTTGGAATTCCGATCTATGGAATTTTGGGATATGAGTTTTTTAAGTTCAATCCCATAAAAGTCAATTATGATGACGGGAAAATGATTTTTTACAAAACAAGCGCACTTAAATGGAGGCCACTTTTATATAGAAAAATGGATATGACTATCTATGAAAATAAACCTTACATCACCACTACTGTGAGGCAAAAGGATGGGTCACTAATCTATCCTAAATTACTTATCGATACAGGCGCAAACCATGGATTATTGCTTAATCGCGAGACTTCAGATGACATTACTATGCCACCTCTATTCCTCGAATCAGCTTTAGGCCAAAGTCTTGGAGGTGTATTGTATGGCTTTATTGGGCGAGTAGAATATATGAAATTAGCAAATTTCAGGTTGGACGAGGTGCTCACATCCTACCCAGATGAGACACCATTCAGCTATGTCATTAAAGACTCTGGCCGAATGGGCAGTGTAGGAGCAGAAGTACTCGGCAGATCCCGACTAATATTTGATTACCCTAGAAGTCGCCTTTTTGTACGAAAAGCAGAGAATTTCTTTGCTCCCTTCGAATTCAATATGAGCGGAATGGTAGTGAAAAAAATTCCAGATGATGACAATAGAATTTATGTTTCGGATATACGAGCGGGTTCTCCTGCACATCGTGCTGGATTAGAATCATTTGATGAAATCCTTAGTATAAATAAGGTGCCAATATTTATTTGGGAATTGACTGAAATTAATAAGCTGCTAAGATCTGAAGCTGGTAAGGAAATCGAATTAGAGATACGTCGCTATGAAAACGATGACCTTACAAAATGGAAAGACCACAAATTCACCTTTGTTTTAAGAAAGCAGATTTAGCGCTGTTTTAGATTGATTTCAGATAAAAGCGGTAATTTTGGAGGAAGGGAAGGGGTCGAAAAACTTCTCCTACTAATATACGTGTGTAATCAAGTTATAAATTTCAACTATAAAACATGAAAAAGTTTCTTATTCCTATAGGTATCCTTCTGGTGCTCGGTATTTTCATTTACACCAAAGCCGTAGGGACCTATAATACTTTTGTGCAAACAGAAGAAGTCATTAATGGCCAATGGGCCGAGGTAGAGACTCAATATCAACGTCGATCTGACCTAATCCCAAACTTGGTAAACACGGTGAAAGGTTATGCTGAGTTTGAGCAAGAAACACTTACTGCTGTAATCGAGGCACGAGCAAAAGCTACTGCTGTAAATGTGGATCCTTCCAATCTTACTCCTGAGAAATTAGCTGAATTCCAAGGCGCACAAGGTCAACTTTCTGGAGCTTTAGGCAGATTATTGGTCAGCGTAGAGCGTTATCCTGAATTGAAAGCCAACCAAAATTTCCTTGAGCTTCAGGCACAATTAGAAGGTACAGAAAACAGAATCGCTGTGGCTAGACGTAACTTCAATCAGTCTGTACAGGATTACAACTCTAACCTCAGAACATTCCCTAACAACATCTTTGCTGGCTGGTACGGATTTGAGCAGAAAGGCTATTTCGAGGCATCCGAAGGATCCGAAAATGCACCTTCAGTTCAGTTTTAATACCCTTTATCATGGCTGAGAAATTATTCTCAACAGCAGACCGGAAGGCAATAGTTAATGCTATCCAGTCTGCTGAAGTTTCTACCTCTGGAGAAATCCAAGTTCATATAGAAAGTCGCTGCAAAGGCGAAGTCCTCGAGCGTGCAGTGAAAGTGTTCGACACCCTTAAAATGCACCAAACAAAAGATCGAAATGGCGTATTATTCTACTTGGCCGTTGTCGATAAGCGTTTTGCAATTCTAGGAGACAAAGGCATCAATGAAGTAGTTCCTGAAGATTTCTGGGAAAACATAAAAGAACACATGACCGGCTTATTTAAGCAAGGTCAATTTACACAAGGTCTGATCGACGGTATTCACCAAGCTGGCGAGCAACTTGCAACGCATTTCCCCTATCAGGGTGATGCAGACATAAACGAGCTTCCTGATGAGATTTCATTTGGATCATAAGATCCACCCCCTTTTACTAATTTTCTTTCTTCTCACCCTAGGTCTTCAGGCTCAGGACTTCCCTCCTGCGCCCGATCCGCCAAAATTGGTGAATGATTTCACCAATACACTTTCCGCTACCGAAGTAGCACAATTGGAAAGTAAATTGGTCGCCTACAATGATAGCACCTCCACACAGATTGCCATCGTAATGATGCGCTCAGTGGGTCAATACGATATTTCTGATTATGCTTTTCGCCTAGGCCAAGCCTGGGGAATAGGCGGCGGAGACAATGATAATGGAATATTGATTCTTGCAGCAATGGAAGATCGAGATGTATTCATTGCCACGGGCTATGGCATGGAAGGGGCAGTTCCTGATGCTTTGGCAAAACGTATAGTAGAGAGCCTGATTCTTCCAAATTTCCGGACCGAATCATACTACACAGGTCTTGATGAAGCTACTACCATGATATTCAAATTAGCTTCAGGCGAATATAAAGCTGAGGATATTGAATCAAAAGGAAACAGTGGCGGAGCTATCTTTATGCTATTATTCTTCGTTTTCATTTTTGTAATTCTACCACTTTTGAGAAATAAAAATGACAATAATAATCACATGGGTGGAAAAGGTGGCGGAGTAGATATGTGGACTACTATCATGCTAGCAACTATGCTTGGTGGCGGTGGTCGTGGATCATCTGGCGGATTTGGCGGTGGTGGCGGCGGATTCGGCGGAGGAGGAGGCGGCTTCGGTGGTTTCGGAGGTGGTGGCTTCGGAGGCGGAGGAGCGGGAGGAAGCTGGTAATTTCATTATGTGACCGATGAACAAGCTTACAGCGAACTAGCTATCATTGAAGTAATCTGCTTGTAAGAAATAAAAGGCATAAAGTAAATTCAGTTTGTGAAAAATTTATAAGCACCTTCAGTATGGAGGTGCTTTTTTTTTGGAGTCCTTTAATTAATGTTCCCGTGTATGATTTTGATAAAAGATCAAGTAGAGATCAAAACAAGCAGTTGCCACAAGAAAAGTTTTTGAAAAAAGGGTGACTCAGATTTTAGCCAAGATCCATAAAAAATAGATGTATAAGCAAGTATTAAAGGTTGATTTTCCATAAGTTTAACCAATACTCCAAACCAATATGATCTCAGTTTCTGAAGCCTTAGATTTAATCAAAGCTAATACTAGTAAACTAGCATCCGTAAAAATCCCACTTAAGGATTCATATGGATATTTTTTAGCAAAAGAAGTTTTGGCACCGATCAGCTTACCTTCCTTCCGCCAATCCGCGATGGACGGCTATGCTTTCAGATCTGGGGAATTCAGCGAATTGGAAGTTATCGGAGAGTGCAAAGCTGGTGATGTATTAGAGTTTGAGCTCCATGAGAATCAAGCCGTGCGCATCTTCACTGGTGCACGCGTCCCCGACCAAGCTGACACCGTCGTGATTCAGGAACATGTGAGTGCGAACGGAGGTAAAATATCCATTCAGACAATGCCAGAAAAGTCCGCTAATGTTCGTGCCATCGGCGAACAAGTACAGGCTGGTGAATCTGTCTTGCAAGCTGGAACAAAAATTAATGAATCCATTATTGGCTTCTTGGCTGGTTTTGGCATGGGAGAAGTTTTTGTAATTGACAAACCCAGAATTACGCTTATCGTAACTGGAAATGAGCTTCAGGAAGTAGGAACAACTCTGAAGCCCGGATCTATTTATGAAAGCAATGCGATCATGCTGGAGTCAGCTTTGAAGTCGAGAGGTTTCGATTCAATACAGGTTTTGAAAGTTGAAGATGATCTTGAAGAGACCAAAAAAATCATCGCTAGCGGACTGAAAAGCGATGTTTTGCTAATTTCGGGTGGCATTTCTGTCGGTGATTATGACTTCGTCAAAGAAAGCCTGGAATACAACGGTGTGAAGGAGATTTTTTACAAAATCAACCAAAAGCCAGGCAAGCCACTGTGGTTTGGAAAAAGGGGTAGCACACTTGTATTTGCATTGCCGGGAAATCCTGCTTCTTCACTAACCTGCTTCCTGATTTATGCCCTTTCCGCACTGAAAATTATGTCTGGCAGTTCAGATTACAACCTTGATTTTCAGTCGGGAATACTATCACATCGCACGGTTAATAAGTTTGAGAAAACTGTTTTCTTTCTTGGGACAGAAACGAATGGAAATATTCATATCTATCCTAAGCAAGCATCCAGTATGCTAATTTCTTATGCCTTGGGAAATGCCTTGGTAATGATTCCGCATGATAAAGAAATTTTGGAAGAAGGAGAAACAGTTCAGTACCTGCCGATAAATAGAAATTGAGAAAAATACCTATTTGTCAAAATGCCAGATAGGATACTTTCTATGCTTTCCAAGATGGAAGCCCGCAGTTGGGTGTGCTATGCGGTCTCAAGGCTAAAATGGATCTTATTATGATACATTTTTTTTTAGCCAGAAAAGCATCTTAAAATTTTAACCAAAAAAATTTACTATGCCGAATACTCATGATATAACTGCTTATGTCCTTTGCGGAGGAAAAAGCCTTCGTATGCAGAGCGAGAAAGGCTTGGTTCTCTGGAAAGGGAAACCCTTTATAAGATGGATTATTGAAGCAATAATTCCCATCACGTCCAATATCATTTTGGTAACAAGTAATAGCGATTACAGCATCTTGGGTTTACCGATGATTGAGGATATTCATGTAGACAAAGGTCCGGTAGGCGGAATTTTTACGGCATTAAAACATACCAAAACAAAACGAAACCTGATCCTAAGCTGTGATGTGCCAAAGATAAATTCCAAATTACTACGTGGCTTAGCAGAAGAATCTGAGAAAATAGATGTGCTTGTCAATCTTTTAAGCGATGGGAAAAATGATTATCCTCTTATTGGCATTTACAAAAAAGAAGCAATTGACATTTTTGCTGAAGCTATAGCGGAAGATAAATTAAAACTTTGCCCGCTGGTGAATACAATTTCTCATCAGAAGATCACAGTCACTTTTGAACAAGAATCACTTATCCAAAATATCAACAGCAAGGCGGAACTTCTTGCTCTCCACCTACTTGAGTGAGGCTTTTACTTTTTAAACAGGAATACATCACCATTTAGTAAGTAATCCACGTGTTCTGTATTAACTTGAAGCCATGATTACTGTTAACTATTTTGGAAATATCGCAGAAGCTACTCAAAGTAACTCTGAGACACTAAATCACAATTCTATGAGTTTGGCTGAACTGCTAGACTTGCTGAATTCCAAATATGCCATCGCACAATTCCCTTTCCAAGTAGCTGTCAATCGAAAAATTGTCTCTAAGCAGCAAGCTCTGAATATTTTTGATTCTGACGAAATCGCCTTACTTCCACCATTTGCCGGAGGCTAAAATGGACAGATTCCAGCGACAAATCATACTGCCCGGAATAGGAACCTCAGGACAGCAAAAGCTAACATCAAGTAGCGTATTGGTGGTCGGAGCTGGTGGTTTAGGCTGTGCGATTTTACCTTATTTGGTTTCTGCTGGACTTGGCAAAATCGGGATTGTGGATGGAGATCATGTGGAGAAAAGCAATCTTCACAGACAAGTATTGTATCAAGAGAATTCCGTTGGTTTGCGAAAAGTAGATTCAGCGAAGCAAGCACTTAAGAGAATGAATTCCTCCACCCAAATCGAGGTAATTCCTGAGTTTTTATCTGCTGAAAATGTGGATAACTTGATTGAAGGCTATGACATGATCATAGATGCCACGGATAATCTAGAAGTTCGATACACTTTAGACGATGCTTGCACAGCTGCAAAAAAGCCTATGATCTATGGTTCGATCTTCAGGTTTCAAGGGCAGGTCTCGGTTTTCAATTATAAAAACGGACCTTCATACAGCAGTCTTTTTCCTAAAGAGGAGAAGACAGTTTTGAACTGTGAAGAGGCTGGAGTCTTAGGACCCACGGTCGGAATTATAGGAATGCTTCAGGCTAATGAAGCGTTGAAAATCATTCTTGAAATCGGAGAAGTACTTTCAGGCAAACTTCTGATATACAATATGCTGACTAATGATCAGCAGATTTTCCAATTGGCTAATCAGCCATTACAGCCCAGTTTTAATACTGAGACTGAAAAGGTAGATTTGATAAATCCTGAGTTAGCATTTACACAGGCAGGAACGCTACTTGATGTGAGAGAAGTCGGTGAGCAACCCGAGATTCCTTCCAGTTTCTGTCTTAATATCCCGCTTTCTGAGTTGGAAAGTAGATTCGGAGAATTGGATAAAGACAATCAAATCACCTTGTTTTGCCAAACTGGAGGAAGGGCAATACAAGCAGGCAAATTGCTCAAAAAATTAGGGTTCATTAAAATTAGAGCCGTCAGAGGCGGTGCAAAAGATATATTCAGATTAATTCGAGCACATGAAAAAAGTATTTCTTGAAGGAGCTATTTCACCAGAATTTATAGCTGATTCTATTGCAAAGCATCAAAGCAAGCATAGCATCGGAGCGCATAATATTTTCCTCGGACAAGTTCGAGCGGATGAAGTGGGCGATCAGAAAGTCGTTGCCATAGAATACACGACTTATGAGGAAATGGCCAATGAAAAGTTACACGAGATTCGTGAGGCTGCATTTGAAAAATTTGATCTGACTTGCCTGCACATTTACCACAGTTTGGGTACAGTGAAAGTCGGCGAGATTTGCATTTTTGTCTTCGTTTCCTCGCCAAGAAGAAAGCAGGTTTATGAAGCCACCGAATGGCTAGTGAATAAGGTGAAAGAGGAAGTTCCGATCTTTGGCAAGGAGATTCTGGACAACGAGGAGCATCAATGGAAGGTAAATAGCTAAAAAAGTAAAATTTCCTATCCAAAATTACGGCTGTGAAGGACTAAAAGCGACTGATAATATGGTAAACATTAGCATTACTGTAACTTCGGTCTCCCGTCTACGGTCTCCAAGCCAGTTAAGCTAAGGAATTATGGAATCTGGCATAAATGCGGATAATCAGATAAACAAATGGTAGACATCACACATAAAGTCACAACCCTTCGCACGGCAAAAGCTCAGGCGATTGTACATGTCAGTTCTGCTGAGACCATTGCGGCTGTGATGGAAAACCGAGTACCAAAGGGGAATGTCTTCGAAATGGCGAAGGTCGCAGGGCTTTTCGCAGTGAAAAATACCCACATTACCATTCCCGATTGTCATCCACTTCCGGTGGAATACACTGCTGTGGAATATGAGATCGATGGGTTGGAAATCCGAATTTATATCACTGTGAAGACCGTGTACAAAACTGGGGTGGAAGTAGAAGCCATGCATGGAGCATCGGTGATTGCCTTGACTATGTACGATATGCTTAAACCTATCGACAAGGGAATTGTTATCCGTGAAATAGGTCTGGTGGAGAAAACGGGGGGAAAATCCAGTTTCAAAGACAAAAACCCAAAGCTGATTCAAGCGGCTGTAGTAGTTTGCTCAGATTCTATTTCCAAGGGAATAAAAGAAGACCGGGCTGGTAAAGTGATTGTGGATAAGTTGAAATCACATGGAGTAGAAGTGACTTCCTATGAAGTGATTCCCGATGAGATAGAGCAAATCAGAAGCAAAGCTTTTGAGCATTCAGAAAAAAATCAATTGGTGATTTTCACAGGTGGAACCGGACTCTCCAAAAGAGATGTGACGCCAGAAGCTTTGGAGCCAATTTTGGAGAGGAGAATTCCGGGTATCGAGGAAGCGATCAGAAGTTACGGACAGAAGATTATGCCATTTGCGATGCTCTCCAGGTCCGTGGCGGGGACGATTGGTGATAGCATTATCTTGGCTTTGCCAGGATCGACCAATGGAGCGAAGGAATCAATGGATGCGGTTTTTCCGCATGTATTGCATGTATTTAAAATTTTAAAAGGAGCGAATCATGACCCAATCGGGTAATATTCAGGAGCTGAGAGATAAGTTTGGACGAGTCCACAATTACCTGCGGATTTCCCTGATCGAGAAGTGCAATCTGCGCTGCAGCTACTGCATGCCTGCAGAAGGAATCCCGCTTAGCCCCAAAGCTCACTTGATGAGTGCGGACGAGGTGCTGGAGTTTGCTCGGATTTTTGTGGGCTTGGGCGTGAATAAGATTCGTCTTACAGGCGGGGAACCTCTGCTTAGAAAAGACATAGGAGTAATTCTCGAAGGACTTTCGAAAATGCCTGTGGATCTTTCGATTACCACCAACGGTTTGCTGATGGATAGACATGTGGATAACTTCCAAAAGCTAGGAATCAAAAAGATTAATTTTAGTCTGGATACCTTGAAGGAGGAGCGCTTTCAACAACTTACCAGAAGGACAGGCTTCCAAAAAACCTTGGATAACTTCGAGCTACTTCATAACAAGGACTTTGACCTGAAAATTAACACGGTACTGATCAAAGGAATCAACGATGATGAGCTGGTCGATTTGGTAAATATGACCAAGGACTACAAGGTTTCGGTTCGCTTTATAGAATTTATGCCTTTCGATGGAAATAGCTGGGACAGATCCAAGATGGTTTCCGAGAAAGAAGTTTTGGATCAATTGGGGGCTCACTTCGGGGCTGAGCGAATAGCATCACTTCCGAATGAGGATAATTTCACTGCTCGCAAATTCAAGATTGCTGGATACAAAGGAGATTTCGGAATTATTTCTTCGGTGACCAATCCCTTCTGTGGAAGCTGCAACCGTATTCGATTGACGGCAAACGGCCGCATTAAGAATTGTCTTTTTTCCAATCAGGAAACCGACTTGCTAGCCGCGATGCGTGCTGGGGAGAATGTGGAAAACCTGATTTTGGAATCCATCCTCAACAAAAAAGCTGTGCGTGCCGGCATGGACAGCATGGAAAAATTATCTGATCCCGCGCTGCATTCTGATAATAGAAGTATGATTGCGATTGGGGGGTGATGGTTTTGTTAACGCAGGTTCTGTCCATGGCCTGTGTCCTCACAGGACATTATGGAGACATATTCCGGGCTGTGTGGACACAGACCAGGGAGGTCTTTTGGAATCCATCCTCAACAAAAAAGCTGTTCGAGCTGGCATGGATAGCATGGAAAAATTATCTGATCCCACGCTACATTCTGATAATAGAAGTATGATTGCGATTGGGGGGTGAGGTTGAAATCCTCCTTTACACACTTATCTCGTTGGTATGTGTCACTGGGAAGTCTTTTGTTCTTTAAATTCAAATTCAATTGTTTGCTTATCGCGATAATCTAACAAAAATGGCAAATGCGTGGGCAGCCTATGCATCTTAAAAAACTCTGATTTTTTTTTCTCTACACTACAATTTTTAAAATTCGTAATTTCATGATGATAAGGCAAATTGCCATTAAAGTCGATTGTTAGAACATGACCTAGTGGAGGGAAAGTAAGTTCAGTCGCTAGTACAGAAACTCCGGAGTTGAAATTTCCTTTTACCATTGTCGGAATATTTCTGAGTTGACCCTCGGAATTTAAGTAGATAAAAACTCTATATTTTTCTGGAAGATACTGACTATCAAAATTTGAAACGAAATCTGCCAATTCTCTATTTTTCTTTGAAAATAGTGACGAATTCATGGCTAAGAACATTGAAATAGTCTGCTTTAAAACTTTTAATTGTTCGAAATCATGCATCTCAATTTCAAAATAATTGCTATCTTTTTTATTTAACAAACTAATAAAGCTGTTGCTGTACCTATTAAAGGAAGACACATATTTTAAGCCCAAATAACTATTGCATATACCACACAGCGAGTAATAGCCAACGCCTCCTTGTTCAACTTTTCCTCTTAGTTTATGTTCAAAAGGGTTATCATTTTCAATTAATTTTAAGAATGTAGTCTTTTGGTATCTAGTATTTTTATTAAATGAAATTTTAGGAGGAACATGCTCAAATGTCATTTCTCGGTATTCATCACATATTCTACAAAAATCTTTCATTTAAATAGGTATAATTATAACGGTATTTTGATTTTTAGCAAGACATATTTCGGTGTCTGAATTTCCTCGAAAGTTGACGTGTAAGAAACTTAAGGAGTTAATAAATCTTTCTTCATTTATAATGCAACCTTGAAAAGATAATTTTCGCATCATAGTCTTTGTTTGCATGGACATCTTGATCCACTATAACTTCCGCATCATATTCGATATTATAAGATTTCAAAAGGTCATCCATCTTGACTTTCCTTCCTTTCTCAATTCGAAAATCTTGACTAAACTTAATTAGTGGACCCGTGGCGAAAGGAATTATCAGAAATCCTACGCCTATAATAATTAGTGGAACTTTAGATATTAAACCTTTTTCCCAAGCCAATGAGCCTAAAAAATATCCACCAAGCATTACAGCAATTCCGATCATTAGATACATAATAAAATGTGCTATGTTCAGTGACTTTGTGGATGCAACTTTATAATACTCGATGTTCACCTCCTTAATGCGTCGGATATGATTATCACCAAATTTGATATCGGGACATTTGCCTTCAAACTGAGGTTTGGAATTCGTTATTCCGCATGTACTACCTGATGACAAGTCGAATACCCTGTGGTCACATAATTCACAATGTTTTACTAATTCCATTTTATGGGCGTTTACCTAAGTCATAATTGCTCATATCTTACTAATCCGCACTGAGGAGGAGCAAAACTCGAGAAAGATTACTCCACTAAAGTATAATCATTTATAAGAATTTGAGCAGAGAGGTTTAGATGGAGAGCAAGGTTCCTAACCATTTCTACGGTCAGTTTTTTCTTCCGGTTCAGGACTTCAGAAACTCGACTTTTTCCTCCAATTATGCCGATTAAATCTTTTTGTTTCAAATCCATTTCTTCCATTCTTATTTCAATGGTTTCTATAGGATCAGGCGCTTCAATTGGAAAATTATTTTTTTCGTACTCATCAATTAGTAAGGCTAATACGTCGGCTTCATCACTTTCTTCTGTTCCGATTTTAGCATTAAAAAGTTGATCAAGTCTTTCTAGTGCAGATTGATACTCCTTTTCAGATTTTATGAGTTTTAGCGTCATGGCTAGTTAAATTGTGTCTGCATTTATTCTGTCATACTCTGAATGAGTTCCGATGAAACGAATAAAAATCCATTGTTTTTCATAGTTGAATTTCGCGATTTAACAATATAGGGATTACCTTTTTCACAAATTTGAGCATTATGGATTAGATAAAATTAAAGCTTTCTTACAGTCTTCACGCCTTTTGCATTTAAAGACTTAGCATATCTTCGATTACTCCATTACACCTGTTTTGATTAGGTGCCTTTTCCTCGCTACCAGCGTAATGTAAACCAGATCCGTCACAAAAATTATCAACCCGATGTAGAGAATTGGCTCGTGAACTCCTCCTGCCGTTTTGGAACCAATAATCCCAAATAGTATAGTGGTTGAAAATGTCCCGATACACTTTGGAATCGCAATGAGTAAAGACTGCCCTCTAAGATCTGATCTTCGAAAGTACATTCGAACAAATAAGAATGACATTAAAAAATTGATGAAGTAGCCGCCATAAAGAGCTCCATTTACAATCCCTACCTTCTGAAATACTAGATGCTGTAAGATAAAACAAGCCAAAAGAAATACCCCCGCTTGGGCGTAGAATAGGGGCTTACTTGCTTTTACTTCTTGATGACCGTACCTGAAATAGGTGTACAATATTCCAATATCTATCAGCACCCAAATGCAATTGACATAAGTAGAAACATGGGAGCCAAACACTAAATAACCTTGGTAGGTGTAATAAGCTTCCCAGGTAAAGTTGAGAGCCAATGTCAAAAAAGGTATTCCGTAAGAATTATCCCGAAATCCGACCCTCAAAGCTTCAAGATAAGCTATGATCCAACCTATTCCACAGATGGCAATGAAGAGTGAACTAATGGTCATGTTAAATTTGTAATCAATAAAATCGATCTTTTTGAACTGTGAAAAAAGGACTTAACTGGGAAGGATCTATTACAAGTATGATTTCCCCGCAGTCAAAATTCTCAAAAAGATAAGGGAATATTAAATCTCAACCCTACCTAATTATTTAAATATAAATAGCTCAGCTGATTTTTATCAGGTATGGCACTTTTTACTACCGCTGAGCATTATCTAAGTGGATATTCTGGTAGATTTCAGCGTATTTCACAGTATCAATATAAAGTTGACGCCAAGCCCTAAACGGCAACTCAAACTATGCAAAATCAATTAGCGAGCTTTCTCTCCCAATTGCTAGAAAGTCCTGCCAATCAGAAAGGACTTGATTGGCTCCAAAAACAAATCGAAAAGATTAACAATGAAGGTACTCCTTCGAAGTTTTTCCTGGCTTTCAGCCAAGCATCACGTTATTTTAAAAAAGAAAAACTTGAACATTCGGTTGATCAGATTCATCAAGCAGGAGAATTAGTCCCTGCTTTTCAACCTCAATTTTGGGATCAACTTCAGGTTGCCCGTACCTTATTGATGCTGAGTTATCCACAAGTGAAGGATCCTTGGTTTACGACGATGAACCAGCTTTTTGAAACTGCAGATATGCATGAGCACCAGTCACTCTTTGCCGCTCTGCCGCTTATGCCTTTTCAGGAGGATTTAATTCCACGAGCGATTGACGGCTTACGAACGAATATTTCACTGGTTTTTGATGCTATCGCCTTAAACAATCCATTCCCAGCGAAATATTTTCCAGAAGCAAACTGGAATCAAATGGTCCTGAAAGCCATCTTTATGCAAAGACCTTTGTATAGAATTCAAGGTTTGGAGGAAAGAAGAAATCCAGCTCTGGCAGCAATAGCACGTGATTTTGCGCATGAACGTTGGGCAGCAGGCCGAGAAGTAATGCCTGAGATCTGGAGATTGGTTGCCCCGTTTGTCAATGAAGAATATTTTGAAGACCTGAAGAAAGCCCTCTCAACCAAAGATAATTTGCAGGAAAATGCAGCACTTCTTACGATTAGAGAATCGGCCTATTCTCCAGCAAAAAAAGTACTTGATGCTTACTCAACTCAAGTGGCTAAACTTGATATGGATGCAATCGCTTGGGAAAGCATCGGTACAGAGTTCCAACGAACTCGAGTATAATTTCTAATTTTAAATTCCCTCATTTTAAATTAACAATCATGTATATAGATCCACATATTCACCTCGTATCCCGTACCACAGACGATTATGAGGCAATGCAAAAAGCAGGAATAGTAGCTGTTATCGAACCTGCATTTTGGCTTGGGCAGCCACGTACTGAAGTTGGGAGTTTTAAAGACTATTTTAGCACATTGGTTGGATGGGAGCGATTTCGTTCCAGCCAATTCGGCATAGTGCATTATTGTACCATGGGATTGAACTCCAAGGAAGCGAATAACGAGGCTTTAGCTGAACAGGTAATGGAATTACTTCCGCTGTATGTAGGCAAAGAAGGTGTGGTAGCCATCGGTGAAATCGGCTACGATGATCAGACAGAGGCTGAAGATAGATTTTTCAGACTACAACTAGAATTGGCCAAGGAGGTGGAACTTCCAGTACTTATCCACACGCCACATCGCGATAAGCACAAAGGAACAATTCGAAGTATGGACGTGTCTGAAGAGCATGGTTTGGATCCGAAAATGGTGATCGTGGATCATAACAATGAAGAGACGGTGAAGGAAGTGTTGGATCGTGGGTACTATGCTGGATTTACTATTTATCCACATACTAAAATGGGTTCGGAGCGCATGGTGGAAATCGTAAGGCAATATGGCCCAGAACGAATAATCGTCAATTCTGCAGCTGACTGGGGGATTTCAGATCCTCTGGCAGTTCCAAAAACAGCAGATCTGATGCGCAAATCCGGAATTCCTGAGGAGCACATCAAACTGGTTACTTACCAAAATGCATTGACTGCTTTTGGCCAAAGTGGACAAATGGACGAAAAAGATTGGTTGAATGCTTCGCCTTTAGATCAAACAAAAAAATTGGGCGGCAATTCTGTTTTACGTGGTGGACAAACTCCACGAGTAGAAGGTTCTTCAGATTTCGTAGAAAATTAATAAATGAATACTTCCCGGCTTTTTGCCTATTTACAACTTACCAGACCAGCAAATGTGGTCACCGCACTCGCTGATATCTGGGCGGGATTCGCCATTGCTGGTGCTTGGACTTACATCATCATTGACTGGGGATCTGGAAGCAATGAATTTCTAATAAATTTAGCTTGGCTTTCATTGAGTACAATTGGATTGTATGCTGGCGGGGTTGCCTTTAACGATGTCTTCGATGCAGAGCTAGATGCAGTGGAAAGGCCAGAGAGGCCGATTCCTAGCGGAAGAGTAACTAAAAGTAATGCAGCGTGGATGTCATTTTTGCTCCTAGTCTTAGGTATTATTGCTGCAGCTCAGGTGAATTTAACCTCAGCTATAATAGCTTTGGCAGTGGCAGCTCTAGCTGTAATTTATGATTATTGGGGAAAGCATCAGAATTTGTTGGGACCTATCAACATGGGCTTATGTAGAACAGGAAATTTACTGCTAGGCATATCAGTAATTCCCAGTACCCTGTCTACATTTTGGCCACTGGGATTTATCCCTTTGGTGTTTGTAGCTGCGATTACCATGATCAGCCGTGGAGAGGTGCATGGTAAAAACAGAAATGCACTTTATGGCGGTTTGGCTATGTATGTACTTGTAATCCTTGCAATTGCTTCTATGCCGATTCTGCATTACACTCCTCTATGGGAAGTTTTACCCTTCTTAGCCTTGCTAAGCTATATGATTTTCCCTCCTCTGATCAAAGCTATTCGCAGTCAAAACCCAAAATTGATTGGTAAATCAGTCAAAGCCGCAGTCATTTCTCTAATTATTGTCAATGCTTCCATAGCTGCCGCTTTCGCAGGATGGAAGATTGGAATAATAGTGTTATTGTTGCTACCCATTTCCCTCTGGCTAGCCAAAAAATTTGCTGTCACCTAACACAAAGAACTAAATGGCACTCGGAATTGTATTTATTCCTAGAAACAGCCTAAGCCTATACCCTGTTGATTATGAATACGATTATTGAACAATCATTTTCTGTACCCTTCAAATATCAAGTCTGCTTCTCAGAGGATATTTTCTCCGTGGAAAATAAAATATTTGTTGACCTGTTAGCCAAAGGCAGACATGCCAAGGTTCTGTTCGTTGTAGATGATGGAGTAGCAGGAGCTCACCCGCAGTTAGTAGCACAACTGAAAGCCTATGCTAATGTTCATTCTGAATTCTTTTTTATTCCATGTGAGCCTATTATCGTAGTAGGAGGAGAAGCATCCAAAAACGATGAAGCTATCTATAAAAAGATTGTCGAAGCAACTCATTTATTTGGAATTGACAGGCATTCTTACATCGCGGTGATCGGTGGTGGTGCAGTCATTGATATGGCTGGCTTTGCCGCTGCTATTTCCCATCGAGGAATACGTTTAATACGAATCCCTACTACAGTTCTCTCACAAAATGATTCTGCTGTAGGTGTGAAAAATTCTGCAAATCTTTTTGGCAAGAAAAACTACTTAGGGACTTTTACACCTCCTTACGCAGTTTTGAACGACTTCAATTTCCTCAAAACCCTAGACGATAGAGATTGGAGATCTGGAATCTCTGAAGCTATCAAAGTGGCTTTGATCAAGGATTTAAGCTTTTTTACTTGGATTGAAGACCATTCCGCTGCTCTTGCAAACCGTGAAATGGCTCCAATGCAGGAATTAATCATACGATGTGCACAGATGCATTTGGATCATATCTCAGGCAAAGATCCATTTGAATTCGGCTCTTCCAGACCTTTAGATTTCGGCCATTGGGCTGCACATAAGTTGGAGCATTTGAGCGATTTTAGAATTCGTCATGGCGAGGCTGTAGCGATAGGCATTGCTTTGGATTCCACCTATTCCTATTTGAAAGGATGGATTAGTGAAGCAGATCTTTTAAGAATTATCACCGTATTCAAGACCCTTGGATTTGAGCTTTTTGCCCCGGAATTAGGAGGTGAAAATCTTATCAAAGGACTTCAGGAATTCCAAGAGCACCTAGGTGGTCAACTTACAATAATGCTGTTGAAAGCATTAGGCAATGGCGAAGAAGTCCACGAAATGGATCACGAACTGATTCATCAATCCATAGAATTACTCAAAAGTTTCAACCAAAAAGAAGATTTGGTTAATAGTTAATTCAATACAAAATCAGCTTTATTCATGGAAATCAACGATTTTCACCTCAGTTACTGCAGCAATATTCACCCAGGAGAAAGCTGGGAGGCAACTTTCGAAAATCTTAAGAAATATATTCCGGAAGTAAAAGAGCGATTGGATGTGGATAAGTCCTTTGGGATTGGTTTACGCCTTTCTCATGAAGCAAGTTTAGTACTTGAGAAAACTG
The DNA here is from genome assembly GCF_002150505.1 of Algoriphagus ratkowskyi. Taxonomy (GTDB): domain Bacteria; phylum Bacteroidota; class Bacteroidia; order Cytophagales; family Cyclobacteriaceae; genus Algoriphagus; species Algoriphagus ratkowskyi. The sequence continues at coordinate 130,234 of NZ_MSSV01000014.1, forward strand.
ATCAGCTCTCTAAATTCAAGGATTGGCTAAAATCTGAAAACGCTTACGTATTCACTTTAAATGGCTTTCCATATGGAGACTTTCATCGAACTACCGTAAAAGATCAGGTTCATTTTCCAGACTGGACAACTACGGATCGTCGTGATTATACCATTCGATCATTCAGAATCTTAGCACAGCTCTTGCCTCAAGGGCAAAACGGTGGGATCTCCAGTTCACCCATTTCCTACAGACATTGGTTCAAATCCGAAACTGAATTAAACGTAGGAATGGAAACTGCCACGCAGCATTTGCTAGAGGTTGTTGCAGAATTGGTGGAACTCAAAAAACAAACTGGCAAATCGCTTCATTTGGACATAGAGCCTGAACCAGATGGAATTCTCGAAAATTCCGATGATATGATCTGGCTATTTTCAGATTGGCTGCTACCGATCGGGAAACCTTGGCTTGCTAAGAAACTTGACATTTCTGAGGATAAAGCAGAAGAAATTTTGAAGGAGCATATCCAAGTTTGTTATGATGTTTGCCACTTTGCGATAGTCTATGAAAAACCTGCAGATACTTTTGCCAAATTTGAGAAAGCTGGAATCAAGATCGGCAAGATTCAAATTTCGGCAGCTCTTAAAGTAATGATCCCTGCAGAACCGGAAGCAAGAGATTTGGTCAAGTTGAAATTATTGCCTTTTGAGGAATCCACTTACCTACATCAGGTAGTTGCGAAGAAGAAGGACGGTAGTTTGCAATCCTATGCAGACTTGCCGGAAGCACTCAAAATCTTGCATACAACGGATGAAGAAGAGTGGAGAATCCATTTTCACGTCCCGGTATTCTTGGATAATTATGGTGCTTTAGCATCTACTCAGGATCAAATTTCAATTGTGCTCAATGAAATTTTAAAAAATCCAACTTTAACGAATCATCTTGAGGTAGAAACCTATACATGGGAAGTATTACCTGAAGACACACGGTTAAGTTTGGGTGAATCCATCTCCAGAGAGCTGGAATGGGTAATTAACAAAATGAATTAAAATGAAGAAGACTGTTGTCTTAGATATAGTTGCACTTTCTCCGAGAGTAATCGGCGAGCATACGCCCTTCTTAAAAAAGTGGATTGAAAAAGGAAAACGAGCCGTGGTAGAGCCGGTTTTACCAGCAGTGACTTGTTCTGCTCAATCCGTTTATCTAACAGGAAAGTGGCCAAGTGAAAACGGTATTGTAGGCAATGGCTGGTACTTCCAGGAAGAATGTGAAATCAAGTTTTGGAGGCAATCCAACAAGTTGGTGCAATCTCCTAAAGTGTGGGAAACCCTAAAGAAAGAAAATCCTGACTTCACCGTTGCCAATATGTTCTGGTGGTACAACATGTACTCCAGTGCAGATTACGCTGTGACTCCAAGACCACTTTATCTGGCCGACGGCCGGAAGGAACCCGATTGCCATAGTCAGCCGATGGAGCTACGCGATAGACTTCAGCAAGAATTGGGTCAATTCCCGCTATTCTCCTTTTGGGGTCCAAATGCAAATATTGCATCCAGCAAATGGATAGCTGAAGCTTCCAAAAAAGTGGACGAGTGGCACAATCCAACATTGAATCTTATCTACATTCCTCATTTGGATTATTCACTTCAGAAGTTTGGGATTGATTTTGACAAAATTGGCAAGTACCTGAAAGAAGTAGATGAGCTCTGTGAGGACTTGATCACATACTTCGAAAAGCAAGGAACTCAGGTGATTTTACTGTCCGAATATGCGATCACGACAGTGAGCAAGCCTGTTCATTTGAATAGAATTTTTAGAAATCAAGGCTGGATTCAGGTAAAAGATGAGCAGGGATTAGAAACACTAGACCCAGGAACTTCCAAAGCTTTTGCTGTGGCTGATCATCAGGTAGCCCATGTGCATGTGAATGATCCAGCTATTTTATCACAGGTGAAGAAGATACTGGAAAATACTCCCGGTGTGGAATTGGTACTGGATGAGGAAGGTAAAAAGAAGCATCACTTAGACCATGAGCGCTCAGGAGATTTGGTTGTGATGGCGGACAAAGATTCCTGGTTCACTTACTATTTCTGGCTGGATGATGCTAAAGCACCAGATTATGCCCGCTGTGTGGATATCCACAAAAAGCCAGGTTACGATCCTGTAGAGTTGGTTTTGAATCCTGATATTAAGATCCCAATGCTTACTGTCGGCTCAAAAGTCCTGAAGAAAAAGCTGGGTTTCCGATACTTGATGGATGTAATTCCTTTGGATGCAACTTTGGTAAAAGGAGCCCACGGTAGATTGAGTGAGGATGATCTAGATAAGCCGCTTTTGGTTTCTCAGGAAAAAAGCTTGTTGAGTTCAGACAAAATTCAACCTACAGATGTACATGATTTAATATTGAAGGCTGTGAGGGGATAAGGGTTTTGAGATTGAGGATTTGAAGTATTTTATAACTAGGAGACTTTGGCCCAGAAGCGTTTTCTTTTTCATGCTCTAATTGTTAGAAAACATACGTATTCTTTGCTTTATCTTAATATCTGCTCTATTTGGATCATCTTCCTGACATCAGAAAGACGAACTGCTCCAGACTACTTTTTCTTTTTAGTTGCCTTTAGGACTTTCTTTTCATCACCATCGAGTTTTCGCTGAAGCTTTTTTACATCCTCAGCAGGAAGTAGATTTTCAGGCACAATTCCTCTTTTGGTAAGCATATCTCTAACTGCAGTATTATTATCAATGTGTTCCTTTTCAATTTTTGATTGGG
>NZ_MSSV01000015.1 GCF_002150505.1 Algoriphagus ratkowskyi
AAGCACCAGGCATCGGACACCGGACATCGGACATCGGACAACAACGCAAAAACCAATAACCAAGAACCCACAACCAACAACCCACAACCAAAAACTACCTAGTAATCTGCTTCAAAGTAACTTCTGGACTAGACACCTCATTACTTCTATTGAGCGCTCTATCTTGTATTGAAACATCTACTCTGATGGTGTCTGTTCTGAAAATAGCTTCCCATCCTGATGAAAGCATCCCGTAACGAATATCTCCCTCTACAGCCTGACCTTCTTCGCTAGTCAAAATTCTCGGGAATCTACCGTTAAAAGTAGTGTAGAAAGGAGGGTCTTGCCATTTGAATTCCTTGAACTGTCCATTTCTCTTGATAAAGAATCTTAAGAAAATATTGAATTGGTTGGGGTTTTGTTTAACCCATACGGTGTCCTTTACAACTAGATTATTTATAATTGGATTTACTAACCAATCGATTGGGTTGTAGGATGGTGCCTCTGTAGGCCTAGTGCTGTAGGTAATTAACTTTCCTTGGGAGTCTCTTTGGAAATCCACATCTTGAAAAGGCGGATCATCATCGGTAGAAGATAAGCCAAGGTCTCCCTCAGCATCTTGAAAACGTAGGCTTATAATCAATGAGTCTGCACCTGCAGTAGGAGCATATTCCAGTGATTTAAACACGATTTGCGGGACAGAGGGGAAATCATCTGGAGGATTGATGCAAGATGAAAACACAAGCAACAAAAAGAATATTCCTAAATAGCTTTTTAAACGCATAGGGTGAAAGTAAATTTACCACCAAATTAAACCAATACTTTGGTTGGATAGTGCAAAATATAAAACGATGCAGGATTTTAAAAGTTTTTCGAGTAAGCTAAGTAATTTGAAATCGGAAGATTTCGAGGATCTTGCGCTAGAACTTTTTCAATTCCAGTCTCAGGAAAATCCGATTTATCGGAAGTACCTGGAGGCTCGTAACATAACTACGCAATCGGTCAAATCCTTGGATCAAATCCCTTTCCTTCCTATTCGTTTTTTCAAAGACCATCCGGTGATTTCTGGAGATAAAGCAGATTTCCCTGATTTTTTCTCTAGTAGTGGCACCACAGGAATGATCACGAGTAGGCATTACATCTGGTCTGAGTCTTGTTACTTAGATCATGCACAAGAGATATTTGAAAGTAATTTTAGCTCACTAAGCAACTTCCATATACTGGCACTTTTGCCTGCTTACCTAGAGCGAAAGGGGAGTAGTCTCGTGAGTATGGCGGATCATTTTATCCGAGAAAGTAATTCTTCGCACTCAGGGTTTTATCTATACAATGAAGAGGAATTGCTGGAGAAAATGGAAAGCCTGGCTGGAGATAATCGAACTATTCTATTGATAGGAGTCACCTTTGCCTTATTGGATCTTGCAGAATCAGGAAAAAAATTTAATCCTCCATCAAATCTTATCGTCATGGAAACAGGAGGTATGAAGGGTAGGAGAAAGGAAATGATCCGAGAGGAAGTGCATGATATTTTAAAACCATTTTTTGAAGTAGAAGCAATTTACTCTGAATATGGTATGACAGAGCTCATGTCTCAAGCTTATTCAAAAGGTTTGGGGAAATATACACTTCCTAATTCTATGCGCGTTATGCTTAGAGATGTAAATGATCCACTGTCTATTTCACAGCGATCTCAGGGGGGAATCAATGTGATCGATCTGGCAAATTTCCATTCTTGTGCCTTTATAGAAACTCAGGATTTGGGCAGATTTGATGAAAACGGGATGCTTGAAGTTCTGGGAAGATTTGACAACAGCGAGGTCAGAGGATGTAACCTTTTGGTGCAGTAATTGTAATCTAAAAATTAATTGAACATATTTGAACGGGACAAGCCACCAGATGAGATCTAGCATGACCTGATAAAGATAGGGGTGACCTTGAAAGATTCTTCACGATAGTTATCAGGATGGCCAAAAAAAAGAAATAATAGATATATGAAAAAATTAGCCACAGCAGCATTATTAATTGGGATTTTAGCTTTGGGAGCTTGTGCTTCCAGCAAGCCATGTCCAGCTTACGCAAAGGTTCCAACTTCTCAGGACGCCAAAAGTTAAAAAAAAACGCTAAAAAAAGGAGACATTGTTTTTGTCTCCTTTTTTTAGCGCGTTTCACTTTTAGATCTCAACTGTCTAAATGTGCTCTTTTTTTTAAAAAGTTGCATGGTTCAACTTTGTGGACAAACTGATTGATTCCACCTTGAAGTGTTTTATTATCTAGATTTTTTAAGATAAAATCAGCAAGATCATTTATCGCATACATTTCACTGAAAGCTGATCAAAATAGTGTTGACTATTTCTCTTTCTCAAAATCCAAACTCACAGAATTGATGCAATATCTGATACCTCCTTGGTCGGATGGGCCATCTGGAAAACGGTGTCCTAGATGTGAACCACAATTGGCACATAAAATTTCCTCCCGAATCATACCGTGCGTGTGATCCATATGCACATCTATAGCTTCTGGTTTAACGGGCTTGGTAAAACTTGGCCATCCACAACCACTATCAAATTTATTAGTAGAGTGAAAAATCTCATTTCCACAAGCCTTACACTCATAGATGCCAGTTTCCTTATTCAGGTTGTATTCTCCTGTGAAAGCTCTTTCTGTTCCCTTCTCTCTAAGAACTCGATAGGAATCTGAATCCAATTCTTTACGGTATTCCTGTTCAGACTTCTGTACTGGGTATATTTTCTTTTCTTGATTTCGCATAGTATTTCTTTTGTGTTATTAACTCTTTGCTAGAGCAAGAAGTTTCTCAATTTAAAACTGAAAGGAATTCTATGAAGGAAATACCTTCTCAATTGCCTGCAAAATCACCGCACAGGCTTCATGAATCTGCTCGGTAGTAATAGTAAGTGGAGGTGCAACTCGCATAGAATCGTCACAGAACAAGAACCAATCTGTGATCACACCCATCTCAATCGCTGTATCTATAATAGGTTTTAACACATCAAAGGAATCAAATTCTACGGCCATTAGTAATCCTTTATTTCTAATGCTTTTGATTTTTGGATGTACCAAAAGGGATTTGAATAAATTGGCTTTCTCTTCCACCTCCTCAATTAGCTTTTCTTCTAATAGGATTTTTATTGTGGACAAAGAAGCTGCAGAGCTTACTGGATGTCCTCCAAAAGTGGTGATATGTCCTAGAATTGGATTGTTTTTGAATACTCCCATCACCTCTTTATTGGCGATGAACGCACCGATTGGCATACCGCCGCCCATGCCCTTGGCACAAACCACGATATCAGGAATGATCTCAAAATGCTCGAAAGCCCAGAACTTGCCTGTTCTGCCAAAGCCACACTGCACCTCGTCCAAAATCAGCAAAGTGCCAGTTTCATCACAGCGGGTACGCAAAGCTTGAAAATACTCTTTGGTAGCAACTCTAATTCCAGCTTCACCCTGGATCGTTTCGATAATTACAGCGGCAGTATCTGAATTGATAGTTTCTAAATCTGAGAGCTTACCATAATTTATATGGCTTACTCCAGGAAGTAGGGGACGATAAGCTTGTTTGAAAATCTCATTTCCTCCAATGCTCAAGGAACCGTGTGAACTTCCATGATAAGCATCCACACAGGAGATAAAATTTGGCTTCCCCGTGTAGCGCTTTGCAAGTTTCATCGCGCCTTCTATAGCTTCACTTCCGCTGTTGACTAGATAGACATTATCCAATTTCTCAGGTAAGGTATCGCAAAGTGCCTTTGCTAAAAGTGACTGCGGACTTTGAATATACTCACCATACACCATCAGATGAAGGTATTTGTCAAGTTGGCCTTGTATTGCTTCCAGAACTTTTGGGTGCCTATGCCCGACATTACTCACGCCGATTCCAGAGATTAGATCAATGTATTTCTCCCCATTTGACCCAAAAAGATAAATCCCTTCTGCTTTTTCCACTTCGATCATCAAAGGGAAATCAGTCGTTTGTGCTAAATGCTGAAGGAAAAGCTGTCGGTTATTCATTGTGCTGGTTTAGTTCAAAAACTCGAAAATCTAAAGAAGATTCCCAATGGCAATTTTTTGTTTTGATTATCCTGAAGGTAAAGTTCGCCATGTTCGGCGTTCTGTACATTTTTGAAAGTAGTATTAATCAAGTTTGCTGCGATGAGCGAAGAGAAGCTCAACGAATACATATTCAGCAATAGGAAATGATCTTTTGGGTCTAAGATTTCAGCGCAGACTTTCAGCATTTCATTGATTTGCTCTTCGAGAACCCACTTTTCTCCATCAGGACCACGACCATAAGCTGGAGGATCAAGGATGATTCCATTGTACTTATTACCTCGGCGAGCTTCGCGCTTGATAAATTTCATTGCATCGTCCACCATCCAGCGGATGTCGGCTTGACCTGAAGATTCCATATTATGTCTAGACCAAGTCACGACCTGCTTCACCGAATCCAAGTGGGTGACATCTGCACCTGCAGCTTTTGCCGCCACACTCGCTGCACCTGTATAGGCAAAAAGATTTAGCACCTTAGGTTTAGGTACTGGGGAACGCTTGATGGTTTTGTATAAATAATCCCAGTTGACGGCTTGCTCTGGAAAGAGTCCAATATGCTTGAACGAAGTCTGAGCCAGATTCAGTTTTAAGTTTAGTCCTTCAGGATTAGTATATTCAATTGCCCAGTTATGAGGCATTTGCTTCAATTGCTCCCAATTTCCTTTTTCAGGATTGCTTTTTTCTTTAGCAAAATGTGCATGTGCTAGATTTCTCCACTCACTTTCTGGAAGTGTTTTATCCCAAATTGCCTGAGGCTCTGGCCTGCTAAGTATAAATTTTCCAAAGCGTTCCAATTTCTCAAAACCTCCAGTGTCAATAAGTTCATAATCTTGCCAAGGGCCGGGACAAAGTGATAAGATGATTTCGCTCATAAGGTGTCGTTTTTCATGTGTTTATAATTTATTATTTAATTACCACATGGTATCTCACATGAGTGATAATCATATCCGTTAGTTACGATTTCCTCCTGCTCGATTTCAGAGAGCAAAAATAAGGAATTAATTGGAGGCATGTAGGAAGGCATCTTTAGATTCACATTTTGATAGGAGTATCCGCGAAGTATTTTTGGAAGGAAAAAGGAAATGAGCAGTTAAACATCAAGAGAATAGCACTTGATCGCATCGGTTTTTCACCAGAACATAAATTAACTGGATTGGTTTTCAGGGTAGTAATCCCATCACCACTTCGAATCGCAATGTTAAACCTGTTTTTTTGTACTTTTAGCCTTACTTTAAAGCTGAAATTTTACTATTTCATCTCTTGCTGATAGACCTACCCGCGAACCACCCAGATTAATGTCCAAGAAATTTATCGATATAGAGAAACTCATAGCTTCTAAAAACCCTGCACTTTTGAGATGGATGCCGGGATTTATCCTGAACTATATAAAAGGCGTAACTCACGAGGAATGGATGAATGGAGTCTTGGATCGAGTGGATCACTTGCATGGGATAGATTTTGCAAAAGGTATAATCAGTGAATTGAATATAGAAGTAGAACTGGTAGGAGCGGAGAATATCCCGAAGACTGGCGGGATTATCCTCGCAGCTAACCATCCCTTAGGTGGAATAGATGGAATAGCCTTGATGCAAGCCATCAGTAGTGTCAGAACTGATATGCGATTTCTTGTGAATGATCTATTGATGGCTCTTAAAAACTTTGATCCATTATTTGTACCTATCAATAAGCATGGTAAGAATTCAGGCGATACTTTGGCTGCCATTGAATCAGCCTATTCAGAGTCTTATGCAGTGATAATTTTCCCAGCAGGATTAGTTTCTCGGAAGGATGATTCTGGTATTAGGGATTTGGAATGGAAAAAGAGCTTTATAGCCAAATCAAAGAAATACAAAAAAGATATCCTACCTTGTTTTATAGGCGGAAAGAATTCCAGTTTCTTCTACAATTTGGCATTTTGGAGAAAGAAGATTGGGATCAAAGCGAATATTGAAATGTTTTATTTAGCTGATGAATTATACAAGCAGCAAGGAAAAAAAGTGGTAATCACTGTAGGTGAACAGATTTCCTATCAAAGCCTAAACTCATCCAAGTCGGATAGAGATTGGGCGGAACATGTGAAGGATGTAGTTTACGAACTTGGTAAAAAAGGATGAATAGAGAAGCAGCGATAATTCCGCCAATAGATAAGAAGCTACTGAAAGCTGAACTAAGACCGGAAAGATTTTTACGATATACAAATAATGGGGACAACCTGGTTTACTTGGTTAATTATCATAATTCCCCGAACGTCGTTCGAGAGATTGGAAGATTACGAGAACTGACTTTCAGAGCAGCGGGAGGCGGTACAGGTCTAGAGCTTGATTTAGATGAAAATGATATCTGCGATAATTGCTATGATCAGTTAGTCACTTGGAATCCTGAAGATGAAGAAATAGTGGCTGGTTACAGATTGATAAAATGCAAAAACTCAATTAATAGTGATGGGAGCTTAAATCTTTCTACCACTCACTTATTTGATTTTTCTGACCGTTTTGTAAAAGATTTTATTCCTTCTACCATCGAGTTGGGCCGTTCCTTCGTGCAGCCAAAATACCAACCTGCATTAGATAATAGAAAAGGAATTTTCAGTTTAGATAACCTGTGGGACGGGCTAGGAGCTGTAGTTTTAATGAATCCTGATGTCAAATATCTCTTTGGCAAAGTAACGATGTATCCTCACTTCAGCCGCGAAGGAAGAGATTTGCTCCTCATGTTTATGAATTACTATTTCCCAGACAATGATGGATTGGTAAAGCCCAAGGAGAATTTAAGGTTAGGCTACGAAACAGATCTTCCAAACAATGGAAATCCATTTGAAGGCTTAGAATACAAAGAGGGGTATAAGTTACTTAATGGTAAGATTCGTACTTATGGAGAAAATATCCCACCACTGATCAATACTTATATGAACTTGTCACCAACGATGATGACCTTTGGAACCGCTTTGAATGATGAGTTTGGAGAAGTAGAAGAAACTGGAATTTTGATCACTCTAGCTGATATCTACGAAACCAAAAAGCATAGGCATATGGATACCTTTGAGCGAGATAGAACTTTTGGAAGTAGAGGCGATGTCTGATAAGTTAACATTAATAGTAGGGGCAACGATTAACACATCTCGGTATGCCTATTTTGCAGCGAGTAGATTAGCTCGCGCTGGAGTTCCTTTCATTCCCATAGGAATTAAAACGGGTGAGGTTTTTGGTGAGAAAATCATCGATCTCCGATCAAAACCTCAGTTGGAAAATATTCATACCATTACCCTTTATATTGGCACCGCCAATCAGGAGGAATGGATTGATTATTTGATTGGTCTGAGCCCAAAGAGAATCATTTTCAACCCTGGGACTGAAAATCCTATTTTTTTCCAAAAAGCAAATGCTAAAGGTATTGAGGTTCTAGAAGCTTGCACTTTGGTAATGCTCAGTGCAAATCAATATTAATACCCATAAAACCAATAACTTAAGGTGTCCTGCAAAACGCTTATTTTTATGCAACAGAGAAGGTGTTAAAGCTGTGAAAAGTCACTTTTTTTTCCTACCTTGCCGAATCTATAATTGAACATAAAATCACCCTTTTTGACCCGATTTAAGGGTTTTCTCCAAAACATATGAGTGAAGATAAAGCTAAGAATCCAGCCGAATACGGTGCCGGTAACATTCAGGTATTAGAAGGTCTTGAAGCGGTTCGTAAGAGGCCTGCTATGTATATAGGTGATATTGGGATAAGAGGTCTCCATCACCTTATTTGGGAAGTAGTCGATAACTCTATAGATGAGGCACTTGCAGGGCATTGCGATACGATAAAAGTCACTGTAAATGTAGATAATTCCATCACCGTCGAAGATAACGGCCGTGGAATTCCTACAGATATGCACGAAAAGGAGAAGAAGTCAGCTCTTGAAGTAGTGTTAACTGTGCTGCACGCCGGAGGTAAGTTTGATAAAGATACCTACAAGGTTTCAGGAGGATTGCATGGTGTGGGTGTTTCTTGTGTGAATGCACTTTCTGAAGATTTAAAGGCAACAGTTTATCGCAACGGGGTAATCACTGAACAGGAATTCAAAATCGGCGCTCCGCAGTATTCAGCAAGAGAGGTTGGAACTACCGATCGTCGAGGAACTACGATTCACTTTAAGCCTGATACTACAATTTTTGCTATTACAGAATTCAAATATGAGACAATAGCGAATAGACTTCGTGAGATGTCATTTTTGAATGCAGGTATCAGAATATTACTTACTGACCTAAGAGAAACTGAGGATGATGGGACTGTAAAATCTGATGATTTCTATTCTGAAGGAGGACTGGTAGAATTCGTCCAATACTTAGATGTCAGTCGTGTGAAAATCATCGATACACCTATTTCTATAGATACAGAAAAGAATGGCGTACCTGTGCAGGTAGCTATGAATTACAATACTTCGTATTCTGAGAATGTAGTTTCTTATGTGAATACAATTAACACATACGAAGGCGGTAGCCACGTTTCAGGATTTAGAAGAGCACTTACCAGAACGCTAAAATCTTACGCTGACAAATCCGGAATGTTGGATAAGTTAAAGCTAGAAGTTTCTGGTGATGATTTTCGTGAAGGTCTTACTGCAGTAATCTCAGTGAAGGTTCAGGAACCACAATTTGAAGGTCAGACCAAAGCAAAATTAGGTAACTCTGAGGTTGTTGGAGCCGTTGATAGTGCCGTTTCCGAAGCTTTGCAGTCTTGGCTGGAAGAGCATCCTAAGGAAGCAAAAATTATCGTAGGTAAAGTGATCTTGGCGGCACAAGCTAGACACGCAGCTAAAAAAGCGCGTGAAATGGTCCAGCGTAAAAATATACTTGGAGGCGGAGGTCTTCCTGGTAAATTGGCCGATTGTGCAAATTCAGATCCTACAGTTTGTGAATTATACCTAGTGGAAGGGGACTCGGCAGGTGGATCTGCCAAGCAAGGTCGTGATCGTGATTTTCAGGCCATTTTGCCTTTGAAAGGTAAAATTCTGAATGTAGAAAAAGCGCATGAGCACAAAATTTACGATAACGAAGAGATTAAAAACATTCTTACCGCACTTGGGGTTAAAATTGGAACCTTGAATGATGACAAGGAATTAGACTTAACTAATCTTCGCTATCATAAAATCATCATCATGACGGATGCTGATATTGACGGATCTCACATCCGTACTTTGATTCTGACATTGTTCTTTAGGTATATGAGAACATTGATCGAGCATGGCTATTTATATATTGCTTTACCTCCATTATATTTATTGAAAAGAGGTAAAGATGAGAGATATTGCTGGACAGAAGAAGAACGCAAAATGCATACTGCTGATATGGCTAAGGATGGTCGAGAAGATAGTGTGGGTATACAGCGATATAAAGGTCTTGGTGAAATGAATCCAGAGCAACTTTGGACTACCACGATGGATCCAAGTGTGAGGACTATTAAACAGGTTAATATTGAATCAGCAGCAGAAGCAGATCATCTCTTTAGTGTGCTGATGGGAGATGAAGTAGCCCCGAGAAGAGAGTTTATCGAGAAGAATGCGAAATACGCAAAAATCGATTCATAATTACTCAAAAGGGGCTTTTTAGCCCCTTTTTTATTTTAATAAAACTATAATCCCAAATTAGGAAAGCAAGATCTGACTTGCTTTTTTTACTGATAACTTTGAATGCAATGAAATTGGAAGTGGTTGAAAAATACGATTCGATAATACAACAGAGTGATCTGGTAAGTAGGGACTTAAGCTGGCTGAAATTTAATGAGCGTGTCTTGGATCAATCCAAGAAAATGCATCGTAGCGTTTTTGAAAAACTTAAATTCCTGGCAATAACTGCTTCCAATTTGGATGAGTTTTTTATGATCCGAGTAGGCTCACTTTACAATTATCTCGACTATGATAAAGAGCGAGTAGATTATTCAGGATTGAGAGAGGAACCATTCAAGGCTAAGCTGATGAATGAGAGTCATGCCTTTCACTCTGATCAGCACGACCATTTTACTCAAGTAATTATGCCTGAGTTGCAGGAACAAGGAGTTGTATTGAGTAATCTGTCTAAGCTTACTGACAAAGAGCAAGAGAAAGTACACGATTATTTTCTGAAAGCTATTTATCCTATGCTTACGCCAATGGTGTATGACGGGTATCGCACTTTTCCTATTTTGATGAATAAGCTCTTGGTATTTGGTGTGGTAACCACAAGTCCAGGAGATAGACAGGATATGCGTAAAATGAGTTTTGTGCAGATTCCAGCAAATATTCCACGGTTTTTTGAAATAGAGCGAGAAGACTCACTTTTGTTGATACCTATCGAGGAAGTGATCCGTGAAAATATTATTTCACTTTTCAGAAATGTACAGATCGAAGGGATTAGTCTTTTCAGAATCACAAGAAATGGAGACTTTACCTTGGAAGAAAGTGAAGATATGGACGCAAACTTTCTGGAAGAAGTGAAGCGAAAGTTGATGGAGAGAAAAAGTGGGCGTGTAGTTAAGATAGAGATCGAAGAAGGCTATAGTAAGTGGATGATAAATTCACTTTTGGAAAGATGGAACCTGAAAATGGATTCTGTATTTCTGGTTAAAAGAACCAGTATGATTGATTTTACCGGACTTTGGCAGATTGTAGGAAACAAAAAATTCCGTGAGCGCTTGCCACAAATTACCGATCCTGTGAAGCCACTTTCCTACCAAGATGAAGGAGTAGCAGATATTTTCGATGTGTTGAAGGAAAAGGATATTTTGCTGCACCATCCTTACAATAACATAGAACCAATTTTAGATTTGATAGAAAAAGCGTCTGAGGATCCTGATGTGATGGCTATCAAAATGACAATTTATAGGCTTGCAAAAGATAGTAGAATAACAAAAGCTTTGCTTAAAGCCGCGGAGAATGGAAAACACGTTTCTGTGCTGTTTGAGGTGAAAGCTAGATTTGACGAGGAAAATAATATTAGAGAAGCTAAAAAGCTTCAAAAGGCCGGTTGCTTCGTTATTTACGGAATTTCAAATTTGAAAACTCACACCAAGCTTTTACTTATCGTGAAGCGTGATGGAGGTGAGATTACTCGATTTGTTCATTTAGGTTCAGGCAATTACAATGAAGATACCTCTAGGCTATATACAGACATTGGCTTGATGACTACCAATGAGATTTTGGCAAATGATGTATCAGAATTTTTCAACGTAATCACTGGGCACTCAATGCCATCGCAATACCGAAACCTAATCACGGCGCCACGTGATATGAGAAATCAGCTAATCGAATACATAGAGGAAGAAGCAGAAAACGCAAAAAATGGCTTGCCAAGCGGTATTTTCATTAAAGTCAATTCTCTTGAAGATTCTGAGATGATCTATGCATTGTATAGGGCATCACAATCAGGAGTAACGATTAAATTAATTATCCGTGGGATTTGCTGTATAAGACCTGGAAGAGTAGGGTTGAGTGAAAATATTGAAGTGCTATCTATCGTAGGTGATTTCTTGGAGCATTCTAGAATCTATCATTTTCACAATAATGGGGATACCAAAACCTACGCGGGGAGCGCAGATATGATGGTCCGAAGCTTTGACAAGAGATTAGAGGCATTGTTCAAAGTTGAGTCTCCCTTGCTAGAGAAACAATTAATGAATATTCTAGCCTATAATCTAAAGGATAATGTAAACTCTTATGTGATGCAGGAAGATGGCACTTACTTAGCTAAAACGCCAGTAGGAGAAGAGCCTGAATTCAACGTTCATAGGGAGTTTTTTAATCTAGATGCAGAAAGTGTTATGCAAGTTCAGCTAGTAGATTAACAGAAAAAGCCTCTATATAAGAGGCTTTTTTGTTTTGTTTCGCTCATAGAGCACTTGAATAATTCCATCTTTCAAACCCAGATCAGGCACAAGCATCTTCTTAGAATTAGCTGCCTTCATAATCCGCTGATAGATTTTTCCAGCAGGAATAATTACGTCAGCTCGGTCATGATTTAAATTAAGCTTGTTTACTCTCTCCTCAAAAGTGAGTTTTTGTAGCTGATCAAGGACGTATTCGATCTTTTCAACGTCCAAGTAGCGCTTGTTTTTTCGTGGTAAGGAAAGTTCAAAAATCTTATTGATATTCCCGCCAGTTCCAATAGAAATGACCGAATGAGAATTTTCTAAATATTTTTGGACGAAGTCCTCCATAGAATTCCAAACAGAGGTAGCTTCTTTATGATCCAAGGATCGAACTGAACCAATTTGAAATGATTTGGAGCTTAACTTTACACGATTTTTATAAATATTAACCTCTGTGCTTCCTCCGCCTACATCTATGTGTAAATAAGTTTTTTCGTCGAAGAATTTGTTAAGGGATTTATTAATTAATTCGGCTTCCTTATTACCATCAATAATGTTGATTTTCAGCCCAATCTCTTCCTTAACTTCTAACGCAATCTCTTTCCCATTTACACTTTCTCGCATCGCAGAAGTAGCGCAAGCCATGTAGTCATCGACCTCATATAGATCGATAAGGATCTTGAACGCCTTCATCAATTTGATGAATTTTCTCCGATTTCCTTCGGTGATTTTTTGGGTATTAAACACATCCAAACCCAAGCGTAAGGGGAATCGTAAGTATTCAATTCTTTTGAATTTTATGACCCCCTCATACTGAGTTATGCTGGTTATCTGCATTCGTATAGCATTGGAACCAATATCTACTGCTGCTAATTTCAAATGCAAATGGAGTTAATGGAACAAAGTGATAAGTACTCAGAGATTACTTTTTTTTCTGATCTACTACCAACAAAATAACTCCTGCAGCAAGTATAATTCCTCCAGCATAGGTAGGCCAATTGACTTCTCTTTGCTTATCAGCACTAATTTGAATTGGGCCTGCATCCACTATTTTTTCTTTTGTCGTAAAAGAAAAGCTATTGCTGAAAAGCATTAAAATGCCAGCGACGATTAGTACTATACTGAAGATTTTCATAATTGTTTTTGGGTTACGATGTTTAACTTAAATGACAGAGATAAGATATTTATTTTTAGGCAATTTTTAGACAAATTAAAATGGGAAAAAATAAGGGATGCCTATCGTGGCAACTATCCAAAGTAGTAAATTTAAAGGAGTTCCTATTTTAATATAGTCGCTAAATCTATAGTTTCCTGGGGTGTAAATCATGGTATTAGTTTGGTAACCCATAGGAGTCATAAAGCTCAAACTTGCAGCGAATGTCACAGCCATTAGCATTGGACGAGAATCAACATTAAGTGCAGCTGCAATACTAATTGCTATTGGGGCCAGGAGGGCGGCAGTTGCATTATTTGACATCACATTGGTGAGCATAAAGGTTAACGCAAATAATGCGCTCATCACAGCTCTAGGGCCATATTGTCCAACTCCATCTACGATCGAAGAGCCAATAAGCTGAGATCCACCTGTCTTTTCTAATGCCATTCCCATTGACAGAACACCAGCTAACATAAGGATTACTTTCCAATCAATGGCTTTGTACGCCTGTTCAGCACTAAGTGAGCGTAACATGATTAGTGTGATTGCTCCTGCCACCGCAGTTACTACTATTGGGAATACTTCGAAAGAGGCCAATCCAATGATCAAGGCGAGCACAGCAAGCGTTAAAAAGCTCTTCTTCTTGTTGAGAATTTTGCTTTTTGTCTCAGACAAAAGGAGCAAATCGTCACTGCTTTCAATACTTTGGATTGATTCATCGGTTGCCCGAAGCAGTAAAATATCCCCTGCTCGCAAAGCGGTTCTAGCGAGTAGAGATTCCAGCATATCAGATCTGTGCCTTATTCCTATTACAAGAACTTGATTGTAGAGTTTTTTGAAATTCAGATCTTTAATGCTTTTATTTATTAGGAATGAATTAGGCGTTACCATGGCTTCATAAAGCCTTTCATCATCGTTTGTAATATTTTCGACATTCCATTTTAAATCAGCTTTTAGCTCAATTCCTTTAGTGGTTTTGATTTTCTCCAAGTTTTCTTTGTCACTGTTAATTCTGATAATGTCACCTTCTTGAATAGATGTATTTGGATAAACACGAACTTTTCTGCCATCTGATCTAATGATCTGCAATGCCTTTATTGGCAGTTTTTCAAAGATAGCCTGCTTGAAAAGAGGCTCATTTAATTGTTCAAAATCCTTTTGAATAACCAATTCTGATAGATAGTTGCCCAGCTGAATACTTTCTCCAATTTCTGTTTTGGGTTTTCTACTTGGAGTTAGCCATCTACCGATAGTCAGCATGTAAATCAATCCTGTAGCGAAAAATACCAAACCCATTAAACTCATTTCAAATACTCCAAACGAAGGAAGTCCAGATTTTTCGGCGATTCCACTCACCAATATATTCGTGCTAGTACCCAGCAATGTGCAAATCCCACCCATTAGAGCACCAAATGAAAGGGGCATCAGCAACTTGGAAGGAGGGATATTATCTGTTTTATTAAGGCGTATTACTGCTGGCATCAGCAATGCCACTACAGCGGTATCAGAGATGAATGCAGAAAGGAATCCGGCAGAAATCATGAGCGTGAATAGCAGATGAGTTTGACCTTTACCTGCTTGAGAACTTAGCTTCTGGGTGAAACTATCTAATAGACCTGTGTTGAAGATTGCAGCCGATACAACAAACATGGCGGCTACGGTGATCGTTGCAGGATTTGAGAATCCAGAAAGACCTTCATCCACCTCCAAAATTCCCGTTAATAGAAATGCTACCATTACACCGATTGAAACAGTATCTATGGTGAACTTCTCCGTGAAAAATAAAATAACTGCACTAATAATAATAAAAAAAACAAGGCCGATTTCGAACGTCATTTATTACATTTTTAAGTAATTTCCTTTTTTAAGCTTTTTACGGATGCGGAGATAATTCACAATACCGACGATTAAAAACACCAAACTCAATCCAAATGCCAAGTATCCTAATTGTCTCACATGATCTAGTTGTTTAACTTCAAACAGCGCTGTACCAGAAACCATAAAGTACAGAGATGTTCGAATAAATGACAGTAAGGTCCTGTCATTAGACAGAGTTGTTCGCTGTCGGGCTAAATAATCACGAATTATCAATTCATTTTCCAAGTCATTTTCCATATTTGTATTTTATTTAATTGTATTGAAATATTTTAACTTCTATTAATTATGAAAAGAATTTCTACACTTTTTCTTTCACTCATGTTTTTTGGGCAAGCATTTGCCCAAGAAGACATAGCATTGACTCCCAAAGATACAAGCTATTGGCTCAAGGAAACTCAGGGAGGACTAAATCTTAACCAGGCTTCTTTCAGTGGAAATTGGCAAGGTGGTGGAGTAAACTCGGTAGCCTTAGGCGTGTATCTCAACGGTCGTGCAAATTATGCAAAAGACAAATGGTCTTGGGACAACACAATGGATTTTATCTATGGTGTGGTGAAAAACAAAGGTGAGGAAGGTCGTAAATCTAATGACCGTATTTTTCTTGATTCAAAAGTAGGCTACCAGATTAATGATAAATGGAATTATTTCTTTGCTGTTAATTTTCTTTCCCAGTTTGCTCCTGGTTATGAATTCCCCGAAGATGCCGAACCGATACTAATCTCAAAATTTGCCAATCCTGCTTATTTTACTACCTCTCTAGGTGTAGAATATAAACCGAATGATGAGTTTAGCTTACGGATTTCTCCATTCTCTCCTAGATGGACATTCGTCACGGATAAAGATTTGTATTTGAATGTGCCGAAAAACTATGGTGTGCCAATAGGAGAGACCGTACGCACCGAGTGGTTAGCATTCAGCTTAATGGCTGACTACAATAAGAAATTGTCTGAAAATTTGTCATTGATGGTTAGGTATCAAATGTACGCTAACTATGAGACCTTTGCTTTCGATGCAATAGATCACCGCTTAGACTTCGGGCTAACAGCCAAAGTTTCCAATCTTGTAAATGTTAGTTTGACTAGTTTAATGATCTACGATTTGGACCAGGATAATAAAGTTCAATTTAGTCAGGGATTAGCATTGGGAATTGCATTTAAACGTGGTAACTTCCCTGAGAAGAAATAAACAGAACAAATTTTTATTTGGAATTTTGATTCTACTATAAATTTATTATTTTTGAATTCATTGTGGTAGTTAAATAATAGTTGGTTTAGTTTTCAAATAAAGAGCAGGAGATTTTCTCCTGCTTTTTTATTGTCTATTATTAAATAAGTAAATTCCTCCTTGAAATAGTTATGTTTAATTTTTTTGAGGCGGTTATTTTAACAATTATTTTATGGAAATTACCGTAATCAATGCATCGGATCTCATTGCTTCGGAGAAGCATGACTTACATGGCTTTAGATTGTCTTAAAAAGTCTTTATGAGTTAATCTATCCCTGAGGTATATTTTCCTGTGATTTTCGAAAAATCTGAGTTGTGCTATTTCCCAATATAATATCTCAATTTATCACTTCTGAATCTGATAATGCCTAATAGGTTGCTCACCCATCAGATGTTCGATGAAGTAATCCCAACGCTTTTTGGTGAAATAATCGCCGTCAGTTCTTCCAAAGCTGTGATTTCTACTAGGCCAGATAAATAAGTCAAAGTCTTTCCCAGCATTAATCAGCGCCTCTGCAAACTTGAAAGTTGCCGATGGGTTTACATTTTCATCTATTCCTCCATGTGCCAAAAGTAAATAACCCTTGAGATTTGCGGCATTGGTGACATTGGATTGCTCATGATAGAAATCACCCACTGGATATCCCATATACATCTCTGGCCACCAGGCTTTTTCCATCCTGTGATCGTGATCTCCCGCAGAAGCAACGCCTACTTTGTAAAAATCAGGATGTAGCAACATTGCCCTGCCCGCATCATAGCCGCCTGCCGAGTGACCAAATATCCCAACTTTGCTCACGTCCATGAATTTGTTTTTAGCTGCCAGCTCCTTGATCGCTAAAACGTGATCTGTTGTGCCGTCGCCTAGATTTCTATACGATGCATCGTTGAATGCTTTTCCTCGACCATGTGTGCCAAGTCCATCCACCGTTACTACTACAAACCCAAGCTCAGCCATCGGTTGCTGTAATCCAACTAATCCAGCTCGGAATGTTTTAGGGGTAATATCAATGTGGGGTCCAGAATAGGTATAGTCTATGATTGGATATTTTTTCTTGGAGCTGAAATCTGTCGGCATATAGTAAATCCCATAAATAGTAGTTTTTCCATCTTTTGCTGCTGCTGTGAATTGCTTCGGGCTTTGATATCCTTTCTTTAGCAGATTAGAGATATCTGCTTTGGAGATCTCATGTACAATCTTACCAGTCTTCAATTCCCTAACTACGGATACTGTGGGTTGATCCACTGTGGAATAATTATCGATGAAATAATCCTTTCCACTTCCATAACTGATGTCATGAAATGCGTTTTCAGGAGTCAATAATGCAAGCCCAGAACCGTCAAAATTTACTTTATAAACAAAGGAATAGTAAGGGTTCACATCTTTTTCCTTTCCGGCAGCTTCGAAGTAAATGACTCGTTCTTCTTCGTTAATAGAAAGAATGTTTTTGACGACATAATCTCCAGAAGTGATTTGATTCACTAGTTCCCCAGTCTTCCAATCCATCAGATAAAGCTGATTCCAGTTTGATTTCTCGGTTCCTAAGATGAATTGTCCATTCTCCAATCGTCTGAAAATATTGTTGTTGTTAATATGAGTTTCAGAAGATTCAGAATAGACCTTTCGGATTTCCTTGCTCTCTACGTTAATATCAAGAATATCAAAGCTTTTAAAACCTCTCTGCAAATAGGTTCCGTAAAAATTTTCACTATTATCATCCCAATTGAAATACATTTCTATAAAATGTGGAAGTGAAAGTCCAGGGAATCTTGTCTCTTTTTTGCTTTCTATTTCAAACAAAACAGGCGTGTACATCACTACCGAAGTGTCTTCTGGCGATGCTCGATAGTATCCCATCAATTGAGGACGAAATTTATCATCTTGACTATTGTCTAAAAGTAACATCTTCTCGGCTAAGCGTAAATCGACAATCTGAGTTTGGATTTTCTTGGAATCTGGTGACCAATTAATAGTTAAATGCTCCGGCCGCTGCCCGTTTTCTCCAAGAACCATATCTGACCATCCCCAGAATGATGCATATTCAAAATCCCTTTTACCATCGTAACTCAGCTGAATTTCCTCGCTTGTTTCTAGATTTTCTACGAAAAGATTGAAGTCCTTCACATAGGCTTTCCATTTGCCATCTGGGGAAATAGAAACTGTTCTGTCTCTGGATTCATCTGAAATTCCTTTTGACTCAAGACCGCCTTTGGCGTAAGTCCAGGTCTTATTTTTCCAATCAAATTCTGCAGAACCATCATCTTTAAATTGAATTCTTTTGAATGGTAGATTTTCAGAATCAATTATTTCTCCGCTTTTTTCACTTAATAAATTAGCTAATTCGGAATGATCAAAGGCTACTTTGGTCTCTCCATTTTCAATATCTGTAAGAAAAAAACGCATGCCATCTTCGGTGTAAGTCTGATGCCAGAAGCTCTTTTTGTCGTTTAACCAATTTGGAATCACATCCAAGTGATAAACTTCGCGCTGGATATTAGTACTGAGGAAATACTCTGCCTTGTGATAAGTTTTTTCAGTGCTTTGGGCAAAAGCGTTTTGTCCCAAAAGGATAAAAAGTGAAACAATAAAGCTTTTGATGGGGGGACATTTGTAATCTTTGTAAGTAGGCATGAAAAAGGAGATATCAATTTAGAAAATAAGATATCCCCAAATTACAGAATATACATTGCAGCAATTGACTAAATGCGATCCTTTTTTGTGCTGATACAAGTTATCCGGCTGCTTCGTAAGCGGTTTTAATCCAAGTAATTACTTTCGAATTGATTTCAGATTTATCGGATAGGAAAATTTTGTGACTGCACATGCCATTGGTTTTTGTGTCGATTTCCAAGATCCCTTCAGCAGGAAGACCTTTCAAATTTAAACCGATTTCAAATCTAGTTTTGGTAGCTGGAATTAGCATCGCAAACTGCTTTTTCCGCTTTAAACTCACATAAGAAACTTTCGGGGCAAATTCCACATCTATCCCAAATGTTTTAATCTCAGTCCTTAGTTTTTCATAAATCGGCAAAAAATGCTCCTTTCCTTTGTATTGCTTATTGATCAACTCATCTGAATCTGATGCAGATGCAGCATCAGATTTTAGCGCTTTGTGTGCTACAAGATTAGCAAATCCGTGAGTAAACTCATGATCTGACTTTAAGAATTTAAGGATTTCTCCATGCTTCTTAAGACCTTCTTTGTGAACTAATGCAATCCATTGATCGAGACTTTTTCCAGTGTTCTTCTCTAGATTGTCAATCATTGTTTGTGCTGCCTGATCCATAGTTTGTTATGAATTTGATGTTTCTATTTCACAAAGAACGGGAAAATGGTCCGAAGCTTTTTTTAGAGAATCGCTTATTGACTGAATTATAGGGTTGCTTTTTTCTGAATACGGGTTCCATACAGTACCATTCAATACTTTTAATCTTTGGCTAGCTAGTATGTGGTCTATTAGCACATTGATCTTATCTCCAGTAATTCTATCCGTGTATCTACTGGAGTTTGGCGTGTAGCCATAGCTGTTGAGTTTTGGTTTAGGTAGAACTGCTTTCAATACATAATCTGGTTTCCAAAGATCACCCAGTAGAATTTCAACTGCACTTTTCGAGAATTTATTTTCATAGAAGTCCAGTTCAAATCCGTCATTGATATCACCCATGACCATGACTTGTTGGTTTTTTTCCAGATACTCATCACATCGCTCCCGTATTGACATGCATTCTGCGAATAATTTGAGCCGATCTCTAGCAGATATCTGTTCAAATCGAGCATAATCAACCATATCAAAAATCCCTTTGGATTTGGTGTGGGCTATAATAACGCGTGTGATCATCTTATCGTCCAGACCTAAGATACTCAGTTCAAGCGGAGGACGATAGTGTCTGTATTGCTCTTTTATCAGTCGATTGGTGGTGTCTTGTAGGAACGGTTGATCAAATCGCTTTCCTTCCTTAGTCTCAGGAGTAAAAAGAACGTTAACCTTGTCGGGTTTGTAAATCGCACATAGTTCCTGCTGACCAGCAGATGGAAAACCGTGAATTCCCTTATAGTTTGACCCTGAAATAAAAGCTTGAGTCCAGACTTCCATTTGCTCAGAAGCAGTTTTTGAGCCGTCCACCAGCGTGTTTGGGCCTTCTGCTATTCCTAAGAAATCTGGATTCATTGCTGAGATCACCTCGGCTAGCTGTTGACTCCTGCTAAGTTCCTTTCCAGTCATTTTTGGATTTCCTTCGGTGTCAAAAAGATCCCTCATCCACGCTACATTGTAAACTCCAATTTTTAGTATCATAAAAATATAACTTAGGTTAAAAATTTACCTCAAGATACATTTTTATAGATATATATGTGATTACCGAATTATTGTATTTAGACTTTGATGTATATTTTTCTCTTGTCCATCCATAGTCCAATGAGCCAAATGATCATCATATAACTACTGGCAAAGAGGAACGAAGCCATTTTTGGAGAAAGCCAACTCGTGTAGAAATTTTGATAGATGAAACCTTTAATTGTCGTATCTCCAATTGGAATCATGGATAAAAGAGTGACCACTAGACCAGACAAAACATAAAGAATAAGCGGATTTCTCCCGAAAACTTCAAAGAAATAGGTCCAATCTCTCCAGTTTTTGATCTCTATCACAGCAACAAGAAGTGCAAGAAGGAACAGGTCAATCCCAGTGGTTAGCAGTACATAGGAGCTTGTCCAGATTTTTTTATTTATAGGGAAAAATATGTGCCAGGCATAACACACTACAATAAGTACTAATCCAATGGCAATTAATTTCTTTACAGCATCCATGGTGTTTCCTAATTTCTGGATCATTTTCCCAGCGAGATAGCCTGCAATTACATTAACGATTCCTGGCAACGTACTCAAGATTCCTTCTGGGTCAAAAGGGATTCCTTCTCCGCCGTACATTCTTTCGGGACCTATAAGGGCCAAGTCAAGTTTGATAGCAGCATTTCCTGTCAGGCTGTAGGGATCGCCAGCGTCACCGAAGAAATACATGATAGCCCAATAGCCCAGCAGAGCGATGGTACTGAATATCCAGCCAAATTTGATGCCTCCATAATACAGAACGATTGATGCAAAGAAGTAGCAAAGCGCTATTCTCTGTAATACACCAAAAAGACGAACTTCAGTCAAATCAATAAAACTGATAGCACCAGTAGCGGAAATGTCATAAAATGGGAAAGCATTAAGTAACCAACCGATCAGAAATATCAGAACAGTTCTCTTTCCAACCTTTTTGAAAAACTCACTGCTAGGCATTTGTTGAAGCTTTTTCATGGAAAAGCTCATCGCATTACCGACTACAAAAAGAAATGTGGGGAAAACCAAGTCAGTAGGCGTGAATCCATGCCAAGATGCGTGAGCTAGCGGCGCGAACAAATTGCTCCAGTCGCCCGCTGTGTTGACTACGATCATAAATGCAATGGTCAACCCACGTAGTACGTCTAGTGCCAGGTATCTATTACTTACACCTGGTGAGATAAAATTTTGGTTCATTTTAAAGATTGGGAATGGTTGATAAAAGGTGGGGTTTTTCTGTTGGGTTAAGATAAAATATTATCTTGTTCTTTACTTGAAAACCTTCATTATATCAATTCAAAACTCCAAACTACATGAAAAATATTTCGATAGATAACTTAAGAGTAGGCAGGACAATTTCCTTAAAAGAGATACCAACAGCAATTGATTTAGAGTCTTCGGAAAAAAAGAAGGAGAAGGAACTCAATAAATTGAGAGAAAAACTAAGCGAGCATCAGGATATCATGTATGCTCATAATAAGTACGCTGTGCTAATCTGTTTGCAGGGAATGGACACGGCAGGGAAAGATAGTTTGATACGTGAAGTCTTCAAGGAGTTTAATCCTCGTGGGGTTGTAGTCCATAGCTTCAAAACGCCTTCAACACTAGAGCTTCAACATGATTACCTGTGGCGCCATGTTGTAGCCTTGCCTCAGCGAGGGAAATATGGTGTATTCAATCGCACTCATTATGAAAATGTTCTTGTGACACGCGTCCATCCTGAATATATTTTAGGAGAAAATATCCCAGGAATCAATTCAACAGATGATATAACTGATGAGTTTTGGGAGAAACGTTTTGAACAGATCAACAACTTCGAGAAGCAGATTTCTGATAATGGAACGATCATCCTAAAATTCTATTTGCATCTCGGTAAGGAGGAGCAAAGACAGCGACTATTACGACGACTTAATAAAGCCAAACACAATTGGAAGTTTTCTCCAGGAGATCTGAAGGAGCGAGAAAGATGGGATGACTACCAGAAGTGCTATGAGGAGGCAATTAATAAGACCTCCAAGCCTCATGCGCCATGGTTTATAATTCCCTCAGACAACAAAGAAACTGCTCGTGTGTTAGTTGCAAAAGCAATTTTAGAACAGATGGAAAAACTCACGGATATCCAAGAGCCAGAACTTGACGCTAAAGTTTATCAGAATATTGAAATGTATAAGGAGATTCTTTCCAAAGAGAAATAATGCTTTTTGAATAAGGTTTTTTGTAAAAAAAATTTAAGAATATTTTTGAATAGTGTTGAGTTTTCTTAGCTTCATATGCCGTTAATCGGTTGATTTTTAACTAATTAAATTTTTATAGCTATGAAAAAGATATTTTTCCCTCTGTTATTGTGTTTGATTCTGATTTCTTGTAAAAGAAACCAGATTTCTAAAAATACAAATTATCAAAATTCTCAAATTGAAGATCCCCTAAATCCAATGGGGATAAATTCAGCAGACTTGATACCCGGTTCATATCTGTTTTTTCTTGATGAAGAGCAGTTCCAACCGATTATAGGTGAAAATTTTGATTTTGTAAAACAAGATTTTAATAAAGAACAGATAAAGAAGAAAAAACAGGATATACTCAATGCAGTTCAAGATTACTTTCCTTTTAAAGTGACTGAAGATAATGTGTTTGTTATAAGTTTTTCAGCAATATCAATCGAAAATATTACCACACATCAAGCACTTGAATTTTTGAATAATCCTATTGTAGTAAGTGCGCAAAAGAACTTCACCTTCCAAAATATTAGGGCTACAATGCAAGGAAACCCAGTAGATCAAAATATTCGGGCAAAAATGCAAGAATGGCAATATGATTCAACCACTCATTTAAGTACAAATGTCAAATATGTGAATCCTAATGGCGAGGTAGGAAATTTGAACTCGAAAATCTGGATAGTGGACTCAGGCATAGATGGAGGACATCAGGATCTAAAAAACCAAATTAATAAATCTTTATCAGTATCATTTGTTCCGGGTGAATCGAACGCTTTGGAAGATGAAATAGGTCACGGAACTCATTGTGCCGGTATTGCAGCTGGTCTAGCTCATAATAATTCAGATGCCAACATGCTAGGCATGAATGGAGTATCACCTGGTGCTCCACTTGTTTCCATCAAAGTGATAAATAAGCTTGGATTTGGAAATTGGCAAAAGGTCATGAAGGCCATGGAATACATAGTAGAATATGCTCAACCTTTCGATATTATTAATTTAAGTATTGGTGCTTTCTTTACTAATACTAGTAATCCCGGAAACGATTGCAAAATTGCAGGGAATAATTCTCCTAGAAATAAACTTTTAATAAGTATTTATAATTTGGCCCAGGCTGAAAAATACGTAGTTATGGCTGCTGGAAACGAGGCGAAGAATTCAAATAATTTTTATCCTGGATGTTTTGATTTAATCTCTAACCCATATTTAATTACTGTAGGATCGATAAAAACTACGTTTGACTTTACAACATCAACCTACTCAATGCCTGTTTATTCGGATTTCTCTACGTATATAAAGCCTTCTATTGATTTTGTAGCGCCCGGAGAAATAGTATTTTCTACTTATAAAGGAAATTTGTATGCTGTATTAAGTGGAACATCTATGTCCGCAGCAATGGTTTCTGGGATCATCCATGCATCAGGAGGAGCACCCACAACAACTAACGCACAAATTGTTTATGGATTAACTGCGAATAATGACTTTTCATCTAAGTATCCAATTGCTAAAGTCCAATAATTTCGAATTGTCTGGTTTTCAATTAGCGGCTTCGATTCAAAGAAGTCGCTAATTGATTTTCTTTTTCAATTTCTTGCTGAACTAGTGAAATAATTTCTTCAAAAGTGGGGTCATCCTTAAGTATATAAAATATGGGATTTTGTGTAACAAAAAATAAATCTCTCCAGCCATAATCAAAGGCATCCCGAAGATATCTCAAAGCCTCTTGATTTTGTTTTTTTATTGCCATAGCTGCTGCAAGATCCAGTCTAATGTTGTAATCATCATTATTTTCTGAAATAGCTTTCTCCCGGATTTCAATCGCTTTCTTTAATAAGCTATCCGCTATTATTTTATCTCCCTTGTTTAATAATAGGAAAGAGTAATTTATTGGAACCACATAATATAAATCCTCTTCAAAATCGGAGTGTTCTAAGATCGACTTTTTATAGTATTGTTCTGCTTCTGGGTATTTTTTTGAGAAAAAAGAAATGAAACCTGCAGATTCAAAATTTTTATAATTAGGTTCTTGGGTAAGAGTTTTTGGAATTAATTCATTTGCATCCTTTATCTTATCATTCGAAATAAATACTGTCGCAATTAGGCTATAAGTGTCAGGATCTTCAGCTAAGGAAATTGACTTATTAAGCCAGTTTAATGCCTCTTTCGGCTGATTAAATATTCTATAGATCCAACCTGCAATTTGGTATGGTTTATAATTAATAGGGTTTAAACTGGAAGACTTTTTTTGCCCAATTAAAGATTCACTTAGGTTTCCCATTGAGAAGTTAATCGTAGCTAAATTACCTATTGCCGGACTATAATTAGGGTTAGAGGATAAAGCTGTTTCATATGACCTTTTGGCATTATTAATCTGGCCTAAATTATAGTAGATATTCCCTCTGCACTTATATAGTTCAGCATTGTTTGGGTCAATTTGCAAACCAATTTCACTAACTTCTAAACTTGACTCGTACCAAGATTGATCTTCACTTAAACTAGGGAATTGGGCATATGAATTTGCTAAACCTGCATAAGCCAGAGTGAAATTTGGATCTATTTCTATAGCCTTTTTATAATATTCTGCAGCAATTTTCATGTCTGCCAATGTATATTTTGCATAATGATCTTTCGCCTTTAAATACCATTCATAAGCTTCTGGGCTAGATGTAATTACCTTCCCAATTTCTGCCTCTTCTTTGGCTGTCAAAGAAATGCCTAATACCCTGGAGATTTCCTTTGCAATTTCACTTTGGATTGTCAATAAATCTTTCCCATTTCTAGTAAAAGATTCTGTCCATAGATTTTTATTTTTTTCACTATCAATTAGCTGAACATCTACTTTGGTCATTTCTCCAAGGTATTGAATGGATCCGCGAAGAATTGTAGAAACCTTGAGAACTTTGGCTATTGAGTCTATATTGATATTACCTAGGGTAAAATAGCTTACAGTTGAGTAGGAAATGACCTTGATATCGTTGATTTCTGATAATTGGTCTATTATTTCTTCAGTGACATCTTTAGAATATGTGTCTTGCCCTTCTATAACACCTATAGTTTCAAAAGGCAACACCGCCACCGATTTGTCCTTTTCCCAGGTGTACCCATTCCAAACAAGAGAATAGATTAACAAAATTGACAGAAGTATTGCAACACTTAATGCAACCCAAAATTTCCAAGGCTCCTTCTCTTGAAATTTAATTGTGCTGATCATTTCCTTGCGTTTTGGTACCGCAAGGGGGTGATTACTTAGAGCATATATGTCTAATTCTTTAGCTACATTTTTTAGTCGGAATGAGCCTAAACTGACGTATTCGAAGTGGGAATATGGCTTGATTTGTTCTAGTACTTTGGATGAAAAAAGTATACATGATGGTACTCCTATACTTTGAACTCGTGAAGCTATGTTCACTGCGTCACCAAATACATCGCCATGATCCAAGATAATTCCGCCGCAATGAAGACCAATCCTAAGCTTGAGTTCATTTGTTTTAAGCCACTCTTTTTGAATTTCAAAACTAGCATTTAAAGCTTCCTCGGCTGTTTCGAAAGTAGCCAGTATTCCATCCCCGAGTTCTTTGATGACTAATCCATGATAAGCAGTTAACACTTTCTTATGAAGCTCAAGATTCTGCTTCATCAGTTCAAATGCTTGATCCTCATCTCTACCCATCAATAACGTATATCCGACTATGTCAGAGAAAAAGACAATTGATTGCTTACGATTTAGATCGTGATTCATGAAAAATTACAAAAAGTCGTTTTTGAAGTTCTTAACAAATGTCAGACATAGATTTAATCTAAGCATTTTTTAGGAACATACGAAATATGTAAAAGTAGTGTTGTGCTCTGATTTACAACGGATTAATTAGGGGTTAGATGAAATTTATAATTGTTAAAACTTGATTAGAGATACCTATTTATTAAAAATCACCTCATCCACAAATACCCATCCTTTGTCTCCTGGATTTTGATGCCACTTGGGTAAGTGAGGAACTGGAGTTACTGTGATTTTTAACTTTTCATAAGTTGTATTTGCTAAGGATAAGCTTATCAATTCTGATCTTGCAGAAGATGCCTGTAAGGGAATAGCAGGAGAAGCGCTGGCCAGATTACTCCACTTGCCATTTTCTAACCCTTGAACAGATACTTTGGAAGGAGGGAAGATGTGTGCCGCTTCATTGTAAAGAAGGCTGACCGATAATTCCTTAGGATTGTTGGAATTTGCAAAACTCACTTCCAACACCATAGGCTCATCCTGAAAACCCAGCCATTTTTGACCATGATTAGCTGCTTCTGCTTTCACCAAATCAAAAAGCGTGGCGACTCCAGAAGCCTTGTACTTTGAATTTGGATCGTGGAGTAATGAGAATTCAGTTGGTGCAAGACCAGAGCGCATGAAAACTGATTCTGCTACTTTCGATCCTTTCCAGTCTGCAGCAAATGCCTTAGCAAGTATCTTTCCAGTATTCTTTACAAAAATTGAATTGCTATATAGGGGGCTTGAAATACTGTCTGGAACTGTTCCATCCAATGTATAGCGAATCTCAACCGTCTTGATCGGATGAGAAATACTGAGCTCTAAGCTATCCTGATAGATCATCTTTTCCTGCGCGATGATCGGATTATTGAGATCATAGATGATCCCTTTGCCGTCAAAGCCAAAGTCTATTTGAGTTTCAGGAAGTGATTTTTGAATGCTTATCTGATCTTGATTGCTCAATCCTGTTTGCCACAAATAAAGCTTTTTCAAAGACTTCATTTTAGCAATATTTTGGAGTGAAGCTTGGTCAATTGCATTGCCAGAAATGGCCAAAACTTCCAAGGTATTTAATTCGGAGACTACTTTTATCTGCTCTGAATCTAAATCTGTAAAGTTCAATTGTAACTCTTCCAAATGTTTGAAGTCTTTCAGAAATTTAAAATCAACTCCAGTCAACGGCATTTTATTTAAGCTAAATCTAACAATTTGATTCTTGACGTTTTTAAGGTCTGAGAGTGATTTGGGAGGAAAAGCAGAAATACCGAAATAGGAAACATCTAAAGCTGGCGACTCTGGAAATAGGGGAAGAATAGATCGAAATGAAGTGTTGAGTTCATTTATATCATCTGGATCAGCAGCTTTAAAGCTATAGATTTTATTTCCCTCAAACTTTACTGAAGCCAGTTGATATAACTCATTCTTTGCGGGTAGCGTAATAAGTTTCTGGTCAAAACTAGCCCCAGTTGCAACCCACTCACTTAAGATCAAAAGCTCTTCATCTGTAAGTTGAGCCTTGTTTTTGGGAGGCATGTGCTTTTTATCATCTTCTGGGAGATTTATTCGCTGGATCAGAAGTGATTTTTCAAAGTCTCCTGCAAGTACGAAGGCCCCGGATTTTCCACCTTTTTTCAAGCCTTCGATATGGTCCATTCTCAGCTCGCCTTTTATTTTGCCTTCCTTATGACAGCTCAGGCATTTTGCCTGCAAAATAGGCTGAATCACATCACCGAAGATCTCGGCTTCTGCTAAAGGAATTAATTCAATGTCATTTGATTGGATAGGAGCCAAGAGGAAATCCTCTCCATGAGTCAAACCTGCTCCCCAATGTCCGGTAGCGATGATTGCTCCCGCTAACACGATGCTGGATAGGCGAATTACTTTTGCTTGCGCAGCTCTGAAAAAATAGAGAATCACACAGCCAGAGAAAACTATCAATCCTGCCCATTTATGCCAAGTCAGGATCTCTCCAGTGTATTCTTCCTGTGCCAAAATAAGACCTGCTAGCACAGTAATTCCTGCAAAATTACATCCTGCTAAAAAACTGATTTCACCTATTTCTCTAATCTCCGGTTTCTTGTCAATTCCTGGAATCCAGAAAAACAGTAAACCCATTAGGAGTAGAACTATAGGAAAGTGAAGTAAGATAGGATGGCTTCTACCTAGGACCTGAATCCAAGCAGGGAGCACCAGAGAATCTCCCGCAAGGGTAATGATGAGTGTGAGACCTATCCACACAAAAAGAGTGCTTTCTAGAATAGATCTTATCGAAGATATTTTAAGCATAAAACTTTTAGGCAATGAGATCTTTTACAACTTTTCCAGAGACATCAGTCAAGCGATATCTTCTACCTAAGTGCTTGTATGTCATGCGTTCGTGGTCTATTCCCATGAGATGCAGCACAGTTGCTTGGAAGTCATGTACGTGAACAGGGTTTTCGGTAATGTTGTAGCCAAATTCATCCGTCTCGCCATAAACCATTCCAGATTTCACTCCGCCACCTGCCATCCAGATCGAGAATGCACGAGGATGGTGATCACGTCCGTAATTGTCCACCAGGATCTTGCCTTGACAGTAATTGGTCCTCCCAAATTCTCCACCCCAGATGACGAGCGTCTCATCCAGCAAGCCTCTTTGCTTTAGGTCTGTAATCAATGCTGCGGATGCTTGATCTACATCTTCGGCTTGAAGTCTCATTTCATTAGGCAAATTGCCATGTTGATCCCAGCCTTGATGGTAGAGCTGCACGAAGCGAACGCCACTTTCTGATAGCTTTCTAGCCAAAAGACAATTAGCAGCATAGGTACCTGGAACTAGGCAATCGGGGCCATAAAGTTTAATTATACTTTCTGGTTCTTTGGAAATGTCCGTCATTTCTGGAACAGCCGTCTGCATGCGATAAGCCATTTCATATTGTTTTACTTTCGCAGAAATTTCCGGATCATTGAATTGCTGCATATTTAAGTTATTCATCTCAGCAATTTTATCGATCATCTTACGCCTTTCTGATCGGCTCATAGATTCTGGATCTTTGAGATAGAGAACTGGATCTTCGGAGTTAGAGAATTGAACACCTTGGTGCGTCGCATCCAAAAAGCCATTGCTCCAAAGCTTGGAGTAAACACCCTGACCATTTCCTCTGCCTCGACTGAGGAGAACCGAAAAAGCAGGAAGATTGCTGTTCTCACTTCCCAGACCATAGCTCAACCAAGAACCCATACTTGGGCGATTTCCTACCTGAGCTCCAGTCTGGAAAAAGGTAAGCGCAGGATCATGGTTAATCGCATCAGTATGCATGGATTTTATGATGCAGATGTCGTCTACAATTTTTGCAGTATGAGGAAATACCTCAGATATCCAGGCTCTCGACTCACCGTATTGATCAAATTTGTAATGCGAGCCTACCAAGGGGAAAGAAGACTGACCGGCGGTCATTCCAGTAAGTCGCTGGGTGCCACGAATAGATTCTGGAAGTTCTTCTCCCATCCTTTTATTCAAAAGTGGTTTGTAGTCAAAGGATTCCAGCTGACTAGGCGCGCCATTCTGAAAAAGGTAAATAACTCTTTTTGCTTTGGGTGCAAAGTGAGGAAGTGCATTCATCATGGCTTCTTCAGCTTCTGCTTTTCCAGAAAAAAGATCTGGAACCAAGAGTGACCCTAGTGCTAGACTTCCAACACCTAAGCTAAGTCTAGATAGAAATTTCCTTCGATTGTGATTCAGTCCTTCTTCTAATATTTCCTTTTCCATTTCAGCTTTTGGTAATAGTTTCCTCCAGATTATACAAGCTCACGATCACTTGCATGAGTGCGGCAGTTTCTGGGTTTATGTTTTTTTCTTCCAGGGGAAATTCGCCTACACTTAATGTAGATAGAACCTGATCTGGATTTTCCTTAAAACGTACTAATTGATCCTTGTAATAGGAGAGTAGAATAGACTTCTCCTCGCTGCTCATATTTCTACAAACTATCCGCTTGAATGAGGATGAAATAGCATCCTTTTCATCTGTGTTTTCATCCCACATTTTGCCAGCAAGGACACGCGATGCTTCCAAAATCATCGGGTCATTCATCATCACAAGGGCTTGAAGTGGGGTATTTGTTCTGCTTCTTCCTATTTCACATCGATCTCGATTACTGGAGTCAAAGATGATAGCCTTTGGAGGTGGGACAGTCAGTTTGATGAAGTTGTACAATCCCCTTCGATAAAGTTTATCACCTTGATCTTGTATATATGTAGCTAAAACTCCTCTTCCGGAAGTTGCTGCTTCCCAGATTCCTTCTGGCATATAAGGTTTGACACTTGGGCCACCTAGCTTTCTGACCAATAATCCACTGCTTGCCAGCACCAAATCTTGGATATTTTCCGCAGGAAGCCGTAGGCGCGGAGCTCTTGATAAGTATAAATTATCAGGATCGGTATTTAAGTGTTTTTTTGTAATGACTGCGGATTGCTTATAGGTAGCCGAACTTAGAATTTGTTTCATCAGTCTTTTAATATCCCAGCCATTTTCTATAAAGTCGACGGCTAGCCAATCCAATAATTCAGGGTGTGTTGGAAGATCACCTTGCATTCCAAAATCTCCAGCTGACTTGACTATACCGTAGCCAAAAACCTCCTGCCACATGAGATTGACAAATACTCTTGCTGTCAATGGATTTTCTCTAGCCGTAATCCATTTAGCAAGTCCCAATCTATTCTTTTCTAAATCTGCTGGAAATTCCAAAATCGAGGAAGGAGTGGAAGGCTCAACTTCTGTGGTCGGGGCATCATAAACTCCCCGATCAAGAATATAGGTTGGGCGCTGTTCATCTAATTCTCCCATCACAGAGATGCTCAGTTGGGACGTGTCAGCATAATTTATAAAACTCATGATGCCGGATATATCTTCTTGATCTACAAATAGGATAGGAGTTTTGGCAGGCTTGGATTGCGAGACATCGCCTTGATACCCTTTTTCTGGTGTGTTATTAAAAAAGGCAAACATCTGGAAATACTCTTTCTGGGAGAAAGGGTCATACTTATGATCATGGCACTGAGCACATTCCATGGTAATTCCCAAGAGACCTTTACTCACCGTATTGGTTTTGTCGAGTACGTATTCGATTCTATACTCTTCATCTATTACTCCGCCTTCTTCAGTGTATTTATGATTTCTATTGAAAGCGGTGGCCAAAATCTGTTCTTTATTAGCTTCAGGCAGAAGATCTCCAGCTAGTTGCCAAGTCACGAATTGATCGTAGGGCATATTTTCATTGAATGCATGTATGACCCAATCTCGATATGGCCATTGCGTCCTTATATTATCATCCTGATAACCGTAACTATCGGAGTATCTAGAAATATCCATCCAGAGGATTGCCATTTTCTCCCCAAATCCTGGGTCTTCTAATAAGCCATCAAGTAAATCATCATAAGAAAGCTTACCAGAGAAATCACCAAATCTATCCAACAACTCTGGACTTGGAGGTAATCCGGTTAGGTCTAAGCTTGCTCGTTTGATCAGCTCATGAGGCTCGGCTACAGGATTTGGCTGAAGGCCTACCTGCTTCATTTTCTTTAAAGCAAAGCGATCTATTTCATTGATTGTCCAGTCAGTTTCTTCGGGAAGAGTTGCCTTTTCTGCTTTTACAAAAGCCCAATGCGGTTCGTACTTAGCTCCTTGCTCAATCCATTGCTTGATCAAAGCTATTTCATGGTCATTGAGTGCAAGATTAGACTCCGGAGGAGGCATTAGTTCTCCTGGATCTTCGGAAATTATTCTATGGTAAACGGTCGACTCTTCTAAGTTTCCCGGTTTGATTACAAACTGATTTGGATTGTCTTTAAGCGAAGCATAAGCTCCAGCTTCGGTGTCCAAGCGCAAATCGGATTCTCGTTTATTGGCATCTGGCCCATGACACACAAAACATTTGTCGGAAAGAATAGGGCGAATATGGAAGTTATAGCTGATTTGCTCTGTATCAGAAAGCTTGATATCATCGCTCTGTTTAGGATTACAACTATATAGTGCAAATCCAAAGCAAGAGAATACAAAGAGTCGTAAAATTGGAGAAAATGTCATTATTGGGCAGAATCGAAATTAAAATCGCTTTCAAACTAGTGATAATTTGGAGAATAGCTGTCCTGACAATATAATTATTCTTAACTTTTTTTAATCAAAGAAAAAAAACTTATGTTAAAATATTGGTTAATTGATAAATGATTTGTGATTTTTAGAAAAAACTGGATCTTAGTTTTAGATGAAATTTATTTGATAAAAATTTAATTTTTGAGTAGCTTTTTGAAATATTTAAAATGGTTTTTTTAATAACATTCTATCATAAATGCATAATGAAAAAGCTTGTTTCATTTTTAGCCATGATTATATTCTTTTCCTTGGTTTCTTGCAAAGCCTATAGAAACCCGGTGAATCTCAAACCTAAGTATATCATAGAATCACCCGAGCTTTCAGATAAAATGCCAGGACTTCAAAATTTACTTGTGGGAGATGAAATTAAAGTGGTGGGTAAGGATCAGCGTATTCTTTACTTGAATTATTCTGGAATTGATTCTGATCTTGTCTTGGGTGAGATGTGGAAAGAAAATGGGAAAAAAATGAGGGATGAAAAAACTGTCAAAATTCCATTGAGTGAAATTGATTTTATTAATGTTAAGCGAAATAGTCCTGGAGCAACAATTGCATTAGTTGCAGGATTGGGTACTGTTGCTACAGTTAGTTTTATTGCATTAGCTATTTCAATACTTGTCGAACATACAGGTCCAGATAATTGGAAATGATAAAAGCTGCCCAATTGGACAGCTTTTTCAGTATTGGTTAATTTCAGCTTTATGATTTTATCACTGAGAAATCAAATGTATCGAGAAAAGCGGTAGTGAAATTACCTGCTTTAAATTGCGCGTTTTCTAATAAAGCGATATGGAATGGAATAGTGGTTTTCACCCCATCAATCACAAATTCCTCTAATGCTCTTTTCATCCGCACAATTACTTCTTCTCTAGATTGACCACTGACGATCAGCTTCGCTATCATAGAATCATAGTTGGGAGGGATCACATAGCCAGCATAAACGTGAGAATCAATTCTTACTCCTCGTCCACCTGGAACATGTAGATTTTGAATTTTTCCCGGGCTTGGTCTGAATCCATGAGCAGGATCTTCGGCGTTGATTCTACATTCCATAGCGAAAAGCTTAGGATAATAGTTTCTGCCAGAAATTGTATCGCCTGCAGCGACCTTTATCTGCTCCTTGATTAAATCAAAATCTGTTACCTCTTCAGTGATCGGATGCTCAACCTGTATACGGGTGTTCATTTCCATAAAGAAGAAGTTGCGATGCTTGTCAACTAAGAATTCAACAGTTCCGGCTCCTTCGTAGCCAATTGCTTCGGCTCCTTTTATTGCAGCTTTTCCCATTTCTTCCCTGAGTTCATCCGTGATAAATGGGGAAGGAGTTTCTTCGATCAGTTTCTGATGCCTTCTCTGGATTGAGCAATCCCGCTCAGATAGATGACAGGCTTTTCCCGTTTTGTCTCCGATGATTTGGATCTCAATGTGTCTAGGCTCTTCTACATATTTTTCCAGATATAAGCCGTCATTTCCGAAAGCTGCTCCAGATTCCATTCTTGCATCATCCCAAGCTTTTTTGAAACCTGCTACTTCCTTTACGATCCGCATACCTCGTCCACCGCCACCGGCAGTTGCTTTAAGTATCACAGGATATCCCATTTCATTCGCTAGGGTAATCCCTTGTTCCATATTTTCCAGTATGCCTTCAGAACCGGGAATAGTAGGTACACCCGCAGCTTTCATGGTTGCTTTGGCGGTAGCCTTGTCACCCATTTGATTGATCATCTCAGCACTGGCACCGATGAATTTGATTCCGTATTCTTCGCAGATTTTTGAGAATTCTGCATTCTCAGAAAGGAATCCGTAGCCAGGATGAATAGCATCCGCATTGGTGATTTCTGCAGCAGCAATGATCCTTGGGATATTCAGGTAAGAGTCACGGCTAGGAGCAGGGCCAATGCAGACAGCTTCGTCGGCAAATCTGACATGTAAACTATCTTTGTCTGCAGTGGAATAAACTGCCACAGTTTCTATCCCCATCTCTTTACAAGTACGGATAATCCTGAGAGCAATCTCACCTCTGTTGGCGATAAGTATTTTTTTAAACACAGTTATATACTTTTAGTAAAAAAAAAATTATCCTGCTGGATCTACAAGGAATAATGGTTGATCATATTCTACTGGAGTAGAATTAGTTACCAATATTTTTACAATTTTACCTGAAATTTCAGATTCGATCTCGTTGAAAAGCTTCATTGCCTCAATGATACAAACAGTCTCTCCAGTTTTGACAGAATCTCCAACAGATACGAATGGATCAGCATCCGGGCTAGAGGTAAGGTAGAATGTGCCGATCATCGGGGACTTGATCTCCACGAGGTTTGATGGAGCTGCTTCTGCCGCTGGAGCTGCTGTTGTAGCGGCAACAGGTAAAGGTGCTGAAATTGATGCTGGAGCGTGTGCTGGAGCCATTTCTACCATTCTTTGTCCAGAAGATTCTGCATATTTTTTAATAGAAAGTTCAAACTCGTCAGTTTTGATTTTAACTTCCGCCAAACCAGAATTAGAGATGTAATCGATCAACTCCTGAATCTCTTTTGCTTTCATAGGGCTATTATTTAGGGGGCCAAAAAGGCAGTTTATTAAATGAGTTTTAAAAGAATAAAGCTGTGTAATTTAATAAAATCACACAGCTTAGCTAAGTTATTTTACTCTTTCTGAGTAGGAACCGTCTCTGGTGTCTACCTTGATCATGATGTCCTGTTCTACGAAAAGTGGTACCATCACAGTAGCTCCAGTTTCTACAGTAGCAGCTTTTAATGCATTGGTAGCTGTATCACCTTTGATGCCAGGTTCGGTGTAAGTAATCATTAATTCTACGAATGCAGGAAGTTCCACTGCAAGTGGTGTTTCCGTTTCATCATGAATCAAAATGTCACATAGCTGACCGTCTTTTAGCAGGTTAGCTCTCTCTATTAGTTTTTCTTGAATAGAGATCTGTTCAAAAGTGGTTGTGTCCATGAAATTATAACCCATGTCATCTGCATACAAAAATTGATGCGGTCTTTTTTCCACTCTTGCGGTCTCTACTTTCTCTCCAGCGTTGAAGGTTTTGTCTAGGGTTTTTCCAGAAGTGATACCTTTCATTTTGGTTCTCACAAATGCTGGACCTTTACCTGGTTTGACATGCTGAAACTCAACGATTGAGTAGATGTCATTATTCATTACCAAACAAAGTCCGTTTTTAAAATCTGCAGTACTTGCCATAATATTAGTGTCGTATTATTTTCATATAAACTTATTTAGGTTCGTAGGCCCACTTGACGAAAATAGAACCCCAAGTAAACCCTCCTCCAAATGCGGCAAGGATAAGATTATCGCCTTTTTTCAATTGCTTTTCGTAATCCCAAAGACAAAGTGGGATAGTTGCAGCAGTTGTATTTCCATATTTCTCGATATTCATCATCACTTTATCAGATCCAATTCCCATGCGATTGGCGGTTGCATTGATAATACGAAGATTTGCTTGGTGAGGTACAAGCCAAGCGACATCATCACCGGTCAAGTTATTTTTTTGCATAATCTCTGCACTTACATCTGCCATATTGGTCACAGCAAATCTAAACACGGTGGAGCCTTCTTGGAAAGCAAAATGCTCCTTTGCTGCTAATGTTTCCGGAGT
The DNA here is from genome assembly GCF_002150505.1 of Algoriphagus ratkowskyi. Lineage (GTDB taxonomy): Bacteria > Bacteroidota > Bacteroidia > Cytophagales > Cyclobacteriaceae > Algoriphagus > Algoriphagus ratkowskyi. The sequence goes on from NZ_MSSV01000015.1 coordinate 36,168, forward strand.
CGCAGGTCTACGACTTCCACCAGCTTTCATATGTAAATATGGAGTGCCTGATCCATCGGACTTTAATATTGCATCCATGATACCTAGGTCTTCTGTGGTCGGCTCCAGCATTACAGCTCCAGCTCCATCCCCGAAGAGTATGCAAGTAGCTCGATCTGTATAATCTACGATAGAGGACATTTTATCTGCACCTACCACGATTACCTTCTTATGTGTTCCAGTTTGGATGAATTGGCTACCCATCTGAAGTGCGAACAAAAATCCAGAACAAGCTGCTCCAATATCGAAACTATAGCTATTCTTAGCACCGACTAGATCTGCAATAATATTTGCGGTGGCAGGGAAAGGCATGTCAGGAGTGACAGTAGCACAGATTATTAAATCCACATCTAGGGGATCTATACCTGTTTTCTCCAAAAGGCCTTTAACAGCTTCGGCACCAAGTACTGAAGTGCCTTGATCTTCACCCTTTAGTATTCTTCTTTCTTTTATACCTGTTCTTGAGACGATCCATTCATCGTTTGTTTCTACGAGCTTCTCAAGTTCTTTATTAGTTAACCTGTATTCGGGTACGTAACCGTGTACTCCGGTGATCATGGCTCTTAGTTTGTCCATTATGCGTGGTTTAAGCTGAGATGATCAAAAGAAAATCTTCTCAAACTGTTATGTTGTGGATGTGTACTATCCTGTAAGGAAGGTAAAAATATTACAATTGTCTTTCTCTACCAAAAGAAATACAACATCGTAAGTTAATCCTCTTGATAGACAAGCTGTTTCGATTGGGGTCAAAAACAAAAAAAATCCATTCGCAAGTGGCGAATGGATTTTTAGAAGATTTTGATGACTGATTAAGCCAAGATTTCTTTCTCGATGATAACTTGACCTTTAAAGTACAATTTACCGTCCAACCAGAAAGCTCTGTGTGGTAAGTGCATTTCGCCTGTTGTAGGACATTTTGCCAACCCAGGAGCCTCTAATTTATAATGAGTTCTTCTTTTATCTCTTCTGGTTTTCGAAATTTTTCGTTTAGGATGCGCCATTTTATGTGTGGTTTATGATTATTCCTTGTTTTTTAATTTTTTTAAAAGATCCCATCTAGGATCAACTGGTTTATTATCTTCTGTGGATTCTGAGTCTTCGTCGGAGTCGTTTGAATCTTGCCCATCTATATAAGCGTAGAATCCATCTCCTTCGTACTCTTCATCATCCATTTCATTTCTGTAATCAGGATGAATTTTTTTCGCTGGCAGCGCCAACAAAATAAATTCGTAGATCAACTGAGCCACATTGACCTTCGGTGTATCCCGAGTGATCATCATGACATTCTCGTCAATTTCTTTTTCTTCAGCTCCAAATTTATAAAGCATCTTTTCATGAAAGTCCAACGCTTGCTCAAACGGCTCTAAACTTCTATCGCATGTCAAGATGACTTTACCTGCAATATGAAAATCCATTTCAATTACGTTTGCCCCGACTTTCATATTGATCCGTATGACCAAATTCCCTTTTTCGACTAATTCATTGTCATCGAAATTCTGGAAAAATGAATCTCCAATTTCGAAGTCAATTTCATAGATGCCTTCGAGGAACTTAATGACCTCAATATCAAATGTTCTCCAAAATTTCACAATCCCTCCTCTCGATTTAAGGTCGCAAAAATAGTGAATTATTATAAGAGGATGAAAGAGAATTTGAAATAATCTTTGGTTTCATTTAAAATTCCTCTCTTTCCATTGATTAATCCTCTGATTCTTGCGGATTGTGTCGTTCAATTATATCTGATGCTAAAAATATGGCTGCTCTCATCGAGCCTTCGTCTGCCAGATTTTTCCCCGCAATATTATAGGCTGTTCCATGATCGGGCGAAGTTCTAACTATTGGCAATCCAGCAGTGAAATTTACTCCTGAGCTGAAAGCCATAGATTTGAACGGCACCAAACCTTGATCATGATACATTGCTAAGACGCCGTCGAATTTAGTCTGATGAGCCATTCCAAAGAAACCATCTGCAGGGTAGGGGCCAAACACCATTTTATTTTGATCCTTAAGTGCATGAATAGCTGGTTTGATGATTTTTTCTTCCTCCTCACCTAGAAGTCCATCCTCACCCGCATGTGGGTTCAATCCAAGAATTGCAATTTTTGGCTTATTGATACCAAAGTCTTTCTCAAGACTTTTAAGAAGAATATTAGCTTTCAGAATAATTTTCTCCTGTGTAATATTTTCAGATACTTTTGCTAGCGGTACATGACCTGTCACTAATCCTACTCGAAATTGTTCCGCTACCATAAGCATCAGACTTTCCTTGACGCCAACTTCATTGGTTATGAATTCGGTATGACCTACAAAGTGAAGTTCAGCTGAATTTACGTTGTTCTTATTTAAAGGCGCTGTCACCAAAGCTTGAATTTTTCCCTCTTTGAGATCGTTTACAGCCATTTTTAGTGTTTCCAGTGCAAATCTCCCTGCTTCCTGTGTTTCTGCCCCGGGGATCACCTCTGGGCATTCTTCACTTACATTGATTACATTGATCCGCTTGTGTTGGATTTCCTCTATACTTTTGATTTGCGCAAAATTGAAATCCTCCATACTTAAATGCTTTCTGTAGAAAGTCAATGCTTTACCATGCGCATAGATCAGCGGCGTAAATGACTTATAAGTTCTGTTGTCAAGCAACGCTTTCATAGTTACTTCAGCGCCTATTCCGTTTATATCGCCAATGCTTATTCCGATAATGGGTTTGATCTTGCGTGGATTCATAGAGTATGTAAGTTGGATTTGCAGTTTGGATTGGTATTGCTACCGCATCTAAGCTAGTCCTTTAAAATTATTGTCTTAATTTTGGTTTCGCAATTTATAAAAAATAATCAGAGCTAGCAGATGGAAAAGGTCAAAGCCAAGAAACACCTGGGACAACATTTTTTGACTGATTTAGGTATTGCGGAGCAAATAGCGCAGGCGGTCAAGGGTCATCACGAAGTCACCAAAGTATTGGAGATTGGACCTGGTATGGGGGTGCTTACAGATTACCTTTTGAAAGGAAATCTTGATTTATATCTTATTGACATTGATAAAGAATCTATCGCTTACCTAAATAAAAAATACCCTGAATTAGGAGATAAAATCATCGAAGGTGATTTTCTGAAAATGAACTTAGCAGATGTATTTCAAGAGAAGTTTGCAATTATTGGCAACTTTCCTTACAATATTTCTTCACAAATTTTCTTTAAAGTTCTGGAAGTTAAAGATCAGGTGACAGAGGTAGTCTGCATGCTACAGAAGGAAGTGGCAGAGCGTATAGCTTCGCCTAAAGGAAATAAAGACTACGGAATTTTATCCGTGCTTTTGCAAGCTTTCTACGATATAGAATATCTGTTTACCGTTCCTCCGCATGTGTTTGACCCTCCTCCTAGAGTCAATTCTGGTGTGATTAGATTGACTCGAAATGCGACACAAAGACTGGATTGTAATGAGAAACTCTTCAAGCAGGTTGTAAAGGCTGGTTTTGGTAATCGCCGAAAAACACTAAGAAACTGTATGAAGCCTTTTAATCTTCCTGCTGACTTTAATTCAAACCCTATCTTGGATTTGCGCGCTGAGCAATTGGACGTTGCTGAATTTATATTCTTAACCCAAACTATCGAAGCCTCTCGTGGAAATCATTAAGCAGTTTGAACTTTCAAAAGAGTACTTAGAAAGCCTTCAACAGGCGATCGAAGCCCAAGATTTGAATTTCATCAAAGAGTCCTTAGATGGAGTGAATGTTGCTGATATAGCGGCACTCTTGGATGAGCTATCGATGGAGGAATCGATTTTTGTGCTTCGTGTACTTGAAGCTCAGCTTGCAGCTGATATTATCATAGAGCTGGAAGCTACAAATCAGCATAGAGTTCTGAAGGAACTGGATGTACAAGAAATGGCGAATCTGATCGAGTTGATGGACTCAGATGATGGTGCGGATATTCTGAATCTTTTCTTAGAAAGAGAGCGAGAAGATATCATCAGCCACTTTCAGGATAAATTAAAGTCTGATCAGGTCCTCGAACTCCTGCGCTATGACGAAGATACGGCTGGTGGTATCATGGCAAAGGAATATATACGTGCCAACAAGAACTGGAATGTGGTGCAGACAATCAATGAGATTCGTCGTCAGGCAGAGAACGTGAGTAAGATCTATTCCATTTTCGTGGTGGATAATCGGCAACAATTGATGGGAATCGTATCCCTCAAGCGGATTGTGCTAGCATCAGAAGACACTAAGATTGAAGATATTTTTGAAGAGGAAGTGATCTCCGTTCCAACGTACATGGATCAAGAGGAGGTTGCTGAGATCATGCGTAAGTACGATTTGGAATCTGTGCCAGTGATCAATGGCAAGAACAAATTGGTGGGAAGAATCACCGTCGATGATATTTTGGACGTGATCCGAGAGGAAGCAGAGGAAGATATGCAGGCGATGACCGGTATTTCTGATGCGGTGGATGAATACGATAGCGTACTGAAACTCACCAAAGCTAGGCTTCCTTGGTTGTTAATTGGTATTTGTGGTGGTCTGTTGGGAGCTGGATTTATTGGCTTCTTCGAGGAGGGACTAAGTAAAGTGACTGCACTCGCATTCTTTATTCCACTAATCACTGCAACAGGTGGGAATGTGGGAATTCAGTCATCCTCTCTGGTCGTTCAGTCTCTAGCTAATAAATCAATATTTGATGATTCCTTGGCAAAACGATTTCTCAAAGTATTGCTTGTTGCAATGCTGAATGGGTTGATTTTGGCCACTTTCGTCTTTGGCGTGGTTGTGTTGATCTATCACAATGAGGTTGCATTTGCCTTGGTTGTATCCATAGCCTTATTCTCTGTCGTGCTACTAGCGTCATTTATGGGAACAATTACACCTATTGTGTTAGATAAATTTGGAGTGAATCCTGCCTTAGCTTCAGGGCCATTTATCACTACTGCAAATGATTTAATTGGGCTTGCCGTTTATTTTTTAGTAGCGATGTCCTTACTGAATATTTAATTCTTACAGAAAATGAAGATTCTTATCATTGACGAGATGCACGAGAGTATCATGCCTTTACTGCAGAATGAAGGACATGAGATGGTCTATTCGCCAAAGATCACCCGAGCTGAAATCATGGCCACGGTAGCTGAATTCGATGGGCTAATTATCAGGTCAAAAACCCCCATGGACCGTGAGCTTTTAGAGCGAGCGACGAAGCTAAAGTTTATTGGTAGAGCAGGAGCAGGCTTGGATAAGATTGACTTGGAGTACATGGCTGAGAGAGATATTAAGCTATTTCATGCCGCAAAAGGAAACCGGGATGCTGTGGCAGAACAGGCTGTTGGGATGCTTCTGGCGCTGTTTAATAACCTGGGAAAATCTGACCAAGAAGTCCGTAAAGGTATTTGGGATCGAGAGGGCAACCGAGGCCATGAGTTGATGGGCAAAACAGTAGGCATCATGGGTTTTGGCAATATGGGTAAATCTTTCGCCCGAAGACTTAGAGGCTTTAATGTGAATATCCTAGCATATGATAAGTATAAAAAAGATTTTGAAGAGGACTTCTTTCATGAAGTGACATGGGAAAAGCTGAAAGCAGAAGCTGATATTTTGAGTATTCACGTGCCACTTACCCCTGAGACTCGGGATTTTTTCACATTGAAAGAGCTTCAGAGTTTTGCAAAACCCTTTTGGCTAATTAACACAGCTAGAGGAGAAGTGATCAGTTTTAAGACTTTGAACGAAGCTCTGGATCAAGGGATCTTGCGAGGAGCTTTGCTTGATGTCTTGGAAAATGAGAAGTTTCAAAAGTTTTCTGAAGAGCAAAAAGCAGAATTTGAAAAATTAGCAGCGAGAAAGAATGTGCTATTTAGTCCACATGTAGCTGGCTGGACGTATGAATCTTATGAAAAGATCAACAAGGTATTAGTGAATAAGATCAAATCAGCTTTTTAATATTTTTAACGAAAGCAAATCTCAGCGTTTTTTGTGGTGTCCTAATGGTTTTGTTACAAATTCAGTGGGGTGATAAATTCATTGAGAATTGAAGTTTTATTGTAGGTCTCAAATAAGAAATATTGAATGACTGGGCATCCACCTTTTGGGCAATGGATGGTTCAATAAGAGATCTTTATTACTAATCAACTTTTTGAATTACTCTTTCATCTTACCTATTTTATTGCCCTTCAGTTTACCAAAGCATATCTATATTTTGAAAATAGGTTAAAGCTTTAAATATTAAAATGCTTTGTATGGAGTTTGAAGAGCACATTTAAGGTAAATTCTCTTCTTAGACTAGTTGGAAAAGAGGTATAGAAACTTTCACATAAGCGTGAATTGAAAATTTGGGTGAGAATTTGATTTAGAATTACACTAGCAAGTTTTTCCAACTAAGAATATTTAAAAAAGCACATCAATTATGAAATCTAATTTATTTCTCAGCCTAGCTACAATTGCAGTCCTAACTGTTTCTTGTGGCGAAAAATCAGACAGCGCTTACGAAGACAGCGTTGAAGCTCAAAATAAAATGAGTGGTGAAATGCACAAATCAGATACTAATATCGTCAAGCATGATGGCACATTACTTCCGGAAGCTATGGATCAGACACAATCAATTGAACTGCCTTCTAAAGTGCTTGAAGTAATTGATAATGACAATGCACTATCAGTTGATAAAATTACTAGCAAAAGGAAGTTTGAAGAGAATTCAATCACCTATTACGAAGTGACATTCATGGTTAAAGGCGAACAATCTATCACTATGGTATATGATGAGGATGGGAAAAGAAAATCTTCAAATTAATAAAATCTAGATATTAGAATTTAGAAAAGTGATGATGCCTCCTTTGACCGGCTGCCGGTTGCCGCAAGTTTGCTACGTGTAATGTTCCCATAGTGGTCTTAAACGTAAACCCAAAATAGATACTGCATCTAAAAAATGTAGCATCAGCATGCGCCACAGTCGATAGGAGGCGCCATCATTTTATGTAAACTAGCTATGGAGTCAAAAGAATCAATTGAGCTGTTCGACCTAAGGCGACTTCTAATTGGAGAAGAAATACCTTATTCATTTCTAGCAGAGGTATTTGTTCGGACTACGATAATGTTTTTCATAGTGCTTTTTGTCCTGAGATTATCAGGGAAGAGGGGCATTAAACAACTTTCAATTTTTGAATTAGCTATAATAATATCCTTAGGATCAGCCGCTGGTGATCCAATGTTTTACAATGATGTAGCACTACTGCCCGCAATATTAGTATTTATTATAGTTATCAGTCTTTATAAGTTGATAACTTATTTGACAGGAAGATTCAAAAAAGTTGAAGCATTTGTTGAAGGAGTACCGGTAAAGCTGATCGAGAATGGTAAGATTATATACAAGTCATTCCGAAAAGAGTCTTTAGCTTACGATGAGCTCTTCACTCAACTGCGTCAGAAAAGTGTTACGCATTTGGGGCAGGTGGAATCAGCCTATTTAGAGACCTCAGGTGATTTAAGCATCTTCTTTTTCTCTGATGAAAAGGTGATTCTAGGTTTACCAATTTTACCTGACGTTTATGATTTTCCTTGTGATGAGTTTTTCTCAGAAAATAGCTATAGTTGTAAACATTGTGGAGAATTAAAGCCCGCTAAAGTCAATGATACAGAATCCTGTATTATCTGTGAAAAAAACGAATGGGTGGAGGCGTGGAATACAGCCAGAATAACATAGATGCCTATTATGTACGGTGGAATTATGGATGTTCTTATGAAGATCATCTCAATTTTTGATTTAATAAATTGAAATTATTGAACTAAGTGAAGAATGGATTACTGGCTTTGGTTTCTTTCAAAGCTTTGTTATCTTTGTAGTCAAATAAATGCTTGATAACAAGGTAACGGTCCCGTTTTGAGACCGTTACTTTGTTTTTGTAGCAATTAACAAGAGCCGAAAATGGGAGAAATACAATATTACACTGAAGAAGGTTTGAAGCGTTTGAAAGACGAGCTTCAAATGCTAAAAACCAAAGGAAGAACTGATATATCACTTCAGATTGCTGAGGCAAGAGATAAGGGTGATTTGAGCGAAAATGCTGAATACGATGCAGCAAAGGATGCTCAAGGTCACTTAGAACTTAAAATTGCTAAACTGGAAAATGTAGTCGGCAATGCTAGAGTTCTTGATAGCTCTCAGTTGGACACTTCCAAAGTAGGCATCTTGACAACAGTAACGATCAAAAACGTTAAAAACGGTATGACTGTTAGCTATACGTTGGTGTCTGAACAAGAGGCTGATTTGAAAGCAGGAAAGATCTCTTTAGGCTCACCCTTTGGTAAAGGCCTTGTAGGTAAAAAAATAGGTGATATTGCTGAAGTTGTTGCTCCAGCAGGAACACTTCAATTCGAAATATTAGATATTACATTCTAAATCAATCCCGGCATTTGTCGGGATTTTTACTTTAATACCTTATGGCTTCTATTTTCACTAAAATCATCAAAAGAGAAATCCCAGCTCACATTGTTGCTGAGGATGAAAATTACCTTGCTTTTTTAGACATTATGCCTCTGGTAAAAGGACATGTGTTGGTTGTTCCAAAGAAAGAAGTGGATTACATTTTTGATTTGGAACCAGAAGTACTCTCAGGACTTCACATTTTTGCGCAGCAAGTTGCTAAAGCCATGGACAAAACCATCAAATGCACTAGAATCGGTGTAGCGGTGATTGGTCTCGAAGTTCCCCACGTACATATTCATCTCGTACCGCTTCGAACTATGGATGATATAAATTTTACTCGCCCAAAACTTAAGTTGAGCAATGAGGAATTGGCTGAGATCGCTGAACGGATTAGAGGAGGTTTTTGATTGTAAAAAGTAACAGGTAAGTAGTGAAAAGTGTGTGGAATGTGGAGGGGTAACCTACTTACTTCTTACAAAATTCACCTTTTACATAAGTTGAGTAAAAGTTAACTAACAGAAGTGACGTCTTTAAGCTCATACCTGGGAGTTCCACCTTTTTTACTGGCTACGAAAGCACCTAATTTGCAAGCAAAGTCTAAAATTTGCTCAAGTGGCAGATTCTCTAGATAGGTTTTGATAAATCCGCTTAGGAATGCATCTCCAGCTCCTATACTATCATCAACTTGTACTTTGTAGCCTTCATGAGCTGTTATCTTGCCGTCTTTGTAGATTAAAGCACCTTTCGAACCTTGCGTCACACAGATTAAATCCATCGGGAAATGTTGGTCTAGGTGGCTACAGACATCTTTAACACTTGGCTCAATATCAAAATAGTCTGCAAAAATCTCCAACTCATCCTCGTTGATTTTCAGAATATCTGTAAAGCCTAACAACGTCTCAATTATCTCAAAATCATAGAATGGAGGGCGGAAGTTTACATCGAAGATCCGTACAGTCTTATGATGAAGTAATTTGAGTAGAGTGGAAAGACTTTCGGTATTTCTTACACCAAGGGTTCCAAAAACAAAAGCATCTGAAGCAGCTACTGTTTCATCCATTTCAGCATTCCATTGGATAAAATCCCAAGCAACAGGTGAGACAATGGTGTATTTGATGTTTTCTGGGTCGTTATCATTTACCAAAACTTTTGAAGTCTCATGCTCCTGATTAATCTGTATCAGTTCGACAGGAAGATTAAAAGTCTGTAAGAAGTCGATGAGGTTCTTGCCGTCGGAATCATTTCCTATGGCAGAAATCAATCTAGAATTTAACCCTAATTGATGCAGATTGAGCGTGACATTCATGGGGGCACCTCCAGGCACAGCTCCGGAAGGAAGGCAATCCCAAAGCATCTCTCCGAATATGACAACTTTATGTGGCATGGGTGTTATGTAAATCTTGTTGAATCTCTTCCAATGAACGGCCTTTAGTTTCTGGCATTTTGTATTTGACCCAAAACAATTGCCAAACCATCATCAATGCAAAGAATGCAAAGATGTATCCCGGGCCAAATTGATTGGCGAAATAGGGGAATACATTTGCTATCAAAGCAGCTAAAATCCAGTGTGTAAAGCTTCCGATGGACTGACCATACGCGCGAAGTTCGTTAGGGAATATTTCGGATATAAATACCCAGATGACAGAGCCTTGGCCGACTGCATGTGAAGTGATGAATGCAAAGACAAAGATTGGTAGCCAGAAGTTGTCTATGCCACCAACGAGGAAATTATAAGCCATCAGTGAGAGAGATATAATGTATCCAATCGAGCCGATGTACATCAGTTTTTTTCGACCTATTCTATCGATCAAATACAAACCGACAAAAGTTGCCAGTAGATTCACTACGCCTATTCCGATGGTTGAAAAGAGTGCTGATTCTGTAGAAATTCCTGCCATTTCAAATACTCGCGGAGCAAAGTAGATGATTGCGTTGATACCGGAAACTTGGTTGAAGAAAGCGATAAAAATTGCGAGCATGGTGGTCGACAAAAATGCTTTGCTGAATAAGGCTGCGAAACTTCCTTTTTGCTTGATGCTTTGCTCTTCAATTACTGCCAGTCTGATAGCTTCATCAACTCCTTCTGGATCAGTTCTGCTTAAAATTTCTCTGGCTGCTACTACGTCGTTGAACTTTGCAATAAGCCAACGTGGACTTTCTGGGATTCTGAAAATCATCACAGAGTAGATCAACGCTGGAACAGCCTCCATTCCGAGCATCCATCTCCAGTCGTTGGCTATTCCTGCGGTACCAATCAGGTAATTTGATAAATATGCTATTAAGATACCAAAGACAATGTTGAATTGGTAAAGTGCAACGAGTAAGCCTCTGTTTTTGGCAGGAGCGATTTCAGAAATATACATGGGAGCGACCACCGAAGAAGCTCCTACGCCTAATCCTCCTATAAATCTAAAAAACATAAAGGAATACTCATCTGGAGCCATTCCTGACCCTATAGCTGAGACCAGATATAATGCTCCGATCCAGAGTAAGGACTTTTTTCTCCCAAACTTATCTGCAGGAATCCCCCCAAATAGTGCTCCGATCACAGTTCCATACAGAGCCATTGCGATAGCAAGACCATGGGTCAGGTCATTTAATTTCCAAACATCCTGGATGGCTCGCTCAGCACCAGAAATTACGGCGGTGTCAAAACCAAATAAAAAGCCACCCAAAGCGGCTGTGATAGAAAGGAAAAATGCGTATCGTTTTGAGGACATTAGGTCTTGGGCTATTTATTATTTTGCTAATCTATAGAGAAGCAGAATAAATCAAAACTCCAAGAACTAATTAACTCACTTTTTATCTAAATGGATAAACAAAGCTTCCAAACCTCTCGACAATAGCACGCTCGAGCATCTCTCTATGATCAGGATGAGCAATTCGCATTAATTCATATGCCCGCTGACGAAGGTTTTTCCCGTAGAGATTGACCATTCCATGCTCTGTTACTACGTACTGCATGTGTGCTCTGGTGGTGACTACTCCAGCTCCTTCTTTGAGGAATGGGACTATTTTGGATGTTCCTTTTCGAGTGGTTGATGTTAAAGCCATGATTGGCTTACCCCCTTCGGAAAGAGAAGCGCCACGCATAAAATCCATCTGCCCTCCCACACCGGAATATTGAAAACTACCTATAGAGTCCGCACAGACTTGACCTGTGAGATCCATTTCCACGCAGCTGTTGATAGAGATTACTTTTGGGTTCTTTCTGATCACAGCCGTATCATTGACATAAGCTGCCTCATGGAAGGAGAACTCAGGGTTATCATCTATTGCATCGTACAGTTCCTTAGTGCCTGTTACAAATGCAGATACGATTTTTCCAGGGTGTTTTTTCTTGTATTTATTCGTAATCGCGCCGGATCTAAGAAGACCCAAGATGCCATTTGAAAACATTTCGGTATGAATTCCCAAGTCTTTATGTTGCTTCAATGAGTCGAGAACTGCATCCGGTATAGCTCCAATCCCCATTTGCAAGGTAGATCGATCATCAATTAGTGAGGCACAGTGGTTGCCGATTTGACGCTCTATATCCGTGATTTTCTCTCCATAATCTACTACAGGTAGTGGCTCGTCTATATGAATAGCAGCATGAAACTTAGAAAAGTGAACTTGACCATCCCCATGCGTTCGTGGCATCTGCTTATTTACTTGAGCGATAATTATGCGTGCTGTTTCTACAGCAGGTTTGGCTACATCCACAGAGGTTCCTAGGGAGCAAAACCCATGTGAGTCTGGCTCAGATACGTGTATGATAGCCACATCTAGCTTCAGAATATTTTTTCTGAATAGATGACCAATTTCACTTAGGAAAATTGGAATATATCCTCCATACTCTGAATTGACGGCAGTTCGTACATTCTGAGATACAAAGAGAGAGTTCATATAAAAGCTGTCCTTGCAATCTTCTGACACCAAAGGCATATCTCCTAAAGTAGTTATAGCAACGATTTCTACGTCTCTCAGCTCATTCTTTCTAGCTGCTAGCGCATATAATAGCGTGGTAGGTGTAGCTGCGCTACCATGGATGAAAACACGTTGATGACTTTGGATAGAAGCAACAGCGACTTCAGGTGAGACGTAGTTAATCATAGCGACTGAAATAGATATAAATTTGAATTAATTCAAGCCTCGAAGTTCGGGATAATTCTTATATAAGGTGGTCTAAACCAGGAAATCCGTATATCATCCAGCCAAATTATATTTCGTTTTTCATGTAATAACGAAAGCGAAGCGCCTTTTTAATTGCTATATTTGTGATATGAGCAAATAGCTGACATAAATCATATTTGCTTTAGAAGACTGTAAACCAATCTAACAAATCCAACTCCATGACTATCATTCCTGAGAGCTACAAACCCAAAAATCACATTAGAATAGTTACCGCCGCTTCGCTTTTTGACGGACACGATGCCGCAATTAATATCATGCGTCGGATTATTCAGTCCACAGGTTGCGAAGTGATTCACTTAGGACATAACCGATCTGTGCAGGAGATCGTAGATTGTGCAATTCAGGAAGATGTTCAAGCTATCGCTATTACCTCTTATCAAGGCGGACACGTAGAGTTTTTCAAATACATGTATGATTTGCTTCGTGAAAAAGGTGCAGCGCATGTAAAGATTTTTGGTGGTGGTGGAGGAACTATTCTGCCTGAAGAAATTCGTGAACTGCAGGAATATGGCATCACGAGAATCTATGCACCAGATGATGGACGATCCTTGGGATTGCAGGGAATGATAAATGACCTAGTAAGTCAGTGTGATTTTGCGATAGGAGATGAGTTTGCAGAGGGATTTGATCTCGATGTGGAAAATAAGGAGCATGTAGCGCGAGCTATTTCTGCTTTCGAAAACTTCCCTGAGAAATCAGCTGCACGTCTTGAAAATGTAAGAAAGCAAAGTAAAGAATCTAATACTCCTGTGTTGGGAATCACTGGGACGGGTGGAGCAGGCAAATCTTCCTTGGTGGATGAATTGGTGCGTAGATTTCTTATGGACTTTGATGATAAGACATTGGCAATCATATCAGTTGACCCGTCTAAGCGAAAAACTGGTGGAGCATTGCTTGGAGACAGAATTCGCATGAATGCGATTCATCATCCCCGTGTCTATATGCGTTCATTAGCTACGCGACAATCCAATCTTGCACTTTCACGCTACGTACAGGATGCCGTGGATACGGTGAAGGCTGCTGGTTTTGATATGGTGATATTGGAAACATCGGGAATTGGTCAGTCAGATACAGAGATTATTGAACATTCGGATATCTCTCTCTATGTGATGACACCAGAATATGGAGCAGCTTCTCAATTAGAGAAAATTGATATGCTGGATTTCGCAGATGTGATTGCTTTAAACAAGTTTGATAAAAGAGGCGCTTTAGATGCGATTAGAGACGTAAAAAAACAGTTTAAGCGAAATCATCTTTTGTGGGAAACAAAGGATGAGGACCTTCCTGTTTTTGGAACAATAGCCTCTCAGTTCAATGACCCTGGTATGAATCAGCTTTATGGCGCTGTGATATCTAAGATCGCTGAAAAATATCCATCAATGGATAGCAAGGTTGAATTAACAGCTGGTAGCTCAGAGAAAATATACATTATTCCTCCGGCTAGAACGCGCTATCTATCTGAGATTGCTGAAATTAACAGAAACTACGATGTTTGGGTAGAGGAGCAACGCGAGATTGCCCAACAGCTCTATAGCATTAAAAAGTCTATTGAAGCAATACAAAACACGAAAGTGGCTGACAAAGATCGTTTGATCAAAGAACTTCAAGAAGTCTATGCTCAGGTGGAATTGGAATTTGATCCTAAGAATAAAAAGTGGCTGGAAGAATGGTCTTCAGAATCTGCTAAATATTCAGAGGACTTTTATGTTTTTAAGGTTAGAGATAAAGAAATCAAGATTAAAACCTTCTCAACTTCACTTTCAGATACCAGAATCCCTAAAATTGCCCTGCCTAAGTATGAAGCTTGGGGAGATTTATTGAAATGGGGTTTGAGGGAAAATGTTCCGGGCAAATTCCCATACACAGCTGGAGTTTTTCCATTTAAGAGAGAAGGTGAAGATCCAACGCGAATGTTTGCTGGAGAAGGCGGACCGGAGCGTACGAACAAGCGCTTCCATTATGTGTCCAAGGATATGGACGCAAAGCGACTTTCCACTGCTTTCGATTCTGTTACATTGTACGGAGAGGATCCTGATCATAGACCGGACATCTATGGGAAAATAGGTAATTCAGGTGTGAGTATTTGCTGTTTGGATGATGCGAAGAAATTGTATTCTGGCTTTAACCTAGTAGATCCAATGACCTCTGTGTCAATGACTATAAATGGGCCCGCTGCTACGATGACAGCGTTCTTTATGAATGCTGCCATAGATCAGCAATGCGAAGTCTATATCAAAGAGAATGGAATGGAAAAAGAGGTTGATCAAAAAATCGATCAACTCTATAAAGATAAAAACCTTCCAAGACCTACCTATAATGCGAAAGTTCCAGAAGGAAATAATGGCTTAGGTTTGATGCTATTGGGAGTGACTGGAGATCAGGTTTTGCCAGCTGATATTTATCAAAAAATTAAAGTAGAGACCATCGCTAAAGTTAGAGGGACTGTCCAGGCAGATATCCTGAAGGAAGACCAAGCACAGAATACGTGCATTTTCTCTACCGAATTTTCCTTGCGACTGATGGGAGATGTGCAGCAATATTTCATCGATCAGAGCATACGAAATTTCTATTCTGTATCCATTTCAGGTTATCATATCGCGGAGGCAGGTGCGAATCCGATTACACAATTGGCTTTGACACTTTCCAACGGTTTTACCTATGTGGAGTATTATGTCAGCCGTGGGATGGACATCAACCAATTTGCCCCAAATCTATCCTTCTTTTTCTCCAACGGAATCGATCCAGAATATGCAGTCATTGGTAGAGTAGCCCGTAGAATTTGGGCAAAAGCTATGAGGTTGAAGTACGGAGCAAATGAGCGTTCTCAAATGTTGAAGTATCATATTCAAACTTCTGGCCGCTCACTCCATGCCCAAGAAATTGATTTCAATGACATAAGAACTACACTTCAGGCTTTGTACGCAATCTATGATAATTGCAATTCCTTGCATACCAATGCCTATGATGAAGCGATTACTACGCCTACTGAAGCATCAGTTAGGAGGGCGATGGCTATACAGCTGATTATCAATAAGGAACTTGGTCTGGCTAAGAATGAAAATCCTATCCAAGGATCCTTTATTACCGAGGAATTAACTGACTTGGTGGAGGAAGCTGTTTATGTAGAGTTTGATAGAATCACCGAGCGCGGTGGAGTCTTAGGTGCTATGGAGACTATGTATCAGCGTGGCAAAATCCAAGAGGAAAGCATGCACTACGAAATGCTGAAACATACCGGTGAGTATCCAATCATCGGAGTAAATACATTCCTGTCCTCAGATGGTTCTCCTACGGTAACTCCAGGCGAAGTGATCCGAGCGGAAAAAGAAGAAAAAGAAGCACAGATAAAAACCTTACAAACTTTACACGCTTCAAATCCTGATTTAGTGACAAACCATTTGCAGGCACTCAGAAAAGTATCTGTGAATAATGAGAACATATTTGAGGAACTAATGGAGGCTGCAAAGTATTGCTCATTAGGTGAGATCACCCATGCACTTTACGAAGTAGGCGGGCAATATCGTCGGAATATGTAATCTGAATTGGAAAATTTAAACTTGTAAGATTGAAAAATTGATAAGAAAATGGCAAAAAGAAATGTAATAGTTCGCATGAAGGCGGATCACGAATATGAGTCAGTAAACCCACAGGGCAATGTAGTACAGATCGACATGTACGATCCACAGGACAAGAAAGCACAATCTCCAATGGATATGTTGCTTTCTGCACTTGGTTCATGTGCCTCTGTAGATGCGGTTTTGATGATGAAGAAAAAACGTAAAACTGTTACTGACTTTATCGTAGAAGTTGAAGGACAGAGAAATGAAGGCGTTCCTGCTTTCTATACAGATATTCACATGAAGTTCATCTTGATATCCCCAGATGCCAAGGAGGAAGAATTTGAAAAGGTAGTAGCGCTTTCTGTGGAAAAATACTGCTCCGTTGCCTCTTCATTGAAGGCAAACATTACCTTTTCTTCAGAAGTAAGAACGGCTCAATGAGAGTTGTGCAAGAGTTTACCCAGGAGGACATTCGTATCAGCGTGTTCTCCTGGAATAATAAATACATCATCAAGTTTGAGTTGGGACCTATGGAGCAGACCTTCAAAATCTCAGAGATGGATGTCCTGGAAGAAGCTGACTTGAAAACTTTTTGGTCTGGAGATTTTTTTGAGAAAGTGAAAATTAGATTTAAGGAAATGGGTCTTTCATTTCGTGCTGAAGTGGAAAATTTATAATTTCCAGATTACCACCTACTGCATGAAGTTATCAATTCTTTGGATTTACCCGATTTTGCTTTTTTTCAGCTCTTGTGAGCCATCTTCCAAAAGCGGAATTGATAGTAGCTTGGTTATTGATAGGTCCATCATATTGGAGATGGAATCGGAGCTTACACAATTGGATCAGGAAATAGTTTTCCTAAAAGATCAAGTTGAATTTCTTTTAGCTAATAGAGATAGTTTACTGAAACTAGCGGATGTCAACAAGTATATTTTTAAAGGTGGGCTTTCTACCAATACGCCTCAGGATTCTGATAAATTAAGTACGTTAGTGATTTTGAACAGCACCACTGATTTTGAAAAATCAATGGAAACTGCTTTAGTCACGAACAGTATGGATTCTTTTTTCAAACATACCTACGAAAAGTATAGTATCGTTGCTCAGGTGTATATCAATACTGTGGATCAAGTGTCACGTGTTTTCCCAGCATACGATGTCACGAATTTGCTCGACCCTGATCTAGATGTGACGAATTTCAACTTCTTTTATGAAGCAGACTTAAAACATAATCCATCACGTGGCCCTGTATGGATATCTGAGGTATATGTGGACCCAGCAGGCAGGGGATGGATCCTATCTTTGGTGCATCCAGTTTTTGAGCAAGGGGATTTATTGGGTGTTTTAGGCATTGATATTACTGTCGATGACCTTATCAAAAGATATCTAGAGGATTTAGAAGGAGATTTTTTAATAGTCAATAATAAAGGAGATATAGTGGGAGGTAATGCTTCAGCGATTGAAGCGTTGAGTTTTCCGCCCTTGCTGAATCACGTGTATAGAGAGACTATCAATGCTGATAATTTCCGTATTTCGAATTTTAATCTATTCAATAGTAAGAATAATGAGGTGAGAATGATGGCTAAGGCGATTATTTTGGAGAAGAAATCACACTATCTATTTCAGGATGAGTTTAGCCCAGAGGCAGCTTATGCAGTTCCTTTTTCTCTTCTGGATTGGTATCTAATTAAACTTGATATCAGATCTTAATGAATAATGGGATTGGATATCGCAAAGATTTATGGCTAACGATTATTGGCGGGAGTTGCTTAGTGATCTTGGTGATCATTTTAGGATTTAGTTTTTTTATCACTATCACTGATGCAGAGACTAATTCTAAAAAGAGGTTTCTAAGGAAGCAAACTGAACTTGCGGCTACAGAGATTGAGATTGCCACAGATAGATTTGAAGTCAATGCTGAGAACTTGATAGATTATCTAGAGGATGAGGATTTGGATGCGGATGATTATAGAGATGATTTGACCAAAGCGGTTAGGAGAGTCTTCAGTGACTACCCAGGTCTAATCGATACGGTTTGGGTAAATCTTCAGGACTCCACTATTTTTTTAACTAGGACAGAGAGAAATGACTTCATCCGAAAAAAATCCACTGATGGATTTCCTAAAAAAGACAGATTTGATTATAAATATTACTCAAATGGTAAAGGAACAGGTTTCGAACTCGTTTTTTCTTTAAATCCTGTCAGGTTTACCCGTGATTTTGTCACTCATTTTTACCTAAATAAAGGTGGTAATAAGCTTCTGATGCTAGGAGATGAGTTGCGGAATTTGGATCAAAATATGGAAGGTGAATCCCAACTAGAAATAGATGAAGCCTCTTACCAACAAATTCATAATGATGTTTCCATTGGCGTAATGGGTGTATATGAAGTTGATTGGAAGAAAGGAACTGCTATGGGCACTGGTGTCCTAGCACAATATCCTTTTGATTTTGGTGATTTCTATGAAAATGCGTCAATACTCTTCCTTGTAGAGTCCGAACTCACCAGTGGGATTTACAGCACTTATCTGTTTTTATTCTCCGGTTTTGTTTTTTTACTGATTGGAACAGTAGTTTTTTTCACACTTTCATTGCAAAACAGAATGAAGTCTCAGAAGCTGTTGGAAGAAAGTGGGGAGGAGATTTCAGAATTATTTGATCAGCAAAACATCTTGCTGAAAGAGCTTCGGGGCTTTGTTTTCTTTCATAATTACAAAGGTGAGATTACCAGGGTTAGTGATGAGGTGGAGCAAATATTGGGACATCCCAAATCAGCTTATTTGGAGGCATTTAAAAGCGAGGTTAAGCATGAAGATGTAGAGAAAGTAATAAATATGGTGCAGGATGCGCTCAGCCAGAATAAAACTTTCGTCGATATGGAGTTTGACTTTGTAAAACCAGATGGAAAAAAAGTTAGACTTAAAATTTTCGAAAAACTAGTCTTTGATGAGTTAGGAAGGTACAATGGAGGACTTGGAATTTGTACTGATGTCACTAGTCAATTTGAAAGAAAGCAGGAGCTGATTGAAAGCGGGAAGCGACTTCAAAATCTAATCGACAACATACCTGATATTATTTTCACCTATGCTAATGACGGAATAGTTCTGGATTCCCACATTCGGGATCAAAAGTTTCTGAAATCTTTAGGACACTCAATGATTGGGGCTTCGCTTTTTGATTTGGTTCCAATAAATCAACGTGAGCAAACGCAGTTTGCCTTTAACTTGGCTAGAAAAACAGAGCAAATACAGACAGTAGATTTGAGCGTTCTTTCAGGTCATGAAAGTCAATATTTTGAGGTGCGTTTTTTTCCTTTAGACGCCAATCGAATGATGTCTATTGCCAAAGACACCACTAGTCAGCGTATTTGGGAGAAAGGACTTGTAGAAGCTATGAACTCAGCGGATCAAGCGAGTAGGGCAAAATCTGAATTCTTGGCCAATATGAGTCATGAAATAAGAACGCCGATGAATGGTCTACTCGGTATTATTGATCTTCTGGACCAAACAGACCTTAATCCAGGCCAGCTTGAATACCTTGATATTATCAAAAATTCAGGTAATTCATTGTTGGCTATTATCAAGGATATTCTTGATTATTCGAAAATAGAAGCTGGTAAAATTGATCTCAACATGTCCGTATTTTGCCCTGCCGATGAATTGAGCAAGCAGATTCAGATTTTTTATGGTTTAGCTCAAAAGAATGGAATAGTCCTGAAGACTAGCTATGAGCCAAGAACTAAGGAATGGATGGAGGGGGATGTGAAAAAGATTAATCAAGTGATTCTTAATCTTGTGGGAAACGCAGTAAAGTTCACGTCAAATGGAGGAATAGTCTCGGTGAAGCTTGGTTTGGAAAACATTTCTGGTGATATATATTATCTGCGTTGTAGTGTAGAAGATAGTGGTATAGGCATACCAGCAGACGAGATCCTCAAACTTACAGACCCATTTTATCAAGTAGAAAGTTCCAATACTAGAACGTATCAAGGTACTGGATTGGGCTTGGCTATCGCCAAGAAGGTTGTGGAACTGATGGGAGGGGAACTGACTATTTCTTCGGAACTGGGAAAAGGCTCTGTGTTTGAGTTTTCAGTAATCCTAAAGAAAGCTCCTGACTTAGGTATGGTACTGCCTTCAAGTGAGAAGCCGAATCGAACGAATTGGAATGGTATGGCAAAGGAGTATCCTGCTAACATTCTTTTGGCTGAAGATAATGACCTTAATCTGCAGCTAATGACTTTGATGCTTGGGCAGTTGGGATATGCTTTTCAGGTAGCGAGAAATGGCAAAGAAGCACTTGAAATGGCTGGTCAAAACGACTATGACATAATTCTTATGGATGTGCAAATGCCAATTTTGAATGGACTGGAGGCTTCAATTGCTATAAGGGAATTGAAAAATGGTAATGAAGTTTTCATTATCGGCTTATCCGCAAATGTTTTCGATGAAGATCAGAAGAAAGCGATAGCAGCAGGAATGAATGACTACCTCAATAAACCAATTAGATTGCTTGGGCTCGCAGAAATGATTCAGAAATATTCATTGAAACCTAAGTCCGGAAGTAAGGTCTAACTAGTCCAAAAAAAAACCGGTCGATTGACCGGCTTTGTATTTATAATGGCGTGTTAATATCAAATGCTTCCAAATAATCTGAGACCCTCTTGACAAACCTTCCTCCAAGGGAGCCGTCTACTACCCGGTGATCATAAGAGTGGGATAGGAACATTTTATGTCTGATAGCGATCACGTCACCAGTAGGAGTTTCTATTACCGCAGGTTTCTTAATGATAGCTCCTACAGCCATTATTGCTACCTGAGGCTGAGGAATAATAGGTGTACCCATTACATTCCCAAAAGAGCCCACATTAGATACCGTATAGGTCCCTCCTGACAAATGATCTGGACTTAGCTTATTGGTTCTGGCGAGATTGGCCAGTTCGTTTACTTTTTTAGAAATTCCTACGAGATTCAACTGGTCCGCATTTCGTATAACTGGGACGATCAAATTACCACTTGGTAGAGCTACAGCCATACCTACGTTTATTTCATTTTTTCTGATAATTCTTTCCCCATCTACAGAAATATTTATCATTGGGAAGTCACGAATTGCTTTTGCAACTGCTTCAATAAAGAAAGGAGTATACGTGATAGATTCCCCAAACTTAGCTTTATACTCAAGCTTGTTTCGCTCTCTCCACAGCACAATATTTGTCATATCTGTTTCTACGAAGGAAGTGACATGGGCTGAGATTCGCTTAGACTCTATCATTCGATGTGCAATCATCTTGCGCATACGATCCATTTCTATGATCTCATCGGAGCCAGAAATACTGACTGGTATTTTTGGTGCAGAAATTGAAGGAATAGGAGTTGTAACCTGCTTAACTGAGTCGTTTTTTGCTGCTAGGTAATTCAGCATATCCTGTTTAGTCACTCGAGCGTCTTTTCCAGAACCAACAACTTTAGTAAGTTCGGCTTTAGAAATACCCTCTTCCTTTGCAATACTCAATACTAATGGCGAATAGAAACGATCATCTCCTGAGTCGTTAGATTCTTTAGTTTCATCAGAACTGAGTAATGCAGCATTATTTTCAGGAGCTAGATTTACTAATTCTTCTTTTTTCGTACTTGTATCTGCACTAGTATTGGGTACAGCGTTGTTTTCAGCAGCTGTTTCAATAATCGCAATAGGAGCCCCTACAGCGATCACATCTCCTTCTTTCGCAAGTATTTTCTTCAAAACCCCTGCGTGGGTTGAGGGTACTTCCGTATCCACCTTATCGGTAGCAACTTCTAATACAGATTCATCCTGCTCGATGATGTCACCTTCGTTTTTTAGCCAGGTCAGTACTGTACCTTCTGTGATACTCTCGCCCATTTTGGGCATAAGCATTTCTACAATCGCCATGGTTATGATTTAATGATTTATTGGGTTTATTTTCAAGATTTAAAATTAAATTTTAAAAAACTCGATCCCAAACCTTTCAATAGAAATATTATTCGTCATTTCTCTAAAATACAAATTCTTAGCAAATTCAAAACCGCAACTGCCGTCAGTTGAATGTTCAACATCCTATCCTGAGTTAACTGAAGCTTCTTCGTCTCTTGAAAACCATCTCCAGTGCAAGCTATCCAGATGGTGCCCACTGGTTTTTCTTCTGTTCCTCCAGTTGGCCCAGCTACTCCGCTACTAGCCAAACCAAAGTCGGCCTTGAATAATTTGCGAACTCCAGTTGCCATCTCTAGCACCGTTTCTTCACTTACTGCTCCTTTTGAGGTCAATGTATGATTCTTTACATGGATAATTTCTTCCTTGAATTGGTTCTGGTAAGGAATTACCGCTCCTTGAAAATACGAACTACTGCCCGATATACTGGTAATCAAATGAGAAATATACCCGCCAGAGCAGCTTTCTGCCAAAGCAACTGTTTTGTGACTTTCGGTCAAAAGTTTTCCTATAGCAGTTTCCAATGACTCTGAATCGTACCCATATACGTATTTTTCAATACTCGGTAAGACTAAATCAATTTGTTGTTGAATGGCATTTTCGATTTCAGTTTTTTCCGTTCCAAATCCTGTAAGTCTAAGTTTGACATGCCCTAAAGATGGTAAATATGCCAATCTAATGGTGGAAGGAAGTGCATCTTCCCAAAGTCTAATCAAGTCAGCCAGCCAGCTTTCACCAATTCCTACGGTTTTGATCATTCTATGGACAATAACCGGAAGTGGGAAAAGTGTTGGGAGTTTTGGCAAAACGAAGTCTGTCATAAGTTTTTTCATCTCATGCGGTACTCCAGGCATAGACATCCAATAGGTTCCGTTGCGCTCAAACCACATTCCTGGAGCTGTTCCCACTTCATTTGGAACGTAAGTGCAGCAAGCAGGTAAGTGACCTTGTAGCAAGTTTAATGGTGTCATTTCTCTTCCGCGCTTGCGAAAGAACTCTGTCACAGCCTCTACAGCTGCGGTATTTTCCACGATAGCACAGCTGAAATATTCCGCCATCAGTGGCTTGGTGAGGTCATCCTGTGTAGGGCCAAGACCACCAGTAATCAAAATTATGTCAGCTCTAGCTTCTGCTGAAGCGAAAGCTGCTAGAATATCCTTTCTATCATCACCTACAGTCGTTTTCCGAACTACTTTCACGCCCATCAAATCTAGCTCTTGGCTGATCCAATGACTGTTTGTATCCACTATCTGTCCATAGAGCAACTCGTCTCCTATGGCTATGATCTCAGCTCTGACTACTTTCATCTGTTTATATCTGATTTTATATGGTCATCCACTTAGCTTTCGTAAGAAATCTCGCAAATGTTCTTGTCAATTGGCTGTGTAAAGCTTCAAGGACAGGCGATTTGATAGGCTTACCTTACTTCTGATTTTAGAAGAATCTTCGTGAAAATTGTTGGGACAAATCGTTTTAAATAAATCCCCATCGTTTCTTTTCCACCTATATAAACTTCTTCTTTCTTTTTTATGAGCGCATTGAAAATCTCCTTAGCGCAATCCTCAGCACTCATTCCATTTTCCTGCGCTTTGTCCATTTCATTGAGTGGAGTTCCGTCAGCAGTCAATGCGTTTTTGGATACATCTGTTTTAATAAATCCTGGACAAATCATCGTGACGGAAATATTATCCTCGAAATGCTCTAACCTAAGTGATTCGAAGAAGCCATGTAGTGCATGCTTGGCAGCAGCATAGCTTGATCGATAAGGTGATCCAAATTTCCCTACCAAGGATGAAATTACGCCGAACTGGCCAGATTTTCTAGCTATGAAATGGGGGAGAAGCGCCTTGGTAAGGGCTACAGTGCCAAAGAAATTCACTTCCATCAATTTGCGATCCACTTCTAATGGCGTGTCCTTGATAAGAGATCGCTGACTGATGCCACCATTGTGAAGTATTATATCTATATGCCCAAAAGCAGCGATAGCTTCCTTAACTTTTTCTTCGAAAGAAGCCTGATCTATCAAATCGAGCGGAAGTACTTTGCAGTCATGCGGATGTGCACTGTCAGCTTTAACTTGCTCAAGAGCTTCTTGATTTCGAGCCGATAGAATGACCTGATATCCCTCTTTCACGAATTTATAGGCCGTAGCTTCACCGATTCCTGATGAAGCGCCAGTGATCCATATTACTTTCTTAGCCATGTTCTTTTAAATTCTTTCGTAATCTACATACGTGAATGAATACTCATGTCGCTCATCTGCCGGATGGTGTTCTGAAAATGATGTTTTCCAATTCGACTTGTCAAATTCTGGAAAAAAGGCGTCCCCTTCTGGAGAAGCATTTACCTCAGTGAGTTGCATCTGATGTGCATGAGGCAATGCTTCTTTGTAAATTTCTCCACCGCCTATTACATAAAGGTGATCCACATTTTTTGATTCACAAAATGCCAATCCTTCTTCCAAACTGTGAAACACAAAGTGTCCCTCTGGCATTGAATAGTTTTTGTTCCTAGTGATAACGACATGAGTTCTATTGGGAAGCAATCCGTCTAAAGACTCAAATGACTTTCTTCCCATCAGGATAAAATGATTGCTGGTAAGTGCTTTAAATCTTTTGAAATCGTCAGGTAACCTCCAAACCATTTCATTGTCCTTCCCAATTACATTATTTTCGGCAACTGCCGCTATCAAAGAGATTTTCATTATCACAGATTATTTGCCTTGAAGATACTAGTCATGAACTGTTGAAAAAATAAAATGGAACAGAATTACTTCTGTTCCATTCACTTTAATTTTTTTTAGATCGTTCGGCTGAAAAATTAATTCTTTGCTCCGGCCGTCATTAGGTTTGGATATTCAGCCATGGTAAGTGAATTAGCAGAATTTTCATTGATTTCTACCACTTTCATCTCGATGATTCCAGATTCTGTAGAGGTGTAGGTAAGCTCCATAAAGTTTCCTTTTGGCATATTCTTGAATCGCTCAGCATACTTAGCCTGAGCCTTTGAAGTCATCATTGGACTATTGGTGCTCCAGAAAGATGAAAATCCTCCAATTGGCTCATCTGTGATCCAATAATACCCTTCGCCATCTTCATTCTTCACATGATATTCCTCACATTGATATCCTAGAATTTCTTTTGTATTACCAGTTTTTTCTATGGTGACATCCATATCATCGACATCGGAGATTATTTCATCTTCAAGAGTTTCATTAACAGCGTCAAAATCCATCTTATAGGCAAAACTAGATTTCTGACCTTTGTTGTCTAGAAAAATTATTGAAGCTTTATTTTTCATGTCAAAAACCATTGAAGTAACAGCTCCTTTATTTTTGGGGTCTACCAGTTCCATTCCTGTATACTCAGTAGATTTAGCCAGATAAGATTTTAATAAAACGGGGTCAGCTTTCTTGCCTTTTTCATCTGTACTATTCATTTCAAGTACAATATGTCCGAAGAAGTCATATGAGGATTCAGTGTCAACTGGTTCTCCCATACCTTTCATGATTGCGCTCATATCGATACCACTTGCAGTCGCACCATCACTGCCTCCATACATATCAGCAAACAACTTTTCTAGCTGATGCTCAGTGAATTTGGTGGCTTCCTGCTCTACTTTTCTCTCTAATGCATTTTCTATACCTCGATTGGCGGCATTTTGGATTTTTTTAATGAATTGAGCCTCTGCTGAAAATGAGATCAGGACTAAGAAAAACAATGGGATAACGTAATTTCTAAGATTTTTCATAGATATAATTTTAAAAATATGTTTAAATAATATCCATAAGTTCTTAAAAATCAGACTAAAAACGAAATTATTGCCACTTAAATATCCCGGTTGATTTAAGAGAATTTATATCCTCTAAGTAAATCATCGACCTTCATTCGTTTTTTTCCTTCAAGTTGAAGTTCTAAAATCTCCAAAACTCCTTTTCCTGTTTGAACTTTCAAATATGTTTTATTGTCAGTCTCTAGTTCACCTATTGCCTTTTTACTTTTTTGGTCGGGGAAAAATTTGGTCTTGAAGATTTTGCAAATCTTATCATCAAATCTTGTCCATGCCGCAGGATAGGGAGAAAGTCCACGAACCAAATTATGAATGGATTCTGCAGAATTATCCCAATTGATTTCACCTGTTTCTTTGAAAATCTTTGGAGCATGATGTAGCGCTTTTGATTCATCCTGAGGTAAGGCTAGTACGGTATCAGCAGCGATGTCTTCGACCGTTTTGACAACAAGCTTTGAGCCCATAGTCATCAGTTTATCATACACAGAACCTAAATCATCTTCATCTAGGATCGCAACATTTTCCTGATAGATAATGCTTCCAGTATCGATTTCATGCTTTAGGAAAAAAGTGGTCACTCCAGTTTCTTTATCGCCATTGATGATAGCCCAATTGATCGGCGCAGCACCTCTATAGTTTGGCAAAAGAGAAGCGTGAAGATTGAATGTGCCTAGTTTCGGCATATTCCAAACTGACTCTGGCAGCATTCGGAAAGCTACCACGATCTGCAAATCAGCTGCTAAAGCCCGAAGCTCCTCTTGGAATTCTGGAGATTTCAGATTGGTAGGCTGAAGGATGTTCAAGTTTAATTTTAGTGCAGCTTCCTTCACTGGTGAAGGGATTAACTTTTGGCCACGACCCTTGGGTTTGTCTGGGGCGGTAATCACTCCGACGATATTCCAGCCATTTTCCACTAATAACTCTAAAGCAGGCACAGCGAACTCCGGCGTACCCATGTATATGATTCTAAGATTCTTCTTCATGGTAAGGATAAAATGAGATTTGAGGAAAGATATAGGATATGCACTCTCAGTCTAAGTCTCAATTATAGATTAAGTATTGCTTACGAAGTACTCTGTATTTATTCAAGTCAGCTTCCCAACTTGCAGTGATTTCCGCCTCGGTTTTCCCTTCCATAATCATCTTTTTCAATTGGTCCGTTCCAGCAAGTGTATTGAAGAAATTATTGAAAAAAGCCTGACCCTTACCGGATTTTTGGTAGGCGTCCAGAAGGTATTTCAAAGTAAATTCATGCGTCAATAATTCCTTTCGGAGATCCACTCCATAGCATTTCTTGTCCTGTAGAGGCGGCGTTTTAGACATCCCATCAATACTGACCGGAGTGAACGTGAAATCACCGAATTTTGGATCTGGGTAGCCATATACCTGAAAAGGAAATTGGGTGCCTCGACCTAGAGAAACGATGGTCCCTTCGAAAAAGCAAGTGCTAGGATAAAGTTTGACGGATAGATCATTTGGCAAGTTTGGAGAAGGCTTTACAGGTAAATTATAGGGTTTTTGATGATCCCAATTTCCTACTGGAATCACCTTCAAATCTACTGTAAGTCCACCTTTCAACCATTTCTCTCCATTGATCATTTGCGCCAGCTCACCTACAGTCAATCCGTGAACGACAGGGATGGGATGCATTCCTACAAAACTTTCATAGCCTTTTTGACGAACAGGCCCAGCGATGTAATTACCATTTGGATTGGGTCTATCGAAGATGATTACTTTTTTGCCATTTTCTGCAGCCGCCTCCATCAAGTAATGCATCGTGCTGATGTAGGTGAAAAAGCGAGCGCCAACGTCTTGTAAATCGAAAATTAGGATATCCAGCTCTTGAATTTGTTCAGGCTTTGGCTTTTTATTATTTCCGTAAAGGGATATTATTGGCAAGCCAGTTTTGGAATCTACGCTATTGTCGACTTTCTCTCCTGCATCAGCCTGCCCACGAAATCCATGTTCTGGCACAAATACTTTTTTCACTTGCACACCTTTTTCCAGGAGAAAGTCGACAACATGCTTATTGTCACTTTGAGTCAGAATACTAGTTTGGTTGGCAACAATTCCAATTTTTTTTCCTTCAAGTTGCTTGAGATACAGCTCTGGGCGCTCGGCACCTGGCAGGGGAGTTCCTTGCCTAGCCAAAGTGGAGATGGAATTAAGCAGAATTATGAGTGCTACACTCAAAAAGTAAATAAAGGGCGAAAGTTTCGTTTGCTTCATGCTATTTTGCGGTCTAATTGAACAAATTAAAGCAGTCCTTTGAACCTTTCCTATTTCATCGCCAAAAGAATCAGTTTTAAGAAAGCTGGTGGATTTTCGGCCACTATTCACAAAATCGCAGTAGGAAGTCTCGCCTTGGGTCTGGCCGTATCGCTCGTTTCCTTTATGGTTTTGGGAGGTTTTCAGAGTACCGTTTCGGAAAAAGTTTACGGATTCACTGGACATTATCAGGTACAGCGATTTACGATGAGCAATGCATTCGAAGAGGCTCCTTTTTCGCTGAATTCTGACTTTAGTAAAACCTATCAGGAACTCCCTTTCATTACAAAAGTACAGTCATTTGCTCACAAGGCTGCATTAATCAAAGGAGAGGATGAAGTAGAAGGTGTGCTGATGAAAGGTGTGGGTCAGGATTTTGATACGCTTAGCTTCAAAAAGTATGTGATTGACGGCCGGATGATTCATGTTCCCGACGAAGGAATAAGTAATGAAGTGATGCTAAGCCAGTTTATTGCAAATAAGCTCTTGCTAAAAGTGGGTGATAAAATAACACTCTACTTTGTACAAGATCCGCCAAGATATAGGCGAGTGGAAGTTGTCGGCATTTTTCAAACGTATCTAGAGAACTTCGATGAAAAGATCATAATAGGAGAGCTACAGACCATAAGGAATCTGAATAACTGGACGAAGGATCAGATCGGTGGAATGGAGATTTTTGTGGATGATTTTACTAAAATTTCTTCATATTCTCCAGAAATAGAGGAGTATATGGATTATGATCTAAAGTTGATTAGTAGTGAGGATAAATTCGTAGAGATCTTCGATTGGCTGAAGCTTTTGGATAATAACGTCTATGTATTCATAGGTTTGATTGGCTTTGTGGCAATCTTCAATATGGGAGCGATTCTGTTTATTCTGATCATGGAGCGTACTCAAATGATAGGACTACTTAAAGCCTTGGGATCTAGCAATGTTCAGATCCAGAGAATCTTCTTTTGGAACGGAATAAATATCTTGATGAGAGGAATAGTAATCGGAAATGTACTAGGCTTAGGGATTGGCTTTCTGCAAGATCAATTTAAGTTAATTCCTCTCGATGCGGCGAGCTATTACATGAGTTATGTGCCCATAGATTGGAACTGGCCTGCATTTATCTTAATAAACATAGGAATCGTGATACTGACGGCGGCCGTTTTAATTATTCCTGTAATGGTGATTTCCAGAGTGGATCCTATTCGGTCAATCCGCTTCGATTAAGTTGATACGGGATGAAAATGCTCTTAATTTTCATGGACACCACACCAAATCCAGCTTCTTTAAAAATACCAGGGCTCATTTTAGATGTCCCTTTCGTGCGATCCGTGAAGATGATGGGGATTTCTACAATCTTGAATCCTAGCTTCCAAGAAGTGAACTTCATCTCAATCTGGAATGCATAACCAACGAATCGTACTTCGTCCAATTTGATCCCGGCGAGAACGGATTTATGATAGCATTTGAAGCCTGCTGTGGCATCTTTTACAGGTAATCCTGTGATAAACTTCACATATACACTGGCGAAATAAGACATCAAAACTCTGCCCATCGGCCAATTTACCACATTTACTCCGGTGATGTACCGTGATCCAATTGCCAGATCAAAACCTTCATTTGCACAAGCTTGATATAATTTTATGAGATCATTTGGATTGTGAGAGAAGTCCGCATCCATTTCGAAGATGTAATCATAATCTCTCTCCAAAGCCCATTTAAAACCTGTAATGTAGGCGGTACCCAAACCTAATTTCCCTTCACGTTCGATTAGATGTAGTCTGCCCGGAAAGGCTACCTGTTGACTTTTTACCAAGCTTCCGGTTCCGTCTGGACTTCCGTCATCAATCACCAAAAGTTCAAATCCACCATCCAAAGCCATCACGGCATGGATCATCTCCACGATGTTTTCTTTCTCATTGAAAGTTGGAATTAAGACGAGTTTGCGGTGAGTCATAATTTTAATAAATGCCAAAAGTAACGCTAAAGACCGATTTTAGAAGAATTGAGATTGATAATTTTGGTTAAAGTATAGCTTTACATAAAAAATATAGAATGGCGCAACATATAGCAATAGTTAGTTACTTTTCGAAAGGTGCTTACGACACCAATACTACTGACGAAAACCTCATACTTTCTACAATTCTACATGAACTTGGCATATCTCATCAAATCGTAGCTTGGTCAGATTCTACGGTGGATTGGTCTAGCTTCAGCTCTTTGCTCATCAAATCTACTTGGGATTATTTTGACTATTATGAGGAGTTCAAATTATGGCTTGCAACTATTCGTGAATTAGGAATTCCAGTGTTGAATAGCTTGGATACGCTGGAATGGAACTCATCGAAAAGGTATTTGCTGCAAATTGAGTCCAAGGGATTTCCAGTTATTTCTGGACATATTTTGGAAAAAGGAACGGTAATTTCCGCTTCCGCTATTTTCAAAAAGATCTCTTCCGAAATATTGGTAGTCAAGCCGTTAGTAAGTGGTGGTGCCAAAAACACGTTAAAGATTGTAAAGAAAGATTGGGGAAACTATGCTAATCAGGTGCAAGCTTTGGTAGATGAAGAAGCATACCTCGTTCAGCCTTTTGTCAATGAGGTGCAAGAAGTAGGTGAGTACTCACTTATTTTTTTCAATGGAGAATTCTCCCATGCAGTTCTCAAGACACCAGCAAATGAAGATTTCAGAGTACAACACTATTTTGGAGGGACAATTAAATCAGTGGAGCCATCATTGAAAATGCTTGACTCTTGTCAAAAATTGATGGATAATTTTGGGAAAGATACACTTTACGCACGTGTGGATGGTGTTGACTGCGCAGGTGAATTTTTCTTGATGGAGTTGGAGCTGATTGAACCTTACTTATTTCTGGATATTTCAATAGAAGCTTTGGCAAATTACAAGCGTGCAATTGCCACTTGTTTGGCTTAGGTAAAGCAGTTTTCCAGTTGTGCTTTTGCGAGCTCACTGCCTTTCTTAGCAGCAGTTTGAATTAGCTCACAGCCTTTAGAATCTCCCAAATATGTCATACATATACCTTTTTGGGCCATTGCTTCTATGTGGTTTGGCTTTTCTTTGAGCACTGCATCAAAGTCTTCTAATGCCCACTCTATATATCCAGCTCTCATGTAAGCGAAACCTCGGTTATAAATTCCTACTAGGTTATCTGGCTCTCGACTGACATAGGCATTGAAGGAGCCTGCGCATCCCAAAGCATCTCCTTGAAATGCCAAGGCCATGCCTGTGTAGTAATAAGCTTTAGCGTAGTCAGGATCCAATTTCGTTGCCATTCGAAGAAATTCCTCCGCCTTTTTGTACTTCTCGGTCATGATCATGGTTCTACCAAGGAGATATAAAATATTAAAATCTTCGGAATCAAGCATGGCTGCCCGAAGAAGTTTCAGCTCGGCATTTATATAGTCCTTTTGATCAAATAGTAACTTACCTAATCCTGCATATGCCTGGGCATACTGATCATCAATTAAAATAATTCGCTCATAGTCTGCTTTGGACTTCTCCAGTTCGCCGATCTCCTCATAGGAACGCGCGCGGAGGTGAAGTGCCTTTACATCTGTGACATGAAAAAATAAGTATTGATTTAGGTCAGAGATGGCATCCTCATATTTCTGCTCATTGAAAAGATGCTCAATTTTCTGAATGCTACTTGAGCAGGAGCTGCTAATGCAGACTAATAAAAGAATAGTGAATGTACGTAAAAGTCGTTTCATGACTAAATGAACAAAAAAGTAGGGATTAGGAAAAATAAATCTAATGTTATTTTCCTAATCCCTACGAAATTTTCATAAATACCCTTTTCGTAAATTGCAAAGGACTTAATCTATTGACTTCTAAAGAACTCCCTTCGTGCTTGGAAGTTGATTGATATTTCTAGGATCACGCATTACAGCCATTTTAATTGATCTCGCTAGGGCTTTGAACATTGCTTCAATTTTGTGATGCTCATTAGCTCCTTCAGCTTTTATATTCAGATTGCATTTAGCTGTATCTGAGAAAGATTTGAAGAAATGATAGAACATCTCTGTTGGCATATCGCCTACTTTCTCGCGCTTGAATTCGGCATCCCAGACGATCCAAGGTCTTCCACCAAAGTCGATCGCAACTTGTGCCAATACATCATCCATCGGCAAAAGAAAACCGTAGCGGTAGATGCCTTTTTTATCTCCCAAAGCCTTCAAATAAGCTTCACCAAGAGCCAAAGCTGTATCTTCTATCGTGTGATGCTCATCTATATGCAAATCACCATTTACTTTAATCTCAAGGTCTGTGCTTCCATGCTTACCGAGTTGCTCTAGCATGTGATCAAAGAAATGTAAGCCTGTTTTGATATCACAATGCCCGTTTCCATCCAAGTTTAACTTGATATAGATATCGGTCTCAGAAGTTATCCGCCTTACTTCCGCCAATCTAGGAGGCATTTTCAAGAACTCATAGATCTCATCCCAATCCGTAGTGCTCAAAGAAGCTCTATCAGTTGGTTCACCTATAAATATTGCTTTTGCGCCAAGGTTTTCGGCAAGTTTCACATCAGTCAGTCGATCGCCAATCACATATGAATTCGCCAAATCATATTCTTCTGAAAAGTACTTGGTCAACAGGCCAGTTTGTGGCTTACGTGTTGGCGCATTCTCATGCTCAAAAGTTGAATCAACAAGGATTTCAGTAAAGAAAATATTCTCCTGCTCCAATGTTTTCAACATCTTATATTGTGCTGGCCAAAAGGTGTTCTCAGGAAAGGAGTCTGTCCCCAAACCGTCTTGATTAGTCACCATGACCAATTCAAAATCCAATTCTTCGGCAATCTTTCTAAGATTGGAAATAGCCTTCGGCAAAAACTCTAGCTTCTCAAGGCTATCTACTTGAAAGTCAGTAGGTGGTTCTTTGATGATTGTACCATCTCTATCGATAAAAAGAACTTTCTTTTGCATGGGTTATAGGTTGAAGCTTTCGGTATAGATTTTTTTAAGCGCTTGGATAAACGCTGTATTTTCAGTTCTTGTCCCAACAGTGATTCTCAAGCATTCTTCACAAAGTTGAACTTTAGCTCTGTTTCTGACGATAATTTTTTCTTCGATCAGATCATCATACACGTGACTTGCATTTGGCATTTTCACTAACAAGAAATTAGCATGAGAAGGATGAATTTTTTCTACATAATCAAGCTTTGCGAGTTCATTTCTTAAGTAATCACGTTCTTGAAGTATATCAGCGATCATCGCATTGACTTTATCTACATTCTTGAGTGCAGCTAATACTGTCTGCTGTGTCAGTCCAGATATATTGTACGGAGGCTTGATCCTATTAAGGATCTTGATCATATCCTTGCTGGCAAAAGCCATCCCAAGTCTAAGTGAAGCAAGTCCCCAAGCCTTGGAAAATGTCTGCATCACCAACAGATTCTTATACTCATTTAAAAGTGTTGTAAAACTCGGCTCGTCACTGAAGTCAATATAGGCCTCATCTACAACTACAAGGCCATTAAATTCCTGTAAAAGTTTCAATATATCTTCTCTATCTACCTTATTTCCACTAGGGTTGTTAGGTGAGCAGACGAAGATGATCTTTGTGTTTTCATCTACAGCTTGTAAAATAAGATTAGGTTGAAGCTGGAAGTCTGCTGTAAGAGGAATCTTACGAGTTTCCACGTCATTGATTCCTGCACTCACTTCATACATTCCATAAGTAGGAGGTAGGAGTATAACATTGTCTTTTCCTGGATTACAAAAAGCTCTGAAAAGCAGGTCAATTGCTTCATCTGAGCCATTTCCCAAGAATATCTGGGAAGGTTTCACTTGTTTGATTTCAGCGATTTCTGCTTTCAGCTCATGCTGATAAGGGTCTGGGTATCGATTATAATCCTCATCTGTGACAGATCCGTACGGATTTTCATTAGCATCTAGGAATATTCCCTCCTTTCCGGTGTATTCATCACGAGCGGATGTATACGGCAGAAGGTTAACAATATGTGGCCGAAGTAGTGGAGTTAAGTCAAACTTCATTTTTTCTGATTTTTGAGGTAGTTGAGGCGTATTGATACGGCGTTTTTATGCCCATCTAGCAGCTCATTTTCTGCCATGATTTCTATCGTGGGCCCTAAATTCTTCAATCCTTCTGGAGAGATTTTTTGATAGGTAATTTTCTTTACAAAACTGTCTAGAGACACGCCGCTGTAATTCCTGGCATAACCATAAGTTGGCAACGTGTGATTTGTACCAGAGGCATAATCGCCGGCAGATTCAGGAGTGAAGTTGCCGATAAAGACAGATCCAGCATTATAGATGGAATTAACAGCCGATTCTTCCTCTCTAACACTTATTATCAAGTGCTCAGGCGCATAGAAATTAATCAATTCAATTGCCTTTTCAGCACTATTCATGAGTACAGCTCTAGAGTTGGACAAAGCTTTTTTTGCAATATCCTTTCTAGGAAGATCTTCCAGTTGTTCTTCGATTTCTATGATTACTTGCTTTGCAAATTGCTCAGAATCAGTAACCAAAATAACCTGACTATCCACTCCATGCTCAGCCTGAGAAAGTAGATCGGCCGCCACAAAAGCTGCGTTGGCAGAATTATCCGCATAAACCAACAACTCTGATGGGCCAGCCGGCATGTCTATGGCCACTCCATGTTTAGTAGCAGTTTGTTTTGCTGCTGTCACAAATTGGTTTCCAGGGCCAAAGATCTTATCAACTTTTGGGACACTTTCTGTTCCAAAAGTCATTGCAGCTATAGCCTGAGCTCCACCTGCCTTTACGATTTTGGTAATACCAACCAAACTGGCAGTGTATAGAATCGCAGGGTGGATTTTACCTTCTTTGTTGGGAGGTGAACAAAGCACGATTTCCTTACATCCAGCTAGTATAGCAGGGATTCCAAGCATCAATACAGTACTGAATAATGGTGCAGTCCCACCAGGAATGTATAAACCAACCTTTTGAATTGGGACACTTTTCCTGCTACAAACTACTCCGGGCATCACTTCATCAACCAGTTCAGGAGTTTCCTGAGCCCTGTGAAACCGTTCAATATTAGTTTTCGCAACTTGGATCGCTTCTTTCAATTCTGGCGATATAGCAGCTGCCGCTGATTGGATCTCTAATTCCGTTGGGAACAGTGATTCCAACTCCACATGATCGTATTCCAAAGCGAATTTGAAAAGGGCTTTGTCGCCATTTCTTTTCACTTTCCTAAGGATAGGTTTTACGATTTTATTAATCTGCTTGGTTTTAAAAGTTGGTCGAGCCAACTTTTTCGCCCAAGTTTCCTTACTAGGATTGTCCAGGATTTTCATTAGAATGCTATTCTAGGTATGTGCAACTAGTTTGTATGAATTACAGAATCATCTTTTCAATTGGAACGACTAAGATACCTTCTGCTCCGGCAGCTCTGAGTTCCTCAATATTTTCCCAGAAAGTATCTTCATTCAATACCGAATGTACCGAAGACCAACCCTCCTGCGCCAAAGGCAAAATAGTAGGGCTTCTCATTCCTGGAATCAGGCTGGTGATCTTCTCTATGGATTCATTTGGGGCGTTGAGTAGTACATACTTGCTGCTCTTTCCAGCCTGAACAGCATTTATTCTAAAGAGTAATCTTTCTGCGATTTCCCTTTTCCAATCAGGAAGCTCGTTATGAGCTATTAAAACAGCTTCGGATTTAAAAATCTCCTCTACTTCCTTCAAGCCATTCATCATCAATGTAGAGCCAGAGCTTACGATATCACAGATACCTTCTGCCAAACCTATGCTAGGAGCGATCTCAACGGAGCCTGAGATTTCGTGGATTTCTGCATTAATATTTTGGCTTTTGAGGTAATCGCCAAGGATTTTTGGGTAAGAAGTTGCAATGCTTTTTCCTTCGAAAAATTGTACTCCTTCATACGCTTGGCCTTTGGCTACCGCAAGTGATAGTCTGCATTTGGAGAATCCAAGAGCCTTCATCGTAGTGACATTCTTGTCTTTCTCTACAACTTCATTCTGGCCCACAATACCAAGATCGGCTACTCCATCAGCTACATATCCTGGGATATCGTCGTCTCGGAGAAAGAGGAATTCAATTGGGAAATTGGTGGAAGTTGACTTGAGTTTGCCCGTTCCATTATAAAATTTGATACCACATTCTTTGATGAGGCTAAGTGAATCGTCTGATAGTCTGCCGCTTTTCTGCACAGCAATACGGATAATTTTTTCCATGGTCGTAAGTTACGCTAAGAAGTAAAATGTTATAGTAAATGTTGGCGAAAAGCGGAATCCCTATCATCGGCTTCACCGGGTGTGTAAAAATATTCCTCAGGAGGAATGATGGAAATGGTGCACCAAGTTGCCTTGGTGTGCAGTTGCTAAAAAATCAATATTTCTATTGTTGTTTTCCATTATCGTTGGCAAAGATAGGACGTGACTGAGAAAATGCAAATTGAGTGCTGAAATTTTAAGTAATAACTTTTTTAACCGCAGAGCGGCACAGAGTTTTACGCAGAGATCGCAGTTTTCTAATCTATTGATATTTTTCATGAGACAGGAAAAGTGGAGAGAGACTCTTATCTTATTTGAAACCGTTCGTGTGACACGAACGGTGGCGCGGTGAAGTCTTTTTTTATTGTGACAGTTCTTGTGACACGACCAGCGGCGGGGCTTATGTGTCTGAAAACTGTCACTGAAAACTGAGAATGATTACCTACAACCATCACACATATCGCTATTTAAGTAACTCATCCAAGCTCTCCATATCCCCCAGTAATGCTTTTCTAATGGCCTGATTCCAATCTGATTGTATTCCCTTATTTATGCCATTGTTGGTTTGATCGTCGTACGCATCTTGAAACCTATTCATCTCCCGATATGCATCCAAGTAGATGTCATTAAGCGTTGCTTCGAATAGCTTCGGTTCAAATTCTACGCTTTTTAATCGCTGGATCATACGATCAGCAGCAATTCTGGTCAAATCAAAATGTCGTTGCTCATGGTTATTCGCATAGTCATTAGCCGATTTTACCCAAGATTGACCTGGAAGCATATATACCTTGACTTCAATATTTTGCACTATCTCTCCATTATGTATCGAAGCATTACCTGCAATGGACAAACTGCTAAAAATCGTCGCATTGAAGGCGCTCTTGTTTGGGGGTGCTTCGGTAAAGTCCGCCCATGTCAATGGTCGTTTAGGATCATAAAAAACCGTGTCCTTAGTACTTTTCCTTTTTATATCGAGAATATTCAGACGTACACTCTTTGCAAGCAACCTATTGCTGGAATATTGGGTGTTGAGCCATTCGTCAAAGTATTCCCAGCTATTTTCAAAAAGATTCTGAATGGAAATTTCAACGTTTTGCATCTGATTTGCAGGTCTGCCATATTCAGCTTTACTAGTGAAGTCCACCAAATTAATTAGCTTATTTTCATCCACTAAATAAAATCCCAAGCTTAGCTGGACTTCACCTTTGTAGCCTCTTTGTGCTGCTTGATAGATTTCCTTCATTTCAAGCTTATAGATTTTTACCTGAAATTTAAATGAAGGATTAGGCGTAGGGTTTATCCTAGATTGATAAAGAGTAAGTGCTTGCTGGGCTAGCTTTCCATTGAAACTAGCGTTACGCTTATTTCGATCCGAATCATAAATCTGCCCAATAGTCTTTTTCAGTCGGGTATCTAAAACCTCTTCAAACTGATAATCTTTATTGTGAACCGGTTTAGTGCTAGGCGTAAGCTTCAGAATAACTTCTTGTCCCTGAGAATAGCTAAGAGAAATTAGGAGACAAAAAAGGCTGATAAGCGAAAGTTTCATGAATTGGAGAACGATAAAGTACCCAAAAAGTTAAAGCTGCTCGTGAGACACTAGGTTACATACATAGAAAAGAAGCGCAGCTTTTAACTGCGCTCCAAGGGTATCTTTAATTTTTGAATTAGTTGAAAAGCTTGGGAGCAAATATGGCGAGATAATCCCTCCAGTTTGCCCAAGTATGTCCACCTTCACTTTCGTGATACTCGTGTTCAAAATCTGTTTTGTTCAAAATTGCAAGCAATCTTTCGTTTGATGACATTAGAAAGTCATCCTTACCGCAGCCCACCCAGTAGGTACTTACACCGCTTGCTTTCAAAGCAGTGAATTTTTTCTCCAGCTCTGCCATGTCTGCATTTGCATCAAAAATCCCAGAACTGAATACTCCTATATATCCAAATGTTCCTGGGTATTGAAGAGTTGCTGTGATTGTATGTGCTCCGCCCATGGATAGTCCTGCAAGTGCGCGGCCTTCTTTATTGGCTTTTACGCGATAATTCTTTTCGATATAGGGTATCACGTCTTCTACAATACTCTTTTCGAATTGCCCTTGGAACTTCGCTCGACTTTCTCTCGTCATTTCTCCCACATTTGCAACATTTCTTAAAGTGCTGCTTTGCCAAGCGTTACCATTAGTCATGACTATCAGCATTGGTTTGGCTTTGCCTGCTGCTATGAGGTTATCTAAAATGTAATTTGCTCTGCCAAGTGCGCTCCATGCATCTTCATCTCCACCTGCCCCATGAAGTAGGTATAGGACTGGATATTTTTCATTTCCAGAATCATATCCCGGAGGGGTGTACACGTACATTCTTCTGTTCATATCTAAGGATGGAGATTCATACCATACTTTAGAGATGTTTCCGTGAGGAGTATCATTCAATTCAAATAGTTCAGCTTCCTCGCCTGGAACTATAAGCATGCTTGCGTAGCGAACTCCATCCCTTAGCGCTTGCGCATTGGCTGGGTCAATTGCCGCTACACCATCGATGAGGAAGTTGTAGTGGTACATAGTAGATGCAAGTGGGGCAGTAGTTGCAGACCATACACCCTGATCATCTTTCTTTAAGGAGAGCTTTTCCCCGTTATTCATCCAACTTCCGTTGACCGTTACTGCATCAGCATTTGGTGAAAAGACACGGAAAGTAACCGAGTTGTCACTAGCGATTTCTGGAGAGACTACCTTGGGTGCCTGCATAGCACTCATTTCCTGTGCTTGGGCGATTGTCCCTACACTGATTAGGAGCAAAGCCAATATTCCGGATTTTAGATTAGTGAATTTCATAAGGAAGGATTAAGGTTAGTATTGAAACTAAGGAATTTAGGATATCAGAGGCGCACTGATTAGTAATTACGAAGGTTTGATTCTGACATCTATTGTGTCTTGGTTATAATTACATCAAAATGTGAGGATTTCCCAAGAAGGATTATTCTACCGGAGTAATTGATGTGATTTAAGAGAAGAGTAAAAAAGAAGAGGCCTTTTTTTTTAGCCAAAAAGGAAGGAGAGATAGGGTCTTTCCTTGCATTTCCCCAAAAAGTGATCGCTGATTAAATCTAATCGGACGAACTGTGTACGGGAGCGTACAGGTCATCAAATGGCATCACATATTACATCGGGGAATTTACAGTTTTCTAAAAATTAAATTTAGTTAATGCGTCAAATTTGGCCCAATTTTATAAAGTCTTGAATTGTCTTAAAACTGTACGCTTACAATACAGTCGGTTAGAGATATGATCATTATTTATACAGATTCAGGTAAAACCATGACGATCATTTCAAAATATAATTTTGAAATTCTGTTAAAAATCTAAGAAAAAGGAAAATTAACAACAGTGGGGCAAAGATTGTTTTTTAGGTTGGTATGCGCTTCGCAGTAGGGAGAGCACAACACTTCTAAACCAACAAAATTATGAAAGCCTTATTCACAGTAGTATTAGCAAGCGCATTATCTTTTAGCTCATTAGCAGCCAGCGCAAGTGAGGATTTGAAAGCACTTTCCACAGTACATTCAAACTACAAAAAAATTAGCGTCACCCTTACTGAAGGCCTTGGTAAAGCGACAATATCTATTCTTGATGCAGACGGAAAAAGCTTGAGTAGTAGAAACGTACGTGTCAAAAAGGAGAATATGATGGTCCCTTATGATTTGAAGAACCTTCCTGCTGGAGAATATCAGGTGAAAATCGAAACAGGAGCGGAGCAAGTAATTTATACCGTAGAAACTAAAGATAAGCCAGTTGCGACCGAAGCATTGCCTTTGATGGCTTCTGTCAAAATTGTGGACAATAATACAGTCAACCTTTCAGTGATGGGACTTGAGGAAGCAGGAGTAGATGTGAAAATTTATTCAAAGGTTTCTGACGAAGTTATCTATACAGATCACATAATTCAGGCTGAAGGATTCAGAAAAGATTACTCATTTAGCAAAATGAACGTCTCGGACATCTATTTCATAGTGACCGATTCACAAGGAAGAAGTAAAACATTTAATTTCTAAAATTAAGCCAACTAGCACCACAAGCCCTAATTTTCGAATTAGGGCTTTTTTTATGTAAAAATATTAACAACAGAACCCACAAAGGGAAACGCCGAGAGCGCGGCTATTCACTTTCTTTGGATCCATATTTTCATGAATTCAAAAATCGTCGTATCCAGTTCAAAGTTAGAAATTGAAAAGATCTGAAAATACTGAGAGTTTTATCCTGTAAAATCTGCGGGAATGAAATATCCAGTACACTACAACCACTTTTTCCTTTTGAAATAAATGAAGGGTAATATCGCTGAGCAGATCATCGCAAGGATTACCACAGGATAGCCAAAGTCAACTGTTAGTTCTGGCATTGATTCAAAGTTCATCCCATACACGCCAGCAATGAGTGTAGGTAGTGAAATACAGACAGTGACTACGGTGAGCATCTTGAATATATGGTTTTGCTCCAAGTCAATTTTGTTGGAAACATTCTCCTTGAGATCATCCAGCCTGTCAAAATTGAATTGAATGTAATCAGAGATCACAAGCATATCATTCAGTTCAGCCCGGACACTTTCCTTTAAGTCTACTTCTTGCTCCCAATCGCTCTTCATATATAATCTCAAAACACGTCTGGTCTCCAGAAGTGATTCTTTAATCAATAGGTTGTTGAAATTATAGCTGGTGATAATGTCCATGACATTGCTGGAAAAGTCTTTTTCTACCAAAATTTTATTAGCGAGAACTTTGACTTTTCTACTTAAACTCTCTGTGATATCGGCAAAATAATCAGAGATAAATTCGAATTGAAAATTGAAAATACCCTTCAAATCTTTTATTCTCTGCAAGGACTTTATTTTAGCTGGATACAGCTCATTGAAATACGCATCAAGATTGGAGCTTGAGAATAAAAAAAGACCAGTTTGCGTGATGATGATGAAAAGCGGTTCTTCAATCATTCTTTTCTCCTTGCTGTAATAGGGGATGGAGAAGTGAAATGCTGCTTGGAATTCGTTTTCCAAAAAGTGGGAACTGATCTCGATGTCTTCGAAATGCTTCATGATGGTGAAGTCAAGCCCATAATTTTCTTCCAGCCAGCTCAACTCTGATTTGCCATAGTCCAAGAATTGCATGACATGAAAATCCAGTTCGGAAACGGTC
This sequence comes from Algoriphagus ratkowskyi, assembly GCF_002150505.1. Classification (GTDB taxonomy): domain Bacteria; phylum Bacteroidota; class Bacteroidia; order Cytophagales; family Cyclobacteriaceae; genus Algoriphagus; species Algoriphagus ratkowskyi. Next base: position 77,766 of record NZ_MSSV01000015.1, read on the forward strand.
AGTTCACTTACGCTTTGTGCTTGAAAGGACTTTTTATTGGCTAGGAGGATTTCGATCATTGGGTTGATTTTAAGTAAGAAATAGTTGCCGCAGCATTATTCTCTATTTTAAATTTTATGTATATCCGCTTTTCTACCAGTAAAGACGGAAAAGCAATCTAGAATTTGTTCAAATTTATAATTGAGGTCACTTCGGTCTTCGGTCATCGGTCTTCCGACCAGATAAACAAAGAATCTAAGGCAACTGGCATCATTACGGATAATCACATTAAATTTAAATTCCTTTCATCTTCTTTTCCCTTACTATCCAAAACGCCACTAATATATTTGGAACCCAGCACAACCAAGCGACTATCTGATAAGCTGGGATAAAATCTCCTTGATGCATTATGATTAGAATTGGCAGCCAAATCCTCAGCGTTACTGCCGCGAAGCATGCTGCATAGCTAAAAATCATCCAGTTTTCGTGAGCATCAAAATTTCGCTTCTTTGCAGTAAGCCATCCCATCATCGTAGTGCCAAGCCAGATAATTCCTAAGGACACGAATCCGAGAATGCTGACGATTCCTCCTGTGGCATATAGTCCTATGTATATTCCAGCGATGCTACTGAAGAATGCGGCGGTGACGTATGCCATTCCGATTTTCTTGTGAATCTTCCTGTTTCTGTCTCGAAATGCCTTAGGGAATTGAGACCAGCCGATCAGTAAAGCGAAACCTCCAAGAATAATGTGGGTGTAGAATGCAGCGTTCCAAATTGGGTTGCTCAGGAGCTCTACTGATTTCTGCTGAAGCAACCCAAAATTCCTGTCTATCACAAAGTAGATTGAAGGGTAGAGTCCTATCGCGATACACAGGAAGGTAAATATCCACCAGCCAAATTTTCTCATGATAGCTTTCATGAATGACCGATGTTAGATCGAGTAACGTTTTGTGTAGGGAATATTTCCATGGAGTATTACTTCGCTAAATATTTCTCTAGCTGGTCAAATGTCCCGCCAAAGCCTTTCTCCATATTATCAATATTTTCTGAGAATATCTGTTTGGAAACATCAGAAGCATTGTGTGGGAAGGAGACTAAATCTATGCGGGTTTTGTCATCTTCCACATAAAACTCCAGATCTACAATCATTTCAAGTGGCCAATCAGCTCCGAAAGGCACTTTAGGAGCTTTAGCTGTTTCACCGGCTTCATTAGAGAAGCTGTTTATAAACTGAAGTTTGGAAGATTCCTTAATGTCTTTGAGCACCCATTTTGCCCACATTTCATTGCCGTCATTTCCTTTGAGCACAAAGTGGAAAATGCCTTCTGGATAAAATTCGAAGGTTTGCACTTCCATCTCATATCCCGCCGGTCCCCACCAGTGTTGGAGGCTTTCTGAAGTGGTAAAAGCATTGTAAACTTCTTCTTTGGATTGGGTAAAGTAGCGGGTGATTTCGAGTTGGGCAGACATGAAGTTGGGTATTAGTGTTTTGAGAAATTTTGCTCGTATTTCATTAAACCAAAAACAGTTATTCTATCAATTTCAGTTTTGTAAATAATCGTGTATCCCATAAAAATCATATCACGAATAGTGACATCATCGAAATAAATGGATTTTCGATGCTTGAGTGGGTGATGCTCAAGAGTTTTGATTTGTTTAAAGAGTTTTTGCTTAAACCTTCAAGCTGCTTCTGGTTTATCACTTGATATATAAGCTATTTGTCTATTGAGTTTCTTCAGAAATAGATCCTGAATCTCAATTTTCATATGATTGTATTTGGTTTTTTATAGGTCATATGGAATCTTGCATAGTTTTTTATCATTCTTCAGTTTGAAGCATGGTGACTTACTCGATTTCATAGCGCTTTATTGTTTCTTCTAAAATTTCGTCAGCTTCTTCTAAAGAATAGGTTTTTGTTTTCCCGGAATTAAGTTTTTGATATTCATTCTGTAATTCTGGTTCTGAAAATCCAAAATGAAGCTCATTTTCGATCACTTGAAGATCTTCTTTATCAAATTGCTGGAGAAGAGATAAAACTTTATCACGAATCTTCTCACTGACTTTTATTTTGATCGTTTCCATCCTGTAAGATAAGATTTTAGACTTTTAAAATAAGTGAATGATCTTGATTTTAAAGAATATCATGCAACCTCAAATGCTGAATCAACATAATAGTCTTTGCATCTTTGATCTCACCTGTATTTATCATCTTTAGAGCTTCTTCAAAAGGCATTTCCAACACTTCGATGTTTTCTTCCTCGTGATCTACGCCACCACCTTCACTGACTTTCATGTCCTTTGAGTACGCAGCGATAAAGAAGTAGAGAACCTCAGTTACTGATCCTGGCGACATATAGGCTTCAAAGACCTTTTTCACATCATTGACCATATAGCCAGTTTCCTCCTCAGTTTCTCTGCGAATGCAGTCTTCTGCATTATCCTTATCCAAAAGCCCGGCACAAGCTTCGATCATCATGCCTGTTTCATTGCCATTGGTGTAAGTTGGTAGTCGAAACTGACGTGTAAGAATTACGGTTTTCTGATCTTGATTGTACAAAAGAATGGTGGCTCCATTTCCCCTATCGTATACTTCTCGGGTTTGTGTAATGTCTTCACCAGATTTCTTCGTGTACGCGTAAGTGATTTTCCGAAGTGTGTACCAATTGTCTGAGAGTACTTCGGTATTGGTGATTTTTACGTCTTTGATCATGTTTTAGACTAGTGTTAAAAATAAACCCAGAGTTGTGGTCTGGGTTTAAAATGATTTTAAAATTTTTAAACATCGCGCGAAGAGAATAATAACTACTGTTTACTATTTCACCTCTCACCTCTCACTACTTACTTCTTACAAATCTTACAATTTACTTCACTAAGAAGCCCTCAGCGTGATCCACCATCTTTCCATCCAGTGTCATATACTCACCCATACAATCAGCTGTCATACAAGAGTGTACAGGGAGAATTCCCAGAAGATCTCCAACTTTTACCCTAGCCAGCAGTTCATCTGAAGCCTTGATGATTCCATGCTCTTGGGAAATACTTTTCAGAAAGGATTTATTCTCAGGAATTGTCCAGCCATTTTCAGTTAGGTAAACAACTTCGCCAAAGTTTTTCAAGCCGTTTTCTCCTACCAAAACATCTTTGGCCAAATGAACTCCTCCACCGTGAATAAGAATTTCTTTGCGATCTCTTTTGATATCCACTACAGGGACAGCTAAACAAATAGCGATGTCTTCTTTATCACAACCTCCCAATTCAGCTTGCATCAAGTCATAGAATACAAAGTTTCCCGGACCCATCTCATCTATGTCGCCGAAGTCTTCCATGACCGCACAGCCTGGCGTATCACCTGTTCGGGTTACTAATTTTGGATATTCAGAATTGTATTTATGCTTCAGCATGCTCAGGGCATTTCGGGTTTGCTCGTACAGCGCCGGTATATCTGGCATATAGTAAGAGTGACCAGCATGCAGGTAAAATCCTTTGAAATTGAGTTTATCCGACTTTTTGGCAATCAACATGATCTCTTCAATCAATCCAAAATCGCTCACTTCCACACCTGTTCTGCCGTAGCCAGCATCGATTTCAATGAAAAAACCTACAGTATGTTCAAGTTGATCTACGAGCATCTGAGTTGTTTCAGCATTGATCAATTGAACAGAAATGGACTGTCTTTCTGCAATTCCATTGAGTTTAGGAATTTCCAGGGGGTTGAAAGGGAAAGCGATATGGATATTCACCCAACCTTGTCCTACAAGGTATTCACCCATTTTTATGGAAGAGACTGTCACTTCAGTGATATTATATTGTTTCGCCCAGTCTCCAATTTGATGAGATTGAGCTGTTTTGAAGTGAGGAACCAGTTTCATATCATGGCGCGCAGCCTTGTCAGCCATTTTCTTAATGTTGGCTCGGCATATTTTTTCGTCGAGAAGTAGCGTAGGGGAGGTTATTTGATCGAGGTAGCTCATTTGTTATAATTGAGTTTTTAAAAGTTTTATTGAAAGTAAGAAAGATTTACGAAGTGAGAAATTCGATTTACGAGATTCCCGAGGAGTTGAACGGGTTTGGTTTTGCTCGCGGCGGCGCAGCGACTCAGCGAAAATTGATTATAAATTTTATGGATACACTTACAATTTATGAGATATCAAAGCTGATAATACCAATTGAATTAGGAGATAGAGCATTTTGGTTTTAGCCCTGAATGGGCTGGATATATAAGCGATGGGTTAAGCCCATCGTAATTAAAAGCGCAAATTCCATAGCCCTGAAAGGGTGTGATCTTAAATTGAATTTGATTCGATTTTTCCAGAAAAGTATTTTGCCCTTTCAGGGCAGGTGGCCTTCTTTGATTTATGTGCGCCATAGAGCAAATATTCAATTCTATTAAGCCAAAGGAACGACCCTTAAACCTTTGCCGCGCCGTTGCGCCGCCGAGAGAATATTTTTTATTGTTTCCGATGTTGCTGGAGTTATGACCTTAGAGAAATTCTCACCGCTATGCACGTAACACCGCCAATTCTATTAAATTTGTCACCCAATATTATCGGCTAAAATCGGCCAAAATAGCATTCTTAATTGCCTCAAAACCTTCATGGAAGCAAAGAAAATACGGAGCACCTTTATTGAGTTTTTCCAATCCAAACAGCATCATAACGTTCCTTCATCACCGATTGTGGTCAAAAATGACCCAACCTTGATGTTCACTAATGCGGGAATGAACCAGTTCAAAGACGCATTTTTGGGTAATGAGATAGCCAAATATTCCCGTGTCGCCAATTCACAGAAATGCCTTCGTGTAAGCGGAAAGCATAATGATCTCGAAGAAGTGGGCGTGGATACGTACCACCACACGATGTTTGAGATGCTGGGTAACTGGTCATTTGGAGATTATTTCAAGAAGGAAGCGATCGAGTGGGCTTGGGAATTATTGACTGAAGTTTATGGCTTGGAAAAAGACAGATTGTACGTATCTGTTTTCGAAGGAGACAGCGGTGATAATCTAGGTTTGGATCAGGAAGCCTATGATCTTTGGAAAGCTATCGTGCCTGAAGAACGCATCATCATGGGTTCCAAGAAGGACAACTTTTGGGAAATGGGTGATGTAGGACCTTGTGGTCCATGTTCGGAAATTCATGTGGACTTAAGACCAGATGCTGAGCGAGCTCTAGTAGCTGGTAAGGATTTGGTGAATAACGATCACGAGCAAGTGATCGAAATCTGGAACTTGGTGTTCATGCAATTCAACAGAGTGTCAGATGGGTCTTTAAAAGCACTCCCTGCAACTCACGTAGACACAGGGATGGGTTTTGAGCGATTGGTGAGAGCTATTCAGCACAAATCTTCTAATTATGATACTGATTTATTTGCACCATTTTTGGCTGCATTAGCGAAGAAATCAGGTAAAGTTTACGGTGAAGATTTGCCAACAGATATTGCCTTCCGAGTGATTGTGGATCACATTCGTGCGATTTCATTTACGATTGCAGATGGTCAGTTGCCATCTAATAACAAAGCGGGTTATGTGATACGTAGGATTCTGAGAAGAGCAGTACGCTACGGATATACATTTTTAGGTTTCACTGAGCCTTTCCTATATGAATTGACTTCGTTGATTGCTGATAATTTTGGAGATGTTTTCCCAGAAGTTAGACAGCAGCAAGAGTTTATTGCCAAGGTGATATTTGAAGAGGAAGCATCTTTCCTTCGCACGCTGGATAATGGACTTAAAATTCTAGATCAGATTAAATTAGAATTGAAAGCAAATAATGACACTGTTATTTCAGGCAAAACTGCTTTTGAATTATATGATACCTTCGGTTTTCCGCTGGACTTGACTTCGTTGATCGCGCGTGAAAATGGTCTTTCACTTGATGAAAAAGGTTTTGCGGCTGAGATGGATGCTCAAAAGACGCGTTCACGTGCAGCTTCAGAATCTGAAACAGGTGACTGGATTATCGTGAATGAGGATAATGGAGTTGAGTTTGTTGGATACGATTATCTTAAGGCGCATTGCCAAATCATTAAATATCGGGTTGTCTCAGATAAAAAAGGTGACAAATATCAATTGGTATTGGACAAAACGCCATTCTATGCAGAATCTGGAGGACAAGTAGGGGATACAGGTTGGTTAATTTCTGAGACTGAAAAAGTCAAAGTAATAGACACCAAGAGAGAGAATGATTTGATCGTACATTTTGTGGAACAACTTCCAACAAATCCTGAAGCACAATTCGGTGCTGAAGTAGATGCGGAAAAACGATTCTCTACAGAAAACAATCATACCGCTACGCATTTGCTTCAAGCAGCTTTGAAAGAAGTCCTTGGAGATCATATTCAGCAACGTGGCTCATTGGTGAATCAGAATTTGCTTCGTTTCGACTTTTCTCATTTCAGTAAGTTGACTGAAGAAGAATTATCGAATGTAGAAGCTATCGTGAATAATAAAATTCGTGATAATATAGCACTTTCTGATCAGAGAAATGTGCCGATTGAAGAAGCTAAAGCTCAGGGAGCAACAGCACTTTTTGGAGAGAAATATGGTGATTTTGTACGTGTAGTTACATTTGATAAGGAGTTCTCTGTAGAACTTTGCGGTGGAACACACGTACCTCAAACAAGTCGAATTGGATTATTCAAGATAATTTCTGAAGCTTCAAGCGCTTCTGGCGTGCGTAGAATTGAAGCAATTACTGCCCAGGTAGCCGAGAATTATTACCGGGAGCAAGAAGATTTAGTGAAGGAAATTCAGGAATTACTGAAGAACCCGAAAGATTTGAAGAAGTCCATAGAAGCTCTACTTCAAGAGCGAAATGACTTGAAGAAGGAACTTGAAGCAGTCCATTTGGAGAAAGCTTCAGAAGTGAAAGTAGAATTGTTGAAACAGTTTGTCGCTGGAGATGGCATTAATACGCTAATCGCCCAAGTTGAGCTGCCTAATGCTGATTCTCTGAAGAAGCTCGCGTATGAGTTGAAAAATGAAATGAATAATGCTTTCGTGATTTTGGCAGCCAAAATCGATGATAAACCTCAGATCGCAGTGATTATTGAAGAGGAATTGATCAAAAGTAAGAATTTAAACGCTGGTCAAATTATACGTGAATTGGCCAAAGAAATACAAGGTGGAGGTGGAGGACAGCCCTTCTTTGCCACCGCAGGAGGAAAAAATCTAGCTGGGCTAGAGAATGTGGTGGCTAAAGCCAGAGAATTGTACCTTTAAAAACACAGAAAATACGCAGTAATGCTTAGCGAAGAATTAAGGAATAAATACCAACTAATCATCGGGCTAGAGGTGCATGCGCAGCTTTTGACTGAGAGTAAAATGTTTGCTGCTGATGCCAATAAGTATGGTAATGCACCAAATACGCAGATTTCAGCAATCACTCTTGGCCATCCAGGTACTTTGCCCAAGGTCAATAGGAAAGCCATTGCATTTGCTATAAAGATGGGATTGGCATGTGATTCTGAGATTACTCGACATAATGTCTTTGCGCGTAAAAATTACTTTTACCCAGATCTTCCAAAAGGCTATCAGCTTACCCAGGACAAAGGACCGATTTGCGTAGGAGGGTATGTACCTGTGCAATTGCCAGATGGCACAAGGAAAGAAGTAATTCTAAATCGGGTGCACATGGAAGAAGATGCAGGGAAATCCATCCACTTAGCAGACGAGCCGGATACTTTGGTTGATTTTAATCGAGCAGGCACGCCGTTAGTTGAGATCGTGACTGAGCCAGTTTTGACAAGTCCAGAGGAAGCATATGCTTTTCTTACGGAAGTGAAAAAGCTGGTTAAATACCTCGATATCTGCGACGGAAATATGGAAGAAGGTTCTCTTCGCTGTGATGCCAATGTATCTGTGATGTTGAAAGGCACCACGGAACTTGGCAAAAAGGTGGAGGTTAAAAACATGAACTCATTCCGAAATGTATTTCGTGCCATCGAGCATGAGCATGAGCGTCTGATCGGCCTGATCGAAGCTGGCGAGGAGGTTATCTCAGAAACCAGAACTTTCGATGCTGATAAAGGAACTACGGCCAGTATGCGTACTAAAGAGGATTTAAATGATTACCGTTATTTCCCAGAGCCAGATTTAAGTCCAGTTGTGATTTCTGATGAATGGCTGAATGCTGTGAAAGCAACTATGCCAGTTTTGCCTAGAGAGCTTCATAAAAAATTTGTTGAGGAATATGGCTTGCCTGATTACGATGCAAGTTTTCTGACAGAATCGAAAGATGTTGCCTTATGGTTTGATGAGCTTTGCTCCAAAACCCAAAACTATAAAGTAGCGTCTAATTGGATGATGGGTCCTGTGAAGTCCTCGCTCAATGATTTGTCATTTGCGATGGAGGATTTTCCCATTGACACCGATTCATTCTCAGCGTTAATTGCTTTGGTGGATGAAGGTCAAGTGAGTTATACAGCGGCTTCACAGAATATTTATCCTGAGATGTTGAAGAGTTCAGGTGAGAGTCCGCTGGAAATAGCGCAACGTTTAAATTTGATTCAGCAAAGTGATGAGTCTTCACTCAAACCAATTGTAGAAGAAGTATTGGCAACAAATGCTGCGAAAGTGAAAGAGTATAGATCAGGAAAAAAGGGTTTGATGGGTTTATTTATGGGACAAGTAATGAAAAAGTCCCAAGGCAAAGCCGATCCTAAAGTAGCTACAAAATTATTGACAGAATTACTAGAAAATTAATCCATGTTAAATCGAATGAATGCAATTGTATTAGTTGTCCTTTTATCTTTTTTCTCCTGTGAGGAAAAACAAACTAAAGATGGAAAGGTAGAGATTTCAGGAACTATAGAAAATGCTCCATCTGGAGCTATCATACTTTCCCAATTCACTGACAGCCGACCTTTAGTGCTGGATACACTTGTTTTGGACGACAAAGGGAAATTTAGCTATGAGGTAGCTGTCGAAACTCCTACTTTCTATGAGTTAAATCTTTATGGGCAGAAATCAGTAAGATTAGCTCTATACAACGAAGATGTTCAAGTAGATTTTGATTTTACTAAGCCAGAAAGTTTGGTGATCAAAGGGTCTGAGGATACAAAGGAGATGGTTAAAATCGAAAATTTGATGGAAGCTTATCAGAATAAGGTTAATGCACTCAATGAGGCTTATTATGAGGCTATGGGTGAAAATGATACCGAAACTATCAAGAAGATTCAGACTGATGCGATGGCTTTGGAGAGTAATCAGTCTACTGAGGTGAAGAAGATGATTAATAGCATGGGTGATAGTTTTGCTTCTTTGGCTGCTATAGGCTTATTGAATCCCAAGAATGAATTCCAGTTTATGGATAGCTTGGCAAATAAATTAGATGAAACTTATCCTGACACCAAGGCAATAGTTCAGCTGAAGCAGCAATTGGATGAAATGAGAGCTCTTTCTATGGGCCAAGTAGCTCCAGAAATTGAACTTCCTAACCCAGAGGGTAAAACTGTTAAGCTTTCGGATTTACGCGGAAAGTATGTAATGATAGATTTCTGGGCAGCCTGGTGTAAACCTTGTCGTGAAGAAAATCCTAATGTTGTAGCACTCTACAATCAATATAATAGCAAAGGTTTTGAAGTATTTGGAGTGTCACTAGACCGTACTAAAGAAGCCTGGGTTGAAGCAATTGCAGAAGACGGGCTGAAGTGGACGCAGGTTTCTGACTTGAAATATTTCAATTCTGCTGCAGCCGAACTCTATCAAGTTAATGCAATTCCTGCTACTTATTTGATCGACCCAGATGGTAAAATTATAGGGAAAGACTTAAGAGGGCCTAGTCTAAGAGCTAAACTGGAAGAGATTTTTGATTAAAATTTCTTTATTAAATCTTTCACAAAAAAATCCTTCTAAGAATTTAGAAGGATTTTTTTGTGAGTAAATATGAAAGGAAGGAAGAAAAAGTACCAAACAGTCCTTCCTTTAAAAATCGTTTCATTGAAAAAGGAATAGTAAAAGTTGTTTATCACCCGTAACAAAATTACTGAAAATATTCATAAGAAAAACAATCTTAAAATTATTCTTATTGATAAAAATGGTAATTTTTCAGGATTAGAATTTAATATTCCTTGTAAATGTCTAAAACTTTCTAACTCAGTTTTTGGCTATTTTTTCATAGCTGGCGATCACACCTCGTACCATTGCAGAACTGAAGCCCTGGTGCTCCATTTCGTTTAAGCCTACTATGGTGCAACCTTTAGGTGTTGTTACCTTATCTATAGCGGCCTCAGGATGCATGTTTTTCTGTATCATTAATTCAGCCGCCCCTTTTACTGTTTGATTTACGATTTTACTAGCAGTGACTGAGTCGAAGCCAATTTGTATTCCGCCTTGGATCATCGCACGCATAAAACGCAGCACATAAGCTATTCCACAAGCACCCAGAACGGTTGCAGCTTCCATCAAGCTTTCGTCTATGGGGATCGTAAATCCGATACCATCGAATAACTCGGATACTAACTTAATTTGATCTGCATCAGCATTTTGAGAACAGACACAGGTCACAGATTCTTGTATATCTGCAGCGATGTTTGGCATTGCACGGAAAGCAATACTCTTAGGGTCTATCACTTCATACATCTCTGACAGCGCAATACCAGTAGCAAGCGAGATGATGATTTGATTTCTAGGATTCAGAGCAGGCTTGATTTCGTTTAGAATGGGAGTGACATTATAAGGCTTCACGCCCAGGATAATGATGTCTGCATTTGCAACGGCCGAGGCATTGTCACTCTGAACATTTACTCCCAAGGCTACAAAATCGCTTAAACTTTCCAAGTGTCTTTTGGTCAGTGTGAGATTGGTTGGATCAAAATCATCCCGTTTCAATAGTCCATTTGCGATGGATGCTCCCAGATTACCACAGCCGATGATGGCTATTTTTACTTTCGAAATCATAGAAAATATAATTTTTGATTGGATTAGTTGCTTAAAGGTAAACAAATAGGCTGTTTTTGTGTGAAATCATAAAATTTTATGCAAGTGTCCGAAAGTTTTCCGTCAGCCAAATTATCGTTATTAGATCAGCTGTAATCTATAAGAAGGGAGTGGGGCCAATCTAGCAAAAACTAAAAACTAGAATGCTTTTAAATTTTATGCGATTAGTAAGGTAGTATAGATTGGTTTTTAACTACATGCACATGTATATCATGAAAATTAAATATTACTTAGTCAAAAAATTTTGACATTAAGACAAGTTTGCTTTACATTAGATAAAATTCCTTTGATACATGATAGATAAATCAATTTTGCACGTGCCTTTACTTTCTCCAGGATGGAAGGTTGTAGGTTATGCCTTTTTACCATTACCTATAATTCTAGCCTTAGGGCTTGCTCTCTCGGGTGCAGCGATTGAGTCTAGTAATCCTTCCCAAATACTTTTTGGTTTTTGGGCGATTGGTTTTGGTTTGTTAAATCTCTGTAGGGACAAGAATGAAGATGAAATGATAAAATCCTTTAGACTTCAGGCATATCAGACTGGGTTTTTCTGGTTGATATGGGGATTAGCAGCATTGATGCTAATCAGCTACTTTGGCACGGGTGGATTTACATCTAATTTCCTCTCCGTTTTTAGCATTCTATTTTTATTAAATGCCTACATCTACGCTGCTTTTCAGTATCAGAAGTATATGGCTACCAAAGAATAAGCCTGTATTAAAGCAGTTTAAGATTTCTATGAAAAACACCTTAAAAGTCGAGCGTGCAAAGCATAACTTGACGCAGCAGGATTTGGCGGAAAAAGTCAGTGTCTCAAGACAAACTATCAATAGCATAGAGGTAGGAAAATATGTGCCATCTACTGTTCTATCTTTGAAAATCTCCAGAGTTTTTGGAGTAGGACTTGAAGAGATTTTCGAGTTGGAGCAGGGGGATTAATATTGTACGACCTACTTAAATTATAGAGGTATTTGTCCACTTATAGAGGTGTACAAGCGCTTTTAAAAAAAATATAGCAGTAGAGAAAAGATGACGAGGAGAAAATTATCGTGGAAGAAAATTTCAAAAAACTTAATCAAAACTGCTTGAAAACTGAATCTTGATCCCTGTAGGCAAAAAGTTGAATAGGAAAACCAAGTTCTGACATTACAATAGGAAATAAATACTTTCTTTGCGTATCCTTTGCGAACTTAGAGATGTAGATTTTCATTTTGAATACCATTTAAATTTTCTCAACGATAACAGACTCAAAAGTCTTAACTTCGATCTTTTATTAAGAATTCCTTTTTGATGCCAAAATTAATCCGAATCACCACTGTACCTATATCTCTTAAACTCTTGCTCGCAGGACAGATAAAGTTTATGAGTGACCAAGGTTGGGATGTATTAATGGTAAGTGCCGATGGCAGAGAGCTTCCTCACGTGATCAAAGTTGAGGGTGGTAGACATAAGATAATTCCTTTTACCCGAAAAATCACCCCTTTTCAAGATCTAAAATGCCTGTGGCTTTTGTATCAGCTGATCAAAAAGGAACGGCCCGACATCGTGCATACCCATACCCCAAAAGCTGGTCTCTTGGGGATGATTGCAGCAAAACTTGCCGGTGTGAAGGTGAGAATTCATACACTTGCAGGTATTCCATTTATGGCTGCTTTGGGAAAAAAGAGGGATTTTTTAAAACAAATGGAGATGGTAACCTACAGTTTTGCTACTCATGTTTGGCCTAATTCTAATGGGTTAAAAAACTTTGTGATTGAGAACAAACTCTGCCTTGCCGAGAAACTGACGGTGATTGGTAAAGGCTCTTCCAATGGTGTTGACTTGGAGAAGTTCAATCGGGAAGTATTGAAGGAAAACCATTTGGTAGCTGCTACGATGCGTATTCTTCCTGGTGAAGATGATTTTATTATTTTGTCGGTTGGCAGATTAGTTAAAGACAAAGGAATCCAAGAATTAGTAAATGCTTTCTTGGGTTCTAAGATTGTAAGTAAATCTAAACTTGTTCTACTAGGAAGCTTCGAGCAAGATTTGAATCCACTTTCACCAGAAATCATTAAAACCATCACCGATCACCCTAGAATAGTACAGATAGATTGGACAGATCATGTCGCTCATTATTTAGCATTAGCAGATGTATTGGTTCACGCATCCCATCGAGAAGGTTTTCCTAATGTGCTTTTAGAAGCAGCAGCAATGGAAGTTCCTGTGATTTGTTCAGATGCAATCGGTAACACTGACGTGATTAGGCAGCAGATGACAGGGTTAATTTTCCCTGTCAAAAATGAAGCAGTATTAAAGGAAGCGATGGAGTTTGCTTATGTGAAAAGGGATAAAATGGCTGAGCTTGCAGACAACCTTTATCAGGAAACCATCGAAAATTATAAACGAAGTAATATCCAAAATGAGATTTTCGCCCAATACCAGCTTATTTTAAAGAGTGCAGATAGCACGGAATAACTTATATTTGGCCATTAAAAACTTGAATTTTATCTTTGAAATCTAGCATGTCGCGAGCGACACATTGAGGATTTTCTCGATACCTATCGGGATAACCTTGGGAGATTCCAGCCCGATATATCAGGAATAATAGTGACCAATATCAAACAAATTAGAAACACATGAAGTACCTGGTTACCGGGACTGCCGGATTTATTGGATTTCACGTTGCGCAGCAACTTTTGGAAAGGGGAGATGAAGTAGTTGGGTTGGATATAATCAACAATTATTACGATGTCAATTTGAAATATGCACGTTTGGAGCATATGGGTATTCAGCGCGAAGAAGTCAAGAAAAACGTAATTGTCCAATCAAATAGCATTCCAGGATATAGATTCATTCAGCTTGATCTATCAGTTAAAGAGCCATTGGTTGAGCTTTTTGCCACAGAAAAATTTGATGTGGTAATTCACTTAGCTGCTCAAGCCGGAGTACGCTACTCCTTGAGCAACCCCGAAGTTTATATAGAAAGTAATATTGTAGCATTCTTAAATATTCTTGAATCCTGCCGCTTTCATCCAGTAAAGCATTTGGTATATGCTTCGTCTAGCTCTGTGTACGGATCAAATGAAAAAATGCCATTTTCAACTTCAGATTCTGTTGACCATCCGATAAGTTTATACGCTGCATCCAAGAAAGCTAATGAACTGATGGCCCATACATATAGCCATCTTTTTAACATTCCAACAACTGGTTTAAGATTTTTTACGGTTTATGGGCCATGGGGAAGACCAGATATGGCATTGTTTCTGTTTACAGAAGCCATCTTGAAAGGTGAACCAATACAGGTGTTCAACTATGGGAATATGAAGCGTGACTTCACTTACATAGATGATATCGTAACTGGAGTAATTAAAGTAGCTGACAGACCGGCACGTCCTAATATTGATTTTGATGGTCAGAATCCTGATCCTGGAAGTTCTAAGGTTCCATATAAAGTATACAATATTGGAAACTCATCTCCAGTTTTATTGATGGACTACATTCATGCGGTAGAAAAAGGATTGGGTAAAAAGGCGGAGATGAATATGCTTCCATTACAACCTGGTGACGTGCCAGCTTCTCATGCGGAAGTTTCGGATTTGGTTCGAGATACGGGATATAAACCAGCCACACCAATAGATCAAGGGGTGAAATCCTTCACTGATTGGTATTTAGACTATTACAAAAAATAAAATGAGCAAATCAATTTTGATTACCGGAGGTGCCGGGTTTATCGGCAGCCATGTTATTCAACTATTCGTTGAAAAATATCCAGCATATACTATTGTCAATCTTGATGCATTGACTTATGCAGGAAATCTGGAAAATTTGAAAGCAGTGGAAGGAGCATCCAATTACACTTTCGAAAAAGCAGACATTCAAGATGAGGCAGCACTAAAAGCTATTTTTGAAAAGCATAGCATCACAGATGTCATCCATCTTGCAGCAGAATCGCATGTCGACAGATCGATCACAGATCCTTTAGCATTTGTGAAAACGAATGTTTTTGGAACAGTGAATCTGCTAAATGCAGCGAAGGAATTCTGGAAGGATAATCTTTCAGATCACCTGTTCTATCACGTGTCTACCGATGAAGTCTACGGTTCATTGCATGATGGAGGGTTCTTTTTGGAAACTACGGCTTACGATCCGCAGTCTCCCTATTCAGCTTCTAAAGCTTCTTCAGACCATTTTGTACGAGCGTATGCAAATACTTATGGTATGAAAACAGTGATTTCGAATTGCTCCAACAATTACGGCCCTAATCATTTCCCTGAGAAATTGATTCCTCTATGCATCCATAATATCAAGAATAACAAACCTCTGCCAGTCTACGGAAAAGGGGAAAATGTCCGCGATTGGCTATTTGTGAAAGATCACGCACGAGCAATTGATACGGTTTTTCATCAAGGCAGAACTGGAGAAACATACAACATAGGTGGTTTCAACGAATGGAAAAACATTGATATTGTTAAGCTTCTTTGTGCCAAAATGGACGAGAAACTAGGTAGAGATGCAGGAACCTCTGAGAAGCTGATCACTTACGTGAAAGACCGTGCTGGGCATGACTTGCGCTATGCAATTGACGCTACGAAGATTCAGAAGGAACTGGGCTGGGAGCCAAGTTTGCAATTCGAAGAAGGCATAGAAATTACCATAGATTGGTTTCTAGCAAATCAGGATTGGCTGGATCGCATCACTTCTGGAGCATATCAGGAATACTATGATAAGCACTACAACAACTAAAAAAAAACCCGATTATAAATCGGGTTTTTTTATGCCTTAAATTTAAGGTTTTAACTATTTGCCTTAGCTTTTCAGTGATAGAATAGCACGATAATAATAGTCGAGCATATCTAAATTATCTTTTACTTTAAAACAACAGGGAAAGTAATATCCAAATCAGATTCGCCGCCAGCCTTAACATATTCTTCAAAGTTTGGATTGGAAGCTCCAGGGAAGCTTTTATCCAAATCATGGCGAAGGATGATCTGCATATTCGCATTGTTAAAACCTGGACTCTGCTGTACAGTTAGTTTTCCTTTCAAACCTATTAACTCACTACCTCCGTCATTATACTGGTAGCTTAAAAATGGTGAGCTATTAAAAGCTGACCCTAAGAAGTAGAATTGGTGGGCCTCACCTTCAGCTTTGATCTCTTCTGTAATGTCTTCATTGGCGACAGAATTAAATACGTCAATAGTCATTTGATACGTTTTGCCTTTTTCGAGCATTACGGTTTCAATATTGGGGGTTGTTCCAATTTCTATTCCTTCTGCATCAGAAGCGGTGAAATCAAATGAATCTCCCACTAAATTTCCACTGGCATCCAATTCATGGAAAGTAAGTGTGACGTCTGTAATTAATTCTCCGTCATTCTCTATTACAGGATCTTCACTTTCACAGCTTGTGAAAGTAAATGAAACTAGAGCTAATGCGATGAGGTAAAGTTTGTTGCTTGTTTTCATGAGGTGTTGGTTAGAATTCATAATTGATTTTAAGAAGAATATTGGTTCCCATATCGTAGGTGAAGTACCGGAAGCGATTCATGTAGTCTTTGTAACTTGTATTGAACAGGTTCTGTACTTGTAGTCCTAGGTTCAATTTATCGTCTGCTAGGTTGAATTGCTTTTGATAGGAAAGATTGAAAAGCGCATAAGCGGGTGGAGGAGGTGCAATATCAAAAGCTGGTTCTCTATTTTGCTTTGCTACCAACACATTACTTACCGTGATTTTATTTGTCGGCGATCCAGCATCCTTCGCGAAATCATAAGAGATTCCCCAATCCATTCTATTGGAAGGAATAAAAGGGAAATAGCTATCGTTATCCGTATTCTTAGCCTGGACAATAGAGCCTTTCAGGTAGCCACTGATCCTATCTGTAAACTCATAACTACCCGCAAAGTCAAACCCATAGAATAATGCGTTGGCTTGCAAGTATTCATAGATATTAAAGGTACCTCTCAGGCTTACAAAAACTTCTCCTGTTGGATTTAGATAAATGTAATCGCTGATAGGATTCAGGTAGGCTGTAAACTCCAAATGAGTTCTTTTTCCATCATATTGAAGTTCGTTGATCCACTTCAGCGATTTCTCCGACTCCAAATCAGAATTCCCAATTTCCACTGCTGCAGCTCCATGATGAAGACCTTCGCTGAATAACTCATTGACATTCGGTGGTCTCCAAGCTGATCCAAGATTGGAATTAAAGGTCAAGTCTGGACTGATATGATAAAGACCACCGATGAACGCTGATAAATTTTGATAATCCAGCTTTGCTGTTCTTAGTTCTTGGCCGATATATCTGGCAGTACTTACATTTCTAAAGTCATATCTCAGTCCTGCTTCTACTTCCAGCGGGCCTTTGGAATACTTTTCCATGGCATAGAAACCCACGTTTGCCATGTCATAGTTTGGAATTAATGGTGTCACTCCAGTACCAGGGATATTGGTATTTGCCTGTTGGATAAAGTTGATCCCCCAAGTTCCACTGAATTCATTCTCATGGGTATGGTTCACATACAGATCGATTGTGTTGGTGAAAAGCTCCAGATCTAAACTTGCATTTTCATTCAGATCACCTCGTCTTTTGTCAAATTCCTGTCTGTGGTTCAGTTGAAACCCATATTGGAAATTCAATTTCCAGCTTTCTGAAATATGGTAATGAGATTTCAATTTAGCCAAATGATGAGTAACACGCTGTTTAGGATTGATGATGGCATAGTCGAACTCCCCGTCAGTAAATGGTCTACCATTTTCAATGATTGCTTCTAAGTCAGAAAGATTGCCTGTGTGCGCATCAGTCAAAATTCCCAATTCGCTTTGAAAAAGGCTGTAATAGGCTTCGATACCTATTTTTTTGGCACTGTAACCTACCGAACTACTTAAGTTTAACTCTGAAACACCTGTGTTACGCTGAAAATACCCTGGTGATTTCACGTTTCCAGATCTTTTTGCGGAGCCTTGAACCCGATATCCTAAGCCCTTGATTTTGTCTGATCCGCCTACATGGACTAGGTTAATATTTCCCATTCTTCCATTGCTTCCAGCGATTAGATTTAGACTTGTCTTGCTTGTTTTTTTAGTTGGAAGAGGAGCTGGATTTACCAAAATCACTCCACCCATTGCCTCAGGGCCATATCTAACTGTCTCAGCACCTTTTACCACTGTGATTTCATCCGCTAAGAAAGGGTCAATCTCAGGTGCGTGTTCAGCTCCCCATTGTTGCCCTTCCAGCCGGATTCCATTATTCATAATCATGATACGATTACTATGCATTCCGTGGATTACAGGTTTTGAGATGCTATTTCCAGTCGAAAAAGTAGAGACACCAGAGATTCTTCTTAGACTTTCACCTAGGTTTTCACCTCTGGATTCTAGTAAGGCTTCACCATAAAGTGCCGATACAGCTGTAGTAGTGGTCACGGCGTCTCGATGGCCGTGCACTTCTACACTTTGTAGTCCTAAAGCTTCTTCTTCTAGCCTGTAGGTTTTGGTGAACGTACCTGATTCTAAAAGAATAGTATCTTTAATTCCTTTATGACCAAGGTATTGTATCGTCACAGTGTATGTTCCTTTGCAAAGATTTCTAACCGTAAAATTGCCGTTTTGATCACTTACGGCCCCTTCTTCAGCCTCGATTACCCAAATGTATGCTGCTTCAATGGGTTCATTGTTTTCCAAATGGATGATTTTCCCTCTAATTGAGAGGTTACAATCCTGTGCTTGGACTTTAAATCCTAGCGACAATATGAGCACTAATAATATTCCTGTTTTCAAATTCACAATGCAAAAGTAAATGTCTTTGGAATTTTAAACCAGAATAAATGAAACAAAGTTGCATTTATAGGATGAGTGGTGAAAAAATGAATAGAATGTTATTGTTTTGAGGGCTATGTATTGTAGAAATTCTAAATAACATTGGTGAATATGTTTCAAATCCACTAGTCTAGCCTGATTAGCTAAAGACTATTTCAGATCTATTACACAATGTCTTCAGCTGGTGAAGACTTGATCTAAATGTAGAAATTCTATTAGCTGCTAAGGTCAATACCTGATTTGTATTCTTTTAAATGTTAGGCCATTTCCTCTTGTCACTGCATATAGCTTCCGAAGCAGAAGGTTATGAATTGATTTAATCCTTAGGATCTAAAGTATAAGTAGTATAACCCAAATCGTGTTCTAAATAAAAAAAAAGACAGCTGGCATCTTGTAGGTAATTACAATTCAAAATCTCTTGAAATTTTCCGTCATTCTGTGACAGTTAATTCTTTACTGAAAAATCTAATTCCTACTTTTAGCCCATGGAATTTGCCATAGTAGATATTGAGACCACTGGCGGCGCAGCCAAATACGGTGGAATTACAGAAGTAGCAGTGCTCATTCACGACGGAGAATCGATTATACGAGAATATCAGACACTTATTAATCCTGAGCAAGCGATTCCCACCTACATCACTGGATTGACAGGGATAGATAATTTTATGGTTCGTCATATGCCTACTTTTTCTGTTATTCAGGACGAACTTTGGGAGCTGCTTAACGATAGAGTTTTCGTTGCACATAATGTTAGTTTTGATTTTGGTTTCCTTCGTGAGGCATTTTTGAGAGAGGGCAGGGAGTTGAAAACGCCTAAGCTATGTACAGTAAAGTTGAGTAGAAAAGTCTATCCAGGATTAGGCTCCTATAGCTTAGGACGTCTTTGCGAAAGCCAAAAAATCCAGATTGAAGCTCGACACCGCGCGATGGGCGATGCGAAAGCGACTGCTATATTGTTTGATCGTATGATCAAATCTGACTACCAAATCATCAATCAATCGCTCAAGAAAAACACGGGAGAATCTTTTCTGCCACCCAATTTCCCCCATTCCAGATTCAAAGAAATACCAACAGGATGTGGTGTTTATTACATGCTAGATGAGCGAGGGAAAGTAATTTACGTGGGGAAAGCTATCAATATCAGAGAGCGATTTAAAAATCACTTTTCAGGGCAGGTATTACCAAATTTGAAATCCAAACTCAAAACAGAGGTTTTTGATTTGAAATGGGAGCTGACAGGAAGTGAATTTATGGCTTTGTTATTTGAAACGCTAGAAATCAAGAGATTATGGCCTAAATATAATTCAGCATTGAAGCTTCCTAAAAATCTTTTCGGGCTATTTCATTATGAAGATAATTCAGGGTATGGGAGATTTCAAATTTCGAAGATTTCCAAATTTTTTAAACCTATCGAATCTTTCTTCTCTATAGAAGAGGCCAATTCATTTCTAAAAGCAGGAATCAATACCTACGGTCTTTGTCCAAAATTATGCGGACTCCGAAAAGTAAATTGTGAGGAATGGGATGAATCAAGATGCGAGGGAGCTTGTGACCTGCACGAACAACCAGAGGTTTACAATAGCAGGATTTCAGAGTTTATCGCTAAAATCAAAGAAAGTCAAAAGGAAATTCTAATCAAGCTGAATGGTAGAGATTCGAATGAAACTACTTATTGCATTTTTGAAAGCGGAATGCTGAGCAAATTTGCCTACATACAAAATGATCAGATCTCAGACGACATTCCCTCTCAACTTGAGCTGGTGACTCAAGTGCCTGAGACCTATTACTTACTCAGACAATTCATCCACCAGCTCAACCCAGAGCAAATTCTAGTGTTGGAGACTAATTGAACAGTATTAAAGATTGTTTGCGCCAAATGTATCTCCCTGATTGATATCTCCCGTATCAAAACCTTTTTTGAACCACTTCATCCGCTGTGCAGATGTGCCGTGTGTGAAGGAATCAGGAACTACTCGGCCTGAGGATTGCTTTTGAAGGCGATCATCTCCGATTGCATTTGCAGCGTTTAGGGCTTCATCCAAATCGCCTTTTTCCATCCATCCAAGTGATTTTTGGCTGTGATTAGCCCAAACGCCCGCTAAGAAATCAGCCTGCAGTTCTAATTTTACAGAATATTGATTGTATTCTTTCTCGCTTACCTGACCTCGAAGTCTATTCATTTCGTCAGTGACCCCCATGATTTTCTGGATATGATGTCCTACTTCATGAGCAATTACATAGGCTTGAGCGAAATCGCCAGGAGCTTTTAACTTTACTTCCATCTCCTTGAAAAAGCTCAAATCTATGTAAAGCTTCTCGTCGGCTGGGCAATAAAATGGTCCTGTAGCACTTGAAGCCATTCCACATGCAGAAGATACTTGTCCATTGAAAAGCACTAAGGTAGGTTCTCTGTAATTTTGGAGAACTTGGTTCCATACATCCTCTGTGTCAGCTAGAATTGTTTCGCTAAAAGCAGCGAGTCGATCTTCCTCAGCAGTAGGAGTATAGTTGGTTTCCGTCGTGAATCCTTGACTTCCACCACCCATGAAATTCCCCAAGAAGGTTAGAGGATTGGTGCCAGTTACTACTGAAATAGCGATGACTATGCCGACGATGATTAGACCCGTTTTGGAAAACAGAATTTTTATCAATGGACCAATTAACATAGGATTAAATCCGCCACCACGCGAACCGCCACCACTAAGACCCCGTCTATCATCAACATTGGAGCTTCTTCTTTTTCCTTCCCATTTCATAGCATAAAAGGTTTTATTTTGTTTAAAATTAACCAAATTGAACAATCGGACATTATCTAAGAACTATTTTTGAAAGAAAAACTTAAACCTAAAATCTATGATCTACAAAACATTCCAAAGACTATCACTTAGTCTCGCATTAATCGGAGCTTTTACACTTGTACAAGCTCAAACCGGCGTTGGAGCCAAGCCCGAAAAGGGTGCCAAGATTTACCTTGATGGAACAAAAAAATCCTTACATAAAAATTGGGAATACTGGCAAGGACCACGATTCGCAGCAGAAAATCCAATCAAATGGCCTGAAGTGAAGGATCCAGTTGATGGGGGGAAAGCAATCAGCAGTAACGATCCTGCTGGAGCTGGAGGGAAATATGGTGCAGCGGATATTGTGACCAAAGACAAGTTTGAGGATTTTCATGCTCATGTTGAGTTTTTTATCAAAAATGAAGGTGGTAATTCAGGGGTATATCTTCAGAACCGCTACGAAGTTCAAATTCTTGACGGAGACTATGGCGATCATGGTTTGGCTGCATTGATCAACGAACATATTCCCACTTCAGAGGAGTATAATGGCTTAGGGAAATGGAATGCATATGATATAGTGTTCAAGGCAGCGCGTTTTGAAAATGGTAAATTAGTTGCCAAGCCTCGGGCCACTGTTTATTTCAATGGAGTAAAAATCCATGAAGATAAAGAGATACAGCAGGTTTGGGGTGGTCCAAACTCAGGTCTTGACGGTGGGAATGATGGTGGGAAAGGAATAACCGACACGCCAGGAGGTTTGAAATTACAAGCGGAAGGTCATGATGTATTTTATCGTAATATCTGGATCAAAAAGCTTGATCTTGATGGTAAGTCTACAGATTTCTAAGAAATTGAAAACACATGAAAAAGCCCTGAATTATTATATTCAGGGCTTTTTCATTTTACATTATTCTAGCTCTCATAAATTCTGAGATTAGGAAAATGAGATTCTAACTTAAGTTAATCACAATTTGGGTTGGTATATTCGTAAAGGGTACTCATCAGATTCGCCAATAGATCTTCGATCGACGATTGGTTCCATGTCAATGGATTCATTCGAATACTTTGGGTTTGGTTTCGGGTTAATATTCCGAATTTTGTACGGTTTAATGAAAAGTTTAATTTGCTTAATCTCTAATAAATGGCTTTAATTTAATGATCATTTATACATTATTTTGTGAATATAGTAGAAGTAAGTTTAAAAATGGTTTATGAATTATAATTTTCTTGTTAAAATTTAAAAATATGGATTTAATAGAAAAATGACTTGTGAATTTATAACAACTGAATATAATCATCGGCCTCTTGACCATTGTCCTTTAATAGCCTTTTATAAAAAGCTCGAATCTGGCATTGAAGCCAATTTCGTCTTCCATCTCCCAATAGCTATCGGAAGGCCTTCCACACTGATTATTAAAGGAATAAAATAGTAGGTGTGATTCCAGCAAATCATCTCACTGAATAATCTCTTTCAAGACACCAGTTCCATAGCCTATCATTTTCCAATCTGAGATTTCCAAATCAATCACCCCCATCATTCCTGGTTGCAAACCCAAGTAATTCTCTCCAGAAATATGAGACAGAAGTAAGCTAATAGTAGGGTTGTGTCCCACGAATAGACAAGAATCAATTGAATTGGAAGTTTTTTCCAAGAATGCTATCATTTCTCCCATGTCGCCGTGATAGATATCTCTATTATAAATACGCTCCTTTATAGTGATGTATTTTTCGATCAATTCAGCAGTCTCCATGGTTCTCTCGGCAGAGGAGCAATACATCAAATCCATCGATTTATGAGTTGAATCTAAATTTTCTCCTAAACGAATCAGCTTTTCTTTTCCATTTTTGGTGAGTTGCCTTTGAAAATCTGAACCTGAAGAAAAACCTGCTTCTCCGTGTCTGAGTAAAAACAATTGCTTCATGATAAGTGGTTTAAAGGCTTAAAAGTATGAGTTACTTTGATCAAAAATCCCACCAAATCGGGGGCCATCAATTTTAAATATTTGGACGAGAATACAATGCCATCTATTTTTAGCTTTTCTAAACGGGCTTCAAACCCCAGAAATATTGCTTTTCTATGTCAAAAAACCTTGTTATCGTCGAGTCACCTGCTAAAGCCAAAACCATTGAGGGATACTTGGGCAAGGACTATAAGGTAGCATCCAGCTACGGTCACGTGCGGGATCTGCCAAAAGGCGATAAAGCGATCGATATTAAAAATAGGTTCAATCCTACCTATGAGGTCACTGCCGATAAAAAAGATGTCATTAAGAATCTTAAGGCATTAGCAAAAGATGCAGAGATGGTCTTTCTAGCGAGTGATGATGATCGCGAGGGAGAGGCGATTTCTTGGCATTTAAAGGAGGTGCTAAAACTTAAGGATGCGAATACCAAACGAATTGTCTTTCGAGAGATCACCAAAAATGCGATTACTAAAGCGATCGAAAATCCAAGAGGAATTGATATCGATCTAGTAAATGCGCAGCAAGCTCGCCGTATTCTGGATAGATTGGTAGGTTTTGAGCTTTCTCCTATACTATGGAAGAAAATTAAGACTGGCCTATCAGCAGGAAGAGTTCAGTCTGTGGCGGTACGTCTAATAGTTGACAGAGAGCGGGAAATAGAAAAACACAACGCGAAATCAAGCTTTAGAATTACAGCGATTTTTGAAGTTGAAGGAAAAACATTCCAAGCGGAACTACCAAAGAAATTTGATACCAAAGCTGAAGCTGAGGAATTTTTAAAGAAGTGCCTTGATTCAAAATTTTCTGTAGCTAATCTTGAGAAAAAGCCAGGGAAGAAAAGCCCAGCGGCTCCTTTCACTACATCTACGCTTCAGCAGGAAGCAAGTAGAAAGCTTTACTTTTCAGTTGCCCAGACAATGTCTGTAGCTCAAAAACTGTATGAAGCTGGTAAGATCACCTATATGAGAACCGATAGTGTAAATCTATCGGATGATGCCATGGCTTCAGCCAAAAAAGCAATCTCTGATTCTTACGGTGATAAATACCATAAATCAAGAAAATTCACAACCAAGTCTGAAGGCGCTCAGGAGGCTCACGAAGCCATCCGCCCTACGGACTTTGCTAACTCCTCGGTTGGCGGCGAACGTAACGAACAGCGCCTCTATGAGCTGATCTGGAAGAGAGCTATTGCTTCGCAGATGTCAGATGCAGAATTGGAGAAGACTATCATTACAGTAGATATTTCAAATCAGCCACAAAACTTGGTCGCTACTGGCGAGATTATCAAATTTGATGGTTTCCTCAAAGTGTATCTTGAAGATACCGATGACGAGCCTGAAGAGGATGATACCAATGAAGGAAAGGCTCTTTTGCCACCTTTGACAATTGGTCAGGCCCTAGCGCTTCAAGAGATGAAAGGTCGTGAGACTTTCTCCAGAGCTTCTCCTAGATATACAGAAGCATCGTTGGTGAAGAAGCTTGAGGAACTTGGAATCGGTCGTCCGTCTACTTACGCACCTACAATCTCTACAATCCAAAGACGTGAATACGTGATCAAAGAGTCTAGAGACGGAACTCCAAGAGATTATGTGGAAATGATCATCAAAAGTGGGGCATTTAAAGACGCCACTAAAACTGAAAATACAGGAGCAGAGAAGCAAAAGCTTTTTCCTACCAACATAGCGATGGTGGTAAATGACTTCCTAGTGGAGCATTTCCCCAATGTAATTGACTTTAGCTTTACTGCGAGGGTAGAGAAGGAGTTTGACAATATTGCCTCAGGAGGACAGGTTTGGCAAGATATGCTTGAATCCTTCTACGGCAATTTCCACAAAAATGTAGAAGATACAGAACTGATTCCTAGACAGGAAATCAATTCCAACCGAGAGCTTGGCAATCATCCGGTAAGTGGAAAGCCGATGATCGCTAGACTTGGAAAATTTGGACCCTTGGTTCAGATTGGTGATTCTGAAGATGAGGAGAAGCAGTTCGCAAGTTTGAAGAAAGGGCAGTTTATCGAAAATCTCACGATGGAAGATGCGCTTGAATTGTTCAAACTACCTCGTGATATCGGGATGTTTGAAGAAAAAAAGATGGTTGCAGCAATTGGACGTTTTGGGCCTTATGTGCGCCACGATGGAGCATTTGTTTCTCTTCCAAAGGAAATGGATCCATTGAGTATCACTGAGGCAGAAGGAATCCAATTAATCACAGATAAGCGTGAAGCGGATGCGAAAAAGCATATCAAATCTTTTGATGAGAATCCTGAGATTCAAGTATTGAATGGTAGATGGGGGCCATACATCAAGATGGGTAAGAATAATTTTAAAATCCCAAAGGACAAGGAAGCTGAAACGCTGACGTATGAGGAGACGCTTCATATCATCGAAAACCAGCCTGAGCCTAAGAAAAAAGGCGGGAAATTCGCCAAGAAAAAGTAAGTAATTAATCAAGAACTCAAGTTCAAATTGATATATGAGCAAGCCTAATTCAATGCTATTTAAGATTGTTTTAGGCTTGTTTTTGTTTTTTGGAGGTACCTCTTCTTATGCTCAGGCAATTTTTAAAGGAACTATTGAAGATATTGAGACAGAAAAGCCTATTCCTTACGCCTCAGTTTTTTTAGCAAATACTACTTTTGGAACCTCATCTGACGAAGAAGGTAAGTTTTCATTGGATATCCCCGATGGGAATTATGAAGTGATCATTCGGATTCTAGGCTATGAAGGCCTCACATTTAACCTTCCTGCTTCTACTGTTCAGCCTCAGGGGTATCGATTTAAGCTGATCTCTGTAGATGAAGACTTGGATGAAATGGAGGTGAGTGACGTGCGCGATCCTTCTTGGTATAGGAATTTAGATGATTTCAAAAAATTTTTCTTGGGAACGTCAGAGAATAGTAGAGATACCGAAATATTAAATGAATTGTCCATGATATTGAATGATCAGTCTATCCCCGGTACGCTCATAGCATCCTCAAGGGATATTCTACAAATCGATAACATTAATCTGGGCTACCGGGTGGAGTATTTGCTTGAGCATTTTCGCAATGATTATAGAAGTGGGATAGTGACTTACAGCGGATTCCCCCTTTTCATACCTGATTCAAATCTTTCAAAGGGCAAACAGCGAAGAGTCGAAAAAAATCGGCTGGAAGCGTACTATGGAAGTATGCAGCATTTTTTGAAAGCTGTATATGATGGTAAAACTGTGGCTGAGGGTTTTGAGATGAGGAGATTATTTCGTGAAAAGGACCCAGATCGTCCAGGTAAATTTATAGACAGGGTTGATAGCATTCTGATTACCTCCATTGCTATTCGTAAAAACATAGGAACGAGAGATTATTTGGAATTTTCGGATCATATTCTAGTCACTTATCTAAATGAAAAGGAGAGTTTTTTGTACGCGCAAGGACTAAGCAGAGGGCCACGAAATAATCAAACATCAATCATGCGAATGGCTGTTGATTCTTTGGAGATTTTTGAAAATGGCAGCCTTTCAGATCCCTTTGGCTTAGTTGTCGAAGGTTACATAGGTTGGGAACGAGTGGGCGATCTTTTGCCCATAGACTATTTACCCACCACAGAATTTAAACGCGGAGTTCAGTAACTATTTTGAATGATCTCGTCCGGGAGGCAACTACCTATATGTCTATATCTAGCTTGATGTTTTTTAAGTAAAGTGCTTTTTCTACGCTGGCATATAGCAATTCCTGATCAATTGGCTTGGTGATGTAATCGTCCATTCCTATAGCATAAACACGGACCTTAGTTTTCTCAGTAGTGTCAGCTGTCACGGCAATAATTGGAATATCCTTAGAATTTATTCCTGAGTGCCCAGCGCGTATTAACTCGGTCGCTTCATATCCATCAATTTCTGGCATTTGAAGATCCATTAGGATCAAGTCATAAGTCTTTGTTTTCATGGCTTCGAGTGCTTCCAAACCGTGATTAGCAAAGTCAAAGCTTACTCCCTTCCATTTTCTTAGGATTGATTTGATCACCAGCTGATTAACCGTGTTGTCTTCAACAACAAGAAAATGTTTTCCTTCAATAAGCTTTTCAGATTGATTAGCAGGTAAGAGATCTTGAGTTTTAGGACTAGTAATAGATTTTTCTAAATCGATACTGATCTTGACCTGAGTTCCTTCATTCTTCACACTCTTTATAGTTATAGATCCATTATGTAGATCCACCAATGCCTTTACGATGCAGAGCCCAATCCCAAAACCTCCGTATTTTCGTTTGTCGTTGATTTGCTCCTGACTGAATGAGTCAAAAACCTGGTTGAGTTTTTCTTTGGCGATTCCAACTCCTGTATCTTCAATTTCCAGTAGGAGAGTAACGATATTTCCTTTCTTTTCCTTGGCATCTACGGCTAATTTGATCTGACCATTTTGGGTGAATTTTGTAGCATTATCCAATACATTAGAGATAATCTGCTTCAATCTTATGGGATCACCGACCAGCTTTATGTTTAAATTGTTGCGCTCTTCGTAAATGAATCCAAGTCCTTTTTCCCGCGATTTTTGGTTGGTGACTACTTTCAGTTCCTGTATGATTTTCTGCAAATTAAAATCACCATGAGCAAGTTTCAATTCACCCTTTTCAATTTTAGAATAATCGAGAATGTCATTGATTGAACCGAGTAAAGACATGGAAGAATATTGAATTACTTCCAAGTTGTTTTTGATTGAGGTATCGTCCGTGCTACTCATTATGGACTTAGACAGTCCTACAATCGCATTCAGTGGAGTTCTAAGTTCATGGCTCATGTTTGAAAGGAAGTAAGACTTAATGTCATTGGATTCCTCTGCACGCATTAATGCGATTTCCTGAATTTCTTCTTTTTCGGTTTTCAGCAAGCGAATTCTATTTGCCATAGAAAGTGAGAGGAAGATTATTTCTGCCCCAGTTCCGATCTTTGAGGCGTTTGCTGTGAAAAATGAATTTGGAATTAGAGAGAAATTGTTCAGAATGAAAATCACAAAACCTAATGTCAGACAGAAAATGCCTATTGTAAAGAACACATCTACTCTTACATCTGTGAGGTAGCTTTTGAAAATTGTGATGATGATCAGAATGAGCGTCAAAAAACCTAAAATATTGACCGTAGGATAATAAAATGCTTGCCCAGCTGTATAGGTCACAATCAAGAGAAAAAGAACCCCATGTGCTATAAATTGCATCTGAAATAAATTCTTAATGACTTTGGAAAGTTCACCTGCCTTGAGATACACGTAACTATACCCACCAAGTGCTAGCGAACTGAGTGTGGCGAAAATTAGAAGGGAGCGATTTGCAAACCAACCTGGCTCCAAGGTGATGTATTGAAAAAAGTAACCATCTAGATTCATGTGAAGAAGAGCAATTGTAACCACGTAGCTCACATAGAAGATGAAACTGGATTCTTTCATTCCAAAATAAAAGAAGAGATATGTAACTCCAGCGATAAAGAGTACGCCGTAGAAAAAGCCAAATATCAATTGATTGAAAAAGGAAGACGAAACCAAAGAGGGTGTATCATAAAGTATTAAGGGAAGACTGATTACTTCTCCATCACTTTGATACTTAATATAAAAATCAGATTTAGAACTCGCTGTAAGGGTGATTGGAAAGATTATCTTTCTATGGTTGAAAGGTCTATCCTCAAACTTTATCATATCTCCACTCAACTGATCTGCGACGACCTTTCCCTCGTGAACTTGGTATAAATGCACCACATCTGTAATAGGTCTTGCGGTTTCTAAATAGAAGGTTTTCGATTGATCAGCCTTGTTATTCAAAGAAAATTTTACCCAGAATGTCTTGTTTGTAAACCCAAGATCTGTGATTGAGTTCTTTAAAAATTTGAATTCTAATGAGCTCTCATTTGCAAGGATATCTTCCAAGGTGTAATCTGGGGTAGATATCTCTGCAATTCCAGCTTGTGCATGCAATGAAACAGGAAATTCTGTTTCATTGCTCAAGGAGATCTGAGAATTACCGTTTTGTGAAATTAGAAATAAGAAACTGAGAACAATGGAGGTACAAAAATGCTTCATTAAGGTGACATATGGGTGAAAGCAATTACGAAGTGATGTAGTTAGGAAATCTTAATAAAGTTAAAATTGTTTGGACTATTTCAAAAAATCCGGATGCTTATAACTAGGATTTGGGTAAGTATAAAAGCCTTCACCCGACTTGGTTCCCAGCTTTCCTTGATGCACATAGGTTTCGAGAAGTGCTGCAAAAGCTCGTGACGCAGGATTTCTTCTAGTACTGGTAATTTGCCATGCTGTATCCAAGCCCACGTTGTCTAGAATACCGAATGGTCCAGCTGACATGCCGAAGTTTACCATCCAGGATTTATCGATAGCTTCTACTTCAGCTATTTCTCCAGTTAATAATCTTCCCGCTGCATCGATCCAAGCTATTAGTAACGTATTGAAAATATAACCTGAATGTTCTTTTTTGATGAGAATGGGAACTTGATTCAACTTTCTGCCAAGGTTTTCGAGCAAACTTATCACCTCTTGAGCTGTTCCTGGATGTGGCATGATGTCTACGACCCTGGAATAGAAAACGTCGTGAAAGTGAAAGGCGCAGAACTTCTCAGGTCTTCCAGATACTTCGGCAAATTGAGAAGGAAGTAGATAGGAAGTATTTGTGGTGAAAATTGTATGTGAAGGAGCAAGCTCCCCAATTTCCTTCCAAACCCTAGTTTTGATAGCGGCATCTTCCACAACACTCTCACTGATCAAATCCACATTCTGTAAGGCAAGATTCAGGTATTGAGAGAATAAGATTTTGTCCATTGCCTGCACTCCCATTTCTTCCGTTATCTGCCGCGTACTTGTTAGATGTGATAGCAGTTTTTTCATAGAACCCATTGATCTAGTTAAGCTTCGCTCATCCAAATCATACATGCTCACGGCATAGCCTGAGATAGCTGCTTGAAGACCAATCCTTGTTCCCAGATTCCCTGAACCAATGATTCCTATGGTTTGAATTGTCATGGATTAAATAGTAAGTCCCCCATCAGCAGTGAAGACAGCACCTGTAGTATATGCAGATGCTGGACAAGCAAGGAATAATGCCATTGCCCCAATTTCATGTGCTGATCCAACGCGTTTAATGGCAAGTTTTTTCATCACCATGCTCATGATTTTCTCATTATTCCACAGAGGCTCTGAGAACTTGGTTTCTATCAAACCTGGGCAGATGACATTCACCCGGATTTTAGCTTCTCCCCATTCCTTTGCCAAAACCTTGGTCATGGAGATCAGAGCGGCCTTGCTTACACTGTAAATGCCCAATCCATGTTCTGGTGATATTCCGCCTATAGAACTAATGTTAATTACAGAAGCATTCGATGATTTCCTGAGGTGAGGCCAGCAAAGTTTGGAGAGTTCGAAAGGCGCCTTCAGATTCACATTCATGATTTTATCGAAAGCTTCAGAGCTTGTTTCATGCACAGGGCCAAATACTGGGCTGGTTGCGGCATTGTTAACCAAAATATCTAGCTGTCCATATTTATCAATAGTTTGTTGAACGAGCGAAGGAAGATCCTCAAGGTTGCCAACATTGCAGGCTATACCGGTAACTTCATATCCTTTTGTTTTTAGTTTAGATGCCATTTCTTCCAGAGCTCCTTGTTTTCGGCTGCAAATCACGACTTTGGCACCAGCAGCGGCAAATATTTCTGCAATGCTGAAACCTATTCCTTTACTAGCACCTGTGATTAGTGCGACTTTTCCTTCGAGGGAAAAAAGTGTAGAGAGATCCATAAGCAGCTTCGTTTTCTTTTTTCAAGGTAATTAAAGATCTAGAGTATGCCCGAACGATTGCAGATTATTCTTAGTTAATTAGGAAATATTGCTAGTCGCAATGAATAGAGTGAACATTATCACTTCGACTAAGAGGCTTGAAGACAGGAGACCGAAAACGGAAGTCAGCTCAATACATGAGTTTATCGATTGTTTTAAATCAATGAAACTCTTGCTAGTAGTACATTGAATAGTTATTCCTTATATCTAAATATCCGATTTTCTACCACTCAAGTGCTCTAAATAATATAAGATTGGAAAACGCTTGATTTGAGTCATATCGGTCATCGGTATTCAGTTTTCCAGCCTGTTAATTAAAGAAAATAAGTATTTCACCAAAGTTGATAACCATAAACCGCAACGTAAAAACCTAAATTAATCATGATAGAAGTAATTTTTGAAAAGACTGGATTGCCTCAAGATGTTTTGCAGGTAAGAGAATCGCCGGCTCCAGAACCAAAAGCAGATGAAGTTCAGATCCAAGTAAAGGCTAGAAATATCAATCCTTCTGACCTCATGTTTATTCAAGGTCGTTATGGAATTCAGCCAACTTTGCCAAGTAGTGCGGGTTTTGAGGCTGCTGGGATCGTAAGTAAATCCGACGCGGAAGGTAAAATTCCAGTTGGCACTCGCGTGATGTTCACAGCACAGGGAACTAGTACTGGAACGTGGAGAGAATACATTACACTTCCAGCCAAGCAAGTAATTCCTATGCCGGAAGGAATGTCATTTGAGGTCGCTTGCCAGGCTTTTGTGAATCCTGTGACTGCAGTGGCGATGGTTAATAAATCAGAACTGAAAGCTGGTGAATGGCTATTGCTCACTGCTGGTGCTTCTGCTTTCGGGAAATTTGCTATTCAAGTAGCCAAGTCAAAAGGAATAAAAGTGGCATGTACAGTTCGTCACGACGAGCAAAAAACTTATCTAGCAAACTTAGGTGCTGATCTTGTGATCAATACTGAGAAAGAAGATTTAAGAAAAGTGATTTCCGATCAGGTAGGAGAAGGTGTTTCCGCAGTATTTGACGCAGTAGGAGGAGAACTTGGAGCCAAAGCACTGTCATGTCTCAAGCAATTTGGAGCGATGTACGTTTTTGGAGTTTTGAGTATGCAAAATATGCCATTGAATACAGGGATGATGATATTCAAGGAAATTACAGTGGAAGGTTTTTGGTTGAGTAGTGTATTGCAGCGAATTTCGAAGGAGGAGCGAGCCAAACTTTATCAGGAAACTCAATCTTTTTTGATGAGTGATGATTCTACCGCAGAAGTTGCGGAGAAGTTTCCACTGTCAGAGGTGAAAGCTGCAATAGAAGCGTACAACAAGCCGGGTAGAAACGGAAAAATCCTACTAGTGAGTTAATTTATTAGAAATAGTTCTACATAAAAAAAGAGATTTGCCATCTTTGCATATCAAATCAAAAATTTAAAAGGAATGAATTGGGATACGCTGGATAAGGAGCTTACCGAAATAGTAGAAAAAAGAAATCAACTTGCCGCTATGGATTATAGTGATGCAAGCTATGACGATTTGGAAGAAGCCCTTCATGATTTGGAGGACGATTTCAACGAAAACTATGAGGATAGACTTGAAACTGAAATAGAAAAAATCCAGGATAAGTTGAAGTCTGATACGGACATCCTTCTGCCAACGGCTTATATCGCCAATGCCTACAAGCCGCTTCTTCCTGATGCGAAAGGTATCATAAGCTATGAGGTCTCTGGAAGCCAAGGAGTTCCTATTGAGTCAGAGCAGTTCGACAAGCAAGATGTTCGGATTGTATTGATTCCAAATCCAGCGAGATTTGTGATGTTGATCAATGGCAAACAGCTGAAAGACCTTTGGAGGAGCAGATAAGAAACAAGTGTCATGTAGTAATACTTAAGTAATAAGATGTTAAATTTTATTTTGACAAAATAATAAATTGGAAAAACCCAGTGTGAAGCTGGGTTTTTTCATGTAAACGGGAATACTTACCCACGAAGAAATGTAAATGATAAATACAACACGAGTAGTAATCACAGGTTTGGGAGCTTTATCTTCCCTTGGAAATGACGTGAATTCTAACTGGCAAAATGCTAAGGAAGGAAAGAGCGGTGCTGCTGCGCTCTCTTATTTTGATACTGAGAAATTCAAAACTCGCTTTGGCTGTGAACTCAAGAATTGGGATCCTACACTGAAGCTAGATAGAAATGATATCAAGCGCTCTGATCTTTACACCCAATATGGCTTATATGTAGCAGCAGAAGCTATGGAAGATGCTGGTTTGGATGTGAGCCAACTTGCTTCACCATTTGATGGCGGTGTGATCTGGGGAACTAGTCAAGGCGGTATGGGGACCTTCGAAAAGGAGATGAAAGAGTTTGTGGGAAATGATCTTACTCCACGTTTCAATCCATTTTTTATCCCAAAATACCTTGTGAATATGGCCTCGGGAGTGATCTCAATGAAGTATGGCTTCATGGGAATCAACTACACACCTGTCACTGCATGCGCATCTTCGAACAGTGCGATTATGGATGCTTTCAATTACATCAAGTGGGGAAAAGCTAAAGTGATCATTACTGGAGGTTCGGATGCTCCGATCACGGAAGCTGCTATGGGAGGTTTCAATGCCTTGAAAGCTCTTTCTACTCGAAATGAAAATCCAATGATCGCTTCTCGTCCTTTCGATGTAGAGCGGGACGGTTTTGTAATGGGAGAAGGAGCAGCAGCTTTGATTCTTGAGGAATATGAGCATGCTAAAAAACGTGGCGCAAAAATCTATGGGGAAGTAGTAGGTGCAGCGATGACGGCTGATGCTTATCATCTCACCGCAACACATCCTCAGGGCGAAGGTGCCTATATGTGTATGAAGTTTGCACTTCAAGAAGCTGGACTGAGTATTCAGGAAGTAGATTACCTCAATGCCCACGCTACTTCTACACCTACCGGTGATCTGAGCGAGATAAAGGCTATTTCAAGACTTTTGGAAGGTACTCATGACAACATGCATATCTCTGCCACGAAATCGATGACCGGCCATTTGCTGGGAGCAGCAGGAGCTATAGAAGCAATATTTTGTGTGAAAGCTATCAATGATGGCATCATCCCACCAACGATCAACACAGAAAATCTTGATCCTGCAATTCCGGAAGGAATACAGATTGTTACTAAGCATGCTTTAGAGAAAAAGGTGAAAGTTGCCTTGAGTAATACCTTTGGTTTTGGTGGTCACAATGCCTCGGTTATTTTTAAGGAGTTTGTGTAGAAGATTTAACCGCTGAGGACACTGAGGTTTCGCAGAGAATTGAATGACCTTTGAGGTGAAATCCCGAATGTAGTAAGACTTCGGGATTCACTTGAAGGTTTTTCGATTTTACCACAAAGTCGCGAATGACGCGAAGAATTCCGCGAAGGTTTTATTGTGCAATTATCTTAATCGAGTGAAATACTGATTGCGCCTTTGGTACAGCTTTTCGGCTGGGTTTTTAAGTCTCTTACCAAAGGCACGATTAGTAATAGAAATGAAAATGGCTCCGTCATAGTTGACGGAGCCATTTTTTATAAAATAAGATATCAAACCTTCGAGGAGATTTCTCCTTCTTTGTCGTCGAGATAGTATCTCAAAGGTTATCAAAACGTTGCGCCGCCGCGCCGCCGCGAGAACCTACCGAAATCCCAACTTCACTCGTACTTTATCAAGTAATTCTGCTCCTACAGCTTTTGCTTTTTCTTCGCCAGCAGCCAACTTTTTCTCTACTTCCTCAGGATGGCTCATGTAGTAATCAAAGGCTTTACGTTCTTCGGAATATTTGGTCAAGATCAGCTCCATAAACTCTTTTTTCGCATGACCATAACCGTAATTTCCCGCTTCGTAACTTGCTCTCATTTGCTTGGTCTGCTCTTCTGAGGCGATCAGACTATATAATTTAAAGACGTTATCCGTTTCTGGATCTTTAGGATCTTCCAAGCCTTTACTATCCGTCACTATGCTATTCACATTTTTCTTCAAGGCTTTTTCCGGAAGGAAAATATCAATGAAGTTATTGTAAGACTTGCTCATTTTCTGACCATCCGTACCTGGAATAGTTTTCACGACTTCGTCAATTCTTGCTTCAGGAAGTGTCAAAATATCTTCTCCCACGATTCGGTTGAAAGTCGATGCAATGTCTCGAGCCATTTCCAGATGCTGCATTTGATCTTTTCCTACAGGAACCAAATCAGCAGAATAAAGGAGAATATCAGCAGTCATTAAGACAGGATAGGTAAACAATCCTGCATTTACATCGGAAAGTTTCTCGGCCTTGTCTTTGAAGCTATGTGCATTTGCAAGCATGGGAAAAGGAGCAAAGCAGTTAAGATACCAAGTCAGCTCTGTCACTTCTGGTCTTCTTGATTGTCGATAGAAAGTTGTTTGCTCAATGTCTAAGCCAAATGCTAGCCAAGCTGCGGCTACTGCCAGTGTATTTTGCTTGCGTAGTTCACCATCCTTGGAAGTGGTCAGTGAATGCAAGTCGGCTATAAAAATATACGACTCTTCTTTATTCTGCTTGATCAATTCGATAGCAGGGACGATCGCTCCAAGAATGTTTCCTAGATGTGGTCTGCCACTACTTTGAATGCCTGTAAGTACTCTTGCCATTGGTCTGATTTTGCTGCAAATTAAGTAAATCAGTCCTTAATACGTTTGAAATTATGCGTTAATTGCGGGCATGATTAGAATAGAAAAGACCTTTGGTACCCTCATCTTACTGTGCTTTTTATCCCAACTTGCAGTGGCTCAAGAATCTATAAATCCAAAATTGATTTGGGCGGTGAATAAGGTGGATTTGGGAACAGTGTTGGAAGAGCAGGGTTTACAGGTGGCGGAATTTCAGTTTACCCATACCCAAGACTCACTTTTTTACATAGAAACTGTTGTGACTGATTGTGGTTGTACTACCGTAGATTATACTAGGGATACCCTGAGAGTGGGAGAAAGTGGAATTTTGCAAGTTTCATTTGACCCATCTTCAGGAGCAGGTTTCTTTTCCCGAATGATAGTGGTGAAAGGCAATTTACAAGGTGTTCAAGATACGCTTTACATTGAAGGAAATGCTATCCCTAAGTCAAGTGATCCAGTGGAAACTTATAGGACTAGGAAAGGTGATTTAGGCTTCCGTCTTTCTAAAGTAAATGTTGGAGAAGTGTTTGCAAATGTGCCGAAACTGAAGCAGGTGGAGGTTTACAATTTTGGTAATACGATTTTTTATAAGGACAGCCTACAATTTAATGGCCCTGAGTATATTAGTGTGATGCAGCTTACAGATTCAATCATGCCGAATGATCGAGGTTTACTTCAAGTGCTCTATGACGGAGCATTGAAAGGAGATCTTGGGTATTTTGAAGATCAAATCTCTATTAATTGGAAGGATAGCACCTCCTATATTGACCTTGATGTTCTGGCAGATGTGTTTGAATATTATGCGCCTTTTGCAAAGGATAACTTGAAAATAGTACCTCAGCTGGTGATAGAACCTAAAGAAATTGATCTCAGAACGATCAGTTCAAAAGATATCCAAGTGAAAAATGTGGTACTAAGCAATCGAGGAAGGCAAGTTCTGGAAATCAAAAAAATTCAAGGCAACTGCGAATGTCTGCGACTAGAACTTCCAAAAAATTCACTTGATCCAGGTGAATCTATTCAGCTCAAAGTGGTTTTTGACCCTAAAGGAAGAAAGGGAATTGATCAGCGTAATATTTACGTCTTCACAAATGACCCACTAAATCCTGTTCAATTGTTTTTATTGAAAAGCAGAATCGAATAGAAATATATTCAGTTACTAAAGAATTATTGACCCTAATTTCCTCAGAAGTAAAATTCATAGCCTTGGGAGATTTGGAATTTGCTGAGAATTCCATAAGAATCTATAATTCGGATGGTATGGAAGTTAGCGCTAGTGTGGAGGTAGTTCATCAAAGTCCTTTACAAATAACGCTTGCGATATCTCGACTTTCCGCAGGAACTTATGTGATTAGGATGGAAAGTCCGGATAGCAGAGTTTTCGTAAGGAAGCTGATTAAGCGGTAGAATTTGACATAAGCCAAATGGAAAAAAGGCTGTTTCTAAAGCCTGGCATTGTCAGACTGAGCATCCCGCGCTATCGGGATCGAAATCCTTTTAGAGGCTTATAGGAGACATTTCGACTTCGCTCATTGTGACTAACTTCTTGTTTATTATGATTTAAACCAGTATTTCATTTAAACAATTAGGCTCCCACAAAATGTTGGAGTCATTTACCTTAATCAAGCTAGTTTGATAAAGTTGTCTTCAAGCTTCACATTAAAATTGATATCTGCTTTAAGAGCTTTAAACACTTTCAAAATTGTGTCAATAGTTGCGCTATTAGCACTGCTTTCGAGTTTAGATATTTGGGCTTTCTGAACACCAACTAGCCTCCCTAGTTCTTCTTGCGTCAACTTTCTTTCCTGTCTTGCAGATTTAATCATCTTGCCCAGAACGTCCATACTTAATTCATATTCGTATTCATCACGAACTGTTGTTCCATCTTTTCCAATATACTTGTCTTTCATTTCGGAAAGTGAATATGTCTTTACTTCTTTAGTTTTCATCTGCATACTTATTTTATTAATTATTGAACTCTGCCAGATAATTCTCTCTAAGTCTTACTGCTCGGTTTATTTCATTTGATGGGATTTTGTCAACTTTCTTAATGAAACCGTGGGTAGCAATAACCAAGGTTTTTTTATTGTCTCTCTTATCCCAAAAAGCTAGAAGTCGGATCTGAAGTCCAGCGAATTTTGTTCGGAACTCCCAAATGTCATGTTGAAGTTTCTTAAATAGTTTTGGGTCATTAGTTTGCTCAGCGAGGTCAATATTATATATGATTTTCTTAACGGTTTTAGGATCGAGTTTCGAAATGAATTCGTCTGCTTCTTCCAGAAATTTAGTTTCAAAATATCTCATATAATATTGTCATACCAAACGTTGCAACAATATGAAAGTTTCTAAATATAGAAACTATATTCTTAACCTCAAAAAATATACTTTGCTTTCTTATTCCTCTCTACCACGCTTTACAATTTTCACTACACGACTATAAATGATTTCCGCCAAACTCCAGTCATACCCATCAAAATTGGTGGTATTATTAAACTGAATAATGACGGTATCGATGTCTTTGTGATATTTGGCAATACTCTGATAGCCTGGAAGCAAACCTGTGTGTTCGTACACGTAAATGGCCGAATAGATTTCCTGTTCGCCTTCCTTGAATACAGAGCCATCGTTTAAGGCCCTCAGGAAAATGCCCACATCTTCTGCCGAAGCCACCATGGATCCGGCTGGGTTGATGAAATCATTATTCTTCATGTCCTCGTCATAACCCACGTAATACCCGCTCATCACTGCATCTATATCCACTTCACTTAGCAAACTGTAGGTATTGTTCAGCTTAAGTGGGATCAAAATCTCATCCTTGATATAACGGTGATGACTATATCCCAGCGTTTTATCAAGGATCTCGCCGATCAATAGGTAATTCGTGTTGGAATAACCATAGCTTTCATCAGGTGCAAAGTCAGCAAGCATGTCGAGTACCAAGTCAAGGTTATCCCTAGAGGCTTGTGGTGGATTCACCCAGTAGCTAGGTGTGCGGGTGAAATCGGGAATACCAGATCTATGCTGCACCAGCATTCTTAGGGTGATTTTATCCGCATTTTCTATTCTCCCAGCCAATTCAGGCAAGTACTCAGCTACTTTACTGTCCAAAGACAAGCGTCCTTCTTTAACCAATTTAGCAACTGCAACAGCGACATATAATTTACTGATACTGGCAATCTTAAATAAGGCTTGTGGGTAAGCAGGTATTTTCTTTATTCTGTCATGCCAGCCAGCAGTATAAAACTCCGGAGCCTTCCCGCCTTTATCCACGTAAACAATCATTCCATCAAACCCATCTGCAATGCCTTCTTCCAACTGTTCCTGAACCGTATTTGGAAGCGGTAAAATCCAAGCCTTCACCAATATCCAGGGAACAAAATACAGCGAACCTATGCTTGCAAGAATAAATAGGATTCGGAGAGTTTGTTTAGTTTTGGGGTTGGGCATGGGGTTTTAGAGATATGCGTGTCAGTAACCGTTTACTAGATCAGCCAGGTGGTGCGAGAAGTGCACCGTGGGCTTATGGCTCACGACCGTCTATTTGATTGGGAGCTGGCCATTTTACTCTGTCTTCATTCCTCGTCCCAATTGAAATGTTTCAAAGTGTGCAATATAAATAATCCAGTCCCAAGTCTCATTAATTACAATCAGGTCGTCCAATGACGGATAAAAGAAATCGTCCCAATTGTCTGTAAATGTTTTCCAGTCGGTTATAAGGGTATGTTGTGCTGAAAACCAAGTCAACACAATGTTATCGTTTGAATTGGGCAATTCTTTCAATCTGTTTGTCACAGAGTCATAATTATCTGCAAACTCTATTGTTTCAAAAATCTCAAACTTGTCCTTGTTAAGTTCATAGCCCGCTAAGAAATTATCGGCCTTAAGTCTTTCCCAAATAAAATTCTCAGTCTGTTTGTCAACAACTTTGAGTTTTTTCAAAACTTCGTCGTCATCAAAACGCCAATGAATGTCCGGCTTGTCTAGGGTTATATGTTTCTCTAAATCTTTAATCATTGTCTGTCCCAAATAGCTTGCGCCGAACGTTTAGTATATGGCAATTAGGGCAGCAGAAAGTAATATACTTGCAAGTTTTCTCTGAGCCAAATCGTTGTATTTTGTTTTTAATTTATGCATTCTTAGAAGCCAAATCAACGATTTGGCGGTGTTTGTAAATAGCACTGAACTAACGCAAACCACCTAAGGCTCTATTTGCTATATACAGTGGTAATATCTTTTTCAGTTAAAGTATTTTATTACGTCATTATTCCATACAAAAAAATTAACAGCTAAATCGCAGAATTCACTTTGTCCGGGTTCAATATCATTATTGTCTTTACTGTCAAACTGAAATATTTTAACTCTTTTTCCTACTTTTCTTGCTTCTGGGTCTTTCACCTGGAATTGAACACGATTTGCCAATTCATCATCTGTGTAAAATCTAATTGCTCCATCACAATGATTTATTTTTCCTGAGTTTTTATTAAATATTGCGTGAAAATACCTGCTGGATTGAATGCCATTATATTCAAGTTTAGGTACTTCTTCACATGTAAAGTGTATAGTATTATCTTTTTTAGGTGACCACACATAGTCGGTAAACCCAGCTTTCTCGTAATCTTTTTCGTTGAACCATTGTCCGAAATCGTCAAACCTTAGATTTTTAAGTTTCTCCCAATTCAATGGTTTTCCAAGTACGTGCATTTTGTACATCATTGGATTGTATTGGTCTTTATGAATTTCTTTTAAAGGATCTAAACGAATTTTAAAATTTATGTTCTTCTCGATTTGCTGTTTAAAGATGGCTTGTGATAACCAATAGCTAGAGTTTGATCCTTCAGTTACAGGACATATCATATAAACCATTTCATTTAACATAAGATTGTGATGAGATAGGTTAAACATGTCCATTTTTACCAATTGATTATCGTTTATTTCGACTTCAATCAAGTTGGAAGAATCGTAAGGAGCTTGCCTTTTGGTTATTTCAGTAAGCTTGCTTCTGCGTAGTTTATTTATTTCATTTTTTAGTAAATGGACTAAAAAATGAGCTCTCTCAGCAATTTCTTTATCTTCTTGCGAGTTAATCATTTCATTTATGAGGTACTTGTCTACAAATTCCTCTAAAGCATCAGGTTCAATTGATTTAATATCACTTAATACATTTTGATATTCTTGATGAGCATTATTGTCTAAAATCTCAAAAACCTCATAAAAAGGATCTATTAATGCACCACAGAAAAATTTTAATGATTTAAGGTCTCTCATATATTAGACTGGTAAAATGTTATTTCCACAATTATTGTTATTGCTCATTTTTCATTTTGATTCTATCTTTAATCCTTCCCACTTCGCGCCCTTCGCGTTTCCCTCCGTGTCCTCTGCTGTTAAAAAACCAACAACTCACTTAAAAGCCGGAATCCCAGTAATCTCCTGACCTAAAATCAGCAGGTGAATATCATGTGTTCCTTCATAGGTAATTACTGATTCCAAGTTCATCATATGACGCATAATTGGATATTCTCCTGTGATGCCCATTCCCCCATGGATTTGTCTTGCTTCGCGGGCGATGTTTAGCGCCATTTCCACGTTGTTTCGTTTTGCCATGGAGATATGGACAGTTTTGGCTTTTCCCTCATTCATCATCTTGCCGACTTTCCAGGCTAGAAGTTGGGCTTTGGTGATTTCGGTAAGCATTTCAGAAAGTTTCTTTTGGGTCAGCTGAAATCCTGCTATGGGTTTACCGAATTGGATGCGCTCAGCGGCATACTTTCTGGCAGACTCGTAACAGTCCATGGCCGCGCCGATCACGCCCCAGGCGATTCCAAATCGTGCTGAATCCAGACACATCAACGGAGCACCCAAACCAGATTTATTAGGAAGAAGATTTTCCTTTGGGACTTTCACATTATCAAAAACCAGTTCTCCGGTGCAGGAAGCTCGAAGCGACCACTTGCCGTGAGTT
This sequence comes from Algoriphagus ratkowskyi, assembly GCF_002150505.1. Lineage (GTDB taxonomy): Bacteria > Bacteroidota > Bacteroidia > Cytophagales > Cyclobacteriaceae > Algoriphagus > Algoriphagus ratkowskyi. Next base: position 119,638 of record NZ_MSSV01000015.1, read on the forward strand.
TCTGGTGTGGTGAAACCTTCCATGCCCCGCTCTACGATCAAGCCATGAATTCTACCAGATTCATCCTTTGCCCAGACCACTGCAATATCAGCCTGAGGGGAATTTGAAATCCACATCTTGGCACCATTCAGCAAGTAATGGTCGCCCATATCTTTGAAATTGGTGACCATACCACTTGGGTTAGAACCGTGATCTGGTTCAGTGAGACCGAAGCAGCCCAGCATTTCTCCTGAAGCCAGTTTTGGCAAGTATTTGTTTCGCTGTTCTTCGGAACCGAATTTATAGATGGGATACATCACCAGCGAGCCTTGCACAGATGCAGTAGATCTCATTCCCGAGTCACCCCGCTCGATCTCCTGCATGATCAATCCGTAAGAAATATAGTCCATACCGCCTCCGCCGTACTGTTCGGGAATTTGTGGTCCAAAAGCTCCCACATCCCCGAATTTCTTAACGATTTCTGTTGGGAAATAAGCCTTCTGGCTCCAATCTTCTATATAGGGAGATATCTCTTTTTTGACGAAGTCACGAATGGATGTTCTGATTAATTTATGCTCATCGGTGAGCAAATCATCCAGGTCTAAAAAATCAACTCCTTCAAAGGTATCTTGCTTCAATGACTTTCGGATTTCAACTGACTCCATGTTATTCTTGGTTTATAAATATGAATCTGTGATTTTTGCTGAGAATTTAATCTTACTCTTGGGTTCTAAATAACCAGAAAAGGGGGTAAAAAACTATCAATTCCATTAAAATAATCTCATGGAAGAATCTCGATTTGATCCGAAGATATTGGACAAAATTGAACAGCTACAGCTGAAATTTAAAGCTTCAGGTCAGGATATGCTTTCTTACTTGGAAGGTTTGCAATATGCCGATTATCTGACCTATTGGGATTACATCAATCTCGATGTATTGCTTTCTTTGCAGCAACCAAAAACATCTTTCAAGGATGAGAAAATCTTTATTATTTATCATCAGATCACCGAGTTATATTTTAAGTTGATTATTTCTGAGATGGAGCAAATTGCTGATAAGCAAGATATTAAAGAGGAGTTTTTTATCAACAGATTAGAACGAATCAACATGTATTTCGATCAGTTGATCAGTTCCTTTGCTGTAATGTGGAAAGGGATGGAGCAGGAGCAATTCCTCAAATTCCGTATGTCCTTGCTTCCTGCTAGTGGTTTCCAAAGTGCTCAATATCGCGAGATAGAGTTGATGGCTGCGGATGCTTTTAATATAGTAGCGCTGAATAAACGTATAGGTCCGGATTATCATACGCCAACGGATGAGATTTTTGAAAATCTGTACTGGCAGCAAGGGGCGATTGAATTGGCGACCGGAGAAAAAACACTTTCTCTTAAAAATTTCGAATCCAAATACCGTAAGAAATTGATGGATTTGATCGATGCCTATAGACGTAAAAATATCTGGCAGAAATACCTGGATGTAGAAAATCCATCCAAAGAGCTGACCGAATTGATGAAGCAATTTGACTTAAAGGCAAATGTTTTTTGGCCTTTGGCGCATTATAAATCTGCTGTGCGATTTTTGCAAAGAGATCCTGTGGATATCGCGGCTACTGGCGGAACCAACTGGCAGAAATACTTGCCTCCGCGCTTCCAGAAAGTGATTTTCTACCCAGAACTTTGGACTGAGTATGAGCGTGAGGAGTGGGGAAAAGGTTGGGTTGTTAAGGAGATTTTTGGGGAAGAGTAGTTTTTACTAAGTTTCAAGATTTTAGTAGCAAGACATAAAGCGTTAGAATTCAAGTAGCAGGTAGAGACATAAGTAGTAAGACGAAAGTAGTTAGATATTGGGATTGGTAGGTTATTCTGCTGTTATCTACTATTTGTAAAGTTGGGTCAGCCTGACACCGTCATCTCTCTTTTGTAAATTCTATATTTTTATTACTCAGACTGACAGCATTAGGTCATTTTTGGCTTCATTGCCCCGTTAGGGGCTGACTATGGGTAGCATATAATTTATCTGTTTTTTTGCTGTGCCTTTAGGTAAAGACCTATAATTTTGAAGATTATAGAGCCGTACCTAAAGGCACAGCAAGATTTCATTTTAATTTTCTTTCTACCCATAGCTTGTCCCTAACGGGACAGGTTTTGATCACAAACTAGATCCAATGGCTTCGATTTTGCGACCAATGAAGGGTTATATTTTAACCGTAAATCGTGTCAGTCCAAGTAATCAGGTGGGTGCTCAGTCTGACACCGTCATCACTCTTTTGTAAATTCTATATTTTTATTACTCGGACTACCTAATGGTATTGTTGTTTGGACTTATAGACAATCCAAAATGTCAGTATAATAAAGTGACATCAACTCTTCAGGAATCTCGTAAATCGTAAATCGTATTTCGGAAATACCATCACATTACCTAGGATAATTCGCTCTCACAAATGCCTCGGCATTGTTGTAGCAAAAGTCATCCACCAATGCTTCGGTGTCTTCGCGTGATTTGAGATGAGCAAGATGTTTAGCCTCTGGATCTTTACGTGCCTGCTCTATTTTGAAAACAAGGTTATTCGAAAAAATCTCAAATTCCAACACAGTAGGATAGTGGTCAATAGGATCGATTAGTCCTTCGAAATCTGTACCCAAAGTCATGCATTTCCAGATTTTGGACTTTTCTTCTTCGCTCAAATCCGGATTTGCATAGGCAGACTTGGCTATTCCTTCGATATTGTCCCAAAGCAATTCGATCCCATTACGCTTGGATTTTTTATTCTCTTTTGTGATCCCAAGAATTCTTTGATCAAAGGAAAGTCCAAACAAACCGTCAGTTTTCACGATCATTTCTATATCCTCTTCACAGACATTGATATTCCAGGCATTGAATTTTTTGCTCACATCAGAATAGTCATCTTTTTCTTTATGAAAGAAATCTATATGATTCTGCAAGGTTTTGATACCTGAAAAACCACAATGGGAAGCGATCACAGGAATTTTGTCACCTTTTGCAAGGCATGGCTTAATTATTTGATCGTAGTACTCCTGCCGTCCACATGCACTCATATGCTTGACATCAATGAGAATTCTGTATCCTAATTTTGGATCTTTTTGCAGGTTTTTATCCAGTCCCAATAATTCCAAAACCACCCGGGTTCCGTGGTCAGTAAAGCCTTTATTCATATTATTGCCTTGATTCAATAAAATTTTGCCTTTGTCAGGGATCGAATGCGCATGTCCGCATAGATTGTTGTTGAAGTGATGTGAAAAAGTGATGAAGAAAACAGGGACTGTCCAATCATTTTTAATTATCTGAATTCTACTTGATATTTCATCGATTGAGATCTTTCCTTTTTCCAAAAGGTCTGTACCTAAAGCATGTGATCCTTCGATGGTAAGAATCATGGTAATCTCATCCTCTTTTTGTAAGGATTTTTCAAGCGTATTTTTTGAGTCAGGTATTAAATACCTAGCATTTTCCACCCATAGTTCATTACTGAACTTGGATGCTCTTTTTTTTTCGCTTTCAAAAAGCCTTCGTAAAACTCCTGTCGTATGAATCTTATTTGATTCAATCATTTTGCCAGAGTCCATTAGCACAAACTCAAATTCTCGGTTCAAAGAATTCCAATAATCATAATTTTTGGATTGTACATAATCGACAGTTTGCTTGGGAATCCGCATGTAAAACATCTGAATCAGATCACGAAGTGGCAATTTGTCATGCGTGCAGACCCCAATCGAAATATTCAGTAAATCACTGGTATTGAGCTTGTCCAAGCCCAATACGAACTGTCGCTCAAGAGGATATAATGAATTGAATGTGAGTCGAACATTACCATTCCAGGTTTTCACAAGATCACACTGACTGTAAGAAGCTCCCATTTTGCCTTTTACGTAACCAGCTCTATTAGATGAAATCACAGTCCAAGGACTAAACTCATCCTTTTTTTCATACACCTCTTTTCTTTGCTGCATATGGAGATGTGCTCTCATGTGATTGTGACAATGTAAATCCGAAAACTTCCTTTTCATAGCTAAGTGATGTTAGGGAAATGTGAAAAAAATCTAATTGAACTTTAACTTAATTTCCTGATAATTAGGCTTAAATGCAAAGTGAATTCAGATTTTGTCAATTAAACCTTACGTGTAGGAATGAATTTTTTACTTGAAGTGAAGGTTAGGATAAACTATTTCACATAATTTGGTAACTGTGGTTTCTTAAAAGGAACTATTCAATACTATGCAAAAAGGAAATGCCTTAAAGGAAGGCAACTTAATCAACACACTTTTTTCTATTGCTTGGCCTATCATTATGGCCAACATATTACAGACTGCTTATCAGCTAATTGATACATTTTGGCTTGGAAGGTTAGGCGCTAATGCGGTAGCGGCTGTGAGTATAAGTTTTCCGATCCTATTTCTAGTTCTTTCTCTTGGAGCGGGTTTGACACTTGCGGGTACAGTGATAGTGTCACAGTACAAAGGGGCCAAAGATCAGAAAATGATTGATTTCAGTGCTTCTCAGACGGTTTTAATTGTTTTTTTAGTTTCAATTCTACTCGCTGTTTTAGGTTATTTCTCAGCCTCCCCGCTGATGAATTTGGTAGGAGCAGGGCCTGAGATTTTGGATGATTCGGTTACCTATTTTAAAGTTTCCTCCTGGGGTTTTGTGTTTCTCTTCATGTTTTTTGTCTTCCAGTCATTAATGCGAGGTATAGGAAACGTGTTGCTTCCAATGTATATCGTATTTGGTACAGTAATTTTGAATTTGATATTGGATCCTCTTTTCATTTTTGGATACGGAAGCATCGAAGGATACGGAATAGCTGGAGCGGCAATAGCCAGTGTCATCACACAAGGGATTTCTGCGCTGGTAGGAATTCTAATTCTTTTCCGCGGAAAACACGGCATAAAAATACGATTAAAGCACATGTGGCCTCAGTTCATATGGGTTAAGCGCATGGTTGAGCTTGGAATTCCTGCAAGTTTGGAACAGTCTTCCCGCGCAGCTGCTATGACCGTTATGGTTATGTTAGTTACCAGTTTTGGATCGGAGGTAGTGGCCGCTTATGGTATAGGAGCTAGAATTCTTAGTTTGGTGATCGTTCCAGCTTTAGGGATGGCTATTGCTACTACCACCTTGGTAGGCCAGCAAGTGGGGGCTGGAAATATAAAAGGCGCTGAGAAAATTGGTGATTTGAGTGTGAAAATTGCATTCTTTGGACTAACAGGAATTGGGCTTTTACTCTTTGTATTTGCGGAGCATTTGACGGCTTTTTTCGTGCCAAATGATCCTCAGGTAATCAAGGATGGCGCTCGATTTATTCGGATTATGGCTCCAAGTTTTGGATTACTTGGCGTGCAGCAAGTGCTGAATGGATTGTTTAACGGAACAAGATTTACTCAGGCTTCCATGTTGATTTCTGTTTTTAGTCTATGGATGGTTCGGTTTCCTTTGGCTTTTGTGCTTTCGCAGCGAACAGATTTAGCCTTTGAAGGAATATGGTGGGCATTTCCACTTTCCAATTTTGTGGCAGCTTTAGTTGCTTATATTTATTATAAAACGGGGCATTGGAAGCTTAGAACCCTAAGGCATCGAGGTGATTGGATGAGCACAGGAATCGGGTAGGCTTTTAGTAGAGAAAAATAACCGCAAACGACACAGAGATTTTCGCTGAGGCCTCAGGTGAAACTATTTAATGAAGGAACAAGCAAAGCACATGATCTTTGGGTTCAACTTTGAAACGAGTATACATTTAAAAATCTACCATTTTTTCCCAACCCTATGAAAATACATTATTGCAAGGACTACAATGAAATGTCAGCATTGGGTGCCAGCTTGGTTCATTCGAAAGTTGAGAGCACTCCGGACTTACTTTTTTGTGCTGCAAGCGGAAATTCACCTACGGGATTGTATGAATTGATGGTGGAAAAGAATGAAACGGCTCCGGGTTTTTTTGATAGCATGCAAGTTGTCAAATTAGATGAATGGGTTGGGTTAAACAATGAGTCAACGTTTACATCAGAATATGACATTCAGCAAAAGCTGCTCAAAAAACTGGGAATTGAAGGGGATAGATATATTTCTTTTGAGGTGGAAGCCAAAGATCCAGTTTTGGAATGCGAGAGAATTCAAGATGAACTAGATAAATCAAATGGAATTGATATTTGCATTCTTGGCATCGGGATCAACGGACATATCGCTTTGAATGAGCCAGCCGAAGTTCTTCAACTAAATTGCCATGTCGCCAACCTTCATCCAGTAACCTTGGCAAGTGGAATGATTGAAAAAGTTGGAATTGCGCTGACGCAGGGAATGACAATGGGAGTAAAGAATATTTTGGATTCGAAAATGGTAATTCTCTTTATCACTGGAAAAGGGAAAAAACCAGCTTTGGATCTACTTTTGGAACGGAAGATCAGGACGGACTTGCCTGCTTCATTTCTGTGGCTTCACCCGAATGCACATTTGATTATTAATGAAGAATCCATCTGAGGGGATCTTACAGTCTAGCAATAGGATGGAAAAGTGATAATTATCCTCTTTAAACATGGGCATACTTTAATATATCTCTTCATTTTTGGATCAGCAGAAAATTTGTTTTCTTTCGAACTTCATAATTTTTCGATTCATCAATGACTTGGCAACTAATCAAAGATGCTCTGAGAGGCAAAGAGCAGGATTTCACCAGTCTTCCGCTTAAGACCGCCATTTTCGTACTAGCCATTCCCATGATCCTTGAGATGATGATGGAGTCGGCGTTTGCAGTGGTAGATATCTTTTTTGTAGCAAAACTAGGTGAGCATGCCATCGCCACTGTTGGCTTGACAGAATCTGTGGTTGTGCTGGTTTACGCCATGGGTTTTGGGATCAGCATGGCTGCTACGGCTTTGATCTCCAGGAGATTTGGGGAAAAAGAATATGCAGAAGCTGGAGCGGCTGCTTTTCAACTGCTTATTGTCGGAGGAGCGATATCAATTGTACTCGGTATTCTTGGATGGACCTTCGCACCGGATATTTTGGGATTGATGGGAGCGGAGGCTACAGTAATCGAGACTGGTGTCAATTACACTCGGATTATTTTCGCAGGCAATACAGCAATCATGCTTTTATTTCTGTTGAATGGAGCCTTTCGCGGAGCGGGTCAAGCGCATCACGCGATGCGATCACTTTGGATTGCAAATGGATTAAATATTATTTTAGATTCAATTCTGATTTTCGGGATTGGAAATTGGGCAGGTTATGGACTGGAAGGAGCTGCAATCGCGACCACCTTTGGTAGAGGAATTGGCGTAATGTACCAGCTTTATCATCTTTTCAACGGAAAACATAAGTTGAAAATCCTGAAAGAAAATATTGTGATCTCTTGGGTAATAATCAAGAAAATCATGCAAATCGCAATCGGAGGGATGGGGCAATTTTTGATTGACTCTGTGTCCTGGATTGCACTTACCCGAATGAACGCTGAGTTTGGGTCAGCATCCTTGGCAGGATTTACGATAGCTTTTAGAATACTGATTTTCACACTTTTACCAGCTTGGGGTTTATCTGGAGCAGCGTCAACCTTAGTGGGGCAGAACCTAGGAGCCAAGCAGCCACATCGTGCAGAAAAGGCTGTTTGGTTGACTGCCAGATATACGGTGATTTTCATGGCTTCGGTTACAGGCATTTATTTGCTTTTCAACAAGCAATTAGCAGGTTTCTTCACAGATATTCCAGAAGTTCAGTCTGTGGCTGCTCAGGGACTTTGGGTGGTGGCGCTTGGTTATATTTTCTTCGCTGTTGGGATGGTGCTGACTCAGGCATTCAATGGGGCTGGAGACACCAAAACACCCGCTTGGATTAATATTGGCGTTCTTTGGTTTATTGAGATTCCGCTTGCTTATGTATTAGCTTTTCCTTTGGGTATGGCTCATTTAGGGATATTCATTTCCATTGCGTTTAGCCATAGTTTCCATTCCTTAATCTCTCTATATTTCTTCAAAAAAGGCAAGTGGAAATTAATGGAACTGTAGCTATGAGGCCTGAAGTCCCTATATTTTCTTATATTAAGTAATCGCAACAAATGAATATCTGGTGAAGGAGAATGAAAATCAACTGCTGGAAAAGTTATTAGCAGGTCTAGAAGATGCAGGCGTTTCTCCGATACCAGACAGGAGATTTTTGCTCCAAAGAATATGTGATAAAATAGAGAAAAGGGAGCTGGCTGCAGGACAGTCAGATAAGAAAATTATTGATGCTATACCTGATAATTATTCTCCAGTATGCTTTGCAAAAGGGGATGAAGTTCAAGCGGACTACCTAAGCGAAGAGGAAATCCTGCGGAAAATTGAAGGATATATTGACCGATTGATTTCGAGTAAATAGCTTTTTTTTTATTTTCATCATTCGATATTTTCAAGAATTACTCGAATGCCATTCATAATTAACCCAAAATCCTATGACTACTTTAAATACTTACCTGTTCTTTGATGGAAACTGTGAAAACGCCTTCAATTTTTATCGCTCATTTTTTTGAGGAGAGTTTGCCCATGTCGGTAGATTTTCGGATATGCCTGATGATCCGAATTACCCGGTAGGGGATGAATTTAAAAACCAGATCATGCACATAAGTTTACCAATCAGCAACGAATGTGTATTGATGGGATCTGACACTGTTGGGCATGGCGAGCCACTTACTGTCGGCAATAATTTTTCAATTTCTATTAGCACAGATTCTAGAGAAAAAGCTGATACTTTTTTCAGCCAACTCTCTGAAAAGGGGAAAGTGACCATGCCTATGGCACAGACTTTTTGGGGAGACTATTTCGGTATGCTTACCGATCGATTTGGGATCAACTGGATGATCGGCTTTGCTGAGGAAGCACCGAAAAAGTAAGATAGACTAAAAATGAAAATGCCGAGAAATTTCATTCTCGGCTTTTTCATTTTAAGAAATTAATTAGGGTAGCAACACCTGATCTATCACGTGTACCACACCATTTGATCCAGCAAGGTCAGCCGTTGTTACGGTAGCATTCCCGATCATTACTTTTCCATCTTTGATGCTTACTTTCAATTGCTTTCCGTTCAATGTGGTGACCATTTGGCCATCTGAAAGATCTCCAGACATCACATTACCAGCTACTACATGGAGTGTCAAAATTGATGTCAAATCTGCTTTTGCCTCAGGCTTGAGTAAACCTTCTACCGTGCCAGCAGGAAGCGCTTCGAAAGCTGCATTAGTTGGTGCAAATACCGTAAAAGGTCCTTCTCCCTGTAAAGTCTCCACCAAACCTGCTGCTTGCAAAGCTGATACTAAGGTGGTATGGTCAGGAGATTCGATTGCAATATCAACAACCGTATTGGGTGCTTGCATAGCTGGAGCTTCTTCTACTACTTCCACAACTACTTCTTCTTTAGCGGTAGTTGATTTTGTGTCACAACTCATTGAATATGTGGCTACTGTTGCAGCAACCACAAAAGATAAAATTCTAGACTTTCTCATTTTTAATTGGTTAGGTATTGTTCGAGTCTAACAAACAACTGTTCAAAAAGTTTTGGGTGTAATTTACTTTTGGTGTACAAATGAAATTCCTATTGTTTTTTTCATTCTTCAATTCCCATTCTCAATTCCCAATTGATGCTTATCTTTGAGGGTAAACAGCTCTATGTGCATCTATGATCAATTCAGATATTTTAAGGACTATCCGGTACATTTTTAATTTTAAAGACCCAGAAATGGTCAGTCTTTTCAAAGCAGGTGGTTTAGAAATCAAGAGGGAGGAAGTGGCCAATTTTTTGAAAAATGAGGAAGAGCCGTTTTTTCAAGCTATTGTAGATAAAGATCTTGCAGCTTTTCTCAATGGATTTATTATTGAGAAAAGAGGCAAAAAAGAGGGGGAGGAGCCCAAGCCTGAGAAGACTTTGACTAATAATATTATATTCAAAAAACTGCGGATCGCATTGAATTTGAAAGAAGATGACGTGTTAGAAATTCTTTCTTCAGTGGGCATGCACATTAGCCCACATGAACTTAGCGCCTTTTTCAGAAAGCCTTCACAATCGCAATATAGACTGTGCAAGGATCAAATTCTCCGAAATTTCCTCAATGGATTAAAAAAGAAATATCGTCCTAGCGAAACCCCTCCTGTCAATTACTAAGCTTCTTTACTTCCTCTACCAGTTTATCATTACTCACTCCCAGGCCTTCCTGCTGGTAGTGTAGCACGCCATTTTTGTCGAAAACAGAAATGATATTAGTGTGAGAAAAATCGATAGGTGAGATCTTCTTGTATTTCATTGAAAGCACATTCGAAAATTCGCGAACATCGTCCATTCCACCTTGCAGCAAGATCCACTGTTCTCCTACCAAATGCTCTTCTCTAGCATATGCTTTCAATTTTTCCGGTGTGTCCTTCTCAGGGTCTATACTTACCAATAAGAAGTCTACATCTGGATTGTCTACTTTGGCGTAGATATTTCGCATGTCAGCCACTAGGCGAGGGCAAGCGGCTTCACAGGAGGTATAGATCATCACCACAACCATCACTTTACCTTTGAGATCATTCAGATGAATGGTCTCGTTATTCTGCGTTTTCCATTCAGATGTGAGATTAAAAATTGACTTATCTGAAATACCGTCTTCGTCCACAACTGGTTCTTCGATGGAGCTAACTTTCACCAAATCCATCTTACAAACAGGACAAGTACCGGGCTGATCATAGGTCTTATGCTCTTCGCACCTCATAGGGCAGATATAATGCTCTTTAGTATCTGTCTGTTTTTGGCAGGCAAAAAGAATTACCAATAGAACTAAACTAACGAGCTGGATTATATACTTGAATTTCATGGTGTTATTTTGATTTAGCACATCTAAAACCTAAGTTCCTAATGTTGTAATCTGCTTTAATACTGCCTCTGAAGGCATAGCGCATGAAGGCTGCGTAATCTCGGAGATTACTTGCGGTAATGGCTGCTCCCGCACAGAAAAGATTTCTATCTGCATCGCCATCTTGTCGGGATTCGCCAGATATCAATACGCTGTTGAAATCGCTTGTCCATTCCCAAACCAATCCATGCATATCTGACACTCCCCAAAAGTTTTTGTATGTGCTACCGACAGTTTTGGCATAGGTGTTTGGAGTTTCGTAGGATTCTATAATCCGCTGATTGAATAAGCTGTCATATTCAGCGTTTGGATTACTTTCACTTGCTTTTGCTGCCAGTTCCCATTCATCTACGGAAGGCAAGCGTTTGTCTTGACATGCACAATAGGCTTTGGCAGCAAACCAAGACACATTGGTGATAGGAGAGTTGGAATTCATACCTTTTCCTAATTGTAAGTCCCCTTGCCAATCAACGAGGTAGTTTCCATCAGCAAAAATTGACTTAACCTTAGATTTCTGCCATTCTGGATATTTTTCGACGAAGTCCAAGTACTGTTGATTGGTGACAGCAAATTCATCCAGTTGGAAATCGTCCACCCATACTTTACCCGAATCTAAACCATAAAGGGGGGCCAATGTCCCCCCTTTAATTTGTTTCAGAGCTGTCGGGGTTTGGCTAATTCCAGTAAGGGATAAGCTAAATAGAAAAAGACAAGCGATGATGTATTTCAATTGAATATTCTAATTTAATGTGAACTTTTCACTTTAGTTACCATAATAGGAGTGACTTCAGTTCCGTTATTTCCCCAGCTATTATATACGTAAGTCAATACATTAGCTACCTGCTCATCTGTAAGCGTTTGTGCAGTCATCACAGAATTGTAATTGTTGCCGTTAACTGTAATTTCTCCTGTGAGACCATGAAGAACAATTCCTATTGCTCGCTCTACATCAGCATTCAAATAATCAGCTTTGGCAAGAGGAGGGAAGGCATTTGGAATACCTTGACCTTCTTCTTGGTGGCAAGCCAGACAAGTTCTGGCGTAGATTCTCTTACCCATTTCAATTCTTTCAGAAACCGATCCTGCAACAGGGGCTTCTGGAGCACCTTGATCGCCAGGCATAGTTTGGATTGATCCACCTTCAGGTTGGTAGATTCCTTCTTGAATAGTTCCAGAATATACGGTTGGATTTTCTTCACCTGTTACTTTTAGCATCCCCAAAGCACCTTTGTTGAATGCTCTGAAAATCGCGTGATCCACTAATACTAAGGTGCCCGGAGCTTCTACTTTAAACTCAACTATAGCTGCTCCACCTGCCGGAATCATCGTAGTCTGTACATTATGATTGATAAGGGATCCTCCTTCTACGTATACTTTATCGAATATTTCACCAATCACGTGGAATGCGGAAGATAGATTTGGACCACCATTACCTACATATAGTCTGATCGTTTCTCCAACTTCAGCAGTGATGGCATTGTCTCCTGTTAATGCATTTGTACTTCCATTGAACACCACATAATCGGCATGTTCATCTATTGCTTTTTGCATATCAAATGGCTGCAATCCTGGATCTCCATTTTTCCCTTTGGTGTAGAAATCGCCCTGCATGATGTAGAATTCCTTGTCCACCTTAGACAATCCACCTGCTGGCTCTACTAAGATAAGTCCATACATACCATTCGCAATGTGCATTCCCACTGGTGCGGTAGCACAATGATACACGTAAAGGCCTGGATTAAGTGTCTTGAATGAGAAAGTAATCTCATGTCCTGGTGCCACAAAGGAAGAAGAAGCTCCTCCGCCTGGACCTGTCACAGCATGAAGGTCAATATTGTGTGGAAGTTTGTTGTTTGGGTGATTTTTAAGAGTAAACTCTACTTCATCACCAACTCTAGTTCGGATGAAACTTCCAGGAACTGTTCCTCCAAATGTCCAATACATATAACTCACGCCATTTGCCATTTGACCTTCCTCTTCCACGATCTCCATATCCACAATTAGTTGCTTGGCTGGGCGACTACCGATTGGTTCAGGAACATAGGGAGGGCTCGTTAGTTGAGCAGTCATTGAACCCTGAGTCTTAATGTCCATGGAGTTTTCTCTATTCTCATGTCCGCTTCCACTGCATCCTGCCAGCGAAATAACCGTGCCTAGAGTCAGGATTTTCACAATTTTACTCACTATTTGATAGTTCATATTTAATCATTTTAATTGGACATTTCATTAGAAATCACTCTGATAATTAAGGAATTTTAAGTAATAGTTTGCTACAGTAAAATCTCCCTGAAAACTCATGTAACTGATTAGTTTACCGCTCTTATTAAAGGACAAAAATATCCTCTATTTAAAGAACAAAAACAGACCAATGCTGCCTCATGATATGATTTTAATCATAAATACAGTTCTATTTTTGACATTAATTTTCTTCGATGATTACGTCTACAACTCTTCCTACTTCCCCGGTGTCTAGCATTACTTTTATGCCATGAGGGTGAGTAGGTGATGAGGTAAGAATTTTTTTCACAAAGCCTTCTGTAAGTTCTCCAGTGCGTTGATGATGTTTCTGTATAATTGTGACTTCACTATCAATTTGTATGTTTTTTCGAATTGTTCCTGTAAGTGTTTTCACTTCCTTTTAGATTTAGATGATATCACAACTTACTAGTTATTCTCGCAATATTTAAAAATAATGATTATCCGCAATCTGATAATTACTGTGAGAACTTTGCAACTTCCATCGTTGAGTTACCTAAACTTTCGTGGCTTTGATTACTTATTGGCAAAAAAGTGGAGATATATAAAAAAAGAAGCCATTTCACAATTGAAATGGCTTTTGGTACTTGGTTTAATACTCAAATTAATTATCCTGAGGTATATTGAAAAGAAGCGTAATCAAATCCTTTGGCGTATGTACGGCGCCAAGTTTCTCTTCTTGAAAAATTACCTGCAGTTGATATTCCAATTCGAAAATCAGTCCGTTGATGAAAACTGGGTCCATACGCAGTTGCTGAATAAAATCAGCATTCTTATGCTGGCCAATTAGCGTGATACCATAGGAGTGAAAAACTTCAATGGCCTTTTTTAGTAGAGTAAATTGTTGGTTCATAGCAGAATAGTAAAGTTTTATAAATTCAGATTCCTAATTTTTTTAAGCTGATAATCTTTGAAAACACAAATAATGCTTCTTTGTTTTCAATATTTGAGATAACGTGAATAGTAGGAGGTTTGCTACAATAATTTAAAAACTTAACATTTAATAAGATTGTTAAATTCTCTTTCTATCCTGTTGGTAAGTAGTAGTTTACAACTGTTACGAGTTACATACGTTTTGTATTGCCTCTTCGGATTAGGTGATTTTTTCAACTGTTATCCATTTGGCTCCTTAGGTAATGCAGGGATTAAATTTTATCAGTGGGAAATGGCAAACCCATAATGGAAAGAATTACACATCCAATAAATCAGAAAGGTTAGGATTCGTTCAATATTCTTCATGTTCATACAGATGGTGATTTGAATCCATTATTCCCATGGGTGCTGATAGCTAGCGTGCACACCCATGAATTGACTTCAGTAAAAACGAGGTTTTGAAATTAATGATGGAATACGACAACAACAGAAAAAGGCAATAAGCGACTTAACACATGGTAATCACCTTCATTTTCACTAGTTCTGTCGCCCGTCACTTGAAAGCTATCGATAGGTCTTCTTGCCGGATAAGCAAAGAAAAAGAGGTTGTCATAATCATTAAGTATAAACATGGTATTCTTATATAATTTATGATGCCGAATATTACTCACATTTTTTTACTCATTTTGAGGCCATAAATTCTCAAAATCTTTAATTCAATATAAAAAAATGCATCAATTTGACTTCTGGTCTACTGGCATGATCTTTTGTATAAGTAATTCATTGCTTGATATGGCTGCGATTTAATTTGCGAAATTTAGTGTAATATGTTTCTATTTGAATTTTTAATATTTAACGATTAATTGCTATTATTTCTGAATAAAATTAATTAAATAAATAAAGATTAGGTGTAAAATCAACACTTTATGAATACATTATTGAAGCGCGAATAGTAGGCAATTCATTTAATAAAAGTAGCTATATGGTCTTTTATGGAGGTAAATCTGTTTGTTGATAATTATATATTATCTTTTAATTAATTGCAACTAATCAAAAATAAAATAATTTTTCATTCATAAATTAATTTATAATTCTAAAAAAAATGTAATTGACTTTGATCTATATTTACATCTTAATAAACTATATTTTGTTGTTATATTACCTTTTTTCTTAAGCTATATAAGACTATTAATTATGAATTATTTGAATATTACCATTAGCACTTAATCAATTTTATTTAATATTACCTTTATAAACTAATCTAACAAAATTTAACATGGAAAATTCAAGAAATGAGCATCAGGAAGGACTAGGCGGAACTTCAGAAAGAAGAGTATTAACAGGAATGTTTCGTGACCGTGAAAGTACAGAAGGTGCCTATAACGCACTTCATGAGAGAGGATATGCTAAAGATGATATTAACCTTTTAATGTCAGATGAAACACGAAAAACACATTATAGCAGTGACGAAGTTAAAGATACGGAGATTGGAACCAAAGCTGCAGAACATGCTGGAAAAGGATCAGCTATCGGTGGTACTATCGGAGCTATTGTAGGTGTAGTGGCAGCCATTGGTACTAGCGTTGTTATTCCTGGACTAGGAATTTTGATTGCAGGTCCATTAGCAGCTGGTTTAGCTGGAGCAGGAGCTGGAGGCATAACAGGAGGACTAATTGGCGCTTTAGTAGGTTCTGGTATTCCTGAAGCAAGAGCAAAACTGTATGAATCAGGAATCAAAGAAGGTAATGTGGTTATTTCGGTAACTCCAAAGAATGAAGACGATGCCAAATACATTGAAGACAAATGGAGAACAAACCGTGGTGAAGAAATTCATTACTAAGATTAAGCGTTGAAACATTTTTGCAAGGGACTTATTTGAGTCCCTTGCTTTTCTAAACTAATGTTATTGCCAACAGAATAAAGGCTAAAAAAAGTACTTAATACACAGATCCTTCCTAATTAGGGGAGTTTATCTTTGACAGTTTATAAAGTACTAAATCTTGCCACATCTTAAAAAGTAGTTTAATCAACTAAAAGCCGGGGCGAAAGTCTCGGCTTTTTTATTATCATTCCCCAAGATAGCCTGTTGGCTAGTGAGGAGAACACTCATTAAGAGCTCAAAGACTTTAGGTAATATATTTAACAAATTAATTAAGGTATGAGTCACCTTTGGCAGTGTGTTCAATACATTGAATTTGTTCGACTCTTTAAGGGTCGTGGGTATGGTCATGGCTTCATCTTTTTCCATGGGTTGCACCCATGGCTATTCATGGTTTGACCCCGTTCGGGGTCAGGTATCATTAGCATATTATATTTTCACGTCTTATTCACGATTCGATAGTTAAGTTTAGCGGAGCGATTTTGCGGATGGTCCAACCTTTCAATTACCGCGATTGTATCCCGTGGAAAAGCGATATGATGCTAGGATATGTCAACCCTAAAGGGGTGGAACATTCAGGAGATAGGAATTACAAAGTCCAAAAAACAGAAAAGCGCTGATACAATCTACGCTTAGTCAAAGACTCGTTCTACACCTAGAGGGGAATTAAAAAAGCTTGATGCCGCCCAATAGTATCAATGAGATTATCACTCAATGGGATAAGCTGAATGAGCTTGACGAATACCGTCCGAAGTAATTCCGATTCTCGGAAGCTGTGCGTAGGAAATACAATTTGGCGTGCGAGAGGTGCAGGACAGACCAGTGGAGACGAAAGTGTTTCATCAGATAATCTGTATTGCAATTCTGTAAATCTAGTCAACGCTGGATTTATCTATTCGCAATTTACCAAGGAAACTCACGGGATTAATTTTTGTATCAGGATTGAAGCGCAGCATGGAATAGAAAGAATAATTCTATTCAGTGGAGCATTGGATTTGGCCTACATTGCAGGTGGACTTTAAATGAAACAAAGAGGCCTCCGAAAAGGGAAAGAACTCTTAATTAGATTTGGTAAATCAGTAATTCTTTAAGGGGCTTTTTAATTGGTTTTTGATGGGAGAAGTATGATTTTCACCAAGCATATTTCCAGGAATTAATGGAATTGATGCAGAATATCAGCCTTGGACCAAAGAACTTTTAGGTTAGGATATTCTTGTAATATTTTCTTTATCAAATTTAATTCTGCTATGCTTGATCTTTTTCTATTGCATCTTAATATCTATGCGATAATCTAAGTTGCTCACGGATTTACAAGGTAGGTTCAAAAAAAGACCCAGTTACAGAACCGGGCCTTTTACAACCAATTTAACCAAAATAATAAGTTTACCTTGGGGTAAAGAAATGCTGTGAATTGCCTTGTCAGTCTTTGAGATTGTTCTCAAGAATTCTTTGCCACTTTTCAGCAATGCCTTTTTCACCTGCCAAACTAGTGAATAACTCACCATCGTAAATCTCAATCGTCTTAGGGGAATGAGATCTGTCTTTGAAATGGAATTGCAATGCTAGGAAGTCCAAAATATAGCGTTTCTCCTTGCCGACTTGCACATGTCTCATTTTCTCTTGAATACTTACTTTATTTACCTCATTTAGATCTATAATACTTTGCTCAGGATAGGTGCCAAAACGGTGATATATCAATTTTTTATATTGACTATCTAATCCTAAATGGTAATGATTTCTCCAACGTTCCTCCTGGTTGGGAACAACTTTGTGGGTTTTGGAGAACTCTTCAAAAGTAGCGAGGTTTAAACTGCTGATTTTTTTCAGTTTTAAACTGTAATAAACAAATGGTGAAGCCGAGGCCATCATTGCAAATGAAGACACAGCTAGGGTAATAGGATCGATCGAAATCATAGGAATATGGTTAGAATGAAGAGATTTTTAGGCGATTATAAATCGCATTTTATTAATCTATTCTAAACTACCAAGTGTAGAAAAAATGAATGAAGGTGTCCTTGACATCGAAAAGTGGAGTCGATTTTTTAAAAAATGAAGGAGATAAATAAACTTCATTAAGAAAATGTAAGTCAACATACCAAGCTGGGTTTAGCTTAGCATTAAGGCTCCAATCCACTTTAAAATTTGGAATTTCTAGTAATTCTGGACTACAATTATATTGAATTAGTTTATGCGTGGGAAGAGCAGAGACAGAATCGTGGGAGAAGTGATGTGCGCCGCTATCTACTGGAAAAGCAATAACAGCCGCGAACCATAAGACCCAACTCAGGGAAATCATTACGGTTGATAGCTGTTTTTTCATTTTTTAAGAGTATGTGAATAAATGTAGAATAAAATTGTATTAGAATTCACTATCTAAGGCTGCTTATTTTTTCAAATTATAGATTTTTAAGGAGTTGACCTGATCAGAAACCTCTACAGTTTTCCAAGGACTAGATGGAAATAGGATGGAAGTCATCACCAATTCACCATCATTCACAAATAGTTCGACGGAGGAAGCGTCCAGAAATATCCGAATCTCAGTAGCTTCCCAACTCATAGGAGCAGAATGAATCGCTGCGAAATCTCGCTGAAAAGTACTTTTACCAGCATTTCTGCGATCTATATTCACTAAGCCAAGTTCTTTGCTGATTACTAATTTTTCATTCAGCTCATTAGAAAAAGTTACCATAAAGGAATCAGAATTGACCTCCGAGATCAGTTCTACAGCCTCTGATGGCAATGAGGAAGATTTCTTGGTTACTTTGTATTCTTTATCCCGTAGTTTCTCAAGTTCTTTTGCGGGAGCAGATTTTAAAAGAAGGGTGCCATCTACATCGAATAAACTTAATTCTCGCGGAAGGGTCATAGCTGATCTCCATGCCTTGGTAGGCACTTCATTCGCATACAGCCAATTACTCATCCAGCCTATAAAAAGCGTTCTGTCGTGATCGGAAGGAAGATTGCTCCAAGTTACTCCAGCGTAATTATCTGGCCCATAATCTAGCCATCGAATCATGGTGTCGTCAGGTGTGAATTGTCCATTTTTGAAGTCGCCAATAAAGTATTGAGTTGCTGAGCCATTTTGTGGGCCTCCAGGATTTATGCTGACAAGAAGTACCCATTTTCCTTCTCCTGATGGGGTTTTGAACGGAAGTAGGTCTGGACATTCCCACACCCCTCCATGTGCGCCTATTGTCTTCCCAAATTCACTGAGTAAAGTCCAGCTTTTAAGATCTGGAGAACTATAGAAATTGATTTGATCGAGCACGGCCAAGGTCATTATCCAGGATTTGGTGCCATTTTCGTTTGTGATTTGTGAGACTTTCGGGTCTCGGAAATCACGAATTCCAGGATTTGGTAGGACAGGATTTCCTTCATATTTCTGCCATGTTCTTCCTTTGTCAAGAGAGAAAGCAATGGCTTGAGACTGAAAAGTTTGTGATTTAGTATTCGCTTCCTCAGCATTGTGATAGGTAAATATTGCTACTATTGGAGGAGTTTCGGCAGTGCCTAAGCCAGAAGTGTTTTCGGTATCCAGTACGGCACTTCCTGAGAAAATATAACCTAAACTATCTGGGAATAGCGCAATCGGTAAATGCTCCCAGTTGACCAAATCACTTGAAACGGCATGCCCCCAGTGCATAGGTCCCCAAACAGTACTATCTGGATAGTGCTGGTAAAAAAGGTGATATTCTCCATCTAAGTAAATCAATCCATTGGGGTCATTCATCCAGCCTGATTCTGGAGTGAAATGGTAAGTAGGTCTAAACTCTTCTGTCACTTCTGAAGTAAAAGTGATATCAGAATTCGATTGACAGCCAGTAATTAAAAGAACTGTAAGGATGGAGAGGATAAGTATAATTCTATTCATATTATTTTTTTATCACGTGGTTCAGAACTGCGGTCCGAATTACTTCAGTTTGGATAGTTTCAGAGAGTTTAAGAGCATTTTTCGCATATACAGGATTTCTCCAAAAGTCTATTAAAGCTATTTCAAATTTTTCTGCATCCAACCCATGAATGCTTGTTCCAAGAGGACCGAGTTGTCTTTCTGCTATTATTCGATTCCAAAAATACTGATCAATTATATGCGGAACTATCATTTGGACACAACCGTGAGTGGTTCCTTGATGTGTGGTTCCTGAGCCTCCATGGTGAATGATGCCGTAAAGCTTGGGTAAAATCCAGTCGTAAGGAATTTGATTTATATAGAAAATAGACTCATCACTGTTATCTGATTGCTCCAAACCTCCCCAAGAAAAGTTTACGATTGTTGGTATCTGATGCTTTTGGAGTAAATCTATAATCGTTTTTGAATGCTCCTTTGGCTTGGTATTGCTCATAGATCCGAAGGTGATCAAGATCGCTTTGGGATACTTTGTGAGCCAAGAAACTAGTGCTGCTGAGGGTTGGTATTCCTTCAGTTGATTTCTGAAATAGTACCCAACGATCTTTGCAGATTCTGGCCAATTATCCGGTCTTGGAAATAGGGATGGGGAAATAGCATAGATTGTTTGCAGTCGGTTCTGCTCAAATTCCTTAATACTCTTTAAGTTGATCTTTGTAGAGGGAAAATCCGCATAGAATTTTCCAAGGAATTTTTTCATAGCTAAGCGTCTTATGCCATTTATCAAACCATAACTGTGTAAATTCCATGTGGAGCTAAATTTCCACTTACCGAAACCTATGTGTGGAAATTCACTGGTAGGATGCGTCATGCACGGTATCGGAGTAAGAAAAGTAAAGCGGTCTGGATCTGCCATAGCAGCTAAATGGTAGAATAGACATTTTGCATGAAAGACTATTCTATCTGGTTTATGAGTCCTGAGAGCATCTCGTTGCTGTGTGATTAGCGTATGCTGTATATTCAAGGAATCTTTTGCCAGCTTAAAATAATTTTTAAGTTGATTCCAGGCATTTCCGCCTCCGCCCATGATGGTTTTTCCACTTTGCGTGTCTAGCAATTCTAAAAAGCCTTTATCAAAACCGATGAACTCATACCCAAGCTGGGTCACAGTTTCTCTGAATTGCTCTGGAAAAAGACAAATAACTTCATGTCCTGCCTCTGCAAAAATCTCTGCTTGCGCTAAAAATGGTTCGATATCACCACGAGATCCCAAAGAAGCAAATAGTGTTTTCATCACTTATTTTTTTAATTTTCACTCTTTGAGTAACTTTGAGCTATAAGCTACCCCAAATTCCAATCATTATAGTTTTTCATCCCGAAAGTTATTGTGAGGCTAGTAACTGAAGTGCCAGCAATCTTAAAGTTTGTTTAGAAATAAGGCTACTGGCATATTAGTATAGTTATTGGATGCGGATAATCATATTATTTAGATAAGATTTTCTAATATTCTAGTGATTTGAGAATTGGATTCATTTTTGAGTTTGGGGAGGGAAATAAAAAAATAAACTATAGACACATATGAAGGGAATTATTTTGGCCGGAGGGTCTGGAACGCGATTATATCCGCTGACAATTTCAGTTAGTAAGCAGTTGATGCCAGTATATGACAAGCCGATGATCTATTATCCGCTTTCTGTATTGATGATGGCAGGGATCACAGAGGTATTAATTATCACTACTCCTGAAGATAACGAGGCTTTTGAGCGTTTGCTTGGTGATGGATCTCAAGTAGGGTGCAAATTCGAATATGCTGTGCAGCCTAGTCCTGATGGTTTAGCGCAAGCTTTCATTATAGGGGAGAAATTTATAGGCAATGAAAAAGTAGCACTTATTCTTGGGGATAATATTTTCTACGGATCGGGATTACATACGACCTTACAGACCTACACTGAAACAGAAGGCGGAGTTGTTTTTGCATATCATGTGAACGATCCAGAAAGATACGGTGTAGTCGAATTTGATGAGAATCATAAGGCGATCAGCATCGAGGAAAAACCTGAAAATCCTAAATCAAATTTTGCGGTTCCAGGACTTTATTTTTATGATAACAGAGTAGTGGAAATAGCTAAGAAGATCAAGCCAAGTCCACGTGGAGAACTTGAAATCACGGATATCAATAACGAATATTTGAAGATGGGTGAACTTCAGGTAGCGATCTTGAACAGAGGAACTGCTTGGCTAGATACAGGTACACATCAGTCACTTTTGCAAGCCGCTCAATTCGTAGAAGTAATCGAGGAACGTCAAGGTTTGAAAATCGGATGTATTGAGGAAATTGCTTATAGAGCAGGTTTTATCGGAGAGGATAAATTGCTACAAGCTGCTGAGAAATTAGGTAAAAGTGGCTACGGTGTCTACCTGAGAAGACTGATAAAATAGCAGTACTTATTTCTTGATAAGCTCTTCGAGGCTTGTTCTCATGATGCTCCCCATGTTTTTGCATGCTAGGAATTTATCATTTCCATAGTGCTTAGCGAGATCTTCTTTCAGCGAAGTTATATTTTGCGGTAGGGAGATGACATCATGCTCCATGCATCGTAAGATATCAAGTATGCCTTGCCGAGCAGTCTTTAATCTTCTAGAGATTAATGCCCGCTCTTCTTTCTGGTATTGAAGCATAGATTCTGGCGTGATATATTTCATGCCCAGCTGAATCAGAGCATTGTTTTCCTTAAAATATTGGGGTAGGTAAATAGATTTTTTGCCCTCATAGGATTGTTGATCAAAATCAATTGCTCGGATTCTGTAATGAGTTTCTTCAAAGTCGGGAGTCACATCAATCACGAAGTTGGAAGAGTGCATGTCGCCAAGAAGTCTCACAAAACAGCGCTCATTGAATTTGACAAATTCCTTAGCTAATCTAATGGGATTCAAATGCGGGTCCTCCATGTGGGCACGCATAAATTTATCACCTGGAATCCCTGCGATGTGTTCTTCAATTAACGTGTTTTGATGGACTAGATAAGAGATTCTATTTGGAGAAAGTAAGTGCTCAAACTCTAAACCGTAAACTCTAGAGGCATCGGCATTTTTGACATAGAAATAATCAAAATTATCATTGATTCTATTTACTATTCGCACCCGAAAAGGCTGTGTATTTCCATACACGCACAGGTCAATCCTATCCACGAATAAGTGCTCCATGACTGTCATATCTCCACCTGATTTCAGCAAGGCGTAAATCATTTTGACATTTAAATGAATCTCCTCACGGTCAGATTGCTCGTAGAATACTGTTTCCCAAAGTGTGTCTTGATCCTTAGAATCATATAATGCTATGGAACTGGAAAAGCGCAGCAACTCAAAGTAATGAATAGGAATATCCACTTCCCGACCGTATTTAATCAGGTAACGTCTCAGTCCATTGCTGATCGGGTAAATGAGCTTCTTTTTACTGATTAGTGCCATTTTTACAATTCCACGTGCTGACTTTTCTTTAAGTTTCTATCAAAGATAAATGGGCCAAATGGAAGAATTGATGCGACTATCGCAAAGAAAGTTCTAGTGAAAGTCCAGTTTAGATATTTGGCTGTTGGGAAAACCATTCCTATGTAAAGGATGAAAAGCGCTCCGTGAGCCGAACCGACATAAGTTACAGCCAATGGGTAGTCGAACATATATTTGAGTGGCATGGCTATTCCAAATAAAACTAGTGTTGAAATA
Organism: Algoriphagus ratkowskyi; assembly: GCF_002150505.1. Lineage (GTDB taxonomy): Bacteria > Bacteroidota > Bacteroidia > Cytophagales > Cyclobacteriaceae > Algoriphagus > Algoriphagus ratkowskyi. The sequence continues at coordinate 143,056 of NZ_MSSV01000015.1, forward strand.
CCTTCGATAAGAGAGATCCAGCGAAAACGCTTTGCCCAAGTGTGCTGTTGAGGGGTAAGGCTCATTATTATTTTGCTATGTTAAAGAGAATTTTTAATGTGTTCCAAAGCTTGCCTTTCAAGGCTCTGTCTTCCGAGATTGTACTCAGGGAGTCTGCAAATAGGTATTCAGTTTCATCTTCAGTATGAATATGGTAATCAGAAGCTGGAAGTGCATTGATAGGGTGTTTGACACGACCAAATTTCAGTACAATATGTGCATTTAAATCGTAGAGCTCTGATAGGGTTCTACCCTCCAGTTCGTCTGACGAAAGTAGCCCCATTTCATTCATAGAATGGCCTACCGCATTGATCATATTGCCAAGCATCTCCAGTACTTCAGGCTTGAGTACTTTTTCTTCATGCAATACCAATATTCCCTTCTCAAAATTCCCGCGAACTGTCAATGGCTCAGGTTTGATTTCATCTTTACGAGATAAGGATTCTTCGATATGCACTGTCTTCGGAAGAGTCTTTGGCTTTTCTGATTCTAAAGAAACTAATGTTTCTTCCTTTACCTGTTCTGACTGAGGATCTTTTTCAAAGAAAAAAAGTTCTTCGGTAATGATATGTTGGAGCTCCTGAATGCTCATATTTTCCATGGTGGGAAATTGCTCATAATTAACCTTAACACAAAAGAAGCGAAGTGATATATCTATCAACCTTTGCTTATTTTTGTTTTTTAAACCACAAATGAAATGAATTTTGACCTGGCCAACATGGACAAATTAAATTGCCAGCTACAAAATTCATCTCCCAGTCATTCCTAATAAAGAATTTGAAAACGATCTTTAGTCTGAAGGCTTCATTTCCTGAGGTTAATATCTATTTCCAATATCCTATTGAAGGTTGAAAATAGACTTCAGCTCCACCGCGTCTTCAGGTTTCATTCGTTTTGCAAGTACCAGTCTTAGTTGTCTTCTTCTCAGCGCACCTTCAAAATTTTCGATTTCTTCAGGTGTTTCAGGTACTAAATCTGGGATTCTAGAAGGTTTGTTATCCTGATTCACTGCTACAAAAGTAAAAAATGCACGATTGGTCATCACTTTTTTATTGGCAGGGATATCTTCTGCTGTCACCTCTATAAATACCTCCATAGAGGAATTAAATGCACGGGTAACCTGAGCTTTCAGTGTTACTACATTCCCTAATGCAATTGGTTCTTGGAAAGAAATATTATCTGCAGAGGCTGTGACGACTATGCTATTGGAATGCTTCTGTGCCGCAATTGCAGCGACTACATCCATCCAATGCATGAGTTTGCCACCCATAAGATTATTAAGTGTGTTAGTATCATTGGGAAGGACCATTTCGGTCATGATCACTGCGGACTCTCTGGCGAATTTCTTGCTACTCATAAATCTAAATTTTAACAAAAATAGAAATAATATTTGGCTGAAAAATGTATAGAGTGTTTAATTCAAAACAATATTCTGAAATGCTATCAATTATCAATTCAGCCAATTTTAAATTATTTCAGCCCCAACCGTCTTTTCCCAACAATGGTACAAAAGCAAATCCCTCGTACTCTTCCTGAACCACTTTTGTTGTAGACTTCTTAGTGATTTTCAGCATGGCTTGTTTACGCTTGTCGCCCACGGGGATCACTAGTATACCGCCGATTTTCAACTGCTGAATCAAAGCCTCCGGCACCACAGGAGCACCTGCGGTAACAATTATTTTATCGTATTGCGCATATTCCGGCAATCCACCGGTACCATCTCCGTAGAAAAGGTGCATTTCTATTCCCAATCTTGCTAAAAATCGTTTGGTTCCTTCAAAAAGTTTCTTCTGATATTCTATCGTAAATACTTCTGCACCAAGAAGATGTAAAATACTTCCTTGATAGCCAGAACCTGTCCCGATCTCTAGGACTCGATCTCCTTCCTTGAGTTCTAAAAGCTCTGTTTGGAAGGCAACTGTGTAGGGTTGAGAGATTGTCTGACCTTCGCCGATCGGAAAGGCTTTGTCTTCATAAGCATGGGAAATCAATGCTGAATCAAAGAAAAAATGTCTAGGTAAGGTGTTGATAGCCTGAAGTACACGTTCATTTTTTATTCCTTTTTCCCGAAGTAACGTTACCAGTGCTCTCCGTTTTCCTTTATGTAAATAAGTGTCTTCGAGTTTGAGTAGGGGCATGTTTTATTTGTGGTTCTACGGTCGAAGATAAAAGAATATTTGGCTTAATTTGAACTTGAATTGGGCATTTGTTGCTTAGTCATTGAATCTTTGAAAGTTAACTTCACCACCATGTTCACAGGAATTATAGAAGCTTTTGGTACAATCCGAACAATCACCCAAGATGGTAGCAACGTACATTTTGATTTGGAATCTTCACTTGCTTCAGAATTGAAAATCGACCAGTCTTTGGCTCATGATGGCATATGTTTGACTGTAGTGCAAACTACACCAGATACTTACCGAGTGACCGCGATCGATGAGACGATTCAGAAGACTAATTTGGCCCAATGGAAAGTTGGCAAGAATGTGAATTTAGAGCGTTGTATGCCAGCCAATGGTCGCTTTGATGGTCATATAGTTCAAGGTCATGTGGATCAAGTGGGAACTGTAAAAAGTATCACTGATCAAAATGGCTCTTGGGTGTTTGATCTTGAGTTTGAGCATGGACTGGGGAACGTGACCGTAGAAAAAGGTTCGATCACGATCAACGGCACTAGCTTGACTTGTTTCAATTCTGGGCCAGGTAGATTTTCCGTTGCGATTATCCCGTACACCTTTGAACACACCAATTTTCATCAGCTATCGCCTGGTGACTTTGTCAATTTGGAGTTTGATATTCTTGGGAAATACATTCAGAGAATTACCAAAGGCTACGATTTGCAATAATCTTTTTTAGCAACAGATAGCAAAAATAAAATTCAAAGAGAAGGGTATTTTAGAAGTTGTCCGGTTTTCCAGAAGTTGGACTTTTAAGTGTTATTTGTTTCAAACCGCAGATTACGTATTGGGAGGAAGAATAAGCTTTTTTTTCTGTCCGAAAGACCGCAGATTTCCAGATGGATAGAGTAGGTAGGGAGAGTTGGAGATAAGTATTAAGTAAAAAAGGACGCTTCTTGATGAGAAACGTCCTTTTTTATTTTCTATTGAGTTTTTTACTTCAAGCTAATCGTCTTGTCCACAGCATCTTTTACCAATCTGAACCCTACATTGGAAGTTCCGCTGTCGAATGCCTGACCTTGACGGGCAGATGGTCGGTAGTTTACACAGTAATTATCTGCACATAAGTATGAACCACCTTTGATTACTCGCTCCATGGCATATGGATTGTCGGGGTTGTAGCATTGGTTCATGTTAGCATCTAATTTTGGGGCCTGTCCTGCTATTCTTGCATATTTCAATGCATCATACCAGTCGTCAGTCAATTCCCAAACGTTTCCTATCATATCATAGAGTCCAAATGTATTGGGAGCAAAAGATTTGACTGGAGAGGTTCCTATAAATCCATCTAAGCTTTCATTGTCATTTGGGAAATTACCTTGAAAGGTGTTTGCCAAATATTGACCGTTAGGAGCTAATTCATCTCCCCATGCAAAACGTTTGCCTTTAGCACCACCTCTAGCCGCAAATTCCCATTCATTCTCAGTTGGAAGCCTTTTGCCTGCCCATTCAGCATAAGCCTTAGCATCGTCGTAAGCGATATGCACCACTGGGTGATTTTCTTTTCCTTTCAAATCCGACCCTGGTCCTTCTGGGTTTTTCCAACTTGCTCCATCTACCCATTCCCACCATAGTGAAATATCCTGAGTAGGAACTGGGTAGGAGGGTGGGCTGAAAACCATGGATCCTGCTACTAATTTGGAGTCATCTAGCTTTGGCGTATTCGGGGGTAATTGCACTTTTAGTTCTTCCCAATCCAAGTCCTGCTCAGCTACGGTAATGAAGCCAGTTGCATCTACAAACTTAATGAACTGCGCATTGGTGACCTCATGTGTATCCATCCAAAAACCGTTAACTTTAAGGTCTACAGCTGGTTTTTCAGCAGAATAAGCATCCACTTCATTGGTTCCCATAACAAAATCACCTCCTGGAATCCAAGCCATACCTTCCACCTTTTCAGCAGGTTCAGGCATATTGGCTATGATCATTTTGTCTTCATCAATCACCTTGTCTTTAGTTTTTTCTTGACAGGAGAAAAACGAAAAACTTGCTATGACTACAGTGGCTAGACTGTATTGAATTTTATTATGCATAATTATATTCCTTGAGTTTCAAAATTAGAAGATTCTTTTCATCTAGAACAGAGATTGGAGGTAAATGAATTGGCTACTCTTCCTTTTCAACGGTTGCATTTAGCTGATTTGTTACTTTTTTACGGAGTTTATTAAAAAATTGCTTACGCTCTTTTTCGGCCACGAGACTGATTTGATTCGATTTTTTAATTAAGTTTTCCAAATTCCGGAACATGGCATCGTTGAACTTTGGGTCTGAAGTGCCATGAAAATAAATCACGCTATGATTGAGGTAAGTAACCTTACGTTCATCCATAGTAGCAAAAAATGTGTTGTCTCCTATGATAAATTCATTCACGAAGAACGTGTAATCTGCTCCTTCTATATCTGGATGTGAAGGCAAAATCTTTTTTCCTTTTTCTGCCATTTTTTCTAAGTTATCGATCACTTCTAGCATGCAGTTGTACAGAAAAACAGTGTCTTCTACGGCAGTCATTATCCCCATTTCATGATACAACTCAATTTGCCGAAGCGTAATGTTGATGCTTTCTATATTCCATATTTCCGTGGTTGGAATTTTATGGTAGACTTTGAGGATTTTCTGAGTTACCTCTGCATACTGGTCATAAGAATTATCATGGATGGAGTATTTGCAGTTTTTAAGACTATCCGTGAAAAGGATTGATTTTCTCCAGAAAAAAAATTTAAAAGCCGCTAATTCTTTGTGATAATAATGATGGAAAGGGGGCATGTCCTTCACCAGCCAGTAGATGTGTTTTTTAGAAAAACTGTTTACTAGATTAAGTTGAGCAAGTACATCTTCCATCCATTTCGTGAAACTGTTTTCCTGATAGTCATTCTGATTGCCCTGAAAGAGGATAGCATTGGAGTTAAGATTTAAAAATGAATCGACAGATATATTGAATCGATTACAAAGAATTTCCAGTTCGGAGAAATCCAAAAGTTTTTCTCCACGAATCCTCCTGTATGCACTATCAATACTGATTTCTAAAATTTCAGCGATCTCATCGACCAAGGAAGTATAGCTTGGCAATGACAATTTGAGCGCCTGAAAAAATGCCGCTTGGCTCTTATTGAAACTCATAACAAAAAAGGTTTTATGAAGTTTGTAGGAGAATATTCTTCATTAAGATATAGGAAAGTTGTCTAAGAAAAAATGAATTGAAAAAGAAAAGGTGCCTTTGTAAAAGCTTATAAATCACCTATATAATTAAATGTGGTGACTTTCAGTTTTTTTGTTTTAAAATTAAGCGCAAAAAAAAAGCGGCTGAAAAGCCGCTTTTGAGTTATACCTGGGGATGAGCTGCAGCATGCAGCTTTCCAAGCTCCTGATCAATAGTCCAGAGTCCAACCCCTTCTTCTCCGATGATATCGAAGAGCTCCAATGCTCTTCTGGACATAGTCTCTTCCTCTCTTTGTTCCGTAACATACCATTGCATGAAACTGAACGTTGCAAAATCCTTCTTGGAAAATGCATGATCCACGATATTATTGATTGATTTAGTCACGGCAATCTCGTGTTCTAATATCAATTCAAAAATCTCTCGAAGTGAATTGAAGTTATGCCTAATACCTGTGATCTCAGGCTGAAATGCGTGCCCTCCAGCTTCATTGATGTATTGGAAAATTTTCATCATATGCATCCTCTCTTCATCTGAATGTGTATAGAGGTATTTGGCAGCATTCTCATAGCCCATCATGTGACACCACGATGCCATTGACAGATAATAAGCGGAAGAAGTACCTTCCATTTCTACCTGAGTATTTAGTAATTTCTCTGTATCGACAAGTAATGAACGCTGTAGCGTTACGATTTCTTTAGCTTTCATAGTTATAGTGTTTCCATTAGTAAACCGAATATAACCACTGTGGTTCCATAAGCTTCAGCTTTTCATTGAATTTGGAATTGATTTAATTAAGAACTGCGCTTATCTGGAAAGTGGAGATGGGATTACGGGCAAACTTTCTGCTCCAGATTCTGAAACTGATTGCACTGCAAAGAAGTAATTGTCTTTTGAATAAGGGAGAGTTAGTGTTGTATCTGTTGTCCAGAACTTGCGTTCCCACACTGCTGAAGATGTTTCTCTCATCAATACGTAGTATCCTTTTGTTTTTCCGATCACCGAAGCTTTCCATAGCAAGGTGGATTTATTGCTTAATCCGCGCACATCAATTTTAACTTCTTGGGGCTGATCAGGTGAGTTAGCTAATGAAGCTAGGGACGCGAGATTTACAGCAGCTACTTTTCTCAAGTATTCAAAATCCATGAATTCAGGTAAGTCGCCATATTGTACACCATCTTCCACGCGTACATTTTCGTGCTGATGTAGGAAGTTTTCATTCATTTCAGACATTCTTACAGCTGTGAAAGCATTTCTTGCAAAGGCAGTTTGGTCTCCACCTCTCAGGAATCTATCTGATCTATAGATGAGTTTCACTTCAAACTGATCTACATAACGCTCACCAAGCTCTTTGATGTATCGCGCAAGTTGCCTGGATTCACTATCATTGTCAGCATTGATCGAGCGTCTGATAGTAGCTTGCTGCTCCGTTTCCGCCATAGGAATTGTTTCCGAGAAAACTCGCATTTTCAAGTTGTCTTTGATCAGTGTCTCGGACGAATTACTATTTCCCACAATATCATTATTCAGAACTGCAGCGATGTTCCAATCTTCGGCTTTTGCTTTATCAGACATATAAGTAGCTCCCTTGAGTCCCTGTTCTTCCCCAGTAAATGCTACAAAAAGGATAGTGGCTGAGAACTTATGAGAAGCCATGACTCTTGCTAATTCTATTACAGCGGCTGTTCCGCTGCCATCATCATTGGCTCCTGGCGAACTGCCTTCTACATCCATGATATCCTTATTTCGGGAATCCATGTGCCCAGAAATAACGAAAATCCTGTCATCTGCCGGGTCTGTTCCCTTAAGTGTAGCAAATACATTTGCACCGGGAGAATCTACCAAAACCCTCCTTTTATCACCTGGAATAGTGAATTTTTCTATTTCAGCAGTCATTCTTCCATTTGATTGCTTCGCAAAATTGTTGAATTTAGAAAGCACGTACTGCTGAGCTGCAGGCATGCCATTTTCAGCATTGGTATTTAAGGTGTGGCGGGAGTTGAAAGAAGCTAATCTTCGTACGTGATGTTCTAAAGAATCTGAAGAAATTTCAGATACCATCTGAGCTATCTCTGGATTTCTGATGACAGTGGTTTGCGACATGGTCACTTGACTACCAAGTACCAGAAAGAGAATAAGTAAACTTTTATGCATGATATGAGAGTGTTTTATACTTATGACTTAAATTTATGGCATAAATATTTTAGCCAACGCATTATTACATGAAAATACTTGACCAACCGAAAGAAGGGGATTATTCAACGTTTTTCTCCACCTATCTCAATCTAGTCTCCGGAAATAAATATGAAGAGCAGATTTTAAAACAGGCAGATTCACTTTTAGGTTTATTTCATAAAAAAGGACTGGAATGGGCTAGTACTGCCTACGAAGAAGGGAAATGGACTCCCAAAGAAGTGCTTGGTCACGTGATCGACACTGAGCGAATTATGACTTTCAGGGCACTTTGTTTTGCCAGAGGAGAGAAATCTGCCTTACCGGGTTTTGATCAGGATCCTTATGTATTGAATGCGAGATTTGGTGAGATGCAATTACACTATTTACTTGATGATCTGATGGCTCAGCGCATAGCTTTATTATCGATGATCCGAACATTACCTGAAGACACGCTGGACTTAGTGGGTACTGCGAGTGGCAATCCTATTACGCCAAGAGCTTTATTTTGGATTATACCAGGCCATTTTGCCCATCATATGAAAATACTTGAAGAGCGTTATTAGCTTTAAAGTACCTGTGGAGAAGTGATTAAGTTCAGGTAGTTGAGCAAATAATTTGATGCATTTGATTCCCTACTTTTAGAAAAGCTGATATTCTTACTATACACTAATAGCAAGATCAAAACTGAAAATTAGATGAACCAATTTGTATACAACAGAAGTAAGCAAGTAAAGCGCGCATTCCATTCGTTTACAGAATATTGGCTAACTGATGCAAGCTTCGCGGTATTACTTCTCATATTATTATTCACAGTTTTTGTGCTGCCTATTTTGATAGAATATGGACATGTCCATGCATTTTTTGTCAATGCTGTATTTTTGTTTCTGTTTTTCACTGGTATTTGGTCTTCTACTAATAGACTTTTAATTGGCATAACCTCCATACTTTTTGTAACACATTTGGGGCTGAGAATCATACGGTTTTCCAATTATGATTTTGAATTTTATCTGGCTGAGCGGATAGTAGGCATATTGAATATGATGATTTTTATATTTCTGAACACCAGACTGTTATTTAGGAATCATGAAGTGAATGTTTATAGAGTTATTGGAGCGATCAATGTTTATTTACTCGTTGCGATTCTTGGTGCATTCCTATTTGAAATTATTTACCTCACCACTGGATCAGGAATTGGAGGGGATTTTACCATGGTAGGATTGGACAAGGATTTTCCCCTCTATATATATTTTAGCTTGGTATCTCTTACCACTGTTGGATTTGGAGATTTATATCCTATCCAAGTGATGTCAAAGATGTTATCTGTTTTTCTTTCTACAATAGGGATCTTATATCCTGCCGTAGTGATCGCTAGACTAGTATCTTCCTCAAAAGGCTAGTAAATTGTCTCCACTTATGTAATTTTTCCTCCTCTTTTACTAAGTATTTGTAGCTTCAAAATCGAATAATTATAACCCATACTTTATGAGAAAATTAAGTTTAACACTACTCTTTTCTGTTTGTCTCTCTATTGTGATGGCACAAACGGAAAGACAAATCGAAGTGGAATCTGCTGTGGTCACTACACATACTACGACTATCAAGGGCAAAAAAGTCCCTTATACAGCTACTGCAGGTACGCAACCAGTTTGGAATGAAAAAGGCAAGCCAATCGCTTCCTTATTTTACACTTTCTATCAGCGAACGGATATCTCTGACAAGAACACCAGGCCTTTGGTGATTTCATTCAATGGAGGACCAGGTTCTGCGTCTATTTGGATGCACATAGCATACACAGGACCAGTAGTATTGAATATCGATGATGAAGGCTATCCGCTTCAGCCTTATGGCACTAAGTCAAATCCTTATTCTATCCTTGACGTAGCTGACATTATCTATGTAGATCCTGTGAATACTGGCTTTTCTAGAATAGTAGATGAAGAAGTCGATCGTTCTACATTCTTCGGAATCAATTCTGATATAAAATATCTGGCTGATTGGGTGAATACCTTTGTTACTCGTCAGGGAAGATGGGCTTCGCCAAAATATTTGATAGGTGAAAGTTATGGCACTACTCGTGTAGCTGGCCTAGTAGCACAACTTCAAAATTCCCATTGGATGTATTTCAACGGAGTAGTATTGGTTTCTCCAACTGAAATGGGAATTGAACGTGGCGAACCAATCCATACTTCTAATTACCTGCCTTATTATGCAGCTACTGCATGGTATCACAATGCCTTAGATGCTTCTTTGCAAAGCAAGGACTTGGATGCAATTTTACCTGAGGTGGAAGCATTTACAATAAATGAACTGATTCCAGCCGTCGTGAAGGGCGGTATGCTTACAGCTGCAGAGCGAGATGCCATCGCTACTAAATATGCGCTTTATTCTGGCTTGAGCAAAAAGGTAGTCTTGGAGCATAACCTGATGATTCCTACCAATTTCTTTTGGAAAGAGCTCCTTAGAGATAAAGGAATGACCGTGGGTAGATTGGATAGCAGATACAAAGGTTTTGATAATGCAGGTACAGGTTCTAGACCTGATTTTGATCCGGCTTTATCTTCATGGAATCATGCTTTTGCACCTTCGTTTCAAACGTATGTGAGAGAGCATCTTAAATTTAAAACTGACTTGACCTACAATCTTTTTGGTCCAGTACATCCTTGGAATCGCACTAATGAGACCACAGGTTATGATCTAGCTAGTGCAATGCGCCAAAATCCTTATTTGCATGTTATGACTCAGTCTGGCTATTTTGATGGTGGTACAGATTATTTTAATGCGAAATACAACCATTGGCAAATGGATCCATCTGGAAGAATGGCAGATAGACTTACTTGGAAAGGCTACAGAAGTGGTCACATGATGTATTTGAGAGCTGAGGATTTACAGACTTCCAATGAAGACATTCGTGAGTTCATCAAAAAATCTATGGTAGCTCCTGATATGCCGGCTAAGTATAATTGAGTATTCAGTAGCAAGTATTAAGTATCAAGAGAACAGAATGGAGAAGGTGATGGACTAAAATTGACTTGAAATCTGATCCAAAAAGTTAGAAAGCCGGAGATAATTCTTCGGCTTTTTTTATGAAAAAGATTTATTCGCAGTAAGAAAGCGGATTTCACTGCGGACGATTTAGCTTTAAAGAGATAACTCGCTTTTGAAGGATTCAAAATTCTGAATTGGCTCTTTTGCTCCCATTAGTTCGCCTAAAATCTGATATACATCTGACGGTTTCTTCCCTTCATTTCTATGGTATTGAATAGAATTAGCACCTTCAGTCTTCGAGAGCTTTTTGTTTTTGGGACCTTTCAATAGCGCATGATGATGAAAAGTAGCTTTCTGGAAGGAGGTAAGATCGAGTCCATTTGCTACGATTTGCTGATCCAAAGTCGATCCCAGCAAATCAAGGCCTCTCACCACCAAATCAACTCCATAGTGTACATCGTCTATAACTGAGGTGAGTTGATATGCTGGAAGCTTGTCTTTCTTTCTGACAATGAAAAAAGCCGAGTCTTCAGGAAGAGTATAGGATTTCAGACCTTGTAAATAGGTTTTGATCTTGATGAAATCAGTGTCGAAGGTATCCATTCGCCAGCACGTGTCAATTCTTTCCAATGGGATATTTCTGACTTGGCAATGTCCGAGATAATAGCCAGAGGAATCTAATTGCTGAATTTTCTTACGCGTGCAATCACAGGCAAACACTAATTTACGCTCTCGAATTTGCTCTAATGCTTCCAGATAACTGTTCATTCTATGAATTTGAGACCATTCTTGGTCGAACTCCTGCATATTTTTTGGCCCCTGGTCATAGCCGATCTCCATGAAGTCTAACATATCAAAAATATCCTGCACATATTCTGGTCTGTACCGATCCCGGTCCAGGTCATCGATTCTCAATAATATTTTAGCTCCAGTCTTCTCTGCCAAAGCTTTTGTCACTAAAAAAGAGTAAAGATTCCCCAAGTGTAAAAAGCCGCTGGGTGTAGGGGCAAATCGTGTAAGCTTAAATTCCATGTGGTAAAATTAGTCAGTTTAAGCTAACTTATCGAGATGAAATACTCCTTGACCTTATTGACAGTGCTTTTAATGTTCAGTTCATGTGCAACTGAAAAACTCCCAATTGATCTCACAGGGGAGGAAATGATCGAGAAATCAATCGCATTTCATGATCCTAATGGAAACTGGAAACACCTCAAAGCTACTTTTGTGCTAGAAGATAGTTTGCCTGCGCCTAGATCTTCCAGAAGCTATAGTTTTTCACTGGATAATTCTCAATCAAGGATGGCTTATAAAATTGACGGAATTAGCTACGTAGTCCAGAATGATTCACTAGATGTGGAAATGGGAGATATGTCCTTGGAGCGTGCGTTGCGGAGTAGGAATTATTACACCTTTCTTTGGGGTCTACCGATGAAATTACATGATTCCGGAACTACCATTGATGCTTTAACCACTATGGAGGAGTTAGATGGCGTTGCCTATCACGTGGTGCGAGTTCCTTATGAGAAAGACATTTGGTATTTCTACATGGAGCCTGAAAGCTATAGAATGGCCGCATATAAATTCTATCAAGATGAGCCAAATCAAAAAGGTGAAATTATTTATTTAGAAGGTATTACTGAATTTGAAGGAATGAAAATCCCAGCAAATCGTACGTGGTACAGAACTGAAACACCAGAATTTTTGGGTACCGATAAGCTTATTAGAATTGAATCATTGGGTAATTAGGCATTTTTCAGCTTAGGTTAAGTTTCTTTAACTCCATAAAATTCAAAAACCGAGGAATCCCTACCTACTTTTGAGCTGCATGAGATTCAGACTCCTAATACTACTTTGTTTTGCTTTTCTCCCGTCTTTAATGGCTCAAAGCACTTATTCGGGCAATGTGCTCGATGCAAATGATAAGATGTATCTCGAAGGGGTGTCTGTGGAAGTAATAGGAACTGATCAATTGCAAATTACCAATGCCAGAGGCTATTTTTCTGTGAAAGGAGTAATTGGAGACACCTTGCGTTTGTCCTATCCTGGTTTCTTGGAGCAAAAAATTGTTTTGGCTGAAGAGACATTTTTATTACTTCAAATTCAGGATAGAGCTAGGTTGCTACCCACTTTTGAAGTCAAATCTGAACCGTATTCTTTTCGATTCAAAGACGGAAAACTAACCCTAATTGATCCAGATGAAGAAGTAGCAACATCGATTAAAAGTGGAATTACTGCGGGGTATTTAAATTCGCCAAATTTGACTGGGGGAGTAGCTATTGCAGGAGTATTGTCTTCTCTCACTAAACGAGCTAGACAAGAACGAGAATACCAGAAGAAACTGGAGTGGCTCAGTAGAAGGGCTGGATATTATGCAGTAGTTGACTCAGACACCATCCGTCAGAACCTAATGGTGAAATATCAATTGCAGCGATCGGAATGGGATAAATTAATCATTCGCTTCAATGAAGGGAATGCATATCACGAGTTTTTGGATTGGTCAAAGGACCGAGTCTATTCCACACTTAGCGAGTTTATTAAGCGCGAAAGTGACTGGATAAATTAGACTTTTCCCGCCTAAATCATTCACTTTTTTGAATAATAGGTGAAAAATATAATTCCCAATCAAGCTACCTAGTTTATTAGGATGAAGAATATTCTGGTCGTAGAAGACAATGTGGAACTTGCAAATGATATTGTGCACTATCTTTCAGGCGAAAACTATCAACTATGAAGTTTAAAACCTTTTTTCTGATTACTTTCTTCGCTTCTCATGCTGTTTTCGGCCAAGAAACTAATGTAAAGCTGTCAGGGAAAATTACGAACAAAGCTTCTCAGGAAGCTTTGTCTTATGTTAACATAGTACTAAGAACATCAGTAGATTCGACTTTCGTTACTGGTGCAATTTCTGATGAAGCTGGACTTTTTACGCTTTCGGATGTCCCACCTGGAAATTATGAATTGGAAGCAAGCTTTATAGGATTTGAAACTGTTCGGAAAGAGGTGTACGTAGGTTCAAGTTCTCCGTTTTTAAATATTGGCGAGGTCGCATTGTCTGCCTCATTCCAAGAGTTAGGTACAGTAGAAGTAATAGGACAATTGGAGGAGGTCAGTGCCAAAATGGACAAGAAAACCTACGATTTGGGACAAAACATAAGCCAAAGCGGGGGCTCAGTTCTTCAAGCCATGTCCAACTTGCCGGGCGTGACTGTCCAAGAGGGGAAAGTGCAGATTCGTGGAAATGATCGCATAGCCGTGTTGATCGACGGAAAGCAGACTGCTTTGACTGGATTTGGGAATCAAACGGGCCTTGACAATTTACCGTCTTCAGCAGTGGAGCGAATCGAAATCATCAATAATCCCTCAGCAAAATTCGATGCCAACGGTAATGGCGGCATCATCAATATTATTCTCAAGAAAGAAAAGCAGGAAGGATTTAATGGAAAAGTGGGTCTGGCAATAGGTGTGGGAGCTCTTTGGGAAAAGCAGGCAAATCTTCCAGGAATCAGAACTCAATACCAAGGCACACCGAAAATCAATCCTTCCCTTTCTCTTAATTACCGGAAGAAGGATGTGAATTTTTTCTTTTCGGCTGATAATCTCTATACAGAGACTTTGAACAAAAATGAGTATATCACCCGTAATTATGATGACGGAACTGTCATTCATCAGCAGTTAAAACGAAACAGAAACACAAACTTCCTAACCACCAGAGCAGGAATGGATTGGACGATAGATTCTCAAAATACCTTGACAATATCTGGGCTTTTCGGAAGTGAAAAAATTATAGATAGGGGTGACCAGCCATTTTATAATGGAGATTTTTCTGAACGGTTGAGACTTTGGCAGTTTCTGGAAGACGAGTTAAAAACTACCGTGATGGCGACTGTAGCTATAAAGCATAATTTTATAGATCCGGGTCGCAGCCTTTCCGCCGGTTTGAATTACACTTTTCACAGAGAAGATGAGCAGTATTTTTTCACCAATACACTTCCAGAATATACTGGTGAAGAAGCTTTCAAATTGCTCTCGGATGAAAATGTAGTGGATGTAACCCTTGACTATGTACAGCCTTTGAAAAATGGCAGACTGGAAACTGGAATGAAATTCCGAAGTCGTTGGATTCCTACCAACATGCAATTTTTTCCAAGTGAGAACTCGCCAATTGATTCACTGGCTGGAGGAGCTGCGACATACAAAGAAATAATTCCGGCAGTTTATGGCAATTATGTTTTTGAGTCCAAAAAATGGGATGCTGAAATAGGACTAAGATTAGAATACTTTAAACTCAATTATGATGTAAATCCAAATCACCCAACTTATAAAAGTGATGGTAATACCTATTTCCAGCCATTTCCGAATACCAGAGTTTCTTATAAACTCAATGAGCTGAATAAGCTGACGGTATCCTATAACCGAAGGGTGGATCGGCCAAACGAAGTGGATATACGAATTTTTCCAAAGTACGATGATGCCGAGATTATCAAGGTGGGAAATCCCGCATTGAAACCCCAATTTACAAATTCGTTTGAACTAGGTTGGAAGACGACTTGGTCCAGCGGATCGCTGTATTTGGCAATTTATCACCGCAGTGTAGATGGAACTATTACTCGGATATCCACCACATTTGGGGACAATAAATTGATCTATGCCATTTTTCAAAATGCCGGAAAAAGCTACAATTCTGGCTTCGAGATAATTTGGGATCAGGATGTGAATGATTGGTACTCTTTTGATCTTAATCTGAATGGATATCATAATCAGATCGACGCCTTCACCGTGGAGAATCTCTATCCTGAGGCGCACACACTCACAATAGACAAGCAGGAAATTTTCTCAGGAAATGCAAAATGGAACTCCAAATTCAGGTTTTCAGAGAATTTCACGGGGCAATTGTCGGCCATTTATTTAGCAAAGGATATTATCCCCCAAGGCGTAATCCAAGCTAGATTCACGCTGGATATGGGAATTAAGAAAGTGATCCAAAATGGCAACGGAGAGCTTTACTTCAATGCTACTGACTTGCTAAATACCATGGTAATCAAGAAAAACATTGATGGAAGTGACTTCAGCTACACAAGCGCTGATTACTATGAAACGCAGGTGTTTCGGTTAGGATATAATTATAAATTTTAATACTATTTAAGCTTTCCTCTTGAAAGACCAAGTTACATAGAATCGTGCTACCTCTTCTCCCTGTGGGTTTTTACCACTGGAAACCATCGTCAATTTCCCGGTATCATTTGGCCGTAAGGATTCAATCAGTGTAAACAGTTCCTGCCCTTGTTCGCAGGTGAATGTGATGGTTTGATTAGCTTTTTTAAAGTATTCCGCCCTGAAATCCACCACGAGCATGGAGTATTTTCCTTGACCGCTAATAGCTAATTGACAAAGTGCACCAGTGCTCAATTCTGCTGCGCCAGCCATTGCGGCGAAATATATTGATTTGAAAGGATTCTGAGTTCTCCAAGAATATGGGATAGTCACCACACATTTCTCAGCATCTAATATTTTTATTCTAAACTTCCAAAAGATTGCTGAGGGAAGCTTAATTAACATTCCAAACCAAAAATATAGCGGATTGCTCATTTTTTTTTGATAAGCTAATGCATCCGGATTTAAAGCGATTTGGGATTCTTTAGTTTTCATGTTTTTCAGAATGAAATCTTAAAGTAGTGAAAATTGCATTCTGGTATCCAATTTGAAACTACTGAAGAAAAAAAACCACCATGAAAAAAATAGCAATTTTGTTTTGTACAGGATTATTTATGTATTCCTGTGCTACAGTGCCGCTAACAGGTAGAAATCAATTATCACTTGTGTCATCTTCAGAGATTCAACCTATGGTAGATGACCAATATAATCAGGTTCTTAAGGAAGATAAGGTAGTAACTAGCTCGGCTGATGGGCAAAAGGTGCTCAGAGTGGGGAATCGCATGGCTAAGGCTGTGGAAAGTTATTTGATCTCTCAGGGATTTCAAGAGCTAGCAGATTCTTTTGAATGGGAATTCAATCTGTTGGAAAGTGATCAAGTGAATGCTTGGTGTATGCCAGGAGGAAAAGTAGCATTCTATACTGGTATTATGCCCCTTACCCAAACAGAAACTGGTATAGCAGTAGTAATGGGTCATGAGATAGCACATGCAGTGGCTTCTCATTCTGCAGAAAGAATGTCAACTGGAATGCTTACTAACCTAGGAGTAAGTGCATTGTCATCTGCATTGGGACAAAATCCATCTATGACTCAGCAGATTTTATTACAATCCGTGGGTATTGGAAGTCAACTAGGAACGCTGAAATTCTCAAGGCAGCATGAGTTGGAAGCTGATGAAATGGGATTAATTTTTATGGCAATTGCTGGTTACGATCCTAGAGAAGCACCGATTTTCTGGACAAGGATGCTTGAAAAAGAAAATGGAGCGGCTCCACCAGAGTTTCTTTCAACTCACCCTGCATCTCAGACGAGAATAAGTAAGTTGAATAGCAACATGCCTAAAGCCTTAACTTTTTACAAAGGGAAATAAGCATTATAATACTGATTTTAAAAAGTTATCATAATAAGACTTGGCTCAAAATCGTGGGAGGTTAAAGAGTTAGTCGCATTGGAGAAAGAGCTCGGTATAAAGCCGGGCTCTTTCTATTTAGTCTAGTGCCACATTCGGGAATTATTCCACTCTGTCGAATAATTATTTAGCAATTTGGAGGTTAGGTGAATGAGCCTTGATTCCTATCCAGAATTTAGGTAAATCAGTTTGGACAACGCTAGCACCATGTTGCAATAGATCAAAAGCCAGCTCAGGTTTAGGATTTTTGCTTAATTCCCTATCCAAATCTCCAAGAGAATTGATCCATGTTCGAACGCCAAATTTCTTTGCAAGAGCATAGGTTTTTTTAGAATTGAAACTAGGGTCTATGTGCACAATCACTGGATCTAGTTGCTTGTAAGCTTTTTTTATCTGCTTCGTTTTGTATGTTCGAGGCATCAAATAAGCACTTGGCATTTTTGCTTTTATTGCTTTTAGAATTTCCCAATCTGAGTCAAAGAAGATCACTTCATCAAGTACGTTCAATTCTTGAACAACAGCCATCACTTCATCTATTTTGGAGGTTTTGAGATCCAGATCCACCATGATTTTCCCTTTGGAAAGTGCCAATGCTTCGTTCAATGTGGGGATAGCTATTCCAGAATCTTTGCCATCAAATAAGAGTGTATACTGTTTCAAATCAGCGCTACTCATTTTTTCTATATCGCCATTTCCTGTAGTTGTGCGATCAATAGTTTGATCATGCATTAGATAGACTTTTCCATCCGTGGTCACACGCACATCTATTTCAATAATATCTACTCCCAGATCTATCGCTTCCTGTATTGCCTCAAGACTGTTTTCAGGATAATGTTGATGTGCAGCTCTGTGTGCTGCGACCAATAATTCATTAGAATTCAGAAGCTTTTCTCTGATCTGATCTACTTGGGCAAAAGATGATAGGTAAAAGAAAAATGTTAGTGCAAAAACTACGACACGTTTTGAAAATGAAGTAAGGAAAAGAGGTTGATTTTTCATTTGGATTGAAGTCTTTCTGGCGTATTGGGAATTTTATTTATAATTGAGTTTGATCCGTCAGCATCCTTTTGGATTTCAAAAGAATCATAGAGTTTGCCAAGTGTTGTGTAGGTTTTAAAAGTCAACAGGTCATCTTTAACATTGATCCATTGGTAAGTCTGAGTGCTATACCCTTTCCGTGTCATCCACTCATCAGGTTTCAAATCATACATTTTTGGCCCGGCCACAGAGACGACATAGACAGTGCCTTTGTCGTAGTTAAGTTTACCATTTTCATCGAAGGCCTGACCCCTTGCATAGGCATGATCGTGACCTTGGATAGCTAAATCAACTTTGAACTCCTGCAAAATAGGCCGTATATAATCTATCATTTTATCATGATAACGAGTAGGGTGGGTTGCATAAACAGGATAGTGAAAAGTGATCACCGTCCATTTTCTAGGGTTATTGGTCAAAATATTTCTTAACCAATCAATCTGAGCTTTTCTATAAGTAGGGGATTCATCGATCTGCTCACCATCAAGAGAAATTACCTTTAACTCTGGATAATTTACTTCATAGCTGGTTTCTTCCAATCCTTTAGGACCATTTTTAGGAAGATTAAATTGAGCATTCCAGTGAGGAGTTAGCGTCGCGGGATTTTTAGAAAATTCATGGTTGCCTGGAGTCATCATAGAAGGAATCGTCGCATGAATCCAATCTCCAGCTTCAAACCATCCTCCCCATTCAAAATCAGCATGCTCGTTGTCTATTAAATCTCCAGCATATACTGTGAAATCCATTTTAGGTAAGTTGATCATCGCTTCTCGAATAACTCGACTAAACATAGAAACAACCTCATTTTGTACATCACCGAGGTAGAGAAAATTCACCTCCTTGTCATCTTCGGGAATAGAAAATTGAAACCATTCAGACCAGTTTTCCTCCGTTCCGACGCGATACACATACTGTTCGCCAGCCTTCAATCCTGTCAAATTCACCTGGTGATAATTGGCATGGATGACGGGTTCGCCTTCATGCTGAGACACAAGTGTTTCTGTCTCAGCTTCCAGTAAAGATACCGCTTCTCTATATTCTGGACCCGCGGTGGCAACAGCAAATTCTAATTGAGAAAAATTCCTAGAAGTGTCGGTTCTCCAGTTAATCCCTATGCCTTCCAGTGGATTTTCAGATAGATTTAGTATAATCCGATCTGGTTTTGAGCTTGGAAGTAAATAATCATTGGAAGAATTTTCTTGGGCAAATGAAAGAAATGGTGATGCAAGAATTAGGATTAAAAATAATCGCTTTAGCCTATTTAAATTACTCATTGTCATATTTTTATGGGTATTTCTAAGCGCTTTTTTAGCTTATGAGTAGATGAGTTAAATATGGTTATCATAGTATATACCCTGATAGTGCTTATTCAGGCTATTGAATCTGCTAAACATTAAGTGAAGCTGATACCTACTATCTAAACTACTAAAACAAAACCCGAAGTCGCCTCCGGGTTTTTGTTTTTGATAAGGTAAGCCAAAAGCATTCTAAAATAAGCTTCAAAATTGAATTGAGAGTACTTCGGTCTTCTGTCTTCCAGCTTATAAAACAATGAGAAGATTACTAAAGACATCAATAAAGCTAAGTTCAAATACTTACATATTAAATCCTCTTAGTTTGATCTGAGTAAGTTTCCTTTTGGTGTCTAGCGGGAAATCTCCTCGCATCATCCAGTCATAATATCCTGGCTCGTCTTTGAGCACTTGAGTGACTGGAGTTCCTTTTTGCTTCCCGAAGTTGAAAACTTCAACACCTTCGTTATTGAATACAAACCTGCCGGCTAGATCTACCATTTTCTCATTGAGCAGGTCATGTAGTTTCTTCATGTCGTTTTCGAAGACTCCCACTTTATTACCCTGCAAATCTTCCATTTCTTCTCCCAAATAACGCTCTATTTGTGCTGTGAATACATCCAATGTTGCAAGCGTATCAGCTTCGGCAGAGTGAGCATTTTCTAGATTTTTGCCACAGTAAAACTTGTAGGCAGATGTCAGGTTACGTTTTTCCATCATGAAAAAGATCTTCTGCGCATCCAGTAAGTTTCTCTTCTCCACATCAAACTCGATACCTGCCCTGAGAAATTCTTCTACCAGAAGCGGAATGTCATATTTCAGTATATTGAATCCAGCAAGATCAGACTGACCGATAAACTGAACAATCTCTTTTGCCAAATCTTTAAAGGTGCTCTCCTCTTTCACATCCTTGTCGTAGATGCCATGAATTAGCGAAGCTTCAAGAGGAATAGGAATAGTAGGGTTGATCTTTTTGGTATAGATTTCCTGTCCGCCGTCAGGCTTTACTTTCACGATGGAAATCTCGACAATACGGTCTGTGGAAATATTAATTCCGGTTGCCTCTAGGTCAAAAAAAGCGATTGAATTCTTTAAGTTTAATTGCATGATTAGTTGAATTTAGCTTTAATCGGTTCTAGGTCCATTTTGTCATAGGATCCCGAACTCATTAAAAGTAGGTTGGAATTTGTATAGTCTTGCGCTAGAAGGTATTCTTTTAGACTGTTGCTATCAGTAAATAATTTTAAATCAGGTCGTTGGAAACCATCTCTTAGCGTTTCCTCGTCCATCAATTCTAGTTTTTTCAATGCTACTGCATGAGGATCAAGGTACACAATTGCTACATCTGCAGCTTCCATCGTCTTAGCGTAGTTAGGCAAAAACTCCTTATTAAGTGAAGAATAGGTGTGAAGTTCCTGCACGGCAATTAGCTTCCTGTTTGGGAATTGGTTCTTCACTGCCGACACAGTTGCTTTCAATTTGGATGGAGCGTGGGCAAAGTCGCGGAATAAGCTAGAGTTTTCTGTTTCCATCAAAAGCTCTTGACGCTTTGCTGCACCTTTAAAAGTTTGTATGCTTTTGTAAAACTGTTCTTTCGTAAGTCCCAAAGCTAGGCAAATGTCCATTGCACCCTGAAGATTCTGTAAGTTATGCTCTCCAAAAATGTAAATCGAAACTAATCCCTTCCCCGTTTCCAAAAATGTTTTTCCATCCTTAATAATCGCTGGATGAGCTTTATAAGCAGTTTTCTTTGCTGCAATATCACTTTTCTCCGCAGCTTCTTTCACCAGTGGATCCGCTTCGCAATAGATCAACTCACCAGCATCAGGCGTCAAATCCATCAATTTGCTAAACTGCTCTTTGTATTCGTCGAAGTCAGGAAATACATTGTAATGATCCCAAGCAATTCCGCTTACCAAAGCAATGTCATGCTTATAATGAAAGAACTTTGGCGTTCTGTCGAGCGGAGAAGTGAGGTATTCGTCACCTTCGATGATGATCACAGGCGCATCAGAAAGTTTTACCATCAGGTCGAAACCTTCAATCTGCGCCCCAACAAGATAATCGAAATCTACATTTTGATCCTTCAACACATGGAGAATCACAGAAGTAATAGATGTCTTGCCGTGTGAGCCAGCCACTATCACGCGCTTTTTGTTTTGACTTTGATTGAAGATAAATTCAGGGAATGAATAAACCGGAATTCCCAATTCCTGAGCTTTCACAAGCTCCGGATTGTCAATTCTAGCATGCATGCCTAGGATTATACCATCGAGGTCAGACGTAATTTTCTCAGGATACCAGCCGTATTCAGCAGGTAAAATTCCTGCTTTTTCTAATCTCGTTCGGGAAGGTTCGTAGATTTCATCGTCAGAGCCAGTTACCCGATAGCCTTTTTCTACAAGTGCCAGAGCTAGGTTGTGCATCACAGCTCCACCTACGGCTATAAAGTGATAGTTTTTCATTTGGAAAAATAATAGGTTGGAATTCTACTGTAAACTTAAAAATAATAATTGGCTGCTCGGAAGACTAGCAATTCTAATTCGAAAGTTTTTCTCTGAGTGGTATGATTCTTCTACTATGGAGTATGTCATTTTCATTGTAAAATCTGGAAATCTAAGCTCAATAAGCTTCAGTGTGGTTTCGGACGATTATATTTTAGCTTGTGTTTTGTGATTAAGAAAAGGCATTTATTAAAAATAATTATCGCTTTGAGGCTTGATTATTGAGTCTTTCAAATGTTGATAACTTGGGTAGAAGTTGTTCAAAACTCTTGCCTTTTTCCCAATACATTTGTTCTATGAACGAGAAAAGTAGCAATCCACGTATCACCCGTACTAAGCCAACTCACACAAATACGAACCAACTTGGTAAAGTTCCTCCGCAAGCCATTGAGCTTGAGGAAGCTGTGCTTGGAGCCTTGATGCTGGAGAAGGATGCGCTTACTAACGTGATAGATATTTTGAAGGTGGAGAGCTTTTACAAGGATGCTCATCAGGTAATTTTTCAGGCGATTTTGGATTTATTTACAGAAAGCCAGCCGATCGATTTGCTCACAGTTACTTCTCAGCTTCGCAAAAGTGGAACTTTGGAAATTGCTGGAGGAGCTTTCTACGTGACAGAATTGACATCTAAAGTTGCTTCTGCTGCCAATATTGAATACCACGCAAGGATTATCACCGAGCAATCCATTAAGCGTGAGATGATCAGAATTGCTTCCGATATTCAAAAAGATGCGTACGAGGAGACTACAGATGTTTTTGAATTGCTCGATAAAATGGAGCAGAACCTTTTTGAAATATCAGAAAAGAATATTAGAAAGAATTACTCAGACATGAAATCCATCATGCGAGAGGCGATCATAGAATTAGAAGCTAGAAAAGGCCAAAAGGATGGATTGACCGGCGTTCCATCTGGTTTGACTGCTTTGGATCGTGTGACGGCTGGTTGGCAAAAATCAGATTTGGTAATTATTGCAGCACGTCCTGCGATGGGGAAGACAGCATTCGTCCTCTCGGTATTGAGAAATGCGGCTGTAGATCATAATCGTCCTGTTGCGATTTTCTCTTTGGAGATGTCCTCCATTCAGTTAGTTAATCGTTTGATTTCATCCGAAGCTGAACTTGATTCAGAAAAAATTAAAAAGGGTTCTTTGGCCGAGCATGAGTGGGCTCAGTTGGTTCATAAGACGGCCAAACTCTCAAAAGCACCACTTTTCGTAGATGATACGCCTGCACTTTCAATCCTTGAGCTTCGTGCTAAATGTAGAAAGCTGAAGGCGCAGCACGATATTCAGATGATTGTAATTGATTATTTGCAGCTGATGTCAGGTGATTCTAAAGGTGGATTTGGAGGAAATAGAGAGCAGGAAATTGCAAGTATTTCCAGAGCGCTGAAGAAAATTGCAAAGGAACTGGAAGTTCCCGTGATAGCACTTTCTCAGCTTTCCAGAGCGGTGGAAACTAGAGGCGGAGATAAGCGACCTCAACTTTCAGATTTAAGGGAATCAGGAGCCATCGAGCAAGATGCAGATATGGTAATGTTCCTATATCGCCCAGAATATTATGGAATCACCGAGGATGAGGATGGTCATTCTACTCAAGGAGTTGGTGAAGTGATTATTGCCAAGCACAGAAATGGTTCATTGGACAATGTGAAACTTCGTTTCATTGGTAGATATACAAAGTTTCAGGATTTGGATGGCTTTGGAAATATGCAAGATCCACAAGGTGGAAACGCGGTTTACAGACCTACCTTCGCTGCACAATCAAGTGGGGTTTCTGAGTTTGATTCTGGAAATACTATCAAGCTTCAAAGTAAAGCCAATAGTGATGATGGAGAAGATTTATTAAATAGAAATAATTCAGAAGACGCATTTTAACCAATGCATTGCACCTAGAAGCCATTTAGCATATCTTTTCAGTTAACCTGACGGAAGGCTGGAGACCGGAGAAGGAAGATGGCGACTAATTTCAGATTAAATACTAAAATTCATGGTGCTTCGGTCACCATTCTACCGAAAGTTATAGTGAAGTATTGCCGGAGGCTAATCAAAGAATATGTGATTGGTGGCATAACTACAGATAATCTAATTTTTGACCAATAATTTTCCCCATGAAAGCAATTACTCTAGATAGTTCTCAGGATTCCAAATTACTTCTGACTGACGTTCAGTCACGAGCCTTGCTTCCGGGCGAGGTAAGAGTGCAGATTAAAGCGGCAGCTTTAAATCATCGCGATGAATGGTGCAGAAAGGGTTTGTACCCCAATCTGAAAGATGGAGTAGTTTTAGGTTCTGATGGAGCTGGAATAGTTGCTGAAATAGGAGAGGGAGTGGATTATGACTGGTTGCAAAAAGAAGTAATTATAAATCCAGCGTTGAATTGGGGAGCAAACCAAAAAGTTCAAAGCGAAGCATTTGAGATTTTAGGTATGCCGAGAAATGGCACGCTTGCTGAATCAGTCATTGTTCCGCTTGATAGATTGCATGAGAAACCAGCGCACTTAAGTTGGGAAGAAGCAGGTGCATTGCCGCTAGCAGGTTTGACAGCTTTCCGTGCACTTACTTTTCAAGGAGATCTTCAGGCCGGAGAAAACCTCTTAGTCACTGGTTTTGGTGGGGGTGTAGCTCAATTTGCAGTTCAGTTTGGATTGGCACTTGGGGCAAGAGTATCCACAAGTAGTAGCAGCCCTGAGAAATTGGAGAGGGCGAATGCGTTGGGCGTGGATTTCACGTTTAATTACATGGATCACAACTGGATTTCAAAAGCCTTTGAAGAGACAAATGGTTTTGATCTAATCGTAGATGGAGCTGTTGGTGACACACTAAATCATCTTATTGAAGTAGCTAAGCCTGGTGGGAAAATTGTTTTCTATGGAGCTACATTAGGTAATCCCAGCAAATTGATAGCTCGAAAAATATTTTGGAATCAGCTAAAAATCATGGGAACAACCATGGGTTCTGATCAGGACTTCATAAACATGCTTTCTTTGGTATGCGAAAAGAGAATTGTTCCGATTATCGATCAGGTTTTCAAATTTGATGAGGCAGAGGAAGCTTTTGATCGAATGCGTGATGGCAAGCAGACAGGGAAGATCGTATTGGTTCCTTAAATCTCCACGTAAGTTTCGCCAAATTCCTTCTTAGCTATTCGATAAATTTCATCTTTTTGAGTTGGAACAACTAGCATATCTCCAGATTTGAGTATCATACTATCTTTCCAAGGCGCTTGAAATTCCAATACTTTTGTGCTCCCCAAATCAGCCAAATGGCTGTCATCAACTCGAATTCCTAGTATTTCAACATTTGGCTGATAGCATCCCCAGCCTTGCTCCAGTGATTGGACCAAGGAATATTTCTTCTGGAAAGTTTCTGCTTTGACTAGATACAATTCATTGGTACTTGTTTGATTCTCAACCAGCCAATCGCCCGCTTCAGCTGTATTTTGTGTCTCATCACCATCAGAAGTTTTCGTAACCACCAACTGTCCAGGTTGGGCCTTCTTGGCACGAATCATACTTTTCTTTTTGTATCGCTTGCCACTTTTTTCCAAAAGAGGAAGAAAATGAGCTAACATTTCTTTTTGGGTGATCATTGCGTTGGAGGATTGGATTGAAAGGTCAAGATAAGAAAACGACTCAGAAACTTACTGCCTCAACTTCAAGTTTAGGATAGATTATATCATAGGTTAAACTGCCTGGTGGAGGCTAAATCAATGGGAGCTTAGTTACTGATTTTAAGTTTATAGATAGATGTTTTGTCTTCCGCTCCAAAGAAATTCTGATTTTTTAATGCAATAATTTCATCCTCAGAATTGTAAACACCATTAAACACCAGGCCTTTAGGTAGCTCTATATCTTTTTGCAAAAGAGAATCATTTCTATCAAATACAGCAGCAAATCTTGGAATACCATCAATAAAATTGCGCAATTCCTCGGCTTTCTCAGTGTCATATTGATTTAAGGTTTCATTCTTTTCACCTTTCGTATAGATCAAAATTGTGTAGTCAGACAAAGGATATAAGCTTTCTATTCTCCCAAAAAGATTAGGTGCTAGCTGTCGATTTAATAACCACGGTGTTTCGATTGGAACACCGACTACGTCCAATGCATCAGGTATCTCTAGGTCTACAGTTTTTACATAAATCACCTCATCCTCCTTTTCCTCATAAACATGATATTTTCGCTCTGCTCTCATATGGAGATACCATTTCCCATCTCTTTTAGCAATAGTGGGAAACATCCAACCATAATAGTTTCCATCCTCATAAATTGATCCAGGAGGAAATTCCATTGTATTGGAGACATCACCAGTCTTAGAGTCCAACACTTCCAAAAGTGGACTTTCATAGATTCGTTTGTAAAAAGCTGATTGGTCTTTATTTTCCGCCTCATCACGTTCTGGGCGGATATAGGAGTAATTCGTCCCCAGTTTGTAAGCAGAAAAACTTAACTCATTGAAATAATAATGTTCACGGGGTATTTCAATGCGATTAACCTCACCATCTGTATCGAATTGAAAAAGACCATTTCTTACATCCATTAAAGTTGCTTTACCATCCAAAAAACCTTTTCCAACTACCCAAGTGATAACGTTGGATTTGGCTGTTTGCACAGAAAATTGAGGTTGAGATTTGCCATCTTCATCAAAAAGAACAACATCATTAACATCAGAATCCAAGCCCAGATACAGACCAGATTCTGGATCAAAATCAAAAACATTCAGATTACCTAAATAATCCACCTGTATAGAATCTTGGATTTCAAGGTTAAATGACTTAGCTGAATTGTCAGCCGAATTTTCAGATGTACAACTGAAAACCGATGCAAGAATAATAATCAGGGCTAGATGTTTCATGATTTCAAGCTTAGTAACTAGTATTTCAATTTTTGTATTAAGATAGAAAGAAAATGAGTAAGCATTTCTAGCAGGAGAATCTTAATTACGAAGGATTAAAAAATTTGATCTAGATCATATAAGCACAAAAGGTTTTTCACGAACTTAAGCTGGTTTCAATCTTTTTTGACGCTAAAATTTCAACTTAATCTAGGTCGTTTTCAAAGAGAAAATTTTGATAGGCATTCTGTAATTCCTGTAGAGCTTTGGTGTTTTTTTCCACACGAGCTAGAACTATACCATTTTCAAAAATCACTTTTGATTGGGCTATTTCCCCCATTTCGGCATATAAATGAGCGGCGGGAAAGTAGGTGGCAAGGTAAGTTGGATGTTCAGCAAGCAATTTGGCAAAGAGTGAATATGCCTCATCTTGATCTGATTCTCGAAATTCTATTGCAAGTGCATACCAGTTAAAAGGGTTTTCTGGTTCCTCTTCGGTAAACTGTCGGAGTAGCTGTATCCTATCCAGATTGGTCATCAATAGTTTTTTTAATTAAGTCCTTACTGTTATTTTCACGAGAAATAAATCTAAAATAATCTAACACTAAACCAATGAAGATTCTTGTTTGTATCACCCACGTACCCGATACTACCTCCAAGATTCAGTTTACGGCCGACAATACCAAGTTCGATTCTACTGGAGTTCAATATATAATTGGCCCATACGATGACTATGCTTTGGCGCGCGCTGTGGAACTTAGAGATCAGGCAAGTGGAAAGTTAACAGTTTTAAATGTAGGAGAGGCGGATTCGGATCCGACTTTGAGAAAAGCATTGGCAATAGGTGCTGATGATGCAATCAGGGTTAATTCTGCTCCTAAGGATTCCTATTTCGTAGCTCAGCAGATAGCCCATTACGCCAAAGAAGGTGGATATGATTTGATTTTGATGGGTAGAGAATCTATTGACTTTAATGGAGGAATGGTTCATGGAATGGTGGGCGAATTGCTTGGCATACCTTCTTTTTCACCAGTTATGAAGTTAGATGTAGATGGATCATCTGTGAAAATGGCGAGAGAAATTGAAGGAGGGAAAGAAATGTTGGAAGCAACTCTTCCTCTAATTGCTGGCTGTCAGGAGCCGATTGCAGAATGGAAAATCCCAAATATGAGAGGAATCATGTCTGCTAGAACGAAGCCACTCACTGTGGTAGAGCCTGTTTCTCAGGACACGCAAGCTGAAGCGAGCAAGTATGAACTTCCTCCAGCTAAGGGCGCTGTTAAATTGGTCGATAAAGATAATGTGGCAGAACTAGTGAGGCTTTTGAAAAACGAAGCAAAAGTACTTTAGTATAAACCCATAACCTATTATAATTCAAGATATTATGTCAATTTTAGTATATATAGAACAAGCCGAGGGTAAGGTAAAAAAGACGAGCCTTGAGGCTGTTTCATTTGCAAATGCTCTAGCTGCACAGACTGGAGAGGGAGATGTGGTAGCCGTAGCACTCGGTACGATAAGTAAAGAAGAATTAGCTGCTGTAGGAAAAGCTGGCGCTTCCAAAGTACTACATGGAGCTGACAGTAAGTTGGATGCTGGAGTGATCCAAGCTCACGCTTCGGCTGTAGCTCAAGCATTTGGGCAAGTAGAAGCTAAAACTCTTGTGCTAGCCAAATCATCTTTAGGTGATGCGGTAGCAGCAAGACTAGCGATCAAATTGAAAGCTGGATTAGTTTCCAATGTCGTTGATTTGCCAAAAACTGATGGTGGATATATAGTCAAAAGAAGTATTTACACTGGAAAGGCTTTTGCCGAAACCACGGTGACTACCGAAAATAAAATTCTTGCAATCAAGAAGAATGCAATCGATTTAAAATTGGATGGAACTGATGCGCAAGTTGAAGAATTTGCAGTGTCCCTGAATGAGTCAGATTTTGCTTCTAAAATAACTTCCACAGAGCGCGCTACTGGAGACGTTCTTCTTCCAGAAGCTGATATCGTAGTTTCAGGCGGTAGAGGATTGAAAGGCCCTGAGAACTGGGGCATGGTGGAAGAAATGGCTAAAATACTTGGTGCGGCTACAGCGTGTTCAAAACCAGTTTCTGATCTAGGTTGGAGACCTCATCATGAGCACGTAGGTCAAACTGGTATAAAAGTCGCGCCTACTTTATACATAGCGATAGGAATTTCAGGAGCGATTCAACATCTTGCAGGGGTCAATTCCTCAAAGTGTATCGTCGTAATTAATAAAGATCCTGATGCGCCTTTTTTCAAAGCGGCAGATTACGGGATCGTAGGTGATGCATTTGAAATTGTACCAAAACTAAACGAAGCATTTAAAGCTGAATTATAAATTTTTGTGGAAAAACTCATAGAACTTGAGATTTTAGGACTTTCGTCTAATCACTCCCAATCGGGGTCATTTACCTTAGTACTTGGAGAGGTGAGTGGCGCTAGACGCTTGCCGATAGTAATCGGTATGTTTGAAGCTCAAGCAATTGCCTTGGAAATCGAAAAAATCGTTCCTAATCGTCCCATGACGCATGATTTGTTTAAATCTTTTGCGGCTGGATTCAATTTCGACATCGAAAGAATCGTGATCACTGATATGAAGGAGGGGGTTTATTATGCTAAAATTAAGTGTAAAAGCGACCAAATCGAATCTGATGTGGATGCACGCCCTTCTGATGCAATAGCGATAGCGATACGGTTTGGAAGTCCTGTTTATTGTACTGAAAAAGCTATGTCTGAAGGGGCCATTGAGCACTATGAGGTAGAACGAAAGGATGATGCTGATGAATCAAAACCAGCCACCCAAAAGTTCACCACTAAAAAAGAGCCTTCTCTGAAGGATTTTAGTTTGGATAAGCTTAATCAGATGCTTGACAAAGCGATTAATAACGAGGACTACGAGCGAGCAGCTCGGATCCGAGATGAAATAAACAAGAGAAACTAATACCAGTTAGAGCCCGAGATTATCTCGGGCTTTTTTTATAAAAAAAGAAATAACCTCAAAGGGCACAGCATTGATTTAGTTTAAGTATGAAGTTTCACATTAGCTAGCTCATACTAGTTCAACTGCGATTGCACTCTGATGACTGTACACTTATTACCTTTTGCTCTTGATAACAAATTCAAGTCAGTCCAGTTGTCCTGCTTCTCCAGAAGCTGGACTTTTAATAACTTAAACTACTTTTGTCAATATAACTGAATCCTGATCACTGAAAATTGATCACTTTTCTACCCCCTCATTTCTATTTCAACTGTATTCGCCGAAAGCAAGATTGTTTTCCGAGCAGGCGTTCCTTATTTTTAGGCCTTATTCGCAATAATTACTTAATGGAGTATTTAAGAGGAGTCTTTGGTCTGGCCGTCATCGTTTTGGTGGCTTTTGTTTTTTCAAGCAACAAGAAAAGTATCGACTGGAGATTAGTTGGAATTGGAATTCTCTTACAATTAGTTTTTGGATTTTTGATTACTCAAGTTCCTATTGTAGAAAGTGGATTTGCGATGGTTAGCCGAGGTTTTGTGAAGTTTCTGAGTTTTAGCCGTGATGGAGCATCCTTTATTTTTGGAGACCTTGCTGGAGACAGTTACGGTTTCATTTTCGCTTTCCAGGTACTTCCTACTATTATTTTCTTCTCTACAGTTTCCGCAGGATTATATTATTTAGGAATACTTCAGAAAGTTGTTTTTGGTATCGCCTGGGTGATGGCGAGAACGATGAGACTTTCAGGACCGGAGAGTTTGTCCGCAGCAGGAAATATTTTTCTGGGACAAACTGAAGCACCTTTGCTGGTGAGACCCTTTATCCCAACCATGAGTAAATCAGAACTAATGTGCCTGATGACAGGTGGAATGGCGACTATTGCCGGTGGAGTTTTGGCTGGGTATGTAGCTTTTCTGGGAGGTGACAGTTTGGAGGAGCAAAGTAAATTTGCAGCATATTTACTTGGAGCAAGTATTATGAATGCCCCGGCAGCGATTGTGATGTCCAAGATGTTTATTCCTGAGGTAGAGAAGGAACGAACGGCCGCTAAGCTTGAAGTGAATGAAGAAGCGATGGGAGTAAATCTGATCGATGCGATGTCGATTGGTGCTTCTGAAGGTTTGAAATTAGCGTTGAATGTTGGAGCTATGCTTTTAGCGTTTATAGCCGTCATCGCTGCAATCAATTTTCTTTTGATGGGGATTGTGGGTGACATCACAGGATTGAATGAATTTGTAGTGAATAGCACAGGTGGCCAGTTTAAGGGCTTTTCTTTGGAATATCTTTTTGGCCAAGTCTTTAGATTGTTTGCTTGGGTGATCGGAGTGGAGTGGGCTGATACGCTCCAGGTGGGTTCTTTACTTGGACAAAAGACCGTTATCAATGAATTTGTGGCTTATTTGAGCCTTTCAGAAATGAAGGAAATGGGAAGTCTAAGTCCAAAGTCGATTGTGATAGCAACCTATGCACTTTGTGGTTTTTCTAACTTCAGTTCAATTGCAATTCAGTTAGGAGGTATTGCCATCATCGCACCAAATCAACAAGCAAATATTAGCAGACTAGGCTTGAAGTCATTGCTTGCAGCATCGCTTGCTTGCTTGATGACGGCTACGATTGCTGGGATGTTGTTTGGGTAGCTTCACTTTCAATATGCAATTTTTAAAGCTTTAATTATGAATAAACTTTTCGTTATAGAAATTGTGAAATCAGATAACTATGAGGGAATTGTAAAATTCAGCAATTCAAGAGGGAATTCTATATATGCGAATTTTTGGGGACAAGATTTTGAAATCGGAAAATCTTACATGGTTGAATTTTCTCATTTGGAATATTCATTAAGGTGGGAGGAAGTTTTCAGTGAAAATATAAACAAACAATGTAAAATTGACCAAGCTGAAAATCAAACTGCATATAATTGTTATGGGATAATCGAGTCTATAAATCCGACGGTTGCTGACTTCGGAGATTTGAAACTTTCAATTGGCGAGTTATCAAACGACCAAAAAATAGTCGATGAATTTATTTATTGGAAAATATTCCGACTTGATGTCTTTCAAATTTTGGAGCTGAATGATTTACATTGAAATTCATTTAAAATTTTGTGTTTTTCTTGAATCATAATAATAACACCCACAGTATTTGAAAAAAATAGGCGGATAATCGATTTTATCATAACCCAACTTACCGCCTTTTACTTTTTACCTATTTTAAGAATTGCAACTTACAATTCATACATTTTTTTAGATATACCGATCGTGCCTTTGACACTCATATTTATCTATAAATTTGACTAAACCCCGAATTTCGCTTCGCTGTATTTGGGGCTATTATGGGAATTGCCGTTGGCAATTTCTCGGGATCTGAATTAGATTATAGTTCTGAAAATCTAAAAATGATTAGGGTATTGTTTTGTGCCAACGGCACAACCAGTAACAGCCCAGAATGAAATTCTGGGTTAAAAAATATCTGATGGTTCTCTAGAGTGCCAAAGGCACGATCCATATTCCATGTAAAATCCGACTCTTCATCCCTCCATTAAAATAAGAGGTAAAAAATATCTTGTATTTACATCTCACTTTTCACCTCGAACTTCTTACAACTTACAAGAAAGTATTTCGCTTAGAGTCCCAGCCCTGACGAGCAGGGCTTTGGTATTCAGGGCTTTCAGCCCTATTATTCAAAGTCATCAGTTTTTAGTTTCTGAGGGATTCCTCGTGTTCAATTTCACTATTACCTCATACAAGAATTACTACTTAGAAATGAAACAATTTTAGATATACCGATCGTGCCTTTGGCACTCGTATTTATCTATAAACTTGACTAAACCCCGAATTGCGCTTCGCTGTATTCGGGGCTTTTATGGTAATTGCCGTTGGCAATTTCTCGGGATCTGAATTAGATCACAGTTTTGATAATCCAAAATGATAAGGTTTTCGTCTTGTGCCAACGTTACAACCAGTAACAGCCCAGAATGAAATTCTGGGTTATAAAATATCTGATGGTTTTCCAGAGTGCCAACGGCACGATCAGTGTCATGATTCAACTACAGGTGAGAGAAACTAGCTGAGGTACGACAATTAAAACTATCCCTGAAAGAATTCAACAACATTACCCTTTGCGCTTTCTTTGTGATCTTCGTGGCTAAAAATAGAAATCTATCAAAAAAGGTGGTAAATGGAATTCATCAGAACCCAACTTACCACCTCTCACTTTTTACCTCTTACAAGAATTACAACTTACAAATCTTACGATTTACAAACTTTACTTATCCCCGTAAAGCTTTTTCCCTGCTTCCTGGTACTTATCACCAGCAACCCACATTGGCTGCTCTTTGTTGTTCGCGATGTTTTGCGCAGCTAGGATAAATGACTTCCAATAAAGGGTCACATAATCCAAATCCATGGAATCCACGTGATCCCCAGCTTTGTGATAATACTTGTTAATCTCATCATCAAAAGCAGTGAATCCTAAACTGAAGGTAGGAGCGGGGATGCCTTCTTTGGCGAAGTTCACATTATCCGATCTATCGTAAAGTCCCTGCTCTGGAGCTGGATCAGCAATTGCTTTCAGTCCAAAATCAGAAACAGCTTCCGATACTAAGTCATCAGCAGTTGTTCTTCCCAAACCAATCACGGTAATGATAGATGTGTCATTGTAACCAGCACCATCGATATTCAGATTGTAAATGATTTGATTTAATGGAATTAGGGGATTGCTTGCAAAATATCCACTACCCAACAATCCTTTTTCCTCAGCTGTCCAAAGCGCTAAAAGTATAGATCTTTTTGGAGGGTTTTTGGCAAAAAACTTAGCTGCATTCATTACAGCTACTGTTCCCACAGCATTGTCACGAGTTCCGTTGTAAATGGAATCTCCACTTGCATCTGGTGTCCCAATTCCCACATGATCGTAATGCGCAGACAGCATCACAAATTCATTTTTTAGTGTTTTGTCCGTTCCCTCGATCCAGGCAAGCACATTTTTCCCTTCAACAGGTGTATTTTTTTTGCCTTCAATGGAAAGAGAAGCCTCCACCTTTCCGGCAGTTAATTGATTTTTAAAGGTGTTTTTCACATCCTCTATCCAGATATATGGCATTTTGCTTGATTCTCCATTATCAACGACCATCTGAGTGCGATTCAAATAATTGGAAATCAAAGGCCATGGAATAGATGGAATGTTAAATCGTTCGATCACTCCAATAGCACCTGCAGCTTCTGCAAGTTTAGCTTTCTCAGCACCCAAGCTGAACAAATCAGCAGGACTCATTCGGTCTGGAGCACCTACATTTGTCAACAAGATTTTACCTTTCAGGTCTTTTCCTTCCAGATCTGCGGCCATTCCAAACCCTACATCTACCAACTCATATTTCCCAGAAATAGCACCTCCATTAATTACAAGCATGTTTTTTCCTTGAGAATAAACCGAATCTCTCAATTTTATTTCTCCTTTGGTAGGAGGCGATGACATTATAAAAGGAATGTTTTGAAAAAAGCCATCTCCTCCAGGAACTGGCTTTGCACCAGCAGATTCTAGTTGCTTGGCGATGAAATCATAGGCAAGTGCCATCTCAGGAGTGCCAGGATCTCTACCTTTCAGTTCATCAGATGCTAGGTAAGTCAGTTCAGAAATTGCTGCTTTTTCATTGAATTTCTTGTCAATTTTCTTCTTTTGAGCCTCAGCTACAAAAGTCACGGATAGTAAAAGGCTAAGGCCTAAAAGTGATTTCTTCATAGGGTTTATAAATTGTGGATTTTTGAATATATGATTATCCGCTTGTTACTAGCAACCATTAGTTTTAATTGACGGGAGACAGAAGACAGGAGACCGAAGTGGCCTGAAACATAGAATAAAATTATTCGAATTTGAGTTTGCTTTTTTAATGTCAGAAAAGCGGATTTGACTACTAAAGTATTTAAATTTTGGGAAATGGCGATCCTATTCCTTTAGATGAAGGGCTGTCCATCCTAAATCAGTGATGGTTTTTTGGAAATGGCCTGGAAGCTCAGCTCGTACGATGAGAGTTTCTTTCAAAATAGGGTGGGTAAACTCAAGTTGTCTCGCATGCAAAAGCAAGTTTTCCATTCCAAATTGTTTCTCGAAAAACTGGTTCTGCTTATTGTCTCCATGCTTCCTATCCCCCAAAATATAGTGTCGTATATGTGCCAAATGCCGACGGATCTGATGAGTTCGACCAGTTTCAGGTTTCAATTCAAGCAAACTATAGCGGCTTGTCGGGTACCTTCCAGTGGTGTCAAACGGGATCTCACCTTCCTCTAAAACTTTATAATGTGTTTGCGCTTCCTGCAGTTTGTTTGAGCGCTCACTTGTGAGTGGATGGTCAATTAGAGCTGATCTGATAGCAGGAATCCCACGAACTATCGCCAAATAAGTTTTCTGCACAGATCGATCAGCAAATTGCTGTTTCAGCATGGGCAGAATATCTTCTTTTTTGGAGAAAAGTAAAACCCCACTCGTAGGTCTGTCCAAGCGATGTACAGGATATACATGCTGCCCAATTTGATCACGGAGCATTTGCAAGGCAAAAACAGTTTCCTCTGCTGCGATGGAAGTTCGGTGAACCAACAGTCCCGAAGGCTTATTAATTGCGATAATAAAATCGTCTTCGAAAAGTATTTCTAACACAGGGGAATTTAAAATGGAATAATTTAAAATTGAAAATGAATGAGTAGTGAAAGAGGCTAATGAATTGAACTGAAGGTTTCAAATTTCATTAGCCTCATATTCCGATAGCTTTCGGAACGTAAATCCTAAATCAAAATTCTGAACTTATTAGAATATCGTCCCCGAACCAATACATTCCTCACCATCATACCAAGCCACAAACTGACCTGAAGCCACACCTTTTTGAGGCTGTTCGAAGATGACATAGAGACCATTTTCTTTTTGGATAAGCGTGGCTCCACTTAGCGGTTGACGATAGCGAATGCGGGCTTCGTATCTGGCAGTTTCGCCAAGATTGAGCTTTAGATCCTCACGGATCCAATGGATCTCGTCAGTTTTCACGAAAAGCCCATCTCGAAGTAGTCCAGGATGTGTTTCTCCCAAACCTGTGTAAATCACATTTTCAGTGGTATCGGTAGAGATCACAAATAGTGGTTTGCCAGTGCCACCAACATGAAGCCCTTTTCTTTGGCCGACAGTGAAGTAATGCGCTCCATTATGCTCAGCCAACACTTTTCCCTGATCCTGAGAATAATGGATAGGTAGAGAAATGGCATCCAAAGCTTCCTGATCGTAATCTTCAGGAGAGATTCCCGCTGGGATTTGTTGTTTTTGATAGATTGCTAAGTCCTCAGGGATCTGTATGATTTGCCCTTTTTTAGGTTTTAGCTGCTGCTGAAGAAAATCAGGTAATCTAACTTTACCTATAAAGCAAAGTCCTTGACTGTCTTTCTTGTCAGCAGTAATTAAGTCCATTTCTTTGGCCTTTGCCCTTACATCTGGCTTTTGCATATGCCCAATTGGAAAGAGCGCTTTTGCTAACTGACTTTGATTCAATTGACACAGGAAATAACTCTGATCTTTGTTTGGATCGGCTCCTGCAATTAATTGATAGGTTGTTTTGCCATCAGCACCCATAGTTTCGCCTTTTTGGCAATAGTGTCCAGTAGCCACAAAATCAGCTTTTAACTTCTCTGCGGCTTTCAGGAAAATATCGAATTTGATTTCTCTGTTGCAAAGGATATCTGGGTTGGGAGTTCTGCCGGCTTTGTATTCGGCAAACATATAATCCACGATTCTATCCTTGTATTCTTCGCTGAGATCGATTGCTTGAAATGGAATACCTAGTTTTTCTGCCACCAGCATTGCATCGGTGGAATCTTCCATCCAAGGGCAATCATTAGATATGGTGACGGATTCATCGTGCCAGTTCTTCATGAACATCCCGATGACTTCGTAGCCTTGCTCGATTAGCAATTGAGCGGCGACGGAACTATCGACCCCTCCAGAGAGGCCGACTACTACTCTTTGTCTTGTCTTCATGTGCTGTAATAGGTAATGGATTCAAGGTCCATTAGGTTACAATGTGTTCAGAACAGCATTTCTTGCGAAAATGGTTCTAATTGGGACAAAGGTAAGGTAAATCTATTTTTCTGCGACCTAGTTTGATGATCTCAAAACAATAGGTCGTTCGAGATGACACAAACGACTGCATAGGCATGCTATCATTTAGTTTTTAGATCTATGCTACCCCTTCCAAGGGTAATTACTTCATTGTAATTTCGTACTAAGTCTTTGCGCTTTCTACATGGCTAGAAAAAATATTTGCAGTTATAAAACCTTACAACTTGAAATCCTCTTCCCAGAATTTGAAACCACCTTTGAAAGCATTCTCGTTGGTTCCCAATCTGCATCCTTCAGGAATAGTGGTTAATAACTTGGAATTTCCGCCACCCAAGAGAATATCATCTGGCTGAAATGCTGCTCGGAAGTGCTCTACCATTTTTAGCACGTTTTTTTCCCATCTTTTTGTACCGCTTTTGGTCAGGTATTCCTTTCCAACATACTCTTCGAATGTCTTTTTCTTGAAGGGAAGATGTCCGCCTTCTATAGGTAAGATGGTGTTGTGTATGACCATTGCAGTACCGAGGCCAGTTCCTAAACCGAGAAAAAGTAACTTTTTCCCCTCATAACTTCCAAGAGCCTGCATGGCAGCATCATTAATAAATTTTATTGGGAGATTGAATGCAGCTTGAAAATCAAATTTATTCCAGCCTTCTCCAAGGTTTACAGGTTCTGAGACTATTCGATTTTCTTTGACCACTCCTGGGAATCCCATCGTGATCATGTCGTAATCCCAATGAGAAGCATTTTCTTTTACTAATTCAACCAACTCCTCGGGCTTGAAATCTGCTCCAGATGGGATTTTAATTCTTTCTGCGGCACCTGTTGCCAGGATTTTAATGTTTGAACCCCCTATATCGATTACGAGGATTTTCTTTTTGGTTTTTTCCATTCATTGAAACTAATTAGAAATGTTTACTTACAGAAGAAGAAATTGAATCAATTGTTAATTATTATGATTTATGGTAATTATTTTAATAGCCTTATTTCCCTTGGTTAAGGGGCTGGAAGACCGAAGACCGATGACCGAAGCCACATCAATTATAGAGTTATTCAATCCTTCTTTTACTTCAAACTCTTTAGAGTTAAATAAATTACATACATAAAAATTTTGCCTTGAACTTCCCTTGCGCTTCGGTAAATATTTTTTTTGGCTGAAATGATTTTTCTTTAATCAAATGCTGTGTTCTCTCATTTCTTACTTTAAATTACAAGTATTACATACATCTCAGATGATTCAAATTATTTTCATGTGAGGATTAATTTGACCTTTTTCTACCAGAATATTCTATCTAGCCATGTCAATTAAAGTTGCTATCCGGCACTATACCAAATACGAGTACGATCGCCACATTGCACTTAGTGCCCAAGTTATTCGCTTGCGTCCGGCACCTCATTCACGCACTCACATTAAAGGCTATTCTTTAAATATCAAGCCTGAAAATCATTTCATCAACTGGCAGCAAGATCCATTCGGCAATTATTTAGCAAGGATAGTTTTTCCAGAAAAAGTAAAATTCTTTGAGATCGATGTGGAAGTGATCGCCGATATGGTTGTGATTAATCCTTTTGATTTTTTTGTGGAAGAGTATGCTGATAAGTTTCCCTTTGTCTATGATGAAAGTGTAAAGCAGCAGCTGGGGCCGTATTTGGAGCTGAAAGAGTCCGATGCTTTGTTAATGAAGTTGGTCGAAAAGGCTAAAGCTTTGATCACAAAGGATATTATCACAGTGGATTACCTGGTTGCTATTAATGCTATGATCAATCAGGAACTTCGCTACAATGTGCGGATGGAGCCTGGCGTACAATCCTGTGAAGAGACGCTGAACATCGGCT
Source organism: Algoriphagus ratkowskyi (assembly GCF_002150505.1). Taxonomy (GTDB): domain Bacteria; phylum Bacteroidota; class Bacteroidia; order Cytophagales; family Cyclobacteriaceae; genus Algoriphagus; species Algoriphagus ratkowskyi. Next base: position 181,723 of record NZ_MSSV01000015.1, read on the forward strand.
CAGGATCATGTCGTGACTTTGCCTGGCTATTTGTGCAGGTTTTACGTCATGTGGGATTGGCATCTAGATTCGCTTCTGGGTATTTGGTTCAATTGAAATCTGATGAGAAATCACTCGATGGGCCATCAGGACCAGAGGAAGATTTTACGGATCTGCATGCGTGGACTGAAGTATATGTGCCAGGAGCAGGATGGATAGGATTAGATTCGACTTCAGGTTTATTTGCTGGAGAAGGGCATATTCCGCTTGCTTGTACCCCAAGTCCTCAGGATGCAGCTCCGATTTCTGGGATGTCGGAACCTACGGAAACTGAGTTTTTCTTCAAAAATGAGGTGACTAGGATCGAAGAAACTCCCCGGGTGACCAAACCTTATTCAGAAGAGCAATGGGAGAAAATACTCGCAGTTGGAGATCTAGTGGATGAAGATTTAGAAGCCAACGACGTGAGGCTGACTATGGGAGGAGAGCCTACTTTTGTGTCTGTGGATAATCAGGACGCTCCTGAATGGAATACAGACGCTGACGGAGAACATAAGCGAAGTCTTTCCAATACACTTTTTCATAAGCTAAAAGGAGAATTCGGAGCAGGTGCGCTGATGCAATATGGTCAGGGGAAATGGTATCCAGGCGAACCTTTGCCGCGATGGAAACTTGCTTGCATCTGGAGAAAGGACGGTAAACCCATGTGGCACAACGATGCTTTGATGGCAGATTTGTCGAAGGATTATGAAATGGTTGATACCGATGCGGAGAGGTTTATGTCTGAATTGGTTTTGCAGCTTAATCTTGACAAAAGCAATTTGACGCCTTTGTATGAGGATCCATTCTATTTTATTTGGCAGGAAGGGAAAGTTCCAGTAAATATAGATCCCTATAAATACGATCTGAAATCGCCTCTTGAGCGTCAGAAATTAGCTGAACTCCTAAATGAAGGCTTAGATAAACCAGTCGCATTTACTATTCCTTTGGAATGGGATACAGAAGAAATCTTATGGCAAAGTTGCAAATGGGAATTCAGAAGGAAAGATTTGTTTTTGGTGCCGGGGAATTCGCCTGCGGGATTGAGACTGCCTTTAGATTCTATTGAGTTTACTCCTCCAGAAGAAGAACCACTCAAGCCAGAAACGGACTTATTTGCTGAGGTTTCTGCTTTACCAGATTCATCAGTTAAGGCAACTTCTTTTAAAACAGCTCCAAAGAATTCAGAGCGTATTTTCAAGACTTCCTTAGTGGTAGAAGTAAGAGAAGGAAAACTCTTTATCTTCTTTCCACCACTCAATAGAATTGAGAATTACCTTGATTTGGTGTCTGCGGTAGAGCGTACTGCAGAAAAGTTGGGAATCCTGATTTTGATTGAAGGATATGATCCCCCATCTGATAAGCGAATCGAAAAGATGATGATTACTCCAGATCCCGGGGTAATAGAGGTGAATGTTCAGCCAGCTAAAACCTGGAAAGAGGTTACTCACAATTATGCTGTGATCTATGAGAAAGCCCGCGAATCCCGTCTGATTAGCGAGAAATTCAACGTGGACGGTAAGCATACTGGAACTGGTGGTGGAAATCACATTACCCTTGGCGGGTCTTCTCCAGAGAATAGCCCTTTGCTAAGAAGACCTGATGTGTTAAAGAGTTTTATTACTTATTGGCAGCATCACCCAGCTTTGTCCTACCTATTTTCTACCCAATTCATCGGACCTACCAGTCAGGCTCCAAGAGTGGATGAGGGAAGGGACGATATGCTTTATGAGCTAGAATTAGCTTTTCAGCAGGTTCCTAATGGCAAGGAGAATGAGATTCCTTTTTGGATGGTTGACCGTGTTTTCAGAAACTTACTGGTGGACATTACGGGAAATACGCACAGAGCGGAGTTTTGTATTGATAAATTGTATTCACCGGATTCTAGCACAGGTCGCCTTGGGATTCTAGAATTCAGAGGATTTGATATGCCTCCGCATTATCGGATGAGCATGGTGCAATTGCTATTGATTCGTGCATTGATGAGCTGGTTTTGGAAAACTCCATACGATCATAAACTCGTACGATGGGGGACTTCTCTTCATGATAAATTTTTGCTTCCACACCACTGTGAAAAGGATATGGCTGAGGTGGTCAACGATTTGAAAGGTGCTGGGTACGATTTTGATCTTTCGTGGTTTGATCCGTTTTTCTCTTTCCGTTTTCCTTTTATAGGGGAGCTACAAGTGGATGATATTCATATAGATATGAAGATGGCTATCGAGCCATGGCATGTGTTGGGAGAGGAGATTTCCAGTACTGGAACGGCTCGCTATGTAGATTCTTCTTTGGAGAGACTTCAAGTGAAAATCTCAGGATTAACAGATTCTCGTTATCATCTGCTCTGCAACGGACATAGAATTCCTTTGAAGAACACTGGTGTACAGGGTGAGTTTGTCGCTGGCATCCGATACAGAGCGTGGCAGCCTTATTCTGCTTTGCATCCGACTATTGGCATTGATACACCCTTGGTGATTGATTTGTATGATACTTGGACTAAAAAGTCTGTGGCAGCTTGCCAATATCATGTGGTACACCCAGGAGGCAGGAGCTACGATAATTTTCCTATAAACAGCAATGAAGCGGAATCCCGTAGGATTTCGCGGTTTTTTGACTTTGGCCACACGATCAATTCCTCACCAAATGCACCCAAGACCGCTGTGCAGGAAGATAAGACGTCAGGCAGGTATATTACTAAAATGAATTTGAAAGCAACTTATGATGAATCTCCTGAGATCGTTAATCCTGAATTCCCATATACAATGGATCTCAGACGGTATAAAAAACGCTAATTGTTTATTATTTAAACCTCATTAAGTTCATTTTTGCGGTATGATTGAGTCTTATCTTATTGACAAAATGTTCAATAATGAGCCGTTTCTGGATGAAATGGCCACCGACCAAGGTAAAATACATCCTCATTGGGAAAAGTTAGCTAGATACTACGAACAGATTGGATCTGACCGTATGGGGCAATTCCATGAGGAGGTTGGTCGGCAATTGCGTGAAAATGGCGTGACATACAATGTCTATGGTGATCCCAATGGGATGAATAGACCATGGATCTTGGATCCTGTTCCTATGATTTTTAGCAGTGAGGAGTGGGAGGGAATAGAGAAAGGCTTAATTCAAAGAACGGAGCTTTTAAATCTGATCTTGAGTGACTTGTATGGAGAGCAAACCTTGATCAAAGAAGGTCATATTCCCTTTGAATTGATTTACAATCATGGAGGTTTTCTTCGTCAAGCTCACAACATCAAGCTCGATGGAGATCAGCAACTTATTCAATATTCTGCTGATTTGGCTCGTGGTCCACATGGCAAAATGTGGGTGCTTCATGATCGCACAGATGCTCCCTCAGGCTCTGGATATACTTTTGAAAATCGCGCCGCTATGACACGTGTTTTCCCAGAATTAATTCGAGAAAATCACGTACGTAAAATCACCTCCTATTACCAGACTTTTAAAAATACACTAAGTAATCTCACCACAAACAATAAGGAAAATCCCCGAGTAGTTTTGCTTTCTCCGGGACCCACGAATGAGACATTTTTCGAGCATGCGTACATATCCTCTTTTATGGGATTTACATTGGCTTTTGGAGAGGATCTTACAGTAAGTGATGGATATGTATGGCTGAAAACCATCAAGGGTTTAGAAAAAGTAGATGTAATAATTCGTCGTGTTGACGATGTTTTTTGTGATCCCTTGGAATACAGAAATGATTCTCACCTAGGCGTTGTGGGCTTGATGGAAGCGATTCGACAGAGAAAAGTATTGGTGATTAACCCATTGGGATGTAGAGTGTTAGAGAACCCTGGTTTAATGGCTTTTTTGCCCAAAATAAGCAAACATCTCTTGGGTGAAGATTTGATTTTACCTTCTGTGGCGACATGGTGGTGCGGTCAGCCTTCCGAAATGAAATATGTTTTTGAGCATATTGAAACATTGGTAATCCGTAATATTTACAGAAGTACTCAGAAGAAATCTGTTTTTGGAGGAGATCTGTCAAAGGCTGATTTGGAGACTTTTAAGCGGGAGATTAGACGTAGCCCTTTTATGTATGTAGGGCAGGAGATGGTAGAATTTTCTACTACTCCCTCTTGGATCAACAATAAGTTGGAGGCAAGAAATGCAGTTTTCCGTAGCTATGTTGTAGCCGATTCAGAACACAAAAGCTATAAAGTAATGCCAGGTGGAATGTCTAGAAGTTCTCCTGAAAAGGGAGCTTTTCTAGTGTCAAATCAAGGTGGCGGAATCAGCAAGGACACTTGGGTATTAGGAAAAGGAAAAGAGTCATATGTCTCTGTATCTAAAGCTTTAAAATCTCAGCCATTGGTTCGAAATGTACTTCCTAGTAGAACTGGAGAGCGCTTATTCTGGCTGGGAAGGTATCTGGAAAGAGCAGCATATTCTGTGCGTCTGATGCGTTTGACCCTACTTTCTTACAATGAAGCGGATGAGGATATACATATTCATGACAATCCAGTATTGAGTACTTTGCTTCAGACGCTCACCGTGATGACAGGAACTTTGCCAGGTTTTACTTTGCAGAAGAACCTGAAAAAACCTGAGACTGAGCTGCTCGCGCTGGTTCATGATGTCAATAAGACCGGTAGTTTGGCTTATTGTATTCAGTCTTTTCTCACAAATGCGTATTCGGTACGAGACAGGCTTAGTCCGGATACTTGGAGGATTTTAGATAGTATTTCGGAGGAGCTTACTCGAATGCGCAAATCCGATACGACCCTGATGCAAGCCTATCAAAGCCTAGATAATATGGTGGTGAAATTGATGGCCTTTTATGGGTTGAATATTGATAACATGACCAGAGAGCCAACATGGCATTTATTGAATATTGGGCGTTTTATAGAGTCAGCAGCCAACAATTGTTTGATTTTGAAAGGGATGCTGAGTAAATCGTTTGATTCAGAATCTAATAAAGAGTTGATGGAAGATACCCTGCGATGCAACGAAAGCTTAGTGACCTATCGCTATCGCTATCGATCCAACCTGGAAATGCACGGGGTTCTGAGTTTATTGATTCTGCATGAAGACAATCCAAGAGCATTGATTTTTCAATTACTTGAGATTGATAATCACTTGAAAACTCTTCCTAATCAGAATGAAAAAGAGCTTTTCAGTACTGAGCGTAAGAAATTGCTGGAAGCGATCACCAAAATCAGATTATGTGATATTGAGCTTATTTCTACTCCAAATGAGCTAACTCATGAGTTTGATGAGTTAAGGGCACTTTTGGATCAAATTATAAAGCTCCTTCATGAGACTTCAGATGCTATTTATGAGAAATATTTTAGTCATACTGAAACTAGATACAGTATGATTCAATCCTCTGTAATTCCTGAGATATGAAATCATCACTAGCTCAAGCGTTACACGGAAAGGTGATTAAACTCCATGCGAGATTCTCCCAAAACAAGCCTGCCTGGGGCAGACATGTTCGGGACGGGCTATGTGACCAATAAAAATCAAGTATAAACACATGAAATATAAAGTCACACATATCACAGATTATATCTACGAGTTCCCAGCTACTCTTTGTCATAACCTGATGTTCCAGATTCCTCCAAATCTACCTTTTCAAAATGTGGAAGAATACACCTGTGAAATCACTCCAAAGCCGAGTTCTGAGATAGAGAGAATAGATTTTTTTGGGAATAAGTACTTATATTTTTCTGTGGAAAGACCTCATAAAAATCTAACTATCAACTCTAAAAGTTTGGTGGAACTCTCTGCTCCGCCATGGATAGCTATCAAACCAACTGAGACTATGGTATGGGAAAAAGTGGTCGAATTACTTCATTCCACAGAAACCTCTACGGATGTTCGGCAATATTACTTAGAGTCGAACCACGTTCAATTTGTGGATAGGATACGTGCTTATACGTTGAAATCTTTCACTCCCGGGCGACCAATAATGGAAGCTATGCTTGACCTGAATACTCGGATATTTCGTGATTTTGCTTTTACTCCAGGGTTCACAGATATCAGTACTCCGTTAGAGAAAGTTTTTAAGCATAAAAAGGGTGTATGTCAGGATTTTGCACATTTTTCTCTGGCCTGCTTGCGTGTAATTGGATTGTCTGCTCGATATGTCAGTGGGTATCTGGAGACTCTACCACCTCCCGGCAAGCCAAAATTAATAGGTGCAGATGCTTCACATGCTTGGATTGCAGTATATATGCCAGGGCACGCATGGGTGGAGTTTGATGCGACAAATAACCTGCTAGTGAATGATAAGCATATCCGTGTGGCAGTAGGGCGAGATTTTGCAGATGTAACACCACTAAAAGGAATAGTATATAGTGGAAGTGAGCAGGAAATGAGAGTTAGTGTAGATGTTAAGAAAGTGGAGGAGGAATAAACTATCCTTAAAAATGGACCTTATTATCGCAATTGTACCTCCAAAGGATCAAAACCTTCTTTTAAAGTTTCCATAGCCCTAAAACAGGATAAGTTTTGAAGGTTTTAATGAATTGGGTCTCCCGCAACTATGGGGACGTCACTAGGCATCCAGCCGTTTTTCAAAGGGATAAATTCAAAGAACAAGACCCTTTAGCTATCGAATGCAGATGATTTCCTGCTCTCATTAACCTTATCCTCCTGACTTTTTAGCTTTATAGCCAGCAGCCTGTAAAACTTGTACTACTTTGTCGCGGTGATCACCTTGGATAAGAATTTCTCCATCCTTTGCAGATCCACCTACACCGCATTTATTTTTGAGCATTTTCCCTAACTCTTTCAGATCATCATCACTTCCTATAAAGCCTTCAATAAGAGTCACTTTCTTGCCTGCACGTGCTTTTTTATCCAGTAACACTTTTAGATTTTGCTGATTGGAGGCTAGTGTTTCGTCGCTTTCCTCATCTCCAGTTTGAAATTCGAATTCATCACTGGTGGAATACACCACACCATCTCGTTTCTTCCAGTCGTTATTTTTCTTAGCCATATTAATTGAAGATACCTACTCCGAAGAGTAGGTATAAGGTTTTTTACTTAAAAATCATTTTACTCTAAAGGTCCAAACTGGTCGTTTAGCATGGTTTACAACATCTTCGGCAATACTCCCTGTAAAGAGGTGGATCAACCCAGTCCGACCATGTGTAGCCATAGCGATCATATCTGCGTCAATATCTTCAGCAAATTCCACAATCCCAGCTTCTTCAGAATTTGCATTATAAATCTCTGCCACAGCATGTGTTATTGAATATTTATTGGCAAAGTTTTTAATTCTTCTGGCAGATTCTCTGGTAGATTCAAAGTTGCCAGGTGTGTTAATAAGAACTAGATATAGGTCAGCATCAAACAATTTTTGGATTGTTTTAAGGCGTTCGGCTAATTCATCTTGATCATCTTTGAAGTCACTTGCAAATACTATTTTTTTGAATGTTTCCGGGTTTATTGCGCCCTTAACTGTCAAAACAGGACAATGAGAGGTGCGAACTATTTTCTCAGCGTTACTTCCAAGTAATACTTCTTCCATGCCGCTAGAGCCCTTAGAACCCATTATTACCAAGTCTGGATTTTGATCAATTATCGCTGAAGAAATATTTTGGAAGGCATTTCCAAGGACAATTTTCGTCTTTAGCACATAATTATTGCTCGCGTATTGACTTTCCAGATCCTTTAACTGCTGCTTGCGCCGATTCATTAGTTCTATGAAGAATATCTGATTTTCATATACTGGGAGCATCTCACCGCCTCCCATCGTACCCATTCCACTGGCAGAAGGTACTTCGATGACATGCAACACAGTGATTTCCACATTTTCAAATTTGTTTGACAAGTGAGTGGTTAAATCAAGAGCATTTTGAGCCTGCTCGGTGAAGTCGAAGGGAACAAGTACTTTAGTCATAACAAGGCTATATTGGTTTATGCCAAATTAGCCTATTTAAAAGGATTACAAAAGGACTTTAATCAGCTTTTTCCTAAAAAAACTAAACCGATTCCAAATAGAATTATCCATGCTAAAGTGCTGAGCGCCATTTTTTTCAGGTTAGGATCGATCTCCTGCGAATTTTTGCCTCTTTGGACACTCAAACCAATTTTTACCATAAAAGGGAAAAGTCCAAGAGCGAGTAGGGAAGTCCATTCTTTGGTCACAAAAGCGAAAATTAACAAGCAATAATTGCCTCCCAAAATTAAGAACCAATTGTAAATAACCGCTGCTTTCTTCCCGATTCGCACAGGTATAGACTTTTTACCGGCAGTTGTATCAGATTCTATATCTCGGATATTATTGATGTTCAACACCGCTGCACTGAAAAGGCCTAGAGAGATACCTATCCAAATCACGGAATCGTCCCATGCTAAGCTGTGAAGGAAATAGGTCCCATAAACGCCAAGTAATCCAAAGAATAGAAACACTGAAATATCACCCAAGCCAGCATATCCGTAGGGATTTTTTCCAGAGGTATAAGAAATAGAAGCCCAGATAGCGGCAAGGCCTAGGCCAAGAAATATTCCAAAAAGCATCCAATCCTGAACTGCAAGAAATAGGAGTATCAGGCCTGAAACTAGTGCCAAGCCACCAAAAAGAAACATGGCATTCTTCATTTCGGGAAGAGAAATCAACCCAGATTGCACTGCTCTTACTGGTCCTTGTCTATTTTGATGGTCTGCCCCATGAATTGTATCTCCATAATCATTCGAAAGATTGGAAAGAATCTGTAGAAATATGGTGGTAAGGGATGCTAAAAGTAAAATGTCCCAGCGGAAAACAGATTTGTAAGCAGCCAGGAAAGAACCCGCGAATATACTCGCCAGTGCTAAAGGTAAAGTACGAAGCCTGACCGCATGCAGCCAGGCTTCCTTTTTTGTTTGAATTGCTAATTTCACGAAGTAGAAATTGTTCTGATTATCCGTTGATAAGGTCTATAATTTCCTGATCCATAGGTTCAACTTTAGATGGTAGGAATTTGAGGAGTTCACCTTTTTCATCCAGAATGTACTTGCAAAAATTCCAGCTTGGTTCTTCATTGTTCCACCCATTCATAGTAGCATCTGATAGCCATCTGTAAAGTGGGTGCTTGTCGAAACCTTTCACAGAAACTTTTTCAAACATAGGAAAAGTCACACCATAATTTTCAGAACAAAAGGTTTGAATTTCCTCATTTGATCCTGGCTCTTGCCCTCCGAAATTATTGGCGGGGAAACCTAAGATCACAAGTTTGTCACTGTTCTCTAAATATAACTTTTGCAAGGCTTCATACTGAGAAGTGTACCCACATTTGGAAGCTACATTCACTATCATGATTTTTTTGCCTTTGAAGGTGCTGAAGTCAACTTCTTTTCCATTAAGGTCTTTCATCTTGAAATCAAAAAATGATTTTTCCATGGTGTTTTCAGATATAGATTCCGTTTTAACTACTCGGGAATGCGTCTTACTGATAGCATAAGCACTGACTAGCAAAAGGAGGCAACCAAGAAATACTAGATTTTTTATTCTTTTATTTTTAGAAGTCATATAGCCTATTCCGAACCTGATTGACTCAGGCCGGCTTTAATTATGAAAATTATATATAGGTACTAATCATACCAGGAATTGACACCAAAAGCATCTTAGATCTTACATTCGTTCAGGTACAGCGATTCCTAGTAGTTGCATTCCTTTATTCAGAGTTTTGGCGGTATGAGCCGAAAGCGCAACTCGGAAAGCGAGAATGCTCGCATCATTCTCCAGAAATATAGGAAGATCTGCATAGAATCTATTGTATTCCTTTGCCAAATCGAATAAGTATTGTGCTAAAATAGCAGGAGAATAATCCAATCCAGCTTGGAAAATCTTCTTCTCAAAATCATTGAGTAAGTATATTAAGCTTGATTCAGATTCTTCAATTTTAGGAATGGAGGTGAAATCCGCTTGCTTATATTCCACACCAATTTGATCTGCTTTTCTCAAAATTGAAGCAATTCTAGCATGAGAGTATTGGATAAATGGACCGGTGTTTCCTTGGAATTCAATGGATTCCTGAGGATTGAAAAGCATGCGTTTCTTTGGATCTACTTTCAATAAGAAGTATTTCAAAGCTCCCATTCCAAGCATCTCATAAAGCTCTTTGGCTTGCTCGGAATTGAAGCCATCAATTTTTCCCAACTCTTTGGTATGCTGAGCTGCAGTGTCTATCATCTCTTGCATCAGGTCATCTGCATCCACCACTGTCCCTTCACGAGACTTCATTTTGCCAGTTGGCAAATCAACCATGCCATAAGACAAATGATGTAATCCTTCTCCATAGGGTCTGCCTAACTTTCGCATAATCTTAAACAAGACATCAAAGTGATAATCTTGCTCGTTACCAACAACATATACAGACTTGCTAATTCCAAAATCATCGTACTTCAAATCAGCTGTTCCCAGATCTTGTGTGATGTAAACTGAAGTCCCATCGCCACGTAAAACAAGCTTTTCGTCCAATCCCTCTTCCGTCAAGTCCACCCAAACTGAGCCATTGTCCTTTTTAAAAAAGACCCCTTTTTCCAAGCCTTCGGTTACGATATCTTTTCCTAAAAGGTAGGTGTCAGACTCATAATAGTATTTGTCAAAGCTAACGCCCATGCGCTCATAGGTTTTTTCAAACCCAGCATAAACCCAAGTATTCATAAGATTCCAAAGTGATACTACTTCCTCGTCATTAGCTTCCCATTTGCGAAGCATATCCTGAGCTTCGAGGATAAGAGGAGCATTCTTCTTCGCTTCATCTTCTGTCTGACCTTCCTCTTTCAGTTCGGCAATTTGCTTTTTGTATTCCTGATCAAAAATCACGTAGTATTTACCAGCTAAGTGATCTCCTTTTAACCCTGAGGATTCTGGTGTTTCGTCATCACCAAAGTGCTTATAAGCCACCATTGACTTACAGATGTGAATCCCACGGTCGTTTACCAAATTAGCTTTGGTTACTTCGTAGCCATTTGCGGCTAGAATATTCGCAACAGAAAATCCTAAAAAGTTATTTCTTAAGTGCCCGAGGTGAAGCGGTTTGTTGGTATTTGGGGAGGAATACTCCACCATCACTTTTTGACCATTTGCAGGAAACTGACCAATGTTTTGGTTTGAATAAAGCTTTTGAAAGACATCCACCCAGATCATGTTATTCAACTCCAGGTTCAGGAAACCTTTCACCACATTGAAACCAGTGACTTCAGATACGTTTTCTTTTAAGTATTCACCGATTAAATTGGCTGTAGCTTCAGGAGTTGCTTTAGATACTTTCAAATAAGGGAAAACCACGAAGGTGTATGTCCCTTCAAATTCCTTCCTCGTAGGAGCGAGGCTGATCTGATCCAAAGGTAAATCGTGGTTGAATATATTCTGAAAGGCAAGCTGAATGCCTCGGTTGATAGTTTCTTGTATTTCCATAAATTTTACCACAGAGGGCGCAAAGTTTTACACAGAGGCCACTGTGAATTTAATTGAGTCTTATTTAGTATTTATCACTCTTCTAATTCCAAGTTTTAGTCTTGGAACATTGAAGTTAATTAGTAGTCCTAATTTGAAATTGCCAAGCTTAATGTAATTCAGTGTTTGGGCAAAATGAATCTCTGTAGTCCTTTCTACTGCTTTCAATTCTAAAACTAGCCTACTTTCCACTAAAATGTCAATACAATAGCCATTTTCTAATTCGACACCATCAATAATCAATGGCATTTTCTTTTCTACTTCGATTAAAAAGCCTTCTTTTTTGAGCTTGAAAGCTAGTGCTTGTTTATAGGCATTTTCTAATAATCCAGGTCCTAACTGCGTGTGAACTTCCATTGCAATTCCTATTACTTTCGTTGCGAGTTCATTTTCAAAAGCCAAGTCATAATTATCCATAATACCCAAAAGTCTTTCCTATGAAAATAAGGATTAAATTAGTCATTGTGTCCTCTGCGTTACCCTCTGTGAACTCCGCGGTTAAAACAATTAAAAATTATCCACTAATGACTTTGTAGTTGCTTCGAGGACTTCGAAGGCGTTTTCGGCCATTAGATTCTCTGAGTCGAGCGTTGGATTTACTTCCACGATCTCCCAGCAGCAGACACGCTTATCCTGGATGAGTTTTACATTGAGTTCTATCGCTTCCTGCACAGTCAAGCCATCAGGCACAGGAGTTCCTGTACCTACAGAAATGGAGCTATCTAAACTGTCCACATCAAAGGAAATATAGATTTGATCACATTCTTTCAATACTTCTAAGGCTTCAGAAGCGATTTGATCTATACCTTTCTTCCGTACTTCAGCTGTGCTGAAATTTTTGATTCCAAAATTTTTGATCAAATGATCTTCGGGAGCTTCGGTGTCTCGCACGGTGATGAAAACGATATCGCTTGGATGAATTTTAGGGAAATCACCACCAATGGATTTTATCTTTTTCCAAATTTCCAATGTCTCCTCTGTAGGTTCATTCACTTGGCAATCCAAGTTGTCAAGATTAGAAACGATCGCCAATGGCATTCCATGCATATTACCAGAGGGAGTAGTATAAGGCGTGTGCATATCCGCATGTGCATCGATCCAAATTACTCCGAGGCGTTTATCTGGGTCAGCCGCTTTGATTCCCATAATAGTACCTGCTGCAGTGCTGTGATCTCCTGCCAAAACGATTGGGAATTTCTTCTCCATCCGCAGAGATTCGATAGTGGAATACACGTTTTTCAAGACCTGATACACGCCATCTATATACTTAGCATGCGGGAAATTATTCCCTTTCCAGAGAAAACTGTTTGCATCCTGAACGTTGATAGGATCAAATTGCGTGAAGAAATCAGACTTTTTGTCCAAACTCGCAATCTTCAACGCATCTATGCCCATACTTGCTCCACGAGTTCCTGCGGCTAATTCTGATCGTACTTCTACTAATATTATATCACGCATTTGGAGTAGATTTTAAAGTTAATTTGGGTTATATAAAGCGTCGCAAAAGTAGTCAAAAATGCCCAAAAAGTGCTTAAATTATCAGTTGACAATGTTCAAGTATAGATAGTGCTGGTGTTTTTTTAACCGCAAAGGCCACAAAAGTTTCGCAAAGGACGCTATTAATAACAATTAGCTGTTCGTGAGACACGAACATATGAGCTGAGGTTAGTCCCATATTTGATGCTGTAATTCCCGTAGTTCGTGTCCCAAGAATGGCTACCCGCAATGATTTAAACTAAAAATAAGCGATTATCAGCGATGTTTTCTACAGAGATCTACGTGGAATAAGGAATATTTCTAGACCAATTTGAGCATCTTTAACAAGCTAAACGCAAAATCAATAGTTTTGAACTATGTCTATTTCATCTAAACTTCCCAATGTAGGGACGACGATTTTCACAACAATGTCCAAGCTCGCAAGTGATTGTGGCGCAATAAACCTCTCTCAGGGATTCCCCGGTTTTGACTGCGACCCTGTGTTGGTAGAACTAGTCACGAAACATATGAAAGCAGGACTCAATCAATATGCACCGATGAGTGGTGTTCCAATTTTGCGGGAACAGATTGCGGTGAAAACTAAGTTAGTTCATAGTGTTGACTTGAATTCAGAAACGGAAGTAACGGTTGTTTCTGGAGCAACAGAGGCTATTTATGCAGCTGTGACGGCAGTGGTAAAGCAAGGTGATGAAGTCATTCTTTTTGATCCAGCTTATGATTGCTATGCGCCAGCGATTGAGTTGAATGGAGGTAAACCAGTTTATGTTCCTTTAGAAACGCCAGACTTTTCGGTGAATTGGGATAAAGTGAAAGCAGCTATTTCTGAGAAAACTCGGTTGATCATGGTGAATACACCTCATAACCCAAGTGGATATGTGTGGACATCAGAAGACATAAATACATTGGTTGAATTTGTTGAGAATAAGGATATTTTGATCGTGAGTGATGAAGTATATGAGCATATTACCTTTGATGGAAGAAAACATTTATCCTTACTTACGCATCTGGTTTTGAGGGAAAGAACCTTTGTTTGCGGGTCTTTTGGGAAGACTTTTCATGTGACAGGTTGGAAGATTGGCTATTGCCTGGCTCCGCCGAAACTCACAGAGGAATTTAGGAAGATTCATCAATTTTTAACTTTTAGTTCTGCCACACCTTTACAATATGCCTTGGCAGATTATTTATCAGATCCTTCGCACTATCTAACACTTCCGGATTTCTATCAGAAGAAAAGAGATCTGTTTTGTGAAGGACTGAAAAATACTCGCTTCGAATTCAGTCCCGCACAAGGAAGCTTTTTCCAAATGGTGTCTTATGCCAATCTCTCTGAGGAATCAGATTATGAGCTAGCCGTGAGACTGACAAAGGAAATAGGAGTGGCTAGTATACCTATTTCAGTTTTTTTCTCTAATAAAAAAGACTACAAAATTTTAAGATTTTGCTTTGCTAAGAAGGATTCAGATTTGATAGCAGCGCTAGATAAGCTCCAAAGATTCGAATTATAAGCTTATAAATCAGGTAGATACTGCAGTCGATTGATATTTTATAAATAAACCCTACAAATATTATAGGGAATATAGGATAATATTAAAAACTCGGCTACATTTGACCAGTTGTTAAATTCTAAAACTCGCATAAATGAGCGCATTATCACAGACAAAACCCGCATCAGTAGATCAGCTAATTGGATTATCCAGTGGCTATTCTAAAGTTTCCGTCAATCAGCAGGAAATCGTAAAGATTTTCAATCAGAAATCTGGTTTGGTGATGCAGGGGATGTGCAAGTTCGATGAGAGCTTTGAATTTCTTTTCCCATTGTTTAAGGGTTTAAGTGAAGCTGGAAAACCGCGGAGCTTGAATCTTAGCTTTGCTTCTTCGGAAAAAGCAGTATACTTTCATTATCCAGAGTCCAATCAGTCTGAAGTTTCTTCTTTCTTTTCTCAACTTATCTTGCATTTGCAAAATGAAGTGAGATTCAAAAAGGTGTTAAAAGAAATTATCAGACATAGAAAACACTTCCTTTCTGAACAAATCTTGCTTCAGAACGCCATAATGGGTAGAGCAGATAATTAATAAATTCTTATGTTTTTTTAATATTGGGACAATCCGAATGGATTTGTCCCTTTTTCATTTGAATTCCCCCGAGAAAAAGCAATTTTTGCAACGCTTTAACACCAATTATTTTTGCAAATGAATACATACAAGGATCTGATTGAGCAGACATTCGATTTTCCTACGAAGGAATTCAAAGTAGAAAACAATGAACTGCACTTCAATGGAGTGAATATGATGGAGATTATAGAAACCTATGGAACTCCACTCAAGCTTTCTTATTTGCCAAAAATCTCTGAGAGTATTCAGAATGCAAAGACGTATTTTAAGAATGCGATGGAGCAGCATGACTACAAAGGGAATTATACCTATTGCTACTGCACCAAGTCTTCCCACTTCAGTTTTGTGCTGAATGAAGCCCTGAAAAATGACATACATATCGAGACTTCTTCGACATTTGACATTCCGTTAATCAGAAGTTTGTATGCTCAGGGTAAGATCACAAAAGACACTTTTATTATTTGTAACGGCTTCAAACGAGAACTTTACAAGCAATACATCTCTGAGTTGCTGAATGAAGGTTTTGTGAATTGTGTACCGATTTTGGATAATTTGACTGAAATCGATTATTACTTGGAGCATGTGAAAGTACCTTTCCAAGTTGGGATCAGAATCGCAGCAGATGAGGAGCCAAAGTTTGGTTTTTACACTTCTAGACTCGGCGTGAGATACAATGACATCATCCAACTTTACGAGGATAAAATCAAAGATAATCCGAATGTTAGCCTAAAAATGCTGCATTTCTTTATCAATTCTGGGATCAGAGATACTGCGTATTACTGGTCTGAATTGACTCGCTTCATCCAGAAATATGTGGACTTGAAAAAGATCTCACCAACCTTGGACTCCATGGATATTGGAGGTGGATGGCCGATCAAAACCAATGTCTTTTTCGACTACGACTACCAATACATGGCGGAGCAGATCGTGAAAAATATCAAGTGGATGTGTGGTAAAAACAATACAGAAGAGCCAAACATTTTCACTGAATTTGGAAGCTACACAGTAGGAGAGAGTGGAGCGGTATTGTATTCTGTTTTGGAGGAAAAACTTCAAAACGACAAGGAGCTTTGGTATATCATAGATGGATCATTTATTACGCAATTACCTGATAGCTGGGGTCTTAACCAGAAGTACATCATGCTGGCCGTGAACAACTGGGATGAGGGATATCAAAATATCAACTTAGGTGGATTGACCTGTGATAGCATGGATTATTATAATTCAGAAGCTCATCAGTATAATCTATACCTTCCGAAGCCAGAGAATAAAGTGCAGTATCTGGGCTTTTTCCATACGGGAGCTTATCAAGAATCTCTTGGCGGATATGGTGGAATTCAGCATTGCTTGATTCCCGCTCCTAAGCATGTGTTGATCGAGAAGGACGAAGATGGGAATATCAGCCATCGACTCTTCGCCGATGATCAGACGGAAGAGAGTATGTTAAAGACTCTTGGATATTAAGAATTCACACACAGTAACTTTTCCAAGTTTCCGGTTGTCCTGCTTCTCCAGAAGCAGGACTTTTTTTTTGAGGATAAAAAGCAGAAGGTTTTTCACCAAAACTTCTATCTTAGTAGCCAAACCCAATCTTTTCCTAATGACTTCATATCTAGTTAGATTACTCTGCTTTTTGCTGATGGCATGTTTTATCAATTTTTCAATAAGTGCACAGACCATTTCTGGAACTGTCAAGAACTCCAAAACTGGTGAAGCCATGCCTTTCGCCAATGTTTTTGTCAATAACACCACCATAGGTAGCACCACGGATGTGAATGGAAAGTATTTGATTTCTGGAAATCTCCCTCGAAATATTGAACTCGTAGCGTCCTTTGTGGGGTATGAAACCGAGACCAAATCTTTCAGTCTTGCTGGCACAAACAAGTTGGATTTTAAGTTGGAGCCCTTGGAGTCTATGCTTTCTGAGGTGGAATTGAAAACACGCCGGGACAAGAAGTGGGAGCGGGACTTACGTCGTTTTCAGGATGTATTTTTAGCAGTTCCGGATGATCCATTAGTTTCTCAATTGGAAATCAAAAATCCTTGGGTATTAGATTTCGAAACGATAAAAGAGAGCGGGCCAAATTACGTTCATGCCACTGCTCAGGAACCATTGCAAATCGTTAATGATGCGTTGGGATATGATGTGACCTACTATTTGAAGGATTACCGTTTTTATAATAACCGCTCCAGCTACGTTGGTTTTGTGTTTTTTGATCCAAAAGACATTAGCGATTCTACGAAGTTGGCCATCACTGAAGCCAATCAGGAAACTAGCTATGTTGGTTCTATTCGTCACCTTCTAAAGTCAATTTTGCTCTCTAAATCAGCTACAGAAAATTTCGAGATCTTTCAGGTGTTGCCTTCAGATATGCTTCGAAAACGAACCAACATCTACACTGAAGAACTCGACAAATCCATCAACCTTGTCAATCCAGATTCTATTCGAAGAATGCCGCTCAAAAACGGTAATTACAGAGTATTTTGGCCGAATGATGCAGAAATCCATTACAAAGGAAAGCGCTGGAGAAACGATTATTACTCGGATATTTATTATCCAGTCAGCTGGATTTCTGCTCCTCTTGGATATTTTGACATTGATCGAAATGGCATTCCTGTTGTTCCATCACAGGTGGTCTTATCAGGTTATATGGGTAGGCAGCGAATGGGGCGACTTTTACCACATGACTATGTGCCTTCGGAAAGTTTTGAAAAATACCTGGCAGAAGTCGATAGCAGTCAACTAGAATATCAGCGCTGGAATAACCTACGGGAAAAACCGTATTTCACTACCCATAAGCCTTATTACTATCCTGGGGAAACGGTTTGGCTGGGAGGGCAAATGCTCTATCAAAACAAGGTAATGTCTGATACGCTCAGCCGAGTGCTCTACTTGGACTTGATGAATGAAGACGCTGAGATTATCCAAACTGAATCATTTTTCACCCAAATTGGAAAGATCTCTGGAGCTTTTGTGATACCAAAAGAGCTTGAATCTGGCGATTATTTTATTCGAGCTTATACAGAATGGATGCGGAATTATCCAGAAAAGGATTTTTTTGTGAGGGCACTTCCTGTTCTGAAAAAAGAAGAAAATATCAAAGCAGTAGCTATTTCAAATCCAGACTTATTTGGTGATCTGATGATCAATTTAAAAGACTCGGTATTTTTCAGAGATTCTTTCAAAGAAATTGAATTCAGGGTATCGTTTTTGGATGAAACGGAGGAGTTGACAGATGTGGAGTTTATGGTTTCGCTGACAGATGCTGATATGGTGTCCACTGTCGCTAATCAGAAAACACTGATAAATGCGATGGATTGGCTAGATGAAAAGCAGGCTCCGGCAAACCTTGCACTTGGCCAGCATCAAATAGAGTATGGGATCACAGTCGAGGGGCAATTCACCAGAGATAAAAAGCGGGATCCATACGTCAATCCTATCACGCTAGTTAGAGATGATTTGGCGGATTATGGGATTGTTGAGACAGATTCCTCCGGCTATTTCCGAGCTACTGGATTGAATTTTACTGATTCGGCAACCCTCTCCATAGCAGCATTGGATGCTAAGCAAAAGCATTATGGGTCAGTAGAATTAGGTGTTAAAACCAAGCCGCTCTTCAGAGGGCCTTATCCCAAAATCAGCTATGAGACTTATCCAAGAGTAAATGATGAATTACGATTTGACATCTCAGGTGATTATATCTTGCTGGAGGAATTTGTGAAGGAGGATGAAAAGATTGAAACCATGGAGGAGCGAAACTATGGGTATGGAACGCCTGATCGTGAGATTGGTGAGGATAGATTAGCGACGATTACACCTTCAGCACTAGCTGGATATTTCGGATTTAAGCAAGGAGGAAAGAGTATAGGCAATTTTAATTTTGGGTTTAAAGTTCCCAATGCACTTTTGATTATAGATGGGGCTAGTTATCCTTTTTTGGATGATGTAAGTTTTGACGCATTGATGAGCTCATTCATTCCATCCGAATTGGAATCAATCAAAGTTTACACGTTGAATTCGGCAGTTTTTGGAATGGCTGGAGCTGGCGGCGTCATTATGATTACTACCAAAAAAGGTCAGAGATCTGAAACTGCTGAACAAACGGCATTTAATTCAGAAGGCTTTCAGCAATTCAGAATCCGTGGTTTTTCCCGAGATATTCCTTTCCCAACCAAGATGGAAGATGATCAGGCTGTGGAGTTGAAACCAACCTTATTTTGGGATGCGAATGCGGAAAGTAAAGATGGGGTTTACACCTTCAACGTAAAAATCCCTCAAGTTCTCAAGCGTGTGAATCTGAGAGTTGAGGGATTGACCAAAGACGGTTTGGCCTTTGAAAAGACTTTTGAAGTCGAAGTGAAATAGGCGGTTTTACTTAGGCAATCTGCTTTTTAGCATATTAATCTGTCCCATGTGATTGGCCTGATGCTCCATCACATGAAACCAAGCCCAATGATTATCAAACTGCCCACCTTTTGCTAGTTTCGCAAACCATTTATCGTCTTTTTCTTTTAATGTGTCTAAGGTTTTTTGTCGCACTTGTGACCAGATGTCCAAGTAATATTGGATTGGTTTTCCTACTAATTCAGATCTAGCTTCATCGCCTAGGTTTAAGGCGTTTTCCCATTTCTCTTTTTCCTCCTCGTTAAATCCTCTTCCTTCAAATGTGTATGCTTGATAATAGACCTCAGTGGCCGCTAAGTGCATGATCATTGCACCTATTCGATTGGCTTTATCATCCAGTAAAAAATCTGTTTGCTCCTGATTGAGTTCTTGGGTGCTATAGATTATCCTTGCTCGTAAGTTTTCAAGCATAGACACCATATTTCCAGTATCATGATCATAGCCTTTTGGAGGATTCAATGTATTCTGGCCGAAACTTAGGCTTGAACTCAGCACTGCAAAAGCTACAATGAAAAGAGGTTTAAACAGATCTTTCATATTATAAGAGTTTGTGAATCAGTAAAATCGGTATAAAATTAGAAATCAAGTAGTCAAACTTTGTTAATTATTTTCTTCAAAAAAATCAAAAGCATTACAAGAGATGTTAAACCCGTCGATTGAGGCCACTTCGGTCTCCTGTCTTCGGTCTTCCCTACCAGTTAATCAAAGAAACTATAGCTACTCGCTAAAATGCAAATGATCTCATCAATCACTCCCCAGACTTGAAGATTCTATTCATCAAGATCCACTTTTCTCCAGGCTTTGCCCAAGGGATAGCTTGCTGATATTTCCACATAAAGGCTTCCCATTTTGCTATAACAGGGTTGGAAGCATCGAATTTCGCTTTGACGTCGAAGTCGAACTCATCGACAGTTTCCAGCAGCATAAACATGCGATTTCCTGTACGGAAAATCTCAATATTGAGTATTCCCGCATCTATATCGTGCTGAGTCACTTCTGGCCACGCAGCTCCGGCAGCGTGATGCTGCTCGTATTCTTTGATAGATTCCTCATCATCGATGAGGTCAAGTGTAAGTGCGAAGCGTTTCATTTTTTAAATTAAAGAGATTAGAGAAAGGAGATTGGAGAAAAGAGATTAGAGATTAGAGAAAGGAGATTAGAGAAAAGAGATTAGAGAGAAGAGATTGGAGAAAAGAGATTAGAGAGAAGAGATTAGAGAAAAGAGATTGGAGATCGAATCCAAAATCAAGAATTGAGAGACTGAAGAATACTGATTGATCGTAACATAACATACGGTTCACTAGTGAATTCATGGGTTGGAGTACCTATAAACCTCGTAAATCGTCAATCGTACTTCGTAAATCACCGAAACCATTTCCCAAACTCCTCAATCGTCTGCTCTGCTGCTGCATCCGGATCAGGGTAGGGGAAAGCTTCGGCGGAAGCATAACCAGTATATCCAATAGTTTTCAGCGCTGATGCTATTTCCTGCATTGATGTATGTCCAAAACCCATAGGTCTTCTATTACTATCTGCAAAGTGAACATGGCCTATGTATTTACCCCAATTCAGTATGCTTTCTTCCAAATTACCCTCTTCAATATTCATGTGGAATAAGTCCGCCAAAAGCTTTACTGACTTGGTTTCCAGCGTATCCAAGAATTTTGACCCGGCTTCAATAGTATTGAGCAAATTGGTTTCGTAGCGGTTTAAGGGTTCATAGATCAAGATCACTCCCATCGATTCTGCATGCTTTCCAAGTTGGTTCAAAGCTTCGGCAAGCCAAGACATCGTTTCTTCTCTGTCATTTCCGGGAAGTACATTTCCCTGCATCGAACCAATAATCGCCGGAGCACCAAAAACAGCTCCGAAATCCATCATATCCTTGATAAATGAAATCGCGTTCGCTCGAATAGCTGGATCAGGATCAGTAAGCGTTAATCCATGAATTACCTTGCCTGCACCTGTTCCCACAGCTGCGAGTTCCAGTTTATGGTTTGCGAGAAGTGCTTTCAATCTCGGAATCTCAATCGCGTCCGCTGCTGGAGTGAACAATTCTATGGCATCAAAACCTAGTTTGGAAGCTTTCTCCATTCCAGCTTCCAGATCTTCCCAATAGATCCAAGGGCCGCTTTTGATTTGAGGTACTAGGGCAATTGTTACGCAGGATTTTATCATTTTTCTACTTGTCAAAATCTATCATTATTTTAATTATCCCCTGCTGATCCTTAGACCAATCTTCGAGAGCTTGTTCGGACTCGTCAATGGTCACCACTTTGCTGATCACCTCATCCACAGGGAATTTACCTTGTTCCAAATAGTCAATTACTTCAGGGAATTCTGTGGTACAGTTCCTCGAACCTAAGATTTCTATTTCCTTTTGCACAAAGAGAGAAGTATTGAATTCCACAGGCGCTTTTGCGTAGCCAATACATACAACTCGACCAGTAAAAGCAACTTCTTCTACCGCTTGGCGATAAGTAATCGGGCTTCCCACTGCTTCGATGATCACATCAGGGCCATCGTTGGTGGTCATTTCCTGAAGGGTTTTGTGTAGATCAACCTTCTTAGGATTTATCGTATGCTTCACGCCAATTTTCTTTGCGATCGCCAGTTTGGCATCATCCAAGTCAATGGCAATCACTTGTGCACCTTTATTCACAGCCGATGCTACAGCTCCCAAACCAACAATTCCACAACCGATCACAGCCACTCGATCTTGTGAAGTAACTTTTGCACGATTCACAGAGTGAAAACCAACTGTCAGTGGCTCCGCCAAAGCTAGCTCACGAAGTGATAATTTCTCAGAAGGAAACACATCCTGCCAAGGCAACGCAATGTATCTGCACATCGCACCTGGTCGGCGAACGCCCATAGTCTTATTTTCCTTGCAGGCATTTCGAGCGCCTTTGCGACAAGCGATGCATTTTCCACAATTCAAATAAGGGTAAACCGTCACTTTCATTCCGACTTTGATGTTCTCAGGAATATCAGCTCCGAGTTCCTCGATGGTTCCGCCTACTTCATGTCCGAGGATATTTGGGTATTCTTGTAAAGGGAAAAGGCCTCTATAGCTATTCAGGTCTCCTCCGCAAAAACCAACCATTCCGACTTTTAAGAGGACTTCTCCAGCTTTTGGTATGGGCTTTTCGACTTCTCGGAGTTCTGTTTTACCGATATCAGTTAGGACTAGTGCTTTCATTAGGTTTGAGTTTATCGGTTGAATATTCTACTTCAAAGTTTACTATATGCCGACTTCGACTTCGCTCAGTCTGACACGATTGTCACCCTGAGCGGAGTCGATTGTCACCCTGAGCGAAGTCGATTGTCACCCTGAGCGAAGTCGAAGGGTTATCACTTACAAACAGATCGCTTTAATACTAAGTTGTTTGTGATGAACGCCTCCCCGGTCTTCTGTCTCCCGTCTTCTATCTTCTATCTTTTTCTTAAATATTATTCTCCGCTTTTCCTTCAAACCACATTTGGTTTTTGACAGGAGCGACGAGGGTTTCGATTTCCTCCAAAAGACCTTGAGGAATCTTGAAATCCAGCACAGATACATTTTGAGTAATTGTAGATAGATCACACATGCCTACAATTGTCGTGGTAATATCTGGATGATCCAATGCATATCTAATCGCAACATCGCTTAGTTTCACTCCATAGCTAGTGCAAAGTGTAAGCAGTTTTGATTGCATGTTCTTCATCGCTTGTGGAGATCTATGCCATTCAGGTAACGGAGCATCCGAAAGTATACGTTGCATCAAAGGAGCAGCATTCATCAAACCGAAGCCCTTTTCTTTAGAAAGGGGCACCAATTCTCGATTGATTTCATCTTCCAGTAGATTGTAATGCGCCCAAGACAGGACTGTGTCTACATCTATATTTCGAGTGATTTCTGCTAAGTAATTTACTGGCAAACCAGTAATTCCTATAAATCGGGCTTTTCCTGACTCTTTAAGTTTTACCAGTGTTGGCCAAGCTTCATTTAGGATTTGCTCTTTGTCCACAAACTCTATGTCATGAAGCTGAAGGAGATCGACGTAATCTGTTTTGAGTCTGGAAAGAGATTCATCTACACTTTTGAGAATACGCTTTTCAGAAAAATCAAATTCCTGCAGGTCATAGCGGCCACATTTTGTAGCTAAAATCACCTTGTCCCGCTTTCCTTCCAGTGCATTTCCCAGTCGCTTTTCCGCCAGGGTAAGACCATAAAAAGGAGAAACATCGAAAAAATTCACACCATGATCGATTGCATAGGCTACGGCTCGGTAACCGTCTTTTTCGTCAGAAACATTGAAAACATCTCCCATAGGTGACGCTCCAAAACCTAGAATAGACAGGTCTATTCCAGTGTTTCCTAACTTTCTGTATTCCATAAATTAGGTTATTGTTGGGGTTGTTACTTTACAAATCCAATATATGGAGATTTTATGAGTAGGGAAATCAAATTTGGTCGAATGGCAAATTGCCAGAGCGAGTTTTAGTATATCTAAGGATACACATTCCATTAATTTTTGATTTATTGTAAACTGATTTCTTGTCCTTTGTAAGAAAGGCAGGATCAAACTTTCAAATCCTTTGCTTTCACCTCTATATTAATCAAACCTTGTAACCCAATGAAACACCTTTTACTTATTTGTTTAGTAACCATCCTTTTTTCCTCCTGCCAAGAAGAAGAGAAGATATATAAAGATAAGATCTACGAAAAACCTGAAATCAATCCAAATCCAGAATTAGTAGCACTTTCTCCTCAAGAATCAATGGAGAGAATTCACCTTCCCGAAGGTTTCAAAATCGAGTTGGTAGCAAGTGAACCCATGGTTTCGGAGCCTATTGCACTTGCCTGGGATGGCAATGGTAGAATGTATGTCGCACAAATGAATACCTACATGCAGGATGCCGATGCCACAGATGAGAATGAGCCATGGAGTCGGGTGATGCTCTTGGATGATACAGACGGAGATGGAGTAATGGACAAAAGTTCGGTGTTCATAGATAGCTTGGTTTTACCGAGGATTATTTTGCCGCTGGATGATCGTGTGATTGTGGGAGTGACTTACGATAGAAATCTTTACAGCTATCGCGACACGGATAATGATGGGGTAGCAGATGAGAAAATATTGATTCTTGGAGATCCGGATCGTGATAATCGTAACCTAGAACATCAGGACGCAAATATGATTTGGGGAATAGACAATTGGCTATATGTCTCCAATGACCCTTTTCGCTACAGATTTGAAAATGATCGATTGATCCGAGACACGCTTCCTGAGCCTATGCCTGGTCAGTATGGCTTGACTCAGGATGAAGTAGGTAGGTTGTTTTTCTCACGTGCTGGAGGAGAAATTCCAGCCTTGGGATTCCAACAAAATCCTGCTTACGGACAGCTCACTTTGAAAGATCATTGGGATGAGAGCTTTATAGAGCCTTGGCCTATTGTGGGAAATATTGATGTGCAGGGTGGGTTACGTAGAGTAAGAGCTGAAGACAATACCTTAAATACATTTACTGCAGTTTCTGGTCAGGAAGTTTATTTGGGGGATAAAATGCCTGGAGCTTACGGAGATCTTTTTATTCCTGAGCCAGTGGGTCGTCTGATTCGCAGAGCCAAAGTGAATCATGTGGATGGCAAAATCGTGTTGGAAAACCCGTATGAGAAGACTGAATTTTTAGCTTCAACTGATCCGCTTTTCCGTCCGGTTTTCTCAAGCACAGGTCCTGATGGAAGTTTGTATATCGCGGATATGTATCGTGGAATTATACAGGAAGGCAACTGGGTAGGAAAAGGAAGTTATTTGAGAGAGATGGTTGATAAGTATGGATACGATAAGTTTTTCCAAAGAGGGAGGATTTATCGAGTATATCATGAAGAGACGACTCTTGGCGAAAAGCCACAATTGCTTAATAAATCTGCTGGTGAATTAATACAATACCTATCACATCCAAATGGCTGGTGGAGGCTAAATGCTCAGAAGTTGATCATACTAAAGAAAGATATGTCAGTAGTGCCTGAGTTGGAAAGTATCGTGAAGGGTAACGAGGGGTTTTTCCAAACCTTATTTAAGGATGATAAAGATTATGGAATAGAGAGAGTACATGCGCTTTGGACTTTGGAAGGTCTGCATGCTGAGAGCAAAGAATTGGTGAAGATTGCCATGAAAGATAAAGATCCTCGCGTCCGAGCTGCGGCGGTGAGAATCAGTGAGCGATACCTAAAGGCAAATGACGCAGATATGCTGGAAGCGCTTAATGCGATGGGATTCGACAAAGATGCTGAGGTATTGCAGCAAGTAGTACTTTCTGCTAGGATTCATAGTGAGGAGACCAAGGCTATGGTGACTCAGATTAAAGATAACTATCCGAATAACGAGCTTCTTGTGGCTACTACAGCCGAGAATCTAAATCCTTCTTTTTCTGAGATTCAAATGCTCAAGAATAAGTACAAAATGACGAATGGTGGTTCACAGATTGTAGCAGGCTATGTGATCTTCAAGGATTTCTGCTCTGCATGCCATGGAGCAGATGGAAAGGGAATCGACCAGTTGGCTCCCTCGCTTGTAGGTTCACCACGCGTGACTGGTGATCCAGAGACCACCATAAAAATCCTAATGAACGGCTTGACGGGACCTGTAGATGGTAAAGAATTCAATGGACCGATGGCACCTGCTGCGCAATACGATGACACTGAGATCGCCAATGTGCTAAGCTACATCCGAGGACATTTGAATAATGAAGGGACGGTGTGGAGAGTGACAGTTGGTTATGTGAGAGATGCTTATAAGGATAAAAAGGGCTATTGGACGCTGAAGGAGTTGGAGGAAAATCCAGGCCTTCCTGCTGAGAAAAAAAGTAAGTAATAAGTTAGGAGTATCATATAGAAGCCTGTAGCACCTACCTACAGGCTTCTATTTTTTTTTGCTTTAAGGTAAATTATTTTTCCCTTTTTCGAAACGCTTTGGCAAAAGGCTAAGAGTGTCTTCCAAATAAATATAGAATGACTAGTGCCAGTAGGAAACGTAAATTATAAGTTGTTTGTAAAACCTATCGTGTATTTCTACCTGCTTTTTACAGCTAAAAATAGTATCATCGCAACTAGAATAAACTTAACCCGGATAGTATATGAAGAATAAGTTCTTCCTCACAATGGCTGTAGCGTTGGCCACTACCATTTCTGTATCGCAAGCTCAAGACAAGCTCAAAAATATGCCTGGCTATGAACAATATCAGAAAATGGTACCTCAGTATAGATCGGCAGTAAAGCCCGGAAGTCTAAATGTGACTTGGGCTCCCGATGGTCAGTCCTTTACATATGTTGAAAATGGTAAGCTTCAATCTTTCTCAGTTAAGACCAAAAAGGTAACAGAAGCTGGTGAAATCACAAGACCTGAGCGACGTGCTTTTAATCGCCCTGTACGTGGTCGTCAATTTGATTCTGCTGAATCTCCTGACGGAAAATTAAAAGCATTCACCAAGGACCGTAACATGTACCTCAGTAATGCTGACGGCAGCAATGTAGTTGCAATCACTACAGATGGTAACGAGGAAAACCAGGTGAAATATGGTATCGCAACTTGGGTTTATGGTGAAGAATTAAGCCAAAACACTGCGATGTGGTGGTCTCCAGACGGTAGCAAAATTGCATTCTACAGATTTGTAGAGAAGGATGTAAAGAAATATTATGTGCTTTTGAACCAGTTGGAACTGTATGATTCTCTTGAAGTGGAGGCGTATCCTAAGGTAGGTGAGCCAAATCTTCCTGTCGATCTGATGGTCTATGATGTGGCTACCAAAAAGATGACGGAACTGGATATCAGAGATGGTAAGCCATATTCTGATGGAGATTTAGGAACTTATATCTATGATATGTCTTGGACTCCTGACGGCAAAGAATTGCTTTACCATTCTACGAATAGACGCCAGAATATCCTTGAATTACGTGCTGCAAATCCTGAGACTGGCAAAAGTAGAACAGTAATCCGTGAAGAGTGGCTTCCTAGTTTTGTAGAGAATTCTCCAGAAATGAACGTCTTGGCTGATGGAAAGCACTTTATATGGGCGTCTGAAAGATCCGGTTTCAACAATTATTACTTATACAACTTTGACGGAACGCTAGTCAATGTAATCACTTCTCATCCTTTCGAAGTATCTACTATTGTGAAGGTGGATGAGGATAAAAAGTTGTTGTACTATATGGCTCGCAGTGGTGAAAATCACATGCTCATGCAGCTTCATCGTGTTCAGCTTGATGGCACGAAAGATACTCGATTGACTGATCCAGCATACCTTCATTCAGTGACGATCTCTCCTGATGGAAAGTTTTTCGTAGATATCGCTCAGACGCATGACATTCCACCATTTACGAATTTACTCGATGCTAAGGGCAAAGTGGTTGCTGAGTTGGCGAAAAGTGACATGAGCGAGTTTGAAGAATTGGGCTTGAAAAAAGTGGAGGTATTTACTTTTACTTCCAAAGATGGCGTGACTGAATTGCATGGTATGATTCACTTCCCATCGAATTTTGACCCAAGCAAAAAGTATCCAGTCATCCTAAATAACTACGGTGGTCCGGCTACCAATGCATTTAGAGAGAATTTCAGCACTCCAGACCCTATGACAGAATACGGTTTCTTGGTATTGAATATTGATGGCAGAAATCTAAAAGGTGGAGGAAAGAAATTGCTTGATCAATTGTATGGAAACCTAGGTTTAGTAGAAATGGATGATTTTGCCGAAGGCATTAAATCACTTCATAACCGTCCTTACTTCGATAAGGATAGAGTAGGTGTGTACGGAACCTCTTATGGCGGAACTACCGCAGCATCTATGTTGCTAAGATTCCCAGAGTTAGTCCACGCGGCTGTAGCCAATTCATCGGTGACTGACTGGAGGTTATATGATAATATCTACACAGAGCGATTCATGAGTACACTGGAGAACAATGAAGAAGGTTATAACAACTTTAGCTTGATGAATAAAGTTGATCAGCTAGAAGGTGAGTTATTGGTTTTCTTTGGAACTGCAGACAACAATGTTCACCCAGCCAATTCACTAATGCTGATTAAAGCATTCCAAGATGCTGGCAAAAGCATTGAAGTGCAACTTGCACCTGATGGAGGTCACACTGCTCTGAACAGAGATAGAATGATGGAATTTTTCATTGAGCACTTAGTAACTGATTATAAAAAAGTAGTTCGTTAATCTAAAATTTGATTTCATAAAAAACCACCTGCTGAGCAATCGGCAGGTGGTTTTTTTATAATTCAAGTTTACTGCATTGGGCACGGAGGTTACGCAGAGATCGCAATTGTCAAGTTGAGCTAAGTTAATATCAAATCGTATGATCTATTTATCGTCATTGCGAGGAACGAAGCAATCTAGACTTGTAATGGTATGAACTTCTATTTAAAGCTATTTACATCTATCTTAAATAACTCTGCAGCATTTTTCCAAAGAATCATTTCCTTTTTATCATCGGGGAGCTCTAGATTTTTCATGAAATTCAAATATGATTTCATCGAAGAAATAGGCCAGTCTGTTCCGTAAAGCAGGTACTTTGGGTTACCCGCATAAGTGATCATCTGCTCCAATTCATTTTTCATCCAACGTTCAAATTTCTCAGTGAAATCCCCTAAGACCAATCCTGAAAAGTCTGCATGAACATTTTTGTTTTTGTAGGTGACTTCCATACAGTCTTTGATCCAAGGATTTCCTACATGGCAAATCACAATTTTCAAATCGGGATAGTCCACTGCCAGATCATCGTGATGAATTGGGTGGGAATATTTTACCCTGCCTGTGGGAGAATAGGTGTCACCTGAGTGAAACATAACCGGTACATCATATTCTATCGCCATGTCATAGACGACTTTCATTCTTGAATCACTTGGATAAAATGGTTCGTATCCAGGATAGAGTTTGAGACCTTTAATAAGTCCTGTCTCTAGATATTCTGCGATTTCGCGGAGATCATGATGGTTATAATTCAGATAACTGATTCCGGCGACCACCCCTAAGTTTTTCCTGTTTGCAATAGCTTCTACCACCTTTTTGGTACTAGGTCGATGTTCATTGACTTTGTACGAAGTGAGAACTAGGGAGTAATCAACCTCATTTTCTTCCATTGTTTCGGTCAATTTATTTAGGCAGTCTTCAAGTGATACCACACGTTCTTCATGGTAATTATTGATGTGGGTGTGGACGTCTATGATCATGTTTCAAAAATTGGTTGGTGCAAAATGTAACAATATTTTGACCAAGGGAAGAAAAGCCAAAATATTCAAGTAACTCATGAGATGTCTTAGCTGCAGGCAAAGTAAATTTTTTATAAAATTAATTTTCCATAAAAGTCTCCGCAAAATCAGTAAAAATTGAAGCTATAAATTCTGGTTTTTTTCTAAATTTGATCATGTGCCGCGACACAAATTTTTAAGTAACTGATTAATTTTTAAGTAAATACGATTGACAAATCTATTTATAGACGGATAGCCGAAACCGCTAATAGTAGGCGAAAATTTTTATCTAAATATCAAAATGAAGACAATAAAACTAGGCAAGCTTACCTTACCGGAGTTTGCTGCAGAAAAAGCAATTGGCGTGCGAGGTGATGGATCACTTATGTATGCGAAAGAAGTAGTATCTGGAAAAATGCCTCCAAAATTTGGCATGGATCTCACCTCACTTGACAACATAGCCAAGCTGGCAATACAGCGAATTAAGCTAGAACCAGAATTGAAGATCGGAGTGATAGAAGCTGGTACGTATAGTAAGGCGGAAATTATATCTCATATTGAAAACCAAACTTCCTTTGGAAGGCAGATCGCAGATGCAGAGGTAAAGTATGCGGAATACTTGCTTAATCAGATGCTGGGAAAGATATCTATAGATTCGCTCAAATTTGTGATGCCAAAGGCCGAAGTATTGCCCACTATTCCTACTGAATGGAAAATCATCCCAAAGGCTCAGTGGAAGCTTTTTTCCAACAAAGTATTGTTTTGTGAAAACACCACGGATAGTGTCACCAGCGAGGTTGCTACCTATAGGCAAAATAATGTTCACCCTGTTTTCGCAAGTCGTGGTTTCGAGGTGATTAAGCTGATAGGGGTGAATGACAATCGTACTAATTTTGCAGCCAGAGCAAAAGAATCAAGGGTGACTTATATCAGTGGGATCGGTCATGGAAATTATGACAACTATACCGGCCATAGCAACTCCAGTTTACTTCGCGTAGGTTCGTATGATTCTTCGGAAGTAGACAATAGCTCCATTCACTTTTTGAGTTGCCGAACTGGAAGAGATTTGGGGCCAAATACAGTTTCCAAGGGCGCATTCTCTTATATGGGATACACGGAGAATTTCACTTTTACTTGGGCAAATTCAACACTCTTTTGGATTGCCGATTCACAATATGATATCAGCATGGCTCTTGGACGTACTGTTCAGCAGTCCGTAGCGGATTCAGTTGCTCAGTTTAATGTGGGTATGGCAGCTGTGCCAGGTACTACCACAGCTGCATTGCTCATGCAAGACCGTGACCTGATGCGCTCAGCCATGTCTGGTGCTGCTTGGGGAAGCAAAACTGCTAGAATCCAGCCTTATGTTTTCTACCATATGACCTTGGCGGATTTCACCATGAAACGTTTATAATGCATTCACATAGCAGTTGTTTTGAAAAACAAACAGCTGCTATTTTTAACTTTAACATTATGGAAAAAATAACACTACCTCCAATCGCATTAGAAGCTAAAGGCAAACCACTTAGCTACAAGCCACAAACCTGTGAATTTAGCTATTACGATAAAGTGGCTAATGGCGAACAGAAAATTTATCCTTTTGCCAAAATGGATAAGGATTCACGTATCAAACTAGCAATTAAACGTTATCAATCCTCTGAAGAGAATACCATGGTTTCCACCTTGAATGGTGAGCAATATTCAAAAGAAGCTATTGTTCGAGAAATCGAACAAGAAACGTCTGTTGGAAATAGCTTTGTATCTCTCGATCTAAATTATTTGGAATATTATCTGAGTACCTTTCCTGCTAACGCTTTTGGTGTATGAAGACCGAAAAAACTTTATACTAGTAATTTACCGTCTAGCTGATAACTATCTGTTAAATGTGTCCATGGAAATGAAACTTCAATTTGCCTTTTCTACTCCAACACTTTAACCAAAAGCTTTTCGCATACTTTTTCTGATAGTGTCTCACTAGAATGATCCAAGTAGGAAACAACAATACTTTGATCGTAGCCTTCTTTAGATGTGATTTTCAGTTCAGTGCCTAGACTCAAGTTTCTGCCATTAAGAAATTCTAAAAATTCCGTTGAGGAGTTAGTAAGTGCGGCAAGTATTACGGTTTGTCCAGCTTTGCAATCGGATAGACTGAGGTAGTTGATTTCTTGTATGCGGCCTTGCTTGTCTGGAATAGGAGAACCATGGGGGTCGATAGTTGGGTAACCCAACATTTCGTCCATCCGCTCGAAGAATTTTGGAGCGTGGATATGTTCTACCTGCTCTGCAATCTCATGGACTTCTTCCCATCCAAACCCCATTTTGTTTACTAAAAACATCTCTGTCAGCCTATGCTTTCGGATGATTAGTGCAGCTTCTTTTTTGCCTTTTGGGGTCAGCGTTACTGGCTTATACTTTTCATAGATTAACCATTCATTTTTTTGGAGGGTCTTCACCATGCTGTTTACCGTAGGCATGCTGACTTGCATCTGAGTTGCCAGCTCGGAAATATTCACTTCGCTTTTCTCATTAGCGAGATTAAAAAGTGATTTCAGGTAGTTCTCTTCTGTTTGAGATGCCATGTTCTATTGCTTTAGTATTCAAATATGATAAAAAAATTATTAAAACAATTTTGTTAGATAGATCTAACAATGTAGATTTGTCGTATCTAATAAAAATTTAACTACCGTTTTATGAAATATAAGTACCTCTTATTTATTGGTTTATTCTTTTTTTCAGGGGCTATTTCTGCCCAAACTAGTACAGTGAAAGGTAGAGTAATGCTGGAAAATGATCCTGTAGAATTTGCAAATGTCTATATCAAAAACCTCAATGTAGGTGCTGTTACAGATGCGGATGGAAAGTTCCGAATAGAAATTAAGGAGTCAGGAACATACATCATTCAAGCATCGATGGTAGGGTTTAAGTCTGCTCAATTGAAAGTGGCGATTCCACAAAGCTCAGAGGAACTAGTTTTTCAAATGGAGGAAATGGACGGTGGATTGGATGAAGTTGTCGTCTCTGGCACCATGCAGGAGGTTTCCAAATTGGACAGTCCAGTGCCAGTAGAGGTGTACAACGCTAATTTTTTCAGAGCAAATCCTACGCCTTCTATCTTTGAATCTCTACAAAATGTGAATGGAGTGCGTCCGCAGATCAATTGCAATGTTTGTAATACGGGTGACATTCACATCAATGGATTAGAAGGACCATACACCATGGTGCTGATTGACGGTATGCCGATTGTGAGTGGTTTAGCAACAGTTTATGGATTGACGGGTATTCCTCAAGCGCTGATAGATAGGGTGGAAGTAGTGAAAGGCCCGGCTTCCACACTTTATGGTTCTGAAGCAGTCGGAGGACTGATTAATGTAATTACAAAAAAACCTGAAGCAGCACCTTTAGTGTCTACAGACTTCTTTGCTACTGGCTGGGGAGAGATGAATTTGGATCTTGGTTTGCGTTCAAATTGGGGCAAGAAAATACAATCGCTTACGGGAATAAATGGCTTTTATTACGACAATCCCATTGATAATAATGGTGATGGGTTTACCGATGTCACACTTTCTAAGCGAATATCTTTTTTCCAGAAAATCAATGTCCAAAGACCCGATGATAGGCTTTTCACCATGGCTGGAAGATATGTCTATGAAGATCGCTGGGGAGGAGAGATGGACTGGACATCTGCGGATAGAGGCGGAGATGAAGTTTATGGAGAGAGTATTTATACTAGTCGATGGGAGACTTTTGGTACTTGGCAGTTGCCAACTTCTGAGAATATGAATTTTCAGTTTTCAGCTAATGGACATAATCAAAATTCGGTATATGGGACGACTATCTATAAAGCTAGCCAGTACATTGGTTTTGGACAATTGACCTGGGCAAAAACTGCTCAGAAACATGGTTTATTGCTTGGCTTGGCTTATAGATACACCTACTATGATGATAATACTTCTGCTACCTCGAGGCTTAATTTGGATGAAAACGCACCTTCAGTCATTCATTTACCAGGAGTTTTCTTACAGGATGAAATTAAGTTGACGGCCAATCAGAGTTTGCTATTAGGAGCTCGTTACGACTATAATTCCATTCACGGATCGATCTTTTCACCTCGTGTAAATTATAAGTTATCCTCAAGTGACAAGCATACAGTTTTGAGACTTTCCGCAGGAAATGGTTTTCGAGTAGCCAACGTATTTACTGAAGATCATGCAGCGCTGACGGGTGCGAGGGAAGTTGTATTTACAGAGGAATTGAAGCCTGAGCAAAGCTGGAATGCAAATGCCAATCTTGTAAAGAAAATCTATTCAGCCAAAGGTGTATTTGTTGGATTAGATGGTTCAGCATTTTACACTTATTTCACCAACAGAATTATCCCAAATTATGAAACCAACCCAAATCAGATCATTTATTCTAATTTGAAGGGTTCAGCTGTTTCTAAAGGTGTCTCTCTAAATCTAGATGTTGCATGGCCAAATGGGTTGAGTGTGACAGCGGGGGGAACGTTAATGGATGTGAGTATAGAAGAGGAGGGAGTTAAAAGACGGCAGTTACTCACGGAGAAGTTTTCTGGTGTTTGGTCCGTTGGTTATGAGATTTTCAGCTTGGGTTTGACGGTGGATTATACAGGAAATGTTTACAGTCCTATGCGATTGCCTTTGCTAGGTCCGCTAGATGACAGACCTGGGTATTCGCCTTGGTATAGTCTTCAGAATATACAGTTGACCAAAAAGCTGGGTGAAAAATGGGAAGTGTTTGGAGGAGTCAAAAACCTACTGAATTTCACGCCTGCGGCAAATTCTATTGCAAGAGCTTTTGATCCATTTGATAGAGGAGTTGACTTTGCGCAGGATGGATCAGTGATTCCTACTCCGGGCAATCCAAATGCATTAACTTTTGATCCTACCTATGTTTATGCTCCAAATCAGGGGATCAGAGGGTTTTTGGGAGTGAGGTTTACGGTTTTGGATTAAGTTTTTTTTAACCGGAAAGTGCACAGAGGTTTACGCAGAGATCGCAATTTTATGATTACCATCATTCCTTATCATAGAATTGTTTTGGTGAGTGTGCCACAACATGTCAAATGAGAAGAGGTTTTTTGAAC